>JBARUU010000030.1:0-4722 GCA_049645925.1 Desulforhopalus sp.
GTACAGCCGAAGGATGGTGAACCAGCTCTTGCCTGGTACAGTCTGCAACCAGTTGCCTTCCTTGCCTTCCGGCGGTTCAGGTGCGAAATACACATCATAGGAGCCGTCGCCGTTTTGGGACATTCCCTCGGACTGGCTGCCAACGGTCGGGAAGCTCTGGCTGGTCTGAAGCTGTGAGCGGGTCTGGGTGTCGTACAGGGTGACCGCCCAGAAGTCCTTGACCGGCACGTCCTTGGGTAGATGCAGTCGGTAGGTCTTGGCGCCGTCGAAGGCCTGTTTGTTGGCATCGAGAAATGCAAGGGCGTAGTCCGAACCCTGGCCTGGGCTGCTGGTGGCCATGGCTGGCGTGACCCCGCCGGCGTTGAAGTAGTAGACCACCCGTGCGTCCATGCCCATTGTCCCATCGGCTTCGAAGCTGGTGTTCTTATTGGCGAAGGCAGTGGACCACACGCTACCGGGGTCGTCCGGATAAATCTTCACGCCAGCGAACCGGGGATGGAAGGTTATGACCCGAGACGTTGCATTGCCAAGCGTGGCGGCCTCGGTCAACAGCTTTTTCATCCGGTCATCGGGTGCAAAGGGCTGTCCCTTGACGATGCCGATGGCGGCGATGGCGCCGCGCACTTCCGGGTTGATCGCCTCGATCGGTTCTTCCTGAATGACCCGGTTGAGGTTTTCAAAATAACTGAAGTCACTCGGGAAGACCGTGTTGAAAGCCTTGTTCGACATGTTGACGAATTCGGTTGCAGCCGGAGTTGCCAGGTCCTTCAGCGGGTAGACCTTCAGGTTCGAGGTGATGTTGGCCACCGCGGGTTTCAGGCCGTTTTTGATCGAGCCGCGTAGAAACATGAAATTTCTGTTCGTTGGCGGCTTCAGCAAGAAGTAGCCGTCGGGAATATCGCCCGTGTAATCTGGGGGCAGGACAAGGTACTTGCCGCCTTTGCCCTTATCTGGCCCGGTCACGCCCATGTTGCCGACGAAGCGCTGCCAGGCGTCGTCAAGGAAGCCGAGCATACCCGGCGGGACTTCGATTACGGTCGGCCCGTCCTTGGCAAGATCGGTGTAGGTATAGGCATAAAGGGTCGAGGTGTTGGCGGTGACCACCAGTGTCTGGGAATCCATCAGCTGTGCGAAGATGGCGATCCTGTTTGCGCCTTCGGCCCCGGCATCGGCCAGTCCCTTGCGCACGCTGTACATAGACACGGCGCCGATATTGTCGAGAAAAACCTGCATGCCGCGCATGCGGTCAAGGTTGGCGTAGACCTTGTCGATGGTATCTTCGGTCGGCACTCCGTCGAAAAACTCCAATTTGCCGATAGCTGTTTCGGACGTATCGGGTATTGATATTGATTTAAGCTCTTCTGCCGTCACTTCGGCCCGTGTCGCCGTCGCGGCGGATAGTGCTGCCAGGGAAATCGCCACCGAAATTGCTAATAAACCAAAGTGCTGTCTCATATGATGTCTCCTGGAGTGGTGAAACATTTTTTCATACTGATGCTGGCAACAAACCCCACTGGAATATAGCCTAACAAGTCAGCTGCAAAAAAAGTGATTGGTTATATGTGATAGTAGATGAAGGAGGGAAGGAAAAGAACTCGTAAATTTACGAGGTTTTACATTAAAAGCTATTGGAGTTGACCGGTTGATATTGTGTTGATCCCAGCTCAAGAGAGGAGGAACACTATCTGAAAATCAACACAATATTTATCAGAAATCCGAGTTAGTGCACTCTGCTCTATTGATCGGACCTCCTCTATTTTCGGAGGTGCATCTGGCTAGCCAGGCATAACTGGATGGTATGGCCGTGCGACGACGACAACATCTGCAAATAACAAAAGCGGGATCGGCAAGTTTTTTAATCTTTTCACCTCTTTTTTTTGTTATGAGTCCATGGGAGAAAAAAAGAAAACTTTGTTGACTACTTCGCTATCTCAATATCCCGCTTTGCTACATACAGCATACGAATCATTTCATATTCAAACGGCGAACCGGTCTTGTAGTAACGGAAAGACTGACGATGCCGTAAATCGATTGCCGCAACACCACTGAAAATCAGGGTCGCGTCATCATCGTCTATCCATGCCGGCGGTCCGACTGCGCTGAATGCCACACTATCAGTAATTAGGCCGGTGGTATCACGAAGGTTCGAAGGACCGAAGATCGGCAGTACAATATATGGTCCATTACCGACCCCGTAGTGCCCAAGTGTTTGCCCAAAATCCTCAGTCTGACGGTTCAGCCCCATGCTGGTAGCCGGATCCCATAGACCGACGATACCAATAGTAGTGTTGGTCAGAAAACGCCCCAGAGTGACCCCGACGGCCTCAAACTTCAGCTGCAAAAGATTATTGGTGAAATTATTGAATTCGAAAATATTATCAACAAAATTGGACACGCGGTCCTCGACATAGTTCGGAGTTATGAATTCGTAAGCATTTACCACCGGCAGGTAGATAAATTTGTCGAAATAGTAGTTAAAAGTATAAATTCTTCTGTTCATTCCTTCCAGCGGATCATAGACATCCACCGCATATTCCACATTTTCCTTGAGAGTATTCTCAGGAGTGTGCAACGGCGGCTCGAGGTTGGTGGCTTGTTGCGTAGCACAGCCTGAAGCAAATAATATCGCCGCCAGAGTGAAGGAGAGAAAGGCCATACGTGTGGTCCTGTTGTTCGAAATCATCATGGTCATCGCCTCCATTAATTCTGTTGAGTATTCTTGAAAAATCCGATCATGGCTGCAACGTTGTCAGGATACGCCATGTTACCGCAATGACCACCGTACGGGAAAATTGTTGCACGGCTACCGAAAACGTCACGCAGGTAATCGATCTCTCCCGGGCGCATGATGATATCGTCTACATTATGAAACATTCCTATTTTTGAAGCGTTACGCAGGTAATCTTCGATCGAACGTAGAGTTAGCAGTCGGATCATGTCAGACTCGGTAACACTCGGGTCAAGAGCCTTGAAGTGAGGCATGAAAATTCCCTCGAAATAGTCGAGAAATGTCAGTCTCGAGAGGACTTTTGCATAGGGGGTAATATGGTCATGTCGTCCGAGTTCAAGTCCTTTAGGGACAACGTAACCGCCCTTGGTCATGACATCGCTCGCGAAAACCATGTTTTCTGAAGAAATACGGAAACTCAAACCAATCAGTGCTTCCAGTGGTTCATCACTTTGCGGCTTTTCATATTGGTATACCTCGTAGAGGAACTGATCGTTGAACTCGACTTTCTCGCCATGTTTATAGGTTTCGCCAAACGCATTTATCACCCGTTTATAGAAATCGTTAAAGTGATCAGGACCACCGGGAATATTATTCTCGAGCAACTTGTCAAGGATTACCACCGAATTGTAGAGACTGGCCGGTGGGTTAATCATCAGTACTTTCTTGAAGTTGAAAGCATTTTCCTGCTCGTCGATCTGGGAGATAAAAGCCGACTGGGCAGCACCGAGGCTATAGCCGGTCAGATAAAATTCCGTCACCTGCATCTTGTCCTGGTGCTTTTGCCAGATTGCCTTCATGACTTTGTAGAGGTCAGCAGAGTCTTCCTGTAGATTACCCGGAACACTGCTGGTGGACGCTGAAACAATAAAATTTGGGTGAGTTGGCGACGACAGCGAGATTATGTTAAACCCCGCATGAAAAAATGCTCGCTGCATTTGCTGCATTTTTGAACTGTTATAACTGGCTCCTGTTCCAGCTATAAGAAAAATAAGCGGTGCCGGTCCATCCTGCTGCTGGTAGGAATAGAAGAATTCGTCCATGTACCATAATACGTCAGGGACCTGACGTTCCGGAAAAATTTTGATTGTGTCGACCTTAGTGGGTATCTCTTTTGGCAGCACCGCGGCAAATTCGTCGGGTGTACCAATTACTGTCGCAACATAGGGATCGGCAAATGGATAGTCATAAGCATTCGTCAGGCTGCAGCTTAGCAGCAAACAAACACAGGCACTCAATAATAGATAGAATTGTTTCAACATCTGTTCTCCTTTAACGTTTAACGTATCTTGCGCACTCCTGCCTCGCTCATGCCACTCAGCAAGACTCCAGCGCCAAAACTAAAAACAGGGACTCCTTCTCTAAGTTGAGAACAAAAAATACCTCAGGATGAGTTCATGGGATGTTGAAGATCTTAAAAACCCCAGCAGACAGGAGCCAGCCACGGGGACACTTCGATGGCGGAAAAAGGCTGACTGCATAGAAGTCATATATGCCTTGATGATAGATGAAGGAAAGAGGGAAAAGAACTCGTAAATTTACGAGGTTTTACATTGAGGAATATTGATTTGCTGCAATTCCAACTCAGCCGCCGACGACTCCATGCTTAACCGCATACCTAATCAGATCAGCAATACTTTGTGCTCCGATATCTTTCATCATCTGATATTTGTGGTATTCCACGGTTCTGCTGGAAATATTGAGGATGGCTGCGACTTCCTTCACACTGTGACCTTCTGCCAGCAGCTGCAAAACTTCGCGCTGACGTCTGGTGAGAAAGGATGGCTCCTCATTGCGTTCTCTGGAGCCTTTCTTCCCCCCCAAGGTGAATTCATCTTTTAGGAGCGAAGTTATATAGATTTTTCCCCTCAGCGCGCAGCGAATTGCTTCACTCAGTTCAGCCGGCGCGGAGTGCTTCAGGACATATCCCTGTGCACCGGCTTTGATGGCGCTGACGGCATATGTCACATCGGGATGCATGGTCAGAAAGATGA
>JBARUU010000031.1:0-1895 GCA_049645925.1 Desulforhopalus sp.
GATATTACCCTCTTGGTCTTTGATTATGCCGCTGCCATCGGTATCGTGGATGTGGTTGATACCGGAGCCAACAACGAAGGTGTCTATACCGTCGCCGCCATACAGCCAATTTTCGCCACCACCGCCAGACAAAGTATCGTTACCATTTTCGCCATAGATATAGTCAGTATCGGCCGAGCCGGTAATGGTATCTCTACCCTCTCCACCGCGGATTTCTTTAATATCAATCAACTGGGTTTCTGACAAATCAATTACATCGCTTTCAACCGTTCCGGCTATGATGTTTTCGCCACCCTGGCCATCAATAATCTCAACCGTGTTATCTCCTTCAAACCGATGGACCCGGATGGTATCGTCAAATTCACTACCCAGTATTGTGTCTTCATTTCCTTCACCACCGTTGAATATGTCATAGGCTTCATCGTCACCCATGATAAAGAAGGTGTCTTTGCCATCGCCGCCGCTCAGGGTATCCCGACCTTTACCGCCTTCAATGTAGTCGTTGCCGCCCTTACCGAATATCTGGTCGTCACCACCCATCCCATAGAGATGATCGTCAAAATTATCGCCTCCATACGGTAAGCTTGTACCATTTACCTCCTCTCCATGGTTGCTGCCGAAAACAATGTTTCTCTGAGGAGCTGAAAGTCCAGGCTGCAGCACGGAGATGCCGCTTTCCACATCTTCAAATCGGACAATCGATTCGTTATAGCCATCATTGATATTCATGACAATCAGGTTGGCCAACATATCAGCACGGTCAGCCAAATACATATCAGACAACTGACCTTCACCGGTAGCAGGATCATAAATATCAAGTTCACCGTTTTGGTTGAATTTCGTGTAATCCGCGCCAACGACAGCAAACGGGTTGAGGTTGATCAATGCATAACGATAAGCGATCTCACCTCGCGCCAAATTTTCTATTTCAGAAGGAGAAAAGGGGGTGAAGAGACCATCTGTGTCAGTTGTTCCAAACGCTTCGATGGACCTGTTTTGTACGCTGGGAAGTGTTGATGTGATAGACTGTATATCTTTGTAAAGTTGATCACGATCGGCATCATACTCACTTCCTGTGAGCTTTTTGAATGTTGCCACAAAAAGCTCCCCAATTCCTGAAACGGCTGATTCGAGGCTTTTTATAGCAATATGCGATGATGCTTTGAGAATACCAGTTATATTATCGATAGTAAGAGCAGAATCTACCTGGGCAAACAAATTGTAGACGGCGAGGGCATCAGTGATTGCCCCAATGCGGTGTGCGTCATACCACCCTTCATTTATGTTTTCGGAAAATAACTGCTGCTGGCCGCCGGCTCCCGGTAGATCACCAGCTAGTGAAACCACATCCCCCTCAATACGAGTATTGATAATCTCGCCGATATCCCATGAACTACCGATTAGGCTGGAACCAATATCATCCTCAGCAGTGTGCAGCAGATTAAAAAAGCCGTCACTGGTCAGTGCTATTGTGCTGAGATTGGCATCAAAGCCTGGCGCATTGTATGTCAACGTCGACGTAACGAGATCCGGTGCTATTCGACTCATGATCATTGCCAGATGACCACCCAGCGAGTGCCCGGTAACTGCGACATTGTTTGCACTCACCAAACCTCCGCCCTCATTTTCACCCGTAGCCGTAACAACAACGCTGGTCGCCTCCAGCCAGGCAGGTGTTACGATTTCTTGCCCTTGCCCCCCAAGCGTTGTTTCTTTATGGTAAATGTACTGCGTTACCGTCGAGCCGACCGGGGATTTCAGCCGCTGGTACCAGTTGTACATCGCAATGCCCTGGTCGATGGCGATCCCATCAAAACCGATATCCGCAACGTCTGTTGTCAAGTCATCCCAGGATTCTGTTCCACGCATCGCCATGAATATCTGACCGGATGCAT
>JBARUU010000032.1:0-79170 GCA_049645925.1 Desulforhopalus sp.
CAAATCAGGCGGTTGCCGGTAACAAGGAGTGACGGAAAAGTTGTCGGGATTGTCTATCTGCGGGATGTCTATAATTGCATGACCCAGTTATTAATCAGTTAAGAGTGATGGCGTCGCAGATAAGCACCCTGTTTTAAAGGGTGCTTATCTGCGACGCCATCACTCTTAACTGATTAATAACTGGGTCATGGCATTATAGACATCCCGCAGATAGACAATCCCGACAACTTTTCCGTCACTCCTTGTTACCGGCAACCGCCTGATTTGCTCGGTGAGTAGAATGTCTGCACAGCGCAGGAGGGATTCTTCCGCCGAAATAACCCTGACATCTTCGGTCATGATTTTACTGACGTTGATTGATTGTATTGCGCTGGTTTTTTCCTTTCGGATCGATTCCCATGAGATATGAGCATACTGGTCGTCAAAGTACATGTGTGAGGGAATAAGGATTCGCAAGATATCTTTGGTTGAAACAATCCCGACGAGGTTCATGGCTCCATCAAGGACGACGATGCCGTTTACGGCTAAACCATGAGCGCGTTTTGTTGATCTCATAACCTGAATGGCTTTGTACAGGGGCATGTCTGGAGTCAACCAGTTTTGAATTGGTTCCATAAGGTCTTTGACTTTCATCATCGCTCCTTTTGGGTGAATGAACGACTGGATCGATTGTACTGTTTCCAACCGGGTTTGTTGCCTCTATATTCGTCCTGTATGTTACTTATAGCCCCATCATACCATAGAAAATCACTTTTAATCAATAATGCTTATGTGTAAATTAAACATAATTAATGCCGCTGTTCGTCACATTCCTATCAGCGATTGAGTTCTTTGCGTACAGCCATCCCCAGTTTTTCCATTGTATAGGGCTTTGGCACATAGTCACCGGCACCGAGTTGCAGAAGCTTTCTGACCCGTTCTGATTCAGAAAAACCGCTGGTGATGATAGCTTTTTGATGCGGGTAAAGTTGCATTATTTCCTGATAGGTTTCCAACCCGTCACGACCACCTGGCATAATCATGTCGAGGATGACAAGATCAACCGGCTGCTGCTGGATAAATTCCAGTGCTTTTTCTCCGCTGGACGAGGTGTGGACGGTATATCCCAGTTTGGCGAGCATATTTCGGGCTATATCAAGCTGCTCCGCAATATCATCCACAATGAGAATGGTTTCCGAACCGATATAGTCGTCCAGCACAATTCTTGGTTGTTGGGCTGTGAAACTCTTTCGTGTTGTCGGCAGATAAAACGTAAACGTTGTTCCCTGTCCCTCAGCACTTTTTATATCAAGATATCCCTTGTGATCCTTTATTGTTGCCCAGATGACTGTCATGCCGAGTCCGGTCCCACTGAGATGCATGGATTTTTTGGTGTAAAACGGCTCGAAAATGCGATTAATATCATCTTTTGAGATACCCACACCACTGTCTGAAACCGAAGTACAGACGTATTCGCCCTCAGGAATATTCTCATATCCCTGCAGAAAGGTGTCGATATAGATATTGGAGGTTGAAATGAGGATCTCACCTCCTCCGGGCATTGCCTCCAGTCCATTGTGCAGAATATTCATTATCACCTTTGACAGATGGACAGCCGATCCCTTTATATTCAGGAGATTTTCCTGTAGATTGGTACGAATGGCGACGTTGGGATGTCTCTTTTTCACGAGTTGAAATTCAGCAGAATCCAGGTATTCGGAGAGTATGAAGTTGATGTTGCAAATTTCGTCAATAGTAATACCGCGTCTGGCAAGAGTCAGCAGGTCCTGAACAATGACCGCAGCCTTTTTTCCCGATCGCTGTATCACCTGTATCTTTTTATAAAGCGGGTCAGTATTTGGAATTTCCAGCAGAAGAAGATCAGGGTAACTGACCAGACCGCTGAGGATATTGTTCAGATCATGGGCAATCCCCGCTGCCAGGTTGCCGATTACTTCCATTTTCTGTGCCTGGATGAGTTGGTATTCGAGTCGTTTTCGGGTTGTGATATCTCGTATGATTCCCTGAGTGCCAAGAAATCGATCTGAACCGGGATGGTCATGCGGGCGGTAGATGCCTTCGGCTGACAGACTGAAATGCCTCCTTGTGTCTTCCGACCCGTTTATTTCCCGGGAGAGCAGTAAACTGATTTCCAGGTCGACGGTTGCCCGTTCCCCGGTTCTTCTCTCGTTTAGTCGGAAATGTACTTTTGCCCGATCCTCGGGGGCAACCAGTTCAAAGATCGGCCGACCGAGCAAGGAGGCTGGTGATTCCATATATTTTGATATCGCCGGACTGATGAAGGTGATTTTGCCGCGGGTGTCCAGGCGAAAAACAATGTCTGGAATAGTTTTCAGGATGGATTGAAGGTTTGTCTCGCTCGATTTTAAGAGAAGAAGGGTGTCGTCGGTTTCTGCTTTGGCAAGTTGTTGGAAATGGTAGAATCTGAGTGTCAGCACCAAACAGGAGCCGAGTGCCACTGAAACTGTCGGCAGCAGTGGGGAAAAGAGAAGACCACTGTTCTGGAAGATTTCCGAGGCGGCATACCAGCTTGAGCATGCGGCCAACAGGCTGAATGCAATGGTCCAGATTACCGGAAGATAGGCTGCGCAGAGCGCAAAGAAAAAACTCAACAGCAGGCTGAGCCCTGTCTCCCAGACCATAAAGAATTGTGTCCGAACCGTAGGCAGTTCCGAAGCGAGAGTCTCGATCGCATAGCGGTGGAGGTCGAGTAGAGAGGTAGCCGACGCCAGTGGCGTGGGGTATTGTGGTGCTAATCCGGCGGCGGTTAACCCTACCAGGACGATCTTGCCCCTGAATAGATCAGAGTCAATCTGTCCTTCTACAACCTCGGTTGCTGAGTATTGTTTCGATTTTCCGGTTCTGGCTGGACTCAGTAGAAAATTTCCCTGTTCGTCGATGGGAATATGAGACCCCATCATGGAAAAGCGATGTATTTGGGTATCTTCTGACTGAATAATAAGTGGCTCCTGGTGCCGAAACCTCTTCAGTACAGCAAGCGAAAATGATGGGTAAAATGTACCGCCATATTCGATGAGAAGCGGTAGGCGGCGTAAAACACCGTCTGCATCAGGTGTGCCGTTGAGAAAACCTGAACTGGTAACCGCATCCCCCAGCAGCTCATAATTGCAAATGACCCCTTCAGCCGGATGAAAGTGGCTGGCTGGGCGGTGCGCGTCGTCGTCTCGGCTGTCGCCAATAAATACCGGGTGAAGGGTACAGTTTTGCCGACGGGTTGCTGTTTCGGTGAACAGAAAGGTGTATCCCAGAACATAGGGTCCTTTGGTGAGTATACTTGCCAGATACGCATCATTGTCGAGGAATTCGGATGGAATAGCTGAGGTGTCGATAACATAGCCTAAATCGTTTTCAAGATTTTCCTTCCAGAGTTGTGGGGAGGTCCTGTCTTGTTCGGCAAAGATGATATCTATACCAATACTTTCTGCTCCTCCGGCGTTTATTTTTTCGAGAAGGCGGGCGAAGCGATAACGAGGCCATGGCCATTGGCCATATTTCTCCAGACTCGCTTCATCAATGGCAACGGTTACTATGTCCAGTGCAGGAGCAGGTGCCTCGACTGTACTGAAGATGATATCGGTAACTTTGAGATTAATACTTTCTATCACCTTAACCTGAAAATGATAGATTCCTGAAAGAAATACGGTCAACAGTATATTGCTGAATAAAAGGGTCCGTTGCAGACTCCAGCGCTTATCTGACAACAACCTCAACCCTTCGGTTTCTCGGTTCATGAATATTATCAGCCGTTTTTACCAGCGGGTTTTCTTCTCCATGGGAAGTCGATTTAATGAAGGTGGAATCGACTCCTTCTTTAACCAGAATACGACGTATGGCGGTCGCTCTTTTGAGTGAGAGCTGTAAATTATATTGATGGTCGCCCGCAGTATCGGTATGACCAATAACGCTGATGTTTTGTGATTGTTTATCGTCTATCGACTGAAATATTTCAGGCAGTGTTTTCTTTGATTCAGCTGTTAGCTCTGCCGATTCACTTTTAAAATAGAGGATAAAGTGAACAGGTTGATCGGGGAGCATTGCCAGGGCCCTTGAAAAATCGGCATCGATAGCTTTTTCCGAGAGAATTTTCGGGTCAGCCGGTAGAGAATCCCGTCCTCTTACTGTTGTGGCTTCCCGCTCTTGAGTAATGTCAATGGATCCTGCATTTGTGCTGACCGTAACGTGTCCTACTTTCCCTTCTGGGTCAGGGAGCAGAACGACCGTTGTCTTTGCACATCCGGAACAGACAACAATAAGGCTGAGAAAGATAAAGAGAAGAATCTTGTTGCCATGTTTTTCTCTATTCATCGGCGTAATCTCCAACTGCGTTACTGCCGTATCAATATGTTCGTGAAAAGATTCGGCAGTATCAGTCAATTTTCACCAGGATTTTTGTTCCTCGTACTCCCAGGGTGGCATCGGGAGTTTCCAGTTTTACTTTCTTCGGTGCGAGCTTGGCGATCTGTCCGGTGATAAATGAAAAAGTACCATGCATCATTCTGGTGATGAACGAGAGTTCTTTGTTTAACGGGTTAAAGACAAAACTCTCAATTAATATTTCACTGTTTGGGCCAAGGGCGACCACTGTATCGTCTTCAAAGATCAGCCCGACACTGCTGTTTGGACCTGTTCGAATTGAGTCGCCCTGGATGAGTTGCATATTGGGAACAGCATTGGTAGTAGTTTGTGACGTGGTGATGAAGACATCGCCTGACACATTTTTGATAATTCCAACAGCGCTAAACTGTGCGATTGAATTGTGCGGACTGCAAAGAAGAAAAATAGCGCAAAACAGGATACTGCTGAGAGGTTTCATAACCTGTTTCTCCTGATTCTTTGTTGCATTAAACGATTGTCTTTGACAGGAACCGGCATCTTCTACCATTGTGCACTCTTTCATCCTATCACAAAGAGTGAAGAAAAGAGAAACAAATATGGTTTAAGAAATCAATCACTGCTTTCGGTTGAAGGAAGTGGCTCTGCAATGGTTTTACATGTGCATTACAGAGGATTGCATTGGACACCCGGGATGGGATCTGTCTCGAAATAACATTTTTTTGACCTAAAAATAACGAGATAATCTTTCCTGCACTAAGATGTAAATTTATGAAAATGTAACAGCATAATGGTCGGGTAGAGGTGGTATGAGAGAATTTTTGCTTTTCTCCAAGAGGTAAAATTGCTTGCTTTTTTTCCAATTTTTTTTAAAACAGGAGGTCACGTAGGTTTCACGGAAAATTAGCAGATTTTAACAGCATCTGAGTAGAAAATCCGCTCCCCGAATGTGGTAACTTCCTGAAAGGACAATAGGGTGAAGTTGCGTTGACTGTAGCTTACCCCATGGTTTACTAAAACAATCATCCCGAGGAGAAAACTATGACCGTACACGTCGCGGATCACCCACTCATCAAACATAAGCTCGGTCTTATGCGCCAGCATGACATTTCCACAAAGGATTTCCGCGATCTTTCGTCGGAGGTTGCGCGCCTTCTGACCTATGAGGCGACAAAAGATCTTGAAACCCAGAGAAAAACGATTCAAGGATGGGCCGGACCAGTTGAGGTTGATAAGCTCAAGGGCAAAAAAATAACCATAGTCCCGATCTTACGAGCAGGTCTTGGTATGATGGATGGCGTTATTGACATGATTCCTTCCGCCAAGGTGAGCGTGGTGGGGTACTACCGCAATGAGGAAACCCTTCAGCCGGTTGAGTACTATGTCAAAACAGCGAATGATATCGGGGAGCGGGTTGCATTGATTCTTGACCCAATGCTGGCGACCGGAGGTACGCTGATGGCCACTATTGAAACCCTGAAGAAGGCTGGCTGCCAGACTATTAAAGGTCTCTTTCTTGTCGCTGCTCCGGAAGGAATAAAGAGAATTACCGAAGCACACCCAGATGTTGAAATTTATGTAGCCGCAGTTGACGAGCGGCTCAATGAGGTTGGCTACATTCTACCCGGATTAGGGGATGCCGGGGATAAGATCTTCGGCACCAAGTAGGGGCAAGTCATTACAGTTTCTGTAATGACTTTTTTTTTGAGCTTGAACGGGTACACAGGGTCATTTAAACAGGAAAGGGATCCATTTTTAATTATACAATTTATATAATCAGCATGTTAAGGAGGTTTTTGTAATGTCCGAAGTGCCAGTTAATTCTGAATATCGGTTCCGGGTCGCTGACAGTCTTCTGGGTGCCCAGATGTTGTTTGTTGCCTTTGGGGCTTTGGTTCTTGTCCCTATTTTGACGGGGCTCGACCCTAATGTTGCCCTGTTTACTGCCGGGATCGGTACTCTTGCCTTTCAGGTGATCACCAAGGGAAAAGTGCCGGTATTTCTGGCTTCATCCTTTGCGTTCATAGCTCCTATCATTTACGGGGTGCAGACCTGGGGGATTCCGGCAACTCTGTGCGGCCTGTCCGCGGCGGGCGTGCTGTATATATTGATGAGTTTTGCAATCCGCTACTTCGGCTCCGATATATTGCATAAATACCTCCCTGCAGTGGTGACCGGACCGGTTATCATGGTTATTGGACTGGTGCTGGCTCCTGTTGCCGTGCACATGGCCATGGGCCGGACCGGCGATGGCTCGGCATGGCTTGTTCCCGGCAAGACGGCAATGATCATCTCGGGAGTGTCACTGGTGACAACCGCTCTTGTCGCCCTGCTTGGCAAAGGATGGCTGCGGCTTATTCCCATACTCAGTGGCATTATTGTCGGTTACTTAATGTCTTTTATTCTTGATGTAACAGGATATTCCGCTTCCATACAGGCCACCTTTGACTCGGGTGTTCTGCAGAACTGGACTGCACCGGCGCTGATCTCTTTTGCACCCATGGCTGAAAAAGCATGGCTGGCGATGCCCGCTTTTGTGCTTCCCGAATGGAAGTGGGAAGCTATCCTTTTCATTGTACCGGTGGCTATTGCCCCGGCAATTGAACATTTTGGTGATATTCTTGCCGTTGGGTCCATCACCGGCAAAGATTATGTAAAGGATCCCGGTATTGAGAACACCATGCTCGGTGACGGGGTTGCCACTTCGATTGCTTCAATGCTTGGTGGGCCACCGAATACCACCTATTCGGAAGTGAGCGGTGCTGTCGCGCTTACCAAGGCCTATAATCCGGCAATCATGACATGGGCGGCACTTACAGCAATTATTCTTTCCTTTGTTGGAAAAATAGGTGCATTTTTAGCCACCATTCCCACACCTGTTATGGGTGGTATAATGATCCTGCTCTTTGGCATGATCACCGTTGTAGGCATTAATACCCTGGTGAAGTCAGGCCAGGATCTGACAACTCCCAGAAACCTTATAATCGTGGCGGTGGTGCTGGTGTGTGGAATTGGCGGGATGAAATTTACCGCTGGTTCTTTTGCAATAGAAAAAATCGGTCTGGCAGGAATAATGGGCCTTTTGCTGAATATAATTTTACCCCGAGACAGGGAACAGGTATCCTTGGGACAGGAAGAAAAAAACCAGGGAACCGATCTTTCTCGGAATTAATAACATGACTGTAATCATTTCCGGTAAACGGAATTTTATATACTCCCTCCTTTTTGGGGGGAGAGGCGCATTTTTGACTATTCGACCATTCCATGGTCCCCAATGGTCCACTCTTATTAATTTTTCAAAGCACAGGTTGTATGACAACAAGAGTGTGCCTTTGATTTTACACAGATAGTATTTAACCGGAGGAAGTAATGGATTTTCCAATAGATTTAAGCGGGTATCTCTCGCAGAAATATAGTCTGACTCAGACGAAGCTCACTGATGAACAGCGTCGGGTGTTGACCAATAACATTCAGATAGTGCGTGACAGTCTGGTGTTTTTTACCGCTCTCGCCAATGTGAAAGGACTGGGAGGGCATACTGGTGGTGCCTTTGATATCGTCCCTGAATTATTAATTATTGACGGCTTTATGAAAGGATCCGATTCCATTCATCCGGTCTATTTCGATGAGGCGGGACACCGGGTGGCCATTCAGTATATGATGGCGGTGCTCAATGGGTATCAAAAACCTGAATCCCTCCTCCATTACCGGGAGTATGATAAGGGATATTATGGTCATCCGGAGCGCGATGAAAAGAATGGCGTTTTCTTTTCTTCTGGAAGACTTGGTCATCTCTGGAGCTATGTGAATGGAGTCGCCGAAGCAGATACTGCTAAAACCGTGGTCATGTTCGGCAGTGACGGATCACAGATGGAAGGCGATAATGCAGAAGCGGCGCGGTATGCGGTGGCTAGAAATCTTAAGGTGAAGCTCTTTATTGACGACAATGATGTGACCATCGCCGGTCATCCAAGTAAGTATATGCACGGCTATGATGTTGCAAAAACTCTTGCCGGACATGGACTTTCGGCAAATGTCGGCGATGGTGAAGACATCGATGCGCTGTTTGCCCGCATTCAGAATGCACTGGTTGCCGACGGTCCCGTTGCACTTATCAATAAGCGACTCATGGCGATAGGCGTCCCCGGTATTGAAGGTTCTCCCAAAGGTCATGATGTCATTGCCGTAAATTTGGCAGTTGATTACCTGACAGAAAAGGGATTGACCGATGCAGCCCTTATGCTTCAGAATTTTCAGGTCGACAAGAAAAAAGTCACCTACCTTGGCAGTACTTCTGAAATGGGTAAGGTTCGCGATGATTTTGGAAAAGTCGTATCTGAAATCCTTAATGATCTAGACAACGCAGCTGAACAAGTTCTAGTTGTCGACTCCGACCTTGAGGGATCCTGCGGGTTGCACCATATTCGCAAGAACCATCCCGAGGTGTATGTCCCTGGTGGGATCATGGAGCGGAATAATTTTTCGGTTGCTGCAGGATTTGGTTCTGAAACAGGGCGACAGGGAATATTCGGAACCTTTGCCGCTTTTCTCGAAATGGTTGTCTCCGAAATTACCATGGCCCGTCTCAATGATGCGAATGTTCTCGCCCATTTTTCCCACTCCGGGATAGATGATATGGCGGACAATACCTGCCATTTCGGAATTAATAACTTTTTTGCTGATAACGCGGTAGCCGAGGGGGATTTGACTCGTCTTTACTTTCCGGCTGATGTCCTGCAGTTGAGGGCTATGCTCAAGAAAATATTCAACGATAAAGGACTGCGGTTTGTTTTTTCCACTCGCTCTGCAACACCGACTCTGCTGGATGACGAGGGTGGCAATGTTTATGGTGATACCTATGTTTTTCAGCCCGGAAAAGATGAGGTAATCCGTGAGGGAAGTGATGGCTACATCGTTACCTATGGCGAAATGACCTACAGATGTCTTGATGCTGTTCTGCAGCTCAGGACACAGGGATTGAACGTTGGTTTGATTAACAAGCCGACCCTGAATGTCATTGATGAAGATATGATAACCCGGGTGGGTAAGAGTCCATTTGTCCTGGTTGTGGAAAGTCAGAACACCAAGACCGGGCTCGGTGTGCGTTACGGCACCTGGCTCCTGGAAAGAGGGCTCACTCCCCGGTACTCGTTTCTCGGAACAAGCAAAATCGGTCATGGCGGTATAGTTGAACAGCTGCCGCATCAAGGCCTGGCAGTTAAAAACATCAAAGAGAAGATTCTTGCACTGCGCGGCTAATCAAACGCAAAATGCTCAGGCATTAGCTGATAATGCCTGAGCACTCTGTAACTGATGGGGCTCGCTTTCCGCTTCTGGGAAGCGGGCCTTTTTTGTAGATATATAATGGGTAATCTGGGAGAGTGCAGTCGCTTGTATACTAACAAAAAAAATCGAGAGTATTCAGAACCCTGAACACCCTCGATCATAATTTACAACCTGCTGGTACGAACAACTAATTAATCAATTTTCGTATTACCTCATAGTCCGCATCAGTGGCGGGCTTAAACCCATCCAACTGCATCGCCTGCATGACGGTATCCTCTCTATTCAACTTCAGGAGCGCCGTTCTGATGGCCTTCTTTTGTGCTTCCGGCATATTCCTGTTGACGGATAAAGCCCAATTCGGTAGCCAGGCTGTCTCAATGATGGTCTTCACAGAACCCGGCATGATGTACTCATCGGCTTTATGAAGTGCTGATTCACGAATAAATCCGGCATCAACGTCGCCTATGCTCACTGCGATGATTACATTTTCCTGCTGATTACCAGCGGCCTCAACCAGTTGACAGTCCCGATCCACATCAAGTCCCATCTTTTGGAAACTCAGTTTCTGGGAGAGAAACCCGCCTGCCGAGGTTTTTCCGACAATCATGATCTTCTTGCCCTTCAGATCAGCAAATTTTGTGATCTCCGAATCTGGCCTGGCAATAATGATTCCGCGAAATTTATCTGTCCCCGTGCCTTTCACTGCCGTGGCCACAACCTCGTGGGTGCGCGAGACATTTACATAGACCAGCGGATTTTGATAGGCTATGGCGAATGTTCCTTTCAGAACCTCCGCCTCATATTTGGCAAAATTCTCGGTCAACGCTAATTCAATCATATTGCCGGTTTCCTGACTGAGGTAATCCACAAGCGGGGTGGTCATCGCTGTGAGTCTTTCCGGAAAGAAGCGGGGCAACATGGAAAATTTATAATCTTCAGCACGGACTGGCCCACAGCTGAAGCAGACCAATATCAGCATAAGAAAAAGTGTTTTTTTCATTATATTCTCAATACGTTAGTACATTGTTGTAACATATGTCAAAATGACAATGTTGAGATTTTACATAAGACCGGCAGCGATGCGTACGCTATCATACTCGCTATCCTGCGCGGGCCTTAGTGCCTCAATTTTTAATGCTTTCAGGGCGGGATCCGCCGGCTTGATATCTCGTACCGCCTGGATAATTTTTGCCTTGTCTTCCGGTGGCATATTGCTGCTTATCGACAGTGCCCAGTTTGGCAACCATTCTGTAGACCTCAAGATACGAATTGCACCCGGCGGCACAAAATCATCAACTATGTGCAGGGCGGACTCCCGTATAAAGCCAGCTTCAACATCACCGGTAAAAACGGATAAAATCACATTTTCCTGCTTGTTTTCAGGTGCCTCTTCGACAACGCAGTCTTTTGTTACATCAATGTTGTTTTGCAGAAGAGAAAGTTTCTGGGATAGGAAACCACCTGCACTTGTGTACCCAACTATTGCAATTTTCTTGCCCTTTAAATCCTGAATGGTCTGTAGCGGACTGTCTGAACGAGTGATGATAATGCCACGAAATTTATCACCATCGTTGCCCTTTACTGCCATAGCAATAACTTCGTGCAAACCCTCGGTCATCACGTAAATATAGGGGTTTTCAAAACCTATATTGATATTTCCGGAAGTAAGCTGCTTGGAATACTGGCCAAAGCTTGACGTTAAGGTTGGTGTAATCTGCAATCCTGTTTTTTGACTCAGGTATTTTGCAAGGGGGGTGATTCTATTATTGATTTCTTCTGTGGAATATCGAGGGAGCATGGAGAGATTATATTCACCCGCGCAGCAGAGTTGAGCACTTACCAGGATACATAAAAACACTGCCCCAATAATTCGATTAATTGATGGTTTCATGGGTATCTTCCAGAGGTTTGAGCTTTTTACGTAGGTGCAGGCTATTTATCCAGTCTGCTCATGACATATTTAACGGATTGATGCATGCGGTCAAAAGCCGCAGACAAATCACGCATTTCCCGCGGTCCACTGGGGGTAATAGCGAGGTCCATCTCCCCAAGACTGATACGGTTTACCACATCCGTCAAACCCTCCATCGGTTTGGTAATTGACCGACTCGTCAAAAAAAACATGGCCAAACCGAATAATAGAACAGCAATAGTCAGTGTGAGTGTAAGAGGAGAAAAGACAGCGTTACGAATAGCTTCATTTACCTCCGAAACATAAATACCAACATGCACCTGACCTCCTGTACCGGGGATTGGAGCAACTTCGTCAAAGATAGTCTGACCGCCCATGGTGATTCTGGCGGTTCCTCTATCAGCACCGGCAGCGAGTGTATTCTGATTAAGTACATCCACGGGAAAACCTTTTTTCTTAATCATGCCCGCAAAATCTTGATTAAATCGATCTAAGTCACTGAAAAAACCACCGACAACAATACCCTTTTGATTCACAACAGCAGCATAGGCAACACCCGGCAACTGACTTGTTCTTTTTGCCTCCTTATTTACCTGCAGGTAGTTACGAAGCAGCAGTGGTTTCTGGATTCCCCCACTAAAAGCGCTGGTAATGGCCTGCGTACGCAACTCTATCTGATTACTGATAATGTCAGGAATATAGCGTAAGGCGAGAAAGGTAAAGGTTCCGGTTATAACAACAAATCCTAAAGCCATCGTCAAAAGAAGATATATTCCGACCGGCAACCCTTTACCCAGTTTCACGGTTTTTTTTGATCCGGCGGTCCCCCCTTTTGTGTTGGATGAAGCTGTAGCTGTTTGGTGTGTGCTGTCTTTTGCTCTCGACGATGCAAAACCCGAAGAGAATCTTTTGGTTCGGGGCTTTTGAACAGTTATGGTATGTTGACAGCCTAAGCAATCAAACTGTACCCTGGATCCTTTTATGCGCCGCTCGTCAATGTTATGTTTTCTGTCACATTTTCCACAAATAACCTCCATATACAACTCCTCTAATTAGCTTTTCATTGTTTATAAAAGGACTCAGTCCACTCTCATTCAACCGAGACTCTCACGAAAGAGTTTAATCTTGTCGTCGTCTTGTATTTCATTTTGAATAAGAATATATAGTTCATTTAAGTCATTATGATCCTGCCACCGATGAACAACATCCGAGAAAATCATATTGCCAACAGGCCCCATAACATAATTGAGAACTGTTTTAACTTTATCAAGATCATGTTTCTCTCCGGCAGGCCCAACCTGACGGGTTCCGCTCACCGAAGAAGTAATGCCGATTGCTTTAGCAAGGACAGCCACAACACTCTCCAGGTTATCTGCTGAGTAAATGTGTTTCACCCCTCTTGAGTTGAGGCTGGATACCACGTTCTCGGTTTTCTCATCAACAACGACAACTATGCTTTCATTCTTGAAATACTTGTCAACTATTTGAGCGAGGAAAACATAGCCATCGCTTATTCGAGGAATTTTTAAAGCAGTGACAATCTGATCAAAGGATTTTTGCTTGAGAACTGCTCCCGCTTCTTTGCGATCCTTCACAATTGTAAAGTCGAAGGCACTGATGTTTTCCGAGAGTAAGTCCATGAGCTTAGAATCTGAATAAATATCTGATTTTACCAAAAGAACTCGGTGAAGCATGCTCCGTACTCCTTCAGCCTAGTCCCGATTCCCGCGGATGAATCTCACTGTTCAACCATCGTTTTCCGGCTATTGCTTTTTGGTTATAGTTCCTTAAAAAATGCAAGAACCCACATCGCATTCTGATTGATCTGAATTGTTAAACCACTTCTTTCACAGTGATGTTTTTCTTTAAACAACGCCCTTACTTACCAGGAATGGACTGTACTGTTTGTCGGTTTTTTTGATATGGTCGACAAGCCAGTCCTTGAGAAACTCCATTAATTCAAGAGAGACATCTTTCTCACCCTTTTTGAACTGGTCCTGAAAAGCAAGTACCTGGTTAACCAGCTTTTTGTGCATCTCCTTGTGCGCATCCTGCTCAGGAAAATCATGCTCGGCAAAAAGTTTTTCTTCGTGCTGGAAGTGCTCCCCGGTATATTCAACCAGCTGTGCAAGGGTTCTCCCTACCGCCTCTTTTGCAGACCCGGAGTTCATTTGTTTGTGGAGCTCATTGATCAGGTCAACAAGTTTTCTGTGCTGGCTGTCAATGGAGTCAATTCCCACCGAGAGGGAATCGGACCATCGAAGGAGGAGCCGGTTTGCCTGGCTGGAAACGAAACTGGTTCTCTTTTGTTCCCGGTTGCCAAGGTCGAATTGACCTGTTTCCCGACTAATACTTTCCGCTATTTGTTTAAGCTCCTTTGAGCTTTCCTGGAGGTCGAGGCTGCCTTCTTTTGTCTCTTTGGACACCTGGCTCACGTCAGCAATGTCTCTGGCGATCTCACTGGCAACTACCGATGCCTGGGCCACATTTTCATTGACTTCACTGATGCCGTTTGCAGCTTCGTTGACGTTATTGGAGATGTCGCCAGCCGTCACTGACTGTTCTTCTGCGGCTGCGGCAATGGTCGAGACAAGCTCGTTGACACTGTTGATCACCCGGCTGATTTCAGTAATTTCGCCAACCGTGTCATCGGTAGAGGATTGAATGGATTCGATCTTTGCCTTTATCTCCCCTGTAGCATGTGCCGTCTGTCGGGCAAGTTCCTTAATTTCGTTAGCCACAACGGCAAACCCTTTACCCGCCTCACCTGCCCGGGCTGCTTCTATGGTGGCGTTGAGCGCCAGGAGGTTTGTCTGTTCGGAAATTTCCGTGATTACTTCGGTGACTTTACTGATCTCCTTGGCAGCTATACCCAGCTGGTTGACTTTATCCGAGGAACCTTTCGCATAATTTACTGCATCTTCGGTCATGGAACTGGCCTTGGCGGTATTTTGGGCGATTTCATGGACCGCAGCCGTCATCTCTTCCATAGCAGTGGCCACCACGTTGACGTTCTGGGCAGCCTGTTCGCTGGCATTGGTCACCGTACCCATGTTGACGCTCATCTCCTCGGTCGCCGCTGCCACCGCATCGGCCTTGGAGGCGGATTGTTCGGCGCCACCTGTCATATTTTCTGCTGCCAGAGCAAGTTCGGTGGAGGTGGACTGAAGAGTCCGCACTTCTACAACAATATTGCCTATGAGGCGGTGCAGTTTCTCACTCATCTCCTGCAACGCTGCCTGGAGACTGCCCGGAACATTTTTTACTTGTCGATTTGTTGTTAGATCACCATCTGCAATACGCTGGGCCAGGTTGACCATGGCAGCTGGTTCGCCTCCCAGCATTTTGAGAATGGAACGGGCATTCAGCAGCAGAATACCCAAAACCAGAATGAAGCCGAACACCGAACCGATGATAAACAGGTTTCGTGTCCGGCTGCTTAAACTGCTGCTCATGGCGGTGATATCGCCAACCGTTGCACTGGATTTCTTGGAGATTTCCTGTTGAATAGTCGTAACAACATTCTGCAGATCGCGGTTGATAGACGTTGATTCCTTCCCGAGCACCATATTGATCAGGGAACTGTTACTGTCAATCAGGTCATCGAACCGGTCACTCATCGCTTCGGCCTGTTGCCTGGCCTCGGTCGTATCAATACCAAGGGTTACGCTGCCGAGGCTCTCTCCATCGGATTTAATATCCTGGGTGAGAACCAGAACGTTAGGGTCACTCTCGCCGGCCTGGATGATTTTCGTAATATCCGGTTTGCCTTTCGGCAGGTACGATTTAAGCTTTTCGTTTTTTCTATTGAGAAATCGGGTAAGAGGGGATTTGTCTTTATCCAGGTAAAAGAGAAAAACAATATCCTGGTTCTGATGAGCATTGCGGACATAACTGTTCAACGTTGCAAAATCTTTGGTGATCACTGAATTTATTGCAGACATTGCCATGAGCTGAATCAGGTTATCGCCATTTTGCCGACGAGAGGCCCGCATATTCATCTGCATCGATTTGGCGGTCTGCTGTAAAGTTTCGGTGGATGTTTTTTCAATCCTGCCCGAGACCTCCTGCTGCATACTCTGGAGGTTACTGTCGAGCTGCTTTGATAGTTCTCCCAGGTCTGCTGCAATCGAGGTTTCAATGTCGCTAAAGGACGATTGGACCTGTTTATTGAGTGCGCTGTTGCTGTTCTTTTGGGTTAATACAGTGAAGGCTATAGCGCTAATTGACAGAAGCAGGAGAGCGATCGCCACCGGGACGATGAGTTGCGCCCGAAAGCTTTTACGAAGTAATGCTTGCATGATGAAATTCCCAATAATCAGGTTTTTTTATACAAATTATTCTTCGAAAGCACCAACCTGCAACGATTGCTGCAGAGCTTCCACGCTTGAATAGTCGAGTGTGTCGGCCCAGCCGACTATTTTGGCGGCTTTTGCAGCCTGATCTTCTGCCTTCAGCTCTTTGAGCGCTGCTACGACCTTTGTTGCCAGGCCGTCATCGGTAGCTGCAACCTTCGCTAACGGCCATTCGGGATATAACTGGGTTGAACAGACAAAGGGGAAATCAGCAGATTCCTTTTTGCCGATAATTTTGAAATCTTCCATGGCAATAGCGCCTTCAGCAGCCATACGTTCCAGAGTGTCAGTGCGCACCGTACCGGCCTCTACCTGCTCGTTCTGTACGGCGAAGACCACATTGTCATGCTTGCCGGAGAACTCCAGGGAGCCAAAATCCTTGAATGGATCGATTCCGGCATCAATGAATTCCTTGTACGCCATTTGCCAGCCACCAAAGGATGATTTCTTTACAGCCGCAAATTTCTTTCCTTTGAGATCGTCAAAGGAGTTGACCTGCTCATTGTAGGCAGTGGTAAAAACCACTCCGCCAAATGATCTGAGGGCTTTTCCCTGTCGGGAGTTGATCATTGTGGCAACAGGAACAGCACCATATTTTACCTTGGCGGTAACGAACATAGATGAGTTGACTAAGAAAAAATCTACCTCACCAGCTTCCACAGCCGGGAAGACTTTATCAAATCCCAGCGGCACGATTGCAACCGGCTGACCTATTTTGGCAGTGAGATATTCACCGGTTGCACTCCATTTTTTCAGAGCCTTGGCAGGGCCGTCTTTGGCAAGGACTCCAATTTTTACTTCCGCTCCGGCCTGGCAGACAGTGCCGAGTAGGAGGAGGGCCATAATTGCAATTGTAAGAATTCTGTTACGCATCAACATCTCCGTGAAAAAAATTAGTATTTGTTACTGCCAGTTGCTACTGCCAGTTGTTAGCCTATGCCAGTGAAAAAAGTGTCTCACAATGTGTTAGAAAATGTCAAATAAATATTCAATTTTTCCGATTGGCTGTGCAGGGAACCGGCGAGGTTCATACCCTGTACAGACGACTTGGCCACTTTTGCAACACGAGTATTATAGAGCGGATCTCTGTTTCAATTAAGACGTGCTTGTCAGCATCGGTGCCATATGCTTATGGAAGGATAGTTGTAAGAGGCGGATCTGTGAGGCAGCAGCAGTGGACATGTTTTCAACCCCCCAGTCATTTTGATTGGGCTCACTATAAATGAGGCAATATGTCCACTGCTATTTGAGCAAGATGCTGAAACCGGAGAAGCCTTATATGTATCGAAAAATCATCTGGCGTACGCACCGACTCGAAGCGACTGTTGCAGTGCTTCAACATTTGAATAGTCAAGAGGGTCGGTCCAGCCGACAAGATTTGCCGAGGAAGCTGCTTTATGTTCGGCTTTTAGCTCTTTGAGCGCTGCTACGACCTTCGTTGCCAGGCCGTCATTAGTTGCTGCAACCTTCGCTAACGGCCATTCGGGATATAACTGGGTTGAACAGACAAGAGGAAAATCGCCGTGATCTTGTTTACCGATAATTTTGAAATCTTTCATGGCAACAGCGCCGGAGGCAACCATTCGCTCAAGGGTTTCTGTGCCCACTGTGCCTGCGTCTACCCTCTTGTTTTTGACATCCATGACAACTTTGTCACCGGTACCTGAAAACTCTATAGAGTAGAGGTCCATGAAAGGGTCCATTCCTATATCGGTAAATTCCTTGTAAGCAACTTGATACCCATCAAAGGATGATTTTCTTACGGCTGCTAATTTCTTCCCTTTAAGATCCTTAAAGGAGTTTATTTTTTTGTTATTCGCAGTGGTAAAGACCACACCTCCAAAGGAATCAAGAGCCTTTCCCTGGCACGATTTGATAATGGTGGCTACAGGTACAGCGTTATATTTGGCCTTTGCGGTGACGAACAATGACGAATTGACTAAGAAAAAATCTACCTTGCGGTCTTTCACAGCCGAAAGGACCTGGTCGGGTCTGAGAGGGACGATTTCCACCCGCCGGCCAATTTTCTTGGTGAGGTATTTACCAGTGGCAGCCCATTTTTTATGTACCTCGCCTGGCCCGTTCTTCGCCAGAACACCAAATTTTACGGCTGCTCCAGCCTGGCAGATACAGCTAAAAAATAACAAAGTTGTAACTGTAATTGCAAGAAGCTTAATTTTCATCATTCTCTCCATAATAGGTTGGGTGGTATATGCTGATCCCTGGAAGAAAGTTTCTCACATTGTATCAAAACATGTCAAGTCATCATTTTCTTAAAAGGAACAAAGAGAAGGTGTAGTCGGAACCTTTCTTAAGAACGGATATCTTGTCTGCTCGTATCTTGATCTTAGGTCGAACCTCATAATGCTTTATGAATTGAGGCAGGAGGTAACCTTTCGTTTTAGGCGGGAAAAACAATTATTCTTTTGTATAAAAAAAATTTGCAATGACCGTTCGATTTGCGATAGCCTATAAATAATTTTTTTAATCTTAATAACTATGGTGTGGTTTTGCAGGACACGGACCGGCGACCTGAGCTGGAGTGGAAATGTCCACCGAGGACAGTAACAGAAATTATGGAGACGTGATGGACGGTAAAAGTAAAAAGCCTGAAGTGTATGACGATATTGTTTTTAATAAGCCTGAAGCGTATGACAATATTGTTTTTAAAAAGGTTGGACACCGGAAGATTAGCGCCAAGTTGTTATGGTCCTTTATGACGTTGATTGCCCTTACCCTCGTGGTAATCGCCATCACACTCATTTCCCAGACCTATGCCCAAAGGACAATTAACGATCTGGTTCAGGTTCACGGTAAAATCGCCCGGTTGAGCCTGGAGACTGAGAAAACTCTGCGGATTATGCAGGGATATGAAAAAGATCTTCTTCTTAGCCACGAAAGGATAGGTATTAGAAAAGCAAAAGAGCTGTACCTTAACCCTTTTGTCGAATATGGAGGGGAGGCGTACCGAACCTTATATCAGATTCAGCAATTGGCCGTTACACCTCAGGATATCGATGCAGCTCAATCGGCAATGGATTCCATTAATGAATATTTAAGTGCCTTTGTCGGCACGGTAAATATCATCGAACTTCGTGTAGATAGAGAATTCGGCGAGCTGGCTAAACTGAGGGAGAGTCTTGATAATCTTGGTGCTACCGTTCTTGCCACCAGTTCACCTGCTGTGAAAAGCTCCTATTACCAGCTAAAAGATGGTCTTCAGGACTACCTGATCGGCCAGGACATGGAAACCATCGCCAAGATCAATGAAGAAAAAGCACATTTTCTCAGCCTGGTAGATGGCCCGTCGATTACCCCTGTGGAGAATTTTCAATTAAAAGAGCAACTGGCTGAGTTCGATAAATGGTTTGTCGAGGTATCAAATACCGATGGGATCATTGCTGCCAGGATCAGCAGTTATCAGGACGCGGCCAGGCGCGCTGAACCGGTCATCAGATCCTTTCTCGAATATGCTGTGACAAATGAAGCGCAGGCAATTACCGAGATGGAGAACACCGCTTCTCTCGTTATGAAGATTGTTCTGGCTGTTGGTGTTGTTTCCATTCTGCTGGCCCTGTTTATTGCTGTCAAACTTTCCAGGGGACTGACGAACCAGGTTAACCATATAACCGGACTGCTTGATGAAATAGGCATGGGCAATTTCCAGGCACGTACCAAGGTGGTCAGTAATGATGAACTTGGGGTCATGGCAACTACCCTGAATGCAATGCTCGATAATATCACAGTCCTGATTCAGAGCCAGGATGAACGAGATACCATTCAGGAGTCGATTATGAAACTTCTGGAGGAGATCAGTGCCCTTTCCGATGGTGATTTTACTGCGCGAGCCGAGGTTACCGAGGATATGACGGGCGCCATTGCCGACTCCTTTAATGCCATGGCTGATCAGTTTTCCGATATTATCAGTAAGGTAAAAATAGCGACGGAATCGGTTGATATTACCTCTGAGGAGGTTACACGCCAGACAATGGGGCTTGCTGAGAAGAACATTGAGCAGGTGCAAGGAGTGACTGCAGCGGTTGAGGCTATTGAGGAGATGGTGGAGTTGATCCGGGAGGTTGCGAGTAACGCTCAGCAGTCAGCTTCGGTTTCGCAGCAGTCGAGACGTAATGCCCAGGAGGGTGCACTGGCGGTTAACGAAACCAGTCAAGCTATGGTGGAGATTCGTGAACAGATTAACGAGACGGCCCGTTCAATTAAGCGACTTGGGGAAAGTTCTCTGGAGATCGGAAACATCGTTCAGATAATCGATGATATCGCTGATCGTACTTCGATTCTTGCCTTGAATGCCTCAATCCAGGCGGCTATGGCGGGTGATGCCGGTCATGGTTTCGCGGTGGTTGCCGATGAGGTCCAGCGACTTGCTGATAGTTCGAGTAACTCGACAAAACAGATTGAGCTGTTGGTAAAAAGTATCCAGACTGAAATTAAAGACGTAACGAATCGAATTGATGAGAGTATCGGCAAGGTTGTACAGGGAACCAAACTCGCCGACGGGGCTCATAACAAGCTGCAGGAAATCGAAGATGTATCCAACCGGCTTGCCGAACTCATTGAGGCGATTACCGCAGCTACCAACAGTCAGGTTGAGATGTCTGAAACCATTTCCAAAACAATGGAGGACGTCGGTGAGGTTAGTCGTGAATCCTCTCTCTCCTCACAGGATACTGCGACGTCAATGAACATCTTGAGTAAAACAGCTCGCGATCTGCGCTCAGCGGTTGAAATCTTCCGAGTTGGAGAGAGCCAGGCAGCGTAAAGGTTGCAGTACTGTTGCCGGTTTTTTATAGGAGTGGAATGCGAATGAAGAAAGCAACCAGAATCTTTGTATTGGGTCTTGTCCTGTCGGCTGTCGGTTACCAAAATGTAGGGGCAAGTGATGGGGTGATCCGTATAGGATTTAATCTCCCTTTGTCGGGAATGTTTGAGCTTGTTGGCAACCACGCCAAGAACGCTGCAGAGCTTGTGAGAAAGGATATTGAGGCAGAGGGGGGCATTCAGGTTGGTGGGAAAATGTATACTGTCGAATTCTCATATGGCGACAACGGCTCCAATCCCCCTACCGCATCGAACCTGGCAGTCAAACAGATCAGCACTGAAAGGGTTTTAGGTGTTGTCGGGCCGCTCAGCAGTCGTCAGGCAATCACTGTCGGGCAAATGGCCAACGCTTTTTCCACGCCGATGATTTCCCCCTGGTCCGCCTCTCCACTGACGACCAAAGACAGACCTTATGTCTTTCGCAGCGGTTTTCTGGTGTCTGACCAGGGGGCGGCTATGACCAAATTTGCGGTCAGCGAGTATAAAGCTAAAAAGGCTGCCGTTTTATATGACATAGTCAGTGACTATCCCCGTGGAATGGGCCTCAGCTTCAAAGAATCCTTTGAGGCCCTGAATGGGCCGGGATCTGTGGTGGCTTTTGAAGAGTTTCGGACCGGTGATAGTGATTTTAAGAAACAGTTGACCCGAATCAACGAATCTGCAGCCGATATCCTCTTTACACCTCAGCATTACAATGAGGTCCCTTTAATAGTTCATCAGGCGAAAGAGATAGGGCTGACTATACCGATTATGGGAAGTAATTCCTGGGCGGGAGGGGATCTGGTGGGACAGTGCGGTACTGATTGCAACGGCTTGTATTTTGTCAGCAATTACGCACCTGGCAATGCCAAAGGAATGAATAAAAAGTTCGTCGATGCCTATCTGGATGGTTATAGCGAACTTCCTGACGAACCGGCGGCGCTTACCTGGGATGCTGTGCGGGTAATGGTTCAGGCAATTAAAAATACAGGGGGATTGTCCGGAGACCTCATGAAGGATCGGACGCTGGTGAAAGACGCCTTGGCGAAGATAAAGGGTTTTGACGGGGCAACAGGCAAGATGAGTTATAACGAAACAGGGAATCCCAGCAAATGCGCAGTCATAGTAAAAATTGATGACAGCGGCATCTTCGCATTTCATGATGCAATATGCCCATGATTGCCAAACCGATCAGAAAAGAGGTTGGTATCCTGTCGGCTTGATTTACGACCTTTCGGGGTTCCACCGACCTGCAAAACTTCATTAAAAAACGCTGTTACCGTGTTTTTATTTTTTGTCCAAAGGTTCACTATGAACGACTCGCACATTGGTTCCACTGAAACGCAGAGAAATATAATTGACTACCTGAAATCTCTCCGGCCGCTTCCTGGCGATCTTGAGGTTGAAGTGAAAGGTGCAGGGAGAAGTGGTGTCCTCTACCTGAGGCAAGGTCAGGTCATTGCTGCAGAATGCGGAAAATTAATAGGTAATGGGGCATTCCTCACCCTGGCGTCAATGGGTGCAGGAGACGTTCGTTGTGTGCGATCAGAGAAGGCGGTTGAGAGTAGCGTGTCCGTAACTGTTAGCCAGATAGAGCGTTTTTTTGCGAAACTACCCAGTGTTTCCCGGAGTGAAAATCATCGTGATGAAGAGCGACTTCTTCAGGAAGCTATCCAGCTTTTTTTTCAATTCAGGAGAAAGGAAGCTGGTGCGAAACTGGTGGAAGTACTGCGCAGTAATCGTTTCTATTATCCTGCGTGGCTCTGGCATTCCAGGCTGATGACCCGGGAAAACTATATCAAAAAGGCTCTCGGCGAAGCCAGAAAATGGGGAAATTTTGATGTATCAATAGAACGGGAAGCAAAAAAAATTGAATCGCAGCTCACAGGTTCGCCAGATACCGTGAGGCGATGTTTATTCTGCTGGTCTCTTGTGCGATCTGGCGCAGAATACTGTGGTATGTGTCGGGGGCTGCAGCGAATTTCGAAAATTGAGCAAGGTGGCCAGCATGCCACAGAAGAACTCTTACACACTTTATCGCTGTATGAAGAAGAGTCATTGAAAGACCCTGGGAATTCGCGCATTGCTTATTGTTTATGCTTGGGATTCTGCTCACTGGGAAAATTCGACCAGGCACGGGAGTATATCAACAAAGCATTGAAAATATCTCCCCGGGAACCACTTTTTATTAAAGCTTCGGCGTTGCTCCAGCCATTGAAAAAACCAGTACGACAGGAGCCTGTGCCGAAGGAGACGCCTGCGCTAAACGCTCCCTTGTCAGGTCTTGGGAAAGGAGATAGCGAGCAAACAATTCTGGTTGTTGAAGACAGTAAAACTGCGAGAAAGGTCGTTTCTCTGGTATTGGGTCGTAAAGGGTACAATATCATTGAAGCAACGAGCGGCACCGAGGCGCTTCTGGCCATCGAAGGGGTAACCCCTGACCTCGTCCTTCTTGATGTGATGCTGCCGGATATGACAGGGTATGAGGTTTTAACTGCGATAAGAAAAAGCAGCGGACTCTCGGATGTGCCCGTTGTCATGCTGACAGGTAAACGGGCACCTGGTGATCGATTGAAAGGAATGCTCAGCGGTTCAAATGAATATCTGACCAAGCCTTTCAACCCTGCCAAGCTTTTGAGTGTACTTGGAAAATACCTTGAGCCATCGACAAAAAAAATAACGAGCCCACTGCCGAACTATGTGAAAGATGTTGCGTCTCCTCCACCTCCGGTAAAGCTGGAAACGGAAGCTGTGCCGAAGGTGACGAAGCCGATGCAACCAAAAGCTGTAGTGACCACAGCAACAGCGGCAGAGATACCGAAGAAAAAAGGATCAGAAAGATCTGTACTGATTGTCGAGGACAGTCCGACTTCACGAAAAGTTATTTCCATGGTGCTGTCGAGAAAAGGGTATGCTGTCAATGAAGCGGCTACCGGAGTGGAAGCGCTCATGAAGGTGGAGCATGAAATTCCTCATCTCATCCTGCTTGATGCCATGTTGCCTGATATGACAGGCTATGACATCCTTGCAAAGTTGAAGGTAAATCAGCGGTTAAAGGAAATTCCTGTTGTCATGCTTACGGCAAAAGACAGTCCGGTAGACAGAGAAAAAGGGATGCGGGCCGGATCAGTTGCCTATCTGACCAAACCCTTTAATCCGGATAAGCTGCTTTCCGTAATCGGGTCGTACATATAGCTCGACATGGGGGAATATTTTCAGTGCTTTTTTTGGGTACAAACAATTAAACGGAATGATTCTGTCTATATAAGATGGTCATTTCTAAGCCGCTAAAAACAAAAACGATCTTTAGAGTGAATACATGTCAAGTGTGCTTGATCTGGAAAACCTGATCCAGAATATTGATGGAAAGCTGGCCAAGGTATCAGACATGGCTGAAATAGCTGAACAGCAGGCGGCTGCGGACAGGGAGGAGATGAACCGCTATATCCTAGTGGGTATCGGGGCCCTGCACCTGGCAATAGCCATTAATGACTTGTCTGAAGTGGGACCATTGCCTGCAATAACTGCTCTGCCCAACCTTCCGCAATGGGTTCAGGGGATAGTCAATATCCGAAGTGATATTGTCTCTGTAATTGACCTTGGCGGATTCCTGAGGGTGGCGGATAAAGGTGTATGTGATGGTCATCGTCTAGCGGTTGTCAGGCATAATAAACAAAAAATAGGTATTCGCGTTGATCGAATTATCGGCACTGTGAATAAAGCTGTATCAGAGACAAAGCCCCTCGATTTCTTTGACAAGAACCCGGTGGACAAGTATCTCTTCACTACCGGTCTTTTTGTTGATAAAAATTTTTATTATATTCTGGACGTTCCCCGTTTTTTAACGGCTCCCCGCCTTGTCAACTATAACGGCAAGGGGTAAGGGAGAGCGCAATGGAATCAGTCGGTGAAATATATTGCAGAAATGATGCGAGCATGAAAAGCCAAAGAAAGGATCAATGATAATGCCAAAATTTCCAAAAGACGAGCTCCTTGAGCTTTTTTTTCAAGAAGTTGAATCCTATATTCCGGGGATACGGCACGGTCTCGAAGAAGTTTCATCTGATAGAACGGCAGTGACCGCCATTGAAGAGCTTCACAGGCTTTTTCATAACATCAAAGGTGCCGCCTCACAGGTGCAGCTGACCGATTTAAGCGAAGGGTCCAGAGTGGTCGAATCAGCTCTTGATGTTGTGCTTGACGAGAAACAGACAATCTCGGATCAGTTATTAGCAGCACTTCATCGGACAACTGAACTCCTTATCGAATACAGCAAAAATAACAAGTACCCTCCTGCCAATGGACAAAGTTTTCATAAGCAGATTGCTCTGTTATTCGCACAGCCAGAAGGAGCTGGAAGTACAGAAATCATCAAAACAGACGGGAGTGATGATGAGCTGAGGGAGTGTTTGCAGGATGTCCGTTCAATTTTTCCGCTGTTGCAGGAGCTGGCTGGATGTTTAAAAGAGGACGACAGTGAGAGGAACCATGACACCGCAGTATACGGGAAACTTTCTTCTGCGGTAGCGATACTCTCGGCAGCGGTTTCAGCAGCCGGCATGAAACAGCAGAGTCTCCTGATGCAGGATTTGCACCAGCTTCTGGAAAAAATACATTCTGCAGTGATTCCGCATCAGCCAGAGATGTCGGGTCTGGTGCAGAATTTTCTTCGCTTTCTTGAAGTGACTTTTGCCCATGAGGACCCCGAGAACAGTACGACTATAAAAAGAGTAAAAGACCAACTTCAGAAATTTAAGGTGCTCATGGCAGCACTTGGTCAAAAAACCCACGAGGTGACCTTTGAAGAGAAAGTGCAAGATATCGACACCTTGGATATTTTCGACGATCCGGTCACAGATGACGAATCAATAGATATTCTCGAAGAGTTGGTTGATTCAGTTTTTAATGAGGAGGAAGAAGAGACAGAACCGGTTGAGATTGAGTATCTTGACGCACCCCAGGAAGCACCGGAAGCAGCGGAAGTGGTGGACGAACCGATCGATGAAGACCAGCTGCTTCTTATGGAGATTTTTCGGGAGGAATGTGACGAGCATTTGATTGTTATCAATCAGTCGCTTAACTCTCTGGAAAACAGTGTCAAGGAACCGGTTGCCTTGACCTCTGCCCTGAAGGCGTCAGTCAGCGATATGCGGCGGGCGGTGCACACATTAAAGGGTGCGGCCTCCATGACGGGCGTTAATTTGCTTGCCAAAGGGGCACATTCACTCGAAGACATGCTCGACTGGCTGCATGATGAAGCGGGGGCGATCACTCCCTCGGAGGTGGGAGTGATCGCTAACGGCATCGATGTTATTGAACTCCTTTCACAAACTCCTCAGGCGAAAGAATCGGAGAGCCTTGATAGGCTGGTCGACACTATTAACGAGTATTTCTCCTCAAAATCGGCAACTGTCGATACAGAAGGCAGAGCACCCAAAACTCCGGTAAGTGAGTCCGATGATGATGGCACAGATATAGAACCAAAGTCTGCCGAGATGGTTGTTCCACCGCAGCCGGTAATTGCCGAAAATGCTGCAGGCGTATTACCCGGTGATTCGGGCACTCTTCGTGTCAGGCTTGATGACCTCGACGAGTTGGTAAGTATCGAGGGTGAGTTGGTTGTTGCCCGTGGAGCTATGGAAAAGATGCTGGATGAGTTCTCCCAGGCCCTTATTGAACTCGAAAACGTCAAAGAGAATCTGCGGAGAAAATCTCAGGAACTGGAGTCAGGTTTTGAGGTGCAGTCTCTCTATGGATTTAAACCGGTTACTGCTCGTGGCGGAGAAGAGGCTCCTATGGAGAGTGATCTGGCGGACTTTGATCCTATTGAGCTGGATCGCTACTCACAATTAAATCTGATCATCCGGTCCTTAAACGAAATTTCCGTAGACGTGAACTCTATCCATAACACCCTCACTTCTCTGACCGGAGAGATAGGTGGTCAGGTCGGAAAACAGCAGTTGACCATGCGACTGATGCAGGACAAACTGATGCGTATCCGGATGACTCCGTTATCCTCAATCTCACGTGTTCTTTTTCGAACCGTCAGGGACACTGCTGCAAAACTAGGCAAAAAGGTGGCGCTCACGGTCACCGGAGAAGATGTCTATATGGACAGGTTTGTGTGGGCAAAGATAACCGACCCTCTCATGCACATATTGAGAAATGGGGTTGACCATGGGATAGAATCAGCTGACCTGAGGCAGGCAAAAGGTAAACCGGAAAACGGGACGATTAATCTGCAGGCTGAGCAGAGGAGCAGGTATGTTGTTTTACGAATATCCGACGATGGCGGCGGTATTGATTTTTCGCTTATACAAGATAAATTAAAACGCGAAGGATTAGCGGAAAAGCCTGACAGTCTCGGCGAAAACGAATTACTCGAGTACCTTTTTCATCCAAGTTTTACTACCAGGCAGGATATTACCACTATTTCCGGGCGTGGGGTGGGGCTTGATGTTGTCAGAAGAAATATTCAGGATCTTCATGGCTCGATCCAGATTCACAATAATCCGGGCCAAGGGGTCGTTTTTGAGATTCATATTCCATTTTCCCTTTCTGTAAACCGCGCAGCGATAGTTTCGGTTGCCGGAAGAGAGTTTGCTGTACCCCTGCAGGATATTCTTCAAGTGAAACATTTCTCTGTTAAAGAGATCGAAGATAGAGATGGATTGTCACTTAGGTTCGAGGATGGACTCGTACCGGTGGTCAATCTCGGTTTCTACCTGCAAATGGAAAAGAAGATGGAGACACTGGGCAAGGGATCCGAGGGCATTCTGGCTATCCTTTTTGTGAAGGGAGAAGAGCGGTATGCGGTTGCCATTGATTCGGTTGCTGAACAACGTGAAATTTTTGTTAAAAATCTTGGTACGCATTTGACCCATGTGCGGGGAATAAGTGGCGTTACCTTGACCGGTTCCGGGGGACTGATTCCTATCCTTAACCTCCGGGAGCTTGTGGATATCGAAGCAATTGGTGAGATGATTGACGATGGGCCCCTACTGCAAATGGAGCTGAATGAACCGCTTAAGGTACTGATAGTCGATGATTCCATCAGTGTTCGGCATAGTGTCGCCCGACTGGTGGAAAGCCAATCCTGGAAACAACAGCAGGCGGTGGACGGGCTGGATGCGTTGGCCAAACTGGAGAGTTTTTCTCCCGATGTGATTATCCTGGACATCGAAATGCCGAGAATGAATGGATATGAATTTAAGTCGAGTATTAATAATCAACAGATGTATAAGGATATTCCAATAGTTATGCTAACCTCAAGGGCCTCGGAAAAGCACCAGCAGAAAGCAAGAGATCTTGGGATTGAACACTATCTCACCAAGCCATACCAGGATGAGACATTTATACGGTTATTAGAAAATATTCGAAGCGGTTCCTAACCTGATTGTTTTACTATTTCCAATGAAATAAAATGAAAAAGCAGCTTGAAATTGCAATTGTCAAGGCAAATAGTGCCACCCTGGAAGGGTGTGAACTCTATTGGCTTTTAAGTAGGAGTCAGCTCGAATTCCTGTTTAAGGAGGTTGAGATATTTTCTTCGCCGCCCTTTGTCGCTACGGCGCAATATCGGGAAACTATGCTTCCGGTGGTGAGCCTGGAGAAGTATTATGGGCTGGAAGAAAAAATTGTGAACGGACCGCACAAATATATTGTTGTCCGGTCGGTCAATGAAAAAAACGAAATGGTTAAACTCATTGTCCAGACGGTACAAACACTGAAAATACATAAACTGGAGACGGGATTCGCATCTTTATCGTCCCCGATACTCCCGAAAAATAGCGAAGATATTCTGGGGATATATTCCCTTGCCAATGGTAAACTGGGAATTGTACCCGATTTTGTAGGTTTAAGTCGATCTTTACACTGGCGAGGAAATTAAGAAACAGAGATAAAAAGAAAAACGATTCCATTGTAACAGGTGTGTACCATGACTATCAGCGAAGCGATTAAGAAAAACTGGATTGCTATTCAAAAGAAACGTTCGGTCCCTGTCAATGCAATTGGAGTTGAGATCAGAAAAGAGGATGAAAAAATGTTTAAGATATGGCAAGAGGAAGGCATCAATAACTACCTCAAAAAATAAGGAAATATGCAATGACATCAAAATTGATAATGATAGTAGAGGACAGTCAGACAGATATGCGAATTGCGGAATCAGTCTGTGCAGATAACGGCTATAAAACAGTAACTGTTACAGAGGGTGATAAAGTCTTATCAACGGCGATAGAGGAGAAACCAGATCTGGTATTGCTCGATGTGATCCTCCCTAATAAAAATGGTTTCCAGGTGTGCAGACAATTAAAGACCAATGCAGAAACCAAGGATATCAAAGTTGTAATCGTCAGCAGCAAAGACCAGGCGAGTGATAAATTTTGGGGGATGAAACAGGGTGCAGATGACTATATTACCAAGCCCTATGAGGAGGCGGATCTTCTCGCTGCTATAGAAAAGAATATCATGTAAGGCGGCAGTGTAATAAAACTCTTCATTCGAAATCGGATTTTATGCCCTGATTTGAAGGGTGCTCTTCTGCTTTGTTGTTGCAATTTTTCTATCATTTCCACATACCTTGGTATGCCGAAATGATAGAAAGATCTAACCTTCGTCTAAGAGCCTACCAAGTAGGATAGCTTCTTCAAACTACATGTGTTGAGATAATAAGTACTAAGCCTTATGTGGATTGTTCCCATGCAATCGATTGATACTCTGCTGGTCTTTTTTATGGCTTCAATGCTTCTGGCCCTGACCCCTGGGCCAGATAATCTTTTTGTTCTCACCCAGGCAACACAACGTGGAAAAATAGCTGGTATTGCGGTTACCGCTGGATTATGCACCGGTCTTTTGGTACATACATCTGCTGTGGCCTTGGGGGTGGCAGCAATATTCCAGACGTCTGCTCTTGCTTTTTCACTCCTGAAATATATTGGAGCGGGGTATTTACTCTATCTTGCCTATCGGTCATTTGTGGTCAGTGCGGGGAGTGGCGATGAACAGCGAGCACTAAAAGTAACTTTTCGAAAGCTCTATGGCCGAGGGATTATAATGAATGTAACGAATCCCAAGGTTTCTCTTTTTTTCCTCGCTTTTTTGCCTCAATTCACCGATCCGGCACTCGGCCCACTGATACCGCAGGTTCTTCTTTTGGGATTGCTGTTCATCCTGTCGACTATCCTTATTTTCGGAGGAATCAGCCTACTCGCGGGAAGCGTTGGCGACTATTTCAGAAAATCAGCCAGGGCTCAGATTGTTCTTAATCGCATTGCAGGCACTGTTTTTGTCGCGCTTGCCATTAAACTGGCACTGGTCAGGCCTTGATAAGATTCTCTCATTTTCACATTAAACCAAAAAATATGTCCTATCAAAACCGCATAGTTACGCCGGGGAAGACAGAACGACATGTCTTTGCCGAATCAGGAGAGCCACTGGTTATTCCAGAAGGTTGGGCTCTTCTTCCTCCAGGGGACGGTCCGCTTACTAAAATAGTCAAAGCAAAAGGACCTACATGGCTTGTTCGGGTGAAGTACAAAAACAGGTTTATCTCCAAAGGAATTTGGGCAAAAGAGGAGCATATAGAGGCGGCTAAGATCGAGTTGGAACAGAAACGAGCGGCACCTGGTTATGCTAAAAAACGCGAGCAGGAACTGGCGAGAAGAGAGAAACAGCAGCAGACATACAGAAAGGATTTTTTCACTGAAGTGGTTCTATTCCTCAATTTCCATTCACGGTACACAACGCTTGCGGCACGACTCGCTCAAGCGGTAACAGAGCTTGCAACACCCGTCGGCAGTGGAACTGTTGCACGGACAAAACGGATTCCACTGGAAGATCGAGCCAGTAGCGCTGTCATTGCCTGGATGCGTCACCAGACTACCGGGTATGATCGTATGGCCATTGCCAGGGTGAAAGGGCGGAGGCGTCAGGTACGAAGGGAACTGGCTACTCGCGCCAAAGAACTCCTGCAACTGTATCGTGACGGGCTGGATGTTCCTCTGTCATGTCCCTTGCAAAAGGCACTGACAGATGAAGAACATGTCAGATATCCGGAATAGTAGTTATTCATGAGGAGACGGCAAGAGGTGCTTACCCTGCACCTCTTTTCGATGTGAACTGAAAGTATGTCACTCATTCCAGTACCTGGAAAGAAAGCCGGGCTAATTTGCTCTCAGGCGGTTGTTAAACTCCTCGGGGGTAAATGAGTAGACCTGGGTCCCATTGCATTCCACTGCGAAAGAGGCACAGACACTTCCTTGGATAGCGCTTTTTTCCAAATCGTCACCATTGACCAACCCACTGAGCAGCCCACCACGATAGGCGTCTCCAGCGCCGGTTGGGTCGATAACCCGGGCTGCTTCAAAGGATGGTATTGTCAATGTGCTGCTCCCATTATAGAGCTCTGATCCAGCTTCGCCAAGGGTGATAATTGTAGCCTCCGGCAGAGCGAGCAGCTCCGCTTTGGTTAATCCGGTTTTATCCATGATCAGGTTGAATTCGTAATCGTTGACAATGAGCAGCATGCAGCCGGTAATAACCTCTACCAAATCCTGTGGTTGTAAGACGGGAAGGGCTTGGCCGGGATCGAAAATATAGCGAATACCTCGCTGTTGACATAATTTTGGGTAGTTGATCATATCCTCCAGGTTTCCAGGAGAAACAAGAAGCAGGGTCTCTTTAGGGTTGAGACTGTTGATATCGAGTTTGGATGAATATTTCATCGCACCAGGATTGAATCCGGTAATCTGGTTGTTGCTTTTGTCTGTTGTGATATAGGCTCCGGCCGTCAGTTCCTGGGGGACCACTGTAATTTCTTTTCTTGATATCGAGTGTATATCCAGCCATTCGAAATACTTGTGATGGTCGCTGCCGATGGTTGCGGTGATGGTTGGATCCTGATTCATCAGTTTTAAGGCATAGGCGATATTACCGGCTGTGCCACCATAATTTTCCGTTACACCGTCCACCTGGAAGCAGACATTGAGAGTATGAATTTTATCCGGCAGGATGTGGTCGGAAAAGCTTTCAGGGAAATTCATGATTCTATCATACGCGAGTGAGCCGGAGATAATGATATTCTTCATCATATGAAACCTTTTGTTTGAGATTGGTAATCCGAGTATCTGTAGTTCGGGGTAGTCTGTTCATTTTTTCTCAAAAAATGAAAAAAACGTGTGCAACACGTGGAGAGTATATTGTCATAATTCATGAGCCATTTTTGGAACACCAGCAAGTTTTGGGGTGTGATTGGCCAGAAGGACAGCGACAAGGACCAATACTCCTCCCAGAAGTTGAACTGGTGAAAGTGATTCACCAAGTAATACCCATGCCCCACCTGCTGTGACCAGTGGGATCCCATTGATACAGACAGCGGCCTGCGCCGCGGGTATTCTGGTCAGTGCATAGTTATAACAAAGAAATGCACCAATGGTGGCGAAAACAGTCAGGACAATCAGGGCGAAGAGCGATTCTCCTGATATTGTCTGCCAGTTGAGTTGTGGCAGATCCCACAGGAAGGCCGGAAGGAACAGCAGGGCGCCAAAAATAATCTGCATCCCGGTAATTTGGCGAGAGGAGAGTGATTCACCCAATTTTCGAGTCATGATCATATACACAGAAGCAGCGAGCACTGCACCAAATATCATCATATCGCCGATCATTACTTCATGCAGGCCCGCTTGCGCCTGACCACCAAAAACCAGCAGGGCTACACCCGCGAGAGAGAAAAAAATGCCGAGCATATTGATGGGACGCAATCGTTCTTTGAGGAAAAGTGCTGAAAGCATGAGAACAACGACAGGAATAGTCGCTATTATCAATGACGTCTTGGTTGCGGATGTGTATTGAAGTCCAAAGGTTTCGAAGAAAAAGTAGAGACCGGGCTGCATAAGGGCAAGCAGAACGAGTGATCTGAGGGCTTTTCCGGAAAGAGATGGAAAACCGGTACGCCAGAGCAGAACAATGAAAAATATCGATGCGAAAAAGAAACGAAAGAAAATGAGAGAGAAAGGGGTAAAGCTCTGGAGAGCAATTTTAGTGGCGACAAAAGAGAGTCCCCAGAAAAAGACCGCAGTCGCCAGGGCCAGGTATGTCGAGAGCGAGGTTTCAGATTTCATCTGCTGATCCTTCGGATAAGAAAGAACTGAAGCTTGAGGCTAAAAAGCACAAAATTGTTAAAATCACGAACTTAAACGATTTGAGCTGAAATATCTCGCAGGGAATCGAATGAGGATAAAAAAACAGATGTCAATAATGCAACAAAATAATAAAAAGAAATGTTTTTCATACAGAAATATTGGAAGACATGGTAACTACCTTATTACGTGAGAATATCCTTGAGTTTTATTGAGGAGTTTGTTACGCAAAAGGAATCCCGCATATTGGATTAGTTATAAACCGCCAGCTATATCGATGGAGTAATGTTTTATCCCGTTCTTCTCGGCGGGGTTTGGGGTATACCCTTATTATAAATACATAGACAAGGAGAGATGAAGATGAAAAAGTTGACGTTATTGGTAACTGTTGCACTGGCTGTGCTCACATTTTCCGCAGGGACTGTGTGTGCTGCAGACACTCTGTCGGCAATTCAGAAGCGCGGAAAACTGCGAGTTGGAATGGAACCTGGATATATGCCTTTCGAATTAACCAATCAGAAAGGTCAGATCATTGGTTTCGATGTTGATATGGCTAAAAGAATGGCGAAAGCAATGAATGTAGAACTGGAACTGGTTTCTACTGCATGGGATGGTATTATTCCAGCCCTGTTGACTGATAAGTTCGATATCCTCATGTCCGGGATGACCCTCACGCAGGAAAGAAACCTGACTGTTAATTTCGCCACCCCCTATATTCTTATCGGTCAATCCGTTTTGCTGAAAAAAGATCTCGCCGGAGAGGTAGAATCCTACAAAGACCTTAATGATGCCAAGTACACTGTCGCCTCCAAACTCGGCACCACCGGCGAGCAGGCCACCAAGCGCATGATTCCCAATGCAAAATATATCTCCTATGAAACCGAGCAGGAAGGCGTAATGGAACTGGTCAATGGCAAAATCGATGCCTTTATTTACGATCTGCCCTTTAATGCAATAGCAGTAAGCCAGAAAGGTGCGGGCAAAATCGTTCACCTGGAAGAGCCTTTCACCAAAGAACCTCTTGCCTGGGCAATTCGAAAAGGCGATCCAGACTTCCTGAACTGGTTGAACAATTTCATGAATCAGATCAAATACGACGGGGTCTATGACAAGATCTACACCAAGTGGTTTAAGGACGATGCATGGTTGAAGGAAATCCAGTAATACAAAGGAATCGCAATATTGAAAGCCACAAATAAGACGTGGCCCTGGAAACTTTTGCTGGTGGCCATCCTGCTTGGGGTGGCCGCTGGTACCTGGGGTGCAGTCAGAAAAATTGACTATAAATGGCGATGGTACAGAGTGCCGCAATATTTCCTGTACCTTGCAGAAGATGCACAAAAGATTCCTTTTGATGGTACGGTTAAGGCCATCGTCACAGGCAAGGAGAAGACCAAGGTCACTCTTGTTTCCGAGAGTTCCGAGAAAGTGGTGAAAAGTATTTCTTCTGACACTCTCAATGTGTCCGAAGGAGAGGAATTATTTGAAGGCGATATTGTCGGCTTTTCAAAACAATGGCGACTGGGACCACTAATGATGGGATTGTGGACAACCCTTTGGCTCTCCGCTATCTCCAGTGTTTTTGCACTTTTTTTAGGACTTCTCACCGGACTTGCCAGGGTCTCGAAAAATATCACCCTGCGGGGGCTGGCGATGATCTATGTGGAATGCATTCGCGGAACGCCCTTACTGGTGCAGATTTTCATCGCTTATTTCTTCTTAGGCACAGTGTTCAATCTCAGCCGTAACGTTTGCGGGGTTGGTGCCCTGGCCCTCTTTGCCGGAGCCTATGTGGCGGAAATTGTCCGTGCCGGCATTCAGGCTATACCGAAAGGTCAGATGGAAGCATCCAGGTCACTTGGTATGACGGCGCTCCAGACTATGAAGGATATTATTCTGCCTCAGGCGTTTAAAAAAATCTTACCACCATTGTCTGGCCAGTTTATCAGTTTAATCAAGGATTCATCATTGGTTTCAGTTATCGCTATCACCGATCTGACCAAATCCGGGCGGGAAATTATCACCTCCACTTTCGCCACCTTCGAGGTCTGGATTGTGGTGGCGGCGATGTATCTGTTGGTGACTTCACTCTTGTCACAACTCGTTTTTTATATGGAACGGAGGCTTGCTGTCAGTGATTAAAGCCGTGAACGTAGTAAAAATATTTGATGGCCGCTCAGGCGTGGTCCGGGCCGTGGACGGTGTGTCGACTGAGGTTGCAAGAGGGGAGGTTGTCGTTGTTATCGGGCCTTCGGGTTCTGGGAAGTCGACCTTTTTGCGATGCATTAATGGGCTGGAAGCATTTACCGAAGGGCATATTATCATTGATGGTGTTGACCTTGCCGACAAAAAGACCAACATTAACAAGGTACGGGCTGAGGTTGGCATGGTGTTTCAGCAGTTCAATCTTTTTCCTCATAAGACGGTTTTGGAAAACCTCACTTTGGCTCAATGCAGAGTGAGAAAACGCAGCCCCAAAGTGGCGGAGGAAAAAGCTCATGCATTGCTGAAAAAGGTTGGTATTCCGGAGAAGGCCGGAGAGTACCCTTCACGGCTTTCCGGGGGACAGCAACAGCGTGTGGCCATTGCCCGGGCGCTGGCTATGGACCCAAAAGTCATGCTGTTCGATGAACCAACCTCCGCCCTTGATCCGGAAATGGTCGGCGAGGTGCTTGATGTTATGAAACAGCTTGCCCGCGAGGGAATGACTATGATCGTGGTTACCCATGAAATGGGTTTTGCCCGTGAAGTGGCTGACCGGGTGATATTTATGGATGAAGGCAAGGTCGTTGAAGTGGGAACCCCTGAGCATTTTTTCACAAATCCTCAGGAAGATCGAGCCAAACTGTTCTTAAAACAGGTTCTATAAACCAAGAAGACGACGAAGTTGCTGTGGCCGAGTCCTGTGAAAGTAATTTGGTGTAGCAGTAATAACTTATCAGTTCCAAATATTGTTGAGGAGAAACAAATATGCAAGTGTTTAAAGCGTTGCTTACAGTAATGCTGTCTCTCGTTGTCTCTACAGCGTCTGCTGCGGAGAAAGAGACGAAGGTTGGGTTTATTTATGTCTCTCCAACTGGGGATGCAGGGTATTCGTATGCCCATGATGTCGGACGCCAGGCTGTAGAGGCTATGGACGGAGTCACCACTTCGTATGTCGAGGCCGTCGCTGAAGGACCCGATTCGGAGCGGGTCATGCTGAATATGGCCAGGAAGGGGTATGATGTGATCTTTGCCACCAGCTTTGGGTATATGGACCCGATGCTGAAGGTTGCCAAACAGTTTCCTGACATTGCCTTTTTGCATTGTTCCGGTTTCAAGATGTCCGAAAATATGGGTAATTATTTCGGACGGATCTACCAGGCAAGGTATCTCTCCGGTATTGTCGCCGGTTCGATGACGAAATCGAATGTTCTTGGGTATGTCGCGGCCTTTCCTATCCCTGAAGTAATCCGGGGTATTAATGCCTTTACCCTTGGTGCAAAATCGGTTAATCCCGATGTTACTGTACGGGTTGTCTGGACAAAAACCTGGTACGATCCTGCCACTGAAAAGGAAGCGGCTAAATCTCTTCTGGATGTAGGTGCCGATGTCATTGCCCAGCATCAGGATTCTCCCGGACCGCAGGAGGCCGCGCAAGAAAAAGGGGTCTACTCCATCGGTTATAATTCCGACATGGCTGCTTTTGCTCCCAAGGCGCACCTCACTGCTCCGGTCTGGAATTGGGGTCCCTACTACGTGCAAGTTGTCGAAAATGTGAAAGAGGGAACCTGGAAACCTGAATCGGCCTGGCCGGGACTTGCCGAGGGGATAGTTGATCTGGCTCCGTTTGGACCTATGGTGCCAAAAGAGGTTCAGGACAAGGTGAAGGCGGAGAAAGCCGAGATTATCGCAGGTAAAAACAAAATCTTTACAGGACCGATTAAGGATCAGAGCGGGGCTGTAAAACTTGCGGGTGGTGTTGCAGCCACCGACGCTGAACTCCTCGGGATGACTTGGTTTGTTGAGGGTGTTGTCGGAACTACTGAATAATGATGGCGTCGTAAAAAAACTTCACCATCTCTTTACGATTTTATCAAAAATTATTCGCTCGGCAACGGGCATTGCTATGGCACCCTGATGCTTCGGATGCGTATCACTAAGAGACAGGAGCCCCTCGGTTTTGGGGGCTCCTGTCTTGTTTTAATTACAGCACTGGTCTTGTCGCTGCTTCTCAGCGGACTCCTGCTTTTCCTCGGTGGGACACCTCCGTTTCAAGGAATCGCCACCCTTTTTCAGGGGGCTTTCGGTTCGCGCTGGGCTCTTGAAGACAGCGTATTAAAAGCTATTCCTATCTTTCTCTGTTCCCTTGGCGTGGCTGTGGCCTTTCGGCTTAAAGTCTGGAATATCGGCGCAGAAGGCCAATTTGCCCTTGGTGCGATAGGTGCCACCTGGGTCGCACTGTCATTTCCCGACTGGCCGAAATTTGTGCTGCTCCCTTCAATGATTGTTGCGGCTATGGCCACCGGCGGACTGTGGGGGTTGATTCCTGCAATTCTCAGGCAGCGGTTCAGAACCAATGAAATAATCGTCACCTTGATGCTGAATTACATTGGCATCCTGTTGCTTGATTATCTGGTATATGGGGTGTGGAAAGACCCGACGAGTTTCGGATTTCCAATGACGCCAACTTTCTCGGAGCAGGCTGTTGTTGGAAAAATCGGCGCTACTTCTATTAATTGGGGGCTGGCTCATTGTGTTGGGCTTGGCCTTCTGTTCTGGGTTTTTTTCAGATTTACCAGGACCGGATTTGAGTTGAAAGCCAGCGGAGACAGTGTCAGGGCAGCAAGGTATGCAGGACTTCCGTACGATCGACTGGTTATCCTGGTGATGGTTTTGAGTGGTGCTCTCGCCGGTTGGGCTGGTTTTCTTGAAGCCTCGGCCACTGTGAACAGGTTGCAGCCAAGCATTATGGTCGGCTATGGCTATACCGCAATTGTAGTCGCCTGGCTTGCCCGGCTCAATCCATTAAGTATCGGCATTGCTTCCATTTTACTGGCCGGGTTGCGGGTTGGCGTTGAAAATCTGCAGCTTGACCTTCAGGTTCCTGCGGCATTTGGTGGTATTATCGAGGGGTTGATTCTACTTACTGTATTAGCAGGCGGGCTGTTTAACTCCTACCGGATAGAGCGGAGACGAAAGATATGACCTTTGAAATCATTATTCCTCTTCTCGCCGCTACAGTACAATCAGGAACACCGATTCTTTATGCAACGTTAGGTGAAATTTTCACTGAGAAGTCGGGGGTGCTGAACCTGGGAGTGGAGGGTGCGATGATACTTGGGGCTCTTAGCGGGTTCATTGTTGCACGATTCACCGGAAGTCCCTTACTGGGATTTTTGGCGGCGGGCGTGGTGGGGAGTCTGGCTACTTCCATCCACGGCATTGTCTGTCTCTGGTTTCAGGGAAACCAGGTTGTTTCCGGGCTGGCTCTTACCATCCTGGGAGCAGGACTGGCCAATTATCTGGGCACCGACTACGTCGGGTTATCGGCACCGGGCTTCGGCCCGCTGGAACTTCCAGTGCTGTCCTCTCTGCCTGTGCTTGGACCGGTGTTTTTCAAGCACGATCTCCTGGTTTATCTCAGCTATCTTATCCCACCGGCCATGTGGCTCTTTTTTACCCATACCCGACTCGGCCTTGGCCTAAGAGCCGCCGGTGAATATCCCGCCGCTGCTACTGCCGCAGGTTTGAATGTACCTGCGTACCGGTGGTTGGGGATCCTCGGTGGTGGATTTTTTATGGGACTCGGGGGTGCTTATCTGTCGCTTGCCTACACCCATCTCTGGACCACCAACCTTACCGGCGGGAGAGGATGGATCGCCGTAGCTCTGGTGATTTTCGCCTTCTGGAGGCCGGGCAGGGCTGTTTTTGGTGCATACCTGTTTGGCGGGATTATGGCCCTGCAGCTTCGTTTGCAGGCTTCGGGGACGCAGCTCCCGTCTTCGATTCTGTTGATGCTTCCCTATGCATTGACAATCTTTGTTCTGGTTCTCTCCTCATGGCGCCAGGGAACCAGCCAGGAGCCGGCGTCACTTGGGGTCAATATTGAACCGGCTGAGTAAAGCAAGAGACATCTTGATAAACGGAGACTTCAGATGAAGACTTTTGATGACACCATAAAAAATATCGATTGAAGGGAAAACCATGTCAGCACAATCAAAATATAAAAAAACGTATCCCATTTCATGGGATCAGTTGCATCGGGACTCAAAAGCACTCGCCTGGCGGCTTTTGAATATGGATTATTTTAAAGGAATAATCGCTATTACCAGGGGTGGCATGGTACCGGCAGCCATCATCGCCAGGGAACTCGATATTCATCTTGTCGATACCATCTGTATCTCAAGCTACGACTGGAAAGATAAAAAGGGTGAAGCGCTTATCCTGAAGTCAATTGAGGGTGATGGTGAGGGGTGGCTGTTGATCGATGATCTGGTTGATACCGGCCGCACTGCCCAGGTGGTGAGAGAGATAGTGCCCAAAGCCCACTTCGCCACAGTGTACTCAAAGCCGGCAGGGCGGCCCCTGGTTGATACGTTTATAACGGAGGTGAGCCAGGATACCTGGATTCTTTTTCCCTGGGATACCGAATCGCAGTTTGTAACACCTCTTGCCGGCAAGGAAAGAAGTTGATTATGTCTGAAGTGCCACCCCTCATACGTCTGGAAAACATTTCAAAATCTTTTGGCAAAGTTCAAGCCAATCGCAATGTTTCCATAGAGATAGAGGAAGGGAAAATTCTTGCCCTCCTTGGTGAAAACGGTGCGGGGAAATCGACATTGATGTCGATTCTTGCGGGGCAGCTGCAGCCGGACAGTGGTGCGATCTACCAGCACGGTCAACAGGTGGAATTCACTTCCACCGAGAAGGCAATAAGCAGCGGTATCGGCATGGTCTACCAGCATTTTAAACTGGTGAATGCTCTGACCGTTGCCGAGAATATCTTTCTTGGCCGCAAAGGCGGATTCTGGCTGAACTGGAAAGATATGCACAGGGAAGTTATCAGTCTTGCCGAACAGTACGGGATGGAAGTGAGACCTGCCGCCCGGATAAGTGATTTATCGATGGGGGAGCGACAGCAGGTTGAAATCCTCAAGCTTCTGCACCGACAGAGCAAAATCCTTATCTTCGACGAACCGACAGCAGTACTCACACCCCAGGAAGCGGAAAATCTCTTTGCGACCATGAAACAGATGATTCGTAAAGGTAAGGGAATCGTCTTTATCAGTCATAAACTTGAAGAGGTCATGTCCATTGCCGACAATATAGCGATTCTGAGGAGAGGTGAGATTGTCGACACGGTTGCCGCAGCCGAGGTTGCTTCCACGAGAGAGCTTGCCGAGCGTATGGTGGGACGGGAGGTCCTGTTGCAGGTTGATAGAGTACCTCTTGAGCCTCGGCAGATAGTTTTAAAGGTAAACACACTTAGTGATGCGGTCTTATCCGACATTGATATCGAACTGCGTCAGGGGGAAATCCTCGGTTTGGTGGGAGTTGCCGGAAATGGTCAAAAACAGTTGGTGGAAACAATATGCGGTCTGCGACAGCCAGCAGCGGACTGTGTGCGGATTCTGGGCATGGAGAGCAAAAGATTTTTCAGGACGGCTGATTGGGATTCGGCCTTGTCGTATATTCCTGAAGACAGGCAGGGGCTTGCAACCTGCCAGGGGCTTGATCTGCTCGATAATTTTCTGTTGACCACCCGGGGCGGTTTTACCAGAGGGCCATGGCTCCTTCGTCAAGCGGCAAGGGAAAAAGCAGCGCATCTTGTTGCGGAGTTTGACATCCGCCCGCCGGATCTGACAGCATTTGCCTGGCAGCTGTCGGGGGGCAATCTGCAGAAAATGGTGCTTGCCCGGGAATTTTACCGAAAACCTCGACTCATTGTGGCAGAGCAGCCTACCCAGGGACTTGATATAGCTGCCACGGAAGATGTGTGGAATCTTTTGCTCAAGGCTCGTGAGGCGGCGGGGATTCTCCTGGTGACGGGGGATCTTTCCGAGGCTCTGGCCCTTTCTGATCGCATAGCGGTAATGTACAACGGCCAAATTGTCGACTGCTTCTATGCAGATGATGGGGAAAAGGTCTCCAGCATTCCTCAGATGATGGCAGGGCTGGGAAATAGATCGATTGCCATTACCTGAATGCTGCTCTTTTTATTACCGAGCCCCACGAAAAAACGGCGCTGTCTACTGCCTCTTCAAGGCAACGCTGCAGACAAGGTATGATCGGCTGGCCTCCGGTGAACATTGTGTAGATTTCAAGTATTTGGAAATCCTTCAAAAGAGCTTGGCAGTCGGTTGATGTATGAGAATTGACGCAATGTTCATGAGAAAATCGGGCTAATGCTAATGGAGTTCAGCAGGAGGAGTCGGTTTCCATTCAAGAATCCCACCCTGGCCGTAAGAGTTTCTAATGATATACTCGGCAAAATGGTAATCGAGGTCACCGTCAGCCGGTCCTGCATACGTGGCAAGGAACATCTCGATCATTTCACCCACGATTTCCCTGAAAGGTCCTCTGACCTCCAGATTGTCTATGGTGTGTTCTCCAAGATTGTGCACGGTAAATCTGACCATTGGTGCAACTCCTGAGTGTTTGTTGAGGATTTCTGCGGTTGTCGTTTTTTTCAGGCTATCAAGTCAATACCGCTGGCATCCGATTTTTCGGCGAGATCTTTGAGGTGTGCTCGTTGCACGGAGGCGACAGTGGCCTCGACGACCGCCGCAAGTATTGGTGTTTCAAGATCAAACTCAATCCCGCATACGTATTCTATACCGCCTTTTTTTCGAACTTTGGAAAGGTGTTTGACCGATCCTTTCAGTAAAGCTACAAGTTCATCATTAACTATCAGCTTAAAAGTATGAACTGAACTCATGGGAAACATTTTCTGTTCATCTTTGCTGACGGAAAATGCCATTCCTTTGATGCTGATATCGACTGGTGTTGTATCCAGCTCTCCAATTGTCTTATCTACTTGTATATTGACAATAAAATCGAGGTTTTCAGGGACTTTTGCCCTGAATTCCCTGGCGTTACGAACTATTCTCGCCAGTGTAGGGAAAGACAGCCTGAGGACAGGAAGGTCGCCAACTTTAGCCAACTGGTCAAATGTTGTGGCCAGTTCTACGGCATAGGCATTGGTAAACATACGTATAACGATGAAGCGTGAGTGACGAAGATAGAGGTTACCCAGACCGGGTTCCAGCGGCAGGGTGACTATGTGGCTCATAGCCGTTAAGTAATCACCCTCATTGTAGTCATCCTCCTCATACAGTGCACTATCAGCCTCATAATCCATCTCCCCATCCGCTTGCTCCGGACGGTCATCTTTCAGTCTCGAAAAGTAGACCCGGGGCTTACCGTCAAGCTCAACCTCCAGGACCTTCTCATCGAGCAGGGCAGTTTGCAGAAAAGGAAGAATTGTTCTCTTTTCAACGAAGATATCTCCATCTGCCAGCCCCTCTTCAACATCCTCATCCTGAAAGACCTCACCAGGGAAAAAAGAGTGGAGCTGCTGCTTAATATTGTTAATCATTGTTATCTGATAAAAAATACAAACTACCTCGCTAGAGTGCGTATTCAATGGAAAATCAAGAGATTCTTCTTGAAACGTATAGTACATGCATGAAAAATGGAAGTTTTTATTTGCTTTCATTTTGGTGTAATATAATTCTTCCGAATCTACCAATATCTCCCCTATGAAGAGGATATAAAGAATAAATATGAAACAACTCATCACTCCTCGGATGGATCAGTGTATCGGTTGCCAGTCGTGCTCACTTGCCTGTGCGCGCCTTGTTTACAAGCGGATATCATGGAATACTGCAGGGATCCGCATCCACTCTTCGGGCGGACTCTCCACCGGCTTTGTCGCCGGCAGGTGTCTCGCCTGTGATCCACCTCCCTGTGCCGGAGCCTGCCCCACCGGTGCCTATTCGCCGCGGCCGGGGGGAGGGGTTGTGGTGAAAAAGAAGTTGTGTATTCAATGTGGAAGCTGCGTTGCAGCATGTCCTGTCGATGCTGTTTTCCAGGACCGTGCCGGCGATGTCTATGTCTGCATTCATTGTGGTCAATGTGTACAGTTCTGTCCGCAAAATTGTCTGGAGATGGTGGAAAGCGGTAATATCGATGAGGTGCTCCTATGATAAGGGAAGAGTTTCGTGTTCTCATGATTGATGTCACGGCCGGAAAAGGAAAGATCATCCAGCTCGATGGCCGAAACGAAGTAGCGGGAGGCAGCGGACTTGCGGCACTGCTCTACATGAAATATGGCCAGGCCAAACTTCCCTGGAATGATGAGGCACAGCCATTAATCTTTGCCATTGGTCCCCTCACCGGCTATTTCCCACTGATGAGCAAGATCGTCTGTTCCTTCAAATCCAACTATCATGGAGAGTACACAGAGAGTCATGCCGGTGGGCGGGCGGCCCTCTCCCTTCGTTTCTCCGATCTGGATGCGCTGGTTATTGTTGGAAAAGCCAAACAACTCAGTTGCCTCAGCATCGGCGCGAACCATCTTGAGGTAAAAGATGTCTCTTTCCTTCGAGGAACCGATGCAGAAAGCACCGGAAAACTGGTTAGAAGGATGTTTAAATCCGGCAGTGGCCATCGGTCAATTATGCGGATCGGTCCCTCCGGGGAGGTCGGTTCGGCCATGGCCTGTATCAATGTCGATACTTACCGCCATTTTGGCAGGATGGGCGGTGGTGCGGCCATGGGGGCAAAAAACATTAAAGCTATCATCATCCAGGGAGACAAGGATTTTATTGCTCCATCCGGGAAAGAATATTCAAGGTTATTCAGGGAGGTCTACAGCAAAGTCACCTCCACAGATATGATGCGTAAATATCATAACCTTGGCACTGCTGCCAATCTGCAGGGACTGAACGATATCTCCTCTCTTCCGTGGCGAAACCTGCAGCAGACTGCAGATCCCGGCATAATAAAGATCACTGGCAACAGTTTCGCTGATGAGACACTTCTTCGTAATGGAGCCTGTTCGGGCTGCCCGGTTGGGTGCATCCATATCGGCTTTATTCGGGAGAAAATGGCCACGGATAACCGATATCACTATCACCAGGTGGCCTATGATTACGAACCTATCTTTGCCGCCGGTACCATGTTGGGGGTGACCAACAGTTTTGATATTCTCAGAATCCTTGATGTCATGGAAAAGGTGGGTCTTGATGCGATGTCCGGAGGAGTGGCCCTCGGCTGGGCGACGGAAGCAAGTGAGCAGGGACTTATCTCCGAAAAAGAAACCCTGGTTCCTCTTGCTTTCGGAGATGCAGCTGCCTATCAGCAGGCTGCGAGGCATCTGGGTCGAGGCAGCAACGACTTTTATCGACTCCTCGGACAGGGAACGCTCAGGGCGGCGGCGGTATACGGCGGCGGTGAATTCGGTTGTGTACTCGGCCAGGAGATGGCCGGTTACGCAACAGGCGAGTTGTTTTTTGCTGCCCAGACCCTTGGTTTCCGGCACTCTCATCTGGATACAGGGGCCTACAGTTATGACCAGAAGCATTCGGACAAGGACGTTGCACGCGCTGTTGATTTCCTGATCACCGATGAACCTGGCCGGGCGTTTCTCACCTCGATGGTTGGATGTCTTTTTGCCAGGTCCGTCTACACGGAAGAGCAGCTGGCGGAATGCCTGTGTTCTATCGGATTTGACACACTGTCCGGCTCGATCCCGAAAACTGCTGAACATATCAGAGCATTGCGCTGGAAGGTTCGGGCGACGACCGGCTTTGACCCTGATAACTTTTCCATCCCCAAACGTTTTTATGATGTGAAAACCTGGAAAGGGCAGGTTGATAAAAACTATCTCGATAATCTGAAAAAAGAATACGGCAAAAGGATACAGGTATTGATAGCTGGCTGACGATAAATAACTGGTGATATAAACTATCAATTATTTATCGTTCTATTACTGTTGCGCAAACGAGAATCATTATTAAAATAAAAATCGTTGGAGAATGTGTGAACACCTCAAGAGAGATGGTGATATCTTGAAAAGGGGAGTTACCCTAACTATTTGTTGCTATCAGTTTGTATTCCTCCACAATAAGTGTGACTCAGGTGTTTACCAACGTATGTACCTAATGGCGCTGCCCGCCGGGCGCCTCAGGCGTATTTCGTCAAGTGACCATGCATGTTGAGTCTGTTTGATGCAAGAGGATCCTTCTATTTAACTGGAGAAGCAATCAGAAAATCAGGTCATTTATGCTACCGGTAACCAGATTTGAAACAAGCTTCTAGAAACATTCACCGTTTGCCTCTTCTCGCATGCATCGCAATTTTACATGGAGAGCGCTGGGCCATAGTCAAATCGAGCCTTGATATGATTGCAGAAGAGGAGTTTCCCAATCCATTTAATGAAATTAAAAGAAAAATTTCATAGAGACTTGATGACCATGCGCGCGCACTTCTGAGCGGTGCAGCATTGTTTCCCGTGAAGAATGGAATGTATGTATTCAACAGCAGAAAGATGAGAAACAAAAGCCCGATATTCAGGGCATTGAACTCCGCCAGTGGTAGTGGCATAAAATAGAGTAACACAATGCTTGATCAAAAGTTCCAGACTCAATCAACCCTGTCTGCTTCGTCCTGCGCCGTACTGATCACCGATCCCGCTGGCGGTCTTCTCTATGTCTCACCCAACACTAAAGAGGTCTTAAATCTTCCGTGTGAGGAGAATGTATTTCTCAAAGAGATCATTGATCAACTCAGGGGCAACGGAGAGAATGAACCTGCCGGCCTTGGAATTCCTTTAACGGCAAATCAGGATATTGTCCTGAAAGATGCGGATGACAATGCTGGTTTCTTTGCCGCAGCTGTCCATGAAATTGCTTTGCCTGGCTGCCATCGACTTATAACAGTTCGTCAAGACAATGAGAGAAACATCAAAGAAAAACTGCAGGTTTTTACAGAACAGGCCGAGAAGGACGAGTTCGAGTTCAGTCATGTACATTTTGAATATTTGTTAAAGCATGATCCGAATGCAGTCGCAGTATTTGACCGAAACATGCATTACCTCATGGTCAGCGATAAGTATCTGGAAGATAATGCTCTCTCTGGAAAAGACATCATCGGCAGAAATCATTATGAAATTTTTCCGGATATGCCAGATCGCTGGAGATCTGTCCATCAACGGGTTTTAAGCGGCGCGATTGAAAGAAATACGAATGATTGGGTTGAGCGGCCGGACGGCACTATTCATTACACACGCTGGCAATGTCGACCATGGTACGATCGAAACAATAGTATTTGCGGACTTGTCCTGTACACCGAAGACATTACTGATAGAAAATTAACCGAAGATGCCCTGAAACGCAGTGAAAGCCAGATGCGACATCTTTTAGACTCCACCTTTGAAGCCATTGTCGGGGTTGATCGGCATGGCATCTGCACCTTTATCAACAGGTCGGGAATCGAGTTGCTGGGGTATGACAGCGCCGATGAACTAGTCGGAAAAAAAATGCATGATGTGTATCATCATTCAAGTCCAGACGGTAGTTGCCTCCCAGAATCAGAGTGTTTGCACTTGACTGCATTAAAAACCGGCAAATCATTGCACACCAAGGATGCGGTTTTTTGGCGAAAGGATGGGGCTTCCTTTCCTGTATCCTGCCGATTGCAACCTTTTGATCTTAATAATGGGCCGACCGGAGGCGTTGTCACTTTTCTTGATATATCAGAGCAAATCATTGCCAATGAGGAAAAGCAAAAACTTGAACAAGAGATTCGTCATTATCAGAAAATGGACTCGATTGGTACCCTGGCAGGGGGGATTGCCCATGATTTCAACAATATTTTGAGTGGTATCATCGGCTATGGAGAGCTGATGGAAATTTTTGAGGCAGAAAGCCGTGCAGAAATGATGGAAAATGTTGGTCGGATGCTGAAAGCTGCCTATCGGGCCAAGGGGTTAGTACGGCAGGTCCTCACATTCAGCCGGAAAATGGAGATCGAGTATAAGAATATCAATATCACCTCTGTTATTGATGAAACCTTGACCCTTCTTCGAGCATCATTTCCTTCAACCGTTACTATTGAAACTTCATTTACAGCAGAGCGCGACACCATCTTTGCAGATTCGACCCAGATCCATCAGATACTGCTCAATCTTTGTACCAATTCGATGGATGCGATGAAAGAAAGTGGCGGCACCCTGACGATTTCGCTCAGCGAGTCGGACAGCAGTTATATTAACAGTGTGTATACAGCCGAACAAGTGGCAGGATCCTGGCTCCTTCTTGAGGTACGTGATAATGGGCACGGCATCTCCCCAAATATTCTGAGTCGAATTTTTGAACCGTACTTTACAACGAAAAAGATGAATGGGGGAACCGGGCTGGGTCTGTCAACGGTCTATGGGGTTGTTAAGTCGCTCAAGGGGCATGTTTTTGTTGAGAGTCTGCTAGGAATAGGAACCTCTTTCAGGCTGTTTCTTCCACTATCTACACTGCCTGTGGAGCAACTGGAACAAGTACCCGTCATTGTTGAAAATGGTATTGAGATGACTGGCAGGATCCTGTTTGTCGATGACGAGAGTGATATCGTTTTGACCAGTGAAGAATTTCTTCGGCGACAGGGACATAGTGTGACTGCAACAACTTCAAGCTGCGAGGCATTGGATTATTTTGTCCAGAGACCGGGCTCCTTTGATCTTGTGATCACGGATGAGACGATGCCGGATATTACAGGATTGGATCTGGCCTTGAAAATTCGGGAACTGAGAAACGATATCCCCATTATTCTCTGCACCGGCAACGTTACTGCAGTTTCACTGGATAAAGCAAGCGAAGCGGGCATTCTGCAGGTGTTGCGAAAACCGATAAGCCTATTGACACTGTCAAATCTTGTGGGTGAAACATTGGGGGAAAGGAGCTAGCTTATTATGGGTAATGTCCTCATCATTGACGATAATCTTACTACCTGTGAACTTCTTCAGCATATGATCGAGAAAATCGGCTATGCCGCGGAGTACAGACGGACCATCGTTGACGGCCTTGCAGCGCTAAGGAACGGGGCTTTTGATGTAGTATTTCTTGATGTAATGATGCCAGATGGCAGCGGCCTGGATCATATTAAAGAAATTCAGAATCATAAAAATTCTCCAGAGGTGATAATCATTACCGGCACGGGAAGCTCCAATGGCGCAGAGATTGCCATCAAGAGTGGTGCCTGGGATTATCTGCAAAAACCTCTTTCTCCCAAAAAGATCCTGCTGCCGATAAAGCGTGTTCTAGAATATAAAGAGAACCTGAAAAATTCCAGGGTGCAGCCGAAGTTGCTCAAACGGGACAGGATTATAGGGCAGAGCAGAGAACTGATGCACGCTTTGGAACAACTGACACGAGCGGCGGTTAATGACAGTAATGTCCTGATAACCGGGGAAACCGGTACCGGAAAAGAAGTTTTTGCTCAAACCCTGCATGAAAACAGCCATCGTTCATCTCGGCCACTCATTGTTGTCGATTGTGCCTCCCTGCCTGAAAATCTCATAGAAAGCGCACTGTTCGGCCATATAAAGGGTGCTTTCACCGGCGCAGACAGATCGGCAGATGGTCTGATAAAACTGGCGAATACCGGCAGCCTGTTCCTTGACGAAATTGGTGAGCTGAATCTCGTGTTACAAAAGACATTACTCCGGGTTCTGCAGGAAAAGACATTCAGACCCATAGGGTCAAATCTGGAGCAGCAAAGTGATTTCCGTTTGATTGCTGCAACCAACAGAGATTTGAAGAATATGGTCAATGATGGTACTTTCCGAGAAGACCTTTACTACCGGCTGCAATCCCAAATAATCGAGATACCTCCTCTACGCGCACGACAGGAAGATATTGCACAGCTTGTTGTTTATTACTCTAAAGTCATAACAGAAAATTATAACTTGAGACGAAAGGGGTTCTCAGCGGAATTTTTTGAGACACTCAATAGTTATAATTGGCCGGGAAACATACGAGAACTCATCCATATAATTGAACAGGCCATATTCAGCTCACAGGATGAGCCAATCATGTTTTGTAAGCATTTACCTGAAGAACTGCGTATCAAGGTCATCGATAAGCAATTAAGTTATGATGAAGGTAGCCCTTCACAGGTTTCTCTCCCCTCCTCTTCGCATCAACCGTTGGACTCCGATATCAACACCTTGCTGTCGTATAGTGAATCCCGCGAATTGGCTCTTAAACTCTTTGAAAAAACCTATCTTGAACAGCTTATGCTCGCATCCGACGGGACAATTCAGAAAGCTCTTGAGATTGCACAGTTAGGTCGTACACGTTTGTACACCCTGTTAAAAAAGCATAACATTTCCAGATAATTATTGTCTGACTTGCGGATGCGTCCGCCGTTTCCTCCCTTTTCCCAAAAAAACACATCTCTGTTCTCTTTTTGTGAACAATGTCCACTAACAGTGGAATTGAGCGTTCACTTTCTATGAATGTTTCTTGTTTGCTCTATACAGTAGTTATGTGTTTTTGTGATATATCTGTTTGATTCAATGGAGTTTTTTTATTTATTTTAAGGGTGGAACGGAATTTGGTATGTGTTAGGGAAATTGTACTTTTAATGATCCCATGATACTCCAAGTAAGGAACAACCGTTGATACTTTACTATCCGCATAATGATACCGATGGCAGAAGGCTGGAAGCAGCAGCTGCACATATTCTTCGGCAAGAAGCAATAGTTGTCATTCATAAGTTTGAGATTCTGCTGGAATACTTAAGGCGACCAAGTTTAAACACGGCGTGCTTCTTTTTCTTGTAAGCTCGAAAGACCAGCTTCGACAGTTGGCTCAAAGCGTTACCCTAGTGGATAACCTGAAAAAGATCTTTATCCTGCCTGACCGTAGCAGTGAAATTATGCTGGCGGCTTGCACAATCTATCCCACCTACATGACCAATGTAGCCGGCGACTTTAAGGATGTCCAGGAAGTCCTTGCTAAATTACAGAGCCGATTATCGATGGTATAAGGGTTGTCCAATGTATTTCTTTCAGAAAATGTCCATCAAATACCAGCTGATAGTGTGGTGTGTCCTGGCTTTTACCGTCGTCGTAATTGTTTCTGGCTGGATCATTTATTCTCTTATTCATGAAACGACAGGACAACTGGCCTCGAATCAACTCTGCATTCTCATTGGTCCTGTATTGATTAGTGCTCTTGCATTTATTCTTCTCTTTAGCATCTATATCAGCGGGATGATTACAAGACCCCTCACAAAACTTGTCCGACAGATGAATGAAGGAAATGTCGAAAATCTTGAGAGCAGAGCCGACGAAAATGCTCCAGGAGAAGTGGGAATGCTGGCTAGAAAGTTCAATCATTATTCGATGACTATACAGTCGTCTAATAAGGAACTTGAAAATGAAATCAATGCCAGAGTACAAACCGAGGAACAATTAAAACTGTTCGCAAAGGTCTTTGAACACGCACTTGAGGGGATTTCGATTGCCGATGTTGACGGTAACATCATTGCAGTCAACAATTCCTTTACAAGGATAACCGGTTATCAGGAAGCGGAGGTCCTCGGGCAAAACCCGAGAGTATTGAAGTCGGACCGTCATGAATCGGAGTTTTACAGGAATATGTGGCAGCGATTGCAGGAAGATGGATACTGGTCCGGGGAAATCTGGAACCGGAAAAAAAATGGCGAAATCTATCCGGTAGTTCTAAGCATCAACACAATCCGTGAAAGTAATGGGACCATATCACACTATGTCGCGGTCTTTAATGACATCACTGAAAAAAAGCTCAAAGAAGACAAAATACAGTATCAGGCATACCACGATGCTCTCACCCGTCTTCCGAATCGCTACCAGGCTAAGAACCGGCTGGAAAAAGCCATTCGTAATGCCAGAAAGTCCAGGACCAAGGTAGGGGTTCTTTACCTGGATTTGGATCATTTTAAAAATATAAACGACAGCCTGGGGCATGCAATTGGCGACAGACTGCTGCAGGAGATCGGCAAACGATTAGTACAAACAGTCCAGGAGAAGGATCTGGTTGGTCGGCTTGGCGGTGACGAGTTCCTGGTAATTACTGAAGGCATTACCTCGGATCGACAGTTGATTGAGTTGGCGGAACGTCTGAAGACCTGTTTCAGCCAGCCATTTTTGACCGAAGGCCATGAACTGAAAATTACAGCCAGCATCGGTGTCACTCTCTGCCCGGATGATGGGGAGAATGTCATTACGCTGGCGAAGAATTCGGATATGGCCATGTACAGGTCAAAAGAGCAGGGGAGAAACAGCTATTCATTCTTTGTTCCGGAAATGAGTGAAAACATTCTACGCCGAATGGAGCTTGAAAAGGATCTCAAGCAGGCAATTGAAGAAAAGCAGTTCAGCATGTTTTTTCAACCGAAGGTCTGCCCACAATCCAATAAAGTAGTTGGCCTTGAAGCCCTGGTTCGCTGGATTCAACCCGATGGTACTCTCATCAATCCAGCGGACTTCATTCCACTGGCTGAAGAAACCGGTTTGATAATTCCACTTGGTGAACTTGTTCTGGAGGAGTCCTGCCTGGCGATTCAGCAGTTGGACGCCCTTGGGCTGGAGCAGATGAGCGTCGCAGTCAATCTCTCCCCTGTGCAGTTTGAACAGAGCAATCTGGTGTCAAGAGTTATCAGTATCCTCGATCAACACGGAATATCGCCATCCCGACTGGAACTGGAGATAACTGAAACAACAATGATGACTAATATAGATAACTGCATAGCCACTCTCAATTTGCTGGTGGAAAAGGGTATCTCCATATCCATTGATGATTTCGGGACAGGCTACTCGTCACTCTACTACCTGAAAAATCTCCCAATCAACACCCTGAAAATTGATAGGTCGTTTATTAAAAATATAACCCGTAACAGCTGTGATGCCCGGATTGTCGAAACGATCATCCTGATGGCCCAAAAACTTGGAATTAATGTCATCCCGGAAGGTGTGGAAACAGGCGAACAGTTACACATGCTCTCGAATTTTGGTTGCAGCCAGGTCCAGGGCTTTTATTACAGCAAACCATTACCCCTTGAAGACTTGATTCGGTATCTTCGGCAATCTGAAAAATCTTGGACTGGATCGAAACCACTCCTTCATAAATCACTCAGATCGGATCTGATGCACAGCGTTTTAGAGAAGATATCTTTTGCGGTGTAATTGGAGGACCGTATACACAGTAAGAGGGTTGAACTGAAAAGAGCCGGAGATCAGACAGATATGGACACCTCGATCAGGGGCTATTTCAGTATACTTGCTTCACAACTAAACCAGCTCCTGCTGATAATCTTAAACAGATCGTCGATACCTTTAAAGTCTAACAGGTGAAAAGAGGTGTGGAAAAGGAACTCCAAAGGCCTGCTGGTCTTAATAATTTCCAGTGTAGTTACATATTAAATTGAAGTGTAAAAGGAATAAAAAATGATGAATAATTTAAACCTGAGAACAAGATTGACAGTTGGTTTTAGTATCGTCCTCATATTGCTTGGAATTGTAATTGGTATTTATCAGTATGCCATTATCGGCACCATGGGTGATTTTCAAAGACTCATCAAAACAGAAATTGCCATAGCCAACGATGCCGCAGAGATTGAAAACCTTATGTTACAGTGTCGCCGAAATGAAAAAGATTTTCTTCTGCGTCTGGACAAGAAATACCTGGAGACCCTGGAGGGCAATGTTGCGGCCCTTTCGGAGAAAGCGCAGTCGATCCAGACGTTGGCCAAACAGGCGGGGTATATGGAAATGGTCGATGAAGCGGTATTGATCAAATCCAAGGCAGAACAGTACCATGCCGCTTTTAAGGGTGTTGTCGAGGCCTGGGAGATAAAAGGGCTGGACTATAAGTCTGGACTACAGGGAGATTTCAGAAAGGTTGTTCAAAACCTGGAAGATGACATCGAGAAATTTAATTTAGATGATAGCTATCTTTCATTACTTCTCCAGGTTCGTCGCGGTGAAAAAGATTACCTGCTGCGTGGTGATGACAAATACGTTCAAAAAACCCTGCAATCGGCTGAAAAGTTGCTTGCAGCCATGAAAAATGGAGGGGTCGAACAGGATCTGATAGAGAGTATTGGGCAGAGGCTTGATCTTTACAAGACAGGTTTTAAAGCCCTGGTTGCACAAGATCAGAATATTGTAACTCTGGTGGCTACAATGCGCAAGGTTGTTCACCAAATCGAGCCGCTCACGGAGGAAATTCGAATTGGTGCCAGTGAAGCTGCGTCACTCAAGGTTGATACAACATCCATGCAAGCAAAAACATACGGAAAAGAAGCTATGTTTGTCGGCTTGAGTGCAATTCTTCTAGGGCTCTTAATCTCATTTTTCACCGCTCGCACAATCACCAGGCCGATCAATCTGATGGTCGAGCGTCTGATGGACATTGCCCAAGGTGAAGGTGACCTGACCGTGCGACTCAATGCCGACAGTAAGGATGAGACCGGTCAGATGGCCAAATGGTTTAACGTTCTGATGGATAACCTGCAGGATATGATCAAACAGATCACTGAGGGTGTGAATACTGTAACCTCGTCCTCGACAGAACTTTCTGCGGTGGCCCAGCAGATGTCAGCCGGAGCGGAGCAGACCACAGGAAAAACGGTTACGGTGGCTGAGGCAGCTGAGGAGATGAGTACCAACATGAACGGAGTTGCTGCGGCGGTGGAACAAGCGGCTACCAATGTGAACATGATCGCCAGCGCCGCTGATCAGATGAGTGGCACCATTGATGAAATTGCCAGTAACACCGCCAGGGGCAGTCAGATCACCAGTGACGCTGTCCGACAGGCCGCCAGTGCCTCTGAACAGGTCAACGCTCTGGGAAAGGCGGCTGATGCGATCGGCAAAGTCACCGACACCATCACTGAGATTTCGAGCCAGACCAACCTTCTGGCACTAAACGCCACTATCGAAGCAGCCCGGGCAGGAGAAGCCGGGAAGGGGTTTGCTGTGGTAGCCAACGAGATCAAGGAGTTAGCCAAACAGACTGTAGATGCCACTCAGGAGATTCGCAATCGTATCGAAGGGGTGCAGACTACAGCAGGTGCCACGGTCAGCACTATCGAAAGCATTGCTCAAGTTATTGACGACGTTGATAAAATTGTTACGACCATTTCAACGGCCATTGAGGAGCAGACAATCACCACAAAGGAGATAGCGGGTAATGTCGGCCAGGTTTCATCCGGCCTCCAGGAAGTGACAGCCAATGTTGCCCAGAGCTCGTCGGTGGCTAATACTATTGCCAGTGATATAGCAGAGGTTAGCCAGGCATCGGAGGATATCGCCTCTGGCAGTACGCAGATTAACGCCAGCGCTGGAGAGCTCTCCAGACTTTCGGAACAGTTGAGGGAGTTAGTCGGTCGGTTTAAGGTTTAACCACTGCGGTGAACGGCCGGCTAATAAAGATTGTAATTGGTTGTAAGGATAGCCCGGCGCAATTGTTGCCCGATTGTCGCTGGGCTCTTTATTATCTCTATCAACGGTACTATATATACTATTTTGGGAAATCGAGATTCGATCTGAAAGATTTTGTATACCGGTTGAGATCGCACCTTATAGATAATCTTATATGATATATCTGTCGGGGGCTCGATGGTCCTGTGTAATTTCAACAGGCTCGACGCAAAATTGCATATACCTGCATACTGCTCAATTAGATTTTTGCACAATTTTAAAGGATCAATATGAACGCATTTGTCGCACGCCAACCAATCTTCAATACCAACAAGCAAATATTTGGTTACGAACTGCTTTTTCGTACAGGCATGTCAAACGCCTTTCCTGATGTCGATGGTGAAACCGCCACATCCAGTCTTCTCTCTTCTTCTTTTCTTACGGTCGGAATCGACAATATTTCCAATGGGAAAAATGTGTTTATCAATTTCACCGAGGATCTGCTCGTTCGTGGTATACCTACAATGTTTCCGGAAGAGAAGGTCATTGTCGAAGTACTTGAGAATGTTCCTCCAACTGATGCGGTCATCTCGGCATGTCAGGATCTGCAGGAGAAGGGGTATGCCCTGGCTCTCGACGATTTTGTCTATCAAGAGAATCTTGTTCCGTTGATTGAAATCGCCAAGTTTATCAAAGTCGATTTCCGCCTGACACCCATAGACGAAATTGCCACGCTCATTTCCGCACTGAAAAATTATCCATGTTATTTGCTCGCAGAAAAAATAGAGACATATCAGGAATTTAATCAGGCCAAAGAGATGGGGTTCAGCTATTTTCAGGGATATTTTTTTGCCCGTCCGGAGATCCTTAAGAATAAGGAAATATCTTCTTCCCAGTTGATCATGATTAAGCTTATATGTGAAATCAACAAAGCTGAGTTTGATGTTAAAAATTTGGAATCATTGATTAATTGTGATGTTTCAATTGCTTACAAGCTGCTTAAGTATTTGAACTCAAGTTATTTTTCCAGAGTGCAGCCAATCTCTTCTGTTAAACAGGCGATCGCTTTTTTGGGGGACTATGGTATCCGTTTGTTTGTTTCACTGGTAGTTGCCAGTAAACTCGCCGAGCAAAAACCGAGTGAATTAATACGGACATCGATAATACGGGCTAATGTTCTTTTCCGTATAGGAGAAGAGTTAAATACGCAGAGCACTGAATTGTTTATGCTTGGGCTGTTTTCTCTCATTGATGCCATGCTTGATAACAATATGGAAAATTTGCTGAAGCAACTTCCCGTGGCTCCTGATATACAGGAAGCCTTGGTAGGGCGGACCGGAAAGCTTTTTCCCTTTCTGCATCTGATCGAAAGCTATGAAGCATGCAACTGGGAATGCCTTGAGGAAGAGATTGCTAAAATAAATATAGGAGCCGACAAACTCATTGAGTTTTACATTGATGCAGTGAAGCTGGCTGATCAAATGCAATGAGTCTAACGATAGGCTTTTTAAACAATTCCCGATAACAGGTTGAACCAAAAAAGACTCAACAGGTGCTCGTTCCTCGTGACCCGGATGACACAGGATTTTTTATGTATCATGTACTGTTATCATGTATAATGGTTGGGGGATGGGTGGCATGCTGATTGTCAGATCCGATCTCGTTTTCTGCAATTAACCTTACCGGTAATATAATCCCGGCAAAAAATCTTTTCCCATTTCTGCACATCCTTGTTGAAGGAGAAATCTCATGAAAATCAAAGTTATCAGCAGGCGTATTTTTCGATTGGATAAAAAGGATAGATTGATCCCTTTATTTAAGAAGTTGCGACAGTCGGCAGAAAAGCAAGAGGGGTTCATCTCAAGATCAACATGTTCAAGTATTGAAAATTCGGGAGAATGTCTGGTTATCAGTGAGTGGGAATCAGTCGATCAATGGACACAGTGGATGAACAGGAAAGAAAACAAGCAGACACAGGGAGAAATTGATTCACTTATTGGTGAAAAAACTTTCTTTGACATCTACAGGGAAGAAGATTTTTAGCCCGGAAAAAGAAAGATTTTGCCAGTGCTTGTTGGTCGCTAGTTCGTTTTGAGGTACAAATTCATTCACCGCACGTCAATCGTAAACGTTACCTGTCACTTTTGTGAGCTTTCAAGCTCACTTCGCAACAGTTTTGCAATATCGATAATAGTAAAAGGTTTCTTCAGATAGTGACCTGTTCCAAGTCTTTGTACTTCTAAAACTTTTTCACTCTCCGAATATCCGCTGACGATAATAGCCTTTTGTTGCGGACGTATTTTGATAATTTCTTTATAGGTTTCCAGCCCATCAATACCTGGCTCCATAATCATATCCAGCAACAGGATGTCTGCAGTATTTTTACGAATATAATCGATTGCGGCTTCACCGCTTGGAACAGTTTCTACCTTGTATCCAAGACGTCTGAGCATCAGCGATGCGAGTTGCCGCTGTTCTTTGACATCGTCGACGACGAGAACGGTTTCTCCCTTGGCCGAAAGCTCGTTGATATCTACATCTTCGGCATCATATTCTGAGACATTTCTCAGTAATGGAAAATAAAGGTCAAATGTGGTCCCATGGTTGAGCTTGCTGTTAACGATGATATAACCGCCATGGTCTTTCACCGTACCCCATACAACAGCCATACCGAGACCGGAGCCGCTTTTTCCCAGGGTTTTTGTGGTATAGAATGGTTCGAAAATTCTTTCAAGATTTTCTTCCGAAATCCCTATGCCGTCATCTTCAATGCTAAGTTTTATATACTCCCCTTCTTTCACAAAGTCGTAGCTTTTAAAAACTGTATCAATATAGCGATCAGAGGTAGTTATCTTAATGGTTCCCTGACTGACAATCGATTCGGCACCATTGGCAATGAGGTTCATCAGGGTTTTCATGAGATGCACCTTTGAGCCGTTTACTGTACAAATGTCTGCACAGAGGGAACGCTCAAATTTCACATCCGGGTGGTGTGCCATTATGGATTCACATTCAGGGCCTGCCAGAAAATTTTCAATCAGCTTATTGAAATCGAGAGGTTCGTATTTTGCCACACTCCGCCGCGCCATGGTAAGAAGATCTTCAATAATAATAGCAGCTTTTTCGCCTGAAGACTTGATCGTCTGTAAAGGAGTGCGCAGCTCACTATCCTGGGGCAGGTCCATCATTATCAATTCCGGATATGTGATGACAGAGGAGAGGATGTTGTTTAAATCGTGGGCAACGCCACCCGCAAGTGTGCCGATAGCCTCCATCTTCTCAGCCCGACTCAATCTTTCCACCAGCTCTCTCCGCTCTTTCTCATTTTTGATGCGTTCCCTGATTTCTTCTTTCAGTCGAACGTTAGCAGATGAAAGCTCTTCTGTTCGTATTGTTACCTGTTTTTCAAGCTGGGCCTGGACCGAAGCGAGTTCTTCGAGTTTTTTGCAAACCGTGTCCCCCATGTGGTTAAGGGTATTGAAGATAGAAGAAATCTCCTTGAACTCTGATTCGTGTTGAGGGATACGGTAGGTGTGATTATCTTGAATTTTTTTAGTTTCTCCGACTATTTTGCCAAGTGCCCTGATGATTCTGTGGGAGGTGAACAGGAGAATCACGAGCATGGTAAAACTAATGGAGATCGAGATGATTTTATTTATCTCAAACCGGTTGTTGAATTGTTCGTAATGCTGTTCATTTCTGGCTTTGGTTGCACCTATCTCCTGCAAAAAGGCTTTTCTGTTCGCATTCATCTCGATCGCTTTATTGCGAATGGATTCTTCTAAAAGGAGGGTTTTTTTAAAGCTCTCCTCAAAGGTGTTGCCATTAACAAGAAGTTCCTCCACCAGCAGGCCGTCCTGCGCGTCGAGAGAATGATCATCAAACGCGATGGTCGATCTGTAAAATTTGGAAATTGATCGATCAAAATCGTCAGAGATAATCTGCGGCGAAATGCCCCGTTGGAGTCTTGAAAAAATTTCAATGATATCGAGCATGCTGTTCTGAATATCAATGGCGCGCATAATAATATTAAGCTCAGAAGCAGGCTGATTCGCAGTTGTGCCCGGGGCTTCGATTTCATCATCGTCATGGCTGGAGACACCGCGAAGCATAAGGTTTTTCAGATAGGTAATATGGTGCTGGTGAATATAGCTGACACTCGATGCAAGCGAGGGAAGGATTGCATTGATTTTTTTATATATGTCCGTTCTGGCATGCCGGAGTTTGAAAAGACCCTGGCTGATTATGATACGCTGCTCCAGCAGAGAGGTGTTGAAGTTCAATTTAAGCTCTGTGGATGCAGATATCAGGTCGCGGTAACTCTGTAGCAATGACTCCTGGGCGCTGGGCATGAATAGTTCAGCTTCCTTTTCTTTGACAATGATTTCCAGAAAAAGCTGCTCATGCTTGTTGAAATTATGGTGATATGTCTCAAATTCCCTGTGCTGGTTATGAGAATAGAGATCGAGTGCAACACTCAACAGCTGCAGAACAATGGCAAAAATAATGAAGTAGAGATAACTTCTCAAATATTTAAATGGCATTTCCGGTTACATCGAAAAGTTATTTACTGGTTGAATATTTCTGCTTCAGTAATCCGTGCACTCCGAATCTCAAAGCCCTAATGTTGGTAAATCCATATTGGGAAAGATACCGAATAATAAACTCATCCCTGTTGCCTGTCTCTGTTATGGTAATAACACTGCCTGTTTTTGGTATTTCTGCCCGGACCTCTTCTGTAAGAATATCATCCAGCAGATACTTTCTGGCTGGGCATTTGGTTGCTATTTGCAGGGAGGAATCATCCACGACCAGATGATTGCTGATACGAAAATCAAGAAGGGTCATAAGTGGATTTCCCTTGCTGTCCCTGCATGCCTGCTTATCGAATTCACGTAAATCGGAGGAGAGGGTTTTAGCAGAGATGTAGGAAACCTTTGACTGCGGCAACGGTTTTCTGCTTTCAATGGGGTAGCCGAATTTTTTCCAGTCCCTGATCCCGCCGTTATATATTTTTATGTTGGAATATCCGAGGTTTTTTACGACAACTGCCGCTCTGTAGGCAAACACTCAGCGGTAGCCCATGCAATAGGTTATTATGGGAATATTCTTGTCCCATGCCAGGAGTTGGCTGCTTCCTTCAATTGTGTTCCATGGGATGTTGATCGATCCGGGAATGGAGTGGTGATTAAAAATGAGAGTGTCGAGGGTGTTAAGTAAGAGGAAATCAATCTTGCCGTTCTCTCTTTCCTGTAAAAGCGAATGAAGTTCCTCTGTTGTAACGATATCGAATCTGTCCAGCGCGTTACTGAACGAACTTGTGAGCAAGAGCAAGAGTACCGATATCAACGCATATTTCACTTAAACCTCCGTGAATATTGAAGGGATAACCGTAGAGTATTGCCCTATTGTAACATAATCGCCGATATCTGTGAGAAAAAATCATTTTGATACGGTTATCAGAAAGAGCAATCCTGCTCTTTTTTTCTGTTATGTTGAAGAGCAGAGCATTCATTCGATGTATACTGTTTGTGCTCACTTTCTGTAGACATAAAAAAGGCAGTTTCCCGCGATAATGGGAATCTGCCTTTTTTAGAGCTGATGTGCAGTCTGTTACTTACAGCAGGTCGGCGATAGCCTCTTTTTCTGAGAGCAGTTCTGCCTCGGTTGCACTCATCATTTTACGGGCGAAATCGCTGATTTCGAGACCTTTTACTTCTTGCCACTCGCCATTTTCACAGGTGATGGGCAGGGCGTACATCAGATCCTCGTTGATGCCGTAGCTGTTGCCGCCGCTGAAAACACCCATGCTGACCCACCCGCCGTTAGAGCCAAGAGCCCAGTCACGCATATGGTCAACGGCAGCAGAAGCCGCCGAGGCTGCACTGGAGGCTCCCCGGGCCTTGATAATGGCTGCGCCGCGCTGCTGCACAGTCGGGATGAACTCATTGACATAAAAATCGTTGTCCATCTTTTCTTTTACCGGAACACCGTCAACGGTTGCATAGCTGATGTCCGGGAACTGGGTTGCGGAATGGTTGCCCCATACCACCATCTTTTCAACTTTTGTGGAATGGCTTCCGGTTTTTGCGGCTATTTGAGACAGGGAACGGTTATGGTCAAGGCGCATCATCGCGGTGAAATTGCGGGGATTGAGATCAGGAGCATTTTTCATGGCGATAAGGGCATTGGTGTTGGCGGGGTTGCCGACAACCAATACTTTGACGTTAGGGTTGGCGTTATCATTTAAAGCTTTTCCCTGTACGGTAAAGATAGCACCATTTGCTTTCAACAGATCAGAACGCTCCATCCCTGGGCCGCGGGGTCTGGAGCCAACTAAAAGAGCATATTCAACATCTTTAAATGCAACATTCGGATCATCGGTGGTAACGACACCTGCGACAAGAGGGAATGCACAGTCGTTTATTTCCATGACGACACCCTCGAGTGCACCCATCGCAGGTGGAATCTCAAGGAGCTGGAGGATAACTGGCTGGTCTTTTCCAAGCATATCACCCGATGCGACTCGGAAAATAAGGGAGTAGCTGATCTGTCCGGCGGCACCGGTAATTGCGACACGTACTGGGGTTTTCATTTGGTTCTCCTTTGCGAAGAGTTTAGTGCCTTGCTCCAGATATCCTGCCATAAAAAACAAGAAAACCGGAGAGTGCATTGAAATTGCGAACGTAAAGTTACCTCCAAGGCACTTATCCCCGCAAAGCACGGGGACACCCCCTTGAGGGTGTTAGCGCCCTAGAAATTCTTTCCTGGTTTTTTTAGTGACTTCTAGAGTAAATTCTTGTTTTTTGCAGAGAATTTACTCTCGTGAAGAAACGTATCCCTTCTGTCGGGGGCAGTAAAGAATCTCGTAAAGGTACTTATCCCGACGTATTTCCGGTTTGTCGGGATTTGGATTGTATCACAAAAACATCTCGTTAAGCATAAACAGAAGCCAAGATACCATAATGGCAATGAGGAATCTAGCTCAATTGGAAAATGAACAGTCATTTTCGTATCACTAGTGTTTGTGAGAAATATCAATAACCCTATATGCTTGAAAGTATTTACTTTCCATAGCCGCCGCCGCCGGGGGTTTTAATAATAAAAATATCATTGGACGACAAAAAAACCTCATCGTTGCCGCCTAAACGTTTGATGCTGCCATCCGGATGCTGCACACTGTTCTCACCCTTTTTCCCTGGTCCTCCTCCGGCGAGACCGTAGGGCTCGGTTTCCCGGTGTGACGAGAGAACAGTGGCAGTCATCGGTTCAAGAAAACGTATTTTTCGAACAACACCATCACCACCGGGAAATTTTCCCTTTCCTCCGGAACCGTGTCGTATGGAAAACGATTCGACCCTCACGGGAAAACGCCACTCGACAACCTCGGGATCGGTCATTCTGGTATTCGTCATATGACTGTGCACAGCGCTGGTGCCGGGGTGGTCAGGTCCTGCTCCGGTGCCGCCGCAGATGGTTTCGTAGTTCTGATGGATGGCATTTCCGTAAACAAAATTGTTCATGGTCCCCTGAGATGAAGCGAGCAGCCCAAGGGCACCGAACAGAGCATCGGTGATTGCCTGGGACACCTCAGTATTGCCGGAGATGACGGCTGCAGGGTATTCCGGGCTGATCATTGTTTTTGGTGGAATGATGAGCCTGAGAGGTTTCATGCACCCCTCGTTGAGAGGAATATTATCAGCAACCAGGGTGCGAAAAACATAGAGCACAGCCGCCTTACACACGGCCGTTGGGGCGTTGTAATTCCCGTCACTCTGGGGAGATGTGCCGGTGAAATCGAGAGTGGCTTCTCGCTTTTGTCTGTCGACTGAAATAGTTACTCGGATTTGTCGACCTCCGTCCATTGGATAGGTGAAACTTGAATCCTGCAGGACGTCCAGTACTCTTCGTACCGACTCTTCGGCATTATCCTGCACGTGCTGCATATAAGCATGAACAACCACCAGACCGAAATTTGCGACCATTTTTCTGAGCTCTCTGACCCCAGTTTCATTGGCGGCGATCTGGGCGGAAAGATCAGCTATATTCTGGTTTATATTGCGGCAGGGATAAGGGCCGGAACTCAGCAGAGCCCTCGCTTCCTGTTCTCGAAGTACTCCCTGTTTGACGAGAAGGAAGTTGTCGATCAAAACCCCCTCCTGCTCAATATGGTGACTGTCCGGAGGTGATGAGCCCGGGGTGCGACCACCGATATCCGCATGGTGTCCCCGGGATGCTACATAAAAGAGTACCTCTGCACCGTCATCATCGAAGACCGGGGTGATCACGGTAACATCGGGAAGGTGTGTGCCCCCGTTGTAGGGGGCGTTCAGCATAAAAACGTCTCCGGGTTGCATTGTAGTGTGATTTTCCCGGATGATGGTTTTAATTGCTTCCCCCATTGACCCGAGGTGGACGGGAACATGGGGAGCGTTGGCAACCAGCCGGCCTTCCGGATCGAAAAGGGCGCAGGAAAAATCGAGACGTTCTTTTATATTGACGGAATAGGCAGTGTTGGCAAGTGTTGCGCCCATCTGCTCGGCAATGGACATGAAAAGGTTGTTGAAGATCTCCAGCATCACAGGGTCTGCAGTGGTGCCAATGGCTCGCTGTCCCGGCCTTGCCTTGTATCTCTCAAGAATGAGGTGACCCAAATGGTTCGTTTCGGCAGACCAGCCATCTTCTACGATGACGGTGCCGGTTTGTTCAGCAATAATTGCCGGACCGATGATTCTCTGGCCGGTAAGCAGAGCACCACGAAGATACAGAGGGGTGTTGTGGTGTTGACCATCACTGAACATCTGAACTGTATCGTGGGCGATTGGTGGATGCAGCTCAACAGGTGTAGGTTTTTGTTCATCTATTATCGATTCTGTTGCTCCAACAGCCTCAACAGACAGGGCTTCGACAACCAGCCCCCTGTCTTGTGCGATGAAGCCAAATCTTTGTTTATGTGCCTTTTCGAAAGCCTCAGTCATCTCCTTTGTACTGCCGACATCGACGAGAAGGGCGCTGTCTGTACCTTCATATCGGAGATGTGCTTTACGGATTATGTGGATAAGTTTCTTGTCGACATCCTGCGCAAGAACCTCGGTTTCCACCTCGAGAATAAGCGGACTGCAGGCATTGTCGATACGCTTTCGTGCATCTCCGTCCAAGGGAAATTCCAGGTGTACTTCTCGCAGTGCCCGGATGTCGGCCAGGCCCATACCATATGCCGACAGGACTCCAGCAAAAGGATGAAGAAAGACCCGTTTCATGCCAAGTGCATCGGCTACCAGACATGCATGCTGGCCTCCTGCACCGCCGAAACAGTTTAAGGTGTACTCGGTTACATCATAGCCGCGCTGAACGGATATTTTTTTTATGGCATTGGCCATATTTTCAACGGCAATGCGTAAAAAACCTTCAGCGACCTTTTCCGGAGACTGAGCCGGGGAATTGGTAGATTCGGCAATGTTTTCAGCCAGAGTGAGAAAACCACTTCGTACCGAGGCGGCATCAAGAGGTTGGTTGCTGTTTTCCCCAAAAACCTGGGGGAAATATTTCGGCTGGATTTTACCCAGGATAACATTGCAGTCAGTAACCGCCAGCGGGCCGCCGCGTCGATAGCAGGCAGGGCCTGGATTTGCCCCTGCTGATTCGGGGCCGACACGGTACCGGGCACCATCAAAATTGAGGATGGAACCTCCGCCGGCGGCAACGGTGTGGATATGCATCATCGGCGCACGCATCCGTACCCCGGCAACCATCGTTTCAAAGCTTCTTTCGTATTCACCGTTATAATGGGCAACATCGGTGGACGTGCCTCCCATATCAAAACCAATGAGCTTGGTAAAGCCTGCCATCGCAGCCGTCTTGACCATGCCGACGACTCCTCCGGCCGGGCCTGACAGAATGGCATCCTTTCCCTGGAACAGCTGGGCATCGGTCAAGCCGCCGTTTGACTGCATGAACATCAATTTTGGGCCGGGTCCGTCTGAGGTTTTTAGTTTTTCGGCGATCTGGTCAACATAGCGTCTGAGAATGGGCGAGAGATAGGCATCGACCACGGTGGTGTCTCCGCGGGAAACCAGTTTCATCAAAGGGCTCACCCGGTGGCTTGCGGAAATTTGGGAAAATCCGATAGCCTTGGCAAGGTCGACAATCCTTTCTTCATGGTCAGGGTAGCGGTAGCCATGCATAAAAACGATAGCCACTGCCCTTATACCCTGGTCATAGGCTTTTTGCAGTCCGGCTGCAGCTGTTTTTTCGGCAAGGGGAATGATGGTCTCGCCATGTGCTGAGACGCGTTCTGATATTTCAAGCACCTCCTGGTAGAGCATTTCAGGCAGAATTATGTGCCGGGCAAAGAGGTCGGGACGGGTCTGGTAACCAATTCGAAGGGCGTCGCCGAATCCTTTGGTCGTTACTAAAAGGGTGCGGTCGCCTTTACGCTCGAGCAAAGCGTTGGTGGCGACGGTGGTACCCATTTTAACCGCTCCGATCAGTTTTTCGGGAATTGGTTCAGAAGAGGCGATGTCGAGGAGCTGGCGAATTCCATATACTGCAGCATCTTGATATTTTTCTGGATTTTCTGATAAAAGCTTATGGCTGACGAGACTTCCATCTGGTTTTTTAGCGACAATATCGGTAAAGGTTCCCCCCCGATCAATCCATATCTGCCATTGTTTCATCGTCCACTCCCAGATTATGTGAGTTTAACTATAGTAAATAGTTGAATTATATTTTTCGTACCGAAAAAAAAATCTTTCGATGATTTTTTGTCGACAAATTGTCATTGTTCTGTGATAATTGCAAGGATGTGTTAAAATGTCAACGCCATATTTGATGGACCGGTGAAAACATAAAGACCATAACAGTCAAGCAGACCAACGGTTTTTACTACGCCATCATGGTTTACGATGATTCTTTTTAAGGTAAAGAGTAAGCTAGGTTTCATGAATGCCGGTGCAGGAGGAAATCGCCGGGATTCTTTTTAATACCCCGTGAGGACTGTTCTGTTCAATATCCCCTCTGTGTATGTCGCTTAGCTGAGGGGCTACGTATCATGAGATAGATGGGTTTCCTGCTCAAATCTTGAAACTTCATCTGTTGGTCACTCAACATTTTCATCAGGAGGAGAGAACGATGAATGTATGTAAGAAGGTTTTTGTTATGGTAACAGGAACGGCTGTTATGCTGGGGATGGCATTGGGGGCTACAGCTGCAAGTTGGGATATGCCTACACCGTATCCGGACAAGACGTTTCATACCCAAAATATAGCTACCTTTGCTGAAGATGTGGAGAAAGCTACAGGGGGTGAGTTGAAAATAAAAATTCATTCCGCCGGCTCGCTTTTCAAGCATCCTGAGATAAAGAACGCAGTGCGTGGCGGGCAGGTGCCTGTCGGTGAGTTCTTTCTCTCACTTCTCTCAAATGAACATCCGGTCTTTGGCGCAGATTCCCAGCCATTTCTCGCCACAAATTATGATGACGCCAAAAAACTCTGGCAAGCTCAGCGTCCTGTTGTAACCGAGCTTCTGGATAAGCAGGGACTGATGCCTCTTTTTTCCGTGCCCTGGCCACCACAGGGACTGTATACCAAAAAAGAAATCAAGACCGTGGAGGACCTAAAGGGAATTAAGTTCAGGGCCTATAATGCTACCCTGGAGCTTTTTGCCAATAAAATCGGTGCCGCACCCACTCAGGTCGAGGTGCCGGATATCCCACAGGCTTTTGCTACCAGCAGGGTTGAAGCGATGATCACCTCACCCTCCACCGGAGCAAACTCAAAAGCTTGGGACTTCGTCACCCATTATACCGATATCCAGGCATGGCTCCCGAAAAATATTGTTGTAGTGAGCAAAAAGGCCTTCAGAAAACTCGATAAGAAAACCCAGGAGGCGGTTCTGACGGCAGCGAAGGCCGCAGAGGAAAGAGGATGGGCTATGAGCAAAAAAGAGACCGCCGAAAAGACCGCTATTTTAAAAGTCAATGGCATTACGGTTGTCACTCCCAGTCCAGAACTTATGGCCGGGTTGAAAGAAATTGGTGCCTCAATGCTGGAAGAATGGAAAAAAGATGCCGGCAAGGAAGGTGCTGCGTTGCTTGAAGCCTACCAAAAATAGGAAAGTCAACAACCTATACCGAGTCAGCGGCCGACCTCCGGTCGTTGCCATCTTTCTCGATTTTTCGAGGGGTGAGGCACCGACCGGTCCAAGGGGATGTGATGCGCAAGTTATTAGACACTTTGTACACAGCGAGCGGGTGGCTCGGGGCCGGCAGTATTGCACTTATCTGTCTCCTGGTGGTCTGCCAGGTTCTTCTGAATCTTCTTGATCGACTCAGTAGCCTTCTAACCGGCAGTGCCATTGGTCTTACCATCCCTTCTTACGCCGACTTTACAGGTTTTTTACTGGCTGCCGCCTCCTTTCTTGCCCTGGCGTATACTCTGCGTGAAGGTGCCCATATCCGGGTCGTTCTGCTTGTCAGTCGGTTACCGAAAAAGACTCACAGGCTGGTTGAGATCTGGTGTATCGGTTTTGGTTTGGCCGTTTCCCTCTATTTTAGCTGGTATACAGCGATGCTGACCTATGAATCGTACTCCTATCATGATCTTTCGCCAGGGATGATTGCCGTACCCATCTGGATACCTCAGACGGCAATGCTCCTTGGACTTGTGATTCTTTCGGTGGCACTTGTCGATGAGCTGGTGAACGTACTTTCAGGAAATACGCCCTCCTATGCGGAGAAAGGGGAAAAGCTGCTGACGGAAGATAGAAAGGTGGAAACTATATCTTCAGCTGGCCGGGAAGAGGAAAACTATGTCTGAGATAACCCTGACCCTGGTTTTACTTTTTCTGCTCTTTTTTCTGCTCGGCAGCGGTATCTGGGTGGCCATTTCGCTTATGGCTGTAGGCATGGCCGGGATGGCTCTTTTCTCCGACGCCCCTCTGGGGGACGTGATGGCCACCACAATATGGGGTGCGAGTAACGGCTGGGCCCTTGCCGCCCTGCCACTATTTATCTGGATGGGGGAGATTCTTTTTCGCTCCCGCCTGTCGGAAGATATGTTTACCGGCCTGTCCCCCTGGCTGAGTCATCTTCCGGGACGACTTCTGCATGTAAATATTCTCGGTTGTGGTATCTTTGCAGCTGTCTCCGGATCCTCCGCTGCAACAGCTGCAACGATCGGTAAAATGTCTATCCCGGAGCTTGCCAGGCGCAACTATCCGGAGAAGATGATGGTTGGTACCCTGGCCGGATCAGCTACTCTCGGTTTGTTGATTCCCCCGTCGATCATTCTGATCGTCTATGGTGTTGCGACGGAACAGTCCATTGCCAGGCTTTTTATTGCCGGCGTGCTGCCGGGCTGTATGCTGGTTACCCTCTTTGTCGGGTATGTTATGGTCTGGTCTCTTTTACACCCCGGGGCAATTCCCGCGGGTGAACCTTCCATGCCGTTGCAGGAGAAGATCAAGCGTTCCCGCAGCCTCATTCCGGTTTGCCTGCTTATTGTCGGAGTGATCGGCTCTATCTATTCAGGAATAGCATCGCCAACCGATGCGGCAGCTGTAGGGGTGCTGCTGGCTCTGCTTCTATCGAAATATACCGGGTCACTTTCAAAACAGAGCTTTCTTGACGGCCTCATGGGGGCGACGAAAACATCATGCATGATTGCTTTTATTCTTGCCGGTGCCGCCTTTCTCACCGTTGCTATGGGTTTTACCGGTATCCCCAAAATGCTGGCTGTCTGGATCGGGGATATGGGGTTGTCACCTTATGCACTGTTGGGGGCTCTGACCCTGTTTTTTATCGTCATGGGCTGTTTTCTTGACGGTATATCCGTGGTCGTGCTGACGACCTCAGTGATCATGCCGGTGGTCGAGCAGGCTGGAATTGATCCGCTCTGGTTCGGCATTTTTGTGGTTATTGTGGTCGAGATGGCGCAGATCACCCCGCCTGTAGGGTTCAACCTCTTTGTGATTCAGGGATTGACGGGAATGGATATCCTGAAAGTGGCTGTTGCTGCCGCACCCTTTTTTGTGTTGCTGTTGGTGGGCCTGATGATGATTGTTGCAGTGCCGGAAATTGTAACTGTATTGCCCAATATGATGGGGGGCTGATATGCTTGGGATAATGGGTGAAATTGCAACTATTCGAGCTGCTCTCTGACCTGGATTTCTCCTGCATATTTTGTCAATGAGCAGGAACCGGCTGGCGAGATATCCGGGCTAAAGAGATGATGCGGCCCGTGACGCCTGATCGTAGAGCCCGGACATCAACCTGAGTAGAGCAGCAGCCTGACTAATCTCCGACCCTTCCTTGTCGAGGCTGCGATATGCCGAGGTTAAGCACCTCTCTCGTATCTCCCGGTAGCGTGCGCAGGCCTCTTTCCCCTTTTCCGTAGTAGAATATAAAATTTCCTTGCCGTGTTTCTCGCGCTCGACGAGTTCCCCTTTCACCAGTTTTTTCAGTGAGTAGTTGACGGTATGCTGATCTTCAACATGTAACACGAAACAAATATCTATCAGCCGTTTTGATCGGTCTCGGTGGTTGACGTTGTGCAGGACCAGGACATCCAGAGTGCTGAAATCGGCATAGCCAGCAGCATGCATGCAGCGAATCATCCATCTCGAGAACGCGTTATGGGCGATGATCATGCCGTATTCAAATTCGCTGAGTGGCCATGAGTCAGGGGAGGTGAGGTGTTCCGAGGACACAATCGGCGCAAGGGGATTCTGGTCGGGAGATTTTGGGTCATTTTTCATGGCAACCGTTTCATCGGGTTAAGTTCAACTCCAGCGTGGCTGGTTACAATACACGTTAATCAGCCCAGTTTTTTTTTGTCCTCTTTCATGAGCTTGTAGGTGATACTGTCGACAAGCGCCTGCCAGCTCGCTTCAATAATGTTTACCGAGACTCCAACGGTCCCCCAGCTGCAAACGGGATCTTTGCTGTCCACCAACACTCTGACCCGCGCCTGGGTTCCGTGCTCGCCGGAGAGAACCCGGACTTTATAATCGGTCAACTCCATCTCTTCCAGGCATGGGTAGAATCCACAGAGAGCTTTCCGGATTGCACAGTCAAGAGCATTGACCGGACCATCGCCCATAGCTGCCGTATGGACCTCGCTGCCGCCAATAAAAAGCCGAATCGTCGCCTCTGTGAGCGGTGGTTTATCCATCCGGTATTTATGATTCATTACCCTGAAACTCTCGAACTTGAAGTAGTTTCGCTGCAACCCCAAAGCTCTTCGCATCAGCAGTTCGAAACTGGCCTCAGCCCCTTCGTACTGAAAACCCTGGTTCTCAAGCTCTTTTAATTCACTGATGATGGTTGCCAGCACCGGATCGTCGGGTTCGATTTTGAGGCCCCACTGTTTCGCCTTGTGGAGAATGTTGGAGCGCCCGGCCTGATCGGAGATGAGGATCCTGCGGATGTTGCCGACCTTATCCGGGGCAAGGTGCTCATAGGTCACCGGGTTTTGTTTAACCGCGCTGACATGAATACCACCTTTGTGGGCAAAAGCTGATTCCCCGACGTACGGCTGATAGCGATTGTGTGGCAGGTTGGCCAGTTCGTTGATAAGGCGTGAGGCAGTGTAAAGATTTTCAATATTTTTACGTACCTCGCAGTCCACTCCCATTTTAAAGACCAAAGCCGGGATGATAGACGTCAGGTTGGCATTGCCGCATCTTTCCCCAAAACCATTCATCGTTCCCTGGACCTGCCTGACCTTCGTTTCGGCGACGGCGATAAGGCTGTTTGCCACAGCCGTCTCCGAGTCGTTGTGCGCATGGATGCCAAGATGGACGGTTTTGTTTTTTTCTGCCAGATACTGTTTAACGCTGTTTACTATATGTGGAATCTCCTGGGGGAGTGTGCCACCGTTGGTATCACATAAAATGATTGTTTCCGCCCCGCCGTCCACAGCACTTTCAAGGGTAAGGAGAGCATATTCCGCATTATTTTTGAAACCGTCAAAGAAATGTTCGGCATCATAGAAGAGGTGTTCAACATAAGGCCGAAGAAAGGCGAGGGTATCCTGAATGAGCATCAGATTGTCTTCCAGCTCAATATGTAGCGCATCTCTTACATGGATATCCCAGCTTTTGCCGAAGATGGTTATAGCCGGGGTTTTGGCATTCAGGAGGGCGAGGAGGTTGGGGTCTTTTTCCGGTCTGTTACGAAAATGTCGTGTCGAGCCGAAGGCAGCCAGTTTGGCATGCTTTAGTTCGACATCCTGCATCCTGTCAAAATATTCAACGGAAACGGGATTGGAGCCCGGCCACCCTCCCTCGATAAAATCGATACCGAGTTTATCGAGGGCGAGGGTAATACGAATCTTGTCTTCCACGGAAAGGTTGAAATTTTCCGCCTGGGTCCCGTCGCGGAGGGTGGTATCGTAGAGCTCAATGAGATGGGCCATTTTCATCCTGATTAAATCGAATCATAATTATCTTTACTTAAACATCAAAGTTGATCGCGCAAAATGGAACCTCTCATCGTAATGGACTTTTAATCAAAAAGCAAAAGCTTATGAATTGCCTACCCCGGATATCTCACCAGCCGAGGTTGCCGTACATGGGAGAAGCGAAGCGATGGGCCATAATCGGTTATGCCATTGCTTCAGCGCCGCTGCAGGTGCGGTGAGATCGGCTGGCCTTTGGTGAACAGTGTGTACATTTCGGGACCGCAAGAAACTTGACCATACCAAGATATCAGCTGACTCCTGCCCATTGACACAGTGTTCATGAGAAATCCGGACTACTCTCTTTCCAGAACCATGGCCATCCCTTGTCCACCACCAATACAGAGCGATGCAAGGCCAAGACAGGACTCTTGATTCACCATTTGGTTCATAAGAGTAAGTATTATCCGTGCTCCAGTGCAGCCGATTGGGTGGCCAATGGAGATACCGCTGCCGAAGGTATTGGTTTTGGAGAGATCTAACCCCAGTTCACGGATGCAGGCAATGGCCTGGGCAGCGAACGCTTCGTTCAGTTCTATGCGGTCGAAGTCGCTGACATTATAACTATTTCTTTCTAAAAGTTTGCGTACAGCCGGGATTGGGCCAAGACCCATATATGCGGGATCAAGGCCGGCTGAAGCGTAATCCTGTATCTTGACTAATGGGGTAAGGCCCAGTTGTATCGCTTTTTCTTCAGACATCAGCAATAGCGAGGCCGCGGCATCATTGATGCCGGATGCATTTCCGGCGGTGACCGTCCCGTCTTTTTTGAAAGCTGGACGCAGGCGTGCCATTTTTTCAACACTGGTTACCATGGGACGTTCATCGGTGGTGAATTGAAGGGGCGCTCCCTTTCTCTGGGGAAGAGCAACAGGAACTATTTCTCCTGCAAACGCGCCCGACTCGATTGCCGTTATGGCCCGCTGGTGACTGAGGGCGCCGAGTTCGTCCTGTTCGCTCCGGGAAATGGCGTATTTTTCTGCGATGTTTTCGGCAGTAACTCCCATATGATACCCGTAAAAAATCTCATGGAGACCATCAAAAGTCAGGAGGTCCATCATCTTTCCGTCATTCATCCGCTGCCCCCACCTTGCTGAAGGCAGTGCATACGGGATCTGGCTCATGTTCTCCATGCCGCCGGCAACGATAACATCTGCATCACCACAGCGGATTGCCTGGGTGGCAAGAGCTATCGCTTCCATGCCGGAAGCACAGAGTTTATTGATAGCTGTTGCAGGTGTTTCCTTAGGTATTCCCGCCCGGATCATTGCCTGTCGTGCAACATTCTGCCCCTGTCCTGCACCTATGACATTGCCCATAATTACTCCATCAACCTGAACTGATTGAAGAGTGGGGTCATAATCATGATATTGCTTTTCCAGTTCCAGCGGCAAATCATTGCGGATGGCATCTGGAGCAAATTTGCTACACTTTTCGCTGGTGACCGGACGAAGTCCGGCTCTTTTAAGGGTTTCCTTCAAAACAATTGCTCCAAGTTCGACCACTGGGGTTGTCTGCAGGCTGCCGCCATAGGCTCCAACCGGGGTGCGTGCTCCACTGACAATAACTACCTTCTTCATGACGTGCTCCTTGTCTGCTCTGTGTTGAATGCTTAATTGTACGGTTATTTACCGTGGTTGCTGAAGCGTTTGCAAACTCCAAGCCAGCAGATGATGGAATGTCTGGTTATATAATTGAGAATAAATAAGAGCTGGTAATGGGCATGGTGTTTGCAGAAGTACCTTGCGTTTTTCCCTTACTCAGTCAATCGCGGTTTGACTGATCGAAAGTCCTATATATCTGAAAATTGAATGAATGAATTAGGTGATACTATGACTGGTGCCCAGACCGAATCTTTGCATTTTGAAAAAATAAACAAGGTTGTTGCTGCCAAAGAGGCTGTTGCCAATATAAAAAATGGCGATACGATCGCCACCGGTGGGTTTGTCGGAATTGGTTTCGCCGAAGAAACAACTATTGCCCTCGAGGAGCACTTCCTTGAAACCGGAGCGCCGAAAGACCTTACCCTTATTTACGCGGCAGGTCAGGGCGATGGGTGTGAGCGTGGGTTAAACCATCTGGGGCATGAGGGGATGGTGGCCAGGGTTATTGGCGGACACTGGGGATTAGTGCCAAAACTCCAGCGACTTGCGGTAGATAATAAAATTATTGCCTATAACCTTCCCCAGGGAGTCATTTCCACTATGTTCAGGGACATCGGTGCCCAAAAGCCCAGAACTATTACCCATGTCGGACTGGGAACCTTTGTCGATCCACGTAATGGCGGCGGAAAGATCAACCAGGCGACAACGGAGGACATCGTTGAATTGATCGAATTTGACGGCACCGAATATCTCGCCTACAAAACCCTGCCGGTCAATGTCGCCATTCTGCGCGGTACCACTGCCGATCCGGAAGGCAATATCACCATGGAGAGGGAGGCAGTGACGCTGGAGGCGCTGGCGATTGCCATTGCAGCAAAAAATTCCGGAGGCATAGTCATTGTTCAGGTTGAACGGATTGCCGAAAGCGGCACACTCAATTCAAGGCTGGTGAAAATTCCAGGAATTTTTGTTGACTATGTTGTCGTGTCTCAGCCGGAAAATCACTGGCAGACCTTCGGTGAGCAATACAATCCTGCGTATTCCGGTGAAGTGAAGGTGCCTGTACAATCCATTCCGCCCATGGCAATGGGGCCGCGTAAGATCATAGCCCGTCGGGCAGCCAAAGAACTCAGGCCGCGAGATATAGTCAACCTTGGGATCGGTATGCCGGAAGGGGTCTCAAGTGTTGTCAATGAAGAGAAGATGCTTGATCAGCTGGTCCTGACTGCAGAGCCGGGGATAATCGGAGGAATACCGGCAGGAGGCCTTAGTTTTGGTGCGGCTGCCAATGCAGAGGTCATTATAGACCAACCTTATCAGTTTGACTTCTATGATGGGGGCGGACTCGACATCGCCTTTCTCGGTATGGCCCAGGTCGATGCCCAGGGCAACGTCAATGTCAGCAAGTTCGGTAAAAAACTGACCGGTGCGGGTGGCTTTATAAATATCAGCCAGAATGCAAAAACAGTCGTTTTTGTTGGGACATTTACCGCAGGGGGATTGAACTGTATGATAAGTGGTGGGCAATTACTGGTTGAGCGGGAGGGGCGAGAGAAGAAATTTGTCCAAGGCAGCGTGGAGCATGTCACCTTTAGTGGAAAATACGCTCAGAAAAAGGGGCAGAGAATACTCTACATAACAGAGCGATGTGTCTTTTCACTGACTGAAAGAGGTATGGAGCTTATCGAAATAGCCCCGGGTGTTGACCTTGAAAAAGACATTCTTGATCGGATGGACTTTACGCCGATCATTTCAGAAAGCCTGGAAATAATGGATAGAAAAATATTTCGGGAAGGCCCCATGGGGCTAAAGTCGGAATTGAGCGGTGAAGCTCGCTGTTATAATCTGCCCCTTCTTGTCCCTAAAGAATTTGAAAATATGTGAACATGCTTTTAAGTGATAGGGGCTTTGAGGTCATTTGGGCGAGAGGGAGATGCCGTATTTTCTGGCTTTTTTATACAGCAGGGTGCGGTGTATCCCCAGGATCATTGCAGCCTTCACTTTGCTATAATTAGTAATCTTCAGGGCATTCTGAATCGCTGATTTTTCTGCCTTGATAACCACATCTTTTAAAAGTGAACTGTTCGTGGCCCCTTTTGCTTTTGTTCCCTGGTGAAGATACAAAGGGAGGTCGTGGGGATGGATAACTTCTTCGTCCATGACTGCAAAGGTTCTTTCAATGACATTGCTCAGTTCGCGAACATTTCCTGGCCAACTATGCTGTTTCAGTATTGACTCGGCTGCTGAACTAAATTGCATGTCCCGTCCGGTGCTCCCTATGCTGATCTGCTGAAGCAGATGACGGGCTAAGGGGATGATATCTATTTGTCTTTGCCTAAGCGGTGGTATTTCAAGTGGAATGACGTTCAGTCGATAGTAAAGATCGGACCGGAAAGCTCCGTCCGCAACCATTTGTTTGAGGTTTTGATTGCTGGCTGCAATCAGCCGGAAATCGGTCTTAATGATCCTGTTGCCCCCAATTCGTTCAAACTCTCTTTCCTCAAGAACCCGCAGAAGTTTTGGTTGCATCTCTAAAGGAAGATCGCCAATCTCGTCCAGAAAGATGGAACCACGGTGCGCCAGTTCAAACTTTCCAGGTTTGCCACCTGTTTTGGCACCGGTAAAGGCCCCCTGGTCGTACCCGAAGAGTTCGGCTTCGAGCAGATCCTTGGGGATTGCAGCACAATTTAGACGAATAAATGGCTCGCTGTATCTTGTGCTGCCATTATGGATGGCCTGGGCAAAGAGCTCTTTGCCGGTTCCCGATTCACCTGTGATGAGCACGGGGAGTTGAGTGAGGGACGCCCTTCTTGCTTCTTTGATAAGGTTGCTGATGTCCTGACTCTGATGGATGATGCTTTCAAAACTAAACCGGGTTGACCGGAGTGAACTCAGTTCTTGCTGGTAGTATTTGACCTTGGATTTTAGTTCGGAAAGTTTTGCGGCAAGGGAGCTGACTTCTTTGATATTTTTGAACATCACCTGGCCGTAGACCGCGATCACCTTGCCTTTCTCCTTGACCGGTATGCGCTGCACGACCATGTTCTGCCCATTTATTGGATGGCTGGCATTAATTTCAGCCTTACCGGTCTTGGCGACAATATGCATGCGCGATCCCTCAATAACGTCGGTGACATGCTTGTCTATCTGAGCTTCGGCATCGACCCCAAGAAAGTTAGCATACGGATTGTTGAAATGAGTAATATACCCATCTGGGTCAACGACACAGGCTCCATTGTCAATGTGATCAAAGATCAGATTAAGAACATTCAGTTGCTGTTCGATTGATAGGGCTTTTCTGGACCCTTCAAGAGGAGCGCGGTGGGGCGGTTTCCGTGATTTTGCCATTATGCCTGTATCCTTTTCGCTACATATTGTATCATTATTGATACAATATGTATACTTCGCTCAGGGCACAATTGCAAATTGAGATGGAAAAGCGGAATCGATGTTATCTTGGATTGTGCAGAGGTCGGTTAATTATGGAATGGGCCTGGGGCGCAGAGTGATCCTTCTGTGTTGGATTTCTGGCCACAATTACCGCAGATGAACTTCGGGTTCTGTTGGAGTGTGTTTATCTCTGAAGTTTTTCCAGCTTTGGTTAACTCGCAGATATGTGCTTTGTGGTTGTTCGGGTTGGTGCACAGGTTATCAATGTTTGGCAGTCTGTCGCTCATGGTAAAATCCTAGTGTTGTACAGCTCCCACCCCTCCTCCTTATGAGAAAGGGTGGGAGAATGGTTTTGAATCAGGTACCGAAGAAGATACCCGGCAGCCAGGTAACAAGTCCAGGAAAAAATGCCAGGATGACCAGGCCGAGGACCTGGAGCATGACAAAGGGCAGGATACCCCGGTAGATATGGCCCATGGTGAAGCCTTCCGGGGCGACACCTTTAAAGTAGAAGAGGGCGTAGCCAAAAGGCGGGGTAAGAAACGAGGTCTGCAGGTTGACACAGAGCAGGATCGAGAACCACAGCGGGTTGAAGTCAAGCTCCATGGCGATGGGCATAAAGATGGGAACGGTCACCAGCAGGATGGCCGCCCAGTCGATAAACATGCCCATCAGAAAGACGATACCCATCATGATAATCAGAACCGCCCAGCGGCTCATCCCGGAGCCGACCAGCACGTCGGCCACAACATCGCCGCCGCCCATGGACAGGAAGACGGTACTGAAGAACTTGCCGCCGATAAAGAGCATCATGACCATGGCGGTGGTGCTCATGGTGGCATGGGCCGACTCTTTGAGAACCTGCCAGCTGAATTTCTTGTTGGCGATAGCCAGGATCAGGGCGCCAAATGCACCAAGTGCAGCCGCCTCGGTGGGGGTGGCGATACCGGCGAGGATGGTGCCCATAACCGCCAGGATCAGGGCCATCGGCGGGATCAGCGATTTCAGGGTCAGAACGGTTTTTTGCATCGCCGACCATTTGGACGCCTCTTCCTTTGAGATCGGCGGCCCGAGTTTGGGGTTGATGTTACACCTGACGAGGATATAGAGAAAGTACAGGGAAGCGAGCAGCAGGCCGGGGAAGATGGCTCCGGCAAACAGGTTGCCGACCGAGGTCTCTTTCATGCCGGTGAGGCCGCCATAGACCACCATCATGATACTCGGCGGGATCAGGATCCCCAGGGTCCCTGCGGCACAGATGATCCCTGCGGACATCTCCTTCTGGTAGCCTTTTTTCATCAACGGCGGGGTGGCGAGCAGCCCCATGGCCACAACCGAGGCGCCGATGATGCCGGTGGTGGCGGCAAAAACGGTACAGACCACGACCACGGCCAGTCCCAGACCACCCTTCAGTCCGCCAAGGACCACAAAGAGCGTCTCAAAGAGTTCGTCGGCCACCTTGGAGCGGTCGAGTAACTGGGCCATCAGAATAAAGAGGGGGATGGCCACCAGGACATAGTTGTTCATCAGGCCCCAGGCGTTATTGGCAAACATATCGAACAGCCCGACGATGTCAAATCCGTTATCGATCAAACCGAACAGGGTGGCGACAGCAGCCAGGGTATAGGCCAGGGGGTGGCCGAAGGTAATAGCAATTATGAGAGTGGCAAACATGGCCACTGTTAGAATTTCCGGGCTCATGAGTAACCTCTACTTATCGTTATTGAAAAGAACCTGCAGGTTTTTGATCAGGTGGGAGATACCCTGCAGCAGGAGAAAGAAAAAGCACAGCGCCATGACAACTTTAAACGGGTAGATGGCCGGCGCCCAGCTGGTCGAGTTCCTTTCAAGTCCCTGGATGGAGGTCCAGGCGAATTTGCAGGAGGCAATGGTCATGGCAATCATGACCGGCATAAACAGCACGATGGAGGTCAGGACAGCGATGGCGGCCCGTACCTTTGTCGGGGCCAGTGAGGTGAAGATATCCACCTGGACATGGCCCTGTTTGACTTCGGTATAGGAGATACCGAACATGTAATGCATGCCGTATAGAAACGCAGTGGCCTCAAAACCCCAGGTTGTCGGAGCATTGAAACCATAACGCATTATAACTTCATAGATAACAACACCGAGCAGGGGGAGAATCAGCATCGAGGTAAGATCGCCCTGCTTGGTGATGAAGGCGTCAATGCCTTTGGATAATTTTGAGAACATCACGGAATCCTTATGTTAGCTCGTTATATGAAGATTGGCCCTCCCCGTACACACTCGGGAAGGGCCATGATTTCGCAGAAAACGTGCACTGTTACCAAATAAAAATTATTCAGTAATCCTGCCGGAGATGTAGGTCTCATACGGCCATGGGGTGGCGCCGCTGCGGGCATCACGCCATACGGAATATTCTTCGATGAAGGCTTCCTGGCTGTCCAGTGCTTTCTTCACATCAGGATACTTGGCCTTGACCGAGTCGAGGTAGGTCTTGGCAACCTTGCGGAACTCGATCAGGGTCTCTTTGTCCATCTTCACCAGTTCAACTTTTTCTTTAAACTTGTTGATGGCTTCGGCGTTCAGAGCGTTGATCCAGTTATAGCTCCAGGCCTGGGTCTCAGCGGCGGCAATTTTAACGATCCACTTCAGATCTTCCGGCAGTTCGTCCCATGCTTTCTGGTTGAAGAACAGGGCACACTGGATACCTGGCTGATGTACACCAGGCTGAATGGCATACTTGGTTATCTCGTCAAAACCCATTGGGTAGTTGATGGCCGGTGAGGAGAACTCGGCGGCATCGATCACTCCACGCTCAAGAGCGAGATACACTTCGCCGCCGGGCAGCGGAGAAACAGAGGCGCCGAGATTGTTCATGATATCCATGAACCAGCCCGGAGTACGAAGACGCATGCCTTTGAAATCTTCCATCTTGGTCGCCCGCTTATTCGAAAACAGACCCATCTCCTGACCGAGCTGTCCACCTGGGAGGGCGTACAGTCCGAACTGACCGTACAGGTCCTGCATCTGCTGGATGCCGCCTTTTTCGTAGAGCCAGATGTTGTACCCTTCTGCATCAAGACCGAAAGGAACAGAGGCGAAAGCAACGAAGGCCTCGTTCTTGCCTTTCCAGTATCCCGGCCAGTCGTGTCCTACCTGAGCGGAACCCTTGGCAACGGCGTCAAAGCTCTGCATGGCCGGAACAAGCTCACCTGCGGAAAATGGCTTGATATCGAGACGTCCGGCGGAGGCCAGTCGTACAGAGTCGGCAAAATGTGCAGCAACATCATAGAACAGCAACCCTTTCGACCATGGCATAACCATCTTCCAGCGGATCTTCTCGGTGGACGGCTTAAACTTTACCCGCTTGGCTTCTTCACTGCGGGGGTCACTGCCGAACTTCTCACGCTTGGCTGCGCTGGCTGAAC
>JBARUU010000033.1:0-50260 GCA_049645925.1 Desulforhopalus sp.
TAGTCCTGAAACGTTCACAAATTACACAACAATAGTCTCCTACAACGCATCTATGACCGGGATGCAACAGATATCTTCAGGGACGCTTAACTATATCGCAATCGCCTGATGATAGACGGTTAATAACTCACAATTGAGGACAGTTATGAAAAATGTAATGAAAACATTGTCTGTTCTGCTTTTCCTGGCCTGCACTATCCTGTTGCTGGCAGGATTCAGGATGGTGGATAAGCCTGAAAAGGTCAGTCCTGTCGGCACGGATATAGTTGGTATCGAAAACTCTGAGGCCGGCTGGGTGGTCAACAAGATTGAGCTGCAGAACCTGCCGGTCAGTAATCCGGCCCAAACGCTCATCAATACCAAGGCAGACCTGGATAGCCCGGAATTTCCCAACGGGATAAGTGTTCCTCCCAATGCGGTCGGGCCGCAACTGATCGAGCTGGGAGGGGATACAGATCTTGGTACCGGCAGGGTGGGGATCGGTTCTCCCGCCGCCAATACCGTCAGTTTTATCGAGCTGCTGCCACTCACAACCCCGGCAGCCGGACAGATTAAGGCTTACGGTGCCCCGTTTCTCCTGAAGTTTTCAGATAATGTGACCAGAAACGCCGTCCAGGCCTATTGGACCGACCCGGGTACCGGCTCCGGAGCAATCAATCTGGTTGATCTCCTGGACTGGCCGTCGGGGCTCACGCCTGCCGAGTTGAGTAACGTCGACGGATCAACGGGAAACCTCCAGTCACAGATCAATTCCCTGTCGGTGTCGAGCATGCCCCAGGTTACCGGCGGCTATCCGGTTGTCGGCGGGTGCAATCTCAACACCACCGATAAGAAAATCTACTGCCGGCTTGCCGACGGCTCGGTCTATGCTTCGGCAGCCATGACCTATATCACTTCGGTCGATACCGTTGCACCGGTTATATCGACGGCGACCATCGATACTACCGGGTTGTACCTGGTGGTCACCGCCAACGAGGCCATAAAGGCAGCGGTTACCTCTGCCCTGTGTGACAGCTTCACAGCAACGATGACAGAGGGAGCTATAGCCGACTGGTCTTATGTCTCCGGCAACAACACCAACCAGGTCACCTGTGCAACCCTCACCCAGATCTATTCAGGTCCCGCCGGGTTGCTGGCCTACGCACCGGGTACCATAACCGACACCTCCGGCAACCCCCTGGCGGCCTTCAGTGGTTTGAACCTGACCAACAACAGCACGGTGACGCCGGTCGCCTCCTGCGGCCCAAGCTCACGGACGGTTAATGAAACCTTTGATACCGATCTGTCTGCCTTTTCGGAGGCGGTTGGATCCTGGACCATCAATACCAGTCGGGTCACGGCAAGTGTCGGAACCCAATCTTTTCTCCGGAAATCGACCATCCTCGATCCTGAATGCCAGTGGGCCTCGGTTAATGTCGGTACCGGCGGCTTTGGCACCACCACCCATGCGGGCTTTTTCCTGAGAGGCCAGCCAGACGGTACCGGTTTTCGGCACGTTATTCGCTATTCCAATGCCGTCAACACCCTGTACTGGCTGATATACGAAAATAATTCACCGGTGGCCAACCTGCACAGCGAGACTATGACCGCACTTAGTCCCGATGACAGGATTGCCGCCAGACTGATCGGTTTCAATGCCGATACCGTGCTGCAGGTGTGGATTAATCCGGTTGGGGCCAGCCCTGACGACTGGGGTGCGCCGACCTACACCTGGACGGAGGATCCGATTGCCGAGGTTATTTCCGGCAGCTATGTCGGAGTCTATAACTGGAACCAGACCGGACAGACATATATAGGAACTTTTGAGGCGGGGAACTAATGAAAAGACTATTGATTATTCTCTTCTGCCTGGTGCACTGCAATGTTTTCGGCGCGGTCATCCTGTCCGATGATTTCAACGATGGTAATGCCACCGGCTGGACGACCGTCTCCAACTCTTCATACGGAACCCCGAGCTGGCAGGTTATCGGCGGAGTCTATAAGCAGGTAAACGACATCAAGGGATTCGACAGGAGTTATCACCTGGGGGCTTATTCGTATTACACCGCCGGCCTCTCTCTGACCGACTACAGCGTGAACGTGACCATCATCCCCGGTCTTGCTACAGTCAGGGATACGGTAGGCGTTATGTTTCGATATCAGGACAACAACAACTACTATCGTCTGTCCATGAGCCGTTTCCAGGGGTTCTATCGCCTTGAGAAAAAAGTCGGCGGCACCTTCAGCCCCCTTGCGGTCACCGGCAGAGGACCGGTTGAAGGCGTTGTTCAAAATGTCAGTATCGATATCATCGGCTCGAAAATATTCTGCTCTATCAACGGCTCGGTGATTTTCAGCATCGAGGACAGCAGCATCGCCGCAGGCTCGGTGGCCCTGTACTGCATGGGCCAGGCCCAGTTTGATGATGTAGTGATCGTCGATGATGCTGTCACTGCGCCCAGGGTTGCTATCACGGCACCGCTGGCCTACTCGGTGATGAATTCGGGGGTGGTCGATGTGGCGGCGATTGCCGTCAATATCCCGCAAAACGGCAGCGTCCAGTTCTGGCTGGACGACACCTTCTCGTCGGGGTTGCTGCAGACACCGCCTTTTACCGCCCAGTTCCCGGGAGTATCAGCCGGCAATCACACCCTCAGCGCGATTGTCTATGACGACCTCTCCAACCAGGTGGCGATCGATGCGACCAAAACCAATGTCGGGGTTGACGGTACTATCATAGTTGCTATTGGCGACAGTATTACCAACGGCACCCAGGACAACCTGGCTGCCGACGATAGCGCAACCAACGGCCGAAATATCGGCAGGGGGTTCACCCCGATCCTTGCCGGTGCACTGGAAACCGGCCTCCAGTATCCGGTGATGGTCTATAACGAGGGTCTTGGCGGACTCAAATCCTCGGACGGTGCCGCCAATGTCGCCTCAACAATCGACCGCTATCCGGATGCGGACTACTGGCTCATTCTCTACGGAACAAACGACGCCACCCCGACCCTGTTCACTCCCTCTGGGGAGAGCTGCACCGAGGTGGATCTGGCTGCGGGTCTCTCCGAATGTGACGGTACATACAAGCAGTACCTGCGAACTATGATCCTCACCCTGAAGGGCTCCGGCAGGATCCCCTTATTAGCCAAGGTGCCCTATATCGGTGATGCCACGACAACAGAAGATACCCGGATCCAGAGCTATAACATTGTGATCGACCAGCTCATTGTCGAACACAGCCTGCAGACCCCGGCCCCCGATCTCTATAGTTTTTTTGCCAATAACCCGGCACAGCTTGCCGACTTTACCCATCCCACCGGTCAGGGCTACGCCAGTCTGGCCGGCTTATGGTACGACGAGCTCACCGATCCTTCGACCGGCGTCTTTACCCTGGCAATAACCGATCCGCCGCCACCGACGGGCGGCAATGGTTCGGTTTTCAGCGCGTCGTTCTATTGATAGCGAGGTCCAGACAGCTCCATGACCACACTCACGCAATATGAAACGGTCTATGAAACCAAACGACCGATACAGCCGGGGAGACGGGTCTGCACCTATCATAAGGACAAAAACGGCCGACTCATTTATTCGGGGGACAGGGTTCGCTATGGCGATTTTACCGGGGTGGTGGTGTTCAGGAATGCGGCATTCCGGGTTGATGTGACCAGGTGGCAAACCGGCGATTATCTGCAATACAACTCGTCGCTGCTATGGATAGACGGCAAGGGGACCAGGGTGTGGGAAGTCATTGAGGAGGGTTGAAATGGAACGAAAGTGGAAGGCGTTTGTACGGAAAGTTGAGTTTATCCTCGATAAGATCTTTGAAACATGGGCGAAAATTCGCCAACTGAGAGGGAAGTGATGAAACCACAAATGAATTGTCCGATCTGTAACGCTGCTCTGCCGACAGGCCCGTGTACCTGCCCGGGCTGCGGAAGGGTCTATAAGTACAGAAGAAAAGGTGCCAAGACCCATTTTTCTGAAAGATATAACCGGTCGATAACGGTTCCGGATCAATATCCGAGCGATGGGGCCACGGATGCATTCGATATCAAATCAGAATCATGGTGGTTTCATGATGTGGTTTGTGACCGCGGGACATGGGACGATGGGACACCTGTTACTAACTGGCAGGCTTCTGTTGTCCTCTCCGATATCCTGCACTCGGAAGGTCGATGGTGGAGGTCCTGGCGTTGGCTCATGGCAACATTTTTCTTTGGTGGCGGGAAGGCTCGAGCCAATGGCATGTTCAGATTAAAGAATACCAATAAGGTAGCAGCGTGAACGAATTTGTTGCCACATATCCAGGGGTAATTATTGGCCTGCTCTCGCTCATGGTTACCATCATTGCAGCCTTGCTTGGTGCCCTCTTGTGGAGCTTTAGAAAGGCAATTGACGATCTTGCAAAATCACTGTCGGAGGCCATTAAGGAGATGAGGACCGACAGGAAAACCGACAGAGCGCAGGTCGGCAGGCTACTTGACCGAATGCAGAAGCTGGAAACAATTTGTGATAATAATCGAAGATTGTGCCCTGCATTACTGCCTCTTACTAATGCTAAAAAACAGTCACAATGAATTAAGTGGACTGATAGGGGGCAAGGAAGAGATGACCTATATTCCAAAATACTTTAAGCCGCATGAATTGGTGGATCCGGTAGTCTATGAGGCGCTGGCGGCGAACACGTTAAAGATCTGTCGTCTTTTTGATAACAGGGTGCTCGTTACTGCGGACGCATTGCGCAGAAGGTTTGGGCCGATGAGGATTAATGACTGGTTTTGGGGTGGTCGCAGAAAGGATTCGGGGTACAGGTCCGCCGACTCTGGGATTGGCGCTCTTTGGAGTGAGCATAAGTTTGGACGGGCTTTGGACCCACTATTTACTGATTGTGAAGCAGAATATGTACGGCAAGAAATCTTAAGAGATCCGTTTCACCCTGATTTTAAATATATTACCTGTCTTGAAATGACCATTTCCGGAAAACCCATTTCATGGCTTCATTTTGCAACAAGGAATTGGGATAAAAGAGAGAACGGTATCCAACAGCTTCATTTGCACTAAAAACGTTTTATCGTTGTGAATCGTTTTTAATAGAACAACAAGGTGACACCATGCACAGACTCTCTGTTGATTTTAAAAAATGCAAGGACTGCGAGAATTGCGAGAAACTATTGCCAGGGTTCAGGACGGTCTATGGCGGAATACTCATGATCAGCAATCAAAGCCACGATGACGTCGAGATCCGCGCAGCTGTAGACAAGGTCAAGGACGGTTGCCCTGAGGGTGCAATTCTATTTGAAGTGCTTTGTTGATCAGGTCTCTGGAGATGAAATCAAACATCCAGTTCTTTTTGATACATCAAAAGTTGATGTATCAAAAAGAACCTTCGTAAATGGTCGGGAAGAGAGGATTTGAACCTCCGACCCCAGCGTCCCGAACGCTGTGCTCTACCAGACTGAGCCACTCCCCGACAAATTCAATTTTTGTAGATATTAATTCCTCTTGGAATGTGTTTTGTCAATTATCATAGACGACATGACATGTCATCCATTTTTTTTACGGCCAGGCTATTTCTCCTGCAATTCTCCCCGTACCACCAGCATATTGTAGCTTTAATCATCCCGATTTACAACATCAATGTCAACCCACCCGCCGGTGACAGCTGATTCCCGGCAGGCGTGACAGATCTTGACTGCGGCAAGCCCTTCTCTCCCCGGGATCGGATTTTTGCCATTCCCAGAAAGGCATGCATGCCAATCCAGAAGGAGCGGCAGAATGGCCGGTCCCGGGGGATCGACAGGCAGGCTGCTGATCTTCGATCCTTCAATCTTCTCCAGAATGCCGTGAACCTGATCGCCGTGCAACTGCCCATTTTCACAAACAAATTCATAACGACATGCCCGTGAAGGACTGACTTTACTGGTATCCGCAATACCCAAAGCCCCGCTTGCAAACATGACCTCGGCAATGACAAGATCCTCCAGTCCGGGATTATAAATATTACGGGCGACCGCACGAATCCTCACGACCTCCTCTCCGGTTATATAGCGAAGGGCATCAAAAAGATGCACTGCCGTATGGAAAATAACACCTCCGCCAGCGATTTCAGGCTGCTCAAGCCAGGACAGTGAAGACGGCTCCAGCCGGTGGGTGGCGCAAAAGGAAAAGAGCCTGCCCATCTTTGGAAAATTATCCTTTAGTGCGAGTATGACACTGTTATACCTGAGCGTCTGGGCAACGGTGAGGGGCAGAGACAACCTCTCGAAGAGATCTACGATTTCCTGTGCTGTAACAAAATCGGTAGTCAGCGGCTTTTCGATCAACAGCGGTTTTTTCTGTTCGGCACAAAACCGGGCAATTTCAGGATTAAGGTTGGGGGTGGTCACACAAATAACAGCATCCACCTGGTCAGAGCTGACCAGATCACGCCAATCGCTGTACCATGTTGTTTTCCAGGCTTTCGCCTGCTCTTTTGCTGCGATTGATCGTCTGCTGATAGCTGCAAGATGGAAACAGTGACGGAGGTCCCGCACGATGTGATTGGCATAGCGGCTTCCGTGATTGCCCGTGCCAACAATGCCGACTCTCACTTTATCGTTGATCATTTGTCCTCTTCCGGCTGGTGAGATATCCGAGTTTATTCTTTCATTCTTAACGGAAAAGAGTCCGACGGTCAACCTCTGCGGCAACCGGCGGGCTCATCCTTTTATTGTCAGGTATTTTTCACCCCGACGCTCCCTGCCTGAACCGGCTCAGGTTTTCTTAGTTTTGACCAAAATCTGAGGACGTTTTGAAAAGCATCCCAGTCTTTTACTGCCAGGACTGTCTGTTTCGCATACGCCAGTTCTCTTTTGTCCATGTAATACTCCTCCATTTATGCGCAAACACATGTTAAGGACGAACTCGATCCGGCGACAAAAAAGGCCCCCGGGCCAAATTCAATTTGGTCCGGGGGCCCTGATTTCACCACAGACAGTTTGCTCCTTCTCCCTGATCCGCGGGGAGAACAGCTTCAATGTCAAGGCAGGTATTCTGACTTCCGGATCTACCTACTCATCGCGCCTTCCCGAATATGCTCAGTGGCTATAGCGATTTTCGTCCCCGGTCACAGCGGCGGGCCCGTCCCGGATTTACACCGGGTTCCCTCTTAATGTCTTGCGACACCCTGACAACTCTCTTTGTATCTTTAAACCGGCATAACGTCAAGAAAAGAGTAAAAACCAACGTACCGATTCTTCTCTCAACTGTCCTGCAACCGCCTGATTTCAGCAAGCATCTCCCGACCGCCGTTCTCGAGAATATATTCCCCGACCCTATTCCCAAGCTTTTCGGGATCCTGCGATGGGCCCTTCTCGGTTGTCCGAAGGATTTCAGTGCCGTCGAGACGGGCAAGGCCGGCGGTGAGGGTCAGTTCATCACCATTAAGCACGGCATAGCCAAAAGCCGGGATGCTGCAGCCGCCTTCAAGTTTTCTCAGAAAAGCGCGTTCGGCCAGAAGACAGGTCTCGCTCACCGGGTTATTGAGAGCTGCCCGGATTTTCTCCATCTTCTCGGGCGCAAGTGAGTTCGCCGCTTCAATGGCGATACATCCCTGGCCTACCGGCGGGACAAACTGGTTTTCGTCGAAGTCCATAACTATCATATCGCCATACCCCATGCGTTTCACTCCTGCATAGGCAAGCATAAGTGCATCACAGTCGCCGTCCTTCATCTTCCTGATCCGGGTCTGCAGATTGCCGCGCATCTCGACGACGGTAACATGGGGGTAATGGTGTTTAAGAAATGCCCTTCTCCGCACCGAGGAGGTTCCTACAACCAGTGGCCGTGAGCTGTCGGTTATATCAATTGATCCATCAGTACTGAGCAGAACATCATTTACTTTTTCCCGCGCAGTAAATGCTATGAGGTCAAACCCTTCCGGCAACTGAGACTGCATGTCTTTTGCACTATGGACGGCTATATCGGTTGCTCCGCTCGCCAGCTGATCCTCAAGTTCAACGGTAAAGACCCCTTTACTGCCTATTTTGGCGATTGAGGTGTCCAGTATCTTATCCCCGATGGTCTCCATGGAACTGATCTGCGTCTCCATTCCGGCTTCATTGAGGTATCCGGCAACGGTCTCAGTCTGCCACATTGCAAGCTTACTTTTTCTCGATCCAATTGTTATCATAATAGTATTCCAACTTATATTTAAAAAAGCGCTATGGGGTTTCACTCCCAGTTTTCGCTCTGTTTTCTGACGGTACCAGGTGAAAATCCAAACAGATAGACTACCATAGAAGCGGCTTTTACGAAATCACAAGTTTGTGCCCGAACCGGTATCGATTTCTTTCGGGCAGCCATTGCCTGATATAACGCAAATCAGTATCATAGTACTATGCGACTCCTTCTTTACAATATACGTTACGGCACCGGCCATAAAATCGGCTACCATTTACCATTGCCTTTTGCCGGATTTTTCAAGCGAACCGCAGTCAATCTGCAGCGAATTATCAGCTTTATCGGCGCCGTTAATCCCGACATCGTCGCTCTGGTCGAGGTCGATGCCGGCTCCTACAGGAGCGGATACTTCTGCCAGGCGCAGACCATCGCCGACAAACTCGGCTACAACTATATTGTCGAAAGCAAATACAACAATAATTCACTGGCACTGAAAGTCCCGGTATTGAAAGAACAATCGAATGCCCTGCTGACCAAACAGAGTGTTGAGAATTTTCGTTTTCACTATTTCGAACAGGGAGTCAAACGACTGGTCATTCAGACTGACCTGCGGGCGATTGCTATTTTCATCGTCCACCTGTCACTGAAATACCGGCACAGGCAAAATCAGCTTGAACACCTGCACGCCCTGACCCAGGAGACCGACAAGGAAGTGATTATCGCCGGTGACTTCAATACGTTCTGGGGCAGCCGGGAGCTGAATCTGTTTCTTGCCGCCACAGGACTGAAAAACGCCAATCTTACCAATGTACCGTCTCACCCGAGCCATGCACCGCTCAGGCAGATTGATTTTATCCTGCACAGTTCCGGCATCCGGATAGATAACTTTTATATCCCCGATGTCCGCCTCTCGGATCACTCGCCGCTGATTTGCGATTTTTCCTGCATGCTCACTTGACCACGGGGCAGACAAACTTCAAACCGACTTCCCTGGTGCAGGGTGCTGGCGACCGAAACCGTCCCGTGATGCGCGGCAACAACTGCATGCACGTAGCTGAGTCCCAGGCCGAGCCCCTTTCGGGACCTGCTGCGATCACCGCGATAGAGCCGCTCCCAGATCCTGTCCTGTTCAGATTCTGAAATTCCCATCCCGTTATCCGTAAAGCTCACGACCACGTCCTCACCGGTACTCCTTGCCTCGATTTTTACCCATCCCCCTTCTTTGCCATATTTTATGCCGTTATCGAGCAGATTGGCCCAAACCTGCGATATCCTCGTTTTGTCCACATAGGCTGCTGCCACCTGTATATCCGTCTGCAAATGCACGGTTATGTCATGCTCTTCGGCCACATATTCATACAATGTGACAACCTGTTTCAGCGTTGATACCAGATCGCAATCCTCCAGCTCCAGTCTCATGGTTCCAGATTCGGCTTCCGCGACGCTCATCATGATTTTCAGCATTGCCAATACCCGCTCAGACTCTTCAAGACAATCTGAGAGTGCATCCCGCAGACGCAGCGTATCGTCTTCAGCCTGCAACCCGTATTCAGCCACAGATCGCAGCCGGGTCATAGGGGTGCGAAGATCATGGGCAACATTGTCAAGAGAATGCTGCATCTCGGATACCAGGTGCCGGTTCTGACGGATGAGCTGGTTTATCTGGCTATACAGGCTGTCCAGCTCCGGCCCGCTGCCCATCTCCGGCAGGAGCCCGGTCTTTGATCGCTGGATGAGGTCAACGATTTTCTCCCGGGTGGAAACCAGTGGAGAGAGACTGACCTTGATAAAATAGAGGGAAAGCGGCCACAGTAAGACGATGCTGCTTGCAACGATAAATATCGTATATCGTATCAACTGGTTAAAAAGCGTATACCCTTCCCGGCCGTCCTTCCCCGCCTGAACGAGAACCCCGTTTTCATACTTGCGGACGACCACGGTCAGAAGGCGTTGTTCTTCTCCTGCCCCCACAGGCAGCCACACGCCCGTGCTCTCGGGCGGAAAGTTCATCAGACCCTTAAAATTGAGGGCTCCCGCCTGATCACCAACCACCATTATCTGGTCGTTCCCCTGGGTTATCCGGATAAAGACCAGCCCCTTCAGCAGGGTCTCCTGCTGCTGGTAAAAAGAGCCGGACAGGCTGTTTGATGATCGATTGGCAGCAAGGTAAGTATCGAGCAGGATTTCCGCCTGCTCACGCTCAATTGCCTGAAGATGGGCACGAATACTGAAAAGGTAGAGCAGGCCAAGCAGGAGTCCTCCTCCCCAGAGCAGTAAAAATACGGGAAGTGCTCTTTTCGAACGGGACCAGGAGAAATCGTCTCTACTGAGCTTTAAGAACATAGCCGACGCCCCTGACGGTATGGATCATCTTGTTTTGAAAATCCTTATCGACTTTATTTCGCAAACGGCAGACGAGCACATCGACAACGTTGGTCTGCGGATCAAAGGAGTAGTCATAGACTCGCTCAAGAATTGACGTTTTGGACAAAACGATCCCCGGGTTACGCATCATGTATTCAAGAAGGGAGTATTCCTTGGCCGGTAACTCAATTTTCTTCCCGTCCCTGCATACTTCGTGCTTGAGAAGATCCATTTCCAGATCGGCAACCTTCAGGAACATCGGCTTGGTATTTTTCTTGTCCCGCCTGATTAAAGCCTGGATTCTGGCTAACAGCTCGGAAAAAGAAAAGGGTTTGACCATATAATCATCGCCCCCTCTCTGCAAGCCCTGGATTCTGTCGTCAACAGACTGCTTGGCACTGAGTATCAGTACCGGTGTGTTCACGTCATCAATGCGCATCGCCTCAATGACGCTCATACCGTCAAGCCCCGGCAGCATAAGATCCACAACCGCCGCATCGTATGCAACATTCAGGGCGTGTTCCAAACCGGTCTTTCCATCGGAACACTTATCCACACTGAATCCTGCCTCCTTTAACCCCTTTTCAATGAAGGAGGCAATTTTCGCATCGTCTTCAATAAGTAAAATTCGCATTTCCAAGTCGTCGAAGTATCATTTTTTAATTAACAATTGAGTTCATTTGGGGGTGTTTGAGGTTGTTACAGCTTTTTCCAGAGTGATAACCGAACAATTTCTTCCTGTCACCCCCTGGCTCATCCGGGTTGCCCGCCGATAGGAGAAATACTCATCGGAACAGCATGTACATATTCCTGAGGTCCTGATTCGCTGTTCGGACATTCCCGCACTCATCAGCTGGTATCTGGAAATACGCCAGAAATCAAAATAATTGTCACGGACCATGAACTGCCGGAACTCCCGTGGCAGCTCCTCTCTGTAGTTAACGAATTCGGCACAACAAGGCCCAAGTGAAGGGCTGATGACGCCATGCAGGTCAGCCGGCACCGTGCCGTAATTTTTCGCCATCACTGTAATCACCCGCGCAAGAATCCCCTGCACACTCCCCCGCCAGCCGCAATGCACAGCTGCGATAACCTCCCGGACCGGATCAAAGAAGAGTACCGCCTGACAATCAGCCTGCTGGATCATCAACCCAACATCGGGAAGATCGGTGATCAGACCATCGACACCGTCAACCTCCCTGTCTTCTGTCAAAGGTTCTGTCAAACAGTATATTCCGGTCCCATGCACCTGCTTTGCTGAGAGTAAACGGGCAGCTGTCGAAAGTGTTCGCACCCTCAAGCGGTTCTCCAGGACAGCTTCTTTTTCATCCCCCACGTTATCACCAACATTAAGAGATTGATAGAGCTCCCGGCTCACACCTCCATGGCGATCAAACAGCCGAACGCGGCAGTGTGTTCCGTTTTCTGTTGTGAAACCTGTACTGCCCGGATGTTTTTCAGATAGTTCATTCATTCTCGATAACCAGTGTAATGAGTGCCTGAGAAATTCAATTCTTGTTTTTTTAGAATGAATTTCGTGAAGGTACGTATCCCTTTTATTGGGGGGGGAAATTGTTATGAAGCATTTCCATCCGACGATCCTTTTCAAAGTAAAGCAGTCAAGGGCGGGCGGCAATAAAAAAGGGCCATGTTCACTGAAGTGAACGTGGCCCTTTTTTGGGGGGTATATGAAGAGAAGTTGATTAAAAGAATGTCTCGAAAGTGAGATAGATCTGATTTGCACTTTCAACAGGATCCTGACCCATCATCGCTAATTTCGATCGATCGCCCGCGTCACTCAAGTCGTAGGGGGCAAGATTCCAGTCTCCTGATCCGGAGTAGTCATACTCGTAATGCTGGTAACCGAGACGAATAAAGGTTTTGGCATATTTTGATATGGCCTCACCAGTCGGCAGATCCCAGATAGTATATATCTCATAAACCTGGCCTCTGGTGGCGAGCTTGGACTGATAGATGTCATCATGCCCCGGGGCCATCGCCAGCCAGTACTGTGACCCGTAGTTAAACTCGGCGCCGAATTTCAAGCCGGCGTTATCGAGATCATATCGAACACCTACGTAGGCCGAATACCCGTTTTCATTGTCGGTGTTGGGACCGGTAGGGCTGAAAGGATCGGAGAAAAGACCATTACCATCATCGTCAGGCAGAGTCCGGGACCAGCCGCCGGCAACAAAATAATTCAGGCCGGCAACCTTATCCATATACACAGCCGAGGTATGCCAGACATCTCCCAGATTGGTTCGGGGGCCAAATACCGAAGGGATGCCAACAAGATTGGTGAAGGTATCCTGAAAATTCGGATAGTTGAAGAGGTCAAAAGCCAGAAAGCTCTGAATGTAGGCAAAACGATCACCTTTTTTCATGATATCCCAGCTGAGTCCGGCAAAATCGGTATCCTGAATCTTGTTGGTTTCATCCTGCAGACCGGCCTCAAAACCTCGTCCATAGCAGAAACGGATTCGGCTGTCGCCCAGAGGTTCCACACCCCAGTTCCAGGCATATCCCAGAGAAATCCCATCAAACGGCCAGTCCATAAAGGCCATGGGCGTTGCCTGCCGCTCTTCCAGATTCATCCTGATATGGGCCGGCGGACCATCGGTGGTCGGTCTGCGACCAATGGAAAACCACATCGGCAGGCCACCGATATTATTCCAGTTGACAAAGGCACGGTCAACGTACAGGGCACTATCTCCGATTGGCGCTCTTGTCACATTGCCATCAAAAAGTGGGAAAATCGCGCCACTCGCATCATCAAAAGCAGACTGGTTACCCCAGGTCTTGTACATGGCCAGGCGACCTTTAAATTCGACATTCTCGGTCGCTTTGACCCGCATATTCAACCGGAAACGATTGGTCCAGATGGTATCGTTGTTGATATCACGATCAAAAACAGTGTTGGCATTGTATATATCCAGTCGACTGCGAAAATCCCCGTTCAGCTTGAAACGAGCTGCCAGATCCCAGTCTTCGGATCTGTCATCCATATCCTCGACATCACCCTCAAGAGCCTCTACATTTTCCGCCAAAGCCCTGTTCTGTTGCGACTGAGCGGCCATTGCTCCTTTGAGTTCATTGAGCTGTCTGCTCAGCTCTTCGATCTTTTTCTCCAGATCGGCGACATCAGCTCCGCTGGCCACGGCCATCGTCGGCAGAGCCAGCATTCCGGCCAGTGCCAAGACTGAAAGTTTCTTCACCATTTTTCTCCTCCCACTGTAATTGGTTCCACCACCTGACTCTTCGAGTCACAATTTTCCGGCATTAAAGCTTAAGCAAAAAAGCATTTAATTTAATAGATAATTAGTTGAATACTACAACTGTCTGTGTCCTGTCAAGGTGGTTTATCAAAAAACCTGTATCGTAGTATAAATTATTGTATCATTATTTTTGATTTAACAAGAGCACAATTTTTATATATGAAATCTTTTCTTGCCATGGTGGACAGCGTCCGAGTATATTTCCCTGGAATAATGATAAAAAGACACAACGCAAAAATATTTGACGACCCTATACATCCGATCACTTTCTATGAAAATTCCCATCATCATGTCAGCCTTTGGTACGACCTCGAAGGCAATTGCCACCTATACCCGACTTGATAAAAGTATCCGGAACCATTTCCCCCGAACAGAGATTATATGGGCCTACTCCTCAAAAATGATCAACCGGGAGCTTCGTGAAAAAAAAGACTCCACGCTGTTGCGTCCTGAAGAGGTGCTTACACAACTGGCGACACGTGGAATAACCAAGGCAGTTCTACAATCACTCCATCTGTTTCCGGGCACTGAATTCCATGGCCTGCTCAAGATTGCAGGAAAATCGAGCCTTGAGTGCGCTGTCGGCAGCCCTCTGCTCACCAGTCCGCAAGACTATGATCAGGTTGGGGAAATTATACGGCCGATTATCTCGGAGCGACCGGATAAAGCCATTGTCGTCATCGGCCATGGCACGGCTCATCCGAGCTGGACAGCCTACTATTCGTTAGAAAAGATTCTCCGAAAGAAATTCGGCGATAGAATATATGTCGGGGTGGTGGAAAAATATCCGGACACCGCCCACATTGTCGACGAGATTGCCGAACGAGGTTTTACAGAAGCGTGTATCATCCCTTTCTTCCTCGTTGCCGGAATGCACTACCGACGAGACATCATCAGTGACGGTTCATCCTCCTGGCTGTCACGGCTGCAAAACAGAAATATTGCAGTGGAGTCTATTGACTGTGGAATGGGTCTGCACCCCGGCATTGAGGACATCATTATAAGACATATAACAGATGCCGGACAAACTCTCGCGTAATGCCCAAGACCCGTCTCAAATCCTCTATGTGTAATCGTTGCAAATGTAAAGAGCGTACAAGAAACATCTGACTTCGGCCTCCGTCAGTTCAGGATATATTCCGCCAAAGCTTTCTGGATACCCGCAATATCAGCGCCCCTTTTAAATTCTTTCACTATGGTGGGGTTCTCATTGCTTGAAATCCAGATTTTCAGCTCCGAGTCTGTGTCGAAGTTACCTGCCGTTTCAACGGCGAACTGACTGATCGACCTGTAAGGGATGGAGTGGTAGGTCACCTTTTTTCCCGTCACTCCTTGCCTGTCAACCAGAATCAATCGCTTTTCGGTAAAGACAAAGAGATCCCGTATTACCTTGAAGGCCTGTTGTATCTGTTCACCGGTGACCAAAATCCGGACGAATTCTTTCTCAAGTTTTTCAACATCTACTTCCGATGCGTTGCCAAGCAATCCGCTCAATAATCCCATGTCATTCCTTTTCAGTGATTGAGAAATATTTTTTTATATTGTTCGACCCGAAAGTCAAAGGTGGTATAGGAAGGGTCTTCCTGCTTACGTCTCTTGTACAGAGCACTGCTGCCGATGGCCCGATTCGCAGCATTGGAGGGAGAGGTGAGAGAAACGGTGGTGTACACCCTGCCCTGAAGCGAAAACTGATGCACCTTCGGCACCTCGCTGGTAACACAATGAAGTTTTTGATCATACTCCTTCAACTGTCTGCGAAACAGGTATTCCGGCCCGTTTTTGGTACTGCCGCCGGTAAACACCAAGGTCTCGATGGTTGGGTGCAGCTGAAGCTGCTGGAGTATGTTGCGCAGCCGGATTTTCGTCATACCCAGATCTGAGGCATCAATTTTTATTCGCCGACATGAGTCCACAATATCACAGATTCCGAGTTTTTCCCGCACAAGGAAATCCTGCCTTTCCTGAACCGCCTCCTTTGAATTGTCATAGCGCAGCGAGAGGTGAAATATTTCATCGAGTACGGGCCACAGCATGCCGTCGCAACTGCCGTAACAAAAATCGACATCACGCTCTTTCAGTTTGCCCAAGGTAAACCGCGGCGGAGGCAAGGTTCCGATGATAATTTTTTCGGTGCCTTCGGGAATGAATATTTTATAAGGGTGTGTATGACAAAAAATGGTCTTTCTACATAGTAAGGTTCGGAGTGAAGCTCCCGAGCTACTCTTCGGTCACAGAGAACTGTCTTGCAAGATTATTGTCAATGACATAGATACAGATTTCTTTCGCCCCCTGCTGGGAGTAACGATATTTTTGCTGCAGATTTTCCATCAGGAAGGTGACATCACTCTGGATTCTTTTGTCGTATGTTTTAAAATCTTCCTGATTATAATCCTTCACCGCCATCCTGAAATTTTCATTTTTCAGAAACGGCTCCAGTACTTTTTCCTTCAAGTTATAAATACTCTTCTCGTACAGATGGAGATAGAGAGATGTCTCGGTAATATCCAGCCCGTCACGTAACATTTCCTGGGGAAGGGCACTGGTGGTATACGCTTTTTGTACGCTGTTTCGAAATGTTTGAGCGTGCACCGCATCAACCTGCAGCCGAACTTCCATCCGCCGAAAGAAATCCTCGGTAATCTCGAGTCGTTCACCTGTGAATTTGCAGGTTTCAACTGCTCCGATCTCAAAGTTTACGGCAAAGATATAGTTGACTATCTCCCGGGAAATCTGCTCCTCGTTATAGTAATACAACGACTCCTTCACTTCCTGCAGCACTGTATAATTATACATTCGCAACAGCGAGTCAAGAAACCCGATAGGCAGGATATCCCTGTCATTTTTACAATATTTTCTGAAAAATGTTCCCAGCATCGACATATCGATGAGCTTGTCGGTGCGGGCATAGGTGGAATAGAACTCGTTGAATAACCGGATAGAATCCCGACCGGAAAGGCCTTTCCAGCCATCCCTTTCCGACTCGGCGACAATTTTATGCCGTCTCTTGGCGGTGAAGTTGGCCACATCCTCTTCCGACAGCCATTCGGGAATGTATCCGGTAAAAATCTCCATCTTGAGCAGTTGAAGATTGGTATCACAGTACATTTTATACTTGTCCGGCTGTCCGATCCACTCTTCCATCGCCGCCGACTGGGTCCTCAGCCTGGTGGCGATGATGACCCGGGCAAAATTGTGCAGAACCCGGGGGAGAAAACTTTCATCAATATGTTTACCGAAATTCTCTCGATATATATCAACCTCCGTCTGTAAATCAAGAACGTAGGGGACATTTATATACTCCACACGGTCGGAAAAGGCCTGCAGGTCATCGAGTAATTTTTTATCTTCAGGATTCATCAGGGCAAAGAGGAGAGAGCTCACCTTCTCTTCAATATGCTCAACCTTGTGCACACCATCACTGATAATGTTGTGCAGCTCCATCAGCCGTTCGGTATTATGCGATTTAATATCCATCAGGGCATAAATACCATTATTGGTTTTTGCATAACTGGAATAAAGATAACTGACCCGTTTGCTGCCGGACAGCATCGAATCAAGACTCTTTTGAATTATCTCGTTATTGATGATGTTCCGCTGGAGAGGCTTGTCCCCGGGATTAAAAACCGAAACACCTTCTCCCAACCGTCTGTTAAAAATGTAAGGCCGGGCAAAAACACATTCCAGGACCTTCTGGTTATCCTGGTATTTCTTTAACAGCTCCTGGTAAAGCGAGACACAAATAGTGCACGGTTCATCGTGAAATATCCATTCATATTTCTTCTGGGTAAATAGCTGCCATTTGAACTTATCATTTTCAAAAAGATCGTCAAAAAATTTACGGCGGACATCTTTGGGAACCAGGAGCAGCGGATTGTCATGGCTCGGACAGGGGACATCGAAATAGCCGCCTAAATCAGGATCAACTTTACAGGCGCACTTCATCTCTGTTGCAAGATCTTTCTTGCCGTCGTTTTCCAACACCCAGGCCAGTTTCTCGGTCAGGGAATTGAAACTGTGTACCCCGCCGACCAGGTGATCATGCTTGAGTCGCCAGACGACCTCGTATCTCAAACCATCCGGTGAATTGGCGTACTGCTCGAAGGTTCGCAAGAGGTTATTCAGAAAAGTGGATTTGCCGCTCCCATGGGGGCCGTCAAATATATATATTTTATTTTGCTTCGCGCCCACATTAAAACTGTCAACATGCCGCATTAAACGGTTGGCAAAGAGTCTGTCGGCAAAAAAAGGTCTGTCGGAACCTTCAACAAAAAGCTTGGTACAATCATATTTAAGGAACCGGATGGACTCAGGATCAGAGCCGTACTCATCGACACCGTCAGCAACAAGGCTGTGTATCATATCAGAGTAGAGCTGGTAAACATTTCGAATAATCCGGCTCGGGTTGTTGATGACCTCTTGAAGAAAATCAGAAAAAGAGAGGATCGGGGATTGGCTCAACTGCTCCTTTTTTTTATCAAGATGCCCCAAAGCCTTGGTTAAATCACGCATACACTCACCTTTCCAACTGTTAATCTGGTATCTATCTTGAAACGAAGCATTTCGAAGTCTACGCTATCTGTTCTAAATCGAGGTGTTCGATAAGTTTAACCTCAGGCATATAATTGATATCGGAGTCGGAGTTTATGCCCTGCTTTGAAGGGTGCTTACCTCCGAGGATTAAATTTTGAGAACAACGACGAGCTAGGGAAAAAGGGCCATTTCAGGATGGGAACTAATCTATGACTACCCTCGTCATTTTTCTATCCTTCATTGTGTATCGAAACCGCTTCCATATAATCTTGCCTTCGGGCCCCTCTTTTGGATCCATCCGAACCTGTCCGGGTTCTTTTCTTTCCAGTTCGGCCTCGTGGGTATAAAGACTCACCTTCGCCCCCCAGAGAAACTCCACCCCTAAGAGCGTTCCTTCTATATAGTCGCGGTATAAAGGTTTTCCCTCAAAAACATGGTTCAGCACCAGGGAATTGTCATCATTGACATTAATTGTTATGGCCGGAGGATGGTAAAGAGAGTCGGCAATCATCGCTTTATAGTGCTTTGCCTTTTTCGATTTCACATAATATTCCCAGGTCATACGCTCTTTATTCAACCGCTTGTCAACGACAAAGAGTTTATGCTGATCGATGAATTCCTGATCAATAAAAGTATTGATAAACATCGAATCACAGAAATTTTCCCGAATGGAAAAGATAAAGTCCCTGCCACCGCCTGATCCGGAATCATACATTTTCCTGCTGTGGCTATCAGATATTCTCTGGTAATCATAGGATATCTTTCCACTTTCCGCCTGGGCTTCCAGATAATAAAACAGACGCATTCCAAGGGCGTACGGATTCAGACCGACACGGGGCATGGAGGTGACCTTGGCATTGACCACCGCAAAATCCACCTCATGCCCATGGATGCGGTCATCATTAAGAAAAAGATTTTCATGCCAATAACTGGCCCAGCCTTCATTAAGAATTTTCGTTCTGATCTGCGGCTGAAAATACAAAGACGTGGTACGAACCACCTCTATGACCATCAGCATCCATTTATTCTCTTCCCTGTTAAGAAATTCGGAATTTTTCATAAGGAACTGAAGCAGGTCCAGCCGGTTGCCGTTCGAACTCTCTTTGACGGCCTTATTATAAAACGATTCAAACTCGGCGTATTTGGCCTTGACACTCTTGAGAAAAAGGAGCTCTCCATTTTCCGGAGAATCCCGCATTGACTTGTTATACCTCTCAATTTCAGCGACATATCCCGCAATTGTAGTCTCTTGTTTCTGCTGGATAAAAACATCGAAATAGTAATCGAGTTCCGATGTTTTTTTTCTCTCCGTTGCAAAAGAATCCAGTAATCCAAAATAGCCGACCAGATTGTCGATCGCCCGGGAAAACTCAATAACATAATCAACCCATCGCCCTTTCTCTGACCGAAGCTTGGCAAGTAACCGTTTATCGGAAAGAGCCTTTCCTGCAAAATCGTAGTCCCAGGTGTGTCGAAAAAAGAGGTTATTCTGAAAAAAGTCTATGTGCCCGATAACATGATAAAAGATCATGACGTTTAACCAGTCGGGATTGTTATCGTTATAAAAAGAGATTGGTGGACGGGTATTTATGACTGTTTCATATGGGTTGTTGGGATAGAGTTCATATTGTCCCTGCTCCTTTAAAACCTCAACATCCTGGACCCAGTAATCGTAGAGGGTCGGGATCATATTTTTCGGTGAGAGTTGCGTAAAATCTCGATTGGTCACGATATATTCAAGGCTCTCATCCTGGAAACGCAGTCCCGCATCCCGGGCTCGTTCCTTGCACCCTTCCATGATTTTCTTTGCGTGCTGACTGACCAGTTCCATATCACCTCACAATGCGCACACCTGCCACAGTTTCTTTGCCCTTAGCCTGGATCTCTCATGCAGTCAGGAGATTAAATCTTTGATACCTTTAATAAGTCGGGTTTCATTTGTGTCCTGTGCGATCACGTCCATACGCAAAAGATCCCTCCTCTCCTCGAGTAAGCCCGATTTACGGATATATTTTTCCACCTCTGTCTGACCGGAGATACCATACCCGTTCTCGGCAATGGTAATCCCGACACGGCTGGCATAATTCAACATCTTCTCCAGTTCCGGCAGGGCCTTATCCCCTTTGGTATCCCAGTCGTCTCCATCGGTTCCATGGAAAACATAGATATTGTTGTCTTTCTCAAGTGACTCCTCTTCAACAATCTTATTAACCAGGGTATAGGCGCTGGCTACCTGGGTCCCACCCGCTACGGTCGAGTTATAATAGGTCTGAAAATTCTTTACCTCTTTTGCCTCGGTGTCATGGAGGATGAACCGGGTCTCCACCTGGCTTTTGTACTGATAGATGAGCCATGAGTAGATAAGGACATGTTGGTTAACCACCAGTTCCGTCGGCTTACCGCCCATGGAACCTGAATAATCCCGGACAAAAAAGACGACCGCCTGGGATTCATAATCTTTCTCCTTGGAGAGAATTCTGTAGATCCGGTCCCTCGGTGATATTATAAGCTTTCGGCTGTCAATGCGGTCACGAGCCTGGATTCGTCCGAGAGCGATATTGGTCTGGATAATTTTTCTGAGGGTGGATTTTTTATCCAGAATCTGCCCAAAACCTCTGTTTTTATCTGTCAAATCATACGTATACTTGGTCAGTGACTTTTTCTTGCCCTTATCTTTCAGATTGGGGAGTTCAAACTGCTCGGTGAGTATACGACCCAGATCGTATGCATTCGATTCCACATCATGATCACCGCCTTCACCTTTGCCGGCCCCTCCCTGCCCCCCACCTTCCGGTCTCACCGGCTGCTCACCTATGACCTCGCCTTCTTCACCTTCTCCGGAACCACCTTCCCCAGAGCCCTGATCATCACCATCGCCCTCACCTTCTTCATTGATGCGAACTTTATCATGGAGCAGTTTTTCCTCCACCGTGGTCGGCACGATGACCACCTTATCGTCTCCATTCAGACTCGGCTTAACCATCTTCCCGATCCTGATCTTCCTTGGAAAACCGTCCTTTGCACGCTGCTTGTCCTTTTCAAGCAGATAATCAAGAGATTGAACGCTGGTAATCGCCATCAGGTTTGGCGGAGAAGCATTATGGAGCATCTGCGAATCCCTGTAGCTGTAGATGTCCCTGACAACCGGCTCTGGACAAAAATCATGATCCCCATCAAGTTCGAGGAGATCCAGCTCATAGCGGATCTTTTTATCCTGTTCCGGCGTCAGCCCCTTTTCCTTTAAGCCTTGATAGAGATCCTGGAGTTTGCCTTTCATCTGTCCTACCGCCCGTCTATTGAGATTTGATGGCGTCGTCTCGTAAAAGTCTATTAAAAGTTCGCAGATGGCTATGAAAAAAGTTTGATATCCGAGGCGCAGCGTTTTTGGCAGCTTCTCGACATACTATATGTATAGTCGCGAAGCTGCCAAAAATCTGCAACGAAGGAGATCGCACTTTTTACGACGTCATCAGTTTTCGTCAACCTGAGTACAGAAATACTCAATCGTCTTCTGCGCACAGGTAGTACAGTAGCCAAGTTTGTTCAGCATCGTTTCGATCATCCGGTCATACAGTTTCTGGTTCTCTTCATTGGTGCGATTGGCAAGAGCTCCGATCAAGCTTCCGGACCCGGCGATATCCGATTTCAACCGAACATCAGTGACCGCCTTGACCAGTTCAAGATTGTCCATGAAATCATAGTCTGGCCGCACCGATATTTTCTGGCCATAAATTTTCCGAATGGAGGTCCTGAAAGAATCTTTCTGTTCCTTTGTCTTCAGGCCGAGACCGTCTTCAACCGAGTTGATATACCGCTCGTCGATTTTTAGAGCCTGCAGTTCGCCGGTCTGGGGGTTCTTGTATTTCCACATCTTGTCTGCGCCCAGGTTCTCCGCATCTATGCCTATGATCATATTGACATAATTCATTACATCCTTACGAATGGCCAGAGGTTCATCCATGTAGGCATTGAACATCTCGGTCATGATCCGTTCACGATACAGTCCCTTGGCGATTTTCAGGTCATCAAGGAATTTTGTTCGATCCTTGGCTTCGGAGACGTAATCAAGAATAGCCCGCTCAATGGCATGGAAGACATCGTAGGCAAACATACACTTGCCTTCGTTGGTCTCAGAACTCTCAAGCATCAGCTGGATCGAACGGCCAAGGTTTCGCTGGCCAAGACCTTTCTGGCCATAGCGCTTGGTGATATCGTGTTCCTGGCTGAGGGTGTCGATAACTTCGGAGAGGGTCTTCAAACTTTTTTCTCCGGCCACCTCTCCGGCAGCAAGCTTCAATGTCTCAATAGGGGTAAGTTTTTCTGATCTCGGCAAACGACTCAGCACCACCCCGACAGAGGCAGCGTAATTGAGATTGGGATCCTGATGCATGACATCCCCGGTCAGGGTCGTCTTGGACTCATTACCGATAGCATAGGTGGTCAGGTCTTTCTGCAGTACGTAATTTGTATTATGGGAGACGTAGCAGATCCGGCATCTGTCAACAATCGGCGCCTCCTCTTTTTCCGCGAGAAAACGATTGAATTCCGAATTATTGCTGGTGGCCACAATGAGAGTGTCAATAGGCCATTTATATCCGTCGATCTCTATGCACCGATTTTGAATGATACCGAGATAGACCTGAACCAGATCTTTTTTGTTTTTATAAATCTCATCACTGAAATGGATGCCGCCGCCGGCGACTCTAGCCAGCGCCCCTCTTCTGAGGTCAAAACGGTAGGGATTATTGGTATCGGTTATATGCAGCAGTCGCTGGATGGATTCTTCCCCCAGAAGATCGACTGCCGATGAGGTGATCTTGTCTTTTGCCGGATACTTGCCCGTCACCGTGCCAAGACTCTCTATCAGAGGGACAGGCACGATCTCAATGAATTCCAGCATGTCGTCCAGCTTGCCATCGGTAAACTGACGGATATCGTTCCAGATATAGGCGGAACAGGCCCCCAGTGGCCGATAGTTTTCATACCAGGTTTCCAGTAATTTATCGGAAGCGCGGTATCTTCTGGATAGATATTTTTCCGATTCCTCAGCGAATTCATGAAGATTCATAGCCAGTATCATCGGATCCTCATAGGTCTGGGATTCGATGGTGGAGATATTTCCGTAGGAACCGAGTTTATCCAGGCCGACGAAACGAAATGTATATTTCCTGTTTTTGGGAATAGACAGAAAATCCCTGTACATTTTACAAAGATATTCGACCAGAAAGGTTTTGCCGTTGCCGGGTTCACCCACCAGAACAAAGGCCATTTCTTTGGACGATCCCCCCTGAGAGGCGTCTTTGACAAACGAGACGAAGGAATTTATCTCATCGTACATACCGATGATATGCTTCTTACCTTCTCTGAATATCCTGAAATCAAAGGTGCTTTTTCCATTGACGACCACTTTGTCGATGTCTCCTTCCAGCACCATACGGGAGACCCCCTGGAAGGCGTTCTCAAAAACCCGATCACCCTTTTTCACTGAAGTTAAATGGTTGTGGAGTGAATTATTCCTTTGCTCTGCCATTGCTCTCCTCCTGACAGGTTGAAATGGTGTCTTTTCGGATCCGATATATATTGTCTACCTGGAGTCGCTCACCGCACCGAGTCACATCTATATAATTGAAATTAAAATGATCGACACTTCCAGAACAACAAAAAACCGGGAGAAAATGGTTGGTTCCGAACGGACACGAGATAGATTTACACATTCGCCTGTTATTACATTATCGGCATAGTGCTGAAGTTTTTCAAGGACACCCGCAAATAATTCTCATATGCAAGTAGCAGCGCCTCCTCCTTTTTAAAATACCTCCCTGCTCTCGCCGCTATCATTCAATTTTTTTGAACCATTCAACTTTTTTGTTGACACATCCACAACCAGCTGCCAGAATGGATTAGTGCATATTCACAAAACCAAGCGGACAAAACGGTCTAATGACTGAAAAAGAATGTATTTTAAAAAACTTACAAAAAATGGCCGATGCTGTTGTGTCGCTGCTGGGTAAAAACTGCGAAGCATGTGTTCATGATCTCACCTCTCTGCAAGCATCTCTGGTATATATTAAGGGTGATGTGACCCACCGTAAAGTCGGTGCTCCGGCAACTGATCTCTTGATAAAGATGCTCAAACAGAACTCGAAAAACCCTCAAGACCTGCACAATTACAAGACAACTGCCGCTGATGGCCGCTCCATGAAATCGACAACAACCTTTGTTCGAGACTCAGCAGGCATCCCTCTTGCGGCCTTTTGCATAAATCTCGACACAACTGATTTCTATAATGCCAGCCAGGCGTTGATGCCTTTTATCAACACTATTGAAAACGACCAGCAACCGGGTAACGAAACCTTTGCCCAGTCGGCCGGCGACACCGTCGAGGCACTGTTTTTTCATGCGGTGGAAGAAATCGGTAAACATCCGGCAACAATGAGCGTTGATGAAAAAACCCAGCTCACCCGCCAGCTTGATGAAAGTGGCACTTTTCTCCTCAAAGGAGCGGTGGAGCAGGTAGCACAACTTCTGGGCGTAACCAAATTCACCGTCTATAATTATCTTAAAAAAATACGCAATAACAAACATTAAACCACAAAACCAGAGGCTTAGCATGACCAGAAAAGTCATCTCCACCCAACAGGCACCAGCTGCCATCGGCCCCTATTCCCAGGGCATGGCTACAGACAGCATGCTTTTTATCTCCGGCCAGCTGCCGATCAATCCGGCAAACGGCGAGATGGTTGACGGGGACATCGGGTCCAAAACCCGGCAGATCATCAAGAATGCCGGGGCCATTGCCAGGGAAGCGGGCACTGATCTGAGCAGAGTGGTTAAAACAACAATCTTTCTTACCGATCTGGCAGATTTTCAGGCAGTCAACACCGCCTATGGAGCCTTTTTTACCGAGACGCCTCCTGCACGATCAACGGTACAGGTTGCCGCACTGCCACTTGGCTCAAACATTGAGATTGAGTTCATTCTGTCGATGTAAAAAGTTTCAGGAACCTTGGTAGAACCTATGAAATTCACGGTCAAAGACATCCTTGAAATGGAAGTCACCCTGGCTCTCGGATGCACGGAGCCGGTCGCTATTGCCCTGGGCGCAGCTGCAGCAGCGACACTCCTGCCGCAAAAAGAACTCGATGGTATTGAAATCTGGATTGATCCCAATATTTATAAAAATGGCATGGCGGTCACCATTCCCGGAACCGGCGGAATGCAGGGGCTCGATGCCGCAGCAGCTCTCGGCGCCTATGGAGGGAATCCTGACAGAGGTCTTGAGGTGCTGGAAAGTCTTGATGATACAACAATAAGAAAGGCACAACAGCTGCTCGAAGAAGACAAGGTGACCGTGAACCTCAGAGAAGAAATCGGTCTCCACGTCCGAACCAAGCTTCTTTCGGGAAGCGATACCGCAGAATCTCTTATTGTCGACCTCCACAACAATATTGTCAGTCTCAGATTGAACGGTCAGGATATCACCGACTCACCGCTTCTCGCCAAATCCCAGGCCAAGGGTGGTAAACGCACCCTTGCCGAGCTGGAATCCTGGCTCCGGGAACTGACCCTGCAGGAGATTCTTGATCTTGCCTCGGATCTGGACGAGGCCGACCTGAACTTTCTTCAGGAGGGAGTCAACCACAACCTCGCTCTCGCCGAGTACGGTCTGAAGCATGGCAGTGGGTTGGGTATCGGCAAAGCTATCGACCGGCTGATAAAACAGAAGTTGATGGTAAAAGATATGTCAAGTTCTGCCCGCAGACTGACCTCCGCTGCAGCCGATGCCAGAATGGGGGGAGCAAAACTGCCGGCCATGAGTTCGGCTGGAAGCGGCAACCATGGCCTTACCGCTATCCTGCCGATCTGGGCGACAAAGGATTTCATTGACCACGACAGGGAGACCCTGCTGAGGGCAATCGGCCTCAGCCATATCGTCACCGCCTATGTCAAAGCACACACCGGAAGACTCTCCGCCGTCTGTGGCTGTTCTGTCGCCGCCGGGGCGGGTGCTACTGCTGGTATCACATACCTTGTTGGCGGTGATGTGCACCATATGGAGGGTGCAATAAAGAATATTCTGGAAGATTTGGCGGGAGTCATATGTGATGGAGCAAAAGCCGGTTGTGCCATCAAGCTTAATACCGCTGCAGGTGCCGCTGTTCAAGCAGCACTCTTTTCCCTGCATGGCGTAAATGTAAAAGACACCGATGGTATTATAGGCAATTCTACCCAAAAAACCATTCAGAACATGGGTGCCCTCAGCCACGACGGCATGATCGAGGCTGACAAAACCATCCTGAAGATCATGCTGGAAAAACAGATGACCAAAAAGAAAAGTAAGCAGGAAAAGAAGTAGTCGACCTTTTCACTGAGAAACGACACCGTCAATAGGTGAGCAGGGGCGTTTTTGCGGTATATTTCTGCTCACTCAGTTCACTGATGATGAAATGTGCGACATCCGCTCTGGAGATTCTTGTGGAAGTTACGCCGTCAAGGTCGGTGACGATCCTGTATTTCTTTGTACACGCACCATCAGTGAGTCCGGCTGGACGAACTATGACCCAGTCCAGCCCACTCTCTTTAACATATTGTTCCTGGATATCCTTATCCGCATAAATTGATCTCAGGAATAACGGCTTGAAGATACTGTCATAGAGAAAACCGCCATGACCCTTGCTGTTTCCCGCACCAATGCCGGTTACACAGATGAGACGCTGCACCCGGTGTTGCCGCATTGCATCAATGACCTGGACTATCCCTTCGGAAAAAAGAGTGACCGGCTTGAATGTGATAGGGACACCGATGGTGACACAAACAGCCTCCTGGTCCTGGACAGCAGCACTGACGACAGTCCCATCGCGAATATCCCCTTTATGTACAATAAGGTTCTCAGCGGTGAGAGCTATTTTTGCAGGATCTCGGGCCAGAACCGTCACAACATGCCCCGCCCCAAGTGCCTGGGACAGAAGTTGCTCTCCTATACCCCGAGTAGCTCCAATAATGAGAAGTCTCATGCCGTCTTCCCTCCAACTGCACAATGGCAGCTTTGGAACGCTGATAGAAAAAATACATTCAAACCGGAAGCGATGATAGAGCCGAACCCGCATATACATTGCCTATGACGCTGCAATATAACGACCTGCGCAGGCTATGTAAACTATAGGCTCGATTGTTGGACATGCAATAGAGCCTGCAATAGGATCTGTAGCGTAACAGGTCCTGCTGAGCAGACAGCTCCTGCCCATGCGCTGCCGAAACGCTTGTACGGGTGAGAAAACCTGAAATGGATTTTACCATAAGAAAATCATAGCGCTTAAAAAAGAATTGTCAGCTTGCTGACAGACCAGTTATTCGTTGTAAGGGTATGGTGTATGACATCTTAAAAAGACAAGCCACAGGAGGACAGCATGGGAATGAAATTTCTGGAGGAAAACCTCCTGGATCATCTTCGTCGACAGGAGTTTGCCGGGCTGCGTTCTGCTCTTTCTGCGCGCAACTACCCTAAAGGATCATATATCTGCCAACCGGGTACCGAGGAAAACCTGGTCTTTATTGTTGCCCGAGGCAGGGTTCGTGTCTATCTCGGGTATGAAGACAAAGAGTTCAACCTTGGCATTCTCACAGAGGGTGACATTTACTCGACCCATACAGGAACATTCGTGCAGGCCATGGAAAATGTTGAACTGCTCGTCACCGATGTTGCCACCTTTCGCCGTCGCATGGTTGGTGACCCCGAGGTAACCAAGGCTATGGTCAGGGTCTTGGGTAATATCCTCAAAACTTCGTTTTCGATCATTGACGGTCTCGCCTTCAAAGACGCAAACTGTCGGTTGGCAGCTCTCCTTTCAAATGAGGCTCGAAGGCATGGAATTGTTGAGAGGAGTGGAGGCATCAAGGTGGAGATCGATCTCTCGGTGGAACAGATTGCGCGACTTACCGGCTCAACCCGACAAACAGTATCGACCCTCTTAAACGATCTTATTCGCGCAGGCCTGCTTGAACGTGTCGAGCGGGGTACCTTCTCTATCCCGGATATTTCAGCGCTCGAATCGATTGGGGGAGTCGATCGCTCCTGAAAACCGTCTTTTCAATCACTTCTGTCGTCCAGGCGACAGTCCTCCAAATCATTTTGTGTTAACAATCAGAATTTCCACAGGCGCTTGATCAACATAATTTTGACCAATTGAACCCGGACAACGGGATACTATTTCACGGAGGATACAAAATGTCCAAAGAACCAACTCCTGCAAAAACACTGTCAATCTGGGAAGACGCACAGAAGATGATTGAAAAAGCGAGAAAGGACGGCGTTGAAACTGTCTGGGACCGCTTTGAACAGCAGACCCCAGGCTGTAAATTTTGCGAAATGGGCCTGACCTGTAAAAATTGCAACATGGGCCCATGTCGAATTAGTCTCAAAGAAAACGGTAAGATGCAACGTGGAGTCTGTGGTGCCGATGGCGATGTCATTGTCGCCAGAAATTTTGGCCGATTCGTAGCAGGTGGATCCGCCGGGCATTCGGACCATGGACGCGACTTGATCGAAGTACTTGAAGCAATTGTGGATGGAGAAACTTCCGACTACAAAATTACCGACGAGCAGAAACTGCGACGTGTTTCGGCAGAACTGGGTATTACTGTCGAAGGCAAAGAAACACTGGCCGTGGCCAGGGATCTGATGGAAGCATGTTATGCGGATTTCGGTAGCCGCAGGAAAGAGCTGGGTTTTGCATGTCGTGTACCCCAGCAGCGAAAAAATATCTGGAAAAAGTACAATATCGTACCACGAGGCGTAGATCGTGAAATTGCGGAGATGATGCATCGCACCCATATGGGATGCGATAACGATGCGACCAATACTATGCTGCATTCGGCTCGAACCGCTCTTGCAGATGGTTGGGGTGGATCAATGATTGGAACCGAACTCTCGGATATCATCTTTGGGATACCGACACCCTCAAGCTCCAAAGTAAATCTTGGCGTCCTGAAAAAGGATCAGGTCAATATCCTGGTGCATGGCCATAATCCAGTGGTTTCAGAGATGGTTCTGGCTGCTGCACGAGAACCGGAGATAATTGCCAAAGCAAAGGCGGCAGGCGCTGCGGGCATTAACATCGGTGGCCTCTGCTGTACCGGAAACGAACTGCTTGGCCGGCAGGGTATCCCCATGGCCGGGAACCACCTGATGACTGAGTTATCAATTGTTACCGGGGCAGTGGAAGCAGTTGTCGTCGATTACCAGTGTATTATGCCAAGCATGGTCCAGGTGGCAGCCTGCTACCACACCAGATTCATTACCACTGCCGACAAGGCCAGATTCACCGGGGCAACCCACATCTCTTTTAAACCAGCTACAGCTGCAGCCCAGGCAAAAGAGATCATTGAGATTGCGATAGAAGCCTACGGAAAACGCGATCATACCAGAGTGGATATTCCGGTTGCACCTGTCGATATCGTATCCGGATTTTCTAACGAATCACTTTTACAGGCCCTGGGAGGCAGTCTTGACCCTCTCCTTGAAGCCGTGAAAGATGGATCGGTCCGGGGGATAGTTGCTATTGTCGGATGCAATAATCCAAAATTCCAGCAGGATTCTCTCAATGTCGGGCTCGCCAGGGAACTGATTAAAAGAGACATTCTGGTGCTGGTAACCGGTTGTGTCACGACAGCTGCCGGAAAGGCAGGTCTTCTCGTCCCTAAAGCCAGGGAAATGGCAGGACCCGGTTTGCAAAAAGTGTGTGCTTCACTTGACATCCCGCCCGTTCTGCATTTTGGATCCTGCGTCGACAACTCAAGGATACTCCAACTCTCTGGAATGATAGCAGATGCGCTGGGTGTGGATATTTCAGACTTGCCCGTCTGGGGAGCATCTCCTGAATGGTATTCGGAGAAGGCGGTGGCTATCGGGGTATACTGTGTCGCGTCAGGCATTCCTGTATATCTTGGCACCCCTCCTCAGATAACCGGTTCCAGGCTGGTTACCGATCTGGCGCTGCACGGGCTGGAGGACATATTAGGCGCTTCTTTTCTAGTGGAACCGGACTATACCAAGGCTGTAGAAATAATGGATGAACGAATCAAGACCAAACGTCTGGCGCTGGGACTGACTGCATAAGGCAACTGATACGGCGCCGATACATTTTCATCGCCGGAACCGTTGATCAGTATGATGCGCCCCGGCAGGTAATTCCGCCTGCCGGGGCGTGTTTGTCTCGTTTATTGTATATCCTGGCACCAGGTATAGGCATTTGTAAACATTTGCAACCATGGTGAAACCTGCAACGCCTTCATCTCTTCCGGCAGATAATGCGCCTGCCAGGGCAGAAAAACCCTTTCCGGATGGGGCATGAGGGCCAGATGTCTGCCATCGGCCGAACAAAGCGCAGCAAGCCCGTCAACAGAGCCATTGGGATTAAAAGGATATTGTTCCGTTGGGTTGCCATCGTCATCGACATAGACAAGCGGAGTCAGACCGCCGGCTTTCACCTGGTCGAGCATGGAAGTGTCCGGAAAATGCAACCTTCCTTCCCCGTGATCGACATGGATGCCGAAGACCAGTCCGTCCATACCTGCAAACATCATGGCCTTGCTTTTCTGCACCTTGACGGTAGTCCAGCGGGATTCAAACCTGCCCGACACATTACGTACAAAACGGGGCTGTCTTTCGGCGGCAAGACCGGATTCCGGAACCCACCCCAGAAGTCCAAACAGCTGACAACCATTGCATACGCCCAGAGTAAAGGTATCAGGTCGCTGGTAGAACTCTTCAAACATCTTCTTTAGCCGGGGATTAAACAGAATCGTTGCCGCCCAGCCTTTGGCCGATTCCGGTACATCGGCGTAGGAAAAACCGCCGACCGCAGCAAGACCCCGGAAATCGTCAAGGTTTACTGTTCCAGCCAGCAGATCGCTCATACAGATATCCCAGGGCTCAAACCCTGCCAGGTAAAACGCCGAAGTCATCTCGCGGTCGGAATTCGATCCTTCATCCCGAAGAATTGCCACTTTGGGTTTATCTGTTCGGGTCAATAACTCGACAGGTGGCAGTTCGGGGGTAAAGCTCAGATGGTAGCGTGGCCCTGTTCGATCATATATGTTCTTCTTTTCTTCATCGGCACAGGCCGGCTTCATCTGCAGTCGTTCCAGCTGATAACTGGTTTCCTCCCACCAGCTGCGCAGGACAACCATCTCTTCATCAAGCACTTTTTCCCCATTGTAGGTAACCCGTATCTGCTTTGCCCGGGTTGTTGTCCCTATTTCTGAGAAGGGTATTCCTGCTCCCGACAAAAGTGCTTCCACTTGGGTAACTGTATTCGGTCGACACTCAACCACCAGGCCAAGTTCTTCATTAAAGAGCGCCTCAAAGGCGGTACCTTCACCCTGCAGGCTGACATCGAGACCGCAGTTGCCGCTAAAAGCCATTTCGAGAAGAGTGGTAATGAGTCCGCCATCACTTCGATCATGGCCGGCGGATATCAGATCCTGGGCCATCAGCTCCTGTACTGCCAGAAAACTGTTTTTTAGAGCCGCACAATCTTCAATGTCGGGACTCACATCACCCACTTGCCCCATAACATGAGCCAGGGCGCTGCCGCCCATTCTGGTTTTTCCGCCGCCAAGGTCAATATGGAGCAGTTTTGAGCCTATTGTTTTGATATCAGGGGTGATCACTTTCCCTATATCCGGTACTGCGGCATAGGCGGAGATAACAAGTTCACGCGGCGATTTGACTGTTTCTTCGCCTACCATGGTGGCCATGGACAGACTGTCCTTGCCGCCATCCACTGCCATCCCGACCTCGACCATCACATCGCGCATAGCCATGGCAGCATCGTAAATGGCCGATCCCTCTCCCGCCAACTTTGGTGCCCACATCCAGTTGGCAGAGCATTTAACCTGTTCCAGCTCCTCTATTTTCGCCCAGACCAGATTGGTCAGGGCTTCGCCGACCGCCATCCTGGCCCCGGCCGCGGGATCAACCAGCATCTTGACTGACTGTTCACCGATCGCGGAAGCAATACCTGTCCTGCCGAAATGGCTCTGGGCGACCACCGCCACATTACCGACCGTCAGCTGCAGGGGCCCGCAGCACTGCTGCCGGGCAATGAGACCGGTTACCGCCCGATCAACTTTATTGGTGAGAAATCTCTTGGAGCCGACTGATACCAGCCGAAGTACATCGTTAAGAGCGTGTGCGACCGTCAACTCTGCAGGCAGCTTCAAAGGAGTCGATCCGATTGGTGCTCTGGTATCCGTAAATGTTTTCTGCGGAATTTCACCCAACAGGACCGGCAGATCTATATCAACCGGCGTAGTATCGTCTGCGGCATCATGGAGGACAAAGCGCAGGTCGCCGGTGACTTCACCCAGCACCTCGCAGTTGACCTTTTCCCTGATACAGATCGCTTTGAATCTTTCAATATTTTCCGGTCGAATCAAGAAACCGCATCGTTCCTGGTATTCGGCAACATAGATTTCCAGAACCGACATGGTGGGATCCCCCACCTTGATATTTCGGATTTCCACTCGACCACCGGACGTTTCCACCAGCTCTTTTAACACATTGGCGGGACCGCCGGCGCCCTGATCGTGAATTACGTCGATGAGGCTCTTGTCTCCCATCTCGTTGCAGGCGCGGATCACCCTGTTCATTTTCTGTTCCATTTCCGCGTCGCCGCGCTGCACGGCGTTAAAATCGAGACTCGATTCGTTTTCCCCCTGCAGCATGCTGGAGGCTGCACCGCCGCCGAAGCCAACACGATAAGCAGGGCCGCCAACCTGGACGATGAGCATCCCTTTCTCCGCAGATGATTTTTCGGTATGCCGACCATCAATCTGCCCGATACCCGCAGTGAACATGATCGGTTTCAAAAATCCCCATCGCTCGCCGTTTTCAAGGCGCATGTCAAAAGACCTGGTGAATCCCTGAATAAGCGGCTCGCCGAATTTATTGCCATAATCAGATGCGCCGTTGCTCGCTTCAATTTCTATTTCGAGCGCCGAGGCAAGATTGTCGGGACAGGGAAACGTGTTTTCCCATGGCAGTTCATACCCGGGAATATTCAAATTTCCCACACAGTATCCGGCAGTTCCGGCAACAACAAAACCTCCCTGTCCGGTCCCCTGAACGTCACGAATCCGTCCCCCGGTCCCCGTTTCCGCCCCGGGAAAGGGTGCCACCCCTGTCGGAAAATTATGGGTTTCTGCGGTAAGCAGCGGATGATAGTTCACTTTGACAGGCACAAGTGGGCAGGGGCTTCCTGGCTGTTCCGGTACCAGTGTGTCGATTGCATAGCCTGTAACGACACTGGAGTTATCTTTGAAAGCGATCAATGACCCTTTTGGGTTTGCTTGAAGCGTGGCGGTTACCAACTCAAAAAGAGTGGACTCCATCTCTTCGCCGTCAATAATCTGACGGCCTTTAAAAAAGCCATGTCTGGAATGCTCGGAATTAGCATTGTTCAAATCCATAATCTCAACAATGGTCGGATTGCGATGCTGTTGATTGACAAAGTAGTCGTAATAGAGATTCCGGTCCCATTCATCCATGGAAATGCCGGGCAGCTCGGTCAGCCCATCCACTCCTTTTGTTTTGAGATCAACTTCATAGACTGCTTCCGGGATGACTCCTGTCAGAAAGGTAGAAAGCGGAGCCGGATAATGGCACTCAGTCATCCGGTCATGGTGTCGATCAATGAAGTCTTGCAACTCCTCGGATTCAGGCACCAGATACCGCCTGGACCGCTCGACCCTGGTGATTGTGTCAAGCCCTGTCGCCCTGCAGATAGAAACCATGTTCGACGACCATGCAGTGGCAAAATTCAGCCGCGGACCGACCTCCACTACTCTGTCACCTTGCAAAACAGGCACACTGCTCACACTGTCAATCAGGAAACCGTCTGCCAAAATAAGGCGCAAACAGGTCATCTCCTCTTTTGTCAGGTCTCGTGTCGACTCGATATTAAAACAATAGGCTCGGTCTTCATCAATTTTTCGATAAAGCTGTGTGACTGTCACACCCATGATCTCATCCTTTGTATGTATTGTATCCGAAAGAGGAATAACGAAGTTTTAAGCGCTTAGCCCGAATTTTCCATGAGCATTACAAAATATCCTTTCCCACATGGCATCCCAGGCGGCAACGTGGGCAAACACTATCATTATTCGGCAAAAATTTCTTCATGAATTTAATGAATGGATGTACGTTCTGGTAATATTGAGTAATATTGAGTAATATTATCATTAAATGCTAAAGGAACTTCTCCATTGCGGAATTATAGGTTTTTTAAAGAAGTGAGACTGTAGATGATTCAATCCGTTATCGGTGTCAGTGATGATATAGACCTCACCGTCGCCATTGAAGAGGTTATTAGTGAGTGCACTAAATCGCTAGGCGACCTCATACCCCAGGTGGGTATTTTATTTACATCCTGCATGAAGGCGGATTTCCCCGATATCCTTAACAGAATTCTCCAATCATTTCCAGGAGTGGAGCTGATCGGCTGCACCACTGACGGTGAAATAAACCGAGAAACCGGCTTTATTGAAGACTCTATCTCCCTCCTGCTCCTCTCATCCGACTCGGTTGAATTCAGCACAGCCATTGCCCGGAATTTATCAGACAACGCGGAAGCTTCTTTTGTGACTGCAATAGCTGACGCCAACCTGCGTTTACAAAGCACCCCGGTCTGTGCCTTCACCTTTCCCGACGGTCTGACCACCATCAATATTGCTCTCGGGGCTGCTATTCAAAAAAGCTTCGGCAAAAATTTTCCGGTTTTCGGCGGAACCGCCGGTGATCGTTTTCTCTTTACTGAAACCTATCAGTTTCATAACGACAGGGTTTACTCTGACGCGGCACCTGTTCTTCTTATTGCGGGCAATCTCAGGGTAACAGCGGCTGTACATAAAGGTCCTGTGCCGACAGGTCTGTACTACAGGCTCGACAGATATAAAAATAACGTCGTTTATGAAATTGACGGTAAAACCGCCTCTTCATTCTTCAGGGATCACCTGGGTGACTACCAGGAGCAACTTAGCCAATTCCCGCTGGCTGTATACGAGAAGGGCGCAACAGATTTTTATCTCAAGGACCCGCTTCATGTGAACGATGAGGACGAGAGCATTACGTTTGTTGGCAGTTTCCCTGAGCAATGCACGGTTCGTTTTTCCCTTGTTTCCCAAAAAGATGCCCTCAATGCTGCCAATCGGGCAAATTTCAGTGTTTTGAAGAAGGAAACCGGAGTAGAGCCTGAGGTCATCTTTGTTTTTCCCTGCGCATCCTTAAGGCATGTGTTAGGCTCAAAAACCAACGAAAAGTTTTCCCTGTTGAAAAAAGATAAAAGGAATATCCCTTTCTTCGGCTTTTACTGTTATGGAGAGATAGCGCCTTTTTCCATCGGTACACCGACTCATTTTCACAGTGACACTTATGTAATTGTAGCTCTAGGTTCGGTGGACAAATGACAGACAACCCGCAAATGTATCTGGAAACCAGAGTAGATGCGCTTGAAAAAGAATGTGCATATCTGCAACGAAAACTCGCCAGGTTGCGCGAGCAGCAGATACGACAGGAGAAAATTAACGATATTAACAGGTATCTCCTGAAACAGACCAACGAAAAACTGTTGCAGTGCCACAAACTCTCTCAGCATGAAAACCTTTCGAAATCTGATTTTCTCGCCAACATGAGCCATGAGATCAGAACTCCTCTCAACATAATTCTCGGGATGGCCAATCTGTTGTCGGAAACAGAGTTGGACAAGACCCAGATGCAATACCTGAGCAGCCTGCGGATAACGGGCAGGCAGCTTATGGAGATCCTGAACAACATTCTGGAGTTTTCACGCATTGACGCCGGGAAGATTACCATTGAGCCTGAGCCATTCAGCCTGCAGAAAATTATTAATCAGATAGAGGCCTCCGCCTTGCCGCTCTGTCTGCAAAAAAAACTCAAGTTTATTGTGGATCACGACCCTCTTCTTGTTATGGAACGGATCGGAGATCCATTGAAAATTTTCCAGATCCTCCTTAATCTGATCAACAACGCTGTTAAATTCACTCAATCAGGCTCCATCACCTTTAGCATAAAAGAAGATTATACAACGGAAAACAGTCTTATCCTGGTCGTTATGGATACTGGGATAGGTATATCAAAGGATCAACAGCAAATCATCTTTGACCGTTTCACCCAGGCAAATGATTCACTCAGCCAGCAACAGGGGGGAGCCGGTTTGGGTCTGTCGATCAGCCAGAAACTCACCCATGCCATGGGAGGGCAACTCACGGTGACTAGTGCACTCGGCAAGGGCTCCATTTTCAGCTGTCATCTTCCGCTCCCACCTGCAGCACCTTCCGACAGAAGACGGCTTCGCCTTGACGCATCCCTGATCCTGCCGGAAAATTTTCCTGACCTGAAGATTCTGGCCGTCGACGATATCAAGGAAAATATCGATGTCATCAAAATGTACATGAAAGATTACCCTGTACAGATCCAGACTGCTGAAAACGGCAGGCAGGCTCTGGAGTTGTTCACAACCGATGCCTTTGACCTCATCCTTATGGACGTCAGGATGCCGGTCATGGATGGTATTACGGCGGCAAAAGAAATCAGAAAGCTGGAGAGCCTCGCTACAGCCACTCCGCAGATCATTCTGGCTGTGACAGCCCACGCCTTTCAGGAACAAAAAAATAAATTTCTTCAAGCCGGATTTGACGGCGTACTGACCAAACCCTTTTTTAAAAGAGAGCTGATACAAACCCTGTTCAGGTTTACGACCAGAGATCTGCTGGTTCCCTCGCCGGACAAAATGGGTAACAAGGCCATCGGGTATTGTCTGGAAAACGAAAAACCGGAAAAAATTCCTGAACCGCTCCGGACCATGCTGCCGGACCTGCTCCAGACTATCTCCGGAGACTTGACCTTAATGAAATCGTTCTTGCGGGATGAAGATTACGAGAGCATCTATGCGACAGCCCACTCACTCAAGGGCGTTGCCGGGATGTTTGGCTTTCAGAAACTTGCATCTCTGATAACCGATCTCTCCCAGACCGTCAAAGTGGGCAACCTCATTGTCGTCGATGAGCTTTTTTCCGTGCTTGATATGTACGTCGTCCAGCTGAAAACCGAGTTCAACTGAGTATGTTAAAGCTCTGGCGAGGATACTAAATCTTTATTCTCCCGCTTATCTCCGGCTGAGAAGCATTTGTTCGAGTTGTGGACCTACTTTTTGCCAGTCGACGCAAGGCCTGGCAAATCCTTTCAGTTGAACAAGCGGGCAGCCCAAGGCCGAGTCGTCGACATAGACCTCTCCATAGGCCTTGGGGCTGGTGGTCCAGGCATCCTGATCAGGATTTCTGTTCACACCAAATAGCTGAATGTTATTCGTCTCCATAAACTCCACAGCATCTCTTAACAGATTCAAGCCGTTCGGTCTGTTGGAGCGCATGGTGAACAGTATGATCTTCGCCCCCTGTTCCTGCAATCTCTGCAGCCACACAACGGCCCCGGGAACAGGCTGTCCGATGTCAGGATAACGATGATCGACCACTGTACCGTCAAAATCAACACATATGTACATTACATCCTCCGAAAAAATCCCCTGCTATATTTGTGGCTTATCTTAACGCACAATACAAACATTGCAACTGTGCCGGACTCGTAAAAAGATAAAATGAAGCGCCCCGATGACGAAAGGGGGGCTCCCTTTTAAATACGACAAGCCGGAAAATCCGGTTGATCTCTTCTTTTTATCCGCAAAAGAATAGAGTATCATTGATGACCGGAGACTTAAAAAAAAATACAACTATTTGAAACGTCAACAGATAGGGATCAGAAGATGTCCGCTCGTTTTCAATTCAATCGTATGGAGCTTGCCGGCTCACTTGGAGATCTGGGCACTCTTCTTCCCCTTGCCATTGGCATGGTTATGGTCAATGGAATGTCGATTACGGGCGTACTCTTTTCGATAGGTATTTTCTACCTTCTGGCCGGCTTTTATTTTGGTGTTCCCGTTCCAGTCCAACCGATGAAAGCGATTGGTGCCTATGCTGTTGCAACCGGCATGGTTGCCTCGCAGGTTGCGGCTTCAGTCGGACTTGTCGGTCTGTTTCTCTTTGTTATAGGAATTACCGGAACAATTAATTTCGTCGGCACTCTCATTCCTAAACCGGTTATTCGTGGTGTGCAGTTATCCACCGGTCTTCTGCTGATGGGCCAGGGGATAAAAATGATCCTCGGCAAATCATTTCAACAACTTGCCGCTGAAATGACCGAACCCAATTTAACCATTCAGGCAATCGGTCCTTTACCAATAGGGATCTGTTTTGGCGTTCTTGGCCTGATAACCACCTTCTTTCTGCTCAAAAATAAAAAATATCCGGCCGGTATCGTCGTTGTTTTTCTGGGAGTATTGGCCGGGGTATTTTGGGGTACCCATGAAGGCTTTGACACAATCGTACCGGGTATCTATTTTCCGGAACTGCTTCCGTTTGGCTTACCCCGGATCCCCGACCTGACCGTAGCCCTTTTGGTATTAGTGCTGCCGCAACTGCCAATGACTGTCGGCAATGCCATTCTGGCTAATACCGATCTTTCAAGGGAATACTTTGGCGAAGATTCCAGGAAAATAACGTATACATCGACAACCCTGAGTATGGCTTTTGCCAATGGGCTTAGTTTTCTCTTAGGTGGCATCCCCCTCTGTCACGGCGCGGGTGGGCTTGCCGCCCATTACAGTTTTGGTGCTCGAACCGGAGGATCTAATGTTATTATCGGCACGCTCTTTTTAGCACTGGCTCTCTTCTTTGGCCCGCATGCCCTGGTTCTGATCAACCTGCTCCCCCTGTCAATCCTGGGAGTGCTGCTCATCTTCGCCGGGAGTCAGCTGGGGTTGTCCATTCTCGATATGTTTGCCAGAAAAGATATGTTCGTCGTCCTGATCATTGTTGGTGTGACCCTCACCACCAATTTGGCCTGGGGATTTCTCGTTGGCGTGTTTCTTGCCCACCTGCTCCGATCCGATAAATTCTCTATTTAGTACCTTTCAGGGGGTACTATAAAGAATCCCGCTCTTTTCAGCGGGGTCTAACAATCTATCCGAACAGTTTACCATTCCCCTCTGCAAGGAGAAACCGCAGCGCCGTCTGGCGTTTGCTTGTATCCTGCTGCTGGACTGCCATTGCCAGGGCTTTACGGGTACCGACAACAACAGCAAGTTTTCTCGCCCGGGTTAGCCCTGTATAAATGAGGTTACGAAACAGCATTTTAAAATGCTGGGTCAACACCGGTAAAATGACCGCGCCAAACTCACTCCCCTGGGACTTATGGATGGTAATCGCATAGGCCAGTTCAAGCTCTAAGATATCATCCTTTTGATAGGTGATCTCTCTGCCATCCGGGAAAAATGCAACCACACAGCAGAGACCGACATTATCGATGGACTGGATCGTTCCGATATCTCCGTTGAAGACACCCAGGTCATAGTTGTTTCTCCGGTGGATAACCCGGTCGCCGATACGAAAAACCCTCTCTCCCACCAGGATTTCAGCTTTGCCAATAGCCTGCGGATTAGTCGCCTCCTGAATTACCCGGTTCAGATTCGCAGTCCCCAGACTGCCGCGGGTCATTGGCGACAGGATCTGGATTTCGCAGTCCCGCCCGTGATATTTTGGAATCCACTCCAGATAAAGACGAACAACTGAATCAACAGCGGATAGCCCGTAATGCAGGGTTGACCATGGATGAACCTTGGTCAGAACCGCCTTCAATTCCTCAATATAGCCTTCTGCCTGTTTAAGCTTTTTCAGATCAACGTGCAGAAATTTTTTCGGGATGACGAAGTCTTCCTCGTACGAGGACCGAATCTGTTCAGATGTCCTGAATTCATAGAGATTCTCTGCGGTCACCAAGCCTTCAAGGTGATGAGGCTGCAGGTCATACATCTTTTTGATACGGGCCACAAAGTTGAGCTGTTCCTTTGTGGCCTCCTCCGAATCAATAAAAAGACAGTCTGTCTCATGCCAGATTTTCGGTCTTTTGAAGGGGGAATCAATAGGCGGCGTGACCCCTTTGTTTATCTGATGGGCGTATTCGATGATCTTTGACTCCCGTGCCTGACGGAAGACCTGCGTGAGCCGGAACGAGGCAACCGAACCGGAATCGATGATATCCCGCAGGACGTTACCGGCCCCAACCGAAGGCAGCTGATCGGCATCACCGATAAACAGAACCCGGCAACCGGCAGGAACTGCTTTGAGAAGTGAAGCGGTAAGCGTAATATCGAGCATGGAGCATTCATCGACAATAAGAAAATCAGCACGCAGAGGCTGGTCTTCGTTTATCTTAAACGTCCCCCCCTGCCACTCCAGCAGCCGGTGCAGGGTTTTTGCCTCCCTGCCGATGACTTCAGCCATGCGCTGAGCGGCTCTTCCGGTTGGTGCTGCGAGCAAAACACGTTTACCGAGATGCTCCAGCAGCCTGACGATAACCAGCGTGGTGGTGGTCTTCCCACAGCCCGGACCACCAGTCAGGATAGAAAACTCATTGGAAACAATTGCCCGTACCGCAACTGCCTGCTCCTCGCTGAGTGAAATACCCTGTTTTTTGCAGTATTCATCAACCCACCTGCCTGCGGCTTCTCCGTTCTGTGTGCAGGGATATGCCATACTGCACACTTTCGCTGCCACATAAGCTTCATCATAGTAGAGGGATTTTGAGTAATAGCAGGTCTGCTCTCCTCCTTCAGGCAGAGGCAACAGGCGCACCTTTAGATGATTTCCTGCCTCTAAATCATTGAGAATATCGGTCAGTCTGTTTTCCGGATTAAAGCCAAGCAGGCGCTCCACTTCGGTAACAATCTGGGTTGAAACCAAATAACAGTGCCCCTGCTCACGCCCAGCCGCCAAAACATGTCTGACTGCAGCGGCTATCCGCTGCTCGCTGTCTTCAGCAAGCCCAAGGCTGAGTGCGACCTTATCGGCAGAGAAGAAGCCGATTCCATAAAAGTCAGTCGCCAGTCGATATGGATCTTCACTGACTATGCGGATTGCCTGATCCCCATACTTCTTATAGATCCGCACGGCAAAAAGAGTGGAGATGCCATGCCCCTGCAGGAACATCATCACTTCCCGGACGACCCGGTGCTCGCGCCAGGCCTCTTTAATCATCTGGAGTTTTTTCTTTGCTATGCCGGGAACTTCAAGTAACCTGCCGATATCATTTTCAAAGACATCCAGGGTGTTCTCCTGGAAGTTACGCACAATCCTGCCGGCGGTTTTCGGCCCTACACCATGAATGAGACCGGAACCCAGATATTTTTCAAGTGCTGCGGTCGTCGCCGGTTTTTTCTCAATCGCCCGTACCGCTTTGAACTGCCGTCCAAACTGTGCATGCACCGTCCAGGAACCATGAAATTCCATGGTAGCTCCGGCAAAAACCTGTGTCTGATGAACAGTGACTGTCTCAAGACTATTTGGGCGGTTAAAAGGGGCAACCCTCAGGACCGACCAGCCACTCTCCTGGTTGTGGTAGGTGACGCGCTGGACGATACCATGTAATTTTTCAGTTATACCCGTCATATGTCGAGAGAGAGTTGTCCGGGTGCCGATGTTCCCCGGCACTGGTGACATAGATAGCACTTCTTCCCGGTAGTGGACATTTGGTCTCGCAGATGCCGCAACCAATACAGAGTTCATCAACCACGTAGGGTTGCCGGATAGTAATCGACTGCCCGGTATGATCATCCATTATAACTTCTCTGAACTGAATAGCCTTGTCAGGTGTTGGGCAATGTTCCTCGCAGACCATGCAGGGAATTCCCTTGGCATAGGGAAGGCAGATATTTTTATCAAACCATGCATGGCCAATTTTCAAACGGTGTTTTTCCTCTATCGTCAGCTGCCGGATAGCACCTGTGGGACACACCTGGCCACAGAGGGAACAGTTGAACTCACAGTATCCGGTCCTGGCCACCAGCATCGGGCTGAACACTCCGTCCAGCCCCGCCTGAAAAAGAGAAGGTTGTAAGGCATTCCCCACACAGACCTGGATACACTCGGCACACCGAACACACGTCTGCAGAAATTCTTTTTCGGCAAGAGCTCCGGGTGGTCTGATCAACAAGGGGTCCGGATTTTTCGCCAGCGCCTCCACCCCTTTGACCGAAGGCAGGAGAAAACCAACAAGGGCGGCACCGATGAACTTTCTGCGGGAAAGCGATACCCCATTGTCTGTCCCTTTAGCGAATGAGAAACCAAAACGGATTATCTGACGAGGACATTTACCCACACACTCATAACAGAGATTACAGCCGCCCATACTAATTTTTCTCTGTTCATCTATCGCCCCCATCCGGCAGAGCCTGCTGCAGATACGACATGATCCGCAATCCTTATCGCCACCGCTGCCGGCAAGCATTCCTTTCCTGCCGACAAGCGAAAGCATGGCCCCAAGAGGACAGAGATTCCGGCAGAAGAATCTTTTATGAAGAGCTTCCAGCAGCAACACAGCCAGCAGCATAAACAGTGAAAGATAGGCCAGCTGAAAATATTTTTGTCCTGAAGGCAGTGCCGTCGCCCGCAGCAGATCATATACCGGTTCGGTGAATGCGTTGACAAAACCGGGCATCTCATGATAGGTGAAGGTGAAAAAGCCGACCGTCAGGCTGTTTGCAAGAGGGTACAAGGCTTGGGCCAAACCGCGAACCAGGATGGAAAACGGATCAATGTAGCCGGCAACAGCAAAACCGAACGCTGAAGAAATGAGAGCAAAAATGAGGATAAAAAGTGCGAGATCGGGAAAGTACGTAATATTCTTTTTACTTGTTGCAGGGAAAAATTTCTGAACCAGATCAAGCAGGGTTCCCATGGGACAGAACCAGCCACAAAAACTCCTTCCCAAAAACGCGGTCAGCAACAGAACAACAAGGGAGGGAAGAAGCAGGACGACGAAGGTTTTTACGCCGAGAATGACACAGGCGGCAAGATACGGATCGAGGCGAAAAAGCAGGTTGACCGCCGCATCAAGTTGATCCGAACCGTTGTAATCGGTTTTTATGAACAGAACCAGAAAAACGATTAAAAAAAGAAGTTGAACGATGCGCCGAAGGACGATAAGCCGCCAGATTCGTCCGTGGCCACCTCGTGTTGTTCGTCGTTTTATCATACCTGCACTGTCTTAATTTCCATCTTCGCTGTGTCCATCTCGCCAAGGCCCATTTCATAGGCGGCAACGGTGCTTGCTATCTCGTTTGGCTGCAACTTAAAAAGGGTTGTCGCATACGCATCGGCAGCAACAGGATCGGAGGAGGCGACGACGGTATCCGCGACCTCGACATCCTCGATCTTTCCACCCTGCGGGCCATTTCTCATAAGCATCCTGGTGGCATCAATCACTGTCAGTTTCGGTTGTACAACAGTTGCCAGGTCCGCCAGTTCCTGTCCGAGATTATGATGCAATTTCCCGCGATTTCCGCCAATAATCCCCATGGAATTTTTCAACCCAAGAGACAACCGGCTGAGACCGTGGTGTTTCGCGACCGGGACATTAATATAACTGTCGGCGGCCAGAGCATCTTTGTAAATTTCCCACCTTTTCAACGATTTACCTTTATCGATATCGACGGGTACAAATTTGCGCCGGTCGATATGCTCCCATCGCACCCTTCGGTCGCCTATCCTTTCCAGCTCTTTAATAATACCGCTGCTGGTATAGCATCGCCGTTTTTCATTACAGGTGTAATCAAAAACCTGCACCTTCGCCGCTCCTGCATCAAGAGCCAACTCGGCCAGGGTCCTTACTATCAGCGGATGTGTGTTGGCACCCTGCTCAGGCGTTCTATCCCAGCCTATGTTCGGTTTTATCACGACTGTGTCACCGGTTTTAACAAATCCTCCAATTCCTCCCAGCATTTCGACAACTTTTGTGACAAGCAACCGATAATCCTTGCCTGTGGCCACTCCAAGCACCGGGGGGGGTACAGCTGCCCTGAGAGACGTAATCTTTAGACACGGAACGCCGAGATTTAATCCGGCAGTCCAGAGCAGTACTTCTTTTATAAACTGTCTTCTATCCATGGTTATCCTCCGATGTCATATAATTCAAGGTACATTGACCACAGTTGTCAATAGTATAGACAGAGGCCCAGAACCCGAAGCTGCCGGGATATATGGCAGACAATATTATGGGAAATTTCGACGAGGTATGTCCATTTCAAAGAGAGCAGATGGTGAGGCAGCAAGAGATGTAAATGTTGGGAACGCGGACAGTGTGTGAAAGCGGCAGGGTTCATCCCTGTGATCTGTATCCTTTCGAGGAAATGAGTCCAATGATAAACGATTCATAGTCTTTGGAAATATTTACGAACTCCATGCCGGTTCTATATCCATCTTCTGCTACGCGAACATTTCTGACCACTGCTCCAGAAACGATTTTCTGTTTTCCCAGAAAAAGACCTACCTTTACCTGCTGATTTTCAACCAGCCGTTCTTGTAAAACAACAGCAAGACCGCTTTGCGAAATGTCGCTTAACAAGCCCTGACCGTTAAAAGTCTTTGCAACAACCTTAACCGGTATTTTTTTCACATCAAGAAGCGGAAACAGATCATTGTTCACAATTCTGACCCATGCTCTTTTCCCAAGAGGATTCTCCGGTTTAAACTGCCAATCGACTTCGAGCCCTTCAAGTGAGGGGATATCATCCCAATTAACTTTTTGCTTTGTCATATCTTTCCTGAATAAATTGTCCTTGAATAAATAGGAGCTCCAGCAGATTCCTTCTCTGAATATATCGGCACCGACATGAAACAACAAGTAAATTTGCCAGGAATCGGCACGACGCGCGAGTTCTTCGTAAGCACGGCAGCTTCAACCCTGGACAGAGCTAGAACTGTAATCAGGATAAGATATTGCAACTATGCAATATATCGAAGTGTAGAGATGAACGCCCCTGTGATCGAAGGTAAGAGAGGCAATGGGGATATACGTAGTTTTTGGAGATGCTTTTCCTTAGGAATTATATGCATTCGAGGCGATCAGTCCGCTAATAAAGGAAGCCGCTTCTTGTTCCGGCTCGACAAACTCTATTCCGACCCTGTGCTTATTATTTTCATAAGACCCGATGTTTCTCACCACAGCTCTGGTGAGTACCTTCTGTTTACCCAGAAAAAAACCGATCTTTATCAACACGCCTTCCGCCAGCCTGGTGTCATGAAGAATAACTGCCAGACCATTCGGCGAAATATCAAGTAAATTTCCAGCTTCATCAAATTGTCTGGAAACAATTTTCACCTGTATATTCCTTACATTGAGAAGCATATGCAAGTCATTCTTACCTATTCTCACCCACGATCTTTTCCCGAGCGGGCTCTCCGGTTCATAGTCCCAGTCTACTGTGATATTATCAAGAGATGGTATATCGCCCCAGCTTATCTTTCCCACGTTTCAGCCTTTCCCTAACAAAGTAGTTCTTGTGAAATTAGTACCTCCAGCAAACGATGCCTTCCCTTTGGGATACTACATTGTAGACTTTTTTTCAATCTGATTTTTATTGGAAGACGGCAATTCCGGAGGGATGGTCATGTCGCTTGTAGAATTTAACCAGGCCGGACCCATTAAGGCGGAGAATTAATTTTCACAAAAACCTCATAGAATAACAATCAGTTGACTTATGACTGGCTGGCTTGTATTAATTGTTCTGTATTATTAGCGCCCTCAGGCTGCCAGGGTCGGTTTACACAATTCTTTTTCTGTTATGGGAAGGTATTCAATTTTCATCGTATTACGCAATAAATCTTTACCTCTTGAGGCACTACAGTGAATCGTGAATTTTTCAGAATATTTTGTGACTATAAACAAATTACCCTCAGATACGACGTTAAACATAGAGCCATATGGTGCCACTACAACCCGAGCCCACGTCCCTGCTTTTCCCCATTAATGCTGCAAGAAATTAGACAGTGGCTGCAAAGTGTTATAAACTATTTTGAGTCGAAGGAACCGAATTCAGAATCTCCCATCCGCTACCTGATCGTACAATCCCAAGTTCCGGGGATTTTCAGCATGGGGGGAGACTTGGCCCTGTTCAGTAAATTGATCAGAGAACAAAACCGTGAACAACTCCTTGAATATGCCACCCAGTGTATAGATGTCCTGTATTTGTATTCCGTTAATCTGAATTTACCCCTTACCACTATTTGTCTGGTTGAAGGAGCCGCACTGGGGGGCGGATTCGAGTGTGCGTTGTCAAGTAATGTTCTTATTGCCACAGAAAATGCTGAAATGGGTTTCCCGGAGATTCGCTTCAACCTGTTCCCAGGCATGGGAGCCTACAGTTTCTTAGCCCGAACCTGTGGTATCGCCATTGCAGAAAAGATGTTGGGTGGCGGCCAAATGTACAGCGCCAGAAAACTATATGACATGGGAGTTGTTCACCATTTGGGCAAAACCGGCAAGGGCGTGGAAAGTGTAGAAAAATTTATGAGACAACATCAGCAGGCAAGTAATGGCCACAGGGCCTTGCAGCAGGTCAGGCAGTGTTATAATCCGACGAGCTATAAGGAACTGGCCGACATAACCGAATTATGGGTCGATGCTGCCTTACGACTTGAAGACGAAAATCTGCGGCTTATTGACAGATTAGTGAAAGCCCAATCAAGCAAGATGACCAAACAGAATGGCAAATCTCTGACACGAACAAAACAAGACCGCCGCTTTGTCCGGCAACAACCAACCTTTCCTTTATCTGACTGGTCCGGAGAAACTATCATGTTTGATCGACGGAAAAACCCTGAAAGGCGTCTCTATAGTTGATAAAAGATGCCATTGTTCCCCAAACCACCCTCGAACTGATGACCACCAACCAGCTTAGTATCGAAGAGAGAATCGAAAAAAACCGAATTGATGAGCTGTACCGGCGATCCAAGATGGCTTCTTTGGCCCTCCTTGCCACCTGCACAGTTTATACAGTACTGCTCGCCAACAAATTCCCCTGGCGCCCCCTGCTTAGCTGGTATCTTGTCCTTCTCGCTGTTCTTGCCGGACGTATGCTCATCACTCGATTGTATGAGACAAACCTGACGCATACCGTATCATTGACCTCCTGGTTGTATCTGTTTCGGTTAGGTATCTTCGCAGCCGGAGCGACAATAGGCAGTTTGAGTATATTTTTTTTAGAGAAGGAGTCGGTTCCCTTCGTTGTCATGGCGATTATCGTTCCGTATGGTATCACAGTCGGAGCTCTGACCTGGCTTATTGACTTCTTTTCTTTTGTCCTTTATGTCATCACAATAATGCTGCCGGTTGTCTATCAAACCGCTCTGACTGATAATCAGGTACATACAGGGACAGGTGTCCTTACCTGTGTCCTTATCTTTTTCTTTCTCAGGTTTAGCAGAGAGCATAATAACAATTTTATTGTCAACACGAGGCTGCGATACCAAAACAAAGCGTTGCTGGAGGATCTTGAAAAGGAAAGAAACAAGCTCAACAGTCGGTTAGGTCGCATCCTCAATGACAGCACCACCGAGATTTTTGTCGTTGATGCTGACTCGCTCCAGTGTTTACAGGTTAATCAGGGTGCGATCCAGAATCTTGGGTATTCAGAAGATGAATTTTCCAGGATTACTCTTCTTGATATATTTATCGACTTAGATAGACAGTCTTTGTCTGAGCTTCTTGCGCCGTTATACAACGGCCACTGGGAACCTCTGGTCCACAAGGGAATAAGTCGACGAAAAGATGGGAGTACCTATCCGGTAGAAGCCAGGCTGCAGTTATCCACTATAGATGTTCCTCCAATTATTGTTGCAAATGTTCAGGACATCACAGAGCGAACAGAGTGGGAGAAAAAGCTGGTCTACCAGGCTAATTATGACCAGCTGACCGGTCTCTTCAATCGTCACTACATGCAGTCATACATGCAATCTGTCTTTAACCGTGCCCGACGCCACCAAAAGAAGGTAGGTCTGCTCTTCATCGATCTCGATAATTTTAAAAACATCAACGACACGCTCGGCCATGATGCCGGAGATGAGGTCCTGAAGAAAACTGCAAGCCGCATCTCCGCCCAGCTCCGAGAAAGTGATACGGCGGCTCGCACTGGGGGAGATGAATTTACTGTTCTGCTGGAGAATCTGGAGGAAAATATTCACGTCGAGGTGGTGGCCCGAAAATTAATTGATATGTTCAAGCAGCCATTCACCGTCAAATCCCAGGAAATTCATGCGACAGTCAGTATCGGTATCAGTATTTACCCGGATGATGGCGCATCGCTTGATCAGCTTATGCAATGCGCCGACATGGCGATGTATCAGGCAAAGAATAATGGCCGCAATACGTTTCTCTTTTTTTCCCATGAGATGCGCCGTGTTTCGGAGGAACAGCTGCTCATATCTAATCATCTGCGGTATGCGCTAGCCAAAGAGGAACTGTCTCTTGTTTTTCAACCAAAAATAGATATTAACAAAGGCTGCATAATCGGAGCGGAGGTACTTCTTCGCTGGCAGAATCATAAGCTCGGCAATATATCTCCTTCAGTCTTTGTCCCTCTGGCTGAAAATTTGGGCTTAATTAATGAATTGGGTACATGGGTTCTTGAGCAAGCATGCAAAGAAGCCAAACTGTGGCAGGACCTCTGCAGCAACAATCTGCAGGTATCAGTCAATGTTTCACCACAACAATTTCGCTCAGGCACCCTCCTTGAAGCCGTCGAGAGTGCACTGGAATTAAGCGGTCTGCCCTGTGATAAGCTGGAGCTGGAAATAACTGAAAGCCTCCTGATGCAGGAGTCAGGCAAGCCTCTTTCCATACTGAAAACCCTGCATGCTCAAGGTATCAGATTAGCCCTGGATGATTTCGGTACCGGTTACTCATCTCTCAGTTACCTGAGGAGTTATCCCCTGCAGGTACTAAAAATAGATCGAACCTTCATTCGCGACCTAGAGGAAGACGAGAACAACAAGGCTCTTGTCGATGCAATTATTGCCATGGCCCACAGTCTGAATTTGGAGATTGTCGCTGAAGGTGTTGAAAACGAGAAACAACTCAGTTTTTTACGCAAACGTGGCGTCAACATAATTCAAGGCTATCTCTTCAGCCCTCCGGTTCCGGCTGCAGATTTCCGTGCATTATTGCTGAAATAATCTGTGAGATCGGAGAACAAAAGCCCAGGATCGATTTCAGAGGCTTCCGCTACGTCCCCTTTCGAAAAAACCGTTACGAATCGCAATAAATTCAGCGGAGGTACAAGCTTCTTTTATGCCCCGCTCGACCAAGAATCAGAGTTCCGGCAGGTTACAAGCCAATCCGGTATGTAAGCCATTGAACCTACAACAAGGAGCTAACGAACATGGCTTAGTATTGGAGCAGTTCGTTAAATCTTTGTCGGGTAGATGTCGACAGATTACTTTTTGCTTTCATATGCTCATCTCCAGGTAGGGACGGATCACCTTATCCACCCGACAGATTTTCGCATATTCCAGCAGCTTCCCATAGTTGTGCTTCTTTCGAGCCTTATACAGTTTCAGAGCCTCCAGCACCACATCCATACCGATTTTATTTCGAAACTTAAAACAATCGACGAGCGTTTTTTCAACATTGTTGATTTTGACGGATGCTCCGTCGATTTCATGCTCTTCAATGCCGGCGCGGTATGCCTGATCAGAAAATCTGTGTACAACAAGCGGCGGATAATCCAGTGATGGAGGACCAGATTCCCTTGGCACCGTAATGGAAATGCTATGCGGTATCTGTGTAGTGATATCGTGGTATGCCAGGGCAGAAATAAGACAGAGCACAGCATGCGTGTCAATCAGCATTCAATATTGACCCCCTGTCAGCGTCCAAAAATGACCCCCCAAAAGTCAAAAATATGGTAGTTCATCCTGCCTCGAATTAGGTGCCCAGCTATACGGGCTGCTCAAGTTTTTTCTGGAGCGAGAATGGGCCCCCAGTA
>JBARUU010000034.1:0-16767 GCA_049645925.1 Desulforhopalus sp.
TAATGAGTCTGCACCTGAAACCGGGTACCATCGTACTCGACAGTCACTCCATCCCAGGTGATTTCCACCAAACGTGTTTTGGGGGCGATGGTTGCGCCTTCTTTTAATATTGTTCCGTTAACAATAATCATACGCTGGGAAGAATTTTCAGCAAAAGTGTGTCCAGCAAATTTGAGGCTGGGTATTTGTGCCTGTAGTGCCGGAGAAAGGTCCTGTAAATAGGGAAGAGGTTTCCTTAATGGTTCAGGCTCAATGACCGTTGAGGGCGTCGAGATGTCTTCCTTTGTGTCCTGCTTTACCGCAACGGACAGCGTAGTCTTATTGTTATCGATGGCAGAGGGGCGGGCTGCGGGAGTTTCGCTTGGCATGACCACCCGGTCCAGGGGCTGCGCCGTGGTTGTTGGCTGGGCGGCCTGAGGTTTGGCGGATGATAGAGCTGTTTCTGTCGCTATTGTCTGGGGCTTTTCGACGAAAAAGTGCCGATACTGAAAGAAAAGTAACCCAAAACAGATAAATAGAAGAATCAGCATGCCAAAGATCAGCAGGATAATATGATATTGTTTCAGTCGAGACGAATTTCTCAGTGATGGTGCGGGACCATGCAGGGTGTACAGGCTCGGTGCGTTTCCCTGTTGACGTTCACGGTCGGATTTTTTCAGTGCATCGAGGATATAAGACATGGCTTACTCTTTTTCGGCTGAAAGGTGATGTGTGTTCGGCTCAGCACCCGGCTGCTTGTCCTGCGATGCAGGGTCGGGAGACGGGGAAGCAGGCTGCGACTGCAAGGCTTCAAGGTTGTTATCAGATGGCAGGACAGTATCTTTCAGCAGGACAACGTTTTGTTTAAGTAACGCAAGGTTGTCTCTCTGGTCAACAAAATAGAGGCTGACCGGCACGCCGATGATAAGCAACAGCAGGGCCAGGACCATGGCTATCTTTTTTTTCGGGTACTTTTTTCGTCGTCTGGAAGGTGCCACAAGTTCGCGGGTCGCCCGTTTCATGATCTTCAGGTCAACGTGGTCCCTGTTGTTGGCATAGGCCCCGAGGAGTGCATGGTCACAGAGGATATTTATAATCCGGGGGATCCCTTTTGAAACTTTTGCAACATATCGGATTGCATTTTCCGAGAACAGGACATTTCTGTTGTTGCTACCGGCAATGGCCAGCCTGTGTTGTATATAGGTGGTGATGTCGGCGGTATGCAGTGGCTCGAGGTGGTATCTGGTTGTGATGCGCTGATTAATTTGTGACAGTTTGGGGTCATTGAGAATATGCCGCAGTTCAGGTTGACCGATCAGGACTATCTGCAGCAGTTTATTGGTATTGGTCTCAAGGTTTGTAAGCAGTCTGAGCTGTTCCAGTATCTCGATGTCGAGGTTTTGCGCTTCATCAATAATAACGGCCGTGTTCCGCCCTTTTGAATGGGCATCAAGGAGGTAGGCGTTCAGCTGATCGATATACGTTTTAACGGATGGGGATGTTGCCGGGATGGGGATCTTGAGTTCTTCGCAGATGGTTTTCAGCAGATCGGTGATGGAAAGTTTGGGGTTTAAAATCAAGGCGATATCAGTTGTTGCAGGCAACTGTTCAATCAGGCATCGACAGACTGTCGTTTTTCCAGTGCCCACATCACCGGTGAGCAGTATAATGCAGCCTTCACTGCTGATACCGTACAGCAGATGAGCCAGCGCCTCCCGATGTAATTCACTCATGAAGAGATATCGGGGGTTGGGTGCGATAGCAAAGGGCTTTTCAGTCAGGCCGAAATAGTGTGTATACATGGGATCGCATCACCCTGGGAAGAAACCGGAAACGAAATGACAATTCGGCAGCCCCCACCCGGGTTGCTCGGAATTCTCTTTTCACAACGAACCTGATATTATACGGTGGATTATAATTATTTACCATTTTTCTTTGTTTGCTGTTGTTTTTATCTCGAAAAATCCTAGTTTATACAAATGGTTGTTATGCAGATATCCGAAGAAAAATCGGCCGATTGGCCATAACTTTTAGAAATGAATCTCTATGCCAGTATTTGAATACCGTGCTCTTGATGCCAAAGGCAAAAATATCAAGGGGATAATTGATGCGGACAGTGAAGCTCTGGCGCGGACAAAACTCCGTTCCCAGGGCAGGTATCCTGTTTCTATTGCGGTCAGCAGAAGCAAATCGGGTAAGTCGGGCAGCCGGGGAGGTCAGGGGCTGGGACTGCTGGAGCGAGTCAATTCGCAGGAAATCAGTGTCATGACACGGCAACTGGCCACCCTGCTGGGCGCCGGAATTCCGTTGGTACAAGCGTTGGATTCGCTGGTTGAACAGACCCGCAATTCTGTACTGAAAAAGGTAATCGCGCAGATTAAAGGCTCGGTAAATGAGGGTAATACCCTGACCAATGCACTAGGAGAGCACCCCAAGTTATTTTCCTCAATTTTTGTCAACATGGTGCGTGCCGGCGAGGCCTCCGGGGCACTGGACATTGTTCTGGAGCGGCTTGCCGACTTTGGTGAAAAACAGGAGGTGCTCAAAGGGAGATTGCGTGCAGCACTTATGTATCCGATTTTTATGGCGGTGATTGGATCTGCAATTCTCTTCGTTCTCATTACCTATATCGTTCCCAATATTACCCAGGTCTTTAATGAGATGGATCAGGTGCTGCCTCTTCCGACCCTTGTTTTAATCGGCATGAGTGATTTCCTGAAAATGTACTGGTGGGCGTTTTTTATCTTTCTGGTCGTTGTCTTTTCAGCGTTGCGCTATTTGATATTGAAACCGGCCGGGAAAGCCTTTTGGGATCTGTTTAAACTAAAGATGATTATCGTCGGACCTGTTGTCCGTAAAGTAATTCTGGCCAGGTTTTCCTCCACGCTAGGAAGCCTGCTGGAGAGCGGCGTCGGACTCATGACCTCAATGCAGATCGTCCGGACTCTTGTCAATAATGTTCACATCGCAAAAGTCATTGACGAGGCAATGGAACAGATCAAAAAAGGACAGAGCATGACCGGCGCGCTCTCGGAATCGGAGTGGTTTCCACCCATGTTTGTCCAGATGGTCGCTGTTGGAGAGCAGAGCGGGAGCCTCGAGACTATGCTCGACAAGGTTGCTAAAGCCTACGAAAGAGAGGTCGAGACGGCGATCATGGGCATGACATCCCTCATTGAACCCCTTATGATCGCCGGCATGGGGTTGGCCGTTGGATTTATCGTGCTCTCCATCTTGCTGCCGATTTTTGAGATGAATCAAATGATTGGGTGACAGGTGGTATCCAATTCCACCGTGCCGCAGAGTTGTCTTCTTCGATTCGCAATTGGATCTTTGCCGGGAGTTGTGTATATTTCGCTTTGTTCGACCATGACTGATAGTGTCGTGCTGATGTTTGCATTATACTGTCGGTTACAAATCTCCGCCGGCAGACCCTGAGGGTCAGTTTGGCGATACCGTTATTAAAATTATTTATCAGCAACAACAGGTTATCCCTATATGAAGATTGAAAATGCACGGAAGATTGAGAATGTACGCTTTAGAGACTGCCAGAAGAGAAAACGTGAAGCCGGTTTTACCTTGATTGAGCTGCTGGTTGTCCTTGTTATCATCGGTATCCTTGCCGGATATATCGGACCAAAAATCATGGGCCGTCCGGAAGAAGCAAAACGAACCAAGGCGACTCTGCAGATCCAGGGAATAGACACCGCGTTAAAAATGTACAAACTTGATAATGGTATGTATCCGTCAACGGAGCAGGGGCTTCAGGCTTTGGTGGAACCTCCGGCAATTGGGCAGCTTCCTCTCAAATGGCGTGATGGTGGATATCTGGAAAAAGGCAAGGTCCCGCTTGATCCCTGGGGAAATGAATTTGTCTATCTCAGTCCCGGATTGAACGGCGATTTTGATCTCAGTTCCTTTAGTGCCGATGGCGAACCGGGTGGAGAAGGGGATGGGGCAGATATAAATAACTGGGAAATCGATTAGATTTCCAGCTATGTTGCTGTCACCGCATACCCTGTCCGTGGGAAGGCCGGATACACCTCGGGATGAAAAAGGTTTTACCCTTATTGAACTGATAGTGGTAACCACTCTGATTGCCATTATGCTCTCCGTCAGCATACCGTCATTGCGGGACACCTTTTTTACTGATCCCCTGAAATCCACGACCAGAAAAATAATTGGCCTGGTGACCGGGGTAAGAGAGTTGGCTGTTCGTTCCCAGCAACCGTATCTGCTCCATGTCAGCCACATTGAAAACCGTATCTGGTATGAGAGGGAGGTTGAAGAAGAGAAACTGGATGAGGACACTCTCCGGGAACAGGGGGTGATATTTCCCGAATCGGTGAGAATCACAGGAATTTTAGTGAGGGGCAGTGAGAGTCTGTTGCAGGATCAATTGGTTGTCTGGATCAGTAAAAAGGGACTCATGAACGATACGATTATCCGTATTGAAGACGATAACGGCGATCATCTTAATATACGGTTTTATCCGTTTCTTGATCCGGCAATAGTTTCCGACCAGGATGCTCCCTTTTAGAGGTATTGTGGTAAATAAATATTCCAAATCATCCCAAAGACGTCATGGACTGTCTATGACCATATTGAGATACTGTCGTTCTTTCATGGTGGTGGTATGCACCAGATTGTTGCCCGGTTTGCCGAGGCATGGCAATAACCAGGCTTTTACACTGCTTGAGGTGATGATTGCGGTGTCAATCACCGCCATTGCCCTCACCGCCCTTTTTGGTTCCCAGTCAAAGAGTCTTTCCCACGCAACAGAAGCCCAGTTTAATATCATTGCACCTATGCTGGCTTCCGGCAAACTTGCAGAACTGGAGGCTGCAATAGATGCTCCGAACAATGATGAAGGAGATTTTGGTGATGAATTTCCAGGGTATAGCTGGAAAGTTGCAACTGAAACTGCATACTTTAACAGCCCCGAGGCCTTGACCAACCTGGAAAAGCCGCTGCAAAAAGTTGACGTGACGGTTGAATGGAACGAGACAAAGTTTCAATACGGATTGACGTATTATGGACGCTGGCAGGACTAAGATGCTTGGTTTCAGGCCAATACTGAGGGCGCAGGGGTTTACTCTTGTGGAGCTGCTCATTGCGATCTTTATTTTTGCAGTTGTCGTCTCCTCTGTATATGGTTCTTATCGCGCGACCTTTCATATAATCCAGGGTTCGGAGTCCCGGCTGAAAGTCGCCGACAGTGCCCGGGTTGTCCTGGAGAGGGTTTCTGAAGATCTGCGGTCTATCGTAACAGGCCCGGGGGGGCTTTTCGGCGGTGAAAGAAATGAGTACTCCGGTGCCCGTGGTGACAGCATCTCCTTTGTCTCATCCGCTCATCTTGTCTTGCGTAAAAGCGATCCTCAGTCGGGTTTCGCCCTTATTCAGTACCAGGTTGAGCTTGATGATGATACCGGTTTCCTTGATCTCTATCGGTCGGATATGTCTCTGCTGCCCGGAGTGGAGCTCGACGATGAAGATATGGAAAAACACCTCATCTGCAGGGGGCTCAAGGAATTTAAGATTACGTATCTCGACGATGAGGGGAGTGAATCTGAAGAGTGGCAGGTAGAAGAGGTGATGCCGGCGGGCCAGGATGATCCCCCGGAGGAGTCGCTGTTTCCTGCACTCGTCTATGTGGAGCTCACCTTTGCTGAGTCAGTGGAAAGCGACACCAAAACTGTCTTTAAAACCGCTGTAGCCCTGCCGTGAGCGAAAAGGATGCGGCGATGGGACTCTTGCAGTCAGATACCAGAGGAGTGAGACCAGAAGAGGCAATGGAGACAAGGCGATCACTCCGGAGAGATGAAAGAGGCATGGCGCTGCTGATTACCGTCATGACGGTGAGTTTGCTTGTTGCGGTCACCATCCAGTTTCACAAGACAACCTGGCAACAATATCTCGTTGCCAATAATTATAGAACGGCAATACAGCTGGGGGCAATAGCCGATTCAGGCCTGAACATTGCTGTTGCTGTCCTCGAAAATGAGGGGGAGGATAACACCTCCGATTCGTTTTTGGACAGCTGGGCCGCCTTAGACTCTGAACCTTTCAAGGATGCCTTCTCGGGCGGGAACCTGCGGCTGAAGGTTGTCGATCTGTCAGGTCGCTTGCAGATAAACAGCCTGGTTCAGAAAGAAGGAGAAAATCCGGGAGAAGAACAGACGGATTCTGAAGATAAGACGAATACTGAGGACGTGATTCGCCAGACCTTTCTCAATTTGCTGCTCTCCGGTTTCTTTCCCATAGAAGATGAGGCGGAGGCACGAAGTATAGTCGATGCCCTGATTGACTGGATTGATGAAGATGACCAGGAATCAGATCTCGGTGCAGAGAGCAGTTATTATCAGGTACTGGATAAACCATATAGCTGTCGGAATGGACCGGTTCGGTATATTGAAGAGTTGCTGTTGGTAAAAGGGATAACCCCTTTGTTGCTCTTTGGATCAGGGGAGAATAAGGGGCTTGCCGAATATCTGACCGTCAACGGTGATGATGGGAGAGTAAATTTTAATACTGCCCCCCTGCTGGTTATAAAAAGTTTCGATCCCCAGATTGATGACGATTTACTGGTAAAACTAGACGAATATAGACGGGAAAAAGAGAATGAAGAGAGCCTTGCCAGCGTAGGGTGGCACCAAAATATTGTTGGCTGGCCGGGTGATATTGTGATAAATGATAAATTGCTGACCATTACAAGCACCTATTTTCAAATCACTGCCACGGGGGAATTTGATACCCGTTCACGCAGTGTTGTCGCTGTCGCCGAGCGTCCGGGTGCAGGCGAGGTCAAGTTGTTGGGAATAAAAACGGAGTAATTTATGTCGGATGCCTTGTTTTGTCTGGATATCCATAGAGATGTTATTGCAGCACTTGTGGTGGATAGAAGCACTAAAATCACCATAGTAAAGGGCTGCGGTGTGGCTGACACTGCGGACCAGCCCTTTGAAGACGCTCTTGAGCAGATTAAAGAGCAGACGGGGTTCACCGGTGGTCCATGTCATGTAACTATTGGGGCCGAACTCTTCTCATTCAGAAATGTTTCCCTGCCTTTTTCAGACCGTAAAAAAATAGAACAGGCTCTCCCTTTTGAACTGGTCGATCTTTCACCGGTTGATATAGACAGCCTGCTCATCGATTTTATCGTGGCAAAATCCGGCTCGAAAAAAACGAACATTGTTGCGGCAATGATAAGCCGGGAGTTTCTGGCTGAGCACCTTGCCTTCCTGCAGACTGCTGGAATGAGTCCGGACAGTATCGGCATAAGCGGACTGCCTCTTGCCTTGAAAATTGCCGAGGAGGGGCCGGCTGATAATTTTGTGCTGGTTGATATTGGAACCCGCTGGGCAGGTTTGTTTATTGTCCTGAACAGACAGGTTGCGCTTATCAGGTCTCTGGGCATACATCCTGAATCGGATACCAGAGCCGTAGCAGATGATGCCTTTGTACAGAATGTTACACAGACTGTACTGGCCTCCCAGCTCCTTGACACAAAAAATCCTAACTATAATGTCTACCTGACTGGCTCGGAACCAAGAGTTAATACGATATCGCCGGTTCTGTCCTCCAGGCTTGGTGGCGTGGAAATAGGTACGTTTCAGCAGAGTGGTCAGCCCTTCATTAAAATAGAACCGGAACGGGGGAGCCCTTATCAGCCGGAGCTGATGGACAGAATCCTTGCACACGTTTTCAAAAATGGTAAAAGAAGTGGAGGGTTTAATTTTCGTAAAGATGATTTCAGGAAAAAGAAATCCCTCCTCGAATATAAAAGCCTGTTGCTGAAAACTGTCGTGCCTCTCTGTATCCTCCTTGCTTTTTTTGTCGCCTATATGGGATACAACTACTCAATGTTAAGTACAGAGCAGGAAAGCCTGCGGCAACAGATCAACGAGGTTTTTAAGCAGACGCTTCCCGAGGTTACACGAATTGTTAATCCCGTCCAGCAGTTGCAGGTTAAAAACAACGAGATCAGAGCTACCTATAGACCGGGAGGGGGCAGCGGTGCTGTCTATACCATCGTTGATCTTCTCACCGAACTTTCGGTTCGAATACCGGCAACGTTTTCGGTGAAGGTTGTTCGATTGGTCGCTGATATGGACGCTATACGGATAAAAGCAGTCACCGGTGATTTTAATACGGTAGACAGTGTGCAGAAAGAACTTGAGAAATCCCCCTATTTCAGGGATGTTACAATTAGCTCCGCCAATCAGTCGACAAGAGGTGATGAGGTTAACTTTGAACTTAAACTGGAGCTCGCTCAGTAATAATTATGGTTGCATGGATTAAAAATAACCCCATAAAAAATATCTGGGACAAATCAGGCATTGAAAGACTGAATAGCCGCGAGAAATGGGTACTGTTCGGGGGAGTCGGGTTTGTTGTTTGCTTTTTGATCCTGCAGCTGGTGATTCTTCCTGTCTTTAAGTCACTCGATAATTTGGAAAAATCAATTGTAAGAAAGAAACAGGAATTAAATGAAATCAAACAGCTGCAGCAGGACTATCGTGTCTTAAAAAGTGAGGAAGGAACCATCCAGGGGAGAATTAACCAGCGGGGTGCCGGTTTTACCCTTTTTACCTTTCTTGATAGCCAGGCAAACGAGGCTAAGGTAAAAAAACAGATAATGTATATGAAACCGTCGACGGTTGAAGGGGATGAGCTCAACGAAGCGATGGTGGAAATGAAACTGCAGCGAATTACACTCTCTGATCTCGTCGGTTTTCTTCGGTTAGTGGAATCGGATAAAAATGTTGTTTTTATAAGAAGATTCTCAATCCAGGAAAGCGGCGATTCGCAGGGATATTTTGATTCAATTCTGCAGATCGTAACCTTTGAGAAAAGGGGATAGGGGTGATGAACTCCATCTTTTCATTTCGATCTTTTCTGTATCTTGTCTATGCAGTTGTGCTCACTGCAGTGTTGCTGTATGTGCGCTTTCCTGCCGAAAAATTTAAAACATATTGCGAAAAACGCATTGAGCAGGTTCTGCCCGGCAGTGTATGCCGGATAGATCGTGTCGGTTATCGTTTTCCGGCGTCCGCTTCATTTGAGACAATAACCATAAGTCGACCCATTGACGGACAGCAAGCCGCAATGACAGTTGATCGGATTGACGTTACCCCCGAACCGCTGCAGTTCTGGAAGGACTTCAAGCTGAAAGGTGAAATCTATTCAGGCCTGTTCGAAGCAGACTTGCATCTCGACTCACGAACACAAACCTTCTCGCTGTCAGATATTTATCTCGATGGTATCGATGCGGGTGAATTTGCGGCAGGCATAGGTCTCACTGACAGAAAGGTAACTGGTGTCATGGCGTATTCCGGCACATATCAAGGCAAGAACAGTCAACCCGGTGACGGTACCGGAAACGGACTTTTCCAGATTGAAGCCGGCAGCATGACGCTCTTGCAACCGATATTGTCTCTTTCGTCAATTGAGTTCGAGAAACTTGCATTCGGCGTGATACATGAAGAAGGCGTTCTTCGTCTTGTTGAAGGAGAGCTTCTTGGAAAGGAAGTTGTTGCGGACTTCACTGGAGACGTGAAAATTTCCTCGCCTCTGTTGCATAGCAATATCCTCCTGAGTGGTCATCTGGAGCCGGATGGAGATTTTTTAAGGAGTAACCCGGAACAACAACAGGTAGTGCAGCAATTATTGCAGCGATATAAAATGACAGTACTGCCCTTTAAAGTGGGCGGCACATTGAAAAGACCGTTATTCAGATTCAGTATGTGATATCTTATGGCAGCTCGGATTACTAACATCTTACCTTTTCTTCTCATTACGTTGCTCTGTGTCGGCGTTGTAGAGGGCGGATATCAGGCCTTAGAGCACTTTGCGCTGAAAACCCCCGTCGAAAATGAGAAGGCTTCTGATACAGTTGTTGCTGTGGAAGAGCAAACAGCCGAACTTGAGCAGAAAAAAGACAATGATTACAAGGTTATTTTAAAAAGAAACCTGTTTGGCCCTCCTCCAGGTGAAGGTGACTCGGTCGTTGATGAGACGCCGGATGTCGTTGAAGAACTGGAATCAACAAGTTTAAATATTGTGTTGATGGGGACGATTAATGGAGAAGATGGGGCCGGCCGGGCAATTATTCTGGATAACAGCAGCCGCAAGCAGGAATTGTACGAAGTCGGGGATTCGATCCAGGGAGCTTCCATCAAGGAGATTCTTCGGGGCAAGGTAATCCTGGTCTATAACGGCAAGGATGAAATGCTTGATATGAGCGAGGCTTCAAAAGTACGTTCTTCCTATGCGGTTCCCGTCACCAAGCTAGGTGGCAGTAAAAAACAACCGGGTATTAGTACCGGTGCCGGAACAGGACAGTATAGGCGGCCAACTCCAAGAAGAGTAATCAACAGACCAAGGGCCATTCGACCGTCTCGAGTAATCAGGAAAGAATGAGCAAACGAGAGATTAATAATGAAAATGAAGGTGAATTATAAATGAGCAGGTTTAAACATTCGCTAATTGGCGCGGTCATTTTCTGTATGTTTGCAGGACTCCATTGCAACCTCAATGCCGAGGATGCGGTGCAGTCGAAATCCGAGACAGGGCAGAGTGGTCAGCGATTTATTACGATTGATTTCGACAATGTCGATATTCAATTGTTTATTAAGTACATCAGCGAATTAACCGGCAAAAATTTTGTCGTTGATAAAGCTGTGCAGGGAAATGTCACCATTCTCTCCCCGACCAAAATCTCGGAAGAGGAGGCCTACAAGGTTTTTGAATCTGTGCTGGAAGTGCACGGTTTTACAACCGTCGAGGCGGGCTCAGTCATAAAAATATTGCCTTCAGCCCGTGCCAGGTCACAAAACGTACAGATGCTAAAAAGCGGACCTTCGGATATGCCTGCGGACAAGGTTGTCACGCAGCTTGTGCCCTTGAAATACAGTTCTCCCGATGATCTGAAAAAGGTGCTTGCACCGCTTGTCTCGCAAACCTCGGTTCTCATATCCCACTCGCCGTCAGGCATGTTGATCATCACCGAGACAATGTCCAATATTCAAAAACTGTTGGGTATCATCAAGGTACTTGATGTTGAATCGAGAGAGGATGATGTCGCATTTATTCCACTGGTGAATGCTTCAGCCGATTCAGTTGCAAAGATCTTAACAACGATTTACCAGCGAGGCTCAGGAGCACAAAAGGTCGGTGCGGTCAGTCGTACCAGCGGAACCGTAAAAGTTGTGCCGTACGACAGGATCAATGCCCTGATTGTCCTTGCCAATGCCGGCGAGCTCGGGCAGATAAAAAGTCTGATCAAGGTTCTGGATACCGAGGTTCAGCGAGCCGAAGGAAATATCCACGTCTATTTTCTGCAGAATGCGACGGCGACGGAGCTGGCTGCAGTATTGAACGACCTCCCGGACACGCAGCCCCAGGATGAAGCCAATATGGGGAAGGTCGCGGCAATTTCAAAAGATGTGAAAATTTGGGCTGATGAGGAGACAAATGCTCTGGTCATCACCGCGTCAAAGGATGAGTATGCCGTCCTGGAAGATGTGATAAAGCAACTGGATATTCCAAGAAGGATGGTCTATCTGGAGGCCCTTATCATGGAGGTGGATACCGACAAATCCTTTGACGTCGGCGTTGAGTGGCTGGCCACTGGACAAACCTCCGGCGGCAGAGGACAATTTGCTACTGGTTTTAGTGGGGAAGGTGGATTTGGTCAGCTTGTAAACAGCAGTGGTGATCCCAGTTTGGGGTTAGGAAAAGGGTTTACTGTTGGAGTGCTGAATCAAGGGGGAGTCAGAATTGGAGATCTTATCTTTGATAACCTTGGGGCCGTGGTAAACGCGTTCAAGTCGGACGGCGATGTCAATATCATCTCCACCCCACAGATTCTTACTATGGACAATAAAACGGCGACGATCTCCGTTGGTGAGAATATACCCTATACCACCAGCGCCCAACTCACCGATAACAACAATGAATTTAGTCAGTTTGAGTACAGGGATGTTGCAACCAAGCTGTCGATCACTCCCCATATTAACAGGGAAGATTCACTGCGTCTGGAAATTGAAACGGAAGTGGTGCGGATAAAGGATGCCGGTCTTACCCCGACAACGTTTAATCGAACGGCAAACACCACGGTTATTCTTAACGACCGAAGTACGGTCGTGATAGGCGGTATAATTGGCCAGGACGCCTCTGAAGATAATACCAAGATACCGATTCTGGGTGATATTCCTCTGCTTGGATGGCTTTTTAAAACCCATTCGACCACGGATAGAAAAACGAATATGTTTATCTTTATCACTCCTCGTATTGTCCGGAATCCGGCACAACTCGATGCCGTCACCCTGAAAAAGGAAGAGGAGATTGGACGGGTGCTGCCAACCGTGCAGGAGGAGTTACATAAAATAGAGAATCCGGAACACGCAATGACCCTGACCAGAATGGGGTATGAAAAATTGCGGGTTGAGCAACTCGAAGCCGCCAAAGATTATTTCCGTGAAGCCCTGACCATTAATCCGGTTAATCCGTATGCGCTAATGAATATGGGGGTTGTGTATGAGAAAGAGGGTAACCCGAAAGAAGCCCTGGTAATGTATCAGGCGGTAGCGACGGGCAGTTCCAACGCTGTTGCCGAGAGCACCGGCGATCCCTCAAAAGCCGGAGTGCCCTTGAAGAAACTGGCCCGGGAAAGTATCGATAGAATTCTACGGACCACTGGTACCAAGTAAAGAAACTCCCAGGAAGTTGATACTGGGGCCGTCATCTGTGGCCTGACAAAATTAATTTGAGGTTGACCGATCACTGATCGAAATTGGTATGAAAAAATTTGGTGAAATATTAATTGAGGAATTTGGTCTGGCCTCAAAAGCTCTTGAACAGGCGCTTCTTGCTCAAAGAGAGGGAGATGACCTGATTGGGGAAATACTCATCAAAAACGGGGAGTTGGACGAATTTACCGTTCTGCAGGTTCTTGGCATGATGTTCGATATGGAGGTTCGAAAGTCTTTGCCTTCCGAATTCAAAACCGATTTTACTGACCGGGTACCCATAAGCTTTCTCAAGCAGCATAAAATAGTACCGATTGTCACCGCCGAAGAATCGTATTTCGCGATAAATAATCCTAATTCTTTTCAATCACTTGATGATCTGCGCAGAATACTGGGGAATGAGACATACAAAACGATTCTGGTTCCTTCCCAGCATATTTTTAATGCAATAAACTTTGCCTATGACATGACCCAGAGCTCTGCCGATGAGGTCATGCAGGATATCGATGACGAAGATCCGGAAAGGCTGTTTTCAGAGATTGAAGAGATTGGCGATTTGCTCGATGATACCAGTGATTCTCCTGTCATTCGGTTGGTCAACTTGATGTTTTCTCAGGCGGTGCGTGATAATGCTTCGGATATCCATATTGAGCCCTATCAGAACAGTCTGAAAATACGGCAGCGACTCGATGGTATTCTGCACGATATGTTAAGCCCACCGAAACATGTGCAGTCGGCGCTGATCTCAAGGGTCAAGATAATGGCCAAGCTGAATATTGCCGAGAAGAGGTTGCCTCAGGATGGAAGGATTGAACTGAAAATCGCCAACAAAGAGATTGATGTCCGGGTTTCGACCCTGCCGACTGCCTTTGGTGAGCGTGTGGTTTTGCGTCTGCTGCGTAAATCAACGGTGATGATTTCCCTGACTGATCTTGGTATGCCGGAGGACAGGTTTGTTCATTTTGAAAAAGAGATCAGGTCGCCGAATGGTATCGTATTGGTAACGGGGCCCACCGGTTCAGGAAAAACCACCACTCTCTATGCAGCACTCTCTTCCATAAACAATACGGATATCAATATTATTACTGTTGAGGATCCAATTGAATATCGTATCAGCGGCATTGGCCAGGTACAGGTCAACCCCAAAATTGATCTTACCTTTGCATCCGGACTGAGATCGATAGTACGACAGGATCCCGACGTGATTCTGGTAGGGGAGATCCGTGATACAGAGACCGCCGAAATCGCTATCCAGTCGGCACTGACCGGACATCTTGTTTTTTCTACTCTGCACACCAATGATTCGGCCGGAGCAATTACCCGCCTCAGGGATATGGGCATAGAGCAGTTTCTTATAGCCTCCTCGGTGAATGCCATCCTGGCGCAGAGGCTTGTGCGCATTATCTGCCCTCACTGTAAGGAGGAATATACCCCTGAACCGGAAATGCTGAAGCGGATTGGGTTCCCGGAAGAGGAATGCCACGACCGGAAAGCATACAGAGGCAAAGGTTGTTCAAAATGCTACCACACAGGCTATAAAGGTCGCTGCGGTATTTTTGAACTGCTGTTGATGACGCAGGACATGAAAGCCCTCGTGCTGCAGACATCGGACGCCAACCAGATAAAACGGCGGGCGATTGAGAATGGCATGATAACCCTCCAGAAGGATGGCGCGATGAAAGTCCTGCAGGGGGTAACAACTATTGAAGAAGTGTACAGGGTTTGCCAGTCATAACTGCAATTTTCCGGGTAAGATCTCCTTCTTATACTGTATCCCTCTTGATATGGCGTGCAACGATCAGATTGTTTTCACACAAAGATAGTTAAACAGTGAAGACAATGCCCATTTATGGTATTTGATAGTCGCATAACAAATAATAACAGGAATAGTGCATGTATATAGCTTACGTGTTAGTAAAATCAGAAATAGCAACATCCGGAAATGGTGAGGAGTGTGATTGATGTTTTTTCAAAAATCCGCCATGCGTGATCATCTTTCTCTCTGCTTCATCAACAACGTCCAACCTGCTGCCAGCGTTCAAGGCTTCTTTGGGATACACCGACATTCTCCTGGGGGGGAGAAAATGTTGGTCTTAAAAGATCTGGCCACCTATCAAACATAAAAACATTTATGTAGCGGAATGCGGACAAGACCCCTTTGACTCTAAAGAGAGGGGGGGGCGGTTCTGTTTTCAGCACAGTAACCATAGCTCCCCCCATTACAATCTATAGAGCAGCGAAACTGTTGCAGGTGAAGCTTGCGTGTTTATGAACACAATACGATTTCACTAAAGTGATTTATGGCAAATAATTTTTTTAAAATACTCAATGAACAGCCGGGACTCCTCAGGACTCTTGCCCTGAGGAAGAATTTCTGGATAGTTCTTTTTATCGATATATCACTTATTGTGGGTGCCCACTTTTTGTCCTATCTGGTCCGGTTTGACTGGCATATTTCATGGGGAATTCCCAAAATCCTCGCTGCGCTTCCTTTTCTGATTGTCATCAAGATCCCCATATTCTATGCATTTGGTTTGTACCAGGGGATGTGGCGATACACCAGCACTGCCGATCTGGTCAATATAATAAAGGCCGTTTCAGTATCCTCGGGTCTGATTATCATGTCCGTCCTGTATTTTTATGGGTTTCAAGGGTTTTCCCGGTCGGTTTTTTTTATGGACGGAGTTTTCACATTTCTTTTCTTGTGTATTCACAGAGGAACTATCCGTTATCTCTTGCAGAACAAGACCCTGATGCCATGGTTCACCCAAGACGAACAATCCCAGAAAACACGATTGCTGCTCATCGGTGCGGGTGCGGCTGCCGAAAAGGTTATTCGTGAGGTTAGAGATAATGTTAATGTACCGTATGAGGTCGTGGGGCTTGTCGATGACGATCATAAAAAGCATGGTTTGAAAATACACGGTATACCAGTCATTGGTGGTGTTGAATCTCTGCAGGAATGCATTGTCAGAAGCAGACCGGAAGAGCTTCTGATAGCTGTCGCTTCAGCAACCGCTGAGCAGATGCAGAGGATTGTCGAGCATTGTCAGAAATCGAAGATCAAATTTAAGGTTCTTCCAAGCATGGGAGAAATAATAAGGGGCAAATTAAGCGTCACTTCCAGTCGTGAAATTTCGTATAAGGACCTGCTGGGACGGCCTGCAGTGCACCTCGATCAAAATGAAATTGGTCGTTATCTCACAGGGCAGATAATACTGGTGACTGGTGCCGGTGGGTCAATAGGTTCAGAGCTTTGTCGCCAGATTATCAGGTTTGAACCCAAAAAAATCATACTGCTCGATGCCGGTGAGGAAAATCTTTATAAAATTCAGATGGAACTGCACCACGACCACCGGTTCCTGGACTATGTCCCTGTCCTCTGCAAAATCCAGAACAGAGCTTTACTTGACGCAATATTCACTGAATATGCACCGTCTGTTGTTTTCCATGCGGCGGCTTATAAACATGTCCCTCTAGTTGAAGCAAATCCCTGGGAAGCTGTCTTTAACAATGTCTTTGCCACCAAGAACCTTATCGAAACGACCATTGACCACAAAGTTGAACGTTTCGTGCTGGTCTCGACCGACAAGGCGGTGCGGCCGACTAATGTCATGGGGGCGACAAAGAGGGTCACTGAATTGCTTATGCTTGCTTATTGTAACGGCCAGGTACCAGATGGCATTTCAATAAAAGAAAATAGCACAACATTTATGGCCGTACGGTTTGGTAATGTTCTCGGTTCATCCGGATCGGTAATTCCGCTTTTTAAGCGTCAGATTGAAAAAGGCGGGCCGGTCACCGTAACAGATCCAGAAATGACCCGCTATTTCATGTCAATTGAGGAAGCGTCCCAACTCATTCTTCAGGCTGGAGCGATGGGGGCCGGAGGTGAGATTTTTATCCTGAAGATGGGAGCCTCGGTGAAAATCGTCAATTTAGCCCATAATCTTATCAAACTAATGGGCTATGAACCTGGTAAAGAGATAGAAATACAATATACCGGGTTACGTCCGGGAGAAAAACTCTACGAGGA
>JBARUU010000035.1:0-9056 GCA_049645925.1 Desulforhopalus sp.
GTAAATAGTCTGACTCAAGAAGCGGGCGTACATTTCGTTCTTCTGCTCTCGCTTGTTGAGCCTCTCGGCGTTGCATTAAAACACGGCCCCAGCGATCTGGAGAAGAATCCAGAAACAAGCCAAAATTTTCATGGCCATCGCAAGCATATTGTGGGCCTGAGAAGAGCATTAAACCAGGGTCAAGAACTTGTGCATACGAAGACTTGAGCCAAGCAGGATCGTATTCAAAAGAAAAGACCTCTTTTCCTCTTGAAGGAGCGGCATAAAGTATTCCCATTAGAATAGGATTTTCTAACCCCTGCCAATGAGCACAAACTTGAATGGATTTTCTTGCAGGGCCTTTTGTATGTCGTTTTTCAGCCATTACTTCTTCCTCTTAGCGACACGCTCAGTTGTGTGAGTTAATTCAGCATCTTGTAAGCGTCGCCCCAAAGGATCGTCTCCGGCTAGTCGTAATAAGTCCTTTTCAAGGCCGAGACAAAAAAGAACATTGGCATAAATAGCCATTGTGACACTGCTTTCACCATTCTCAACCTTTCTTAAGGTTACACGACTTATACCTGCACGCTCTGCCAGCATGGTTGCAGTAATTTTTCGTCGTAAGCGCGCAAGTTTGATATTTTCTCCGACCGTCTTTAAAACATCTTCCAGTGTAGGTGAGATTATCACTCTTTTTTTTACCATCCTTCCCAAGCCTCAATGGTTAATAAACTATCCAATTTTTTAGAAATTGTACATTATATTTACCATTGAGACCAGATAAATCCTTGAGCACGGTGGTTACAGATACGTACAAAAGAACTATCATGCCACATCATCGGTCACTACCTTTTTGAAAATGGAAACTCTTGCTTTATCTGCATGCATTATGATATAATGCATGCAGATAAAGCATAAGAGGGAGGTGCAGACATGCCATCAGTCACTGTCAGAAACGTACCGGATGAGGTTCATCGCGCTTTGCGGGTTAGAGCCGCACAGCATGGCCGAAGCGCTGAAGCCGAAATTCGTGAGATACTGGAAAATGCCGTCCAGCCGGAAGGAAGGATAAAACTTGGTTCTTTACTTGCTAGAATTGGTCGCAAAATCAATTTGAGTGATGATGAATTTTCGATTTTTGAGCAGAGCCGAGATAAATCTCCAGCCAAACCGGTGGATTTTGAATGATACTGTTAGATACAAATGTAATTTCGGAACCGTTGCGTCGTGCTCCTGAGGCCCGTGTTATTAAATGGATTGATGCACAATCACTAGAAACGCTCTATTTATCAGCAATCACTGTGGCAGAACTACGTTTTGGAGTTGCAAACCTTCCACCGGGAAAGCGACGAGATGAACTGCAAACCAGTCTTGAAAATCAAATCTTGCCGCTGTTTGCCGGACGTGTACGTCCGTTTGATATGGACTGCACGACCGCTTATGCTGAGCTCATGGCAAAAGCCAAATCTGCCGGATTAGCAATTGCTGCGACAGATGGATACATTGCGTCTATTGCGGCTACTAACCGATTTAGCGTCGCGACACGAGATGTCAGTCCATATCAAGCCGCAGGTGTCAACGTTATCAACCCTTGGGATGATTAGAATGCCTCAGGAGAAGGTAAATTCTCGTATCCCTTCCGAGTCATGGCCTTTCTTTTCCAGAAAAATAATTTTCACCACAAAAACATTTACTCAAGGAAGATAAACCGCTGTCCCCTATCTTTAAGGGAGATGCTATCTCTGCCTGATCAGGCCAGTGCGTTTTCGAGACCCGAATCCATGGCGAAGATACACGGCACGCCGAGAGTGTCTGCCCAGGCGCGCAGTTCGTTTAGGTCCGAGTCAGGGTCAAAGGAACGGACGTGAATGGCCGTCTCGGGAAGATCCTCCTCGGACTCACCCATGACCACCTTGTCAACGTTGGGCAGTCGGGTCAGTTCGGCCAGGGATTCGAGATAAGCCTGGGCCTTGGACGTTTCGCTGTCGTTGTTCACCCATGCGGTCAGGGTCAGGCGCGCTTCCCAGTTGTCGCGCAACTTGATGGCCGTAAGCAGGGCCAGGTCCATGTTGCCCAGGTCCATTGAAGCCTTCCAATCCGGCCCCTGATCGTCGATCCAGACCATGACCGAATCGCCTCGATCGATTATCTCGGTGTAGAGGATCACTCCCACGTCAATACGCGCCGCATTTCTGATCAGGTCGCGAACCTCCTCGGTGCGCTTTTCACTTTCAGGCATCTTCAGGCACAGCACATTTGGGCGGAAGAATCCACCCGCCAAGGTCTCCATGCCCGCGGCCAGGTTCTCGCCGAAATAGGACGCGTCCACAAGAGACCAAGTGGCGAAGACACCTTCTTCTTGCAATGCCCCAGTCAGTTCTGGCAGATTTTCCAAAAGGTCCGAGCGCTCCTTCTCACCGGTCAGCCCCAGAAGTTTTACGAAGCCTTTGGGATAGGCCACATCGCGTAACAACGCAAAACGTTCGCGAGCCTGGGTCGAATCCTCCACCGGCACCAGCAGGTTGGCCTTCCAAGTGCGGGTCATTGGGCCGGTCAGTTCGGCCATGCGGCGCACGGCCCACTCGGCCACGGCTACGAAGAGCCCGCTGCGTACATCACCGAAGGGCGCCTTGAGATGACGGCGTATAAGATAGGCATGCAGGATCACTACCATTACCACGGCCACTCCCGCAAAGACAGGATTGACGATGAACATGGCCGCGACGCAGCCCACGCCGCCGATGATGGGTACAAGGCTCGGCACGTTGAAAAGCGGACGGAAACTGACCAGTCCCAGCTTCTGCTCGATCACGACCACCACGTTGATCATGGCGTAGGTGATCAAAAAGAACATGGTTAGAAGCGGAGCGATGGCGTTGAGGTCGCGCATCATGAGCGCTCCGGCCACGATAAGGGCCGTTGTGTAGAGTGCGTTCCTGGGCTCTCCCGCTTCGGTTTTCTCCTTGAACCAGCCCGAGCCGGGCAGGATCTTGTGTTCGGCTATGGCCTGAAGAATACGCGGCGCACCCACAAGCGAAGAGAGCGCCGAAGAAAAGGTCGCCCCCAGAAGACCGGCCACCACCACCGGTCTCCAGGCGGCGCTGTCGATCATCACGGTGTAGTTGCGCAGCAGGTCGTCGGTGGAGGCGCTGGCCGCAAGCCACCAGGCCAGGACTAGGTAGACGATCAGGCTCAGTCCAATGGCGGACATGGTGCCAACCGGGATGGATTTGCGTGGGTCCTTGAGTTCGCCGGACATGTTGGCCCCGGCCATGATACCCGTGGAGGCGGGAAAGAAGACAGCAAAAACAGCCCAGTAGCCGATGCCTGAGAAGTTGTTTTCCGGCGATCCCTCGAAGCTGCCCCACCATTGCACGGAATGGCTCATGCCCCCCGTGAACCCGGCCCAGGCCACAGAAAAGAGCGAGGCTACGATCACTGCCAGAATGAGATACTGGATACGGAAAGCCAGCGACGCGGAAATGAAGGCAATGGCGAAGAGTACGCCGAAAACCGTGAAGTCGACCACAAGAGGAGAGTGGTCGGGAAAGACCCACAGCCAGCCGGCGCGGAAGCCGAAGATGTACATGGATACGGCCAGCGCCTGTGCCAGATACAGCGGAATGCCCACGCTGCCGCCAACTTCCAGCCCAAGCGACTGAGAGATAACTGAGAAGGCCCCGCCTGCGCCGACGCGAATGTTAGTAACTATGGAAGAGAGCGAAAGCCCGGTGAACGCGGTTATGGTGAAGGAGAGCACGATGATGCTCCACGCACCCAGAAGGCCCGCATTGCCCACGACCCACCCCTCACGTAGATACATGATTACGCCCAGGATGGTCAAAAGCGTGGGTGTGAAAACACCTCCAAAAGTGCCGAAAAGTTTAGGTTTCTTGAGCCGTTTTTCCTCAATCTGCTCCTGAACCACATCCTCGCTGCCGGAGGGGCGACTGACATTCTCGTCCGGTTCTCTGTCCGTATCAGGGGTGGTTTTGACGTCCATGCTCGCTCCTCAGTTGATTGATAAGATGATTTTACAAAACCATATGACATTTGGGATATCCTTGCAATCTCATTGCGCTTCAATGACCTTGTCTCAAATAAAACGGACACTCGGTAAAGCCGCCTTTTTCCCTACACCACTGCACCTCATCTTGAGCTGAAAGTGTTTCTTGGTAATATTATCATGTGATATTTTCCGGAAAACTGATGTTCTTCCTGAGTAGCTGATTTTTGGAGTGGAGTGGAGCGGTCATCACCGGCAGCGATTTCTTGATAGACGGCGGAGTCACTGCCTCCTACCGGTATGGCGAGCTCGCTCCTCAATGATTAATGGGTGCGCATCCGGCAGAAGCCGTATACCAGCGAGATGGTTTGAAATGCTGAGCTTTTCAAAAATCAGGCAGACCGGACAGTTTTGTTCGGAAATTTCTTATTTACCGCTGTGGCTTGATCCTGACCGGGGAGTACATAAACGTTCTCTTTTCTTTCCTGAAGCGGTTTGACAACATTTCGTAAATATTCTTTTCGATTATCGAGATAGGGACCGATCAAGTCCAGGCCTGCCGGGCAGACACTCATGCAATAGCCGCATCGATATCCACCTCCGTAGGTGAGACTCTGCCAGACAGCCATTGTTTCTCCGTCAGTCCGTTTTTCCCGATATTCAACCATGTTTTGGCTGGTTACAAGGGATTCAACCCAATTTACAAAACCTCCCAGCCGATCCCGATAGGCATGAACCAGACATTTGACAAAAGTGAAAGATCCGTCTGAGGCTATGGCACCGGTTGGACAGGTGGCAACACAGAGTTTGCAACCGATGCATGGATTGTAGTCGATGGGTTGGTCATAAACGTCCAAGGTTGTATCTATGACTATTGTTCCCAAACAAAGATGGCTGCCAAATATTGGGTGGATCAACAGTCGATGGTGGCCAATCAAACCAAGGCCTGCCGCTTCCGCTACCGGTTTATGCGACACCGTCAACATCCTGCCTTGCCATTTACTCATATTCTGGGGGAAGGATTCGGAAGGAGTGACCGCGGTGACCCCTTCATCTCTCAACGCTTTAATGACCGTGCGGGAAATATGCAGCATTTCCTTGTCGTAGGCAATGAACTCTCCATCCACCAAAGATCTATCGTTTGATTGGATCTGCGCCTCATTCATCCGACAAATAAAACTGACAAGGGTTTTTGCTCGTGGAAAAGCATGGTAGATCGCTTCCTTTTGGCTTTGAAGAGACGGGCGATCAACTTCTACAACACCGACATCATCGGCTCCAGCTTCCAGGACGATTGCCTTCAGCCGTTTCAAAGTCATTGCTTCCGGCTGGTCATTCTGCGGCCTCTGTCGAAAGGCTATTACGCTTGGATGGTTTTCCAATTTCATTGGTTTACTCCTTGTATCGTAAAGTTCCACCACCTTCTGCACAGCTTTCAATTACGAAGGATCATGCAAGTGGCTGTAGCGTGAGCGAGTATTTTGCCATCACCATCCTGTAATCTTCCCTCAGAGACTGCCAGACGACCTGACATGTGGATGATCTTCCCTTTGGCGGTAAGTTCTCTATCACGCGGAACAGGCCGGACCATTTTTACGTTCAGATCGACGGTTGAATACGCAACACCCGATTCGAGAAGACTATGCACCGCACAACCGGTTACAGAGTCAAGAACGGTAGCAGCAAAACCACCATGTACCCCGCCAAGTGGATTAAGATGTTGTTGTCCAGCGGTTGCGGTAAAAACGACCGAACCGGGTTCAACCGAAATAATAGACATAGGGATAGTCTGCGCCATTGGTGGCATAGCTGCTTTACCATCGACTATTGATTTTAAAAGCTCCAACCCGTTTAAATCTGTCCGTACCATTTGATAAGTTTCTTTCATCGTATTCTCCTTCTGGTTTGATGTTAGCATTACTTTATCATTTGCCTGAAATTGGCAAAAGTGGCATAATTGACTAAAAACGATCCATAAACGCCATAATGGTTCTAATGAAAAAATGAGACTGTAAAGCATGAGGAGGAGTCATGGCGAACATCACTTTTATCGTCGATACGGGCTGTCAATTTTCCGGGATTTCGGGGCTGATTGACAGTTTCAATATCGCCAACCGCTGGCATGCAACAAATACGGGTGAATGGTTGGAACCTCTTTTTACGACACGGATTCTGAGCCAGGATGGAAAGGCAGTTAAGGTAAGTGGTGGTTTTCAGGTTATGCCGGACGGTGCTTTTCAAGATTCCCAGCCAACCGACGTAGTTGTCGTACCTCCATATCTTCCCAGCGTCGATCTTATTTCTGCCAATGCCACGCCATTGCTGGATTGGATCGTTGCCAGGCATGACCAGGGGGTAACGATTGCGAGTGTCTGTACCGGGAGTTTTGTCCTTGCGGAGACCGGGTTGCTGGATGACAGACTGGCAACCACACACTGGTTCTATTCAAAACTCTTCAAACGACGTTACCCAAAGGTTCTATTGGAGCCGGATAGAGTCCTCACGCGGGACAAGGGCTTGATTTGTTCCGGCTCTGTTTCGGCCTTCTACTATCTGGCACTGTATCTGATCGAAAACTTTGGTTCTTCGCATCTTGCAGCGCAATGCTCGAAGTCATTACTGGTCGATCCAAGCAAGGCCAGCCAGTCCTCTTATTCGGTATTTAATGTCCACAAAGGTCATGGCGACCAAGAAATATTGCGAGCTCAGGAATTGATAGAATCTCATTTCGCTGATGCAATTAGCATGAAAGATCTTGCGAGGAAGGTAGGGATAAGCCCCAGACACTTTATCCGCAGGTTCAAAAAAGCCACCGATGAAACACCTTTGAGTTACCTGCAGCAGATCCGTATCGAAATAGCGAAAGACTACCTGGAGACTACCTTGGAGACTGTGAACGAGATAACCCAAGTCATAGGCTATGAAAATAGCAGCAGTTTTAGAAAACTATTCAAGGCAGCAACCGGCCTGTCACCCAGCGAATATCGAAGCAGGTTTACTCGTGTTGACGGTGTAGCATTGAGCGTGAATTGAGATATCCTTCGGAAAGCTCCGATTTTTAATTGAGGCTCAGTTGTTGAGGCTAATTCCTGAGAGGATCGTTCCGGCTAACCACAGAGAATTGATAAGAAATGGAGCAACTGTAAATAAGAGATTACCAAAGATTATTTTGGCTGATCACTCCGACAAAAGCGTAGGCACCTTGCCAGATACTATCTGAAAAAATGACACGATCTGTCAAATCGCAGCCTACACTGTTAAGAAAGTAGTATCAGTCGCAAGACTGGTGTAGAAATGGAGTAATTATCTCGATTGCTTCTCTGGTGGTTGTGCCACTACCTTAAAAGCCCAAATCAGCTGTTGAAAAGTTCCTGTTGTTCTATGGTAAGAGGGGGTGGAATAAGTACCAATTTACCAACATGGGCCTTTTTAGTGAACTCCTGCTGGGCCTCGGCTATTTTTTCGAGTGGAAAGGCCTTGGCCAGCAGAGGCTTGATTTCACCTTTTTCGATATAGGAAATTAGATTAGGGAATACCGGTTCATCCCATGCGGTGCATCCTATGAGCGTCAAGTCTTTGAGATAAAATAACCGCATGTCGAGTGAGACCAGCGGACCGGCGATTGCACCGGAAGAAGCATAACGGCCCCCCCTTTTCAATACCCGCATCATCTCGTCGAATGCCGAGCCAGCCACGTTGTCGATTACCACATTTACCGATTTCTCGCCAAGTGCTTCAACAATATCATCGCCGCGTTCAATGATCCTGTCAGCACCTATTTCCCGCACAGCTTCCATCTTGTCTTTTCCTGCAATAGCGGTAACCGTTGCCCCCCGACGTTTTACCAGCTGTACTACAGCGGAGCCTATCCCGCCGGATGCTCCGGCTACCAGTACATGGTCAGTATCGGTTACTTTAGCACGATGGATCATGTTTTCGGCTGTGCCATAGGCACAGGGAATTGTGCCGAGTTCAGCGTCCGTCCAATCGCAATTTACCAGAAAGACTTCTTCAGCTGCTATCTTGACGAACTGAGCAAATGCTCCATCGAAATCCGAAGCAATCCAGATATTTTCCAGATTATCCCAACCTTTGGTGCGACTGCAGGACCGAATCAATATCCTGGAGCCAATAATGCCTCCATCTACTCCGGCGCCGACGGCAACAATTTTTCCACAACAGTCGGTGCCCTGAATGAACGGAAACGGTGTCGCCTCGTTCCAACCTCCGTCTGCTTTTTGTCTGCTGCTCTCATCATCATCGTTACCAAGATCTTCTGTGCCGGTCTTGACCGAGGAAGAATACCAGCCAAGGCGGGTATTTATTTCCGTATTGTTGACGCCGGCGGCCAATACTTGAACGAGCACTTCGCCCTGTACTGGTTTGGGGATCGGAACATCCCGATACTCAAGCTTATCGTATCCACCGTTGCCTGTAGTTAAAACCGCTTTCATTGTAGGGGTGTTGTCGAAAATATTGAAGCGTTCTTTACTGTTATTCAATGTCCTTTCATCGATCATACAACCTCACTAGGTTTGCCTGTTATTTTTGAGTCGTACTCAACACCTTAATGATAAATAGAAAAATGATCTTTTACTGAATGTTCTATAAAAAAATAGCCAATTGTTGTCCTTTAATCCAGGCTTTTCATGTTTCTTTGGCTTTTTTCAAATTACCCAATATTGTTAACCAAACTCCAGACCTTACAATTGGCAAGTGGCAAGAAAAATCTGTCAGAGCGAGTTGATATTTCCTGATAGAAGAAACTCGGCTAAACACGGAGAATTGATCGGAAATGGAGCATAACTCTGCGTTTCAGACCTTGGCAGTTTTAACTCCGAATACCGATCAATAACCTTATAATGTTTTTGATTCTAAACACTTAAAAACTCGAGAAACCCGCCACTCGGCTGCAAACGTTTGGTTGGGCGACAATCACGCGACAAGGCTCAACTTGCCTTTTCCGCAGGGAACGCACTTTCAGGAACTTCAATCCAAGTTGCCTGACCAACTGCAACAACATCCCCTGCCTCTGAAAACACAGCTGAACCAGACTTACGCTTACGGCCCT
>JBARUU010000036.1:0-3135 GCA_049645925.1 Desulforhopalus sp.
TAGATCATGTCCATGGACCAGGAGCTACCCAGTTTTGGCTGAAATGTTTGCCGATTATGAGCACTGCAACAATCGGTGCGAGGAATTCATTCAGGTGTACGACTATTTCCTTGAAATCGGAAGGGACATTATCCTGCTTTAGTTTTTCCAGGAAAGCTGTCCATTGGATCTGTTTTTCTTTGATAAATGATTCAGAGAAAGGCTCAATCGTAGCGGGAATGGAATTCTTACGTCGCTCGAAAGTTAGACGAATCGCTTCAGCTAGGTCGGCACCGATAAAATTGAATTGACGGGACAGCAGCCAGATATCAAAGAAATCCTTCATTCTGCTGTTCAGCACACCCAGTTTGATCATTGCCTCAAATTTCTCGGCTATAACACTTTCACGACTGTAACAGAGCAGCTTTGGTGCTGGATACTCCAACATGGTGGGCAGGTAGGCTTTTTCAGGTCCCGGATAGATGACATCACCGAACTCGATGTCAAGCTGCATGGCTAATCTTGCTGTGTCCAGGGAACCTCTGAACCGGATTCGAAGCCCTCCGTAATCTGCATCTTCGGTGATTGGTTCTGATTGCAGTGAGTCAGAATCAAAGACCAAGCCATCTTCCTCAACCTTCACGGCCAGAATGTTGCGGATTGAAGTTAAAATCTTTGTCGCCTCATTGCCTGTTTTGCCCAACATATCAATGTCCATAGTGGGACGAAATTCAGGAGAGTCCCAGACTCTGAGCAAAAGTGCACCTTTGAGGATGAAACGGTCTGCAAATAAGGATTTTGACAGCCGGTACAGAAACCGCTCCATTGCATAATATTGCAGCAACTCATTGAAGGGCCGTTTATCGCTCCTGGCTCTATTGAGCAGGCGTTGTCGAACTGAGGCAGCCACATTAGCAGAAGGTTTCATATACTCATCTCCAGATATGGACGCATTATTTTTTCAACACGGCATATTCTTGCATATTTGAGTATCTCACCTGGTTTAAACTCTTTTCTGGCTTTGTAGAGTTTGAGTGCTTCAAGCACTACGTCCATGCCAATTTTATTACGGAACTTAAAACAATCTACCAGGGTTTTTTCAGGACTGTAAACTTTGACGGGAACATTGTCTATCTTATGCACTGTAACACCAGCCACCAGTGCTTCCATTGCAAATCGATGGATAGAAATCGGTGGATATTCGAGTCTGGGGGTATCGGATCCTTTTAGGAGAGCAATAGAAACAGTATGAGGGATCTGGGTTGTCATTTCATGGAAAGAGAGAGCTGACACCAGGCAAATGACAGCTTTGGGAATGCGGGTCGCAACAATAACCAGATCGGGGTCGGATACTGCTTCCTGGTCAGTAAGTCGATATACGCCGCGGGAAAGTTGCTCAAGCAGACCTCCATCCCTTAGTTGATAGAGTGTTCTCGGATGAATACCGGCTTGAATCGCCTTTGCAGTGCGGATTATCCCCCCATGCTGCCGGATAATATGCTTTGCCTTGTCCAGGGCGTTGATTTTGTTTTTTACTTGTTTCATGGATAATAATCTATATATTTAATTGCAAATATATAGATTATTATCCAAAATGGATCTTGATACAAGTCTTTTTTTGAGAGAGCTAATGTCAAGCTCTGTGGTAAATTAACTTATCACTTAATGATAACGATAAAAATTCATATTTTTGTTGATTGTTCGGTGTCTTATCTGGTTTTCTAAATCACTCGCATCTAAAAAGAACGAACCATTTCAGCGCGTGCATTAACTGTTGCGATGGTTGCTTATGGCTCAAAGGGTTTCTCCCTCAAACTCCCTGATTTCAAGCTCTTTTCCTTCGGAAACAATAACGGTAATCTTTTTTGCTGCCCCTACTTCTATAACCGGAGTAGCCTGCTTGGCAAGGCTCAAATAAAAATCATGCAGGCTTGCAGATCCTTCTGACAGTCCACCTCCGATTGAATATTTTGCAATCTGTGCAGAGTCAACAGAGTTTGTTGTGCCAAGCGCGGAAGTTGATTGGGTTGTGGCTGCGGATTTGAGCATATCACCCATACCGCCGAAAAATCCGGCCAAAATGGTTCTGGCTGTGGCTGCGCCCATTCTTGAGACTACCCGGCCTGACAGACCGACTTTGCTGTCAGAATCGGTAACAAAACCTTTAACCGGGGTGTCAATAATCGCTTTACCTTCGTTACTGAGGCACGATAGGGATACCAGTCGCACATCGGCCCGTTCCTTATCCAGCCTTCCGACAGCTTCGGCAATGACAAAGCAGCCGGCCAGGTTGGCCTTGATGTCATTTGGCAGAACTGCTGGGGTTTGAATTCTCAGTAGGAGGGGTTCAGGGTTGTTCGTTCCTTTCCCTGAGGTAGAAGCATCGAAACCGGTTAACAGCTTGGCCTCCATAAAGGAAGGTGGGAGATATACTGTCCTTCCTTTTTTTTTAATATTTTTGGGATCCAATTCTCCTGTTGCCGCCGTCGTATTTGACAAAACGCTGATCTCCCCGATCATCCGGGGCTCGGGTTTTGGATGTGGCGGCGAAACTGATGTGCTCGATATTTCAGGAGGGAGCGGCCATGGCTGCTCTTCGGGCGATGGCTGGGGAATCTTGGGTTGTTCTGCGACTTGGTCAGCAGTAGGGATTTCAGGAAGCGTTTGTTCAGTGTCTGATTGTCCCGACTTCTTTTGTTCCCGTGTTATTTTGTCTACCGCTTCCTGGAGAGATTCGAGTTGCCGTCTCTGTTCCCGAAGCATGGTTTTCTGGATCAGATCAGGCTCAAGCTGGATCTCCCTGGTTTTTTTCTGACCGAAAAATCCTTCGGACGAATCTGTACGGGAAGAGTTGTAGCCGGTGGAAACCAGAATGAGAAAAATGATTCCGATGCACGACCAGATAACAATTTTTTTCCGCTTCGGCTCCAGGTCATTGAATTTTTTTTTAAGACTCATTGCTCCCGCTCCTTCTGCTCGACGAGGAAAACCTCGGTGGACTGACCTGGATGTAAACGGTGATTTTCCACGGCAACCGCAAGGATCGATTGACTGACGGATGAAGACAGGAAAGTTTTCTCATTCACCTCTACCTGCTCCTGAGATAGTGATTTGACCAGGTATTTGTTCAGGCGCAGACCAACACCGTCCACATCC
>JBARUU010000037.1:0-1779 GCA_049645925.1 Desulforhopalus sp.
CAATTAGCCCTTACGGCTTCCAGAAATTAATCAAAAGGTGGACGCAATGTTGACGGTGCATGACGCGATAATCGAAATTGAGAAAACATACGGAGAGGGCCTTGTCGAAATTTCCGGACCTCACGAACTAGAACCAAAGGATATTGAAAGGGCAACGAGACTGGAAGGTTTTGACTGTTCGCCGTTTGATCATTGCTATGACTTCAAGGAAGAACATGTCGCCTTTTATCCTATCAGGATCGGCGGGTATCTAAAGGCCAGCTATTAGACAATCAGTCAAGCGGAGCATAACGGGGTGGGGGCCGCGAACAATGCTCAATCACGACAATAAAGGAATACATCATTTGTAATACCATAGTCGCTTTCACGGAAGAGCAGATCAAATACATAAAACAAGTCCTTGTTAAAAGCGACGAGACTATCATTTTTTTACAAACCAGCCTCACCGAAAATAATATTGAAGCCCCACGCTGCACCAGCGCGGACGAAATCGCAACTTGCCTCAGGATCTTAGAGACGGAGGGGCAATATGTATGATGGTAACGACGATTCAGGCCGAGCCGTTGAAGTAGTCCGCGAACTGCTTCAGGACAGCCGCTTCAAGTTTGCCGACCGGGGCGGCTACCTGCGGCAAGGCATCTGTCCAGACTGCGGCAAAAAGGAACTGTATGTCCGCAAATCCGAACCATGGCGCATTGCTTGCGGTCGGGAAAATAAATGCGGATCATCCTGGACAGCAAAGGAACTGCTTCCCCATTTATATGAAAACTATATCAGGCGGTTTCCACCGACAACCGAAAACCCAAAGGCCACAGCCGACGCATACCTCAGAGAGGATCGCGGCTTTCACCTGATCCGTTGCCGCACTTGGTACGATCAGGAAAACTACCGCCTGCCGGAAACCGGCGAATCAGTGCCGACCATCCGCTTTTATATCGACAAAGGCCGCACCGTCTATTGGGAACGACTGATCGGCAAGACCAAAGCCGATGGTCAAAAGGCCAATTTCGGCGGACAGCGCAAAAAGAACGGTTCCCTTTTTCAGGGTGAAGCATGGACCCCGCCTGAGCAGGAATTGCAGCCTGGAGATAGTTGTTTTATCACCGAAGGCATTTTCCACGCCATAGCCCTGGAGCATGCCGGGAAAAAGGTTGCCGCCTCACTCACCAGCACAACATCCCCCGGCGATTTTATCGAAGCCAACAAGGGGAAAGACATCTCCTGGATTCTTGCCCTGGACGGTGACAAGTCAGGCCGTAAATACATGCTGAAGCACCGCGAAACCTTGCTGAAGATGGAAGAGAAGGTCGAAATCTGTCTCTTGCAAAACGGTCAAAAAGATTGGGACGACTTTTGGAAAGAAGGCAAGCTCAATGACCAGCTGCTTGATGAGTGCATCTATCAAGGCACCCTTTTCACATGCGGGAGCGTCGAGGAAAAATGTTGGAAAATATTTTGTAAATTTCCATCCAAAACCTATCACGTTACCGAATTCAGAAACGCAATTTATACCGTCAAGGTTGATTCAAAATTCTCCGACAAACTGCAGGAAATGGGAATCAAACTTGAATCCCCCGATGGCTTCGAGATGTTTAAAACACACTGCTCGGTTAGTGAAACATTGCATGCTTCAAAAACCGAGCAGTGTGTTTTGAACATTTCAAAGCCATCCGGCGACTCAACCTTGATACCCATATCCTGCAGTTTTTCTGAGAATTTGGAATCGACATTGACGGTATAAATAGCGTTTCTGAACTCAACGACGTGGTAGGTTCTGGT
>JBARUU010000038.1:0-39896 GCA_049645925.1 Desulforhopalus sp.
TATCTACCGGGGTATCCTGCCCTTTGTCATGCTCCAGGTCCTCGGCCTGGTCATCCTGGCATTTTTTCCTGGACTTGTTACCTGGCTGCCGGGTATCTTCTTCGGTACCTGATTCAAAACCATTCTACCGGTGCCCCTTAAAAAGGGCACCAGGCAAGTTTTTTTTTTTCCTGACCACATACAAAACAAAAGAGGATAGTGTATGACAGACAAAAACACCGAACGCTTTATCGAGTCTGCCAAACGTGTCGGTGCAGAGGTCCTGCTGATGAGCAATCTTCAGGACGCTGCAGCGTATATTAAAGATAAGGCTAAAGGTACGGCTCTTGTCCCCGAGACATCGCTTGCAAACCGTCACCAATTGCGAACACTCTTAGCAGAGGCTGGTGTTGACGTTTTTACAGGAAAATTCAGAACTGCAGGACAACTTCCCGGAGCGGGAATAACCTTCAGTAATTTCTGCCTCGCCGATAGCGGCACGGTGGTTTTGGAAAGTACCGATGAGGAAATGCGTCTTGCTACGACCTTGCCCGAACTTCATTTTGTACTTGTCGATCCTCAGACAATTCTGGAAGACAACCTTGCGGCTGCTGAACCGATGACTGCATTCCACCAGGGGAGCGACCCCAAATTTATTGCCTATATAACCGGTCCCAGCCGTACCGCAGATATAGAGCGGGTATTGACCATTGGTTGCCATGGCCCAAGAGAGCTACATATTCTCGTGGTAGAAGGCATCTCCAGTGATTTAATGGAAAATTGATTGAGGACTACTGTTATGGCTACAGATGAAAAATACAAAAAGAGCGTTGAAGCTGCTATCTCGAACCCAAAATTGAGCAAGGCGCTGCACCTTTTCGGAGATGCCTACCTGATCGCAAGAGAAAATGCATACCGGGGTCTTGATTTTGAAGCGATGCGCACCGAACTTGCTGCAATTAAAGACGAAGTTCGGATTCGAAGAAAAGAGTTGCTGGCCGAATTTATTACAAACGCCGAGGCAGCAGGATCGAAAGTCTTTATCGCTAAAGATACCAAAGAAGCCAATGATTATGTGATCAGCCTCGCTAAAGAAAAAGGGGCAAAGCTGATCGCCAAATCCAAATCAATGGTATCCGAGGAAGCCCATTTTAACAAAGCGCTTGAGGCACAAGGGATCAGAACTTCGGAAACGGATCTTGGCGAGTGGATCATCCAGCTGGCGGGACAGCGACCAAGCCATATGGTGATGCCTGCCATTCATATGTTCAAGGAGGAAGTGGCCGACCTCTTTAGTAAAGAGTCCGGTACCCGTATTACCCCTGAGATTAAAACCCTGGTAGATCATGCCCGCCAGCGTCTCCGAAAAGAGTATTTCAATGCCGACATCGGATTAACCGGAGCCAATTTTCTCGTTGCCGATACCGGCGGGATCGGTCTGGTAACCAACGAAGGCAACGCCAGGCTCTGTGCCACCTTGCCGAAAGTACATGTGGTTTTTGCCGGTATCCATAAACTGGTGCGCAATATAGAAGATGCCATCAAGATCACCCGGCTTCTCCCTCGTAACGCCACCGGCCAGCTGCTGACCTCTTATATTACCTGGATCCGGGGGGCGGTGCCGGTCGATGGTGAACAAAAAGAACAGCACATCATCCTCATTGACGGCGGCAGGGAAGCTCTTTACGAATCCAAGGTCTGCCAAAATGCCCTGCGATGCATCCAGTGCGGTGCCTGCGCCAATGTCTGCCCGGTCTACCAGACCGTCGGCGGCCATGTCTTCGGCTCCATTTATATCTCTGCTATCGGTATCATTCTCACTGCCTTTTATGAAGGGTTGGACAAGGCTAAAGAAATTACCAGAGCCTGTATCGGCTGCCGGGCCTGTGTTGCAGTCTGTCCCTCTAAAATTGATCTCGAAGAAATTATCCTTCATCTGCGAAACGAGGTGACCAAGGAATACGGGATGGGCGTAGTGAAAAACATAGCCTTTAAGGCGGTTATGAAGAACCGTGGGCTCTTTCACAGTATGGTCCGTGCTGCTTCAAAACTGCAGCGCCCCGTCACTCATAGCGACAGGAGTGATTCCGGCCAACGTATTATCCGTCACCTGCCCCTGCATTTCATGGACAGGGATTTTACCGAGTGGCGCGATTTACCGGCCATTGCCCCGAAATCGTTCCGGGATCAATTCGACGGCATCCCTCAGCGTCTGACCGATCCACCAAAGTACCGAGTCGGTTTTTTCGTCGGTTGCGGTGCTGATTTTGTTTACCCGGAGGTGGGCGTCAGCCTGATCAAGGTACTCAACAGTCTCAATGTTGAGGTTGTCTTTCCAAAGACCCAGAACTGCTGTGGTATTCCGGCTCTCTACTCAGGTGATACCGAGACAGGAGTTGACCTGGCCAAACAAAGTGTTCAAGCTTTTACCGACGCGGATGTCGACTATATTCTCTGCATCTGCCCCACCTGCACCATGGCGGTGAAACGTGATTTCGTCGAACGGCTGGCTGATCACCCCCAGTGGTCGGCAAAGGCCATGGCTCTTTCAGGTAAAACCATGGATGCATCGGCATTTTTAGAAAACATCCTCGGTGCATCAGAAAAGCTTACGGCGATGAGCTCCCAGAAAGCTGTGACCTACCACGACTCCTGCCATCTCAAGCGAGGCTCCAACGTCTGGAAGGAACCACGAGCTCTTCTTACGGCCTCAGGGCATCAAATCGAAGAAATGAAAAACTCCGACCGTTGCTGCGGATTTGGCGGAACCTATTCTTTTCTCAGCCATCCACAGATCTCCAAACAGATCACCAGAGACAAGGTTGAAACCATCCGGACGACCGGCGTCAAGACCGTCGCTACCGATTGCCCGGGCTGTATGATCATGCTGAAGGGTGCTGTCGGCAAAGCGGACGAGACTATCCGTTGTGTTCATACCATGGAGCTTTTAGCGGAATCGCTTGATGTGAAGAGGTAATTTATACTGATCAAGATTATGAATATACGACCGATCAAACCCAAGCGCATCTCTAGTCAAGTTTTTGAACAGATACGTGAACTCATTTATAAAGGCGTCTTCAAACCCGGACAACAGATTCCACCGGAAAGAGATCTCGCTGCCTCATTGCAGGTGAGCAGAACCTCGGTAAGAAACGCTATTGAGAGACTTGTGAACCTTGGCCTTCTTAAGCAAACCCAAGGCCAGGGCACTTTTGTCAGTTCCCCTGAAACACGTGATAGCAATCCGCTCTCCGTGGCAATGGGTACCGATGAGGCCACAATTTTCGACCTCCTGGAGGTGCGAATGGGACTCGAATGCAATGCAGCACGACTTGCTGCACAAAGGGCGACGGAAAGTGACCTGCAGGCCATGCGTGAGAGCCTCAAAGAGATGGAAGAAGACCTGGCCAGCTCCAACAGTATTTCCACGACCGCAGACACTGCTTTTCATATGGCGGTCACCTTTTCCACCAAGAACCCCGTTCTTATTCATTTGACTCGTAATTTTTATGATTTTCTGTTCGTGGGCATAAAAAAGAATTTGGGGCATATGAAAGAAAATGAAGTTGCCTACGAAGATGTCCTGGAGCACCACCGTACTGTTTTCCACCATATTGAAAACAGGGAGGCGGAAAAAGCGTATGATGCTATGCGCAGCCACATTCTCTACGTGCAGGAGTATTTTGAGAACCGCAACTCCACCCTGGGAGGGATCTCCCTGAAACACCTGTCTACCTGAGCGTACCAATAAACGCCGGAGGTATCCTGATCCCTCCGGCACTCAGCCCGTATTTCTCATCAGTTGAGGTTGTGTCAGGTTCAAAGTTTTTGGCAGTTGACCATAATGAACTATGTCTGCTGCCAAAACACTGTAGAAGAAGGGGCCGCCTGAACTGCCCTCTGGTGAACATTGTGTAAATTTCAGCATCACCGGAAACTTGCTGAATGAACTGTCCTGAAATAAACCTTGCTAAATTGACACAATATTCATGAGAAATGCGGGTTGCGTCATACCCTCCCTACTGCCCGTGACTCAGGAGTTTTTCTTTCAACCCCTTATTGACAGGCCTCTCTCCCAACCAAATCCTTAACAGGGCATCATTAAATTCCTTACCGGGGATAACTCCTTTTTCCTGCATGGCGACAGTAACGACAGTTCCTTTCTCCGGGATATAATCAAGCACTATGGAATCACCCTTTTTCACATCGTCAAACATTCCATTGAACTGATCGATCCTCGCCTGCAGCTGAGCCACCGAACCTGCCGGGGTATTACCTTTGAACCCCTCATTCCAACCGTCAATCAATTTATCCCTGCCCACCTCATCATGGAGAAAATACATGACTATTCTCTTTCGCCCGGGGCTTTCTATCACCTCATTGACCGAATTGGAAGGGTGTTCCAGGTACAGCTCGGCAATGTAGATATCGAAAAAAAATTTTGATCTGATCCCGGCCCCGTTCAGATATAACGTAGCGCCATTTTCGGTTTGCAGAGTTTCCTGCACCATTACCCCGGCAATTTCTTTGGCGTTTGCAGGGAAACAGCAGAGCAACAAACAGCAGAGAATTAGAAATCGCATTGTAATACTCCCTTGTCTGAGGTTGAAATATAATGGCCTCGTATATGAAGTCTTTCAAGTCAATCGATTATTTACTTAGCCATCCAAATTGTTATCGCTTAACCAGCACATCAAAAATGAAGTTACCTAAAACACAACCTACCCTACCTTTTTCTAACGAGTACGTAAACGTAAAATTATTTTGCCAACAATTGAAAACTGCTCCGAGGTGGGCCTGCTGAAAAGAAACATATTTACAAGAGTGTCCCGGAGAGAAATTCATCCCTAAAAGAAGAAAACTCTTTTCTAAGACAAAGTGACAGTATAATGTGCTTTATACCTCCGTCATTTCCCCATCGACAATTGATAATTTCGCAAAATAATCATTCGCAGCGATTCGATGGCCACGGAAAAAGGCTGATAGACGACACCATCATTATTTACCGCTACAGGAAACTATGGCTGACAGTATAGAGAGAGTTATCTCAAAATCCGGCAATATTTTTGGCGTGGCCTGCAATACCACCGAACTCGTAACCGAAGCATGCAGACGCCATGATGTCGGGCCGCTGGCCGCTGCAGCTCTTGGCAGGGCTCTGACCGGTGCCGCTCTATTGGCAGCTCTGTTGAAAGATAACCAAAGTGTTTTCTTGAAGTTCGAAGGAAACGGCCCATTGAAAAAGATCATCACGGAAGCGGGATATGATGGATGGGTGCGCGGCTATGTAGCCAACCCTCATGCCGATGAACCTCTTAATAACGGGCTTATCGATGTGGCTGCCGGCCTTGGCAGAGCCGGTTTTCTCACGGTGGTAAAAGATATCGGTAACAACCAGAAATACCCCGGCACAATCCAGTTATACACCAGTGAAATAGGGGAAGACCTTGCCTTTTATCTTTCCCAGTCCGAGCAGACACCGTCGGCCATTGCCCTGGCCATTCACCTGAAGAAAGATGGCTCCATTGGGGCTGCCGGGGGCTTTCTCATCCAATCCCTTCCTCCTGCAGACGATATACTGCTTTCAGAACTGGAAAATGAGATCGCCGCCATGCCGTCTCTCTCTCAACTTCTTCTGGAAGGGACAGGTCCTGCGGAAATCCTCTCTCTTTTATTTAAAAATGTTCCCCATAAGAAAACCGGCAAACGTGCGCTCGTCTATTCATGCAGCTGCAGCAGGCCAAAGATGGAAGGCGCCCTGTTCTCACTCGGTGAGGAGGATCTTCGATACCTTCTGGAACAAGAAAACGGCGCTGAAGTCCATTGCGAATTCTGCCGGCAAAGCTATAGATTCGACAAAAATGAGTTGGAGAGACTTCTCAACAAAGGACAAACACCAGCCAATTAAAAAGAGTCGGTCGGATTAACTATCCTCCTTAACAGAACTCTGTTCAGTACCGCTTTAAAGAGTGCTCTTTTTCAAATCCCCCTGTAGAGAGTGGATGCCCTCTGCAAGGCCACTAAACGGCGTCGCAGGCAATCAGGAATAAAGCACCAGAGTAAAAAAAATCACAGGGTACTCACTCTGTGATACCCCTCCCCTGTTATATTTATATCAAATACCAAAACAGGAGGGGCTGCAATGAAGAATAATACAGAAACTATAGACGAAATTATTTTCGCCAATTTCCCATCAAATCCTACCAAAGGAAAGCAAACAGGTCTATTTTATACCAGTTTGAGAAAACGGGCTCTCTCATTTAAAGCTCAATTTTTCAGTGGCATGGCAACCCTGGGGATCGGCACGGTTCTCTTGATCGCCGTGTATCTTTTTTTTATTCAGCTTGCCGAATACGGCTGGCAGTAAGCAATCGCACTTTTCTTTATACGCCCGAGCCAGCGTGCGTGGACTAAATTCTCTTGCCGGACGGGCTATTTTGTTATAAATCGACAGGGAACGTTTACGCCTCAGACACGGCCTGATGGCAATCAGTGCTGCCGGACCATGACCTGGCACCTTTTTATTACGGAGAACGGGATGAAAGAAATTCGTGACAATGCAAGAGAAATGATGGGCACTTTCTGTAAAGTCTGCCCGATATGCAACGGTAAGGCATGCGCTGGACAGGTCCCCGGCATGGGCGGGCTTGGCAGTGGCTCTTCTTTTACCAATAATGTCAAGGCACTCGCAAAAATACAATTCAATATGCGTTTGATCCATGATGTGATCGAACCGGATACCTCGGTAGAGGTGCTGGGTAAAAAACTTGCCCTCCCTGTCCTTGCCGCACCAATCGGCGGAGTTTCTTTCAATATGGGTGGTGCTGTTTCTGAAGAAGAGTATATCCGGGCTATCGTTAATGGGTGTAAAGCTAAGGCCATTATCGGCTGCAGCGGCGATGGAGTTCCCGATTTTATTCATCAGTCAGGGTTTGATGCCATCAAAGCAGCAGCCGGGCATGGAATTCCCTTCATTAAGCCATGGGAAGATGAAGAACTCTTTCAGAAAATTGAAACCGCAAAAGCAACCGGTGCCGACATACTCGGCATGGATATAGACGCCGCCGGCCTTATTACCCTGCGAAAAATGGGACGCCCGGTCTCCCCAAAACCACTCGAGAAACTGACAGAAATAATCCGTAAAACCGGCATGAAGTTTATCCTCAAAGGGGTCATGACAGCCGATGAAGCCGAACTTGCCGTTGCTGCCGGTGCCGATGGGATAGTGGTTTCCAATCATGGCGGCAGGGTTCTGGACTTTGCCCCCGGTGCGGCTGATGTGCTTGCAGGTATCGCCGACAAAGTGAAGGGCAGAGTTACAATTCTGGCCGACGGCGGCGTTCGGACCGGTGGCGATGTATTGAAAATGCTGGCTCTTGGCGCAGATGCAGTGATGGTTGGTCGCCCATTTTCCGTTGCCGCTGTTGGTGGACTGCAACCGGGAGTTGAAACATATATAGACACCCTTATGTCAGAACTCAAGCAGACAATGGTACTCACCGGAACTGGTGCAGCTTCTTCCGTTGACCGTAAGATTCTGTTTTCCCAAAACCAGTAATCTCCGGTTACCATTCACAACAAATGTCCCTGTCCGGTGGCACAGACTCCGGGAGTCTGTGCCACCGGACAGGGACGACAATCGGCTGTTCACTCAACCCCACGGCGCTGCCAGTGATTGACCAGCAGCACAGAAAGCAGTGGCAGGATCAATCCGGTTACCATTACGGCAATCATCAGCAACCCAAGTTGACTGAAATCACCCCGCTCGACGACGAATATTTTATTGTAGTAATTCGTTAGCAGGTTTGAAGCCGATAACGCCAGGTTGGTAAAAGCAGCCATGACAGCGAAATATGTAGCTTTCTGATCTGCAGGAGCCTCTCTGGCAATCCAGGCCAGCATGGGTACCATCATCACCTGCCCCAAGGGGGAATCGGCCATAGTATCGATGATCGCTATAGTGTGTGCCCCAAAACCGAAATGAGCTTGGGTCCACTCATGCAAACCATAGAACATACCAAGGAACGGCAGCATCATGACGGTGCCATAGACGGAGAGGAAGACGACCAGATATGGAATAGGTCTTCTGCTCATCCAGCTGCGTAACGCAAGCAGGCCCACAATAGCAAGAAGAGAGGATATCTGGCGCAGGGTGCCGAAGAACGCCTCATCGAACTGCAGCACGTCGATTTGCCACCAGCTTGCCCCGGCGCCAATGGTCGGTGTGGCACGGAAAATAAAAATTATAAGGGCAATGCCGACGATTTCCCTGCGCTTAAAGGGGTCCAACCCCTTCATGATCGAATACATCAGGTAGCCGATAACAGTGAGCGAGCCGATAAATATCGCTTCTTTTTTAAAATCAAAATCCGACAGCCCCAGGCCAAGACTCAGTACTACAAAGACAATGCTGCCAACAAGTATATGGTAATTGGGCTTTATCGCACCATGATCCTCCTGGAGAAAATGACGAATCTCTGACGCCTCAACACCATCTTTTTCCATGCGTATCCTGCGAAGCCGCATACTCAGTTGACCGAGAGTTACGCCAAGCACTGAAATGACCGGGATAATGAGAGCCACCTGGTACATAACCCGATAAGAAAGTGTCGTTGCCAGCCATCCACCCAGTCCTGCTACCAGGGCACTGCCTCCGATAATGGAAATTCTGCCGAGGGTCTGCATGGTTACATGCATGCGTTTCAGTTTTTCCTCTTCAATTTTCTCGCCTGAATCATCGACTGTCGGCACAGCCTCCACCGTCATGGCATCAGCCACGACATCCTGAATCACAAAACCTATGGGGCTCAGCAAAGTGGCGAGGATATACCAGATCTCTGCTGTTAAGAATTGTTCCATCTGCTCTTTATATCCGGTCAAACCCACCATGATCAAAAGACTGGCCGCCATCAGCAGAGCACCAAAATAAACAAACAACGCCTTGCGTCTCCAGAAGAGATCAACCAGATGCCCTATGGGCATTTTCAATGCCCAGGGCAAACCGGCCCAGAATCCCAGCCCGGCAAGGAAGGCAGCGGAAAGACCTAACTCATTTTTGACATAGAAACTTTCAACGATACCTGTAAACCCGGAAATCCCCGCGGCAAAATAAACCATGAGAGGTGGGACATAGCTCCAGCGCATTTCCCGGATAATGCCGAGAAAATCCCGCACAAACCAAAACCAGAACCGCAGCAGAACATGTGGTGATGTTGATGGGAGTTTATCTTGGGAGGTCATAGTATCGTCTTTCTCATTTCAAAAATTGATAAAAACATTATTTTCAATATCTTAAACACTTCCTTCCTGTTTTTTCGTAAGGCAATGATCAGCTTGACGATACGGACGCACAGAAAGAATTGTGCTAAAACCCGGCTTTCTTACCGATTTACCTGCGTCAGGACATTGAAAAAGCCGGAATAATGGCAAAAGTATAGTAGCAGGCAAAGCTTAAAAGAGACAGGGAAAGAAACGTCTGCCATCACTCTCATCAGACAATGATAGGAAAAGAAAGAAGAAAAGTGAAGACTCTTATAGTACATCGCACGATAATGGAAGCATAAAAGATAAAGATATCAGGGACACACGTTGACAACGCTCAATATCTATCGACATCAACTGTCAAATAACAGGAGGTGACAACAATGTTTCCGGTTTCATCAATACTTTGGCCGAGTGACGGTAATGAGCCTTCTTTCAGAGCACTTGAAGCTGCAATAGAAATTGCGGAGAAGTTTAATGCCGACATCTATGCTCTGCAGGTTGTACATCAGGTTCCCCCAATTATAGCGGGAGCGGGATTTGCTCCAATGGCCATCAAGGGATTTGATGTGCCGCTTTACCAGGATGAACTGGTAAAAACAGCTGAAAACGACCTGAATCGGATCATTTCAAAAAAGGTCCCCAAAGCCATCAAGGTCATTTCCGAGGTGAGAATAGGGGTTCCTTCTGATGTAATCAAAGAGTTTGCAGAGGACAACAGTATTGATCTGATCGTGATGGCAACCCATGGTCGTACTGGACTTTCCCGTTTTATGATTGGCTCTGTAGCTGAAAAGACTATTCGTCAATCGACCATCCCCACATTGATAATACCCGCTGGAACAGATAATCAGTAAAGCTGGTTGGATTCATTGTGGCTCAATACTCTTTTCATACTGACAATGAAAGAGATCGACCTGGAGTTTCGTAACGAAGAAAAGTCCCCTCATACGGAAACAATATATTGTATCGTTCCAACAAAGAGGTACGTTCACAGGGACATCATCCAGGAAACAGCCAGGTGAAATATTACAGTGATTAACAGAAGAGGAGCATATCATGTACACCAAAGAAGAACTATGTAAAAAAATCACAGAAATGTATCCGGAAATAGGTGAATGTGGAATTGATGTAGATGTTAGTTATGATAATGACAAGAAGGCCTGGGTCGTTGATCTGGTAAAAGATTCACATGAACTCAAACATTACCTCGACCTGCCTGAAGCCGACGACTGTATGGAAGGAAACAAATGCGTCCCGCTTGGACTTGAGATAGCACAGCTTAAGAATAATATAGAGGGAAAAGGGTTCTAACCGACACTGCCTGCAATGGCATGGTTTTTTCCCTAGAGCAAGTTGGAATTGACTTTGCTGTCTATGTTGCAATACAATCATGTTACTCAGGACACCCCCGCTCCTTTCTGCGGGGTAAGGTCCTCATTTTATCGAAAAGAGCATTAAATCCGATTTAGCTTTAAAAAAGGGTACGGGATCCCTCCTTTCCGGAAGCTGCAGTCGGCTCGCATTCCCACACATTGGGCAGACTTCAGTTTTTCCACCTGTTATGGATTTTATCGGATAACACAATTGATCGATGGTATTCTAGAGAGAAAAACCTATGCAATTCAGTGATATTAAAAAGCTGAAACGATTTAAGGATATTGTTGTTATCCTGGCCAAATACGGATTCGATGAAGTAGTTGATCAGCTCGACGTTCCGGGCGCCGATTTTTTGCACACTATAGTACCTGTTGATAAAAATCTGGGATTGTTCGAACGAATACGTATTGTCATTGAAGAACTGGGGCCAACCTTTATCAAGTTCGGTCAGATTATGAGTCTCAGGCCGGACCTGTTGCCGGATGAGTTGCTGACTGAGCTCGAAAAACTCCAAGACGACGTCCCCGCTGTCGAATCTAAAGACATACTCCCCGTCATTGAACAATGTCTCGGAAAGTCCATCACTGAAGTTTTTTCGCAATTTGATGTCAAACCGATAGCAGCAGCATCGCTCTCTCAGGTACACAAGGGAATATTGAGAGAAAATGGGACCGTTGTCGCAGTAAAAGTGCAGCGTCCAAATATTATTGAAGACATAACCTCTGACCTCGATATTCTTGAATCCATTTCCAGGTTTCTGGACCAGCAATTTGATGAATTGCAATGCTACGACCTGCCGAAACTCGTTGCAACAGTCCGGCGAAATTTAATGCAGGAGCTTGATTTCACTCAAGAACTAAATAATTTTACCATTGCCCGGTCATACGCTGAGCAGACGGATGTTTACATCCCGGCGACATACGAAAAGCTCAGTTCAAAAAGGCTGCTGGTCATGGAGTTCTTTGAGGGTGTTAAATTCAAAGAACTCTCATTCGAAACCAGGCAAAACAGAGAACAGATTGCCATACAGGGATTACAGACAATAGTACAGCAGATTCTTGAGGATGGGTTCTTCCATGCCGACCCCCATCCTGGAAATCTGCTGGTAAGCAGTGACATGAGTCTGTGTATTATCGACTGGGGGATGGTTGGGCGGCTGACGGAGCGCGACCGCTTCATGTTGATTGAAATGCTCACCGCCGTCGTTGATAAAAACAGCGAGGCTCTCTCGAACATTTTTCTGCAGCTATGCCACACCAGGAACAAGAGGACCCAGCGAAATGCTCTTGAAAGGGACTTGCTTGCTTTATTAGACCGATTTTCAGCCCTGCCGATTGCAGACATGGACATGGGCGGCCTGCTCAGAGGGTTACTCGCCCTGCTGCGTGACAACAATCTGCAGTTGCCGACCGATATGGTCATTATGATAAAATCCCTGGTAACCGCCGAAGGTTCAGCTCGCCTTGTCTACCCTGAGCTGAACGTAGTCGAAGAGCTGAGAGGAAGTGTGCATCGACTTGCTCTTGAGCGTTATAAACCCGGAGTTATCTGGCGTGGCCTGAAAAATTCCTTTGCAAATTTTTTAGCTGTTAAAAGTGAGCTGCCCCGGCAATTGCTGCAGATAATAGATAAAATCGAGGGTGGAGAGCTCAGTTTCAATTTTCACCTGGAAAAACTGGAAAACCTCGTCACTACACTGGAAAATGCATCGAACCGTTTGACCATCGGCATCATCACCGGTTCAATTATAATGGGCTCATCAATGATCATCACAACCGGTGTGGGTCCTTTTATCTTCGGCCTGCCCGCTCTGGGTGTCACGGGCTATCTGCTCTCAGTTGTGCTTGGTTTATGGCTTGTAATCACTATTTTGCGGAAAAATAAATTTTGACGGCGTCGTAAAAACTCTCCAATGAAAAGATTCAGCATCATGCGTACGTGTCAATTCCTGATGATTCCTCTCCCTGGTGTATCTTTATCAACAACACCCTTCCATCGTATTTGGAATTGATTTCACTGCCAATCTGGTTCAACATCGCAGACATCACAGATCAAACACAATAGAAAAAGAGGGTTGAAAAATCATTGCAGTCAATGCAAATGATTACTATTATTTGAAAATAACCGACCTCTTCATCAGAACTATCTGATACTTAATCATTGACATAACCAACCTCCGGTTATGACGGTTCAATAACATTGCCCTGGAGAACACTATGAGCGACAAAGCAACGCTGAACATTGAAGGAAAGAGTTATGAATTTGATGTCTTCACCGGTTCGGAAAACGAAAAATGCATTGATATGCAACAACTCCGTTCTGATACAGGGTATATCACCATGGACCCGGGATTCGGCAACACCGGCTCCTGTTATTCATCGATAACGTATGTGGATGGTGCAAAGGGCATTCTCAGGTACCGGGGCTACCCGATTGAAGAACTGGCAGAAAAGGCGATCTTTATAGAAACAGCATATCTGATTCTCTATGGTGAGCTTCCTAAAAAAGATCAACTTGAAGCCTTCTCAGACAGGATTAAGGAACATGCACCGCTCCATACCAATCTTGAGCACCACTTCTCAGGCTTCCCAAAATCAGCACCTCCTATGGCAATTCTCTCCGCCATGTTAAACCTCATCTCCTGTTTCCACCCTGAAGTTCTCGAGGTACCTACCACGGGAGCCCAGTTTGACCGCACCGCATCTCTGCTGCTTTCGAAAGTACGAACCATTGCCGCATTTGCCTACAGAATGGCAGCGGGCAGGCCACTCAATCACCCCAACCCCAAACTGACCTATTGCGGTAATTTTCTGCATATGATGTTTTCGGACCCTTATAACGAATATGAGGTCACGCCAATTATCGACAAGGCACTCAACCTTTTTCTGATTCTGCATGCCGATCATGAGCAGAACTGTTCAACCTCGACAGTCCGGGTGGTCGGCAGCTCCCGGGCAAACCTTTTCAGTTCGGTAGCCGCAGGTGTCTGTGCTCTCTGGGGACCATTGCATGGCGGAGCCAATGCCGCCGTGATTACCATGCTCGAAGATATTAAAAAATCTGGTCGTCCTCTGAGCCACTACCTCGATAAGGCAAAGGATAAAAATGATCCGTTCAGACTTATGGGCTTTGGCCACAGAGTCTATAAAAACTTCGATCCTCGATCTATAATTCTTAAAAACCGTGTTCATGATGTACTGAAAGCACTCAAAGTAAAGGATAGCCTGCTGGATATTGCCCTGGAACTGGAAGAGGCGACCTTAAGTGATGACTATTTCGTCTCCAGAAATCTTTATCCCAACGTTGACTTTTATAGCGGCATCCTGCTCAGAGCCATTGGTATTCCGCTCAACATGTATACCGTCATGTTTGCTATTGGGAGGATGCCCGGCTGGATTGCGAACTGGAAAGAGCTGCATGATCACAAACTGCGGATTTCACGTCCTCGACAGATCTATACCGGTGAAACGACCCGGCATTTCATCCCGGTGTCCGAACGGTAAACCGATTATTTCTTTTCTCTTTTACCTCCCTGATTTCTGTATCTCTGCAAAAATCAGGGAGACATTTTCTCCTGCATCTCCTGCTGCCAACCCGAATTTCTCTTCAGCATTCCGGGCTAATTATTTCTTGTAAAGAACCCTCTTCGTGGTATCTTGGAAAACCTTCATAGAGTTTTGTGAAAAAACAGCCACTTATATCGAGGAAACTTATGGAAATCATCAGTTGGAGAAATGAGTTCAGCGTAGGTGTGAAAGAAATGGACGATCAGCATAAAAAGCTAATCGGGATGATCAACAAGCTTATAGCAGAACAAAAAACGCTCACCGACCCGAAAACAATTGCCGACCTTTTGACGGAAATGACTGACTACGCTCAGGTCCATTTTCGGGCGGAAGAATATCTCATGGCAGAATACGGTTATGACCAAAAACATATTCAGGAAGAGCAGCACCAGGCCTTTATTGAAAAAACCGTCTCATTCTATTCAGCATCGGACCTTGGACCCAACATTCTCTCCGAGGCACTGCTGGACTATCTTCGAATCTGGCTGGTAGGACATATCCTGAAAGAGGACATGAAATACAAAGAATTTTTCAGAAACAAGGGGCTCCGTTAAAAAACCTGGAAAAATGCATATCCTCAAGGAGAGTCTCCCCACATTTACTGGCTGCAGGGAGGTTGCGGGTTGTTTATCCTCTGTTAATGGAGGGTATCGGCTGAATCGAGAATAGCCTGGTCAATCGCAAGCCCCATACGCTCTGCGGCTTTCGGATTAATATGAAACGAGAGATCCTTCTGAAATTCAACAGGCAGGGCTTCGGGCTTAGTGCCGGCGAGAATTTTTCTGGCCATGACCCCGGTCTGTTTCCCATGCAGATAGTAATCAAAACCCATGGCTGCAATTGCTCCCCGCTTGACCGAGTCAGTATCGGCGCTGAACAATGGAAGCCCTGTTCGTTCACACACCTTTACCACCGCCTCGAAAGCTGACACAACAGTGTTGTCCGTTGGTACATAGATCGCATCGACCTTACCGACAAGGCTCTGTGCTGCCTGATACACATCGGCGGAATTAGTTACGGGAGCATCGATGATGGTTATATCGCGATCGACTGCGGCCTCTTTCAACCGTTTGACATTGGAAACTGAGTTGACCTCCCCGGCATTGTACATGACGCCGAGTTTTTTCAGCTCCGGCATAAATCGGCGAATCATATCGAGATGTTTATCCATCGGCATCCGGTTGGAAACACCTGTTATATTGGGTCCGGGATGCATGTAGTCCTTGACCAGTCCAGCGGCAAGAGGATCAGTGATGGCGGTGAACAACATCGGGGTATCGGCGAGCTGTGGTGCTTTCGCATAGACTTTGGCACAGGACTGCGCACTCGGGGTGGCGATTGCCACTATCATATCAGGTTCATCGGAGGCGATCTGGGTTGCGATCTGCCCCGCCGTCCCCATATTTCCATGGGCATTATATTCTTTGTATTCGACAACGACCCCGTTTTCCGCCAGGTCATCCTTAAAACCCTTCAATACCGCATTCAGGGCCGGATGTTCGACAAACTGGCTGACTGCGACTTTGGGCGGTGCCGCGACTGCCGTAGTTGTAAAGGCCAGCAGGGCTGACATCAGCATAGTTTTCACAGTTCTTTTCATTATCTTCCTCGTGGTTTGATTTACGAACACCCTTTAAGGGGGTATAAGTATCTTGAGACGGATTATTTTCTTGGAAAAAAGCAAGAAAGTATTCCATAAGGTACTAATTCACCTGAATACAGTACATTCCTCTTGATCTTTGTAGAAGATTATGAGAATTCAATCAAGTAAATAGAACCTCATTACCCGACCAACTTGATCTTTCCGGGGCAAATTGTCGTGCCGGAAGACCGGATTCCCATTTTTTCCTGTCACCTTTAGGATACACAATGTCTGAAAAAACTGTTTCCCTCTTTATCCAATGCCTGGTCGACACCATGTTTCCCGAAACCGGTGAAGCAATGATCACGGTTTTTGACCGGCTTGGAATTACGTATGATTATCCCAGCGGACAGACATGCTGCGGCCAGCCTGCGTTCAACAGTGGTTACCAGCAGGATGCAGCCGCTGCGGCACAATATTTCATAGAACTTTTTGAAGAAGCCGAAGTCATAGTCTGCCCATCCGGCTCCTGTGTTCATATGGTTCGCCATCACTATCCGGAGCTTTTTGCAAACGACCCTGCAATGCAGAGCAGAGCACTTGCGGTAGGGGCAAAGACCTATGAATTCACACAGTATCTTGTAGACGAGATGGGGGTCACCGATGTCGGGGCAGAATTTTTTGGCGCAGTCACCTATCATGATTCCTGTCATCTGAGCCGGGGATTGGGAATTGCCGGACAACCGCGAAGCCTGCTTAACAATGTCCGGGGACTTGAGCTTATCGAAATGAAGGACAGCGACACCTGCTGTGGTTTTGGCGGAACGTTCAGTGTCAACTATCCCGAGATCAGTGTCGCTATGGCGGATGAGAAAATCGATAATATCCTCGCCACGGGAGCAAACACCGTCACCGGCTGCGATATCAGCTGCCTGATGAATATTCTCGGCCGTATCACAAGACGCGGGGAAGATATCCAGGTACTCCATATTGCTCAGATATTAGCCGGAAACAGGAGAGAAAAGATATGAACCAGACCACCCACTCACGATATAGAGAAGATGCCAAAAAAGGCATCGCCTCCCCAAGGCTGCAGGCGAGCCTGCACAGCCTGCAGAATCGTTTCGGCAAGGGTGCCATGGAGCTGTGGGCTGATATGGAAGACAAAGGTCTGCGCCGGCGAGTGAAGAAGTCCCGCATGAAAAACTTTGAACACCTCGATATCCTCCTTGCCGAACTGGCCCAGAACATGAAGGCCAGGGGAGGCAAGGTCTATTTTGCCGAGACCGCACAGGACGCCATCGACTATACCGTGAAGGTGGCACGAAAAAATGAGGTCAAACGAGTCGTCAAAGGCAAATCGATGACCTCGATGGAAATTGGCATTGACCCTGCTCTTGAAGAGGACGGTATTGAGGTGGTCGAAACCGACCTGGGAGAATATATTATTCAGCTGGCGGGCGACACTCCTTCGCATATCATAGCACCCTGTATTCACATGGATCGCAACCAGATTGGCGAACTGTTTGCTGAGAAACTGGGGATCGACTACACCAACGATCCACCGGCGTTGACCCTGGCCGCCCGCAAAGCTCTGCGAAAAAAAATGCTGAGCGCCGATATGGGGCTGACCGGCTGCAATATTGCCTGTGCCGAAACCGGCCATATCAGCCTGGTGTCCAATGAGGGCAACATCCGAATGGCCACAACCATGCCCCCGGTTGTTGTCGCCCTGATGGGCATGGAACGCATTGTTGCAACCCTTGAGGAACACAGGGAGACCGTCCAGCTTCTTACCCGGGGGGCGGCCCTGCAGAAATTATCAACGTATGTCAGTTTCCTCGGCGGGCCGAGCAGTGACGACGATCCCGACGGCCCAAGGGAATTTCATCTGGTCATTATCGATAACGGTCGCTCAAAAATCCTGGCAGATCCGGAATTTCGGGAAGTGCTTGCCTGCATCCGCTGCGGCGCCTGTCTCAATATCTGTCCGGTTTACGGGAGAATCGGCGGCCATGCCTACAATTCACCGTATTGCGGTCCGATCGGTGCGGTCATCACACCACTTCTGGACGGAATAAACAAACATGCCGATCTCTGTAAAGGGGAAACCCTCTGTGGCGCCTGCAGGGATATCTGTCCTGTAGAGATCGATCTGCCACGGATGCTTGCTGCTCTGCGTCATAAACTGGCGTACGGAAGCGACAGATGGAATACAAGACAGCATAATCCAGCCGAAGCCTATGGTTTCTATCTGTGGAGGCTGATTGTAACAAAGAGTTATCTCTATCGAATCCTCGTGAAAACCGGTCGATTTTTCCAGCGGCCCTTTGTCCGCAAAGACAGCATGATCAGAAAGATGATGGGAATCGCTTCCGGCTGGACTGACGAACGTGACCTGCCGCCCATTGCCAAAAAGACCTTCGCTGAACTCTGGGAAGAGAAATACAGTAAAAGTCGGCCGACCCGCCCGTCAGCGACCAAGGAGGAAAACTAATGGATAATCAAACCAGCTTTCTGAGAACCATTCGCACGGCACTTGGCCAGGCACCGGATGACGAACGGGCAAAAAAGATGTATCCCGAACTGTTTTCTTCTTCCGATACCACGGAAATTCTGAAGAAAATCCAAAGTAGAACCGTGGCGGAGCAGGACGAACTTGTAGAAATTCTCCGGGAAAACGGCAACAGTCTCAATATCTGCACTCATCTTACCGAATCTTTCAAAGAGGCCGCAGCTGTTGTCGTCGATCTGATCAGAACGAAAGAGCCCGAGTTCAATCATACCAAACATGTTATCTTACATGATCACCCCGATATCGCGGCCTTACAACTCTGGAATCGATTTAACCGGGAAGCCGTTACCCTGCACACCACCTTCAACTCTGACGGGCAGATCAAAGACAAAACCATTGCCTCTTTCATCGGCATCACCGCCCCGGCAACCGGAGTCGCCGACTCGGCCACATTGATCCAGTTGACGGAACCCGGACGTCCGCGTTCAACGTCGCTTCTTCCCTCCATTCATATTGCAATTCTGAGAAGGGAGAATCTCGTCGCGAACCTGGACGAAGCATATGCACTGCTGGGGGAAAAATCCCATCTGGACAGCTTAGTTCTCATCTCCGGCCCATCGAAGACGGCGGATATTGAAGCGCATATGGTCCACGGAGCACACGGTCCCCGCGAACTGCATCTTATTGTACTCTCCGAACCGCAGCCGGATACAGACGTTGGAAATATTCCCGAAGAGCAGGAGAACTCCACCTCCGTTTCCAATCCAGCTGAAGAAATTGCCGGAAAAGTTTAAAAACCGACTCGATTTGAATTATGAGACAGTGTGCCTTCCTGACGATGGACAGTCTGGAAAAATTCCAATGCTATGACAACCTCCTCTACGAACCACTCCGCAGAGTCGGCTGGCAGGTCACGCCGGTTTCCTGGCGGTCGGCAAACGTCGACTGGAACGATTACGAGGTCGTCTTAATCCGTTCCACCTGGGATTATCAGGATGATCCCCAGCAGTTCTTGGACCTCCTTGAAACAATTGAGCGTTCATCCGCACGGCTTGAAAACAGCCTTCGGCTGGTAAGATGGAATATCAGCAAAACCTACCTGCAGGATTTGGAACAGAAAGGTATCCGGATTGTTCCCTCTCTTTTTGGCAACAGCTTCAACCATGAAATCGGGTGCGCATTCTTTGATTTCTTTGACACCAGGGAAATCGTTATAAAACCGGTAATTAGTGCCAATGCTGATGATACATTCAGACTCAAGCCGGACGATCCCTGCTTGGATGAGCTCGGTAAAGTCTTCAGCGACAAAGAGTATCTGGTCCAGCCCTTTATGAGGGATATTATCGAGGAGGGGGAGTTTTCTTTATTCTTTTTCGGCGGCAGATACAGTCATGCAATTCTTAAAACCCCCAAAAAGGATGATTTCAGGGTACAGGAAGAACATGGCGGCCAACTCCGCCTGGTTCAGCCGGAACCTCTGCTCCTTGAGATGGCAGAACAGACAATGGCAGCACTCGAGCCCTTACCTTTATACGGTCGTGTCGATTTCGTCAGGGATGACGGAAAATTTTATGTGATGGAACTGGAACTCATCGAGCCGTCTCTCTATTTCAATATGGACCCGGCGTCAACCGATCGGTTTGCCCATGCTTTCACAACATGGATGAATTGTAATCCAAACTCAACACGCTCTTAAATAATGAAACAAGAATTAGTCAGCAAAATGACGCTTCTCTGTCTGGTTTTACTAATCTCCGCGGTCTTTCTTTCCATGATCCATCAATTCCTGATGGCTATTTTCATGGCCGGGCTTTTTTCGGCAATAGTCATGCCTGCCCATAACCTCCTCATTGAAAAAATTGGTGGAAAAGAGACATTGGCCTCTATCCTCACCGTGCTGGGAATTGTACTGCTGATCCTGACACCGCTTGCTGTTCTTACAACCTTGGTGGTGACCCAGGCGATACATATCGGTCAATCCATTACACCGTGGGTGCAATCCTTTATCAATGAACCCACCACCCTCACCGTCTATCTCGAAAAGATTCCTTATTACGAGGAAATACTCCCCTACCGTGCTGTTATCGTTCAGAAAGCCGGAGAGCTGGTCGGTACCGTCTCCACCTTTCTCATTAACTCGCTCTCCTCTTTTACCAAGGTGACAATTGACGCTATCTTCTCATCAATCATCATGCTCTATGTTATGTTTTATTTCCTCAACATGGGCGACCTCCTGCTGAAAAAGATACTGTTCTTTCTGCCCCTGGATGATCTCAACGAACAGCGACTGCTCAACCGGTTTACCTCGGTGACGAGGGCGACTATCAAAGGATCACTGATCATCGGCATCATGCAGGGGACTATTTGCGGACTGGCTTTTGCCATAGCCGGGATAGATGGGCCGGTTTTCTGGGGCTCGCTTATGGCAGTGATGTCGATCATCCCAGCTTTTGGAACGGCAATCATCTGGTTTCCTGCACTTGTCATCCTTGCCCTGACCGGGAATTTTACCGGGGTCATTATTCTTGCCATCCTGTGTGGCGCGGTGGCGGGGAATCTGGATAATGTTGTTCGTCCCCGACTGGTCGGAAAAGATACCGAAATGCATGACCTTTTTGTCCTCTTTGGCACCCTCGGCGGTATCTCCATGTTCGGCCTGCTGGGCATCATTATCGGACCGATAGTCGCCGCTCTTTTTATCACAATCTGGGAAATTTACGGCGTAGTTTTCAAAAACTATCTGCCCGATGTCAAAATGGTTCTGAAAAAACGACACAACGACGAACCGGAACTATGAATCATTTTTCTTTACAGAGACGAGGTTACACTCATAAATGCCCTATCTCCTCCTGATCCTCACGACCCTCTTCTGGTCCGGGAATTTCGTTCTCAGCAGAGGCATGCACAGTGAAATTCCTCCCTTTACCCTTTCATTCTGGCGATGGGCGGTGGCTTTACTCATTCTTGCCTGCTTTAGCCTTCGTCATCTGGTGAATCAGCGTGAGCTGGCCCTGGATCACAGAAAATTCATCATCATTCAAGGCGTCGTCGGGGTGGCCGGCTTCAACAGTTTAATCTACATGGCCATGCAGACAACCACCGCCATCAATGCTGTGCTGGTCAACTCCTGTATCCCGGTCATCATCGTGCTGATATCCTGGGCAATGTTCAATGATCGGCTCAGCCTCAGGCAGGGTTTGGGAGTGGCTATCTCCCTCAGTGGTGTACTGCTTATTATCTCCCATGGGCAACTTAGAACACTCCTGGAACTGCAATTCAACAGAGGGGATATCCTGGTCTTCATCGCCGCAATTCTCTGGGCGTTCTATTCTGCCAATCTGAAGAATTATCCGAAAGGACTGCATCCTCTTGCCTACCAGACCGCCATCGTGCTGGTTGGCCTGACCATCCTCTTACCGCTCTATCTATTGGAAATATCCACCGGTAAAATAATGATCCTCTCCACCGGATCGGTTGTGACCATTGCTTATGTAGCGCTCTTTGCCTCTGTCCTGGCCTTCATCTTCTGGAACCGGGCAATACGTATCCTCGGAGCCAACATAGCAGGGCCCTTTATCCATCTCATGCCGGTTTTCAGCACCATCCTCGCAGTGCTCTTTCTGGGCGAGAAACTCACGCCAAACCATATCCAGGCCATCCTCCTCATTTTCGGAGGCATTGTAATGACCACATTTCGGGTGAAAAAAATAAAGAAGGAACAGCCAGCAAGGACCGCTGAGAAAAGGAAGGAAACAGGAATATAAGGGTATTAGCAAGTTAGTCGTAACTATTCAACAGTGCTGCAGATGTGGACAAGCAGGCCATGCAGCTATACTTTTTTGTATGCTGCTTGGCCTGATCGTGCACAGATGCTGTGCTGCTGGATAGTTACCGTTACACTATTCTTTCCAGTCGGGCCTGATATGTAATTCGGTGAGCTGCTTTCTGGCCACAGAGGCAGGCGCTTCAGTAAGCGGACAGGTCGCCTTCTGTGTTTTCGGAAAAGCAATAACGTTACGAATAGAATCGCTGCCGGTAATGATCATCAGCAGCCGGTCGAGCCCGAAGGCTAAACCACCATGTGGAGGAGCTCCAAGCTCCAGGGCGCGAAGCAGAAAACCGAATTTCTCGTTTGCTTCTTCCTCACCGATACCAAGGGCATCGAGGACTTTCGACTGCAGGCTTTTCCGGTGGATACGAATGGAGCCCCCACCGATTTCGGTGCCGTTCAGCACCAGGTCATAGGCTCGGCTGCAGACAGCTGCGGGATCACTGTCCAGTTTATCAATATCCTCTTCCTTTGGAGCGGTGAACGGATGATGCAGGGCCTGGTAACGTTTTTCCTTCTCGTCGTACTCCATGAGTGGAAAGTCAGTGACCCAGACAAAGTTGAAATCATCCTTCTTCAGAAGATCCAGGCGCCTGGCGAGCTCAACTCGCAACTCGGACAGCACCTGAAGGACGACCTTCTTACTGTCTGCCCCGAAAAAGAGCAAATCTCCCTGCACCGCATCGGTGGCGGCAGCAATTGTCGCCCTTTCCTCCTCAGTAAAGAACTTGGCTATGGGCGACTGCCATTCGCCATCCCCCTTCATCTTCACCCAGGCAAGCCCTTTGGCACCGAACTGGGTGACATAATCAGTCAGCAGATCGAGTTCCTTTCGGGTAAAATCGGCGCAGCCTTTGGCATTGATCGCTCGAACGGTCCCTCCCTTGTCGGCAATAGACCGGAATACTTTAAACCCGCAGTTGGCAGCGATGTCGGTCAGGTCAATCAGTTCCATGCCAAACCTGACATCCGGCCGGTCGGTACCGAATCGGTTCATCGCCTCATCAAAGGTCAGCCTGGGAAAAGGCGGGGCAAGTGACAGCCCCAGTGTATCCTTGAACAGGGTGGCGATCATCCCTTCATTGATAGCCATTATCTGCTCCTCGTCAACAAAGCTGAGCTCCATATCTATCTGGGTAAACTCGGGCTGCCGGTCGGCACGCAGATCTTCATCGCGAAAACATTTAACAATCTGGTAATACCGGTCCATTCCGGCAATCATCAACAGCTGCTTGAACAGTTGCGGGGATTGGGGCAGGGCATAGAATTTTCCACTGTTGACGCGGCTGGGAACCAGATAGTCGCGGGCGCCCTCGGGAGTTGAACGGGTAAGCATCGGGGTTTCGATATCGAGGAAATCGAGATCGTTCAGATAATTACGAACACTCTGCACCGCTTTATGGCGCATGATCAGATTGGAGGCCATCTCCGGTCGACGCAGATCAAGGTACCGATACTGCAGGCGGAGATTATCCGATACCTCAACTTCTTCATCAAGAGGAAAGGGAGGCGTCTCGCTGTTGTTCAATATACGCAGTTCATCGACCAGTACCTCGATCTCGCCGGTTGCCAGCTTCGGATTAGCCATATCGCCGGGTCTCGCCTCAACCCGCCCATGTATCGCAAGAACCCATTCACTGCGGATCTGGTGCGCCTTCGCATGTACATCAGGATTGATCTCCGGATTAAAGACCACCTGGGTGATCCCGCCCCGGTCCCGCAGGTCGATGAAAATCACTCCACCATGGTCGCGCCTTCGCAGGACCCAGCCCATCAGTGTTACCTGTTCGCCTACATTTTGTTTGCCGAGATCATTACACGAATGTGTCCGGCTCAACTTTCCCATTGATTCCATAGTTTATTAATCAGTTGAATTTTTTACTTTCAGATTCCCGCTCTCAATTAAATCCATAATTGAAGACTGTTTTGGAATGCTCTTGGCTATTACCGCACTCGACAGGAGCAGCTCTTGCTGTTCTTCATTTTTTATCTGCATATTGCGTAAGATCCCCTTGCCCGCTTCCAGTTCAGCATCTCCAATGATCAGGACAAACCGAGCCCCGGCCTTGTTGGCCTGCTTCATCTGGCTTTTCAGGCTGCGCCCTTCGTGGTCCATGGCAACGGAAAAATTCTTTGCCCGCAGTTCATGGGCAAGACCAAAGCCTGTCCGGGAACCTTGTTCACCGATACCGGCAATGAAAAGATCCACATAATCATTATCGGCTACTGATTCGTCCCTTTGCTGCAGCAATAAAACCAGCCGCTCCATGCCTATTGCAAAACCAATCCCCGGGCTGTTTTTTGGGCCTCCGAGATTCTCGATCAGTCCATCATATCTGCCTCCGGCAGCTACAGCGGCCTGAGCACCAAGGTCAGTTGTAATAAACTCAAAGGTCGTCCGGCAATAATAATCCAGTCCGCGCACCATGAATTTATTGAGTCTATATTCGACACCCAGTTGTTGCAGACCGGCCTGAACCTTGCCGAAATGGTCTGCACACTCGCCACAGAGATGTTCCAAAATTGAAGGTGCGCCAAGAATCTGTTCCCGGCAGGAAGGTACTTTACAGTCAAGGACCCGCAGAGGGTTGGTTGTGCTTCTTCTCTTGCAATCACTGCACAGCGCGTCGTAACGCTCTTCTATATATGACAGGAGTTCAGCTCTGTACCCCGGTCGACATTCAGGACACCCGAGAGAATTAAGCTCAAGGCTGACCTGCAAACCCAACTCTTTAAGCAGCATCTCCCCCATCGCCATCAGCTCGGTATCCACCAGGGGATTCTCCGAGCCAAGAACCTCGATATCCATCTGATGAAACTGTCTGAGTCGCCCTTTCTGGGGCCTTTCATGACGAAACATCGGACCGATGGTAAAGAGTTTTTGTACCGGCTTCTGAACATAGAGTCCATGTTCTATATAGGCACGCAGGAGCGAGGCGGTTGCCTCAGGTCGCATGGTTATCTTTTTGTCGACAAAAGTGTACATCTCCTTTTCGACAATGTCCGTGGCCTCGCCTATGGATCTGGCAAAAAGTTCTGTTTCTTCCAGAATAGGCAGGCGGATCTCTCTAAAATGAAATCGGTCAAAGACTTCTCGTGCAACTCTCTCAAGATACTGCCACAGCTCGACTTCTCCGGGCACAATATCCTTAAAGCCTTTCAGGGCTTTGATCTTCAAAACGGTCACCAAATGAATAATTGAAAAAACAAACGGGTTCTATGCAAATCAAAAACTGCAAATTTAACCGTAATTTTGTGGTTTTGTCAAGATACCCCCCTGCCACCCCCCTCCAAATCCGTATCTTTTCCTGTTGAAGCAGCTGTTTTCCGGGCACCTCAGCGAAATCGACGATCATCCTTTGACCGTATACTACTCTTGACAAAACCAGGCAAGAAGTGCATTATCTGATTTCCTGTATGTATTGTCACGTAACCCCGCCCCCAAAAGGGACGATTTCCAGTGCCCCCTGCAGGGTGCTTTTTTTCAGTACTTCCATTGAGAAGTACATTTGCCAGTGCCCCCGATGGGGTAGAGGTGTTGTAAGAGATTGTTTTCACGTGCATTAGCTGAGAACACTCTCCAGGACACTCAAAGGAGTTCTTTCTGCATGAAGTTACCTTCACTCAATATCGCCAATTTCAAAGCCTCATTCCCACTGATCCAAGGAGGGATGTCCATTCGGGTATCCACTTCAGCTCTCGCTATTCCCGTCGCCGATTGTGGCGGAATCGGAGTTATAGGCGGATCAGGCCTTCCCCCCGAAGAACTCCATGAGGATATAAAGAAAGCCAAGGCAGCAACAGACGGGGTCGTCGCTGTGAACATCATGTATGCCATGAAAGATTTCTATCAACTGGTCATGAGTTCCATTGACGCCGGCATCGACATGATAATCACCGGTGCTGGATTTTCCCGGGATATTTTTAAAATAGGACGGGAGCACAACACCCCCATCGTCATGATCGTCAGCTCTCCCGCTCTTGCCAAACTCTCCGAGAAACTTGGAGCCGCAGCGGTTATTGTTGAAGCCAAGGAAGCCGGTGGCCACCTTGGCACCGACAAACCCCTGCGTGAAATATTTCCTCCCATTCGCGATGTTGTTAAAAACATCCCTCTTATTGCCGCCGGTGGTATAACAAACGGTTATGAAATGGCAGAGATGATGGACAAATACGGTGCGGACGGTGTGCAAATCGCATCCCGATTCGTACTGAGCGAAGAGTGCGATATTGCCGACGAGTTCAAGCAAGCGTACCTCAATGCCAAGAAAGAGGACATCGTCCTTACCTCATCACCGGTCGGCATGCCTGGTCGCGCATTAAATAATCCTTTTGTTAAGGCGATGAATGCAGGTGAAGACGTAAGCACCAAAAAATGTCCGCATCTGTGCCTGAAAAAATGTGATCATCACTACTGCATCAACGAGCGCCTCATGATGGCCCGCGAAGGTAACGTACGGGAAGGGTTACTCTTTTCCGGTGAAAATACTTTTAAAATGGATAAGATTCTTTCTGTTGCTGAGATTTTCAGACAATTCAAGGAACAGGCGGAAGCAGTGTACCGGGAAGGCAGAGGCTTCAGTCCGGCAACTTGACACCAATCAGTTTAAAGATGATCTCCTTAAAGGATGTTGACATTTCACGGGATGAGGCCCTGTCTCCCAGCGTTCGTGTTATCCCGCCTGAAAAACACCCGATCACCGCCGAGATGATTGACCGGGATGCTCTTTACATCCTGAGAAAACTCAGAGATGCCGGATTTGCTGGCTACCTTGTCGGTGGCGGGGTGCGCGATCTCTACCTCGGCAAAACCCCTAGAGACTTTGATATCAGCACCGAGGCCCGGCCAGGCCAGCTTCGCAAACTCTTCCCCAACAGCAACACAATCGGCCGAAGGTTCCGTCTGGTCCAGATCTTTTTCAGAGGCGGCAAGACCATAGAAATAAGCACCCTGCGATCTCTCAGCGAGCATGATCTTGATGGCCCCGAGGCAGTCCTTGCCCCCAACAACACCTTTGGGACATTGAGTGAAGACGCAAGGCGTCGAGATCTTACCATCAACTCTCTCTTCTATGAAATCGAGAACAACACCATCATCGACTATGTTGACGGAAGTCTCGACCTCGACAGGGGTATTATCCGAATTGTCGGCGAACCAACCAAAAGAATAGACCGCGATCCTGTTCGCATGATGCGGGCGATCCGCCATGCAGCAAGAATCAACTTCACAATTGAAGAACAAACCTGGAAGGCTGTCTGCAACCGCAGCCACAAACTTTCGCTCTGCCCTCCTTCACGACTTCGAGACGAATTCCTCAAAGACCTCTATAGCGGCGCGACTGCACCCTGGTTTGAACTGGCCGCAGATTCAGGTCTGCTGTATTCCCTTTTCCCTTTTTATCGGAAAATATTCAACAGTTCCTCGAAAACCATCGAGAACCCCCGCGAACTGCTTGCCGGAATCTGCCGAATCATTGACCGGACGAATTCCATGTCAGTGAAGCTAGATATCCACCGCCAGCCCGATTTTTTTCTGATCGCCCTTTTTCTCATCCCATGGGCAGAAACCCGGTTTGGCCTGATCAGTCAATTTAGAAAAGGTGCGCCGCTGTTCCAACTGTCAAAACAGATCCGCGAAGAGATCGACCGGACCATTGGTATTTCGCTCAATCTGCGCCGGTCACTGCGCCAGGAAACGGTCAGCCTTTTGATTAATCTCTCCCAGCTTATTCACAACAAGCACCAGAACGGCTGGCCAAAATGGTTGAAGAAGAAAAGCTATTTCAAAAAAGCATCCCTTTTCTATCATTTCTATCTGGCGGCCACCACCGGAGAGTCCATCGATCACCTGCTCCTGGAGCAGGAGAGAAAGCCGCACAACCCGGAAAAAAGAGAAACAAAAAGGCAGGACAGGACGCCTCCTGCACCGAAATGCAAACCAGCCTTTGCATTTAACAACAAAGGTGGAATCTTCGGTTTCAAAAAATAACTCTCTTTCATCGGCTGCCTTACCAGGTTCACAGCCTCAGCAATATCCACACCCCCCAACACATTCCACCCGCATAATCCTGTCTTCTTCCCCACTTCGTTCATCTCTGTCTCACATAAAAATCCTGTTCGTTTTGTGCAGGGCACCAAACTGCCATCAAAAACACAACATTGTGCGTGTTGTGCAGCGTCTTGCTTACTTGCTCAAGAAATCTTAACGGATTTATCATATGGAGAAAATGATCTTGATTTAGTGCACCTTTGGTGTTACTTTTTATTACTTTTCATTTTGGGAGGTACTGTTTGCACAAGAGTTCAGGTGTCTAAATTCAATTTTTCGACGCACTTTTTGCACAATGGCCAAAAGAACGACCCCATATACTCCTCTAAGCGTTGCAGGATCGTTGCCTTCAACCTCAAGCGGTACCTCCTCCTCCCAGGGGACCAGTTGCAACTCTCACTCTATCTCCCGGCCACAGCATCGCGCTGATCGACCCACCAAGCCTGGCCAATTTCCTTATGTTTTGTATCTTCTATTTTGTCTGTGTATCCGAAGATCACTCGAATCTATTTTTTTCAAATCGTTACGCTCTATAGAATCATCAAAAAATAATCTTGTCCTTCGACTTGCATTTTTTGTTCGTTTTTTTCATTTTTTATTTTTCGGCACCCCCCACGCCGAACCATCGCGCGCTTGCGCACAATTGTTGTCACACAACAATAGGAGGTTGATATGGCAGACACAGTAAACAAAACACTGGACCCGCAGCTTGATCGGCGCGGATTCCTCAAGGGATGCACAATGGCGGCAGCCGCTCTGGGCATGTCCGAGACTATGATTCCCAAACTCGTCGAAGCGGCTGCAACCGCCGAACGTCCCAGGGTAATCTGGCTCCATTTCCAAGAGTGCACAGGCTGCACCGAGAGCTTGCTGCGATCTTCGCATCCCGATCTTGCTCGCTTGATACTCGATATCATTTCACTCGATTATCATGAGACCGTCATGGCGGCTGCTGGTCACCAGGCTGAGCACAACCTTCGTGAAACTGTTGATAATCATCCGTTTATTCTGGTTGTTGAAGGTGCAATCCCGACCAAAGACGGAGGCATTTACTGCAAAATTGCCGGCAAGACGGCCATGGATATCCTGGCCGATGTTGCTCCGAAGGCTTCAGCAATCATCGCCATCGGCACCTGCGCCACTTTTGGCGGCGTCCAGGCAGCAGCTCCCAACCCAACAGGTGCAGTCGGGGTTCAGGATCTGGTAAGCGGTGTACCGATCGTCAACATTCCAGGTTGTCCGCCAAATCCTGTCTCTTTTCTTGGAACCATACTCCACTATCTGACCTTCAAGAGACTCCCTGCTCTTGACAACCTGAACCGCCCACTTTTTGCGTACGGACGAAGAATTCATGACCACTGTGAGCGCCGTGCCCATTTTGACGAAGGTCGCTTTGTTGAGCAGTTCGGAGATGAGTTCCACAAACTGGGCTACTGTCTCTACAAAGTCGGCTGCAAAGGACCTGAGACATTCTCCAACTGTCCTGCAGTCCGATTTAACAACGTCGAAGTTTGGCCGGTAAGTGTAGGACACGGTTGTGTCGGCTGCACCGAACCGAATTTCTGGGATACCATGACTCCATTTTACGAAAGACTGCCGATGGTAAAAATCCCTGCCACAGGAATCGTAGACAGCGCGGACAAGGTCGGAAAAACCGTCCTGGGCGTTACAGCGGCCGCAGTCGGTATTCATGCGGCAGTTGGTATTGGTAAACGACTGATCAAAGGCAAAAAGAGCGAGAGCTGATACCCGCGCTTTGACATTTCGTCTGATTTTATACCGATAATTTGCAAAAAATCTACCGGCGGCTGAAAATCCAAAAACTAACAGCACCCGGCAGTCTAATCTTTTATGGAGGTTTTACACATGGCTCAGCGAATTACCATTGATCCGGTAACCCGGATTGAGGGTCACCTAAGAGTAGATATCGAAGTTGATGGAGGACAAGTCACCAAGGCATGGTCCTCCGGCCAGATGTATCGTGGTCTCGAGAATATTCTGAAAGGCAGAGACCCTCGTGACGCATGGCTTTTTGTCCAGCGGATCTGTGGTGTCTGCACCACTGTTCACGCTCTCGCTTCAGTTCGGTCAGTTGAAAACGCACTTGGACTTGAAATACCCCTCAATGCCCAGTTAATCCGTAACATGGTTCAGTCAATTCATTGTCTGCATGACCATATCGTCCATTTCTACGCATTGTCCGCACTTGACTGGGTTGATGTCGTGTCCGCCCTCGATGCCGACCCTGTTGCCACCGCCAAACTGGCGGACAGTCTCTCCGACTGGTCAGGCAACAGCCCCAAACGTTTTGCCGCAGTCAAGGACAAGGTAAAAACCCTGGTGGCCAGTGGCCAGCTTGGACCTTTTGCCAATGCCTACTGGGGCCATTCCGCAATGAAACTGCCGCCCGAAGCGAATCTCATGGCGGTTTCCCACTACCTCGAAGCCCTAGATTATCAGCGTAAAGCCACCCAGGCCCTCGCTATCATCGGCGGTAAAAATCCGCATGTCCAGAATCTCTCGGTTGGTGGTGTTACAACGAACATTAATCCCGAGAATCAGACTGCGGTTACCATGGAACGTCTCTACTACATCAAGCAGCTGGTAGAGGAAGTAAGAGATTTCATCAAGATGGTCTACATGACTGACGTTGTCGCAGTCGGCGCACTCTATGCAGACTGGATCCCATACGGCGCTGGTGTAACCAACTATCTTGCAGCTCCGGATATGTTCCTTGACGCAGCCGGCACCAAATCCGACCTGCCCGGCGGTACCGTCTTCAACGGAGATCTCAGTACCGTCAAACCGATTACCGGCCTCGCCGACCCATACTTCAAGGAAAATGTTGAGGAGTCTATCGCCAAAGCCTGGTACGACGGCGACTGGTCCAAGCATCCATGGGAATCCTCGACCGATCCGAAATACACTGAATTTGAAGACGAGGGTCGTTACACCTGGTTGAAAGCTCCGCGCTTCCAGGGCAAACCAATGCAGGTTGGCCCGCTGGCACAGATGGTCGTCGGTTATGCCCAGGGTCACGAAATGACCGTCCAAAACGTCGATGCCTTCCTCAGCCGCGTGAGCGCAGTTGCTGGTGTGACCGTAGGGCCTGAGATCCTCCACGGTACCATCGGACGCCACGCCGCCCGTGCAGTCCGTGCAGGCATGATGGCAGATCTCTGCCTGAAGCATTGGGAACTGCTCGTTAACAACATCGCCACCGGTGACTACGAGATCTTCAATCCACCTGTCTTCCCCAAGGGAGAACAACGCGGTGTTGGCGTCCATGAAGCACCCCGTGGTCTCCTGTCCCATTGGATTGTTATTCAGGACGGTAAGATCAAGAATTATCAGTGTGTGGTGCCTTCTACCTGGAACGCAGGCCCACGCGATGCGGAAGGTCAGCTTGGCCCCTACGAGGCATCCCTCATGGGTAATCCAATTGCTGATCCTGAAAGACCTCTTGAGGTTCTTCGTACTGTGCATTCTTTTGATCCATGTATTGCCTGTGCCGTTCACATGCTGGACCCAGAAGGTAAGGAAGTTGTGAAAGTGAAAGCGCTGTAAGACGGGTTTCACAACACTCAAAACTTTTCTTTCCGGCACAAGCCGCAGGAGGTAACAAGAATGGCAACTTATGAAAAATATCACTGCTGGAGCCTATTGCTCCGGCTGTTCCACTGGATGTTTGCCCTGTCTATCGTATTTCTGGTCGTCACCGGCTTCTACATCAACAACCCGTGGACAAACACCATGGTCGAAGGGAGTGCAAGCTTCCCCATGGCTTTAATGCGCTACATACACTATATTGCGGCGTACGTTTTAGCATCGGCTATAGCTATCAGGCTTTTTCTGTATATTTTCGGTAATGCCCAGGAGAGAATCTGGGATATCCTGCCGATCACCAAGCGGAATATCAACAACCTGAAGATGACTCTTCTGCAGTACAGCTATATAAGCGACGAACACGATGAACGACTCGGCCACAATATCCTGGCCGGGCTCGCCTATCTGTTGACCTTTATCGCAGCAATCCTTATGATTGTGAGTGGTTTTTACATGCTCTATCCGGAAGCTCCTTTCTGGGCGAAATGGGGCGTGATGCTGTTTGGCAGCCAGCAGTTTGCTCGTTTTCTCCACCATCTCACCATGTGGTGGTTTATGATCTTCGCCGTCATCCATATCTATCTTTGTGTATGGAACGACGTCCAGGAACCAGAGGGATTAATTTCCTCTATCTTTACCGGTGCTAAATTCAAACACAGAGCATAAACAGCAAAGGGTCGAAATACTCGTTCGGGGCACAGTCCAGGGCGTTGGGTTTCGACCCTTTATCTACAACCTAGCCTCTCGTTTTGAGATTGCCGGAACGGTGAGTAACACCAGTGACGGCGTAGTCATCATGGCTACAGCTCAAGACGACAGGCTACAGTTGTTTATAGAGGCTGTTCGCAAGCAGGCCCCGCCTCTTGCAAGAATAACCTCGATTGCCACTCGCCCCCTCCCTGTCTCCACCGATTCTGGGGGTGTCCGCGACAGCTCGTTCACCATCCTGCCCAGTGTAGCCGGTGCCTCGGCAAACACCGCAATCCCACCTGACATAGCTCTGTGCGACGATTGCCTCAGCGAACTGCTCAATCCGGGCGACAGAAGGTTTCACTATCCCTTTATCAACTGCACCAGCTGCGGTCCGCGCTTCACCATCGTCGAAACCATCCCCTACGACAGACCGCTGACCTCCATGAAGGTCTTTCCGATGTGTGACGCCTGCACAGAGGAATACCACAATCCCGGCGACAGAAGATTTCACGCGCAACCAAACGCATGTCCCGACTGTGGTCCGAATATTGACCTACACAACAACAAGGGAGTGCGACTGCAAACCGAATCTCCCCTGGCAGATACAGCGACTGCATTAAAAGAAGGGCTGGTGCTGGCGATCCGTGGCATGGGTGGCTTCCATCTCTCGGTAAACGCCTGTTCTTTTGAAGCCGTAGCCTGTCTTCGCCGGCGAAAAGGACGCCCGGACAAACCCCTGGCCGTCATGGTGGCTGATCTGGAAGCGGCAAGAGAGTGTTGCGTTCTTGACGCAACCACGGAAAAGATCCTTTCTTCTCCCGAACACCCCATTGTTCTCCTGAAAAAGAGGCCAGACATACCACTTGCAGACAACCTCGCACCTGGAATGAGCGAGATCGGAATAATACTCCCCTACACCCCACTCCACCACCTTCTTTTTCAACAGCCCGATTGCCCTGCAGCACTGGTCATGACCTCCGGCAATATCAGCGGGACACCGATCTGTACTGCAAACGATGACGCTCTCGCCAAACTTGTAACTATCGCCGATCTCTTTCTGCTCCATAATCGTGAGATTGTCACCCGGGTCGACGACTCTGTGGTTAAAATTATGGCTGACCAGCCTTTTATTCTGCGGCGCGCCCGTGGTTTTGCTCCCGCTCCCATAGAGATCGCCTGGAAATTGCCGAATATTTTAGCCTGCGGCCCGGGCTTGAAAAACACCTTCAGCCTTGGCCGCAACCGCAGTGTCTTCTCAAGTCAGCATATTGGCGATCTCGACAACCTCGCCTCCTATGAATTCTTTCAGGAATCGATTGAGCACCTCAAGCAGGTCCTTCAAATTGAGCCGGAAGCCGTTGCCTGTGATCTCCACCCGGACTACATGAGCAGCAGATACGCTGCCGAGCTCAAACTGCCCCTCTACAAAGTCCAGCATCATCACGCCCACGCCGTAGCCGTCATGGCAGAACATGCAATAGAGGAACCGGTGCTGGCCATCATTCTCGACGGAACCGGCCTTGGCGACGACGGCACCATATGGGGCGGTGAAGTTCTACGGGCTGAACTCACCTCCTATGAGCGCCTGGGCCACCTCAGCCATTTCAGACTGCCCGGTGGCGATGCTGCTGCTACCGAGCCCTGGCGAATGGGATTATCAGCCCTTTTTTCGACCTTCGGCACCGACGGCCTGACTGCCGCCCGCCTCCCCGAGTCCCTCCGACAACTGGATGGTGGAAAACGAGAGGTGATCGCATCCATGCTGACCGGTGGTTTTAATTCACCTCTCACCTCGAGCTGCGGTCGACTCTTTGACGCCATAGCCTCCCTTTTGGGTGTGCGCCAAAATATCAGCTTTGAAGGCCAGGCTGCAATGGAACTTGAGACACTGGCCAGAAGAGCAGGGACCAGCTCCTGGCTAGACGACATTTTGCCCAATTCGCACACAAATTCTTTGCCTTTGTTGAGGGAAAATAACGGAAAATGGGAGATTTGTTCAGCAGAATTTGTTAAAAGGATAGTAGATGGAATCAGCAGGGGCGAGGCCGCATCTTCTCTTGCCCTGCAGTTTCATGCAATGCTGATCAGCAGCATTACCAGGCTTACAGAAAAACTATCACTCCAGACCGGCATACACCATGTTGTGCTCTCTGGGGGCTGTATGCAAAACAGTTTACTCCTTGAAGGTCTTTTGCATACTTTGAACAGTATACATTTACACGTTTATACCGGAAAAGCGCTCCCGCCGAATGACGGGGCCATCTCTTTCGGTCAGACAATTACAGGAGGTCTGCTCCATGTGTCTCGCAATACCAATGCGGGTGACCAGCGTTCAGGGTGACCCGGACGACTTCACCAGCAATCAAATCGCAACAGTTGATGCCGATGGAATAAGCAAAGAGGTCCGTCTTGATATAGTCGACCACTGGCCATCCGTTGGCGACTACGTCATTATCCATGCAGGTTTTGCCATCCATTCTCTTATTGAGGAGGAGGCACTCAAAAATATCGCTCTTTTGCGTGAACTCGCCGAAAACACTCCGGAAGAGTTATTGTCCTGATACCGATTCACCATGAAACACCTTGATGAATACCGCGACAGCAGCCTTGCGAAACCGCTGGTCGAAGAGCTGAAAAAAGCCGTCACCAAACCACTTCGGGTTATGGAAGTGTGTGGTTCCCACACCATGGCAATCTTTCGTAATGGTCTGAGAACAATTCTCCCGGAAGGAATGGAACTTGTTTCCGGGCCTGGGTGCCCGGTCTGCGTCACCTCCGCTTCCCATATGGATGCCTTCATCGCCATGGCCGACCGGCCTGGTGTTCGGGTCGCAATATTTGGCGATCTTTTCCGGGTTCCCGGTACCCATACATCGCTTGCAGCTGCCAGTTCCCGAGGCGCCAAAGTCGACATCGTCTACTCACCGATGGATGCGCTTGAGCTGGCGATACAAAACCCTGATGAGCTTGTGGTCTTTCTCGGAGTCGGCTTTGAAACAACCACCCCGGGAATTGCCGCCACAATCATGGCCGCACAAACCAGAAATGTTCAGAATTTCGTGGTCTTTTCCACCCAAAAAACCATGCCTGCTCCCATGGAGGCCCTGCTGAGCGATCCAAACCTGAAGATTGACGGCCTGCTTTGTCCCGGCCATGTCTCTTCAATCATCGGAGCCGGAGCATGGGAGCCATTGGCTCAAAAATACCGCCTTGCCTGTGTTGTCGGGGGGTTTGAAACCGCTGACCTGTTGAAAGGTCTTATTCTTCTTGCCCGCCAGATCGGCAACGACGATATTAAAGTGGAAAACGTCTATCCCCGCGCCGTCGCCTGGGAAGGCAATTTGAGAGCCCAAAGAATGGTCGAAGAAATCTTCGAACCAGCCGACATGGATTGGCGGGGTCTCGGCCGCATCCCTCTGAGCGGGTTGAAAATTCGTGATAAATATGCAGCTTTTGACGCCGAAGTACGGCTTGATATCACCCTGCCGGAAGCCGAGGAACCAAAGGGATGCATGTGCGGAGAGATCCTCAAGGGCATGAACACACCAAAAGAATGCCCGCTGTTCGACACCAGATGTAACCCCGGCAATCCTATTGGCCCCTGCATGGTCTCGAGTGAGGGTACCTGTGCCGCCTACCATAAATATGGCAGGGATATGTAGTTGAGGAACTCAGCAGTTTCCTGCGTTAAAAACCATCCGGCTTTCTTGTTGTATATGACAGGAAATCAGGAGTAAGTCCGTAAAGCGGGCTGACACCCGCAACCCAAGGGCTATGCTCCCCTCCCACAACAGAGGGGATAAGTTCCTTCACGAAATGATTTTCTTGCAAAAAAAACAAGAAAATCATTTCTAAGTCACTAAAAGGATAGAACAGCTCAATGTCTGAAAAAACCATCTTACTCGACCACGGCAGCGGTGGGCTCGCCAGCCAGCAGCTGATCAGTGAAATCTTTCTCAAACATCTTGACAATCCTACGTTACGCGGGCTTGAAGACAGCGCTATCCTGGAGAACAGAAAGGGCAGGCTGGCATTCACAACAGACAGTTATGTCGTCGACCCCATCTTTTTCCCAGGCGGGGATATAGGCAAACTTGCCGTTCATGGCACCATTAACGATCTGGCCATGCGCGGCGCCGTCCCCTATTGTCTCAGCCTGGGACTCATCCTGGAAGAAGGACTGGGCCTTGACGAGCTCGAACGGGTTATCATCTCCATCAGTGAGGCGTGCAGGGAGGCCGGGGTCCCTGTGGTCACAGGAGATACCAAAGTGGTTCCGAAAGGCAAGGGGGATAAGATTTTTATCAACACCTCCGGCATCGGCTTTGTCGATGAAGGCATCGATATCTCCTCGAAAAATGCCAAAGTAGGCGATGCGGTCATTCTTTCCGGCACCATGGGCGACCACGGTATCACCATTATGACCAGGCGGGCGGGAATCTCCGTTCAGGGTGATCTGCACAGTGATACCATGCCGCTGCATACCCTTGTCGCTTCTCTTTTAAAAAAATTGCCGGGCGCCGTGCACGCCCTCCGGGATCCCACCAGGGGGGGTGTCGCTTCCACTCTCAGCGAGATCGCCGAAAACAGCGGTTTAGGTATTGAGCTCGTCGACGAGGATCTGCCTGTGCGTCCGGAAGTACGTGCCGCCTGCGAGCTCCTTGGCCTGGAGCCGCTCTACCTCGCCAATGAAGGAAAATGCCTGGCTATCGTCAGCGGGGAGCAGGCCGAGCAGGCCCTTGCCGTCATGCGGGCCACTCCCGAGGGCAGGGAAGCGACAATTATCGGCAGACTTGTGGCTGAAAAAGCCGGAAGAGTCATCATTAACACTCCGGTCGGCGGAGCAAGGGTCGTCACCCCGCTCCACGGCGTACCTTTACCTCGTATCTGCTGATGGCGTCATAAAAAACCCCTTATTTTATGTGTGCTGCGAATATATCATTATGAAAATTAACAAAAAAATAGGCATTGCCGGTATCGGTAATTTTATCTTAAGAGATGAAGGCTTCGGGGTCCATGTCGTCCACTACCTTCAGGAAAATTATGCGTTCCCTGACAACGTGGAAATTCAGGATGTCGGAACGGCAGGTATTTACATGGCCCCATTTCTTGAGGAATGCGACCCGATCTTCGTCATTGATGTCGTTGATATTGAGGGGGAACCCGGATCTTTTCATTTTTTTACCCTGGACGACGTCAAGGCCGGTAATTTCCAAACCCGGATGTCGCCCCACCAACTCGGTCTCCTTGAGATTCTTGAGGTTTCGAAACTCCGGGACGCCGCCCCGGAGCATGTTGAGTTCTATACGGTTATCCCGAAGGAGTTGGAAGAATCAATTGAACTCTCCGATGTGGTGGAAAAACGCAAGGTTGAAGTCGCGGAGATGATTCTCTCCCGCATGGCTGACCTGGGTGTGAAAGTCAGCAAAAAATAAATTAACAACCTGCAATTCAATCATGCATGAAATATCTTTAGTACAGGGTCTTTTTGAACAGTTAAAAGAACTGGCCGGGGAAAATGACGCAAAGAAGATCATCAGCGTTACCATGGAAATCGGTCCTCATTGTGGCGTTGTCGTGGACTCTTTCCAGTTCGGTTTTGATATCCTTTCCGCTGATGATGAATTGATGCGAGGTGCAAAACTGATAGTCCAGATACCACCGGTCAACTACAGTTGTACGAATTGCAGTCATGTCGAGGTGACAGTCGGCAAAAAACCAGAAGAGTGCCCTGCGTGTGGCGAGCTATTACTTATCCCGGATGGTGGCAATGATCTTATTCTTCGTCAGGTTGAAATGGAATAATTGATGGCCTCGTAAAAAAATTCATCTGCTTCATTGTTGCAATTTTTTACTTCGCCATTCAAATTTACCTTTTTACGAGTTTTTTAATTTCTAATCAATCGATATTCGAGTAAAAGATGGCCGTGTGTCGGACAGACAACAGGCTCAGAAAGCCATCATAATTAAGTGAGGTAACAAGATGTGTGATACCTGCGGCTGCCCAAGCCCTTCAGACCATATCCACGACCATGATCATCCCCAGACACAAGATCAAAATAGCCAAAGTAAAACAGTGGATGTTCATGCCAGCCTGTTTGCTGCAAACGACGCTCTGGCCCGGGCGAACCGGGAGCATTTCAACGAGATAGGCGCAGTCGCCCTCAATCTGATAAGCAGTCCCGGCTCTGGAAAAACAACCCTGCTGGAGCACACCATTGAGGCCCTGAAGGGAGAAATAAACATCGGGGTTATCGAAGGCGATATCGAAACGGAACGTGATGCTGAACGTATAAGGGCAAAAGGTGTTCCGGTGATTCAGTTGACAACCGGCGGTGCCTGTCATCTTGACGCGGCCATGACCCATAAGGGTTTTCATCAACTTCAAAAAGAACCCGGTGGTGAAGCCATCGATCTGCTGTTTATAGAAAATGTCGGCAATCTGGTTTGTCCGGCCACTTTTGACCTCGGAGAACATGAGCGCGTCGTCCTGGTTTCCGTCCCCGAAGGCCCCGATAAACCTGCAAAATACCCCAAGGCCTTTACCAGCTCACAGACCTTCGTTATCACCAAGACCGACTTGCTCCCCTATTTTGATTTTCCCGTTCCCGATGCAACCGATGACGCTCTTCGGCTCAATCCGAACCTCCGGACCATGGACCTCTCATCGACAACCGGGGTCGGCATGGACAAATGGCTTGATTACCTGCGTGAATTAGTCAAAAAAATGAAGGACAGCAAAGCGGTGTAAGACTATAAATATTGCCCCTGATTGAAGATTTTCAACCGGGGGCGATGTGAGTCTGTACCTGTTTTGTAACTGAATATGGGTCGACGACATAACAATCAAATCGACTATCCATACCTAAACAGCTAGTACATCATACAATTTAAAGTTTCGGATATAAGCGCTTTAGCATTATCCGTGCATCATCAGTTCGAAATTGCCAGTCCACTTTAGATTGGCGGTTGTTTCTGTCGGTATTCCATGCTGCCACTTTGTGCCTCATTTTCTCAATACAATCAATCCGACCTGCAAGACATTCTTTTCTTCGATATAGCTGTGTTTCCCCATCTCAAAGGTGGAGTAAATGCACCATCTTCTATTTTTCGATGGACTGAAATATTAATTTTCCAGGGAGATAAACCATTTCAAGGCATTGACTCTGGCAAAGACTCTAATTCCTCGAGCAATTCAGTGAGTTTTTCCCAAAGTGTTATGTTCTCGAAAAAACCATCTAGTATAACCGCACCTTCTATTATTGTTTCATTTGAGCATTTTTCTGGCATATGATTATTTCATGATGCGAACGAGCCTGTAGAAAAAGCCATTTCACAAAGTTAAAAAGTCCCCTTTGCGCTCGAATTTCAAAAAAATCATATCGGCGCGTCGACTGTCTTTTCACTTTGGTGAGGAAGGTCTTCCTACGTCATAT
>JBARUU010000039.1:0-16959 GCA_049645925.1 Desulforhopalus sp.
GTTATCACCTTGACGGAACTGGAAAGAAAACTCTACCGGGCTATCCGTTATCTGCAGGGAGACACCAAAGGTGACAACTTCCTGATGTATCAATTCCAAAAGGGCAGTGCATTTGATCCAACTTCCATCCTGGGTAAAGGAGAGCAGCCATGGAAAAAGTAAAAGACACCTTGAATATCATTGCCGCAACCATTGTCATTTTTCTATTCTCTCCGGTAAGTGTTTCAGCTTCCTGGGTGGACGACTGGCTCCAGCAGAAAACTACAACCTCACCGAACTATTTTTCAGGACAACAGCGGGGTTACTATTCCGGTGGCTCATTCAATGCCCGGTGGCCAAATACAAGCACCTACCCTGTAACAGTGGAAATGCCACGGGTCAAAAGCGGTTGCGGTGGAATTGATGTGTTCATGGGCGGATTTTCTTTTATGAATACCGATTACCTCGTCGATAAGCTCCAGGGAATCTTGTCCGGCGCTGCAGCGGTCGCTTTTGATCTCGGCCTTAAAACGCTCTGTGAGCAATGCTCCAACACGATCAAAAACTTTGAAGCACTTTCAGATAATCTCAACTCCATGCAGCTTGATGAATGTGCGGCGGCAAAAGAGCTGGTCGGGGTGGTCATGGATGATAATGGTTTTCATTCGACCGAGGTAATGCGGGAAAAACTCGGCACCTCCATTAAAGAAAACAAACTGTCGCAGGGCGTCTCCGAGATGTGGGATATCGTGACTAAAGAAGATGAAGCCAACAATAATGTCCCTCAAGCAGGCGACGTGGCCCAAATAACCAGTGGTTGCAATGCCGATATCCAAAGCACCTTTCTGTCCGGAGGATCCCTTTTGGAAAATGTCGGTAGTAAAATGGGTCTGCCAGCAGATTATACCGATCTTATTCGCGGTCTGGTTGGAGACGTAAGGCTTGAAGGCCCGGCAACAGCCTACAAGGTCTCCTACGAAGCGCCCTGTCCACAGAATAATCCCGATGACATCAAGGGTTTTGCCAGCGGCAATGTATACGCAAAAGCCACGAGCGGAAATTGCAGTCAGATTAACGATACCAACCGCGATCTGGTCCAGTATGTCAGGGATACCTTAATGAGCATTGCCGGTAAAATTGAAAGCAAAGGCACCCTCAGTTTAGCCGAACAGACCTTTCTACAAACAAACCCTCTTGCGGCTCTGCCTATCCTCAAAACGGCGGTGACTGTGGATATGAAAGATGCGGCTGTGGCCAGTCTTGCCGATATTACCGCCAACGCCTACGCCCTGCAGATATTGTCCGATCTCTATCTCCGGGCTGAAATTGTTGCCAGAAAGGCCAAGGAGATGCTTGAAAAACAGGCCGGAGCAACTGCTGGTCAGCCGGCGGAGAACTGTGCGGCCGTGGTCTTTGCCCAGCATGCCGACCAGGATATTTCTCTTATGCTGGATAAAATTAAACAGGCCCAGGAAGCTGCCCGGACCAGCTATGTCGCTTCGGCAAGTGAGATGAATAGCATCATGACCTACCTTGAACATATGCAGAAAATTGAAACACAGATGACGGCAGAGATCACCCGCCGCTACGGAAAAGATGTTGCAGCCAGGCTAAAGATGTAGAGGGTGTGAGGACATGAAGAAAGCCGCAGTCACCATAATTCCAGCCGTTGGTTTTGTCCTATTTCTGGCTGCACCCGCCCTGGCACTGGATATGGAATACTATACATATGGCGGCTTTAACCCGATCACTCAGGCCTTCACTAAAATCGCTCTCATTTTCAGTGATTCAGGCTACCAGGGTCTGCTCTTTGTCGTCACTGTACTGGGCATTCTTGCCGCTGCCTGCGGTTGGCTGGCAAGGGCCGCAACCGGCGCCAGAATCATTCCCCTGGTGTGGGCTGTACCGGTGCTGGTCGGCGCTGTCATGTACCTGGCCTTGTTTGTGCCCAAAGGGAACATCACCGTCTATGATCCGGTGCTGAACAGATTCCAGACTATTGGCGGTATTCCCGATGCGGTGGTGTTTACCGCCGGCTTTCTCAATAAGATTGAAAAAGGCATGGTCGATATCATCGACACTGCCGCCGCCCCTGATGCTGCATACCAGACAAATGCCGGGGGGATAGGATTCAAGGCATTGGAGTCCGTCAAGGGCTCCTCTCCCAAAAACAACTTTGTCAGGACCAGCATGATCCGCTATATCAAGGATTGTGTAACCTTTGAATTATTGCGGCCGGGGACGACCTTATCCCTTGATGATCTGCGCAACACGACCACTGATTTTTTGCCTGACCTAGGCCAGGCGGTTAATCCGGCTGTCTATACGGTGTACTATGATTCCGCTACCCCTGAGGGAAGTTCCGTCACCTGCACTGAAGCCTGGAGCAGATTGCAGCCCATCTATGCCAATCCGACCAACTATGATGAGGCAATCAAAAAGGTCTGCAGTAAGGCTTATTTTGATCCATCAAACGCTGTGGAACTGAACACCTGCAAGGCCTTGCTCACCAGCACTTTAAATTTTACAACCGGGGCCATGGTTACCCCGGAGAAAATCATCCAGCAGCGGCAGATCGCCGAGATCCTCTACAACTTTTATTACCAGGATGATTACGAAACCGCCATGTTGATGGAGAGTAACCGGAAGATCACCTCCACCGGTCTCGGGATCGGCCTCACCATGAATGAGTGGATCCCTATTATGCGGGCCATTATGACTGCCATAGCCATTGGCGTCATCCCCTTTCTGGTGCTCTTTCTCCCCACTCCGGTTGTCGGCAAAGCGGCGTCGGTCATGTTCGGCTTTTTTGTCTTCCTCACTACCTGGGGAATTACCGACGCGGTGATCCACGGCGCGGCAATGGACTATGCTACCTACGCCTTTGAGGACATGCGGCAATCAAACCTGGGTGTCTATGCCATGGCCGCATTTCCCACCATCTCCCTTAAGTTATTGGCGATGTTCGGGGTAATACGGTCCGCCGGTATCATGCTGGCCAGTTTTTTCTCCATGATGCTTATTCGCTTTGGTGGCCACGCCCTGGCAATGCTTGCCGGAAATTTAAGCCGCATTGCCCAATCGGCAGGTGCACAGGCCGGTCAGTTACTCACACCGGAAGGAACTTCCGCCGCAATGAACCAGCAGGTAAGCGCCGCCGGTCTGCTTCAAGGCATGCCAGAACATCGCTTTACCAACATGGCAGCGGCACAGGCTTGGTCTACTCATCGTTCAGTTGGTGGATATACTGCGGCTATGAATGCCAAGAATACCCTGCAGGAGTCCGGCCAAATACACCCGGGAGTCTCGGACGGTGACATGGCCACCATGATGGCCTCGACCAGAATGGGTGTGGGAACCAGATCAGGGCCGGTGGAAGTCTCCACTGCTCCGGTCGGTCACGGTACCAGAATTAAGTCTGAAACCGTTAACGCTGATGGTTCCACCAGCATCATGACCACCGGTGCAGATGGTACCGGAATGATGCTCGATTCCAGCGCCGGCGGCAAAGCGGCGTATTCCGTGAATGGTTCTGGTGATTTCACAACGACCAGCGCTATCGTGAATGGCCTTGATCCAGTCAAGGTGGGCGCCATGGCCCAACATCAACGAATAATTGCGGCTTCAGACAACCTTGGAAGTAGTAAAAATTGGCAGCAAGCAATGGATACAGCAAAAAGAGCAAGTCTCTCAAGCAGCGAAGCCCATGGCTTCACCAGTAGACTTGACAATTCCATGCGTGAAAATTGGAATCGGTCAATCAGCGATAAGTCCAGTTTTGTTAATACAATGGATGAAAATATCCGCACACAATTTAACAGTTCAGTGAGAGCTGGTTTCAAAAATATTGTTAGCGGTGGCGGTCAGATAGCAGTCATAGGGCAAAATGACGAAAAGGTCAGTTTTAACGTTTCCGAAGATACTACCAGGGCTTTTGAAAATACGGCCTCGCAGGTAAGATCAGAATCTCTTCAACAGACATTACAAGATTCTAACAGTCTGGACTACATGACTAAATTAGCAAAACAGATAGGAGAAACAGAAGTCTACTCATACCTAAACGATGCCAGGCAGGTGAGCAGTTCGACCGAGTCATATGGAGCAGACCTGACAACCGCCTTAGTCAAAAATTATGCTTCGGAGCGATATGGTAATGAATCACCTGAGACCATCCGTCGTACCATAAGTGACTTCAATCACTTTTTAACTCAGCAGGGAAGCCAGGGTGTCGACAACATGCAGAATATTATCAAAGGCTTTGTCAGCGGTAACGGCTATGGTTGGGGTAACACAACAGATGAAGTACACGATACTATTTCTGCCACTAAAGAACGTGTTCAGGTCCATGACCTGAAACATAATGTTGGAATGACTACAAGTGTAGCCGGTGCAGAAACTTTTGGTATCAAACAAAGTAACTTTTCCAGTCCAAAATCAGATATTCCGATGAATAATCCAAATGCTGGTTCTGTTACAGACCCGGCTCATGATATTCGGAATAGAAACCGTGCCGAGGAATCTGGTAACGGCGGAATTCATACGACAGCAGGAGAACTCGCTAAAGAAATAGCCGGATTAAATAAGAATATTCCCCCAAGGCCGACCGATGATTTTTACCGCAACCAATCTTTTTATTATGAAGGCAACCTGGTTCAACCAGAAAGACAAAATGAAGGGATTGTATTGCCTTCCGGTAACGTCATCCAAGGCGATGCGGACTATACCCCTCCGAAAAGCGATAAAGATTTTTGGAAAGGAAGTGTGTTTGAAAGAGAATAAGACGTACAACGTATGAAAAGTGAAAATCAATTTTACAAGAACTTATTCAGCTGTCATCGGAATGCCAAACATTCCCAGGAAGGACTGACCAACTTGGGTCAACGTCAGGTTGTTCTTTGAATAACTCATCATGGTCACTCCCATGGAGCCCACCGTTTTGATTCAAACTTCTCGAATCTCTGAAGAACAGTTTAAGAAGAATCAGGAGGACAACGCCTGCGATTATACTAATAGTTCCGATTGTCATAGCCTCCTCCTTTCATTGCAGGAAAAATGAATTATAGACGGGCTAACCGGTAAAAATATCGACCTTATAGGTGATACCCATTACCATTTCTTGCAAATATGTCAAGAAACCTACCAATGCCCACCATTGGCTAAGCCAATACGTTTCTGCTTACCGTCTTTATGGAGATTCTGGATATTACATTTGATGGAACTTTCTGATATCCGAACACATATCAATAATTCTGGCTTAGCAATAGCTTCATCTTGCGGGATAGCTTCAAAAATTTCTCCCGACGTTTTCCCCGACACTTGCCTGTTGTATTGAATAGCATTAGATTGCTTATTCGTTAGGACAACTCGGTTTTCAAAGATAGGATAAACCAATGTGCGGACGGCTCGATGATTTTCTGAACGCGTTTGCTAAGCTGCGAACGGATGGATCTAAGAAAAACTGGACAAGTCTCACCTATAATCGCTCGCCCTACAAACCTTTTCTGCTTTTAGCTGTTCTCGATTTTATCGAATCCGGAATCATTGTCAGAAATTTTATTGAGCCATCGTTCGAACTTGCTCAAACCTTCCAAAGCTATTGCGACTTATTACTGCCACCTGAACGGAAAGCAAGTATGTCCTATCCTTTTTATCATCTGGAGAGCGCAGCTTTCTGGGAGTTGAAGCCACAGCCTGGACAGCAGCACCAAAGAGGGTTGACGGTAAGCTCGGTGAAACGGCTTCGACAATTGTATCTCGGAGCTAAATTCAGTGACGATCTCAATCCGCTGCTACAAATGCCAGGTTCTAGAGATAACTTCCGCATGGTTCTTATAGATAAATACTTTTCTCAGGAAATCCGGCAAACAATTGTTGAACGTTCAGTACTCAATTGCCAATCAGAAATATATTCCACCGGCCTGCTCACAACACAAGAGCTGTTCCCGGACATTAAACAGACAATAAACCAAATCCACTTTGGTCGATGTTGACAAAGTCCGTGACCAGGGGTTTAGAAAGGCTGTTGTCAAACTTTATGATCATCGTTGCGCGCTCTGTGGAATTAAAATGATCACTCCAGAAGGTCACACCATAGTCGATGCCGCCCACATCAAGCCATGGAGTGTGAGCCATAATGACCACCCGACAAACGGAATAGCCCTGTGTAAACTCTGCCACTGGTCTTACGACGAAGGGCTTATGTCAGTGGATGGCAATTATCTGGTGATGATATCTCCAGCAGTTAAAAATGACCATAATCTGCCTGGGCATACTCTTACTCTGTCAGACCGTCCAGTGTTCAAGCCTTCTGAAAGTCGTTTTTGGCCTGATCAGGATAATTTGGCTTGGCATAGGAGGGAGAAATTTACCAGGAGGTAAACTGTAACATATTTCTTGATCACAAGAGGCTTTCAAGTCACCATTGAATATAGATAAGTTAGCTTTTAAGTCAAACAACAAAAGCCAAAGGAGGACTTGACCTTTTTCTCTTTTCTCTTTCTGGTGCCCCCTTTCTTTCTCAGTAACACAAGCGCATCGAAGGAGAGGTGTGGAGGAGTGAACTTTTTTGGGGTTTGAAATTTTTTCATCATGCCTCAATTTGCTACTTGTTGCCTGAGTGTAGCTATTAGCAATCATAAGCCCCGAAGTGAAATGCCAATATAATTGGTCACCCATTTTTTACGAAATCTGCCTTTAAAGTTGTGTTTATAAGGTGTTTAAAGTAAACAAACAATAGAGAATCCTTATGAATATGACAATTTCACCAGAATGGCTTGAACGCCTAAAACTGACGTCCCGGGTGGGAAAAGAACTCATCGTCTCAATTGAGCACGCTGCAACTCTCCCCTGCGCTCAAATGGTCATGGATGTGTTAGAAGCTGGAGCGTCCGGGGTGTTTTGTGTTGACGGGACTCCCCGCGCAGCTGTTGTGTCATTCCAATCATCAGATGATAACAAACAGGAGTGTTTGGAGGAACTTTACACTATTTTATGGAACCAGGGCGAGCTGGATTTTCTGTTGCTGTTGCGACCTGACATAGTGGAAATCCACACACTTTCCATCCCCCCTGACAAGGTTAAAATACGCACTGAGGCAGGAAAAGAATTCCCATCCTTGCTTGACGCCCTGCAATGTGTTGAAAACGCTGGAGCCATTGCAGATCTAATCAATGGACTAGAATCTGGCCGTTTGCTGGCCGAGCATGGAGATAAATTCACCAAGGATGAGCGGGTAGACGAAACCTTGATCTGTGATCTGGATGGAGTCCGCCGCTCACTGCTAATTGCTGAGGGGTACGAAGTTAATCCTGCACTAGCTCCCCAAGAATTTGTTTTCAAGATTCATGATGTGTTGCTCCAAGCTATGTTCCTTTTGTACTTGGAGGATAGGGGCATTATCGGTTCCGAGTATATCCATGCTCACAGCAGCAACAATGTCGACAAACTGCATACCTTGCTGCGCAGTAACCCTCAGGCTTTTTTTCAGTTGATTCAGTGTCTTGACCTGGACTGCAATGGTGGTCTGTTTACCGCCAATCCCCTATGGCAAAAACATGCACGTATACTGGCAGACTTCCTCGAAGGTATACTAAATTTCAAAAGCAAACAAAAACGCCTGCTGCGACTATATAGGTTTGACCATATTCCCGTTGAGCTCCTGAGTGAGATCTATGACCGTTTTCTGGAATCGGAAGACAGCAAAGAAAAAAACGGAGCCTACTACACCCCTCGCCGCTTGGCTTCGCTTGTGGTCGAACAAGTATGGGAAACGTTGCAAAGTCATCTGGACGCGGGACACATGCCACGCGTACTGGATCCAACCTGCGGCTCAGGAGTTTTTTTGGCAACTTTATTTCAGCGCATGGCCACCTATTTGGGGTCCCCCCCATGGGAGACGCTCATACAACTTGCTACCTGCCTGCACGGTCTCGACATCAACCCCACCGCCGTCCGCATCAGCGCTTTTTCTCTTTCTCTGGCCCTACTGAACAGACGCCAGCCTAAAGAACTACAAAAGCATATGGAGACCGAGGGTAAAATCCTGCCGGAACTATTGGGCACAACGTTATTTGAACGTAGCTTCTTTGACCATCCACTTGACGAACAATACGATTGCATCATTGGCAACCCACCTTGGGGCAACCCAAACCAAGCAACCGAGGGTGAATGCTGGTTAAATAAACAAATACTTGCTGATACTAAAAACCATAATAAACAAAAGTATCCCGATCCACCTAATCGAGAACGCTCTTGGCCTTTTATCTGGAAAGCCATTGAACACTTGCGGCCCCATGCTCCTATTGCTCTGCTCTTACCATCACAGGGTTTCTTTCTAAATAACGTGAAGGAAAGTATTACTCGATTGTTGGATTTTGTATGCATCACCAAACTGGTAGACCTCTCCGATCTCCGTCGTGTTTTATTCAAGAAGGCCGTGTTTCCTGCCTGTATCCTCCACGCCTTGCGCGATGATGGAAGAAGTTCCTACTCCTTTACCTATATTTGCCCCAAAGCGGACATTAACGCTACACGCGGGAACCGTATTCTTCTTACACAGGAAGATAGGCATCAAATATCTGCGTGGCATTTCGCCAACCATTCGATAGCGGCAACCCAGCGGTTTATGTGGTCTAGTCAGCTTGAACGGCGCCTGCTTGACTTTCTGGACACTCTGCCGACATTGCAAGACCTATTACTCGAAACGCGACAGGTACGAAAACAGTTTCCGGAGAATCCACACCCTGATTGGGGCTTTGGACTAGGATTTCAAGCCTACAATGGAACTAGTAAAACTAAACCTGTACAACTTCCGGAACTTACGCAGATACCATATATAATGACTAAGAATATTGCTGGTTGGGTAAAACCAGAGAACACTTCTTGGCAACCTTATAAAAAAGCAGAAGTACTTTGGAAGAATTATTCTGAAGGCTTTACAGCTCCACATATCGTTATGCCTCTGAGCATCAGTGGGAAATCTCGATTTTCTGCGTGTTATGCCGAGCATAATTTCAGTTTTAATAAAAGCCTTATGGGAGTAACTGTACCAAGTTCTGACGAAGGCCGTGCCACCGGGAAATTCCTAACTGCATTTATCAACAGTTCCTTTGCAGCTTGGTATATGGGAACCATAGGTCTTGCTGTGAATCGACCGAGGATTGTTCCTTCCGACATTTTACCTCTGCCATTCCCCCAGCCGGATGACCTGCCCAATCCTAAAAAGGCAGAAAAAGCACGCGCGATGGTTGTCGCCAAAATGGATGATTTGATGCAGCAGGCAGGCGCTCGAGAAAAAGAACCTCTAATTTCGCAAAAACCATTCCCATCAAATGCGACTATTCAAGATTTAGACAACCTCATCTTTTCATATCTTGACCTGCGCTCCGAAGAGATTGCCGCTATCAATGAAAATGTCAGCTTGATACGCAATGCGGCTCAGCCAGCAAAAGGTGGGAAGATCCCTAAGCTATGGAAAGCCTCCTCCAAAGAACAATGGGATGCGTACGACCAAGCCTTGAGCAAAGCACTAACAACCCACATGGCTAAAGACATACGGGCCGTAGCATCCGTATGTGCTTATTCCAGTGATGTGGCTGTGGTGCGGGTGACGCGTCAGCATAAAGACGATAACAGTCTATTCCCCGTACTACAACGGAAAAAGGCCGTTCATCTCACTGATATGCCAAACGATATTTTACAACACTTTGAACGAAACCTTGGATGTAATATCTACCTACAAAGGTACGCTTTGGTTTTTACTGAGTATGATTTGTATCTCATCAAACCCAGGCAGTGTCGTTTCTGGCTAACGGGTGCGGCCTATGCAGATGCTGACCGCATTATGGGCCACCTATCGCATGCTGGGGGCACTATATGACGGATGCGGAGCGCCAATGGCTTAATGCATTTCCCAGCTTATCGCCTGAGAATGTGATGGAACAATTCCTTCCACTCTTGGGGACAGCGTGGGAAGAAAAGAAAAGAGTGTTTACTGCAGCCAGCGGTGAGGATGATATTACCAGAACTTTGTTTAAATGGATGCAAACCACGATTCGTGGGAGTGCAACAATTAATTGGGGGCTTCGCTGCCAGCCTGAAATCATCGAAGAAGGCATTAACGGCATTGGACGAGTCCTTGGCCGCTGTGATCTTATCATCAACGTTGCAAATGCAGAATACATCTATGAATGTAAACGCCTGTGGCCTGAAGGGAAACAAGCAAGGTTCACCAAGTCAGCGCGACTGTATGTGACTGAAGGTCTCTTCCGTTTTCTTCATCCCTCTAAAAAACAAATCACTTCTGAGTCGCAGTATGCGTCATGGCTTGGTTTTGCCGGAATGTTGGGGTACGTTATGAATGGCCAGTCTCTGGATGCTCTTGTTTCCGTTCAAGCGGCTATCACCGCTCATGCTCCCGCAAAGAAACTTTGCTCCCCCTGTGAACCCGCTTGCCCATCAAAAAACGCTTATCATTTTCTTTCCACACATCTAGACATTATGGCCAAACCGGTCAATCTGCACCACCTGTTGCTTGCTATGCCTGTATGACGTCTTGAAAGTAAACCCACAAAATTTTGTGTCAAGTCTTGAAATATATGTCAAGATCTTTCCAATCAGTTTTCCTGATGGCTCTTCAACTAAAGGCTCCTTCGCACCACTTTGGTGTTCCTTCGGGCGCAACATTCGATAAAACGCTACACTATGATATCTTTACTTATTGAACGCCCGCATTTGCGGCTGGTTTGGAGCACAGCGGAAAACTAGTCCGATAAATGCGCTTCTTATACGGCACTTAGAGCGATCTCCTGTTTTCCACATGCGGCCAAGATCAAACTACTCAAACCAATCCATTGAAGGAACAATTTTCGCTCTGCCCCAATCGAATGCCTCATTCTCTAACGACCATGGCACTTTTTGTACTTTATGCCACTTCCACAAGGGCATCGCTCATTACGACCAGTTTTCCTTGTATACCTGGGCTCTGATGTATCTGCTCTACGAGGAGGATTTAATGTTCTTGCTCGCTGGCCCATGCGTTTTGCATCGTCAAAGATATGCGCATTCTCCGCAGTCCGCACAGAAGGGACATGAACTTTAAAATGTTGCGCCTTGTCATAGACACCTCCTGTACTAACCTCAACCTGTACACCAACAGCTTCGGGAGACTTAATACACAGTACAACTGCGCTTGCCTTGTCATTTATCTTTTCCCATTCAATATCATGCTCGGAGCTTTTCATCCAGACGAAGAGTGGCTGACCATCGCCAGCAAATGCGAAGTAACGTGCTGGGTGCTGCACTATTGTTTCGCCTAAATCCGAAAGCAACTTGGCAAGATCCTTACGTGTTTGCTCACCATAGTTGCGGATAAGGCTCTCGGCTGAGAGCCATCCCGGTGCTCGGGTAGTGTCTAATGCTCCAAGCAGTTTCAAAACCTCATCCGGGAACTCCTGAGTCGGCATTGGGTTGGTTTCCCAGTTCTCACCCTCGAAGCTCCTGTCGACGACACCACTCATACCATTCCACACCACCAAGTTAGCTTCGCCGCCCTTGAGTTGGTCAGCAATGTCTTGATCAAAACGGTTCTTGGTTATGTAAGCGCCAAGGTGATCTAACTCGTCAAACAGATGAGCGCGCCTCATTCCAGCCACAGCCTGCCGCACTTCCATGTAGTGTGCAAACACCCCTGGTGTGGGCAGGATACGCTTTAGGACAAACAGATCATCAATCGACATTGATACAAAACCATGTTTTCCTAGAAGCGGTTCAACCTGAGGCAATTCCTTGCAAAAAGACGAAAAGGGCGAGAATGACTCGACCGTCAGCCCAATGGGCACCATCACACGATAATCCGAGCGACGGACTCGACCGCACTCTTCATATTTGCCGTCTGCTCGACTGTAGAGCGGCACCTCGTCCGCAGAATTTAGATAATTAAAGAAACGCTCGCACTGTCTGTACGCCTTAAGAACCAAATCCTGTACTGACTGGGCGTGCCGCTTAAAATCGAGCGCAGGCGAAGCAATAGTTGCTGCTGCACCCGCTTTAGCTTCAACGAGGAAGAGCACATCATCGACTAAAACTAGGGTGTCGTTTTCGGACCACTGTCTAGTCACGGGATCCTTGTAATACACCTCTTGGTAGACTGTCGCTCCAGGCAGCTGATCGGTGAGTATGTCTGGAAACGCTCCTTCGCTCATTATCTTCTGGCGGTCTTCGAAAGACTTCTTGTAGTCCGGTTTTCGCTGCAACAGATTGAAAAGAAGCGCACGGTACCCTGCGTCGCGGGTGAAACAGGGGTCAACAGCGTAGTAGTCCGATCCAAGTTGGATTAAGGGCTTTTTGCGGGCGGGTAGTGTCCTGTATGGGGTTCCTGCGAAGTCGCCTTCAGCGAAAAACTCAGTCTCTTCACCGCGTTGATACGCCAAATCCGATAATAGATCCGGTGGTAATTTCGTGTGACGACTGACATTTGCGATACCGCCTCGGAGCATGTCGTCCATGGCTAGTCCGGCGGTTTTCGATAGATCCGTATTGGCCGCAACCCACGCCTCCATAACATCTTCAATAGGTTTTTCCTGCTCCGCAGCAAAACCCTTTGCAGATTCGAACTGTTTCATCATTTCTTCTATGGCGTTCGCTTGCCCCGAACGGGTAGCATTAGCCATATCTTGGAAGCCTTCCGCAATCTCAGTGGCTCCGACTCCATAGACCTCTTTCAGGACATCATCGTGTGGCGCAAGCACGTAGCGGTAAAATTCACCTTCTAAAACCTGATAACGGTTCCCTCTGAGCAAAACCCACGTCGATTTTACGTGAAACTCTATATCCGCCGTATAAGGTCCAAAATCCTCGTATTCTGTATCAGCAGACGAGGCCATAGCGAAAAACATGGCTTGTTCTCGCAGCTTACGGCTAATTACGAACAGCTCGGCGCATTGAGCCTCATCGAATTCAACTTCGGCGGGAGCCGAGTCTGATGCTAGGACGGCATGCACGTACTCCAGTAGAAACTGGATTTCATTGAACGTGTCATCAGGACCATCGGTGTCGCGTTCTGCCGAAGTTGCACCGCTGCCCGCCATCATTTTCATCATGAGCTGAGCATAGATGTATCCAAGGAAATCTTCAGGTGGCATGCCGACTATTAAAGCCCGCATATTAGCGGCAGTTGTTTCCATATCTTTCAAAAGAATGGCTACCGCTTCCTTCCGTTTTTGTTCAATAGTTAGTGCCATCATGATTAATCATTGAATCAATGAGAATTCCGGGGACTGTTTACTCAATTGAAATCCTGTTTGGGTTAAAAGCAGAAATTGAGCACGGTGTCATTTCTGGTGCCGTATAACGCCCGGCTCTGCGGCTAACAAACGTGGCGCTGCTTTTGCGCCAGCAAGAGGAGTGAACCTTTTGGCAGTCCGACAGCAGTCGCTTGTTATTTTTTGACGCCAAGATACCTCTCATATTTCTTTTAGCGCCTTAGTTAAAATCTCAACTGATTCATCGCAATCACTACATATTTTCTCGAAATGACCTCTAAAGCTGCCATACTCTTGTAAGGCTTTTTTACGCTCGTTCTCTGCATCCGTTCCTGCTGTATGGCCTTTTAGTATTGAGCGTAAATTATGGACTATATGAAATGGTGTCATAATTTCCTTTGCATGATCTTGGTCGAAATTTATGGCAACTAGTATGACTTCCATCAGCTTTAAAGCTCTAAGTCGATCATCAGGTTTACAGCCAAGTTCTTTTGCTCTTTTACGTAGCCACTTTTCTTGCAATCCTTCTATCAGTAGCTGATCTAGATTTAATATTTCTTCAGCCCATTCGTCCTTTGACTCAGTATAAGGATAATGTACTTTATCTGGAGCCTTCTCATCTCGTAGAACCCACCATTCTGACCCTTGAGAATGAAGTTCCTCTAGCTTACGTTTTAAGCTTGGCAATGGGTCATAATCCTCGTAAAACTGACCATCGAAATCAGTTTTTATAGCACGATCCGAAAGTGGTGCCTTTGGTTTCTCGTTATACTGCTTCCAATGAAGTTGTTCTTCATAAGGCAACCTGCTTAAGTAAATCAGATAGGTGTGAACTTGTCCGGCGGAATTAATATCAAATGTTTCTAGGTGCCATGCTCCTCTGCAACTCACAGATCGAGTATCAAGCCTATATTTTTCTCTATCGCTTTTGTACTTGGCTAAAACTTCTGGTCTAAAGAATCCAGGGGTAATTTCAAATGGAAGTTCTGATTCAGTAAAATAGTTAGACAAGAACCTAGGATCACATGATATTTCAGAGATGACTTGGTTTTTCCAGTCATGTGCGATATATGAACAATATTTCTTTTGGCTTTCGTCGATAGGCCTTCCCCATACCCGATTTATAATATTCTCTTTGGGGATACTAAACTCTACAAGCTGGAACCCCGTCGAATAACTTCCAGTTCCAGGTGATATTGACAAGGAACCATAAATTGTTTCTAAATATCCGATATCTGAGGATTCCCGATTATTATCCCAGCCTGTGAAACTACCAGAACGATATCTGGTGAAATCAAACATCCTCATTAAAGTTAAATTTTCAACGCTTGAATACTCGCTAAGCACTTCTTTCTTTACGCAAATGATTAATCCTGTTTCATTTCTTGGCAAATCATCAATTTTTATGATTTTAAATACATCTAATATATCGCCGTGATCATCCAATTTACACCAAGCGTTACGCTCAGAGACAAAATGGACATCTAGTACATGAGCAATCTTTTGGTTTAACTCGTAGTAGTTTTGGTTATTATTAAGCCCCTCGAATGAACGCCCAAAAACAATTTGCTCTCCTGTACTCAGTGTTTTGCTTCCGGCGCTGTGAAGCGGGGGTTCAATCCATGCATTATCAGATGAGCACGTTAATCCCCAGGAAGAGTAAGGGTTGTAGCTCCATTTTAGAAGATCCTTGACTAAGTCACGAGTTAACTCTGGCTTCGGAATAAATACTGAATGTATGAAAGTGTGTGGAAGAGATGCATAAATGATTACATATTCATCTTTAGCTTCTTCATTCAAAAAACTCACCACATCTTTTTGTGAGGTCCAGAGATCAAAATCAGGTTTATCATCAGGCTCACAAGCAAGTGAATAAATCTTCTTTAAGTTAAATAGATTCATATTGTTATGGTTTGCTCGCGATTTTGTGTAACACACAATTTTTAGAGTTTCACATAAAGATAAACTCTGATCCTTTCCCTAAGCCTTCGAGTCAACAAATGACCTAAGCCTCCAAAGACGTGTCTTGTGTTATTAAAATAATGGTGATTCCAAAGTCCATATATTTCCAATCTATAATACCAACAGCTATGTTATTGACGAGGATCATAACCAACTTTCAGAGCCACGGCAAGCAGCCGTTTTCTTTGTTTCTTTGTTTCTTCTTACACGCTGTTTCTTGATTTCGTTTTTTCTAGTGTTTTTTTTCAAAACCCGTTTTTAGAAACATTGTGCTAGCTATTTGCACATCAACTTAGATATATATATGTATAGCATAATATACATACAAACCTATATCGTTTCCCGTAACGCTTTCAAAAGTCTTTCACCAGTTGCACTCGTTCCCAACACAATCAAGGCACGAATCGCAGCAGTTTCACTGATGTGTCGGTGACTCTCTTTGTTCATCGTCGCGGTGATTTCTTTAAGCCTGGCAATATCATCATTATAGAGTCGGTATGCCTTCAAAGATGGTTTTTTGCTTGGCGTCACCAAATCAAGACGTTCTTTGGAACCAGCTTTTGATTCTGTCGTTTGAGCCAGCTTGGATTGTCCTGTAATTTTTTTAGTTGCCATATCTCAGAATCTCCTCAGTAAGTTCTTTGAAATCTTCAGCACCGTAAGATCTTGGGTCAAAAACCATCACAGGTTCATTGTTCATTTGCGCTTGATTGATGGCTTCATTTCTCCGGATCACGGTTTTTAACAGATTCTTTTTATACGGTTCCAATTGTTCTTCGACAAACACATTAGAGAGCTTGTTGCGGGAGTCACGTGCATTTCTCAAAATCATATATTTAAAGTCATTGGATTCTTTCACATCCTCAATCGACTGAAAAAGGTCGGCAATACCATCCAAAGAGTAACGTCCGTAAATGGTCGGGATCAAAATCATGTCAGAGGTATAGATTGCATTGACAGTGAGCACGTTAACTGTTGGTGGACAGTCGATGATGATGAAGTCGAAATCCTTTTCGATTTTTTTCAAATGATTATGGAGAAGTTTTTCCCTGTGTATTTTCGTTGTGATCTGTTCGGCAGTTATGGCCAGGTGGATATTGGAAGGAATAATAAAAAGATTCTCAACCAGCTCTTCATTTTCACCGAGCACTGCTTGTCGAATGACAGTGTCAATTTTAAACGATTTGCTCGAGAGCAGCTCATTGACCGTTTGATTTCTGGGAATGTCCGTGCAGAAGATAACAGAGCTGTGTGCCTGGGGGTCCATATCGATCAGAAGCGTCTTCTTTCCTGACATCGCCAGACAATATGCCATGTTTGTTGAAATCGTTGATTTCCCCGCACCACCCTTCTGGTTGAGTATTATTATTTTCATCGTGTTTTCCTGTAGTAAAGAACAACCTGTATATATTTTTTGTGACATACTTATATAACTAAATAGTTATATAATATATTAAATATTTCTTCATACATTTCTTCATACCTTTGTATAGCATAAAAGATATAAAAATCATCCATAAAAAAAGCCGTCCCCCTAAGGAGACGGCTATCGTTAGTAAAAAGTAAAAAGCAGATCAAGCAGGTTCAACTGACAGGTCAGTTTCGGCCTGTTTCAGCTCAGCCATTTTCTCTGTTAACAACCAGAGAGCCTGGTTCAGTTTGATATTTCGATCAAGCGCTTTGACCGGCCGGGTCGTTGTTCTCCTGAGCCGTCCATTGCTGTCTCTTGCCTTTCCTTTGAGACCGCCACGCATGACGT
>JBARUU010000040.1:0-70414 GCA_049645925.1 Desulforhopalus sp.
CCATGGCTCTTTACCACAGCAACTTAAGGTGGTTTGGTGCCTGCTCCTGTAAGCCGACCCCGAGGGACCTACCCTCATCTTTCGTGCAGCCCCGTGGCGCACTATCTCCACTGTGTACCATAACCTGAAACACAGCGAACAGAGAAAAGACAACCTCAGCATCGGAGTCGACACTGATTTCCGAGGATAAGATTTTATCATGATTGCCCGACAACAAGGCAGCAGATAAGCGAACGCAGTGAGGGTTCTATTGTAATAAAATCTGTTCACCCGAAGGTGGTTTCTGCGGTCGCACAGTCGAAGATACCCTGTTGAGTGTGTCAGGTTATTTATTTGCCTGAGATACATGCATATTACAGGTCATATCAAAAATGTCATGAGAAAACGGGGGTAAAGAAAGGATTGATCTGGATTTTTATCGGCTTATTTTATATAGGGTTGCAATCTCAACCATCACCTGGTTGCTGAATTATACACAAGGAGAAGACCATGGTTCCCTGGGCGCGTGTGGGACAAAGCGAATATCTCAGCCTGGATTTACGTGCCCACACCATTCTCAAAGACATCCCGATCCACGATGTGTGGCGGCTGGACCTGCCAGGTGGCGGTGCGGGACGCACGGTGAGCGATGTCCGTGCCTTGCTCAAGGCGAATCAGCCGGATGGTATTGTCCGATTGCTGTTCTCCGCTCGCTGGTTGCTAGGTCGGTTGTTTGGGTGGGACAGAAAATCTGCAGAAAATGGCGGCTTGTTTCAGCATCGAATCACAGAAGCTGACAAAACCCTCTCCACTGTTGCGCCAGGCACAAAGGAAGGTCCATTCACCGTACTCTATGTTCATTCCGTTGAAGCAATGACTGAAATTCGCAACAGGACGGTGCATGCTGCCCTTGTCTGGGTAGTATTCCCACGTGCAGGCGGCTATAGACTACTGTGGGCAATTTACGTGAAGCCGGTGGGAAGGATTACAGCTCTCTACATGTTGCTGATAGAGCCATTCAGGCGATGGATTGTCTATCCGTCGCTTTTACGACAACTCTATCACTCATGGCGTATAACCTATAATTCCAGCACCCCATAGAAACAACTCCTGTCGGTAATAATCTGAGTACCCGCCGGCTCGTTCACTTGTCCGGTTCTCTTGTGTATTGCCAAAAGTGGCTATCTCCGATCAAACTTTAGTTCTTTAGTTCCAGGGCAAACCGTTTTTTGAGCAGTGCTTCTTTTCTTCTTCGGTCAACTGCTCAAACTTTCTGCCTTTCTTCCCCTTAAAATCGTCAATTGGGCAAACATACTTCTCACCCTTCTCGTCCTTAACCCAGACTATCGACTCATATCTGCTTTTCATGATCAGACCTCCCTGCTGTTCTACAACTCAATGCGCTGTTACACGCGCTCAAGTCAATAATAATAATGATTATCGCAAAAGCAAAAGGTTTCGACAGGGTTAAAAGAGCCACATATGCTGTACTATTCAGTACCTTAAGCGGTGTTAGCCCTGCTGGGGATTTTTGGGAATTCCAGTGGCCGTAGTCCTGCGAAGTAAAAGTGATTATCAGAGAGAGGGGGTAGGTCTGCTCTGAGAATTCGAAGCTGACGCTTCCGGGAAACTGCTTGCTCCGCTGCAACAGAGTGGATAGTTTATTGATGTTCACAGGTCAATACTGTGCAGCAGACCCTTCTTGACCAGCTATCTATTGCAGTAACTTTTTAGTATCTCGCCTCATAGCCGGTAGTATTTCGAGCCAGGCACTGGTTCGGTTACCCGGGCACAGCACGTAAACCATAAGGAGGATGAACATGACAATTCCTACAGAGAATGTCGGATCGCTCCCACGCTCAGCCAGACTTCAGGCGGCGATTGCCGATTACGATGCCGGAAGAATAAGCCGTGACGAACTGAAAGTTGAACAGGATAGTGCCTGTCTCGATTCAATCAAGCGCATGGAGGCTGCTGGAGCGCCGATAGTTTCCGACGGAGAACAGCGGGCCTCAAGCTTTGCTACCTATCCTTTGACTGATACCCTCGCGGGGACAGGGCTCGCCGCAAACCTCGCAGCTGACGGTCAGTACTTTGCCATTTTCACTGATGGGCATCACCGACAGCTTCCACGCCTGACCGGCGGCCCCTTTCGTTACCAGACCTTCGCATCAGAGTATGTAAAACAAGCGATTAAAATCGCCTCAAAACCATTAAAACAGGCGGTGATCGCCCCCTCAATGCTCTCCCTGCTCTATCCACTTGACGGGAAGGTTGCGGGATATGCACGCGAGCAATTCCTGGAAGATCTCTGCAACGAATGTGAAAAGGACATTCGTGGATGTTTCAATGCAGGAGCAGCACGTGTCTCCATTGACTTTACCGAAGGCAGGCTGGCATGCAGGAATGACCCGAACAACCCGTGGACAGGGCGAAAGATGCTTGAACAGTTTATCGAACTCAACAATCGTGTCATCGACCGGTTCTCGGCTGATGAGCGCAGAAACATAGGCATCCATACCTGTCCGGGCGGGGATTGCGATTCAACGCACAGTGCCGATGTGGATTACGCCGAGCTGCTCCCGAGCATGTTCAGGATGAATGCCGGCTATTTCCTGATTCAGTTGGCCAGCGAAAAGGACAAGGAGCGCGTCTACAAATTGTGCGGAGAAAACAGTCGGCCCGACGCAAACGGTATCCCGCAGATCTGTTTCATCGGTGTGATCGATCCCCTCAACCCCAAGGTAGAGACCCCCGAGCAGGTCCGGGATGATCTGGTCACCGCCGCCAGGTACATTCCTAAAGAGCGTCTCGGCTCTACGGATGATTGTGGTTTTTCGCCTTTCAGTATAGACGTCAAGCCAAAGCATGGATCACCGGATATAGCCAGAGACATCGCTTTTGAAAAGATTGCCGCACGGGTAAAAGGGACGGCCATGGCATCAGAGAAACTCGGTGTTGCCTAGTTTTTTTCTTACCGAGGCAACAACTCACCAAAAGACGACCAGGGGGCAAGCACGCAAGGCCGGACGTGCTCGTTCCCGGATTCGTGGTCCGAATTCTTTTTTGGACGAGCTGGCAGCTCAATCTTCCGGGAAAGAAGGACAATTCAAAATATTGCTGATTTTATCGGAGAGCTGGGAAACGCTAAACGGTTTTTGGATAAATCCCCTGCAGCCTCGTTTGAGTATTTCACGAGCCTGACCTTCAATGCTGTAGCCACTGGAAAGCAGGACATTGACCGTAGGATTCATCCTCTTCAACTGGTCAAAGAGTTCGCCACCACCCATCTTCGGCATTATCATATCAATTATCAATAAATCAATCCGGTCCTGTTTGTCTTCAAAGATATCAAGCGCTTCCTCACCAGAGGTTGCGGTCAATACATCATAGCCAAGCAAGGCAAGAATTTCCCGGCCAACTTCGATAATCATAGGCTCGTCATCCACAAGAAGAATAGTTTCAGACCCGCTTTTAGCAGGTGCGGGTTTCACCGTGATTTCAGTTGGGATTTCTTTATCTGTTGCCGGCAGGAAAATTGTAAAATCGGTTCCCGCATTTAATTCGCTTTTAACTGAAATTGCTCCGGAATGGTTGCGAATAATTCCGTAGACCATAGCCAGGCCGAGGCCGGACCCACGACCAATGGTTTTTGTAGTGAAGAAGGGATCAAAAATTTTACTCATTACTTTTTCGTCTATACCTTTGCCGGTATCAGAGAGAGTGAGTTGGACATAGTTCCCTGGTTTGATGTCATAAAAAACGGCATCATCTTTCCCGACAATAACGTGGGTGGTCACAATCCCTACAGTCCCTCCTTCCGGCATAGCCTCTCCTGCATTGACCAGCAGGTTCACCAGTACCTGTTCAAATTGGTTGGAATCCACCTCTACCGGCCACAGGTTGCTTTTCAGGGTGGTATTGATAGTGATTTCTCGTCTGGTTCGACCAAACATCTGGATACCTTTTTCTATCAACGTGTTCAGATCCACAGGTCGGACTTCATACTTTCCACCTCTGGCAAATCCAAGCAACCTGGTCGTCAGACTCGATGCATCTTCCACATATTTTTGAATACTTTCAAGTTGCGCAAAATGGGGGTGCTGGTCGGAAAGGTCATTTTGCATCAGTGCAGCCCTTCCCTGAATTCCCATGAGCAGATTGTTAAAATCGTGCGCGATACCGCCGGCGAGGGTTCCCATAGACTCCAGCCGTTGAGAATGTTGAAGCCGCTCTTCTAAAATTTTCTTGGATTTTTCAAGGGATTTACGCTGGGTTATGTCACGGGCGATGCCTCTAAAACCGGTAATCCGATCATCTTCGCTGCGGATTGCCGAAACAACCGTTTCAGCGTATCTGATATCCCCATTCTTACGGCAGAGTTCCAATTCCAACATCTCTCCGGGCAATTCCGTTACCAAAACAGTATTGAAAGAATCACGCATCTTCCGGACTGTCTGTTCACTCATATATCGAGCTATATTCATACCCAGCAGCGTATCCGTGCCATAGCCAAGCATTGTACACATCGCCAGGTTGACGAGGGTGAGGTTGCCTCTGAGATCCATCTCATAGTAACTGTCCTCTATGCTCGCTATAATGTTGCGATATTTTTTTTCGCTTTCGATGAGAGACTGTTCATTTCGCTTTCTCTCAATCGCCAGTGCGACCTGATCCGAAACAGAAATGAGGAGGTCCAGATCCATCACATCAAAACTACGCTGCTCCTCGTAACTCTGGGCAGCCATGACGCCGATTACTTTTTGCTCTATTTTTAACGGGACGCCAATCCAGGCAATTGGCACTGTGCCAATAACACGATTTTCCCTGCCCCTTTGCTCTAGTTCGGATTTGTTTAAAAAAACCGGTTGTTCTGTAGTGATTACTGTTCCGGTAAGGGAGTTTTTTTCGCTGAACTGGTCCGCATAGACATAACCAGAGTCAAACTGGTCAACAAAATACGGAAAAGAGACCCTGCTCGTCTCTTTGAAGTAGATGGCAATAAAAAAATTACTCAGATAGACGACTTCTCCAAGAATATTGTGGATAGAGGCATAGAGCTCTCCAAGATCCTTGGTGGTATTGACGGCGTTTGAGATACTGAAAAGTGTACGGGTTATCCGCTCAGCACGCTTTCGGTCATTAATTTCCTGTTTCAGTTTTTGATTGGACTCCCGGAGCTCTGTCGTGCGGAGATGAATCTGTTTTTCAAGATTTTTCAGGGCACCTTCTGAGATGGTCTGGCTGTTTCTTTTTGGGTCGTCCAGCGATGTCATTATTGTTTGTCACTTCCGTTTTTATCATTATTCGTAATGAAAAATTCTGATTTCTTGCAGGATACTGATATACTCTATTGTTTACAAGGCACAGCCCAAAAAATGTTCACGATTCCAGGTAACGGCAATACCACATTGCCAACGGCTGGAAGGTATCCTATTGAGCGGCGATTGTGTCGTCACCGTTTTTTTCTCTATAGCGCCGTTGCCGCGCCGCGGTGTCCTGCTGGTAATACTCCTGTAAAACGTTATATAGTTTCGGATATTCTTTTTCCATGCGCAATGGCCGGTCAAAGAAAAGTTCTGTGGCGACAGCAAAAAACTCTGCCTCATGGACCGCACCATACGGATCAAGCAGACTCGCCTCTCCTCTCTCCACTCGCTTTTTCAGCCTGAAAAACTCTTTAGAACATATCTCCACCCACCGCCGATACAACTGAACTCCATGGAGTTCAGGAGTGCCGTCTGCCGAGCCATCCCGCATATCGAGGATATGGGCAAACTCGTGATATACCACATTATGCCCTCGCTCCGGGTGCCGGACACCACGCAGCACGGCATCCCAGACCAGTATCACCGGTCCGCGCAGCCAGGCCTGGCCAAGGATCGCCTGCTGATCGGGCACTATTTGCCAGCTTTCTGAAAAAACACCGGGCCGTGATTCAGGCAAGGTAACCGTCGTAGGGTATACCAGTATTGAATCGAGGTCCCGATACTGAAAAGATGGTAAACCGAGAACCAAAAGAGATGCCTGCGCTGCAATGACAACTTTTATCTCATCTGTCAGCTCCAGCCCACCACAACCCTCAAAACTCTTCTCACTGATAAAAACCTGTACTAATTGCTCTAACTGTTCCTTTTCAGCCTGATCAAGATATTGGTAGTGCAATACCGTCTCTACCAGGATATCCCGCCATATTTGCGGAAATGGTGTCTGTAATATCTTTCGCCTGCGGTTTTTTCGAAACCAGTTAAACATGGGCAGATCAATCCTTCTATCTTAGGTAAAACTATTCGAATTAGCCAAGGTGGTAATTTGAGAAAACATGAACGACTGAGTTTTTTCCCGCTAAAGATGAGTAGCGTCTTCTTCTATTGTATCCCAGGTTGTTTTCAGTAAAAAAAATCCCACAGGGATGTACGATGCAAGGGCAAGGGCGGCAATGTTTGGAAAGATAACCTGGGTTGCCGGAGAATAAATCAGCAGATATGCGACAAGAAGAGGCATCTTATCAAATTGGAAGAAGGTGAAAAGGCCCAGTACGAATCGCCGCATGAGATCCGGATGCCGCGCCGATCTTCCTTTCGATGCCCGATACAACAAATAGCAGGAAACAGAGACTCCAATCAGAAACAGGCTTGTTCCAACCAGCACTTCCACCGTCAGAGTTGATGGGTCTGCGGAAAGCTTTTTTTCATCAGAGGGAAACCAGTAAAAGGACGACAGGAAGAGGCTTGAAAGATATCCGATAAAACCGCCAAGGAGATATTTAAAGTGGACTGCAGAAACATCCTCACCTTTTTCCGGTTTCGTCTTTACCAGAAAAAGTGCCACAGCCATTCCTGTTAAAATCAACCCAATAATAAAATAAGGCCAGGCTGGTGCTTTCTCGTATACAGGGAAAAAAACCCGCTCTGTATCAATCGGCAGTAGAAATAAGACTCCGAAAAAAAAAGAACTGAATGCACCAAAACCCAGCAGCAGGGCGGTCATCAATTTTGCCAGGCCGGTGAGGTAACTGATGCCAGCCACAAAAGATGCGAAACCTGCGATAAGGACTCTTACTACCATCTGCCGGCTATCTCCTTTTGGGTTACTCCTCCCTGCAAATTACAGCGGGATACTTTGCCACACCCACGTGAGGAGTATTTTTGACTTCCTGTTTGGAAGAATTGCTCTCAATCGCTCACAGCTGTTTTACGTTCTATACAGATAGTTATTGTCCTAAAATCTTGCAACTTTTTCCAGGAGAAAAGGAAAATTCATCAGCTCAAGGACAACAGCAGACAAAAGAGTACAACACAAGATCTCGCGGCCCAATTAAAAATACTGTAATGCAGGTGTCTCGGTCAACTGTTGTAGGAGCGGACACGACCCCTTGCAGCCACTTTGTGGCATGCTTAGTATTGTCAGATATATTTTATTTTCCATTAAATATTGGATATCGGATACCCCATATGAATATGCCGCTTCGCGACCAGACACTCGATTCGCTGATTTTTGACAACCGCTTCGTGCAGGAACTGCCCGCCGATCCGCAACCGGATAATTATCGCCGACAGGTCAGCGGTGCCTGCTATTCCCGGGTTTTGCCGACAAAGGTTTCCGCCCCGAAGCTGGTCGCCTGCAGTCGTGAAGCAGCCGACCTGCTCAACCTGTCCAAGAAAGAATGTGGATCATCTCTTTTCACGGAGACATTTGCCGGCAACAGTCTCCTGCCGGGAATGGATCCCTTTGCCATGTGTTACGGTGGCCATCAATTCGGCAACTGGGCCGGACAATTGGGGGATGGCCGGGCAATCAACCTCGGGGAGGTCATCAACGGCCAGAAACAGCGATGGGTTCTCCAGCTCAAAGGGGCAGGTCCAACCCCTTATTCGCGGCAGGCGGATGGCTTGGCGGTCCTGCGCTCCTCGATTCGGGAATTTCTCTGCAGCGAGGCTATGTACCATCTCGGGATCCCAACCACCCGTGCTCTCAGTGTTATTACCACAGGTGAACTGGTCGAGCGGGATATGTTTTATGACGGTCACCCCAAAGATGAGCCGGGTGCGGTGGTCTGCCGGATGTCCCCGTCTTTTCTCAGATTCGGTAATTACGAAATCCTGGCGGCAAGAGGAGAAATTGCACTTTTACAGAAGCTGGTCGATTACACCATCCGCACCGATTTCCCCCATCTTGGTCAGCCCTCAGTTGCTCTGTATATCAAATGGTTCAGGGAGATTTGCCGCACTACCGCGGCAATGATCGTCCACTGGATGCGGGTCGGCTTTGTCCACGGGGTAATGAATACCGACAACATGTCGATTCTCGGATTAACAATCGACTATGGCCCATACGGCTGGCTTGAGGGATATGAGGCAAACTGGACACCTAATACGACCGATGCACATGGTCGCCGTTACAGCTACAGCAACCAGCCACATATCGGCCAATGGAACCTGCTGCAGCTGGCCAACGCCATCTATCCCCTGGTGAAAGAGGTTGAACCGCTCCAGGAAGCCCTTGCCTACTATAACGAACTCTTTATCGAGGGCTGGAACAGCATGATGGCCGACAAACTGGGGCTGATGGGTTTCAAGGCTGAAACAGACGACAGCCTTATCGGCGAACTGGTTGAAATCCTGCAACTTGCTGAAACGGATATGACGATCTTTTTCCGGGCACTCTCAACCATTTCAGCCGACACCAAAGTGCAGAGTGCAAACGATCTTCCCGCAGCTCTCATGGAATCATATTACAAGCCGGAAGAAATAAACGACGGCTACAGAGATCGTATGACAAGTTGGCTGCAGTCGTATGTTACGAGACTCCAGCACGACGCGCAGCCCGATGAGCAAAGAAGAGGTAAGATGAACAGCGTCAACCCCAAGTACGTGCTACGCAACTACCTTGCCCAACGTGCAATCGACAAGGCGGAAAGCGGTGATTTCTCTCTGGTCCAAGAACTGCTCGACCTTCTGCGAAACCCGTATGATGAACAACAGGGTCAGGAAGAATTCGCAGCAAAACGTCCGGAATGGGCCCGCAACCGGGCCGGATGCTCAATGCTTTCATGCAGTTCATAACCGTTCATTCGGCAGAGGCTGCAGGAATGAACAATCAAGCAAGTGGCTTGCCATATTTCTTGATTTGATTCTTCATTCTGATCAATTCTACATTTCCAGGCACCACTATTTCAGGATCGGGATCGAAATTGAGGTTTCGACTGCGTCCTCGATACCTGACCGAACGCAAAATGAGCTTCATTGTTTCCCGACGGGCCAAATGTTTGTCATCGGACCTGATGATCCACCAGGGGCACCCTTTGGTGTGAGTCCTCTGCAACATTACCTGCTTCTTCTCGGTGAATTCATCCCAAAGATCCTGGGCCTGCAAGTCCACTTCAGATAGTTTCCACTGCCGCAGGGGATCATTGCGACGCCGTTCGAACCTTTTTGCCTGCTCTTCCTTTGATACCGAAAAATAGAGTTTAAGAAGTATCGTCTGGCCTGCATCAAGAATAAAATTGTTTTCATACAACGTCACTTTGCGCAGAAAACGCTGATACTGCTGGTTGGTGCAAAATGACATGACCGGTTCCACCATAGCCCTGTTATACCAGGACCTGTCAAAGAGTACTATTTCCCCCGCACGGGGAAACTGCTCAATATAACGCTTCATGTGCAGCTCGGTTTGCTGAATAGGGTTTGGCTTACCCAGGGCAACTACCCGGTAATGCTTTTCATTCATGTATCTGGTAACCCGACGAATAGTCCCACCTTTACCGGAGGCATCGCGACCGTCCAGAAGAATGATCATCTTTTTACCGGTCCGCTCCAAATGAGCCTGCATCTTAATCAATTCTGCCTGGTAAGGTTTGAGCTCTTCAGCCTTGTAATATTTTATCAGTGAAGACTTGATGAGCTCTTTCTTGTGTCTTTCCTTAAGAATGGCATAGATGTTTTCATGATAGTAGCTGTCAACTTCCGGTTTGCTCGGAAGAGTATCAAGGTTTTTCAGTATTTCTTCTATGGTCTTGCTGCTTTTTTCAATAGGGGTATTCATAGGAACTTTTCACACAGGAATGGATTGGATTCATGAACCATGTATTTGATATCATTTTATATAGACTGTCAATAATAGTATTTCATTAGAGCCTCACCGATTTTTCCTTGTTCTCAGCCATCTATCCTTTCTTCATCAAAGCGACCAGCCCATATTTCTCATCAGTCCAGGCGGTGCCATCTTCTGCAGTATTTTGCCAATAAACATAGCCAACTATGGTTCACCGGCAAAAACTTTGAACCTGACTCCGCCTGGACTGACCTTTGGTGAGCATTTTGTCGAAATAAAAATTCAAAAGCAACAAGCTGCATGGCTTTACAATTCTAGGTGTCTAACCGATTTCGACAAAATGCTCATGAGAGATTCGGGCTATCTCCTCAGCAACCGCCCGGATGTCTTTCCCCTCAACGTTGATTTCGTGATCTGCTGCTTTTCGGTACAGAGGCAGGCGGCGGGAGTACAGCTCTCTTGCCGCGTTGAGATTCTGAAGTAATGGACGTTTCTTAATTTTTTTTGCCGCATTCGGATGATTGTGGATTGTGGCTATAATCCCTTCGACGCTGGAATGCAGATATATAATCCTTCCCAGTTTACGGATATTCTTCACCATAAAAAAACCACCGCCAGTGGCTACTATAGTGTTGGTGACATGGTGCTGCAGCCAGTTTGCAGTCTGCCGCTCCATCGCTCGAAATGCAGCCTCCCCCTGATCGGCAAAAATCACCCTGATCTTTTTTTTGGTGAACGATTCTATGATGTTATCTGTATCAACCATCAATCGTCCCGTAAGCTGGGAAAGCTCCCTGGCTGTTCTCCCCTTTCCTACCCCCATAAAGCCAATGAGTATTATATTTTTAGGCATTTGCGACATCTCTTTTCTTATTTGACGGGATTGCAGACGACTGGTGAAGAAACTCTGCCATAAAGAGCTGAGGATAAGTTCAGCATCGTCGGTATATTAAAAACCCTAATTATACACGACAATTCGGACGCAATCAGAATTTTTCTATCGAGACACCTCCGTTCCATTTCGTGCAGGTATATGATGGTTGTCAGGTGTCCGGCGTTTCCATCATCGCACGATACAATGATTTTCTAATATCAAGCTTGTTTTTATCAGCCGGATAGGTAGAATTAAATACATCCCGAATTTATTTTAGGCTAATAATTGTAATAGATTCAGCAGGACCTATATTCCCCTCAACAATCTTCTTCTCAGGTCACGTCATTATTTTCATTAGCTCTTTGCCCGACTGATTTATCAATTTTTTCTCTGAAATGTGCATGCAAAAAGACCATTTACCATTACCATTACCATTCATCACTTCCGAAAACTTCCTCCAAATCGTAGTCGACTCATATCAGGACTATGATGAAAATTCGAATTTTGAAAGTTTTCACTCGTTTCTCCGGGATCAGGTCTTTACCCGTCTTGGAAATGTCTTTGTCGATATCTATTTTAAGGAAGAAGGAAAGGATATATTCTTGCCCTGTCCCGGCCGACATCCTCACACCAACACCCGGAACACCCCCCAAATCCCCCCTCAAATCCCTGCCGGCGAGCCTTTGCTTGAAGACCTTTTTACTCGGCACACATCGCGAGTTTTTAGTAACAATACCGACACACCATCTTTTCTAGTTGCAACCGGTAACCAGGTACATGCTCTTTTTCCAATTGTAACCGGGGAAAAAACAAGGGCACTTCTTTATGTCGGTTGCAGCGAAGCCCGCGTGTTTCCGAAGGACTATCTGCAGGGTATTCATACTGTGACTGAGATGATCGGTTTCAGAATGAAAAATATAGATGTCATCTCCCACCTTAAAGACTCGGTGGCGGATCTTGAGTACTCGGAACGACTTCAACAAGCCCTGTTTGAAATCAGTGAGAAGACTCAACAACAAACAGGTGAGGAAGAACTGTTTTCTGCATTGCACGAGATTGTCGGCCGTTTCATCAACGCCAGCAATTTTTTTATTGCCCTGCGTGAGAAACGAGATGGTGACTATTATATCAGATTTATCTATTTCTTTGATGAAATGGACTCTCATCTGGAGGGTAAGGAATTTAAAATCGACCCGAAAGCAAAACCCAGTGTGACAGGTTTTATCATTAAAAGCGGCAAACCTCTTCTGCTGGGACCTGATGAGTTTGATCGATTTTGTCTGGAAAACGATATAAAATACCTGGGGACAAAATCCCATTCATTAATCGGGGCACCATTTTATCTGGATGATCTCGACGGCGTCGTTCTGGTGCAGAGTTATAGTGATGTTGTCTATACCGAGAAAGATAAAGATCTTCTTGTCTATGTGGCCAGGCACATCGGCGATGCCCTGGGGAGGAAGAAAACCATAGATGACATGCGCAATGCGAACGAAATATTCTCACTCTTTATGCGCTATTCCCCTGCCTATATCATCATCAAGGAAGTTACCGAGTCCAGCAACCGGGTTTTGCAGGCCAGCGAAAACTACAGAGACATCATCGGCAAGCCAGGTTCTGAAATAATCGGTAAAAACACGACCGAGCTGTTTTCTGCCGATTTTGCCGCCAAAGTTGTCGCCGACGACTGGCAGGTTGTCTCCAGCGAAAGCCCGTTACATGTGGAACAATATTTCAATGGTCGAACCTATACTTCGATCAAATTTCCTATAACCCAAGGTGGTAAAACCCTGCTGGCTGCGTTCAGCATTGATATCACCAAGCGTAAGCAGATGGAAGAAGCCCTGCGGAAAAGTGAACTGAGATACCGAATCATTTTCGAGAAATCCCCTCTGGGAGTGATCAGTTTTGATTCCAAGGGCAAAGTGATTGATTTCAACGAGAGATTTGTCGAGATCATGGGATCAACCAGAGAAAAAATTCTCGGATTCAATGCTGCAGAGCAGAGTACTCCCATTGTAATTGAGACCCTCAAAAAAGCCATTGCAGGCAAGATTGCCTATTGCGAAGACTCCTATACTTCAGTCACCGGAGACAAGACATCACTTCTGCGCGGAATTTTCAGCCCTGTTATCCCGGGCCAATCGCCGACAGATGTCATAGCTACTATCGAAGATATCACCGAACAGAAAGAACGCGAAAAAGAGCTGCACAAAATTGAGAAGCTGGAATCCCTTGGTATCCTTGCAGGTGGCATTGCTCATGATTTCAACAACATTCTGACGGGCATAATGGCAAATATCTCTTTTGCAAAAATTTTCCTTGATCCCAACCATAAATCAGCAAAATCCCTCACAGAAGCTGAAAAAGCATCGAAGCGGGCGGCCGAACTTGCCAAACAACTGCTGACCTTTGCAAAGGGTGGTGAACCAAATAAAAAAGTGATTCCCGTGCAGCGCCTCATCCGGGAAGCTGTCTCATTGATGCTTCGAGGAACGAACGTTCGGCCGATTCTCGATGTGCCTGATTCTATCCATGCAATACAAGCAGACGAAGGCCAGATCAGCCAGATATTAAACAACATGATTATCAATGCCACCCAGGCAATGCCGGGTGGTGGCAATCTCAGCATATCCGCAAAAAATGCAGCTATGCTGGAATCAAACCCATTTAACCTCAAGAACGGCAGTTATGTTAAAGTAATTTTAAGAGATGACGGATGCGGCATTTCAAAAGAAAACAGGGGGAAAATATTCGATCCCTACTTTACAACCAAGATTGCCGGCACCGGCCTGGGACTTTCGTCTGTTTATTCCATTATTTCAAGACATAACGGACATATCACTGTAGACTCAACAGTTGGCCAGGGTACGGAGTTTACCATCTATCTTCCATCTATCGGCGGATCATCTGAAGAACATTTGACTGCAGTATCGCCAACCGGTAACAGCCGTACCGGAGGGACCATACTGGTAATGGATGATGAGGAAATGATACGAAACATAGCCAGAGACATGCTCACCCACCTCGGTTACGAGGTTACAACATGCACTAAGGGTGAAGAAACCATCGAACTCTTCAAAGAATCTTTGGATTCAAACAAACCTTATTGGGCGGTTATCGTGGATTTAACAATTCCGGGCGGACTCGGAGGAATGCAGACAGCCGAGTACATCCTTTCCATGTCGCCAACCGCCTGTCTCATCGTATCAAGCGGCTACTCCAACGACCCGATCATGGCTGATTACCGGAAATACGGCTTCAGTGCGGCTATAGCCAAACCGTACAGTATCGGTGAATTTGAGCAGGTTCTCAACTCACTCCCCGCTAACTGAACAAGTCGATGTTACTCATCCTGTCCAACACCCCCTTCACCGTTATAGGGCTTTACTCTCTGCTCTCATGACCGCCACCCAAAAAAGGCCCTTCTCCAGTCTGCAGCTGACTGAAGAAAGGCCCTCGTATATAAAAGGTTGGCCTGTCAGTTCCAGATAACCTGATTCTCCAAAAAATCCTGCCGTTCCTTAGAATTAAGTCGGCTAAAATTGCCCTTACCCCCTTTCCGCCGGTTCAAAGCGCAGACATACTTTTTGCCATCCTTTACTTTCACCAGTATAAACGCTTCGTATGTACCCCTCATAACGACTCCTTTATGTTGTCTGAAATTCTTTTTTACCTGCCCGAATCATCTGTTCTTGTTTTAGAAAATCCGGAAAAGCAGAACCGTTATTCGGCACCAAAGATTACGTTAACATCGGAGTAACGTCCCTTCCCCATTCCTGGCAACCTGACTCGGGTTATGCTCATGTCCATTGCATTTCTTCATATCCCCCCCCGGGCCAAAACCTAACCACGCTGGAAAAAGCAGGGTTAGTTGCTACATGAGATGATCATTTTTAATACGTTACAAAAATCATTTCTCAGTCATTACCTGCATTATATGTCAACCGACTTATGAGAACCAGTATTATATGATTTATTTTACCAAAAACCTGCCTCACGCATAAGAAATCGTCTTTAACGATGATTTTAACTTGATAAATTCTATATCGGTGAATATTACAAAAAATTAATTCAAAGAAGAAGAATGAACGAGAGGGCAAAAAAGGAGAGAAGAGTTGAGAGAACTATAGCCGAGGAAGCCAGTTCGGTGTCGCTGTTCATCTGAGAAGAAAGGACATAGATGGCGGTGGATGCCGGCAGGGTTAAAAATATCAATCCAACCTTGAAGGGAATACCGGTAACGTCAAAGAAGGAATAAAACATCCAACCGATACCCGGCAAAATGATGAGTTTTAACAATGCAGCAAGAAAAGAAAGCCCCAAGTTCCCCCTGACACCGGCAAAGGTCAGGCTTCCACCGATGGAAATGAGAGCCAGCGGCAGGGCGACCATTGAGATCAGACTGAGAGAATTATGTATGAAAACGGGAAACCAGCCAATGAAGCCTGAGTAAGCAATCCCTGCGATGCACCCAAGGATCAGCGGGTTGGAGACAAGGGCTCTGCCGGCTATCGAGAATCGTTTGGCCAGGTTGATATCCCGCCCGGAAAACCAGATAAGCAAGGTGACTGCAAAAACATTTATGACTGGAATAGCAAAGCCGATGATAATGCCAAAATATTTCATCCCTTCGGCACCAAGGCTATTGAGAACCACAGCCACCCCGATATAGGTGTTAAAACGGTAACAGCTCTGGGAGAATGAACCTGCCTGAAATTCGGAAACTCGAAATATTTTAATGACCAGTGTACTGAGTACAAACATGGTCAACAAGGCGCAGAGTGATGCAAGACAGAAGTCCCAGTCTATTCCTTCTTCGTATGATGCTCCACCAATTTTCCAGAATAACATGACCGGAAAGAAAAAATAGTAGATCAGTTTATCGGCAGTGCCAAGAAATGAGGTATTGGTGAGACCCCGTTGCTTCAACCCCTTCCCAAGGAGAAGAAGGATAAAAATGGGGAATAATGAATTGAGTACGATCACAAATGGCTCCAAATCATAATATTATATTTAGATCACCATAACCCCTTACACTTTTTAAAGAAATCTCTCAACGACTTATTGTTGTTCTCTTCATACGCCCACTGCCTATAAAAACTGTTGCGTTTTTTAGCGACCACTTTACTATGCTTTGCTATGAAAATAAAAGATCCGCACAATGAGATGACGACGATTGATATCGTAACTGACAGGGTGCAAATCCTTGAGGAAAAATTTGAATATCAGGAACGGACAATTGATGCATTAAACGATGTCATAATTGAGCAGCAAAAACAGCTCAACGCACTCGAAGATCAAATCTACCGACTTCAGGCTTTGCTTGCCGCCAGAGAAGACAAACCGAATGAAGACGAGGATCCGCCGCCGCCCCATTATTAACACTCCTCAGGCGGGGATATAAATACCTTGAAACGGATTATTCTCTTGCACAAAACACGATACAATCCGAAGGGTACGCACCAGTAAAACAGGAGAAGAGAGTTGGCACAAAAGACCGTAGCGCACAAAGGATATCATGGGACAATTGATGTTGACACCAAAGACTACTCCCTCTATGGCAAAATTCTGTTCATCGATGAAGAATTCACCTATAGCGGCCAAAGCTTTGCAGAACTTGAGGAAGATTTTCGAAAAGCCGTTGAAAAGCATATAGAACTCTGCAAAGAAAAAGGGCTCGATCCGCCTTTTTCTGAATAACCCAATAATCTCAAGGGAGCTGAAATGGATATTTACTATGTGAATGGTGAATTTATAGACGATGAAAAGGCACGGATTTCTGTAAATGATTTATCGGTACTGCGAGGGTTCGGAGTATTTGATTTTTTACGTACCTACAATGGTATCCCTTTTCACCTTGACGACCACTTACACCGTCTTGAGCGATCAGCACGCCTCATAGGTCTTCTGCTCCCGCATTCGATCTCAAAGATCAGGGAGATCGTCGAGGAGACACTCAAACGAAACAATTACAAAGAGAGCAATATTCGCCTGGTTGCAACCGGCGGATTAAGCAGTGACGGCATCACCCCAGGTAACTCGCCGACGTTTATGGTTATGGTCACCGAGGTCAAACAGATGCCTGCGAAATGGTACAAAGACGGAGCAAAGGTCATCACCAGTCATGTCGAACGCTTTATGCCCGGCGCTAAAAGCATCAACTACATTCCGGCGATCATCTGCCAGAATGAAGCCCGGGATCAACAGGCCATCGAGGCGATCTACGTTGACAGAAACGGGTATGTCCTGGAAGGAACGACATCGAATATTTTTGGTGTTATCGGTGATACCCTCATTACTCCGCCTTGTGACCGGGTTTTGCCCGGCATTACTCGCCAGGTAACACTTCGTCTTGCACAGGAAGAAAAATGTACTATCGTCGAACGGCACCTGCACAAAGATGAAATCCGGCTGCTGGACGAGGCGTTCATTACCTCATCGATACGGGAGATTGTCCCGATCGTGGCCATCGATTCCGTGACATTGAGTGGCGGAAAACCTGGAAGGCAGACATTAAAAATCATGGAGCTCTTTCGGGACTATACGACCTCTTATACAGGTTGATTCCGTCGCCGCGTTCACGCATTGGCGATGTCATGTACCGGATTCTAATTTAGCGTAGCCGGCGAGGAGGATCATTTCACCGTGATCCTCAAATGAAACAGTCAGTCGCCCCTGCCTCCTGTCTTTTATGGCCAGGACAGTTCCGGCACCAAAAACCGGATGCCAGACTTGCATCCCTTCGGTGATTTCATGGATTTCCAGGATCTTTCTGGAAGTTCGTTCCAGCGTTTTTTCTTCTTTGGTACCTTCAGCCAGCTGTACTGTCGCCCCGACTGATTCAATATATTGTTGGGCTATAGTTGTATCGTCGGCAGTTGCCGTGCAATTTGTTGTACTATCCTGCGACAGAATTTCACCAAGGCTCACCGACAGGCCGGGGTTGGCCTCATACAGGAAACGGCTGGCACGAACCATGTTGGTAGGGATTTTCCCGCAGCACCTGGCTATACAGCGCTTCAACTCGGCATCAACCGGATGGATGCACACCACCTGCTCAATGGCTCTGGTCATCGCTACGTAAAAAAGCCGGCGCTCATCTTCCAGATCCTCCGTTCCGCCCTCACGTTCCCTGTAAAATGGAAATGCACCCTCTTCAAGACCGGGCAAAATGACCAGAGGCCATTCCAGCCCTTTAGCCCGATGAACGGATGTAATCAGCAAGGTTGCTGTCGGCTGCTCAGTTCCGGCCGCCTTGAATTCTGCTACTTTATCCAGAAATTCCGGGACACTCAGGCTTTCAGCGCCGGCAAAATCGATGAAAGCCTGACAGGTTTTCACCCGGTTCTCGGCAGTGGCCGACTTTGCAGAAAAATTATGATAAAAATCGTATAATTTCAGTTTTTGAACAATCTGAATTAAAAGAATGTCCGCTTGGCCGGAAGAAGGACGCTCCATCAGCCAGTGCCAGTTGACAGCCGCTTCCTCAAATCTCTTTCGGATAAAGGGGGGCATATCTGAATTGATCCAGTTGCGCAGTACCTCCACCCCATTTAAGGGATTTTCAGCAATAGTCTGCACAAGAAGTGCTGATTCTTCTCGTTTTATTCCCAGATGCGGTTGTGAGAGCATGGCGGTGAGCATCTGCTCCCTGCTCTGCTGGTCATCATCGACAAGTGTGTCCGATGCCAGTTTCAAATAGCCTGTGAGGGCAAGAACCTCCGGACAATCAAAAACCTGGGCATTTCCCTCCAGCCGATAGGGAATCCCCGCTTCAAGAAGCGCCAGCTCCACCGGCACACTCTGAGCAAAGAGTCTGACCAGTACTGCTGCCTCGCCAAGGGATCGATCCTGCCCCTGCCAGTCGGAAAGGATAGAGAGAACCCGATGTTTTTTCTGTTCTTCCAGACAGCTAATAGTGGTTTTATGCGTCGTTTCATGTGAGATGCAGAGCTTCTGGTCCCGCTTTCTGTTGCCGGAAATAAGATGATTGGCAGCAAGAGAGAGCTGGTGTCCATAGCGAAATGTATAGGAGAGCTGGTAATTATCCGGTTTCGGAAAATCGACCTGAAATCTGGTGGTGATATATTCCGGCCGGGCACCACGCCATTCATAGATACACTGGTCAACATCACCGACAACCATCACCTTTGCCCTGCGACCGGCAAGAATCCTTAACAGCTGCTGCTGGGCCTCGTTTATATCCTGATATTCATCAACAATGATGTGTTCGACCCGGTCTGTCACCCAGCCGGCCAGCTCATCGTCAGCGAGCATTGCCCCAAGCGGTTCATGGATGAGATCGGCATAGAAACGAATTTTCCTCTGTTTTCTCTCCTGTTCAAAGAGAGCGTATGCCTTAATGAAATAGCTATAGCGTGAGGAAAGCCCGAGTTTTTTAAAGACCTCCGAGGCGCTGTCAACCGTCGATTTTACCCGGTCTATAAAGGTAATGAATTCTTCAATCTCGTCCCCGGAAAGCCATCCGCCGTTTTCCTGATCCTCTCGATATGCCTGATTGGCAGCCTGCCGAGCCAGCTTTTCCTGGACATAATCCTCGGTAATGAGACGATAGCCGGGCAGAGCGCCCCGCCTGGCAAAGCTCCTCACCAGGCGAAGCCCGAGTGAATGGAAGGTCCGAACCTCCGGCAACAGAGAGAAAGACGGCGATAACCGATGTTGCATCTTTTCGGCAAAGGAGTCCCGGGCTGATTTATTGAACATCAGCACCATGATCAGCTTTGAACTGACACCCTGTCTCAGCAATTCTGCAACTCTTGCGACCATGGTCGTGGTTTTGCCGGAGCCGGCAACCGCACTGACCCTGGCGTGTCCGCCCGAGTGATGAATAATGCGCAGCTGCTCGTCTGTCAGATTCATGGCAGGGAAAATGGGAAAAGACGTGGGCCGCTTGTCCCAAGCGGCCCACGGCAGGAGTTATTTCTTTTTTGGCGGCATAACATCGGTGATGGACCCGTCGACAATTTCTGCAGCGAAGGCAAAAGTCTCGGCGAGGGTAGGATGGGCATGAACCGTCAAACTGATATCCTCGGCATTGGCACCCAGCTCAAGAGCCAATATTGCCTCATGAATCAGTTCCCCGGCATTCTGGCCACAGATACCGGCACCTATAATACGTCCGGTCTTTTTATCAAAGAGTGCCTTGGTGACTCCGGTTGAAGCCCCGGAACTGAGCGCCCGACCGCTGGCACCCCAGGGAAATTTACCCTTGTCAAACTCAATTTTCTGCGCTTTCGCTTCCTTTTCGGTGAGTCCCATCCAGGCGAGCTCCGGATAGGTATAGGCAACCGAAGGAATGGTCATCGGTGCAAAGGCCGCTTTATGACCGGCAATAACCTCTGCAGCCACTTTACCCTCATGGGTTGCCTTATGGGCCAGCATCGGCTCTCCCACCACGTCACCTATCGCAAAGAAGTGGGGCACATTGGTTTCCTGCCGTTCGTTGACCTGGATAAATCCGCGGTCATCGATCTTCAGACCGACCTTGTCGAAACCCATTCCGGAACTGCTTGGTTTACGGCCGACAGCGACCAGAACCGCGTCAAACTCGGTATTTTCCGGAACATTCTTACCTTCCAGGCTGACCTGGATTCCGCTGTCGGCGGCAGCAACCCCGGTAAGCTTGGTGTTCGTCAGAATGGTATATTTCTTTTTCAGTTTCAGAAAAAGCGGCTGAACGAGATCCTTGTCGGCGGGAGGAATAATCTGGTCGAGCATCTCGACAATAGTAATCTCAGAACCAAGGGCGCTGTAGATCTGTGCCATTTCCAGGCCGATGATCCCGCCACCGATAATTAAAAACCGCTTCGGCACCGTCTCCAGTTGCAGGGCATCGGTTGAATCCCATATCCGGGGATCTTCAGGAATGCCTGGCAGGATGAGGGGGTAGGAACCGGTGGCGATGATGGCACTGCCGAACTGCACCTCCTGCTCTCCGTCTGCTCCGGTAACCAGAAGAGTTGTTGGGTTTTTAAAAGCCCCGGCACCAACCAGTCTGGTTATTTTTCTGGCCTTGCACAGCCCGTCCAGGCCGGTGGTCAACTGTTCGATTACCGTATTTTTTTTTGCAAGAACCTTTTCCAGATTAATCTTCGGCTTGCTATAATCAACACCGAATTCGGCTATCTCCTCGGCCTCCTCAATCACCGCCGCCACATGCAGCAATGTCTTTGATGGTATACAACCAACGTTGAGACAAACTCCCCCCAAACGCTCATGTTTTTCAACCAGGCAGACAGAGAGTCCCAGGTCAGCCGCACGAAAGGCAGCGGTATACCCTCCTGGCCCGCCGCCAAGAACAACAACATCATATTTTTTCCCGTCGCTCATCGATAACTCCTTATAGTAAGGTTCTTTTCAAATCTTCAATATTCATGCGCAGCGCTTTACAGAACCTGGCTGCCTCTGCACCGTCAATAATTCTATGATCATAGGAGACGGAAAACGGCAGGGTCAACTGCGGTACAAACCGATCCCCATCCCAGACCGGCTTCATATAGCTCCGTGAAAGGCCGAGGATTGCTGCCTGTGGACTGCTGATTATCGGGGTGAAACCGGTACCGCCGATCCCCCCCAGACTGGAAATCGTAAAGGTCGCCCCCTGAATATCGGGAATGGCCAGTTTTCCGGCCCGGGCATTGGTACTGAGTCGTTTCAGCTCCAGAGCAATATCCTTGAATCCTTTCCGGTCGGCATCTTTTATCACAGGCACCACCAGTCCCTGAGGGGTATCGACGGCTATTCCGAGATGATAGTATTTTTTTACAATGACCTTGTCTCCGTCCGGCATCAGGGAACAGTTAAAGAGGGGGAATTCCCGGAGGGTTGCGACAACCGCCCTGATAATAAAAATCAGAGGGCTGTAGGATGGTTCGTCTTCCTGCAGAGATTCGTTCAGCTTCTTTCTAAAGCTTTCCAGCTCGGTGATATCGGCCTCGTCAAAATGGGTGACGTGGGGAATTGTCCCCCAGCTCCTTTGCAGATACGGCCCGGATATTTTCTTGATACGTCCAAGTTTCACCTCTTCGATCTCGCCATATTTGCTGAAATCTTCCAAAGGAGGTTCTGCGGCAGTTTCAATCGAAGCGGGAGCAGCAACTGTGGCTGTACCCTTTTGCCGGGCGGCCTGAACGTCTTCTTTCAGAATTCGGCCATTGGGCCCCGTGCCGGTAACTGTGGCCAGATCCACCTGCTGTTCTCTGGCAAAGGCACGAACCGAGGGCGTTGCATGGGAGAGTTGCCCCGAAGGTTGCTGTTCTGCTGATTCATCGGCAGATGCTTTTTCGGTCGCCGATGCCTTATTATCTTCAACTTCAGCGGATTCCGTCTTCTTTTTGGGTTCTCCCGCCTCCTCACCAGTCGTCTCAGAGGACTCTTCATCGGTTTCGGTCTGTTTACTGTCAGCCTCTTTCTCAGACACCGACGTTTCCTCATCACCCGCAGCGGATTCTCTCTCCTGTTTGGGCTCCTGCGGCTCGTCATCCGCTTTTTCAGAGGCCTGTTCGTCTGTTTCAATAAGGGCTATGACATCACCGCTCCCCACCACATCCTCTTCTTTGACCAACACCTCCTTGATGACCCCTGAAAAAGGCGAAGGAATATCCATCACCGCCTTTTCACTTTCGAGAGCTATAAGTGAGGCCTCTTCTTCTATATTGTCACCGGCTGTAATGAACACCTCAACAACGGTAATCTCCTGCACATCGCCGAAATCGGGAATCTTAATTTTCTCGATTGCCATATAGTTCTCTCCTTTTATCTGGTAAGTGCGTGTGGCTCTTCCGGATTAATCCCATATTTTTTCAATGCATCACTCACGGTGCTGAGAGGGATTTTGCCTTCATCTGCCAAACTCTTCAAAGCTGCGACGGCGATGTGATATCGGTCAACTTTAAAAAAGTTGCGCAACACCTCCCGCGAATCCGATCTCCCGTACCCATCCGTACCGAGGATCGTGAGCGGTCTGTGAATAAATCGGCGCAGCTGCTCTCCATAGGCCTGGACGTAGTCAGTGCTGATAACAACCGGCCCCTTGTGCCCATCCAGTTGTTCCTCGATGAAGGTTTTTCTTCTCGGCTGCTCCGGATGATTTCGATTCCAGTCTTCCGTCAGTATTCCTTCACGATGCAGCTGATTGACTCCGAGGATCGACCAGACATCCGCCTGCACCCCATAATCTTCCCCCAGCAGGTCGGCTGCAGCTATAACCTCTCTCAGAATAGAGCCGGAACCCATCAATTGAACCTGTTCTCCCTTGGTATTGCTTTTTTGAAAGAGATACATGCCGCGACTGATCCCTTCTTCGACCCCTTTCGGCATCTCCGGGTGGTGATAGTTCTCATTGAGCAGGGTTATATAGTAAAAAACCTCCTCACCGTTTGCAAACATCCGTTCAATACCCTTCTGGATAAGAACCGCAACCTCATAGCTGAAGGTTGGATCATACGCCAGACATGATGGAAAAACGGAAGCAAAAAGAAGCGCCTGGCCATCCTGGTGCTGCAAACCTTCACCGTTCAATGTTGTTCGACCGGCGGTCGCCCCCATGACAAACCCTTTCGCCCGGCTGTCTCCTGCACCCCAGAGCTGATCGCCGATTCGCTGGAAACCGAACATCGAATAGAAGGTATAAAACGGGATCATCGGCACCCCATAATTGGTATGGGCGGTGGCCGCAGCCAGCCATGAAGAGATGGCTCCGGCCTCGGTAATCCCCTCTTCCAGGATCTGGCCTTTGGGATCCTCCTTATACCATGAGACTGTTTCGGAGTCCTGCGGCTCGTAGAGTTGTCCGGCAGGCGCGTAGATTCCCAGCTGTCGAAAAAGTCCCTCCATTCCAAAGGTTCTGGCCTCATCGGGAATAATCGGCACGATATGTTTTCCAACCCCTTTATCCTTTACCAGTGCGCCAAGCAGCCGGACAAAGGCCATGGTCGTCGACAGTTCCCGTTTTTTCGAAGACTTGAGAAGAGCACTGAAAGTACTGAGCGGCGGAGCCGGAAGGGGGGGATGGACAATCTCCCGGTAAGGGACCGGTCCGCCCAAGGCCTCCCGTCGCTCCTTAATGAAGATCTCTTCCGGGCTGCCCTCCGGCGGACGGATAAACGGGAGATCAGTTAACTGATCATCTTCGAGAGGCACATGAAATTTATCCCGAAAGGCTTTTAGAGAGTCAAGATCCATCTTCTTCACGTTATGGGCGACCATGACCGATTCCCCGGCCTGCCCCATGCCGAATCCCTTGATAGTCTTGACCAGAATGACAGTGGGTTTGCCCTTGAACTGCGTGGCGGCGGAATAGGCGGCGTAGACCTTGCGCGGATCATGTCCGCCACGGGTCAGCTGCCAGAGCTGGTTGTCGCTTATATCCTCCACCAGAGCCATCAGACGGGGATCGTCGCCAAAAACCTTTTCACGCAGATACTCAGGTCCCCGCGCCCGGATGGTCTGGAAATCGCCATCGACCATCGAGCCGAATTTCTTCATCAACAAGCCTTCGGTATCCCGTTGCAAAATAACATCCCACTCGCTGCCCCAGATCAATTTAATGACATGCCAGCCGGCGCCTCGAAAGCGCCCTTCGAGTTCCTGAATGATTTTACCGTTACCGCGAACCGGTCCGTCAAGCCGCTGCAGATTGCAGTTGACGACAAAAATAAGATTATCAAGGTTTTCACGGGCGGCGAGTGATACTGCCCCCAGAGATTCCGGCTCATCTGACTCCCCATCACCCATAAAAACCCAAACCTTTCTGTCCCCGGCCTCCTTGAGACCACGGCTATCCATGTATTTCATGAAACGGGCCTGGTAGATTGCAGCCATGGGCCCAAGCCCCATAGAGACGGTCGGGAATTGCCAGAAGTTCGGCATCAGCCAGGGATGCGGATACGATGACAGGCCGTGCCCCCCGACTTCCTGTCGAAAATTTTCCAGATGCTCTTCATCCAGTCTGCCCTCGACAAAGGCGCGGGCATAGATCCCCGGGGAACTGTGTCCCTGGAAATAGATCATGTCGGCGCCATGGGCTGCCCCAGGCCCCCGAAAGAACCAGTTGTAACCGACTTCATACATCGCTGAAACTGAGGTATATGTGGCGATATGCCCCCCCAGTCCCTTGCCGTCCTTATTGGCTCTCGCCACCATTGCCATGGCGTTCCATCGAACATAGGCGGCAACATTTCTGGCGATTACCGACTCGCCGGGAATAGGATCTTCATGTTCCGGCAGGATAGTGTTGGAGTAGGGTGTCAGCAGTCCAGGCGAAGTGGATACCCCGAGATTGCGCGCGACATCGGTTAGACGGCAGAGGAGATAATCTGCTTTTTCATTTCCTTCCTGTTGTATTAATCCCTTAAGTGAGTCAACCCAATCCCGGGTTTCCTCCGGATCCGGATCATTATAGTACGAGCTCATAGAACACCTCTCGATTTATCTACAGCGAAAATCTCTGTCTTGTTCATCGTGGCCAACACAACACACCTCACTTTTCCAGCCTGTATTTCCCATACCTCACCTTTTCATACAGCAATGAAGAATGGGAGTGTCCCGGTTTATCTTCCTTGCCGTACCCGATGGCGATGACAGCCTCAACCACCATGCTTTCATCAAGCCCCAGGAGCTGCTTAACATATTCTTCCGAGGTTGTCTGCGCATCATGCTCGCGCATCCGTATCTGTACCCAGCAGCTGCCGAGTCCCAGATCCGTTGCCGTCAGATGTAGAATAAGGGCGGCAATCGAACAGTCTTCAACCCAGACATCACATTTGGCCGGATCTCCGCACACCACAATCGCCAGCGGAGCATCTTTAATAAATGATGCCCCATGGGGTTTGGCCTGAGCAAGATCGCCAAGGGTCTGGGGATCGCTGACAACCACGAATTGCCAGGGATTGATATTTCTTGAAGAGGGTGAACGCAGCACGGCTTCGAGCAGCAGATCAAGTTTTTCCTTTTCGACCGGCGTATCCTGGAATTGCCTGACACTTCTTCTTTGGCGCAAGAGATCAATGAACATGAGGGCTCCTTTTCAATTGATGAATGATAACAAAAGAATATGGACACCAGGCTATGCAGTGTGAAGCAGCATGTGTCCCGTCTTTCTCGAAAAAAAGACTGTTCGTATAAATATACTTATCTCTGGAATAAAAAACTGTATAATACCGTGATTAAATAATCTATCAATGAACAATCGGAGTGTCCATGGATGCGCATACCTTTATCACCTGCCTCATCGCTGTTACCCTTCTTACCCTGACCCCGGGTGTGGACACCATGCTGATTATCAGAAACAGTGCGCGTGGCGGCTGGATAGACGGGGCAGTCAGTTCACTTGGCATCTGCAGCGGATTATTCGTTCACGCAACGGTTTCCGCGCTGGGCATCTCCATAATTTTATTACAGACGACCTGGGCTTTTAACGCTCTTAAATTCGCCGGTGCTGCCTATTTGGTATGGTTGGGACTCTGCAGCTGGAAACGTGCTGTCGGCAGCAGGCAGCACCGTTTTCCAGTAAAGGTAGCCGCCGAGCAGGACATGTTTGTCTTCTCCAGATCTCTAAGGGAAGGTTTTCTGTCAAATGTACTCAATCCCAAAACCGTCATTTTTTATATGGCATTTCTGCCGCAGTTCATAAACCCAATGGAACCTCCTCTCTTCCAGTCTCTTTTTGTGGCAGGCATCCACTTCTGTGTCGGCATGTTATATCAATGTGTCCTTGCTGCCATGGTCAATAAAGCCAGAGACTGGTTGCAGCGCCCTGCGGTCAATCGGGTTTTTGACACCTGCGCCGGATCGGTCTTACTCTTTATTGGCTTAAAACTGGCCACGGAAAAATAATGCGTACGATGTTCTTTTACTATAGGGGGTAAGGAAAATTTTGAAAAAAAACCATACAATGGCAGAGAACAAGGAAGGTGTGATCGTTGCCCATTACGGCGTTGCCGTCGATGTCCTGTTTTCTGAGGACAACGCATGCAGAATGATCAGGGTTAAACGTAATTCCGGTCATGTTGTCGGCGACAGGGTCATCGTAGAGGAAGATGTGCTGACACGACTCGAACGAAGCTCGGAACTCTCCCGAATGGACGCCCGGGGCGGGATTCATATTGTTGGCGCCAATCTTGATGTACTGTGCATCGTCATTTCCTGTGAACCTTTGCCCCCTCCCGGATTTATCGACAGGGCGATAGTTGCCGCCCGTTCTAGCGGACTACGTCCTGTGCTGGTGATAAATAAGTCCGATCTGCCATGTTTTGCCGAATATCAGGCGGCAGTCCAGCCGGTCTACCGTGAATCAGTTAAAATATTTTCTCTCAGTGCGGAAGACGGGACAGGTCTTGACACACTCAGCGGTTTTTTCAGCGAGGGGCACAGGGGAGTATTCGTTGGTCCGACGGGGGTCGGCAAGAGCTCCATTCTCAACAGCCTCCTCCCTGAGATCCACCTGACAACAGGTGAGATAAGCGAAACAAAAAAACGAGGTCGAAACACGACGACCGTTTCCACACTCCACATCCTGAATGGTGGCGGTGAGCTGGTCGATTCTCCCGGCTTCAATGACTTTGGGATGGTTGATATCTCCGCCCAGCAACTCTCAGCCTATTTCCCCGGCTTCGAAAAAGCCGGCATGGAAAAGGAGGGTTGCAGGTTCAGGGATTGCAAGCACCGGGAAGAACCGGACTGTAAGGTAATAGAGCTCGTTAAACACGATCAGATTAACAGGGATCGCTACACCATCTACCTGCAGATGCTGACTGAGGTGGAAGCCTTTGATACCGATCCAAAATATCGGGAACGAAGACACCGACGGAAAAAAAATTAACACCTCACCTACCGGAGTGTCCACCGATCCGGTCTTCAGCAGCACAATTTCGTGAAAGGTTTGCCATACGGGTCATGATCTTACCCCGGTGTCGAACATTGATTTCCTGACCATCATACATATTCTTGTTTGCATACTGTTGCAGCATTTCCATGTCTGCTCCTAACCCGGAATTCCTATTAACAAGAGCCACAAGAGGAGGTCCAGTATGCATTATTTATTCTCACTACTCTTTGTAGCGCTCCTTGCTGCAAATACCTTTGCCGGAGAAAACATTACCTATGAGATCGACGGCCAGTCATACGAGGGATATTATATCAATACGAAACCTGGTGCGCCGATGGTTCTCCTTATTCATGACTGGGACGGGCTTACCGGCTATGAAGAAAAGCGGGCACAGATGCTGGCCGACCTCGGCTACAGCGTCTTCGCTGCCGACCTTTTCGGCGCGGGGATACGTCCGACAAAGGTTGAAGACAAACGACAGCACACAGGAGAGCTTTATAAAGACCGGGAAAAAATGCGCAAACTGTTAAACGGTGCCATGGACGCAGCACAGGGACAGGGGCTCAATACGCAGGATGCGGTTGTGGCTGGGTACTGTTTTGGTGGTGCGGCAGTCCTTGAATTTGCCCGTTCAGGGGCAAATGTGAAAGGTTTCGTCACCTTTCATGGCGGTCTTGCGACACCAGAGGGACAGGATTATACAACAGCAAAAGGAAAGTTTCTTGTTTTACACGGAACCGCCGATACTGCAATAACCATGGAACAGTTTGCCGCCCTGGCGAATGAATTGGAAAAGAACAACCAGAACCACGAAATGATCAGTTATGGCGGAGCACCCCACGCTTTCACGGTTTTCGGTTCTGAGAGATACCGTGAGGATGCCGACAAAAAATCATGGAAACGGTTCACCGAATTTCTGAGCGAAACCTTTTAAGGTCCTGGATTAAATTATTTTTCCATCGCCATCAAGGAAATCATTTCATGACCATTCCGACATGCTGCTGTGCATTCTTGAGGTATCTCTTTGCACAGTAGCAAATGGGAAGTAAGCCGGAACTTTTTTCAGTCCCCGTCGAGGGGGTGTTGAACTGAATGACAGGAGATCCGGAGTAAGTCTCTAGCAGACATTGCTCATAGTAAAATTACTTCCCGATCCATGTAAACTGCAAGTAACCTACTAAACTTTTAACCCGGTAGAAAATTCAACATGAGAATTGAAACCATCGGTTTGATTATCTGCTTGTCCATTTATTTATTCGCATGCAGCGAGGAAAAAAAGGCCACACCTCCCCCACCGCCCCCAGAAGTTTCAGTAGTGGAAACCACGTCCGAGAATGTACCTCTTTACTATGAGTTTGTTGGACAGACCTCCGGTTTGAAAGACATCGCTATCCGTGCCCGTGTTGAAGGCTTTCTGGAGGGTGTTCATTTTCAGGAGGGCTCCGAGGTTAAAAAAGGTGATTTGCTGTACACTCTGGAGAGTCAGCCTTTCGAAGAAAAGGTCGCCGCAAGAATGAGTGGTGTCGCTGAAGTGGAAACCATGCTTGCCAAAACCAAAGGGGATCTGGCGCGGATCGAACCCCTGGCTAAAATAAATGCAGTCAGTAAGAGTGACCTGGATGAGGCCGTAGCCGCCTACGAGGCGACGCGCTCCTCACTGGATGCCGCCAATGCCACATTAAGAGCGTCACAGATACAGCTCAGTTATACTAAGATACTTTCTCCCATCACTGGCATCATCGGAAGAACCATGGCCAAGGCCGGCGATTTTGTGGGAAAAAACCCCAACCCGGTGATCCTGAATACTGTTTCCCAGGTGGATACGATCCTGGTGACTTTTTTCCTCACGGAAACCCAGTATCTGCAAATTGCCAGGATCACCCCGGAGCAGTGGAAGCAACGGGAGGACAAGGAGGCTTCTTTCGAACTCATCCTGATCGACGGTTCCCTGTATAAATACAAGGGTCGAGCTGACTTTGTGGATAGGGGGATAGACACTACCACTGGTGCTATATTGGTTCAGGCCTCTTTCCCTAACCCTGAAAAGCTGCTGCGTCCGGGTCAATTTGCCAAAGTTCGGGTACAAGGGCGAGTGGTAAAAGACGGTATCCTTATTCCCCAGCGGTGTGTGATGGAGACCCAGGGACTGTTTAACGTGTTTGTGGTGAATGCGAGCAACAAAGTCGAAATCCGGGAAATCAAGGTCGGAGAAAAAATCGGCTCCCTCTGGCTGATCACCGAAGGGCTCATGTCCGGTGAGAAAGTGGTTTATGAGGGCCTCCAGAAAGTCAAGGACGGTGCAATCGTTAATCCTACTGTCGTGGAGATCAAACCAACAGACCAGGGTAAAAAGTGATCAGACATGGGTGATTTTTTTGTAAGACGGCCCATTGTGGCCATGGTTATAGCAATTTTTATGGTCATTATCGGAGTGGTGTTCCTGAGTGATCTTCCCATGGAACAGTATCCAGACATCACCCCTCCTATTGTCGAGGTTCGTGCCAATTATACCGGGGCCAATGCAGTCAGTGTTGAACAGTCAGTGGCCACACCGCTGGAGCAGCAGATCAACGGCGTCGACAATATGATTTACATGAAATCGACCAACGCTAATGACGGCAGCATGACTATCCAGGTTTCCTTTGAAGTTGGCACCGATCCGGACATGAACACGGTGTTCACCCAGAACCGGGTGGCTGCGGCTACGGCCAAACTTCCTGAGGAGGTCAAGCGGTTAGGGGTATCCACCGAGAAATCGCTGCCCAACATCCTTATGCTGATCGCCCTCACGGCAGATGACCCCCGATTCGACCAGCAATTTCTCGGCAACTACTCCCTTATCAATATCAAGGATATTCTCGCCCGAATCAAGGGGATCGGCCGGGTAAGCGTCATCGGCGCCAGCGACTATTCAATGCGCATCTGGATCAAGCCTGACCGGCTTGCCCACCTGGGCATATCCGTTCCAGAGATCATCGATGCCATCCGTGCCCAGAGCGTTGTGGTTCCAGGCGGTAAATTCGGTGCGGAACCGGCACCACCGGGCAACGAATTCACCTACACCGTGCGTCTGCCTGACCGGTTGCAAAATGAAAAGGAGTTCGGTGAGGTCGTCATCCGGACCACGCCGGAGGGGGCTCAGGTAAAAATCAAACATATCGCCCGGGTTGAACTGGGGGTGGAAACCTACAATGCCTTTACCCGCCTAAACGGCAAACCCTGTGCGATGATCGCCCTGTACCAGGCGCCCGGTTCTAACGCCGTGGCCCTGGCCGAGACGGTAAAGACCACAATGGCCGATTTGTCCGGGTCCTTTCCCAAGAGCATGCGTTACGATATCTCCCTGGATACCACTGCGGCAATTACGGCGGGCATCGAAGAAATCGTCGAGACCCTGTTTATCGCCCTTGCCCTCGTGATCCTGGTGGTTTTTGTCTTCATCCAGGACTGGCGGGCAGCTTTAATTCCAACCATTGCCATTCCTGTTTCCCTGCTCGGCGCCTTCATCGTCTTTCCCATGATCGGCTTTACCATCAACGTGCTGTCCCTTCTTGGTTTGGTACTCGCCATCGGCATCGTGGTCGATGATGCTATTGTGGTGGTGGAAGCCGTGCAGGTAAATATAGAAAAGGGAATGACACCCAAAGAAGCGACCAAGGCCGCAATGAAGGAAGTAACCGCGCCGGTCATCGCCACAACCCTGGTGATGGTGGCGATCTTCATCCCGGTTGCAGTCATGGGAGGTATCACTGGCCGGTTATACCAGCAGTTTGCCATCACCGTGGCCGTATCTGTAGTATTTTCTTCCATCAACGCTCTCAGCCTGAGTCCGGCACTCTGCGGGCTTCTGCTACGGAAACAAAAGCCAATGCGGGGTCCGCTCGGAGCTTTTTTCAGGGTGTTTAATAAGGTATTCGACAAGACCACCGAGGTATACACAGGTTTTACCCGCATCGTAGCCAGCAGAATTGCCATCGGCATAGTTTTTATTCTGCTGCTGACAGGGGGCCTGGTCTACCTTGGGAAGGTGCTGCCCGGCGGTTTTATGCCCAGTGAAGATATGGGCTACCTGTTGGTAAATGTTCAACTGCCGGACGCCGCCTCCCTGCAGCGTTCCGATGCAGTAGTCAAGAAGGTGGAAGAAATCATCGGCAGGCACGAAGAGGTTGAATTTGTTACGGCAGCCACTGGGTTCTCCCTGATTTCCGCCAGTATGTCTTCCAATGCCGGGTTCGTTTTCGTATCATTAAAAGATTGGAGCGAACGCGAGAAAACCGCCAACGAAGTGGTGACAGCTTTGAACCGGGACTTGTTTCTTGGGGTAAACGAGGCCCAGGTCTTTGCTTTCGGACCGCCGCCCATCCCAGGATTGGGTAGTGGGTCCGGTTTTACCATGATGATTCAGGACCGGGCTGGAAACAGTCCTGAATATTTGGCCAACCAGACAGCCGGCTTCATTCAAACGGCGCTGGAACGACCAGAAATAGGCTCCATGTTCACCACCTTCCGAGCCACCGTACCACAACGCTATATGGAAATAAACCGGGACAAAGTGCTTAAAGCCGGCGTGGCGTTAAACGATATTTACACCACAGTTGGTGCTTTTCTTGGCGGATCCTACGTTAATGACTTCAACAGATTCGGTCGACTGTATAAGGCCTACATTCAGGCGGAGCCTGAATACCGGATTAATGAAGACAAAATCAACCTCTTTTTTGTAAAGAACAGCAACGGCGTCCAGGTCCCCTTAAGTGCCTTTGTCAGCATCAAGGATATTGCAGGGCCGGACTTCACCACCCGCTTCAACCTCTATCGCGCCATTGAGTTAACCGGCGGTCCGGCTCCTGGATACACATCTGTCCAGGCTCTTGACGCCCTGGAGCAGGTTGCCAGGGAATATCTACCTGCGGACATGGGGTTTGCCTGGTCCAATATGTCGTTTCAGGAGAAACAATCCTCAGGAACCGCAGGGGTCGTTTTGATTTTCTCCCTGCTGTTCGTCTTTCTCATCCTTGCGGCCCAGTATGAAAGTTGGTCGTTACCTTTCAGTATTCTGCTGGGAACTCCCTTTGCCATTTTTGGTGCCTTTCTGGCACTGTTCCTGGCTCGCATGACCAGCAACAGCTATGAGTTGAATGTCTTTGGCCAGATCGCGCTGGTTATGCTGATCGGCATGGCTGCCAAAAATGCCATTTTGATTGTTGAGTTTGCCAACATCGAGTTCCATAAGGGGTTGTCGCTCTTCGATGCCGCCGTCAAGGCTGCCAACTTGCGTTTCCGACCCATATTGATGACAGCTTTTTCATTTATCCTGGGCGTAATGCCCCTGGTTCTGGCATCAGGTGCCGGGGCCGAAGCGAGGATTGTCATGGGCGTAGCCTTGCTGGGCGGGATGACTCTGGCGACATTACTGGGAGTATTCTTCTACCCTATGCTATTCGTCTTAATCGGAAAGCTCGCCGGATATGAGAAAAAACGAATACTTCAAAAAGAGCAGGGATAAATAACCAATGAATCCACGTACCATAATTTGCAGAAAGTTCAGCCCATTCGTTATATTCCTGTCGCTTCTTTCAGGCTGTGCAATCGGTCCGGACTTCAGGGAACCAGTGGTCGTCACCCCTGAATCATTTCGGACGCAGGTGGTACCTACCAACGGGGCCGCCATCGACCTGAAGTGGTGGGAACTCTTTGACGATCCATTGCTTTTTTCTTTGGTGACGATGGCTCTTGAGAACAACCGCGACATTAAAATTGCCGTCAGCCGCATCGAGCAGGCCCGGGCAACCGTAGGTTTTACCCGGGCCGACCAGTTCCCGCGAGTAGACGTTGATGCCGGTGCAGTTTCGGGCAACTTCAGCGGCGGCACACGCTCCCCGGACACTAATTCCACTGTTTACCTGGCCGCACCCTTGAGCTGGGAAATCGATTTCTGGGGGAAATTCAATCGTGCCACCGAAGCTGTGCGGGCAGAGCTGCTTGCGTCTCAATACGGTCTCACGACCATTCAATTGACATTAATTTCCGATGTAGCCTCAAGCTACTACCAACTTCTCGACTTTCACCGCCGTCTGGCCATCTCCAAGGATACTCTCGCATCACGCATCACCAGTCTTGAAATTATTCAGCAGCGGTTTGACAAAGGCATCATTCCCGAACTCGATGTCAACCAGGCACAAATCCAGAAAGAAATTGCCGCAGCAGCCATTCCACTGTATGAACGCTCCATTTCAAAGACCGAAAACAGCCTCAGCATACTTCTGGGTGGCTTACCCGGTGCCATCCAAACGAGTACACATTTGGCCGAGGACCTGAAACCGCCCGAGATCCCTGTGGGGATGCCGGCGGATATCCTGGAGCGCCGGCCGGACATCAATCAGGCTAAATACCTGTTAAAAGCTCAAACCGAAAACATCGGAGTTGCCGAAGCCTTGCGCTGGCCTGCAATCTCCCTCACCGGAACATTTGGAGTAGCCAGTACGGAGATTGGTTCGATTACCACTGATGGCGGTGTCTGGTCGCTGGGTGGGAGGCTCCTTGGCCCGGTTCTTGATTTCGGCAAAAACAAAAGACGGGTTGAAATCGAGGAGTATAAAACCCAACAGGCCCTTTACCAATATGAAAACACGGTGCTGACTGCTTTTCGGGAGGTGGAAGATGCCCTGGTAGAGATCGCTACCTACCGAAACGAACTTGCTGCGATCAACCGACAGCTGAAAGCCTCGAAAAATGCCAATGAATTGTCAAAAGCACGATACGACAAAGGCATAAGCAGCTATCTCGAAGTGCTGGATACGGAACGAACCCTATTCTCTACGGACCTGCAGCAGTCGCAACTGCAGCAACAGTATCAGAACGGCTATATCAACCTGTACAAGGCCCTGGGCGGCGGCTGGGTGACCAAAGAAGAGATGAAGACAAATAAACAAAAAAAATAAGCCGGTCAGACAGGATCTTAATCTCCAGAACCTATCTCATCACCTGCATCTTTTTAAGAGTATCTTCCATTTCACCAAGAACGGCCTCAGCATCAGAGATTTCATAGAACAGGGCATCACGATCCTTTTCAGCCGCCCGAATGTCATCCAGTAAAAGCCTGCGTCGCCTTGGTCTAACCTGATCGCTTATTAATTCCGCTTCCATTACGGCTATGTCTTCTTCAATGGTATCAAGTTCTTTGTGCAGACGGCTGAGCTCGGCCTTATGATTGTTCACCCGCCTGCGGTAATCATATATTGCCTTGCCTTCGATCATTGCACGTTGAAAATCCGACTCTAATTCTTTTGGACAGACCCCATTGTAGACCAGACCGCGGGTTCCCTGATAGAATCCGTTGCCAGGCGTACACCATTCTTGCAGCCCTTGTCGACGACCATTATTGTAAGATTTAAGGTCGGGTGTAACATTATATTGGGCACAGGACTTACGATATTCCCCGATACGGACCCCGGTATACCCTTTGATCCCGTCCTCATATCCGACACTTTGCCACTGGGCATTGAGACACTCATTTTTCCCCATGGTGGCGCAACCGGACAATATCAGCAACACTGAGACCAGTATCCAGCTCTGGGCTTTACTTCTTACTGTATGTAGATCAGGCATTTCATTCTCTCTTGATATTTTCACTCTGGCCCCATGTTTTCCAATTCGAGTTGTTCATCCACAGAAAAGCAATCAGATTGGTCCATAACAATTTAATTTTTCTTATCTCGTTGTCTCATAAACTGATACAAATATCAAATGCGCCGGAATCCGTTCGGCTCAATTCAATTATTTCTATTGCCCTTGATGTAACCGGGCCACCCCCGAAGACCTTTTTCGAAAAAGACGGAGACACAACAAAGCAATGACGTATAAAATCAGTTATTTGAAGAACCAAGAACAGCTGGACGGAAGAATACTGCCCCGGACTTCCCCCATGCACGGCAACCTCGATATCACCTCCGCTCCCTCTCCAGAGAGAAGACAGCGCTCGTTTTTTTAATCAACCACGCAAGACAGAGAATTCCAGCGACCAAGGTAACAAAGAAAAAAATCATTGGGGAATATTGCGGAACTACCTCAAGATCGCCGAGGGTAAAGGCATCTTTCAGATAGGCACTTCTGAGCCAGCTTCTGAGAAAAGTCATGACCACAACCAGGGCGACAGCATGGTAAAACGTCAGCCAGAACCTCTTTTTGACAGCAACAAAAAGCACACCTGCAACTAACAGAAGAGCAATCAGGAAACAGGCGGTAGCACCTATATGATTGCCCATAAAGAGCAGCATCAGCTCCCTCGGCAAAGAGAAAAGATACCAGCCCCCTATCATGACATTAATCGAGGTGAAGAAAAGAAAACTGCTCAACCCGACCTCCTCAGCATGCTGTGCCAATGCCGGATTGACCGATTTCCTGAAGCGCCCGAGCAAGGCCACAAACAGTCCGCCCATGGCAATAGCCCCAAGAAACATATGAAGAAACCTCGGCCAGAACGTTGGCTGATTAAAGGTCAGTAAGGTACCGCTCTGGTGAGAAAAATACTCACTGAACTGATTTGGTAAAGCCATCAGCAGCATGTTGTTCGAAAAGAAAAAGCCGATAACCGCCAGCAGGAAAAATGTAGACAAAGCCACCCATGGACCTATCGAACCGAGTTGTGTAAAACGAAAATCATAGAGATACGCGCCGTAATAACCAATGATCAATACCGGCACAATCAAAATCCAGAAAGCCCCCATGAGAATCGAGCTGGTATAGAGAAACTGTCCATACAGGACCTGGACGAAGAGAAGAGGTGCGACACCGAAATTGACGACGAAGGCGATAACCAGAGGCAGGGCAATGGCAATACGGTGAGCTAAACGCTTCTGTAGTTCGCCTCCTTTCAAGTGTTGTACAATGCCTATTGCCAGGCCACCCAGCATGGCGTTCATAGCCAGCAGGTGGAGAGGAAAAGTTATTAGCAGCAGGAACTGGAACCAGCCCCAACTCACCGGTATTGTATCCGGTTGCGGAATAATGAGCGGATTCATCACTCTCCTCCCTGGTTGATACTTAGAAGAAAATCGGCTAAGGCCTCCCGCTCCTGAGCCGTGCCCCTGAATGGAGGCATCGCTTTTTGCAACTGGTCCAGCCTGCCAAGCATGACAAATAACTCCGTACGTCCCCTGTCGGCAGTCCTCCGTTTCATGTCCGGCACACCATGACACATGGTGCAATGCATATTGAAGACATCCTGGCCATCAATTACAATTTCCTTAGTCTCGGCATCGCCATTTTGGCTTAAGAAGGCAGCGAGCTGGCTATGCTCCTGTTCAGTGCCGGCAAAAGGCTCCATTTCATCGGAAATTTCATTCAAAGTTTTCAGCATCCCGACAATTTCATCTTTGTCGGCACCCTCAAACGCGCCTGCCAGATCTTCAGCTGCATGGCATGATGAACAGTTTTCCTCAAAAAGGATTGCCCCCTTATCCATATCTCCTGCCATCTGCGGTGACTCTTGCACCTCTTTTCCGTGCAGACCGCCTGCGATATAAGCCGCCAGTGCTTTTCTCTCCTGTTCAGTGCCGGCAAAAGGCGGCATGAAATAGCGCACCTCATGAATCTTCTCGATATAGCTCACCAGGGCGCGATAGCTCATATTGCCGGTAAGCCCGACAATATCATTGTTCCTGCCCCCAGCAGTATGGCAGGCATAGCACTGGTTGATAAAGAGTTCTTCTCCAGCTTCAAGAAGGTTATCCTCAGTCACGTCATTGTTCTGCACCCAGAGAGCTGTCCGGAGATACCCCCGCTGATTCAAATCATTGACATCTTTTTTCAGGATAGAGTTGGAATACATCACCTCATTGATCACGTAAGGACGCCGGGCCGCCTCCCTGGTCCACTCAAAGCCACCCATAACCAATAAAGCACTGATCATCGCCAGGCAGGCTACCGGTTTGAGGTTCAATACCGGTCGTATAATACCGGCACCCAGCATAACCACAAGAAGAGTCAGTATACCTCCTGCAGCCCAGGGCATTACTGCGGCAATGGTCGGTGACTTGCCCATCACCAGTCCATGGGATTGGTCCGGCAGAACCGACAAATACCAGAGGCCTGAAGGGATGGCGAAAGAAAGTGCTACCAAAGCCCACTTTGCTGAAAACCTGGTCATGGCTGCCCGCACAGCTCCGTCAGTCGCAAATGACGCTGATAAATAGCCGTAACAGGCGGCAATCATCAGGGCAATAAAGGTCCGAAATGCCAGCGAAGGAAAAAAACTCGGGTTGAAGAACCCGGCCCAGAAATCCATGTTTTGAGACCAGCTGCCGGGGGTCAGCATGACGCCGATTATACCGTTAATCAGGAACAGCGACATCCAGGCAGCTATAAAATAGAGCCAGCCCACTTTCAGATGGGTCGCGGAATCCATTCTGCCGAACATATAGTAATAGACAAAGGCGGCACCAATTTCAACGCTGAAAAACACCCACTCGGCCGCCCAGCCAAAGACAAAATTATGTATAAGAAAAGAGGTTGCGGCAGGGTTCACCAGGGCGATGATAAACCAGATACCTACGCCGGATATCGACCCGAAGACCATGGTCGCCAGAAGAAAGAAGCGGGCATGTTTTTTGGTGAAATCAAGAATCGGCTGGCTGTTCTCTCTCAGCCCCTTCTTTTCTGCATAGATCAGATATAACCCGCCACCAACGGCAAAATGGGAGACAAAAACATGCAGAATCGAGATCAGTGCAATAAGAAATCCGCCTCCGGTCTCCGGCAGAAACCATACGGGATAATTCATACTCCCTCCGCGTGATGTGAATTTGTTTTTTCTGGATAACTAAAGGACGAAGCAGGATACCGCACTGGAGAGTGTTTTTCAATTACGACTTTGTAATAATGGCAGATTGGTTCCGTTGCCGGTCTAGATAATTTTCGAGACTTCGCTGCAGAGTTATTTCAGCCAACTGCGCGCAATGCAAATGGGTTTCCGGAAGTTGCCCCACTTCATCCATAATGGAGACCATGTTGATCTTTCGTAACTCCGCAAGAGTTTTTGTTTGCGCTAGTTTTGCCGCTGTCTCCACACAATGTTTACTGAATGAACAACCATTGGTCCAGTGGTGGGTTTTCTCTACCCTTCCGTCTCGAATTTTCAACCCGATTTCCATGGTATCTCCGCAATTGCCGACGACTTGAGCGATACCGTCCGGGTTGTCAAGAACGGGATTGCCGAAATAATATATAAAAAACCAGGTGAGTCCAACCACGAGCAAAACAAGAAAAGCGCTAAAAATTGTGAAAATTGACATGCATCTATCCCTTTATTATGTAAGTTAGTATATTTTCAGATTGATGGCGTTGAATTTTTTTTATCTACTGAGTCATTCTGGTTTCTATAGTTTTACAAATGTATCAACTCAACAAGTCATTACGTCAATAGGGAAGCAAAACGATGTACTATCCCACAGTCACGACAAAACTGGTTATACTTCTCGGCAATCCCCTGGGACACTCGGTTTCTCCTCCCATGCATAACCGCGTTTTCGAAACACTCTCAATGGATTACTGTTATATGCCGGTTGAAGTCAATGAGAATAATCTTGCAACAGTTTTTGCCGGCCTGATCAAGATGAATGTCGCCGGCCTGAACGTTACCATTCCCCACAAGATCAGGGTCATGGAATATCTTGACGAGCTGGATCCCCTTGCGGCAACAATCGGAGCGGTAAACACCATTTGTGTCAGGAATGGAAAGACTATTGGATACAATACGGACGGTGCAGGCTTTATACGATCTCTTGAGGAAGAGACCGGGATATCGACAAAGGGAAAACGGTTCCTCCTCCTTGGATGTGGCGGTGCGGCCCGGGCAATAGCCATGACTCTTGCCTTTAGCGGTGCCGGGAAAATCAGTATCTGCAATCGTACTTTTGCAAAAGCGGAAGCGCTTGTCTCTGAGATCAATGGCAAAATCGGCAACTGTGCTGAGGTCGTTGAACAGACACTCCATAGCCAGGCAGAGGTGTTACAACACTGCGATGTCCTCATTAACACCACAAGCCTTGGCATGCATCCGCGGGAAGACATTCTGCCGATCGACGAATCGCTGCTGCTGCCGCATCTGATAGTTGCCGACATCGTCTACAATCCCTTAACGACCAGGCTCCTTCAGGCGGCACAGAGGAAGGGCTGCAAAACAGTCCCCGGCCTGGGTATGTTAATCTATCAGGGGGCCGCAGCGTTTAAACTGTGGACAGGCGTCGACCCGGTTGTATCTGAGATGTCTGATGTGGTCTATTCCTTAATGGAGAAATAGTTTCACCCGTGCAAAAGGCGCACCAGGACCTCACAATTCATTTGCCGATTTCAGCAGACATTGCAGCAGGACATTTGCTCCCTTGGTACAGTCTTCCCAACTCGAATCTTCCACCTCAACATGGGATCGCCCCCCTTTCGAAGGGATAAAGATCATGGCTGCCGGGGCGATCTGATTGATATAGGAACAATCGTGTCCGGCCCCGCTCACCATATAGTGGGACGGGTAGTCCAGTTCTTCGGCCGTATCCAGTACATTCTGGACCAGGTCTTCGTTAAAAGGCGCCCGAACCACGCGCCAGGTTGTTTCCATGCGAATAGGTGTGCCATGCCTGTCAGCGATTACCTGGAACTCTTTTTCCATCATCTGCCAGGCCTTCAGGGCATGTTCATCCTCCCATGAACGGATATCCACGGTGAAATGAACGCCATCGGCAATGATATTGCGGGAATTGGGAAAATTGTGAATTTCACCGACAGTTCCAACCATATTGCCCATAATATTGGCAACCTTATTCACGGTCTGGATCATCTCGGCAGCAGAGAGCAAACAGTCATTTCTACCCACCATCGGCGTCGGACCAACCTGATTTGCCGTACCTGTCAGATAAATATCGTACCAGTGCAGACACAGCACCCCCTTTGGGGCCCCGATGGTTTTGCCTGTCTTCTCCAGAACCGGTCCCTGTTCTATGTGATACTCGTAGTAGGCATGCAGCGGAAATGACTTGGCGGGAACATCGCCTTTGTACCCAATTCGTTCGAGCTCCTCTCCCTGTTTTTTGCCGTTGATATCAGTGCGGGCATAGGCCCACTCCAGTTCAAGCTTACCGACCCAGACACCGGAAGAGACCATGGCCGGAGCAAAGCGGGAGCCTTCTTCATTGGTCCAGTCGACAATCACCAGATCCCTCTCGGTGGTTATATCATGCTCATGCAGGGTACGAAAAACCTCCAGCGGCCCCATCACCCCGAGGATCCCGTCAAACCGTCCACCCTTTGGCTGCGAATCGATATGGGATCCGCTCATGACCGGAGGAAGTGCCCTGTTTTTACCGGGTCGTCTGCCAAAAATATTACCCATTTCATCGATGGTCACTTCACAATCAATTTCTCGGAGCCAGCTGACAAAAAGATCCCTGGCGGCCTTATCCTCATCGGACAGGGCAAGCCGCTGCACACCTCCGCCCGGAGTTGCGCCTATTTTCGCCATCGTCTGAAGCGATTCCTGCAGACGGCTGCCGTTTATTCGTAATTCCTTGCTATTCATGACTACTCCTTCCGGAAACTTTTAATCAGCCAACCCTGCGGCCAGTCCATCGGTTATAACATACTCACCCCTGGCAATAATATCCTGCCAACTGTCAACCTCATCGGTTGCCGAGACGTCCTGCATCGAAATACAATTTACCGGGCAGACAAGTGAACAGAGATTGCACCCTGTGCAGCGCTCCAGAATAACTACCGGAATCGCCTTACCTGCCCTGCTCATTTTACCAGACAAGTCAATCGCCTGATAGGCACCATCCCGACAGGCCGTATAACACTTATGACAGCCGATACACTCCTGACCGGAGACGGAAGCAACCACCTTGTAATTCATATCGAGTTCGCCCCACTCCTTATAGTTTTCGATAGCCCTTCCCCTCAGTGCGTTGAGGTCCTCCATGTTGTGTTCAGCCATATACAGAGACAGGCCATCGATCATTGCCGTGACTATACCGAAACCATGGTGCATCACCGCGGTACAGACCTGTATCGACGTGCAGCCAAGAGCAATAAACTCTGCCGCATCCTGCCAGCTGCTGATACCGCCAATGCCTGATACCTGGAGGTTAAACTGCTGATCCCTGCACAGGGTGGCCGCCATATGAAGAGCAATCGGTTTCACCGCAGGCCCGCAGTACCCGCCATTGGTTGATCCGTTTCTCAGTTTTGGATAGGGAATAAAATCGTTAAGATCCACTCCAATTATTGATTTGATGGTATTTATCAACGAGACCCCATCGGCACCGCCCGACTTTGCAGCATTGCCCTGCTCACGGATATCGGCGACATTGGGGGTCAGTTTCACCAGAACCGGAATGGAGGCGGCCTCCTTGGCCCAGCGGGTGATCTCTTCGGCGATTTTCGGCTCCTGGCCAATTGCCGACCCCATGCCCCGTTCGCACATCCCGTGTGGGCAGCTGAAATTCAACTCAAGCCCGTCTGCGCCGGTGTCTTCGACCTTCATGATGATTTCCTGCCACTGGCTGCGGGACTCAACCATAATAGAGGCAATAACTGCATGATCCGGATAGCTTTTTTTGACCTCGGCCATCTCCTTCAGGTTGACGCTCAGGCCACGGTCGGTGATCAGTTCGATATTATTAAGACCAACTATTTTATTTCCGCCATGACTCATGGCAGCATAGCGACTATTGACATTGACAGCCGGATTGCCAAGCGTCTTCCAGACCGCCCCGCCCCAGCCGGTATCAAAGGCTCGCATGATCTGTTCTCCGCTGTTGGTTGGTGGTCCGGATGCAAGCCAAAACGGGTTGGGACTTTTAATACCGCAGAAATCAATTGCTAAATCAGGCATGAATGGTTTCCTCCAGCCAAAATACGGATACGTCTATATTGTGCATACAAAAATCAATTACTCTACATTGAGGGTTCTCGGAATAAAACGACCGGCACCGGGTTCCACGTCGAGTTTACCCTCTGCAAACTGAACCCGGCCTCCGGCGATTACAAAGCGCGGCCCTCCGGTCGTGCTAAAGCCTTCGAAGATGCTGGTGTCGACGTTATGGTGATGGGTTGTAGCCGAAATCACTCCTTCGCCATCGGGCTGCCAGATTACCAGGTCAGCATCCGAGCCGACGGCGATGACGCCCTTTTGCGGATACATGCCGAAAATTCTTGCCGGATTTGTGCTTGTTACCGCCACCATCTGCTGCAGGCTGATTCTGTTCTGCAACACCCCGTAGGTGAACATCAGCTTCATCCGTTCCTCCAGGCCGGCCGCACCATTGGGAATTTTACGAAAATCATTAATACCAAGTTCTTTTTGCCCCTTCAGGTTAAAGGGACAGTGGTCTGTTGCCACGACCTGAATCTGACCTGCACGGATTGCACCCCAGAGGGCATCGCCGTGACCCGCCGGCCTGATGGGCGGGCTCATGACATAGGCTGCCCCGAGAAAATCGGGCTTTTCATACACTGAATCATCGAGCAGCAGATATTGAGGACAGGTCTCTCCATAGAGATCAAGGCCTTCCGCCCGACCGTCAACGAGGACCCTGGTGGATTCCCTGCAGCTCATATGGACAAAATATGCCGGTACTCCTATTGCGCGGGCAAGGGCGGTGAGGCGTGAAGCTGACTCCCCTTCCGCATAGGATGGGCGGGACAGACCATGGTAGCGGGGACTGGTCCCTCCTGCAGAAAAGTATTTTTCCTGCAGTTCTGCGACAATTTCCCCATTCTCACAGTGGGCCATGATGAGACTGTTCAAGCCTTTTGAGCATTTGAGCATGCCCATCAACTCCTCATCGCTGACCATAATGGCGCCTTTGTATGCCAGAAAGGCCTTAAAGCTTGGGATTCCCTCCTGCCGTACGCAGATTTCCATTTCTTGCGCTACCTGCTCGCTATACCAGGTCACCGCCATGTGAAACCCATAGTCGGCTACGGCCTTCTTGGCTTTCTCCTTCCAGAGCTGCAGTGCTTCAAGCAGCGACTGGTCTCGTGCGGGTACGATATAATCGATGATGCTTGTTGTTCCCCCGGCCATGGCGGCAGCGGTGCCGGACTCAAAATCATCGGCGGAGACCTCCCCCATAAACGGCATTTCCAGATGGGTGTGGACATCGATTCCACCCGGCAGGAGATAGGTGCCGGCGGCATCAATTGTTCTATCGGCGCTCATCTGTAATCCCTTGCCGATTGCGGCAATAGTTCCGTCCTGTATGAAAACATCCTGAGAGCTCTGGTCAAAGGGACTGACGATTTCTCCATTTTTTATCAGTAAAGACCCCATGTTCTTCTCCTCCGGTCAGGGTGATAAATCCAGCTCGTTTCCGTCCTGAAACGAGACATTTTTGTTCTAAATCGAGGCGTTCGATACATTTAACCGCAGGTATTTACATAATATTCTGAGGATTAAAATTTGAGAACAACGATGAGTCAGGACAAAAGGGCCGTTTCTGGATGGGAACTAGCTCATCCAGTCAGTATTTTTCGGTAATACCCATTTAGTGGTCACTTTTTTATTTTTCGTCCATAAATATATACCGTCCTGCCCGGTGATATCCCCCCCGCCAAATCGGGAATCGTTCCAGCCGCCAAAGGAAAATGGCTCACGGGGCACAGGAACGCCGATATTAATACCGATCATACCGGCACTGGCGTGTTCGGCGACATATTCCGCCGGAGCGCCTGAAGAGGTAAAGATGGCAGCCGCGTTGCCGTAAGAACTTCTGTTTTCTATGGCAACAGCTTCTTCGAGACTCTTCACCCTCACAATCGACATCACCGGCCCAAAGATCTCCTCGCAGGCAGCGGGCATGTCCGGGGTGACATGGTCGAGGATGGTCGGACCGACCCAGTAGCCGTTTTCGCAGCCGGCCAGCCCTGCCTCCGGCAGAGCCTTCCTTCCATCGACGAGCACCTTTGCCCCAGCCTCTTCAGCCTCTGTAATATATTTCTCGATACGCTTGACACTTGCTGCATTAATGATCGCCCCCATATCACGGCCCAGGCGACAACCCTTTGCATACTCCACCATTTTATCAATGATCGGGTCGCAGTCGCCGACGGTAATGATGGTCGCGGCAGCCATACACCTCTGACCTGCACAGCCGGTAACGGAGTTGACTATCTGTTCGGGCGAAAAGCCGAGGTCCGCATCCGGCATGACGATAAGGTGATTTTTAGCGCCCCCCAGAGCAAGAGTCACTTTGCCCTTTGCAGAAGCCCGGGCATAGACAATTTCTGCAACCTTCGAGGAGCCGACAAAACTGAGTGCCTCTATTCCCGGATGGTCGCATATGGCCTCGACCATCTCCACGCCACCATGAACGACATTCAGTACTCCATCGGGCAGTCCCGCTTCTTTGAAAAGTTCAGCCAGTCTCATTGATGACAGCGGCACCTGCTCGGAAGGTTTTAAAATGGCGGCATTGCCGCAGACAATGGCCACCGGCACGGTCCACATCGGCACCATATGAGGAAAATTGAACGGGGTAATAGACGCAATAACGCCAAGCGGTTCACGGCTGAAACGACAACTTATTCCCTTACTCACTTCCTGGTAGTCTCCCGAGATGATATTGGGGACCGAACAGGCGTATTCCAATATTTCTATACCTTTCAACACACCGGCCCTGGCTTCGCCGAGAAGCTTGCCGGATTCTATGGAGACAAGATTGGCGAGTTCTTCAATGTTCTTCTCTATAAGGGGTTTCAGTTTAAACATCACCTGCACCCGCTCTTTGATATGGGTATTTCTCCAGAGCGAAAAAGCTTTACCAGCGGCACTTACAGCCTGATCCAGATCTGTTTTACCACCCATCGGGCACAAACCGATAACCTCGCCGGTATACGGTGATGTGATGTCTATGCATTCTTTGGCCGAGGATGGCAGAGGAATGCCGGCAATCCAGTTGTCGATTTTTCCTGTTTTAATGATGTGGATATGGTCAATCATAGGGAGATATATTATTTGTGGTTGTTAAAAAAGAGAGCCGCCGCGTTTTTGGGCACAGCGGCCTTTTACCTCTGCCATGCCTTGAGAAATCAGGCAGATGCGGTTGCAGTGACCGAAGCAGCCTTTGCAGATGCCAGGCCGAAGTAGAGCACACCACCCAGAAGAGATCCGGTAAACCAGCCATAGCTGTAGAACCAGGGTAAAAATCCTGTAGCAATCGAAAATATTGTCAGTGCCACCGGGATTGCAAAGGCTACGATACCCGGCATATTAAAGGCGGGATAGATGCCATCCGGCAGATATAAGTCCCGAAGTTCCAGGTGCTGTTTCTTGATGAGAAAATAGTCAACAATCATGATACCCGCGATTGGCCCGAGAAGTGATGAATACCCAAGCAGCCAGTTTGAATACATACTCTCAACACTCACCTCTGAAACCACTACCCCCAGTTTAATGAGCAACTCCCAGCTCATCAGACCAATCCCGACAAATCCGGTCAACAGAGTGCCGCGTTTGAAATTGATTACCCGGGGAAGCGCATTCTGGAAATCATTGGTTGGGGAGACGATATTGGCAGCAGTATTGGTCGAGATTGTCGCAATGATGATAATCACCATGGAGACCACTACCCAAAAGGTACTGTCTATCTTGCCGATAAGAGTTATAGGATCAGAGACGGTCTCGCCGACCAGAGAAGTGGAGGCAGCAGTCAGGACAACACCGAGTGCGGCAAAGAGCAGCATGGTGAGCGGCAGCCCGACAATTTGACCTGTTATCTGATCTTTCTGGGATTTCACATAGCGGCTGAAATCCGGAATATTCAGAGACAAAGTGGCCCAAAAACCGACCATTGCAGTCAGACCACCAAAGAAATAACTCCAGACGGATGCGTCTTCCGGTCTGTTGGGTGCAGCACCGAGGAGCGCCACCGTGTCTATCCTGGGTGAAGCCCAGACTATAAGACCAAGCCCTACCAGCAATAACAGGGGAGCCGCAAAATTCTCAAGCTTTTTTATTGACTCCGAACCTTTAATAACGACAAACATATTCATACACCAGAATATGAAAAAGCCGATAACCGTGCCTTTTTCACCAAGCGATGCCCAGGAAGTTGAAAGCTCGGATAAGAGAAGGTTGATGGCCATCCCACCGAACATGGTCTGGATGCCAAACCAGCCGCAGGCAACAAAGGCCCTGACAATGGCAGGGATATTGCTGCCGTAGGTTCCAAAAGACGACCGCAGCAGCACGGGGAACGGAATGCCGTATTTGGTACCTGCAAAGGCGTTCAGGATAAGCGGGATGAGAACTATCACATTGGCAAGCAAAATTGTGATAAGCGCCTCTTTCACATCAAGACCAAAATATGCGGTAAGGACACCCCCGAGAGTGTAGGTGGGGACACAAACGGACATCCCGACCCAGAGGGCCGCGACATTCCATTTGTGCCAGGTTCGCTCTGTTACTTTTGTCGGTGCTATATCATCGTTGTACAGTGGGCTGTCTTTCACCTTTTTATCGGGGGTGAGTTCATAAAATTCACCTACCTTTGTTACCGCTTTTCCAGTCATGTTCTTCTCCTTTTCACCATAAATAAAGGAACGTGCAAAGTGCATGTTACAACTACTCAAGGCCAGTAATTATCTCTTTGAGGATTTCTACCGCAGTATCGATTTCTTCATCCGTGGTGGTCAGGGGAGGAGTGATGCGAACGACATTATTGTACATTCCTCCCTTGCCGATCAGCAGACCCCTTTTCCTGGTCTTCTCAAAAATCCGCAATACCAGATCCGGGGCAGGTGTTTTGCTTTTTCTGTCGGCAACAATCTCCATGCCCTGCATCAAGCCAAGGCCGCGAACTTCACCGACGATTGAAGATTTTTCCGCAATCTCATCAAGCCCTGCCTTCAGCCTGACTCCTTTTGGGGTGACGGCTGCCGGGGGAGCTTCTTGCTCCATGATCTCCAAGGTTGTGAGTGAGGCTATGGTGGAAACCGGGTTTCCGCCGAAGGTACAGATCAGGTGCCCCTTTCCTGCAAAAGAACCTGCAATCTCCGGGGTAGTGATGGTATTCCCCATGGGAAAACCATTGGCTATTCCTTTGGCCATGGTCATAATGTCCGGCTCGATACCCCAGTGTTCAATACCGAACCAGTGATCGCCTGTCCTGCCAAAGCCGGTCTGGACCTCATCGGCGATCATCACGCCGCCATGGTTCCTCACGATTTCAGCGACAATGGAGAAATATTCGGGAGGAGCTGTTATAAAGCCACCAACGCCCTGTATCGGCTCCACCAGCATCCCGGCAATTTTCCCGCATGTAGTGGTTCGTATGACATCTTCCACATCCTGGGCGCAGGCAACATCACAGGACGGGTACGTCATCTTGAACGGGCACCGGTAGCAGTAGGGGTTGATGGCATGTTTTATACCGGGTACGACATTGCCGGGAAGTCGCCAGGCGGACTGCGCGGTCAAGGTTTTGCCGACTGCAGAATTACCGCTGTACCCGTGGCGCAGCCCCAGAATGTCGAAATTTCCGGTAAAGGCCCGTGCCGCCATCAGTGCCAGCTCATTTGCCTCGGTGCCCGAATTAGTAAAATAGGATTTTTGGAGCCGGCCAGGGGTAATGGCAGCCATCTTTTCGGCCAGACGGACATGGTTTTCATGGGGATAGAGGGTCGAGCTGTGGATCAGTTTTGCTATCTGACGGCTGGTTTTCTCCACCAGCCTGGGGTGGCCATGACCAATACTTGTTGTCAGGATTCCTCCGAAAAAATCAAGATAACGATCTCCAGACACATCCCAGACATACGACCCTTCGCCATGGTCGAGAGCAAGTGGCTCATCATAATAGAGCAGATGGCCGGGCCAGAGATATTTTTCCTGTAATTCAAAAATATTTGAACTTGACAATGCGTCTATTGCTGCAGAGTATGCCTGTACCATTGGCTCTTTCCTTCTCGTTGTGATTTTATCTTTCAACCGCCCGATTCAGTGTTCTTCGTCTCACCAGGTATTCATTAAGATCGTGTTCCTTGCAGTAGAGATATATCAAGAATGATGCCATTTGAGACCCAGCCCAAAAATGAACCGCAAGTTACTGATTAAAGACGAAAAAATACCAGATGAGCTCTCCTATTGTATATTGAGCGGTACAACCACACGCCACCGCAACAGACGAAAGGCACAGAATTGAAAGCCACCTACAAACAATATTACAAATATGTTAGAAGAAGGCCCTCAAAAATCCCATATTTAACGATATACAAATATTATTTTGTTTTTTTCAGCGAATATCGTTTATTTTTATGATATTTAATTGACTATTCGTACCGCCAACACAAACCACGGAGCAAGCCAATGCAAACTAAGATAAAGACAGATGCAATAGACAAAAAGATCATACGGCTGCTGCAGCAGGACGGAAGACTGGCCAATACCATCATCGCCCGGGAATTGGGAATATCAGAAAGCACTGTCAGAAGCAGGCTCAACCGACTTATCAATGAGGAAGTGATTCAGGTCGTCGCTGTCAGCAACCCGCTGAAACTGGGATATGAGGCTGTAGGAATATTAAAAATTGGAGTTGACGTTAAGAAGATAGATGCAGTAACCAAAGCCCTGAAGGAAATAGAGTCGATATGGTTCATTGTGCACACAACAGGAAAATCGGGCCTCTATGCGGAATTTGTCGCAGAATCGATTGAGAGCTTCAATGATCTGCTCTATTCAAAAATCTATAAGATTGACGGCATTCAGCAAGCCGAAACGTCCCTGATTCTTAATTTCATCAAAAGAGATTACAATTGGAAGGCCGCTGAGTAAACGGAAGCCGATCAGACCGTCTCACCACCACTCCGGGAAAGAACAGCGTCGCCATATTTACGAATTCTCCCCCTGAGCTGATCATAGGTGAGACCAAGATGCCTTGCCGCTTTTTTCTGGTTGTGACGAGTGGCGACCAGTGCCTGCCGCAGCATGACTATTTCGAGTTTCTCCACTGCCGCCTTGAGAGAATCGGATTCCGGCGCTGCAGGAGGCCGACCGCCCCCGAGATTCTCCGCAACGTCTTTCACGGCTCCCGCAGACAGGGTCCTGTAAGGAGAGACGAAAGGATCAAAGACAACAGTATCTATGATGCCGGAATCCGAACGATACACCGCCCGCTCCACGACGTTTTTCAGCTCCCGAATGTTTCCTTTCCAGATGTTTTCCTCCAGCGCCTTCACTACAGACTGGGTGAATTGAGGAATTTCCGTTCTTTCGAGCTCAAAGGATATCCGGGCAGCAAAATGATTGGCCAGCAGCATTATATCCTCCCCCCTGCAGCGGAGAGGCGGCAGAAAGAGTACTTCAAAAGAGAGGCGATCAAGGAGATCCCGCTTGAAATCCTTTTTTTCTGCCATAGCGGCAAGATCAGCATTGGTCGCCCCCACTATCCGCACATCCACCTCGACCGGCTGCGAACTCCCTACCCTCTCGAAAGAGCCGTACTCCACAACCCGAAGAATCTTCTCCTGGGCTTCCATTGGTATCGACCCGATCTCGTCGAGAAAAAGGGTGCCCCCGTCAGCCGCTTCAAAACGTCCGGTCCTCCTGCTTTCCGCTCCGGTAAAGGCCCCTTTTTCAAAGCCAAACAATTCAGCCTCAATGAGCGACGGTGAAAGTGTCGCACAGTTCAGCGTGACAAATGGCCCCTGCCACCTTTTCGATAAAAAATGCAACCGGCTTGCAGCAAGTTCTTTTCCGGTCCCCCGTTCGCCTACCAAAAGTACCGGCCTGTTAACCGGAGCTACCCGGGAAAGGCGCTCCTGAAAATCAAGAAAGGGTTCTGACTGCCCAAGAGCCTCACCCCGGGACGACATAAATACTGACTCTTTACCTATTCGCATACCGCAATAATAAATTGGCACATATCGCCATAATTTAGTTATAAAAACCTTTAATGGTTAAAATAACCTATTTGCTCTATTTTCACAAGCCGTCAAGTGGTTGATTTTCTATTATTTTTTATTTTTTTCATAATGGGTACACATCCTGCAATATCCAGGATAAACCACAATCACATTTCTGGAGGAACAACATGGGTATTTTCACACGATTCAGCGATATAATAAGTTCCAACATCAATTCCATGCTCGACAAGGCGGAAGATCCCGAGAAGATGATCAAACTGATGATCCACGAAATGGAAGACACCCTGATCGAATTGAAGTCATCCTGCGCAGGCGTCATTGCCGGACGCAAAAAAGTCGAAAGAAAACTTGAAGAAATACGCGACAGAAGAGACCTTTGGGCCGAACGGGCCAAGCTTGCTGTGACGAAAGGCCGGGACAACCTGGCCAGAGAGGCACTGATCGAGAAACGGCGCTTTTCTGTGATTACAGAAGCCCTTGAAAGTGAACTCATCGAATATGGTGACCTCATCACTCAGTACCATGAAGACATCTCCGAACTGGAGAGTAAACTCAACAACGCCAAGGAGAAAAAGAGAGTCCTTGTTCAACGTCACAAGCGGGCCTCCGGGAAGAAACGGGCCCAAGAGGATATCCGACGAAGCAACAGCGGTGACACCATGGCCCGTTTCGACAAACTGGAAAGCAGGATCGAACAGATGGAAGCCGAAGCCGAACTGGTCAATGTGGCCGCCAAGCCGACTATCGACGAAGAATTTGACAATCTGGCCTCGGATGACGAGATTGAAAGTGAACTTTCCAGGATCAAAGCCGCTCAAAACAGCAACAAAAGTGAAGCCGTTTAGTGCTGTTTCGCAGGAAGCCACATCAACAAAGAACCCCTGACCGGAGTTAACACACCATGCTCGATATCATTATTGTTGCCATTGTTTTCGGCTCAATCGTCGCCCTGGCAACGCTTATCTGCGGGACTATATTGATAATTGTCAAGACACGTGCCAACAGGTGTTCAAATGGTGCGGCCGACAGCGAAGAGGCCAAGGTCATCCAGGAAATATACCAGGGGCTGGAAAAACTCGAACAAAGAATCGACTCCCTTGAGACAATCCTGACGGAAGGTCAGGAAAAGGACGGGTACAAGAAATGACAGGATATTACGAAAAACAAGGCGGTATCTACCGTGCTCGAAATGGCGTCTTCCTGGGCGTTTGTAAAGGAATCGCAGAATATTTTGACTTCTCCGTCTTCTGGGTACGCCTGGCACTGGTCGTTGTTTTTATTTTCAGCGGGTTCTGGCCGGTAATCGGTATCTATCTGGTGGCGGCGTTCTTTATGAAGCCACAGCCGGTAAAGCCCATTAAAAGCGAGGAAGAGCGGGAATTCTATGACAGTTATGTACATTCCCCTAAAAGTGCTGCCCAGCGTCTGCGAAAAAAATTCGAGGAGCTGGAGAGAAGGATCCGGAGAATGGAAGACAAGGTTACCGGTCGCGAATACGACTGGGAACGGCGATTCCGTTCATAATGTATATTGCCCTAGCAGATCAGCATGCCTTGCAACAAAATTGAGGTAGTTTTTTCCCTCTTATGCATTATCGTTTTGTGTGAAAAGAACGATCTCCTTGAAAGATAGTCCAGTAGTGGTAGAGACGGATTTTTCAACATACAAAGGAGAAGATCATGTCACAACAACTCATTCACTGTTGCGTGCTGCTCTATATCATATTTGTTATTGCCGAGATCAGGAATGTTCTATTGTTTAATGATCCCCGGCAGCCATCGCCAATAACTATTTGGGAAGAGGTGCAGCAACCGGCCGACAGCAATGGTTATTCCCTTTTCTACAAAGGTTAGAAACTTCCCATGTCAAAAAAACCATGGAAAATCCGGGTTGGATTTTCAGCACCTGACCGCCACCCCGGATGTCTCGCCAGCCAGGGTTGCCGTGCATTGGAGAGTCGTTGCGATGGGCCATAACCGGTTATGCCTATTGCTTCAGCGCCGTTGCAGGCGCGGTGAGATCGGCTGGCCTTTGATGAACATTGTGTGCATTTCGGGACTGCAGGAAACCTGACCATATCAAGATATCAGCTGACTTCTGCTCATTGACCACAACGTTCATAAGCGACCCGGCTTAAAATGGTTCCAGCTGCTGAGTATACCGAAAATTGCAAGTTTAATACGGGCCGGCAGACTGCTCCTTATCATGTATTCCTTTTCACTATGATCAGCAGAGCCAATAGGGCCCATTCCGTCCACCACCGGGATGCCCGTATGAGAGATGAGATTCACGTCAGACACTCCACTACGAAGCTCCTCTCTGCAGGTTTGCCCGAGGATTTCCGCTTCCCGGTAAATCAATTGAAACAGTTCTTTGTTTTGGACTGACTGGACCATCGGCAGCCTTGAAGGAGTTTCATGCAGCTCTGCCCAGGTACCTGGTACCGAGCTCTCCAATGCAATCCGTCCTATTTCCGACGCAATGTCCTCCCCATCCGCCAGCTCCAGAAAACGTGTGTCGATCTCGGCTGTGGCGGTGTCCGCAACTGTATTGGGACCAATCCCTCCTGCAATTACTCCAACATTGAGAACGACTTGTTTCTGATTGTGATTCAGCTTCTCCAGAGCGATTATCTTATGGGCCAGTTCGAGAATAGCACTGGCCTTATCCGGCCCGGCAAATGCGGCATGTCCCGCCTGGCCTTTAACTGCGAGCAGATAACCGCACTTCCCCTTACGCCCGGTGACCACCTCACCATTTAAACCACCGCATTCAAAACCGAGAGCCAGAAGGCTCCTTTCCGCTTCTGTCTCTATAAGAGGTGAGGATGCGGGAGAACCTATTTCCTCATCAGAATTACATATAAAGGTAATTGGAATTGTATCGAGAAGCTTACATTCAGCAAGCGCTTTCAAGGCAAAAATAGCAGTGACCAGCCCTCCTTTCATGTCAATGACTCCCGGACCAAAAACCAGACCGTCTTCTTCTTTATACCAGTTAAAGGAACTATTAACAGGATACACAGTATCCATGTGCCCAATCAGCAGGATAGACTGAAGTCCAGGTTGACAGCCCGGTGACCGAAAGACCAGCTGATCCCCCAGCTCCGACTCCCGAACCAGCTCAAGGACCATTCCGGTTCCTGCAAGACTTGCCGCAATTTTCCTGCCGACTGTATCGACACCGTCCTTATAACGAGAGAAACTTTGCTGTAGCACCAGCTCTTTCAGCAACAAAAACTGCTCTTTCTCACTTCTATCAACGAAAGTGAGAAGCGATTCTTTCATCATTTTTTTACCTTAGCTCAGACCACAGTAGTTATTGTGTTGTGGTTTTGTAATTATGAGGCTGGTCGAAGCCTTCCTCTATTTTATTTCACCTTCATCCCGCTGTCGGCGGTAACTATCCCGCGTACCTGCATCGATTATTTCACTCTCTTTGATGTTGTTCAATATAAAAACAGAATATAATCTTTTTCATTTTTTTAAAAAAGTTCTGGAGTATACCAGTAAAAATATGATATCAAATTACAATCCTGTTATTATAATTTGATTATCAATTGGATAGTTTACGAGATCTGTGCAACAAACAGTGTGACATTCCATCAATTCAATTCCAACTATTGATCGTCAGCTTTTGTCCCCCCAGTACTCTTAAGTAATTCTTTCGATGATCAAGCTCAATAGTTTGCACTGACAAAGTTGCTGATACGTATCGCATGCGCTTTGCCGAAATGCCAAGATGTTTATTTTTTTCTTGCCGTTTTTAAGAATTTCAAGGGAGAACGCATGTTTTCGACGTTTAAAAATATTCAATTCACCACAAAACTTTTTATTGCCATCGTTTTTATTTCCATCATTTCAGTCATTATAATCGCCGGCAATGCGATAAGGGTATCCCATGACGGTCTTAACCAGTTTGGCAAAACTGCTATCGCCAACACCCACCAGGCTGTCTTCGACTCCATCATCATGTACGACAAAAGTGTTCGAACAAATCTAGAAAATGATCTTCGGTTTTTCAAAAGGGAAATTGAAACAAAAGGAGACGTTGAACTGATTTCTGCCAGTATGCTCAAGCAGACCATGGTAAACGAGGTCACCCAAAACAGCAGCACCCAAGAGATCCCACGATTTGTAATCGGGGCAACCTACATGAACGGCAGCCACGACTTTGTCGACAGGTTTGAAAAGACGTCCGGGGCATCTGCTACTATTTTGCAATTAGTCGACGACAAACTCCTGCGAATATCTACTACCGTAAAAACCAAGGATGGGAATCGGGCGGTGGATACCTACATCCCCTCTGAAAGCCCTGCATATCAAGCCATTAAACGTGGGGAGACTTTCCGGGATAAAACCCTTGTCGCAGACGAGTGGTACCTTACCATATTCGCTCCCCTCTATGACTGGGATGACAAACTCGTTGGTGCAATTTACATAGGCAGACCTCTGCTGAACCCACAAATTAAAGATTTTATCTCCAATGTAAGAATAGGCAACGGATATTTCTATCTGTACAAACAGGATGGCGGGATACTGCTTCACCCAACCCTTGATTCGAATGCCAACCTCTTTGATATAGCACCGGAATTCAAAAACCAGCAGAACGGCTCTTTGACATATATAATGAATGGGGTGAAACGTTTTGCCCATACAGCGCTTATAGAACAGTGGGGCGTGTATATTGCGACAGATCTCAATGAAGTTGACATAAATGGAAGCATGGATGCAAAAATGCTCCAGACAAACCTGATTGCCGGCTTTTTTGTGGTTTTTGCCGGCGTTTTATTAACGCTGTTCCTCGTACGCTCAATCAATCGACCATTACGCGACCTTGCTGAGAAGAGTGTCCAAGTCGGCGAGGGGGACTACACAGTCAAGTTTTACTCTGAGAATAAAGACGCCATCGGTCAACTCACAAACTCCCTTGGTACAATGGTGGAAAAGTCGAAAGAAATGATAGAGGATATTGTCATATCCTCATCGACATTAAGAGAATCCTCAGGACTCTTATTGAACATTTCCGAACAGATGGTTACCAACGCAGATTCTACAACCACAATAGCTGACGAGACCTCAGAGAGTGCAACGACTGCCTCAAACAATATGGACTCTATTTCTGCTGCAATGGAGCAATCTGCCACTAACCTTGAAATAATTGCCACAGCTTCTGAGGAAATGGGAAGCACGATCAAAGAGATCGCTGAAAATAGCTCCAAAGCTCGTCTCACAACAGAAAGTGCTGTTGCCAGTGCTCAAAAATCCCATACAGGCATCAAAGATCTGGGAGAAGCCGCCAAATCCATCGGTACAGTCACGGAAACCATTACTGATATTTCAGAGCAGACTAACCTCCTGGCTCTCAATGCGACAATTGAGGCTGCCAGGGCGGGTGAGGCAGGCAAGGGGTTTGCTGTCGTTGCAAACGAAATTAAAGAGCTGGCTAAAGAAACAGCTCAAGCCACAGGTCAGATCAAGTCAGCCATTGACGGCATCCAATCCCAAACAGAAGAAACGATTCTTGATATTGAGGAAATTTCGAAAATTATCAGCGATGTAAACGACATTGTGACCACCATTGTGACCGCAGTAGAGGAACAGGCTGTCACGACAAATGAGATTGTCACAAACGTCAATCAGGCCTCAATGGGGATCAATGAGATCAATGAAAATGTCGCTACCAGCAGTCAACTCACCAGTTCGATATCAGAGGGCGTCGGCCAGGTTAAGGCACAATCAATGGCAGTAAAAGATAATAGCGAGGAAATCAGCGTTTCTGCATCAGGCCTGTCTGAGTTGTCCGAGAAACTGGCAGAACTTGTCTCAAAATTCCGTATTGTGTAACTTCTCCGGCTTCTTAAAGGGCCTCTTTTTTTGATCGGGCCCTCTTTTTAGTGTCCCTGACGCTGGCCAACCGGTATGGCAAAGACGCCGACACAAGAGGTATCTGCCACCTCCAACCAAGACAGCAACACTCCGTAAAGCTCAACAGGCCGAAGCTGCTCCAGTCCACCCCGCTCTTTGTTCAAGGTCGGCCCAATGACCATTTTTCTCAAGTCGACCATAGGGCTCTCGCCTGTCACATCCTCAATAGCTTTCTTCAAATCGATAATTATTGACTGCTATAAAGTATACACTCGCAACGAACGAGGTGAACTTCCGGGGGCATGCCTTCCCTGTCTGTTTTCAGTGCAAGTCCCAGTCTCTTTTCAGCAGCCAGCAAAGATCCCGTTTTTTTTACTTTTTTGAACCTGAATACGAAAAAGTCATTCCCGCGTCGCTAACAATTTTTTGAACCATATTACTCGTCGGCATGGACAGAGGGCATCTTCATATTATAGTATGCTGAAATGGTCTCAGCTGTAATGGCAATGTGCCCCTCCTTCGAAGAGAGAATCCAATACGAGAGATACAACATGCCGGAAAAAGAAATAATTCAATACATTAAGAATGAGAGAAATAGTGACGTTCTGTACCTTGTTGCAGTTACCTGTTTAGAAAGGCTGGTAAACATGGGAAAAGCCGCAACAGTGAAAGCGATTTTAGATTCCGGAACCGCGAGTCTCTATAAAATGATAAAAAAATAATCATCGGACCATGATGATCATCAAAAACACTTACTAGGGAAAAGGCTTCAGGTTTTCAACGCCTTCAGCTGTTTTCATCCCCAATCTTTACTTTCCATGCCAAACAAAAAAGCAAACCTTTGTGTTGTTGTCCTGTTTCTTTTTGCCAATTTTCTCAGACTATTAGCATTGCCATCGACTGTTTCAGCAAAAGATCCGGACAGCAAATCTCTTGAAAAAATCCGACTGCAACTTAAATGGCGGCATCAGTTTCAATTTGCAGGATACTACGCAGCTATTGAAAAAGGATATTTCCACAACGAGGGGCTCTCGGTTGAACTCATTGAAGGAAAACCAGACCTCAGTATTGTTGATCAATTGGTCTCCGGCAGGGTCGACTTTGCCATCGACACACCATCCATACTCCTTGCTCACCAGAAGGGTGTTCCCCTGGTAGTACTGGCCGCAATCTTCCAGCACTCTCCCGAGATCATCATTACCCGAAAGGACAGCGGTTTAACCACTCCACAGAGCCTCAAAGGGAAAAAACTGATGCTTCCACGCAAGGCGGGTGCAGAGAGCATGGCCATGCTGATTGGCGAGGGTATTTCACTACAATCACTCAATGTTCTTCCACACAGCTGGGGCTTGGCTGATCTTATTGCCAATCGGATTGACGCCCAGACCGCCTATCTCACCAATGAACCGTATCTCCTGAAAAAAAATGGGGTGGACGTCAACATCATAAACCCCGTCAACTATGGCGTGGATTTCTATGGAGACTGCATCATCACGACGAAAGAGCAGGTGCGTTCGAATATTAAAAGGATAGAATCTTTCCGCAGAGCTGTATGCTATGGCTGGCTGTACGCGATGAATCACCCCGAAGAAATTGCCGAACTCATCATGAAGAAATATTCCAAGGAAAAGACCATGGATCAGCTCCTGTTTGAGGCGGAAGCCATGCGTAATCTGATCCAGCCGGAGTTAGTCGAAATCGGCCACATAAACCCCAATCGTTGGCGACATATTGCCGATACCTTCGTTACGCTTGGTATGTTGAACGCAAACTACAGCTTGCAGGGGTTCCTCTATGCAGATCTTCGTGACCAAATTACCGGAGAAAAGCAGGCCCGTCTGCGTCTTATTACTGCCGTACTGATTTCAATCGGCTCCCTGAGCGTTGTTATCGGCCTCGGCCTCACGATGTTCAATCGCAGGCTTGCTGCGCAGGTTCGGACACGTACCAGTTCGCTTGCCGAGAGCGAAAAACGCTTCCGCGCCTTTTTCGAGATGGCCAGTGTCGGGGTGACCGAAGTTGATGTCCGAAGCGGTCAGATTCGCCTGGTGAATAATAAATTTTGCGAAATAGTTGGCTATAGCTTTGATGAATTGACGGGGCTCAGCTTTACCGATATCACCCACCCCGAAGACCTCAAAAGCAATCTTAAGCATATCGAGCGACTGGTGGCGGGTGAGATTTTGGAATTCACCATTGAAAAGCGATATATCCGTAAGGACGGGGAGATAATATGGGTCGTGCTCTCCGCCTCCCCTCTCTGGTCGGCGAACCAAGAGCCGGATTACATGCTGGTGGCCATTACAGATATCACTGCCATGAAAAACGCCGAGGAAATGTTTGCCAAGGCATTTCATTCCTCCCCCGTGCCGATGGTTATTTCCGATATTGCGACTGGCCGCTTTATCGATGCCAATGAACAGTGGTTTCTGATGCTTGAATACAGTCGCACGGAGAGTATTGGTCACACTTCCTATGAACTCAATATATGGGAAGATCCGAAAGTAAGAACCGCAATGACTGGCCAATTACTTAAGGAAGGTTCATTTCGGGACAAACAGATACGACTTGTCACCAAATCGGGAAGATTAAAAGATACACTCTGGTCGGCAGAAAAGGTCACCTACGGCAACTCTTCTGTCATGCTGTCCCTCTTTTACGATTTCACAGACTGGAAAGAGGCAGAGGATGCACTCAGGGAGAGTGAATCATATAACAAGGTTCTGTTCCATGGTTCTCAGATTTCTCTTGCCGTCATTGATCCTGAGTCAGCGTCATTTATCGACTGCAATCAGGCGGCGGTAGAGATTTATGGCTTCACCTATCGTGACCAGCTTATCGGTAAAACACCAAAGGATATATCCGCCCCCTGCCAATATGATGGTCAGTCATCAGAGCTGGCCGCCAGGAATAAGATAAACGAGGTCCTTGACCTGGGTTCCATCGTCTTTGAGTGGAGACATCAACGGCCAAGTGGTGAGATATGGGACTCCAAGGTCCATCTCATGTCATTTGTGCATCAGGAGAAGATACTGATTCAATTAAATATTCAGGATATTACCGGTCTGAAACAGGCTGCAGAAGAAAAAGAAAAGCTCCAGGCCCAGCTCCAGCAATCACAGAAAATGGAGGCTATTGGTACTCTTGCCGGTGGTATTGCCCATGATTTCAATAATATCCTCTCCGCCATGTACGGTTATACGCAACTGGCGCAAATGAGTGGTGGCAAGCCTGATAAACTGGAGAAATCAATTGACGGTATTTGCCAGGCTACCGACAGGGCAAAAAACCTGGTCAAGCAGATTCTCGCCTTCAGCCGGCAGGGCAAGCAGGAAAAACGGCCTATCTCCCTGACCCAGCCAGCCAGGGAAGTCATGACCCTGGTCCGTCAGACGGTGCCGACGACCATTGAAATTATCCAGGAGATATCGAGCACCCTGACAATTCTTGCCGACCCGACGCAAATGCATCAGCTCCTGATGAATTTATGCACCAACGCCTATCACGCGATGCGTCAAGGGGGCGGAACCCTGCAAATAAGCATCCTCGATAAAGAACTGAAAGCGCCCGAAGTGCAACGGGAAGTAACTATTCCACCGGGCAGATATGTCACTATAACTGTCAGCGACAGCGGAACCGGCATCAATACCGAGACAATGAAAAATATGTTCGAACCCTATTTCACAACCAAGGACGTCGGCGAAGGAACCGGCCTCGGCCTCGCCGTTGTCCACGGGATTGTTACGGACCAACAGGGGTATATCTTTGCCGAAAGCGAGCCAGGGAAAGGCACGACATTTCGAGTGTATCTTCCTGCATCGGAAAGCGGCAATGGTGAGATACCCGAAGAAAGTACCGCGAAGTATGGATTGCATGGCAACGAGAGGGTGTTATTTGTCGACGATGAAGAAGACATACGGCGCATTGCTGACAAGGTTTTCAGTATATACGGGTACAGGATACAGGTTTTTGCCGACCCGAAAGAGGCACTTGCACATTTCATGGCCGCCCCTGATCTTTTCGATCTGCTGATAACTGATATGACCATGCCTAAAATGACGGGGATCGAGCTCATTCAATGCATACACGAAATACGGCCAGGTCTCCCGGTCTTCCTCTGCACCGGTTACAGTGAATTGATCAGTCCCGAAGAAGCGAAGGCTCAAGGGATAACAGATTTCATCAACAAACCCTTACGAATGACAAACCTGCTTGGCATTATAAGAAAAAATTTGCGACAACAAGAAATATGAAAGCCATAAAAAAACTTTTATGCATTGATGATGATACGATGTTACTGGACATCCTGCAGGATTACTTTGAACAAAAAGGGTACCAAGTATTTACAGCCGACAACGGCTCCAAGGGTCTCAGCACGTTCAGGCAGCACAGGCCGGACCTCATTCTGCTCGATCTGCGGATGCCAGTAATAGACGGTTTTCAGGTCTTACAAGAAATAACTGTTGAACGTCCGCACATTCCGATCATCGTTATCTCAGGAGAAGGAGAGATGGCTGATGTCATCCAGGCACTCCATCTTGGTGCCTGGCACTACATGACCAAACCGGTGGAGAACTACAACCTCCTCGAACATGCCATTCAGCAGGCCCTTGAAAAAGCTGACCTGATCATGGAGAACATGGCGTATCAGGAAAGATTGGAGCAAAAGCTTTCCAGCATTATTCAGCATTTTCCCGGATTCGTTTTCACCTGCGATGCGGAATTGAAAATCACCTACGCCAATGAAGTGCTGATCAATCATATCGGCCACAATCCAAAAGGAGAACTCTGCTTCCAGTCCATATTCGGTAAGGACAGTGCTGATCTCTGTTTTCCCCGCTCCATCGACAATGGCGACAACGTCCTCCAGCAGGAGATCCAAAGCGCAAAAGACAAGCGCTGGTACCACATGACGGTGCTGCCGGTCACCGACAAATACAAGGAGATTGCCGAATACCAGGTAGTACTCCACGATATCACTGATCAGAAACAGCGTCTGCAGAATGCTGAGCAGCGCGAAAACCAGCTCCGTGAAGAAAATGCCCTGCTGCTGGCCTCATTGAAAGATCGTTTCCGTTTCGGTGAGCTCATCGGTAAAAGCCAGGCCATGCAGGAGGTTTACCAAACCATTATCAAAGCAGCCCGATCAGAAGCAAGTGTTGTGATATCCGGCGAGTCCGGTACCGGCAAGGAGCTCGTTGCAAAATCAATACATGAAAACAGCAGTCGCAAGGACGCATCCTTTGTCTGTGTCAACTGCAGCGCCATTCCGGAAAACCTGATTGAGAGCGAATTCTTTGGGTATCGAAAGGGTGCTTTTTCTGGCGCAACCAAGAACAAACATGGCTTTCTTGATATTGCTGACGGGGGAACGCTCTTTCTTGATGAGGTGGGCGACATCCCGCACCAGATGCAGGTAAAACTTTTGCGGGCTATCGAAGGGGGAGGTTTTATGCCCCTTGGCGGAACCGAGATAAAAAAACCTGATGTGCGCATCATTTCGGCAACCAATCGTGACCTGACCGCGTTGGTGAAGGAAAAAAGGATGCGCCAGGATTTTCTTTTCCGAATCCATGTTATCCCTATCCATCTTCCACCACTGCGGGAAAGAAAGGAAGACATCAGGCTTTTGATAGATCATTTTTTACATCAATACGATCCGGAGTATGCCACGATTCTGCCAGCCGAGGTCAGAGGCATGCTGCTGTCTCATTCCTGGCCGGGCAATGTCAGGGAACTGCAGAACACCATTCATCGATACATCTCTTTGAAAACGCTGGATTTTATCGACATTCCCGACCCAGATGGATTGCAGAAGAACCTGCATAGTTCGATAAATGTCCCGGAAAAACCCGCTTCGCTGACAATGGTGATGGAAGGACTTGAGAAACAGGTTATCACCAAGGCGTTTGAACGCAACCAACGGCACCAGGGCAAAACAGCAGAGGCCCTTGGAATTGACCGAAAAACCCTCTATCGAAAAATGAAAACGTACAATATCATCAAACCATAACATTGGGGCGCCCATGCCCCATCGTATCCCACCCCCGCCCCATTCTATTTATACTATCAATTACAAGACATTAATGCCTTCTCGGTTTGTCATTGTCCCATGGGTGCCCGATCCATCCATTTTCCAACTATGGCCATATAAACATCTTTTATTCTGCAGTACCTAACGGATAGACCGAATGTCACAAAGTGGCATTCTATTTGCTTGCATATATCACCGATAAAAGAAACAGAACAATCCGGCTTCAATACTTTTAGAAAAACATGAAAACCTCAGCTCTCAAAATATTACTCGTAGAAGATGACGACCTGATTTCCCAGTTAATGGTGCAGGTCTTTGAGCTCAATAAGTTCGACGCCGACTATGCCGCCGATTCAAGCACCGCGCTCAGGCTGGCGGAGCAGAACTTCTATAACCTGGCAATACTCGACATCAATCTCGGTAACGAAAATGGTTTCGACTTAATTGCTCGGTTAAAACAGCACCTGCCTGATATGGAGGTGATAACCATGACCGGAGACGACCCGCAATCAATTGAGGCAAAAATCAGGGATATGGACGTGCTTTACCACCTGGCAAAGCCCTTTACCATTCAGGAACTCATCTCTGTCCTCACCCACTCAGCAACTAAATTGCAGCAACTTGCGCAAGGCACCTAAACTCCAGCCGGGCGATACTTTTCGCAACTGCAACCACATACCAGTGGCTAAAAGGTAAAAATGTAACTCACCAAAGGGTGAAATCTCATATTATATCATTATTTCAATAAAGGAGAGTAGTAATGGGGAAAATAAACCCAAGATCGATTGGCTTTCGACTTATCACCGGCGGCTGCCTGGCAGTCATCCTGCCGCTCATGGTGGTTGGTTACATTGCCGTGACCAAGTCCACAGATGCTTTGGAGGAGGCAGCGAAAAATAATGCGCTTGGTCAGGCCACCCGGCTGGCGACAATTGTGGAATCAAACCTTTCCCTTCAGGCCAGAATAGCAGCGGCGATTGCCACTGATGTGGATATCATTGCAGTGAATACGCTCGTCAAGGAAAATGGCCTGGACGGTGCGACTGAGGATATTGCGCGTCTTCGTAGTGAAATGAAGAGCAAGTACAAAACACTGGGCGGAGACTACAACGGGATTTTTGTGTCTGACGATCAAGGGCATCTTGTTACCGGTGCACAGAACAACGGTGGAGATTACAAGGGAGTCAATATCGCAGACCGAGACTATTTTAATCAAGCAAAATCAACCGGCAAACCGGCAATCAGTGAAATCGTCAGATCGAAAGCGACAGATGAACTGATACTTGTCGCCTGCGCACCTATCACTGCCGCCAATGGTGATTTTCTCGGTATAGTAGGCTTATCTATCAAAGGTTCGATGCTTGTGGACCTGGTCAGCAGGGTCAAGGTTGGCGAAACAGGCTATGCCTTCATGATCAACAGTAAAGGCATCGTTAACGCTCACCCGAATGAAAAATTGATATTATCGCTCGACCTCACAACCCTGGAAGGGATGGAAGCTATTTCCAGGAACATGATTGCCGGACAGCTGGGTGTTGAAGAATATGTTTTCAAGGGTGTTTCGAAAATTGCAGGCCATGCACCGGTACCGCTCAAAGGTTGGAGTATAGGGCTCACCCAGAACCACGAAGAATTTACAGCCAGCCCGCGGGCGACCAGAAACATCATCCTGGTCGTATCGCTCATTGCCGTGGCTGTCGTCAGCGGCCTGGTTTTTTTCGCTTCACGCGGCATTACAGGACCAATCAACAATGCCGTCGCCGGGCTCAAGGATATCGCTGAAGGTGAAGGAGACTTAACCATGCGCCTTAAAGTCGACTCGAAAGACGAAGTTGGCGAGATGGCAAAATGGTTTAACACCTTCATCGACAAACTGCAGGGAATCATCCAACAGATTGCTGAAAATGCCTCAACTGTCGGGACCAGCTCAACACAGCTTTCCCAGATTTCCCAGAATTTACTGTTAAATGCCGAAGACACTTCCCAACGATCAAATAACGTCGCCACGGCTGCGGAAGAGATGAGTGCCAACTTGAATAATGTTGCCGCGGCAATGGAGCAATCGTCCACTAACGCAAACATGGTGGCATCAGCTGCAGAAGAAATGAGCACCACCATAAACGAAATAGCTGAGAATGCTGAAAAAGCGAGAAACGTTTCAAGCGAGGCGGTGCAGCAGGCACAAAATGCCTCCAGTAAAATGGGTGAACTCGGACAGGCTGCAGACAAAATCGGCAAAGTAACCGAAGCCATTACCGAAATATCAGAACAAACCAACCTTCTGGCACTCAATGCAACGATTGAGGCAGCAAGAGCCGGCGAAGCCGGGAAAGGATTTGCCGTTGTCGCAAATGAGATCAAGGAACTTGCAAAACAGACCGCCGCAGCAACGCTTGATATTAAGACCCTCATCGATGATGTCCAGAGAACGACCCAAACAACCGGAAGCGAAATTGGTGAAATCTCAGCAGTTATCAGTGGCGTTAACGATATCGTCTCCACCATAGCAGCAGCGGTTGAGGAGCAGACAGCAGCAACCAGGGAGATTGCCAACAATATTTCGCAGGCCAGCCAGGGTATTCAGGAAGTCAACGAAAACGTCAGCCAAAGCTCGGGTGTGGCAATAGAGATATCACAAAATATTGCCGAAGTATCGATAGCTTCCGATAAAATATCCGACAGCAGCAACGAAGTAAAAGACAGCGCCAACGATCTTTTGGCCCGAGCAAAAGATCTCAATCAAATAGTCGGCCGATTCAAAGTATAACCGGCAAAAAACCGAATTGCTGCCAGTACCAGGGCGAAGACGATGACTGGTGGCAAAAAAGGGGATGATCCGGAAGAGTATCGGTTCAGCCCCTTTTTTATCCTCGAGGCACAGTTAGATTTACGAGAGGCTAAGGTGTGGAAATCAAGCCTCAATCTGACAACTTTAGCGCCAATCATAGTGAGTAACCTGAGCCTGAAATCTCGTCAGGCTCAGGTTTGGGGAAACCATAGACACCAAAGTTTAAGAAAATTGTAAACTTTTTGAGATCTGAAGTGGCAAGTTCAACACCTGTTTATGCGCAGTGTTGAAATATCAATTCATTCTGTTATGCTTGATCACTTGAGACGTGGTTGGCTATGCTACAGTTTCCAAAGCAAAGACTGTATTTGAACGACCTTTATATACCTGACAAAAAAAACACTCTTTTCAAAGTATGCAGATCCTCATAGAGTTCGTAAAGAGTAGCATTCTCGCCCATCCATGGTTCATTGCTGTTATTGCAGCGGCTTTTTTCGTAGGAGTTCCCCTCCGTCGCATACCACCGGTACGCTCTGCTGCGAAACGACACCCACTTTTTTTCGCCTTCACTGAGATCTTTCTCCTGCCTATCGCCTTTATCTTGGGTTACACAATCATTTACTGGCTGGTAGTTGAGAAACTTTCTCTCCCAGAAGAGAACTGGCCCGCAGAAATGTTTGCCTTGTTGCTCGTTCTTCTTGTCAGCTGGCTTTTGGGTAAAATTCTACATGTTTTTATCGCCGGAAAACAAGTCGCCGAGGTGCATTCACCAAGTAATTATATTTCTGGGCTCTACAGGTGGCTTATTTACGGAGGATCATTGCTTCTAGGTTTAGGTTTTTTCCTTTTGTTCCAGGGCTACTCCTTCACCGGAGTCTGGATTTCGACCGGTCTGGCAACCGCTTTGCTCGGTTTTGCCTTGCAGCAGACGCTTGGCGATTTTTTTGCCGGCATAGCAATCGGGGTTGAAGGTGGTTTTCATATAGGTGATTGGGTCAAACTCGAGGATGGCAGACAGGGTGCGGTGATTGATATTAACTGGCGTGCAACCTGGTTACATGACTGGGATAACACAACACACATAATTCCAAATTCAAAATTGGCTAAACAGGGGTTCACTAATTTCGGAAACGAAAACACCTATTATCATCCCTGGTATACTATCCAACTGCCTGCAGAGATTGAGCCCAGGTTTGCCAAACAGTTGCTCCTTGAAGCGATTTTCAGGTGTAAGCATATTCTCAAGCATCCGCCCCCGGTCGTACGGCTAACAGACGGCTCAACCATCCCCTACAGCTATATGTGCTGGATATATTTTCCGAACTATCCTGCTATGTTTAGGGGCCGAGAGGAGCTTTACCGGGAAATCCACTATGTATTACAGAAGGCAGGTGTCTCACCTGCTGCCATTACTCACGAGTGGCGAGTACGTAAATCAGAAACACCTGTTGCTGAACCACCTACCATTCAACTCGCGCTCAAGAGCCAGGAAATCTTCACCCACCTCTCAGACGATGAAATTGAGGAAATCGCCTTGGCTAGCCAGCAGTTTCACTATGAAGCTGGTTCCAAAATCCAATACGACACAGATGAAGTTGACGCCTTTGACATTGTTGTCAGTGGGGTGGTTGAGGTGTTTATGGAATTGCCTAGAGGCAAGAAAATAGCCGTCAGCGAGCTAAAGCCCGGGGACAGCTATGGCCTGGTGTCAATGTTTACCGATTCCCCCCTCTCATCAGACTGGATAGCACAAACCGATGTGGCACTTATCCGCATCGATCTTGAGAGCATGAAAAGCCTCCTGGAAAAACATCCGCATTTGACTGATCGTATAGCCACCGTGGTAAAACAACGACAGGACGAGGCCGAAAGCTTGAGAATACAGGATGCCACGAAAGGGAGCTCATCAAGCTTGAGAGAAATCAAGACCTACATAAAACAGATGCTGAAACGAACCAAAAGATAAGCTGATCCCCCTCACCCCCCCCAGGCCTCCTTCACAAAAATTGATACATTATCATTGGCTCAACCCCAATATTTAGATAATGATAGAACAGTGCCAGACTAAGTTTAAATGTTTACAACCAGTGGCTCCATACTTTGACTTCCAGTTGTAACAGGGTGTATCGGACTTGCGACAGATGTCTCTTACAAGCATGCCGGAATCTGCTTCTTTTGAGGATGGCAATAATCTGGGTCTCAATGAATCGTGATCTCTTCATCAGCACCTTATGGGTTGAGTAATTGTGCCAGAAGGCTCTGTTTTGACATGTCTATTTTTAGGGAAGCTTACGACATAACATAGGATTTGCAGGAAAAAGGCTGAATTAAATCTATGCCATGCTTTACCACCAGCATCGTCAAACTCATATCAAAGACTTACACTGCCAAAACAAAGCGGTTGCTTGCTTCGATTAATTTAGTCGATACTGATAAATGGACTATCCCACTGTACAGGAAAAAGATATTCGTTTTCCAACAGACGCCAGGTTGTATGACCGTGCCAGGGAGCGGTTGGTTAAGGCAGCTAAAAAGCGGGACATTGATCTGAGGCAGAATTATAATCGTCTTTCCAGGAACCTGGTATACAGACAGAGTCGCAATGCCCATGCCCGACAGATGAAGCGAGCCAAAAGCTGTACCAAAAAACTGAGAACGTATCTCGGACCGGTTATTCGTGATATTGAGCGCAAGTGTCAGTCTCCCGAATTCAATACCAGTCTTGCAAACTGACCCACCTGTGTGATTAGCAGGCAGCACCGCAAATATCTCATCATCAAAATTATGGATGGTGCTTCAATTTTTCACCAAAGTCACTGTTTATGTTCTGCTTAATATGCTTGATATATTCAGGGCCGATTCCGCAGCATCCACCAACAATGGACGCTCCTTTCAAAGTCCATGATTTGACGGCATCAGTATATTGAGCAGGCAATATTTCCTCATTAATCGCGGTTGATTTCAGCACCAGTTTATAATCTTTTCTTATTTCACTATAGCGATTGCCGTAAGCACCATATTGAAAAGTGAATTCCTGTCCGAGTTTTTGAAAGATATCGATGCTGGAGTGAATATTCTGCATCGTCGAACAGTTAACCAGTAAAGCCTCCACACCATGACATATTAATTCTTTAGCCACATCCCTTAGGCTTTCCCCGCTTCGAAGATTTCCGGTTTCATTTACAGTAAAGCTGATCCAGAGAGGAATGTCGGTCTTTTGGGCTATTTTAGTAATAATTCTTGCCTCTTTCGCTTGACTCAGGGTCTCGCCCAATAAAATATCTACCTGATGCTTTATTGCTTGGTCGATTAGCAAGGTGTATTCTTGTTCCAGCAATTCGTCATCTAGCACCAGATCAGCACGATAAGACTCAGATAAAGGCGGCAATGAAGCTGCAACTCGAACATTGGAATTCGTTTCATCTCTCGCCTGGCGAGCCTTTTTATATGCAAGATCGAGTAACTCAAGCTGATCGTCTGACTTGTTGGCATTTTTTAAATGATATTGAGTAATGGCATAGGTATTTGCTGTTATGACACTTGCTCCGGCCGCAATAAATGATTTATGAACTTTTTTTACAATATCTGGATTGGTGTAAAAAGCATTCGCCGACCACAATGGTGGGTCAATGGAAGCGCCTTGCGCTTCTAATTCACGACCCATTCCTCCGTCTATAATAATGATTTTATTATATAAATCCACAGATGCACAAGTATATCAATATCAATGTTTTTATGTATTCTTCATGGATGTCCGTTCTCTTCCAAAGCTCGTTCAACCAAAGCAGAATCCGAACATACACGAACTTCCAATTTTTTTTCACTCTCAAACCGGGTAATCCAATAATAACCGTTGCTATTGGGGACGATAAGAAACCGCTCTTTGGCCGTCAAGGTATTCAATCTAGATTTGGAGAAACAGGGTGGGTTGAGGCGTTTTATGGATAGGTATGCCTCTACGGGCGAGGACAGCTTCTCCCCCGTTAATGACAACAGCAGACATATCGGCCCGAGCACAACTCAATTTTGCCGAGGTTCATCCTGGCAATCTTGACATCGAGAGTCCTCGCAGGGGGACAGATCGAAGATAATCTGGAATTACCATCGCCTTTTCGCTACATGTGTCCGTTTTGTATTGAAATGGCTTTTTACTTCTTGAGATTTTTCTTTCTGGTTTCCGAAAGATAGGTTTTAATTCTGCCTAAGAAATCAGGTATTGCTCATATTTGGTATTTCCACTGAACTGAAACCAGTGAATCATTCTAAAGTTCTGACCTTGTAACTTCCTCATACACTCGACATGAACCCGACATGAGGCTACTTGGGACCCTATTTCTCTAGATGTCCTCTATTATCCATCCGGTTATCTGATTATTTAAAAAGCGAAGGAATACATCTCACAATCAATTCAGCCATTGTAGAGGAACAAAAATGGGTGTTTTGGGACAGCACCCCTAAAAGGTGCGTTCTGCACATCGTGTTACAAATCGCGACTTGTTGCCGCTGTAACACGATGTATTTAAACAGATTTTTAAAAGATCGGAATATTTTCGCTTGATAAGGGTTACATCCCCATAAAAAGGGATAACCCTGTCGGGACCACAAAACATAACAATGGATATTGAAATGAAGAGAATAATTATGCTGACAATTGTAATGGTGATAATGCTGGTATCTCTTGGCGGATGCTATGTGGTTCCTTTGCATCACAGAGGCGGAGGACATGACTCTCACTGGAGCAGGGAATATTACTACGACAGGGGAAGAGGGGGACATGAACGTCACCGGAACAGCGGATATTACTATGACAGGAGGAGAGGGGGACATGAACGTCACTGGAACGGCGGATATTACTATGACAGGAGGAGAGGAGGACATGAACGTCACTGGAACGGCAGATATGGCTATGAAAAAAATTGAGAACACGACAAGTAAAATAGTCGAGTCGCCCGGGGGAATCTCACCCCCAGGCTCTCACAGGCACGTACGTGACACTCTCATGTCATACGGCTCTTCATGTCCACCCCCTCTAAGGGTTTTGCATTACTCTGAGGTTCCTCCCATC
>JBARUU010000041.1:0-85209 GCA_049645925.1 Desulforhopalus sp.
TCAGGGACAACAATTGATTCACTGCTAGCCAGACCGGCTATTACGTGTGGCAAGGCTCACCTGACAATAAAAAATTCTTCCTTGCGAATAACGGTAACATCCAGATCCGGCATCAGTTTCTTCGACATCATGGCTGCTGGACCACCCGAACCACTACATCCGACAATAACCAGTTTTTCCCCTTTTTTCATGGTATCGCTCCTTTGTTTACTACGTTGCTCTTAGCGTTATCCGTCATCCCATCTATTTTTTTCGTCATAAACCAGATTATGCAGGATGAACGAAACGTACAGTATAGTCCAGGATCACTGCAGACCAGACACTCTTCACATAAATGGACATTATGTTTTGAGCACAGGTAATTGGTTTCGCGGTCAGGGTGATTGATACATGCTGGCATTGGTATTGTTCCCTCGTTGTTGGGCAGGAATTATAGCCGGGATTCTGCTTCCCCAGCTGTACAGGTGTTGATATCAGAAAGTCTCTTCGCCTGTATTAATGTACTGAGCGTTTCAACGGATTGCAGCCCAACCAGGCGCTTAATTTCCTTGTTTTTTCTGTACATTATCAATGTTGGCACCGTCTGAATATCACATCTCCTGGCAATCCCCGGATGCGTTTCAACATCGACTCGGGCAATTGCGATGATGTCGCGATATCTGCGCATACAATTGGCAAGTATCTTGTATTGAATCTGACAAGGGGATGACCAGGGAGTGCCAAAAGCAATCAAACTCAGTTTTTTCTGTATGACTGTCTCTAATTCTTTAGAATGTATTAATGTTGGCAGTTCGATCATACCCTCACACCCACGAGACGTTTTGCCAATTTTACCGGCGATATCCGCTACTCAATATGTCATTTTCAACTTATTTGCTAACACATACATTTATGCCGTTTTTGGGCTATCATTTCGGCTGCTTTAATGAGTGGATACGCTGTTGGCGGCCCTGTCAAAAGAGGGTGCGTACCAATCTGAGAAGTCAAAATTCCATCCACCGTCATTCTGCTTTGGATAGTAAACCCTATCAGATTAGTCAACTCACCAACCGATTTTCCACCAAATACCTCTCCTCCAAGGATAGTTCCCGCATCCTTTGAAGCGATCAATTTTACAATTTGTTTGTGGGTGTCGGGCAAGCTGCCAGGATGACAATCTATGCCTTCGAATACCCCCGTAAACACATCAAAACCTCTTTCTTTCGCCAAATTTTCCGTCACCCCGGCAACTCCAAATGCATCTTCACCAATCGCAGTACAAAAGATAGAAATAGTGCCTGTAAAGGAGCGGACTGTCGATAATTTAAAAAGATTCATGCCGGCAATCCGCGCTTCAGCACATGCGGTAGATGCAAGCATGGTCCTTTTCGGGGTTCGAGTCACAAAACTAAATTTTTCCGCGCAATCACCTACGGCAAATATATCCGGATGCTCTGTGCGCATATATTCGTTGACTTTAATAAAGTCCATCTGGTTGACAGCAAGACCCGCTTTTTGTGCAAGATTCGAAATTGGGTGATAGCCCACAGATAAAATAACAGCATCTGTTTCCAGAATCTCACCATTGTCCAGCAAAACTCCTGAAACCTTATCTTCTCCCAGAATTTTCAGTACCTTCTTGCCGCAACGTACCTGGACTCCCCTGGCAATCAAGGCATCTTCAGCTCTTGTGGCGAATTCTTCATCGTAAGCAAGACTTAACACATGGGGTAAAAGCTCAACAATCGTTACATCTTTTCCGGCTTTAACAAGTTCATCAGCCATCTCCACTCCAATAAAGCCACCGCCTATCACAACAATCTTTTTGCATACTTCAAATACTCTATTTTCCCTGTCCAAGTACCCTTTGTCCTTTGGAATAAAAAAAACATTTGCCAGATCAATACCTTCAAGCCACTGTGGTTTAACTGGAGAAGATCCTGTTGCAAAAATGAGCTTCACAAAATGTATTTCCGATCCATCCGTCAACGTGCATGTCTTGTTCTCTGTATTAACAGAGACGACCTCATCAATAATCAGTTCAACATGCCCATTTTCCAGCACCATATCCGGCACAACATTTTTATCACTGGACTCCAGTGTGCCAAACATATATGGAATTCCGCAGGGAACCAGCATTTTTTCTTCTTTTCGTATTAATGCCACTTGTTTTTCAGGATAAAAATTTTTTGAAGTCGTCGCGGCAACTATACCTGCAGCACTCCCACCGATGACCAATACGTCTACTCTTTTCATTGTTATCCTCTAAAATGTGTAAAGCACTTTGAAGTCCTTCTTCGTTTGTTATCTGTGGACCGGAAAAGCTGCTTGAGTATCTCGGCCGTTGATTAAATCTCCATTGAAGAAAATTCGAGCTTCGGAATTGTCCGCACTTTAGTTATTCTTTTTGTGTGTATAATTACATCTAGATACCCTGATGTCCGGTGATAATGTTAGATTTGGTTCGTCGGCCACCATGTCCGCCACCACCTCGACCTTTTCCACTGCCGGTCCCATCCCGCCGGCCTTTTCCGCCGCCTCGACCTTCTCCCCTTCCTGTGGTACCTGTAGGATTATAATCCTGAATCTCTGTATCTTTTTTGTTGCTCTTGGGAATAGTGTTATTTGGCTTGTTGCCATCACTTTGTTGCATGTTTTTTCCTCCAATAATTTAACTCGTTCTGATTATCTCGTGAAAAAATCATTCCCCTCAAGGAGGTACTGAAAAGAGCTCCCGCTCTTTTCAACGAGGTCGGAAGATTATGCGCAGTCTATTTACATTAATCCCCTACACCGGCTTTGATTCTCGACAGATATTTATTCAGAACAGACAATGTCTTCGAATGTTTTTGTTCTGCAGTCAGAGATGAATCGCTAAATATTTTTTCTAGCCTATTGGTAATAGCGTCGGCTTCATGGTCGAGGTGTGTTTTCAGGTGTTTCTCATATTGGGCATGGGCTTCAGGTTCTGAGCAATACCAGTCTTGGCCTATATCATCTCCACTAGACAGTACAGGGAATACAAGCGCTGTAACAAAGGCTGCAACAAGAACTCCTCCATATTTCACGGTTCTTTTTAACATTGTCTCCTCCTGTTATTTGGTCTTCAAAATCACATACAGGCCATTGTTTGTATGATAACGTCGGCCTCTGCCGGTACTTTCTTACATTCAAAATTTGCGCCAATAAACATCCTCGTAGATTAAATGATATTATCAGCCACTTAGCGGAATAAAAATGTATTTGCTTGTAGAATTGAGGCAATGTAACGTTACTTTGTTGTGTAAACCGTTACCGGGAGAGATTCTTATCTCCCGACACATCGTTTCCAGGTCGACCAGCAAATATTGCGCAATGTCAAGCTGATAAAAAATGCATCCAGGAAGTTTTAAGAAATGCGGGATAGTGCTATGGTTTTGTATTTCCGATTGAGCAACGGCCAAAGATGGGCCCGAAGATGAGACGCAGGACGGTCATGCTATTGTGTGACAGCTCCTCCCGGAGCACTTTGCGGATTGTTTATATGATACAGCTGGTAAAAAGCTCCTTTATGCTGCATAAGTTCGTCATATGTCCCGGTTTCAATTATGGCTCCATTATCCATTACTACAATGCGGTCATAAAATTTGGCGAGATCCAGACGATGAATGATCGAGATGATGGTCTTTTCCTTAAAGGATGTTGAAATTAACTCCTGGATCATCGATTGAGAGATGTTATCCAGACTTGCTGTTGCTTCATCCATAATAAGAACAGGTGTATCAGCAAGCAGAGCACGGGCGATGGCAATTTTTTGTTTTTGTCCTCCTGAAAGATGACTTCCCTGACTGCCGACAAAAAAAGTAAGGCCAAGGTCGATGATTTCCTCCAGGAGCCCGTAACGCTTGAAGGTGCTCCAGGCCAGATCCTTTAGTTGCAGGATATCTTCAAAAGTCTTTTTGACAGAACCCAACAGTATGTTGGTGCGGATGTTGTGGTTATACAAGTAACCTGAATAACAATAGGTATTAAATTCATTGGGTGTATCTTCCAGTGAGGCGCGATGATTGATGCACAAGCGATCATACGTCTCATGTCGGCAGAGACAATTGACTACATTTTGAATCTCAAAGAGGAAGTATTTTCTTGCCGAGAGAATCTTTCTCTCAAATTCCGGCTGCAGATGAATCTGCCCATGTTTTTGCAGGGATATAACGTAAAGCAAGAATCATGAGATCATTTTTTTCTTCTCGGGTCAGGGGAAGCGCATTATCGAGGCGGCTTATGATATCTTCATATTTTCCAAGCTCCCCTTTTTTCATGGGAATTTTGCTGAAAAAAGATTCATCAGTCGAAATTTTTTGCAGCATTTCCAAAGTAATACGAGCCAAGGCCAGACCAAGATTGATGAGATCATCTTCCAGGTTTGTCTGTTCGATTAACCTAATAAAATCTCGATTGGCCGGGAGTTTCTCAATGTGATATCTGCCGCTCAGTGATTCACCAAAAATCAGATTATCGCGCAGGGTGGCATAATAGAGGAATTTATCCCGGTCATAAAACTCTACTACTTCCCCGAATTGACTCTTGAGATCCTGATGGACTATCTGCCTCATCTGCAGAATATGTTCCTTGAGCGTATGGGCCTTACTGACAGGAGGGGTTGAACTCATTCCAAGCCATACCAGGTCTCTCTCCAAACCGATATTATGGACAATGTGGCGCAACCGATCCCGAGTCTCCGCAGAGGACCCGTGCCTGGTGGCTGAATCATCCAGGCCGTACATGATATTTTCACTGATGGTACCTGAGAAGATGAATGGGTGTTGAGGGATTATGGAGATTTGGGAACTGATAAATTCGGCAGTGCCGTTGGCCATATTCCGTCCATTAAGATGGATAGTACCTTCTGTCGTGTGATACAAACGGGCCAGCAAAAGAGAAAGAATCGATTTGCCACAGCCCGATGCACCTACTATGGCGACATGGTGTCCACGATCTATTGTTACACTGACATCGCGAAGGAGGGTGATATTGCCGGGCAGTTTATAATATACATGGGAAAGTTCCAGATATGCAGGTTTGGTGCTTACAGGTCGGGCGGCAGGAGGGGGGAGTAACTCCTGGTGATCAAAAAGTCGGGTTATCTGCTGATAAACGACACGAGCATTCTGATACTCCTGATAGAAGAGACGCAGCTCCTGCCATGGGTCATAAAGTTTCTCATGGGCGGAAAGAAATGCAACCAGAGCGCCAAGGCTGAACTGCCCGTTTATTGCCAGATGGCCGCCCACTAAAAATAACAAAAAAGGGCCCAGGGCCTGGAAAAAATTACCGGAAAATTTAATCCCAAATTTATAGAGACTGAGTGTGACCGTTATGCGGTAGAGTTTTGCTATTAACAGGCCGATCCGACTCTTTTCAAATTGATATCTGTTATAACTCTTGATTTCAACGATGCCGTTGATGGCCTCGTTGATGGTATCGCTCATCTCTCTCACTGTGATGATCCTTTTTTGATTCCAGGCGTTAAACTTTTTTTGCAGTAGAGGAATGACGATTAATTCAAACGGATAAACGGCAATGGTGATGAGGGTAAGTATATGGCTCAAGGAAAACATATAACTGAATACGACTACATAGGTAAGTATTGAGGTAACGGGGACTGCCAGGGCCTGACCCAGAAAGGCACCGATGGCATTGAGTTCTCCTGTTATACCGGAAATAGCTGAACCCGGGCGTAGTCCCCGATAACGTTGAAGCGGCAGATGCAGAACATGCATATAGAGTTCTGTACGCAAACCAATAAGGATTTTCTGGCCGATGATCACCTGCAGCATATTGATCAGGTATTTGCTTAATTTAGCCAGGAGGACAGCGGAAATATACAGGCCGCAATACCACAGAAGCAGGTGTTCATCTCGGTTGCTGATTGCTTCATTGACAATTCTTTTCTGCAGCTCCAAAGGTACAACCCTGAAAAAAACACTTATCAGAATACTAGCCAGTAAGACTGCCTGCCATCCGCGATATCTGTTGATAATCCAGTATTGAAGCGGTCGTTTGGTGACGGGAATCTCTTTTTTGTTAGACATGGGGAGCATCTCTCGGCATCACTACGTGCTGGTTTCGGCTGGCAAAAAGAAGAGACGATGATTGACAGCGGCTAGAATCCCCCCTCTACCTGGACAGGTTAAGCAGGCTGGCTGCGAAGAGAGGATGTGGGCGTGAGCTGAAATCCGATTCTCACAATATCATTATCAACTTTCATGCCAGCAGCAGACCCCTCGTAACCTGCTGCCGCCATGGTGTATTTTTGTGTTGACATATGAACTAAGATGCGTTCCGTTCTGATTAGAACGGTGGTAACGTTACCATGATATCACAAAGGAGCCTTGTTATTATGCTTTTGAAAACCCATGAAATTTGGAACCATCGCTTCCTCAGCAGGATTATTGATTCCATGGCAGATGGGGTTTTTACCATGGATAGCGAGGGAAACATCTCCTCCTGGAATCAATCCATGGAGAGAATTACCGGTTATACAGCCGAGGAAGCCCTGGGCAGGCGCTGCGATTTATTACAATGCAGCCGTTGTTTCGGTAAAAATTGTCCTGCAGGTATAAAAAATTGCAGGATTTTTGAGCAGGAGCATGTGGAAGCTAAAGAGTGCCAGGTGCGACATAAAGATGGATATGACGTGGCTGTTATAAAAAATGCCAGTGTTGTAAAAGACGAAGACGGGAAAATTCTCGGGGTGGTTGAAACTGTAACTGATTTAACCGAACTGAACTGGGCACGTCAGAGAGCAGAACAGGCAGCTCTGCGCCTGGGTGAAATCCACCGACTCGATAACATTATCGGCAAGAGCCAGGCAATGCGGGATGTCTTTACTGCTATTCGGGCAGCCGCTGACAGCGACGCGACCATTATAATCCAGGGTGAAAGTGGTACGGGCAAGGAACTGGTTGCCGGCGCCATTCATTTTAACAGTGCGCGTAGAGAAAAACCACTGGTGACTGTGAATTGCAGCGCTTTATCTGAATCACTACTGGAGAGTGAACTTTTCGGCCACGCTAAAGGTTCTTATACAGGTGCTCTTCGCGATAGAATCGGCAGATTTGAGGAGACTGCCGGAGGAACGCTCTTCCTCGATGAGATCGGTGAATTGAGTCCATTTATCCAGGTCAAGCTCCTAAGAGTACTGCAGGAACGAGAGATTGAACGGGTAGGTGAGTCGAAGAGACGGAAGATCGATATTCGCGTGATTACCGCCACTCACCAGAATATTTATGACCTGGTCGGCGAAGGCAGGTTTCGAGAAGATCTCTATTACCGGCTTAAGGTGTTTCCGATAACCATCCCGCCCTTGAGACAACGCAAAGAAGATATTCCTCTGCTGGTAAGCCATTTTATTCGGATCATGAATAAAAAAACGGGGAAACTGGTTATGGACACCTCACGAAACGTCATGCGCACTTTGATGGACCACAGTTGGCCGGGAAATGTTCGCGAGTTGGAAAATGCCGTTGAACATGCATTTGTACTCTGCAAAAGCGATAGACTCGAACTCAAAGACTTGCCTATTGAAATCCGTCAGACCGCCAAGGAGCAGATGCCGGTGGATAGGAAAAGCAATGCCAAACCATCAAGACGTACAGCGATTAATAAGGACAGTCTGCTTAAGTTGTTGGCGGAATGCGGTTGGAATAAAGCGGAAGCAGGGCGGCGGGCTGGAGTAAGCCGCACCGCCATCTGGAAATATATGAAGAAATGGGATATTCCGTTGTAAAGCGACCAATAGTGCGGGTCGCCACCATGAATTGGCTTACCCTTTTCGTGAATGCAGCACCTCTACCTGTTCTGCCAGTAACCGCTTAAAACGGTCAAGGGAGATTGGGTAATCGATGAGTGGTATCCCCATCCAATCCGCATAATTAAGTAACTTTTCAGGGTGTTCGGCCATATAGTTATCAAGAAAACCAATACCGTCAAGAACTATGGCTCCACCGGTATGTCTCGGGAAATTTTCATTGGCACGTCCCTGATCCCAGCCGTCGAAGACCTTGCTGCGATACTTGACCCACCCTGGTGTCATCCACCAGGCTGGTTCACCGCCGGCAACTTCCGTGGAAATTGCATTGAGTTCGGCTTCACCTGCCAGCATATCCATACAATGAGTTGCCTGTATACGTACAACTCCTTCGCCCTGCTCGTCTATAATATTCTGCATTTGTCGCATGGGCTGATCAATGTTCACATAACAGAATTTGCCACCGTAAACGACAATGATTTTGCTGTATTGCTCTTTCGCCCTGCGAATCTGTTTGACCAATTGCTGTTCAAGTTCCTGGATATTCTGGTGGAGTCCCGGAACGGTATAATAGATCTGCGGGGAATTGAGAAATCCATCCTCCTGCAAATATTGAAGTTCCATTTTCATGGTGCCACAGGATACGATCGCTATATCGGAAAATGTTGTTGCCATTACTCCCTCCCAGGATTGCGCTTGTTGGACATGTTCATCTCATTTGCAATATTTTTTGTTCTCAGCAGGTTGTCGCTATCTTCAACGGCCGGATCGCTCAGACCATTCTGCTGTTATAATTCCTTTTTTCAAGATCAATGCCAAACAGCAGTGATCCGAAAAATCAGGAAAATACAAGGCTGTTTCAGGAAGTTAGAGAGCATTTGTTGTTGAATCGCTGGAAGAAGAAAAGGTGCCAAGGGGCAAAGTTACCTTCAGGTTACGAAGGGTAACGTTACCATGGTTTCCGTTACTCTCTTGAGTTCGGAGGCAGGTGGTAACGTTGGATCTCTCTGTGGCTTTGTGTGGCACGTTAATTGCTATATATACATTGAGCGTGAGCCTGTTATCTGGGGTGTTGTATCTCTTCAACGTGCCCTGGCCGGGAAAAGAGATTGAGCAGGTTTTTTGCAGTTAAAAAAACTTGAGGCTTCCCTGAAGACTGCGATATGTGCGATTGTTAACAAGCACATTATTGGAAGGAGGGTGGAGTGAAAAAAATCAATAGGGTAATGGTCTGTGTGGATTTGTCGGATCATTCAAAGATGATCGTCGAGGAAACGCTTGCTATAGTTAGAGGACTAAAGACTGAAATTTTGATTATCAACGTCATCAACAGCAAAGATATTGATGCTGTGAAGACAGTAAATCCTCACCTGCCTGAAGAAATGAATATTGAAAGCTATATAGAGCGAGTTAAAACTGAACGCCATCAGAGGATCCAGGAGATGATTGAGGAACATTTTCTTCCAGACAAGGCGTATATGAAAATTATTTTCCGTGTAGGGATTCCCTCTAAGACAATACTTGAGGCTATCGAGACAGAAAAAGTTGATCTTGTCGTCATAGCCACCAAGGGTCGAAGCAATTTCATTGGCACTCTTCATGGTTCCAACTCGGAGAAAATATTCAGGCATTCACCCGTTCCGGTTCTCAGCGTCAGGAGCCGGGAACAATTTGGTCGGAATCGATAATCGTGGGGAAGAATAATGAAAACAATAAAGCGAATTGTTGTCGGCGTCGATTTTTCCGCCTATTCCCCGGAGATTTTGGAATATGCAGCAGGGGTCGCAGAACGTACCTCGGCAGAGATCGTTGCCGTAAACATTATTAACAAACGGCGAATCGAAGATATTGTAACGGCGATTAATGATCAGCAGTTATATGGGCAAGTATTGGAAAAATTAATAAATGATGAGACAAAGAGGCGCACGAAAAATCTGAACGACTTGATAAGTCAATGGGTGCCGAAACAGGTTTCTGCCAGGACAATTATCGGGCGTGGAGTCCCATTTGAAGAGATTCTTAAGGTCGTGGATGATGAGAACGCTGATCTTCTTTTCATAAGTTCAAGGGGAAGAACAAATTTTCAGGATTATATGTTCGGAACGACTGCAGAAAAAATTTTCAAGCATTCCCCCGTGTCCGTATTGAGCCTGAACTTGAGATAATTAAGTAGGTAAAATCGTTTGCTTTGTTTGATAATATGAAGATTGAACAGGTGGTGGGATTTTGACATAATGTCTATTCTCGGTCAGCTTTTCTTGGTAGCTGGGGCAACAGCAGACAATCCAAAAGGAGATACGATCATGAAAAAAAATATGACAATTATTGTACCTGTCGATTTCTTGAAAAGTGCTGACAAACTGGTCGATTACTCAACCTCAATGGCAGAGAAATTATCGGCGGTCATCCATTTCATTCATGTTGTTACTTTCCCCACAGGCGATGCCATGGTAGGGGCTCCGTTCGGTGCGGAATATGAAGGAAAAATGCTCGCTGATGCACAAGCAAGAATGTCTAATCTTCTTGCAGATTACAGCGAAAGCTTTCCGGCGTGCACCGGTGAAGTGGTTATTGGTGACCCTGTAGATAAAATTATTCAAATTGCTGAAGTGAAGGATTCAGATTTAATAATCATCAGCACCCATGGTGCCAGGGGACTGGAAAAAATTCTGCTTGGCAGTGTTGCGGAACGCGTCCTGACACGAGCCCATTGTCCGGTGCTTACCATGAATCCTTTCAAAAAAAAGTAGCACCACCGATTGCAGTGGGTCGGAGATCAAGAAAAAAAGTGAAAATTCTTGAATAATCGACGGCGTCGCTATTACTTTTGGTCCAGCGAAGACAGTGATGTTAAGATCTGCCGGCACTCCTTTAAAACGGTGCTAAGGAGTCGCTTTTTGAGGAGTGCCCGATTAAAAGAATCTTGCTCAAGAGTTGTTTTTTTGTCTCACTCCAAATCGGATCTATAAAAAATTGCAGATTCAAAATGGGAAAATTTGTACATGAGGATGTGTGAAATGTACAAGTTTTCGTTCTAGGTCAAATTCAGACGATTCCATCCGCCGGTTGGTTAAACCAGGTGACACTCGAAAAATTGGGTTCCAGAGAGTCCGGGTATGGATTAACAGACGTGTTCCATTTCTCCATTGGATATCCGTCACCACCAAACATCACCAAAGAGACGTCGTTACTTCGTCAGCTTCATAGCGCTGTTATGCTCCCCCAGTTGTGCCTCGCCGGAAACCAAAAGTGCTTCGCAAGCTTACGACATCTGATGCTTGCCGGGCCACAAAGAAATAATAGCAAGATAGGCTTTGAGCAATGTTCTCGCGCCTGGCAAAAGAAGTTGTAAAATCTAACATGAGAGGGTAGCATAGCAATTGCTGCGGTGGGCAAAATTGGGCTGGATAACCGTTTTTTTAGGGCGACCTTTAAAAGCGACTGCCTGTCACTGGAATGGATCTCTGTTCTGTGCAGTGTGAAGGCTGCATTTACTACTGAGTCTAGCGAGTTTTCATTACGATATGTATTCACTTATCAAGATGATACCCGGTCGAATATTCCTTGGTCTGCTGCTTCTGGTCGCTATATATTCGATCGCCAACTACGCCGTTATCAGGTGGATTGTTACGCCCAACCATCTCAGGGTTGAAGGCAAACTGGCACAAATGGATATGGAGCGCCTTGTCGAGGCGCTGCTTCGGGAAAAAGAGACTTTGGCTACCACTGTCCATGACTGGGCCGCCTGGGACGACACGAAAACCTTCGTTCATGACCGGAACCGGGAATATATAGCGTCAAACCTCTCGGACACCACTCTTTTTGATAGTGAAATAAATTTACTGTACATCTTCCGACTGGATGGCTCACTTGTCTGGAGCCGGCTGCTTGATCTGGAAACTGAAGAGCCGATGGTTCTCACGGAACTTCCGGCAAATGGCTTGCAGAGCAACCATCCGTTGGTGCACCATAGTGGGGTGAACAGTTCAACCGCCGGACTGAAAAAAACGGTTCGCGGACCGATGCTCATCGCTTCCCATCCCATTGTCAGTAGTGAAAACCAGGGGCCCATCGTCGGAACATTGGTGTTTGGCCGTCTGCTGACTGAACGGCTGATGACAAAATTGCGGCAACAGACCAAGGTCTCCGGTCGGTTGATCGGCCTCGATGATCAACAGCTGCTCGCTGAACTCCCATCCGATGTATCTTCTCTTGGTCCCGCAACGCCTGTAGTTTATCATTATGACACCGACCGGATCGCAGTATATAGTCTGCTGGTTGATTATCAGGGAAAACCCGAATGGTTGCTCGAAGTGTATGGCGACCGGCTGCTCACCTCGCATAGCAGAAAGATCCTGAGATATGTGCTCCTCTCCAATATCGTCATAGGGACTGTCACCCTCATCTGTTTTCTGTTTTTTTATAGAAGACAGATAAGGACCTTCACCTCGACATTTCGTGGACTCATTGATCAATCCCTGCCGAAAAACCTTAAGGAGCGAAGAAAGAACCCGGCACTGCGAAGCTTTAGCGCAGACGAATTCTCCAGATTAAGCGATGATCTCCGCTCCATGATAACAAGTTTCGAGCAGACCAAGGAACATCAGAAAAATATTATTTCGCAGCAATCTGCTTCCCGTCGAGAATTGAATACTCTGCTTGTAAACGAGATAAAAGCGCGGCTGAAGATTGAGGAAGATCTGCATAAGATCCAGGAGGATCTGGAGCAACAGGTTGACAGGCGAACCAAGGAACTCCGGCAGATCAATACAGCCTTGCAGGATGAAATCGAAGTTCGCAGGAAGAGTGAAATCGAACTGAAAAAACATCGGCAGCGCCTTCGGGCGCTTTCCTCAGAATTGATGGAAATGGAGGACAAGGAGCGGCGTCAGCTGGCCACCGAACTTCACGACCAGATTGGTCAATCCCTTTCCGTCGTAAAAATGTACCTGGATATCCTGGTTTTTTCTGAATCAGATGCATCCGGCAGGGAGAAACTCCAGCAGATAGCAGGCATTGTGGATCAGACCGTTCAGGATGTCCGGACGCTCACTTTCGAACTGAGTCCTCCGGTTTTGTATGAACTCGGACTTGATGCAGCTCTTGATTGGCTGGCCGAAGAGTTTGATGAAAAATATTCTCTTGCGATCAAAATTGAATGTGATGTAATTTGTAAAGGCGTCACCTCCGCATTTCTTGCCCTTATCTTTAGAACAATTCGTGAATTATTGATCAATGTCGTACGTCATGCCAGGGCCGAGAGTGCCGAGGTGAAAGTAAATTGTGTGGGAAAGGATTTGCGGTTGACGGTTTCGGATAACGGGATCGGTATGAATAATGCGGATTATGGTGGTGAGGAAAGCGGGAGCGGAGGCTTTGGTCTGTTCAGCATCCGCGAACGGATACTGAACATTGGTGGCACATTCGTCATCGAATCAGAAGAGAATGAAGGGACAGCCATAACCTTGATAGTTCCAATTCAGGAGGACTGTTTTGAGGGTGCCGGGTGATTATTATGACAGCAAAAATTATCGTGGTGGAGGATCATAAAATAGTCAGAGACGGACTCTGTTCGCTTATTGGGGGCCTGGCCGGTTACAGTATCGTCGGTCGGGCTGGAAACGGTCGACAAGCCATCAAGCTGGCGCGCCGGGAAAAACCGGATATTATCATCATGGACCTGAGTATGCCGGAGATGAACGGTATCGACACGACAAGTTCAATTATTGAGGAAATGCCGTTATGCAAAATCATTGTCCTGTCCATGCATTCAGACAAACGTTTTATTACCGGAGCACTGAAAGCCGGCGCCTCCGGCTATCTCCTCAAAGAGTGCGCATTCCAGGAGCTGAGTCATGCTCTTGACGCTGTCCACAAAGGGCAAACCTATCTCAGTCCCCAAATTGCCGATACGGTGGTACACGATTACCGCCGACGTCTGCTCTCCCAACATCAGGAAGAGCCTCTTACAATCAAAGAACGTGAGGTGCTCCAGCTGATTGCCGAAGGCCACTCAACTCGGGAAATTGCCGACAAGCTTTTTGTAAGTGTCAAGGCTATCGAAGGCAGGAGGCGGCGAATAATGGAAAAACTGCAGATCAATACCATCGCCGGGCTGGTAAAATATGCCATCCGGGAAGGGTTGACGGGGCTTTAGTGCCTTACTCCTGAAAGCCTGTCAAAAAAACAAATCTGGAGAGTGTTTTGAAGCTAGGGACCTAAAGTGATCACCAAGGCACTTATCCCGGCTTTCTACCCGTTGACCGGGGTTAGTGCCTCCCCCCCAAGGGGTGGTAATGCTTGAACTGTTTTTTCCGGATTGATCGACTTTGCCGGTGCTTCGCGCCACTCCCCTCAATACACTCTGCAATTCCATTTTCCCGCACCACATTTTTCCTGTCGTTTCAGAAGAAGGAAATTCGAACCCTACAATGAGGGTATGCCCACTTTTTAGCTATGCGCCGGAGTGGTATATTTTGCGAACACATAAAAAATGCCTTCTTTTCAGATGGCTTGTTGTACCCGATTTTTTTCACTCCATCAATTTAACCTGGGAGGGTGATGAAAAGAGTTCTTTTTACTGTCTTGTTCCAATTCCTTGTCATGAGCAGTGCGCTGGCCGGCCTTGCCGACCTGAGCACTGTGCCGTTCGTACATACCGATGTGACGATTGAAACAAATATCCATTTCAACGAACGCTACTGTATCGAATGTCATCGGCAACGCCCACAAATCGGAGATGATATTCAGCTGCGATTTGAAAATTACACACAAACCTGCCGCTGTCATGGATATACGCCCGAAACCTACACGCATCTTGTTGAAACTGAGCTCTCTGTCGAGAAGAGATCGAAAATTCCGGCCGAGTTTCCACTGACAGACGACAGAATAACCTGTAGCACCTGTCATAACATGGCACTGCAATGTAGACCGCAATACGAATTTCGACGCAGAAACAAGCCATTTTTGCGGGTGGATCCCGGTCTGGGACGAACGTTTCTCTGTTTCCAGTGCCATGAAGAGAAGAAGTATAAAATGTTTGATCCTCACAAACAACTCGATGAGGTTGGTGGAATAAACGAGGAATCATGTCTGTATTGCCATGAAGTCAGACCCGATGAGTATAAAGTAACGCTGGACCCCAAGCAGAACGGCGGTGAATCCGTCCGTCTCGTCGGTAACTTTGAAGTACTCTGCCAGCGGTGCCATAACGATAAAGCGGGATTGCACCCACTCAACAAAAACCATCTTGTCAGACCGTCTGATAAAGTTCGCTCGAGAATGTACTGGTCCGAGAGAAATCTCTGGATTGTCCTTCCGCTCAATGATGAAGGCAAAATCACCTGCATCACCTGTCATAACCCGCATGAGCGTGGCGTTATCCCGGAAGAGAAAGCTGCTTCCGCCGGGGCAAGCGAAAAAGGCAGGCTGAGAAAATCCTGGGGAGGGGGCAGCATTTGTGTGGCATGTCATAACATGTAAAAAAAGCCGGCGGCGTAAAAAGCCTGATCTCCTTCGTTATGGGGCTGCCAAAGAAACTACGCCTCGTATATTAACCTTTTTATCTGGCCATCAAGGAGCTTCAAACTGAATTTTTACGAGACAATGAGAATTGATGGGTGAAAGATTACCCTTTCCTTCATTAAAAGGAGCCGAGAGTGAAATCACCTTTCCGACCTCTATTTGGCAGTGTAACCATCGCGCTGGTTTTTATCTGTTTCCTACCAACGGCTGTAAGGAGTTCCGATGTCGGCAACTGCCTTCTCTGCCACAAGTACCTTGGCTTAAGCAGGGTCGATGATGAAGGCGAAATGCGGCTTCTCTACGTCAATGAAGATATTTTCAACAAGAGTGTGCATGCCAAGGTGAAATGCGAGGGGTGTCATACCGATATCACCAAGATCCCCCATGATCCGGTCAAGCCGGTCGATTGTCTTGCCATTTGCCATATCATTGAACCGGCGGATGAACAGAAGTTTTCCCACAAGAGTGTTGAAAAATTTCTCAATGACAGTGTTCACAGTAAAACCAATGGAAACGGGGAAGTAAAACAATTCAGTGAAGACATGCCCAGCTGCAAGGACTGTCATGATAACCCCATGTTCAGGCCACTTGCCTTTGTCAAAAAAGTACGGCCGGGTATTGCCGAAGATGCGCTGGGGCGCTGCCGCGTCTGTCATAAACAGGAAGAATTTATCTTCCGGTTTTACAATCATATTACCACCAGACTACACAAGAGCAGAAGCCCGCTCAATATAGCCCAGGCCTGTGCCAGGTGTCATGACGACAGGGAGTTGGTCACCCGGCATAACCTCTCCACCATGGCAAGGAATTCCTACGCACAGACCTTTCACGGAAAAGCCGCTAACCTGCTTGACGAAAGTGTTCCGGACTGTCTGGATTGTCACGTACCGAAAGGACAATCGGTGCATCAGATGCACGGAAGTGATGATCCCCGGGCGACAACCCACAGGGTGAACAGAGGGGAAATATGTAACTCCGTGGATTGTCATCCGGGAGCCTCCGTTCAGTTTGCCAACTATCAGGTTCACGCCGAATTCGATAAAAACAAGAGCCCGGTGATCTATTACTTCACCGCCTTTTTCATCGTTCTCACCGGCGGCACTCTGTTACCGCTGATGGGCATCATGTTCCTTGATTCGCTTCGCCGCCTGTTCCCGAATGCGTCGATTACACGGAGGAAAAAGTCATGATGAAAAAATATCCACCAGTACAGATCAAAAACGGTAAAAAATATTTTTTCAGGTTCACCCTAGATCAGAGGATTCAACACATTATTCTTGCGGTGACCGTCATTATCCTTGTGCTGACCGGGATGCCCCTCAAGTTCAGTGACGCCAGCTGGGCTCCGTACCTCTATTCTCTTTTCGGTGGGATCCATATGGCGCCCATTGTCCATAAAATCACCGGGGCAATCATGCTCCTTCTTTTTGTTTATCACCTGGTCAGCGTCACCATACTGATAATGAAAAATCATATTCTGCCGTTGAAAAAAGAAGGCGGGATAAAGACCGGAAAGGTTGTCGGAATACTCCTAAAACAACCGATGGTTCCAAACATGAAGGACGTGAAGGACATTTGGGGACTCATGAAATATCTTCTCTATTTCACCAATACACGTCCGGAAGGAGACGAGTATACCTGGAAGGAAAAATTTGATTACTGGGCACCGTTCTGGGGTATGGTCATCATAGGTCTCACCGGACTGGTTCTCTGGAATAAGGTCCTTGCCACCCAGATATTGCCCGGCGAGATTTTGAATCTCTGCCTGATAGCCCACAGCGATGAGGCGCTGCTGGCCGCCCTTTTTCTCTTCATCTGGCACTGGTACAACGTCCATTTTTCCACCTCTGTCTTTCCAATGGGCACTGTCTTCTTAACCGGCTATCTGCCTGAGGAACTGATGGTGGAAGAGCATTATGAATATTATGTAAAGGTCATGAAAGAGGCCGGTCTGGAACACGAAACCCTTCCACCCCATGGCGAATCCCGGTCACTCGTTTCTCCTGAACCCATATCCGACGATTCGGACGGTGGCTTGTCGGCAGCAGCCGTCCGACAGCAAATTCCCAAGCAGGAAGGAGGGCTACGCTGATGAAATGGTTTTTTACCAAGTTGTACATACTTGCATTTATGGGGCTGACTGTCTTTTTTAGCGTGCTGATCTGGAATCTTACCTTTGCCCATCTCATTCATGAATACCATGCGAGAAAAGGGCATGTCTCGATTGAGGAGGCCCGCAAGCTGATAGAAGAAGGCCCGGAGAGACAAACATTTGAGCAGATAATTTTAGAAAGCGAGGACCGGGTCAAACACTACCTTGGCTACCGTGTCCTCGAAGAACAGCGAATAGAGGGGCACTTTCATCACATCGGCCTTGATATCGGACCGGACAACAGGTCGTATTGCCGCTCATGCCACGGTGACATGCCCCATGATTCGGTCAAGGATATTCGTTCATTTCTCAATATGCATGCCTTCTTTGTCGCCTGTCAGACCTGCCACGTTAAATTAAAGGATGATAAAAAAACCAATGTTTTCAAATGGTATGATCGTAAAACCGGGGAGTTGGCAGACAGTCCGGTCAATGGCGCCCCGCCGGGCACCTATAACGCCAAGGTCATTCCCTTCATCCGTGAAAATGGCCGGATCGAACGAATAGATAGCCAGGACAGGATCGATTTCGTCAGAGATTACCGGTTAAATGAGAGATCTTTGAGTGAAGGACAGAAGTCGAAGGCAAAAAAAATTATCCATAAAATTATCAGTAAAACCCCGGTGATGTGCGAAGAATGTCATACCAGTGAGAAAGCGCTCTTACCCCTTGCCGAACTCGGTTACCCCAAAGCGCGAATCGACTCTATCACCAGCACGGAAGTGGTTGGAATGATAAAAAACTATACCAAGTTTTATATGCCGAAGATCCTCTCTCCCGGCGACATGGGTGGGCCGACAGTTCCGCAGGGGCAACAACTATCAGAACCGAGAAAGAACTGATGCAGCATACCAGGTGCCGCAAGAGACAGAGAAGGATCTTCTTCGTTATTGCCTCTCTATGGGTTACCGCCTGTGCCACCGTTGCCCATGGACTGGAACTGACCATGGCCACCCACCTCTTTGATATAACAGACGGGTTCAATCAGCCAAGTGATGTCGCTGTTGCCGGTGATGGGACAATGTATGTGGTTGACGGAGTCAATGGCAGGGTACAGGTATTTGAGGCAACAGGGGCGCATAAAATGACAATCGGTCGGCCGGGAACCGGACCCGGCGAGTTGGCACTACCTCTTGGTATTGACCTTGATGCGTCGGGAAATGTCTACGTTGCCGATGCCGGTAATCACCGAATCCAGATATTTTCACCCAGGGGGGAGCTGATTTCGGAAATTTCGATTCCCGACAAGAACGGCAGAAAGGGTGACCCAACGGATGTAGCTGTCGACCTCTCGGGTGAAAGATGTTTTGTGGCCGACAACGACAATCACTCTCTCCTGGAATTTGATATCGCCTCGAAAAAACTTGTCAACAGCTATGGAAAACCCGGAGCTGAGAAGTGGGAATTTCGTTATCCCTTTCTTCTCGATCTTTATCTGGACAAATATCTCTACATCGTCGATGTCATCAACACCAGAGTGCAGGTGGTGACCACCGAAGGCAAGTTTGTCACCTTTGTCGGAGGTTGGGGGGTGGAAAAGGGCCAGTTCTTCAGGCCAAAAGGGGTGACTGTCGATGCAAACGGGCTGGCCTATGTCAGCGACAGTTATATGGGAGTCGTGCAACTTTTCAACATAACAGGCAGTTTTCACTCCGTTCTGGGCGATCCTGAAACCGGCAAGGTGAGAAAGTTCGACACACCGGTCGGTCTTTTTGTCGATGATAAAAATCGATTGTATGTGGTGGAAATGGTCCCTGGACGACTCAGTGTTTTCAGCCTGGAAAAGGATCGGTAACCGTGTGCGGTTTAAGCCGCCTGCGTTCCCCGGCCATGACACGAACCTTGGTCCTTGGCCTGCCGATAATTTGTTATGTCCTTTTGTTTAGGAACCTTGCCTGCATAGCAGTTGAGGCACCTCGAAATCCCAACTCGGCCAAGGAGTGTGCGATCTGCCATTATCGATGGATTGATACCTTCTTCATCGACGGAAAAGGGACGGACCTCGTCGATTATCAGGAAAAAAAGGTTGTGGCTGAGCCCGAGATCTGTTTTTCCTGCCACGATGGCAGTGTCGCAGATTCCAGGGGGAAAGTCTATAATGATCATCGTCATCCGATCAACAAATCTCCGCCGGCGGACATGGAGATCCCTGCCATCTTTCCCCTGGATAATCGGGGAAACATGCAGTGCTTCACCTGTCATACCGCCCATGGAGTGTCCGATGAAATGGGCATAGAAAGAGCAATCTTTGTCCGCGCCTCAAACACCAATTCGAACATGTGTATGATGTGCCACAAGGGCAAGGATGGCGGTCCGGCTGCCGGCAATCACCCCATCGGTACAACAAAACTTGAGATTCCGGAGGAACTCATACGGATGGGCAGCATTGAAGGAGCGGCTGAAAACCAGATCATCTGCCAGACCTGTCATACGGTCCATGGTTCGCCCTTCGACAATTTTCTTCTGGAAAACAACAGGGATTCAGCAAGGCTCTGTCTCGATTGCCATAAAGAGAAGGCCGGGTTGCTGAATACGGGCCATGACCTGCGTCGCACCGCCCCTTACGCAGACAATATAAAGGGACAAACACCGGAAAGATCAGGGATTTGCGGCAGCTGTCATCTTGTGCACGGGGCCGGAAAAGTTGCCCTGTGGGCAAGGACAATTCCGGAACAATTTACAGATCAGGTGCAGGGGGCCTGTCTCGGTTGCCATAATAGAGAAGGCCCGGGCAAGGGGAAATTACTGACCGGTTACTCGCACCCTGTGAATATATCACTCGACAACACCCAGATGCAGCCGCAGTTGCCCGGGTATGACACCAGGGGACAACGGATGTCATTCAAGTCCAAGAGTGCTCTTCTCACCTGCCTGACCTGCCATGATCCGCATCGGAGCGGAACAGACAGGCAGGCTGAAATGAACCCTCCACGGTCAAGTTTTCTTCGGGTCGATGGCGGTCAACCGGAAAAGTTATGCAAGCAATGTCACGTCAAACAGGGCCGTATAGACCGGAGTGACCACGATCTTCGGCGGACAGAGGCGCAGGTAACCAACAGTAAGGGGCAGTCGCCGGCTGAGTCAGGTCTGTGCGGTGTCTGCCACCTTGTTCATGGGGCCGATAATAAAAAACTCTGGGCGCGAAAGTTTACAGGCAAGAGTGAAAATCCGGCTCAGAAAATCTGTTTGAGCTGTCATAACGGCAAAGGAATTGCACATAAAAAAGTGATAGGCGACCATTCGCATCCAATCGATATTACTCCAGCCTCCCATGGCTTACAAACCACTTTACCCCTGTATGGTCAACATGGAGAGCTTGGTCAAAACGGGGTTATCAGCTGTCTGACCTGCCACGATCCGCATCAATGGAGTCCCGGGAAAACAGGTGATCGTACAGGCAGCAATGACGAGGGAAACGGGCAGAACAGTTTTCTTCGTCTGGCGGCGGCACCTCAGTCGGTGTTATGCGGTAATTGTCATCCCGCAAAAGCATATGTCGAAAAAACAGACCACGATCTGACGGTAACGGCCCCGAATTCAAAAAACATCACCGGGAAAACCCCAGGACAATCGGGAACTTGCGGCAGCTGTCACCTGGTGCATAACGGACCGAATAAGGTTCGCCTCTGGGCCAGGGAATACGGCAGAGGCAATGGCATCATGGACAGAATGTGTAACGGCTGTCATCAAGAGACTGGAGCCGGCAGCAGAAAGGTGCCTGGGGTATCTACTCACCCGGAGAAACAACTGATCGCCAATCCCGGAAGAAAAAACAAGAATAAAGCCGACTACTTTCCGTTGTTTGACAAAGAGACAGGAACATTGATAACAATTGGCGATATCGCCTGTGCCTCATGCCACGATCCGCATCAATGGGATCCGAAACATAAATCCAGGGGGGCGGGAAATAATCCTGAAGGCAAGTCCAACAACAGTTTCCTGCGTATGCAGACCTACAACATGATATGTAAGGATTGTCACGGTCTTGATGCACTGTTCAGATTTAAATACTATCATGACAGTACCAAAAGAAAGCCCACAATACCGGATAACTGATATGGTGGCAGAGAGCCATTCAAAGCCCCCATACCCTGAAAACGAGGAATATCCCAAGTGTGTTGGTTTATCTTCTCACTCAGGCGTCATTTTTACTGCCCTCAATCGAAATACAGGTATTTAGAACCTCATTAATAGGGAAAACCGACTTTTTTTGTTCGCTGGACTACTATATAATCCAACATCCCACAAGGAGGTATAGGTGCCCTGGAGGTTACTCTACGTTCCTTATTTTCAAAATACTCTCTGAAAGACTTTCAGGAGTAAGGCACGAAAGATTACCTGTCCGAAAAAAAAGATTTTCCGCTTTTTCCACCAACCATGGTGGATGGAATGGATTGTTCCATTCGATATACCGGCATGGTCATTCTCATCAGAAGGAGGAGAGAGATGAATAAAGTCCTGAGTACATCACTGGTTTTGTTGGGCAGTGTCACCCTTTACTCAACGGCAAACGGAGCAATCACCGGTTCAGCTCATGATTTCAGCTCTACCGGCTGGAGTGGTGGGCAAATCTGCGTCGCCTGTCATGCCCCGCATAACAATATTGAAGTTGTGGATGCCCCCCTTTGGAACCACGAGGTTTCGACCGCCGTCTATGATCTCTATTCCAGTCCCACCCTTACTGCCGAAGATTTACGGCAACCCGGTGGTGTCTCCAAACTCTGCCTTTCCTGCCACGATGGTACCGTAGCCGTTGACGCCTTTGGTGGATCCAGCGGGAGTCATTTTATAGGGCAAGGCAGGAATATCGGCACCGACTTGAGCAACGATCATCCCGTTTCCTTCACCTATGATTCCTCGTTGGCAATCGAAGATGGAGGGCTTTTCGACCCGGCAACGACGCTGTCAGGGGTTGCCGGCGGAACAATTGAGGCGGATATGTTGTTTGCAGGCAGGATGGAGTGTTCTTCCTGCCATGATGTGCATAATAAATACGATATTTTTCGTCTGCTCAAGTTGACGAACAGCGGTTCGGCACTCTGCCTCACCTGTCACGACAAATAGTAGCCAGGGGGGCAAAAGTACCCAGGCCTGAAGTGAGCTGCAAGGAGAGACGCGGATTTTTCTCTTAATGATTTTGCTTCAGGGTATTTAAAAAGGAAAGCTATGCAGAGGTTTACCCGATTCTCCTTCAGGTGCAGAATAAGGCAGGTGGCCTCTCTCATGCTCTGCCTGCTGCTTTGTTTTATTCTCACTAATTGTGCCGGACACAAACGAGGAACCACGCCGGTTGTTTTTTATCCAAAGCCTCCGGAACCGCCAAGATTACAATTTCTCACTGCCATTTCCTCGGAAGAGGATCTCAAGGGCGAGAAAAGTGGGTTGGAAAACTTTCTCCTTGGTCCTGATGTTACCTCTCCCGAAATCGGTCGGCCCTATGATGTCGGGTCATCGCCCGGGAAAATTTATGTTGTCGACAGGGAATATAACAAGATACTCATCGTCAACCTTGTCACAAACCGATTTGAGGTGTTGCAGGATACCAGGCGTGGTGTACTCCGCGCGCCGGCTGGATTGTGGGTTACACCGGACGATGTCAAATATATTGCAGATATGGAACGAAAACAGATAGTCGTTTTTGATAAGAACAATGATTTTATACGCGCATATGGCAGTGGCGAAGGCGAAATGTTTGACAAACCTGTGGATGTCACCGTCTATGAAAATAAATTATATGTCTGCGATATGCACAGAAACCGGATCCTGGTGCTCGATAAACAAACTGGTGAGCTGCTGATGAGGATAGGCGGGATAGGTGCGGACGAAGGAAAACTCTATAAACCGACACATATCACGGTGGACGATACCGGTAACCTTTTTGTCAATGACGCGTTTAACTTTAGAGTCCAGCAGTTTGACAGCATGGGCAAGTTTGTCCGAACAATCGGTTTCCACGGCGACCGGATGGGGGCCATGGCCAGAACAAAAGGAGTGGATATCGACAGGCAGGGGCATCTGTATGTCGCCGACGCGGCCTTTGAGCGTGTGCAGATATTTAACGAAAATGGGCAGTTGATGCTGTTTTTCGGTGGTCCCGGCACAGCACCCGGCAATATGTACCTGCCTGCCGGAGTGCATATTGATTACGAAAATGTTGAGTTTTTCAAGACCCTTGCAGACAGAGATTTCAAACTGAAATATCTGCTGTATGTCTGCAATATGAGTGGTCCCAATAAGGTGAACGTCTATGGATTTGGAGATTGGCTCGGCGAATGATTTCTTCTGACAACCTATCATTTATGACCGAAGAAAGGTAGCAGGAGGACAATGGAAAATGGCCAGGTTGCTTGTCCACATACTCATCATACTGTTGTCGACAGTCGTTCTTTTCGGATGTGAGCCACAGTACCGGAATCGTGCGCTCACTTTCTTTTTTACTGGTGTCCCCCCGCTTGATGAGGTTGAGCAGAAGAAGGAAATTTCGGACGAATCGAGCCGGGTTGCAACCGGCCGGAGCGTCGAACCATTTTTCGCCCAGACACTCTATTCCCACCCGCTCTGGGTAGCAGGTGCCTGCGATCCCTGCCATCTGACTTCAAGCACCTACAGTATTCCCGGTGTCCCGAAAAAATCCGTTTCGGTGTTCAAGACAGGTGGTGGGATGGTTGGAGAACTGACTCTTCCCAAAAACAAGCTGTGCACCCAATGTCATACCGACAAAACCCCCCGGAGAGCGCTGGCTGACAACCTCTGGCTCCATAATACCACAGCCAAGGGTGACTGCCTTGCGTGCCATGACCCGCATCAGAGCAAGAACGAAAAGACTCTGCGGCAACCGCCGGCCAAAATTTGCACCGTGCCTTGTCATGAAAAGGGAGAATATATCGTGACCCCCGTACATCAAACAAGGGACCCGTGTCTCTCCTGTCATAATCCGCATATGGGCAGTAACAGGAACCTCCTGACGAAAGAGTACAAAGAGGTAAAAAAAACTGTGACAGATATTCCCGGACATCCGGAACTGGACATGGAGCAATTGTTGTCTCAGTAAAAAAAAGCAGGCAACATACAAGTAGCCTTAAGAAGGCGGGTAACGAAAGCTGCTTCCTGGAGAATGGATATCCCGCAACCGTAATCATACATTATGCACTCTCGGTTCAATCTGTTTCCAGAATTTCTGCTTGCTCTTGCATCCCTGTTCTTCTTTGTTCTCTGTCCTGTAATATTGCCGGCAGAGGAGACGCGAATCGGGGATACGGTCTCGAGTTCGGTACTATCTGCCCCACCCCTGGTAACGCACAATGATAACGGGCTCGAAAGTGACAATTATTTCATAAAACGACCAGCCATGGGAGTGAGATTGACATATGAATTTGAAGATGAATCACGAACAAGCGACGGTACAACAGTCAAAGAGACCACACACAGGTTTAAAGAGCAGGTAACATTAAAAACGGGGGGATGGGTATATCATCCAGCGCTTATGCAATATTCATTGCTATTCGAGCCGGAATGGAGCCAGGGGCAAGAGGAGAGGAGTTCGGAAGAAGATGCAGATATTAATTCATTCTCCCCGGACTACTCCGTGCTGGCCACTTTTCTCCCGCAAAAGCCCTATACGCTGAATGTCTTTTCGAGCAGGGAGGAGATACCCATTTGGGCGCCCTTTCTGGGGAACACCGAATCTGTTATCGATACCTATGGTGCGAGTGTACAATTCAAAAATAAAGTTCTCCCAACCACACTTGGATATTCGCATATCGAGACCGATGTGAGCGGTTTTTTTACCTCCCAAAGTATCTTCGACAGTTTCACCCTGGCGTCCAGGCATCAAACTGCGAGAAGCAACAGCACGCTGCATGCTACATACAGGGATGATGAAAGAACCAATGAAGGAATAGAGAGACAAATAAAATCAAGCTATAACAGTTTTTTAAACACCTATCGCATAACCGGGGATAGCAGGGTTTCACTGCAATCAACCCTTAATTACAGAATCCAGGAGTCAACAGATTTCGACACTGAAAATATCCGTCTCAAAGAGAACCTGAACTGGCACCACCGGAAAAATCTGCAGACAAACTATACCTTCATTCATAATCGGCAGGAGACAGGCGACTTCAATTCCGATCAGACATCAGTTGCAGCCCGGCTGACACATCTGTTCTATGAAAATTTGACCACTGACTTCGGCGGAAGGACACGGCTGGAAAATTTTAATGACGGCAGGGAGAATAGTTACGATCTCTTTCTCGATTTTGACTACATCCGTCCCATACCATGGGGCACGCTGTACCTCAGCAGTGGCTGGGATTATCTCTACACCGATCGCAGCGACTTTACCGATACGGTCGCTCAGGCAACCAATGAACCGCACATCCTGAACACTGGAGAGGAAACCTTCCTCGACAACCCTAGCGTAGAAGTTGACTCCATTGTCGTCACCAATGCTTCCGGTACCATCATCTTCCTTGAAAATATCGATTATACAATCGATGAAATAGACGGTTTTATTCGAATTCGACGGCTTGTTTTCGGTGCAATACCGGAAGGTGGGGTGGTAAGAGTCAGTTATAGGTATATGCTTGATCCTGAATTTGATGACACTGTTTTTACCGAAAATTACGCCATTAGTTTCGATCTGTGGGACAAGTGGTTGTTGTCCTATGATTATTTTCGAGCAAAACAGGATGTTCTTTCGGGGCCACTACCGCAGAACCGGATAGACGATACCATCCACAGGGCTCGGATCCGTTATGATATCGGATGGTTGGACAGCAATCTGACCTATGAGGATAACAACCGTCAGTCCGATTTCAGCTTCACCCGCTGGGAAATAGAAGAAACACTTCGTTATAGGCCACTTACCCGGTTTTATTTTACCCTGCGGGGGTATTTCGGCGAGATCGATTACAAGAATCGTGACGAGGTGAGGGAATTTTACGGCGGGGTTACAACCCTTGACTGGTTGCCGACCAGATGGTGCAAGCTTCGCGTCGAGGGTTTTTATGACGACATTTCCGGAGATAGCGAAGAGACATTGAATACCGGCATTAAGGCCGATCTGGAGCTCCGCTATCGTATCTGGACCATGCATCTTACCTATGAGTTGACGGATCAGGACAACAAATTGAACGATTTCAGACGAACCGAACAGTTGGTTCGTTTTGAAATTATTCGTATTTTATGGTGATGTAAATGAAATGGATGGCGGTTTTTACAGGCAACTGCTGCAAACTTCCCTTGTTCCTGATGCTTTTGGGCTTGATCGGTTGTGCCGGGCCGGTCGGGAAACTGCCGCCTCCTCCTGTTGATCTGGTGTGGCCGGGCGGGGAGGAGATACCGCGAATTCGCTTTCTCGGCAGTGTCTCCACCCCGGAAGATTACCAGATTCGTCAAAATGTCCTGCAGCGTTTCTGGGGGTATCTCATCGGCAGGGAAAAAGACATTCTGGCTGCACCGTATGGGGTGAGTGTTGATCCTGGCGGCAGACTGTATGTTGTGGATACGTTCCAGCGAAGAATTCATCTCTTTGATCCGGCTGCCGGAAAATATTTTGTAATCCCACAAGACGATATCCCCATGGTTTCACCAGTCGATATTGCCGTTGATGAAGTTACCGGCCAGATATACGTCGCCGATTCCAAGGATGGGGTTGTTAAGGTTTTTGATGGTGCGCGGGATAAATTACCCAAGGCAATCGGTAAAGGACTTTTAGTCAGGCCGACAGGCATTGCAATCAACCGGACAACAGACGAACTGCTTGTTGTTGACACAAAACTCGCCACTGTTTTCAGGTTTGATCTCTCCAGCTGCCAACTAAAGGAAAGGTTCGGTGCAGAGGGGAGGGGGCCTGGGCTATTCAATCATCCGACCAATATCTCGGTAGCAGGTGATGGAACAATCCTTGTCACCGATGCACTGAATTTCAGAATTCAAATTTTTTCGGCACAAGGTGTCTTTCAGGAAACATTCGGCAGCGCCGGAGACAGTCCGGGATATTTTGCGAGGCCCCGTGGCGTTGCAACCGATAGTGACGCCAATATCTATGTGGTGGATGGTCTTTTTGATAATATCCAGATCTTTGACAAAACAGGCCGACTCTTAATGGCCTTTGGCACTTCCGGCCGGGAATACGGCCAGTTCTGGCTTCCGGCCGGTATATTTATCGACGCAAACGACAAGATCTATGTCGCCGACTCCTATAATAAACGTGTTCAGATCTTTCAGTATCTGCAACCGGACGACTTACTACCATGAATAAAATCATTAGTTTTGCCGTGACCACCGCACTTGTGATCTTGTGTTGGGAATCCGTTGAAGGCGCTGCCGACGCCGCCGAAAGGTCTTCCATTCTCGACAGCAAACATAACCTGTCGACGAGCGGTCCGGGTGAGCTAAAAGCGACACGGGAGACCAGGGTGTGCATCTTCTGCCACACACCCCACAACAGTCGGCGGGATGTTCCCTTTCTGTGGAATCGTTCGGATCGCACCACCAACTACCTCCCGTATCGCAGCTCAACGATGCATGCGTCGGTCGGCCAGCCTACCGGGGCTTCAAAACTCTGCCTGAGCTGCCACGACGGGACTATCGCCATGGGAGCAGTGCTTTCCGAACCGGAGGAAATTGAGTTTCTCGGAGGTATCCGTAGTCTGCCAAGCACGCGCTCTTCTTATCTTGGCACCGATTTATCCGATGATCATCCGATTTCATTTTATTATGGGAGCAGCACCGATCAAGGCAACCCGGAACTTGTTATCAGTTCCATTTTACCAGAAGAGATTCGACTGGCTGATGACGGCCAGCTCCAGTGCACTACATGCCATGATCCCCATGACGACAGCTGGGGGAGTTTTCTTGTGATGTCCAATCAATATTCCCGGCTCTGCACCGGTTGTCATGACAAAAGAGGGTGGGTGGACACCAGCCATGCACTCTCTTCCGCGGGTTGGAATGGCCGGGGGGGCGATCCATGGCCGAACAGCGAGTATAACACCGTTGCCGAGAACGGCTGTACCAACTGCCATCAGCCCCACAGTGCGGGCAATCATCAGCGGCTTTTGAAACGGGAGTTCGAAGAAGATAACTGTATCGTCTGCCATAACGGCAATGTCGCCGGTCTCAGTATCGAGTCCGAACTGACCAAACCATATCTCCATCCGGTCCATCGGTACAAGGGCGTGCATGACCCGGCTGAAAATTTCACCTTCGGTGGTGTGGATAATCACGTTGAGTGCGTGGATTGTCACAATCCTCATCAGGTGGGCAACAGTTTTGCCGCAGCACCGTCCGTTTCCGGAAAAAACACCGGAGTTGCAGGTATTGATCTCGGGGGGCAACAGCTAACTCAGGCAGAAAACTTGTATGAAATCTGTTTCAAGTGCCATGGTGACAACAATGTGACCAATGCATCGGCCGTCACTCGTCAAATCAATCAGTTGAATACCCGGTTTGAGTTCAGTCCAGGCAACCCTTCGTTTCATCCGGTGGTCACCGCCACGAACGGCTCCTATGTCCCCAGTCTGCGTTCGCCCTATAGCGCCGGCAGCATTATCTACTGTACGGATTGTCATGGTTCCGGCAATCCTGCCGGGCCGCAGGGACCCCATGGTTCGTTTAATGAACACCTGCTTGTGGAACGCTATGAGATGAGCGATATGACCAGTGAAAGTGGTGACGCTTATGCTCTCTGCTATAAATGCCATGACCGATCGGTCATCCTGTCGGGAACAAGCGGCTTCCCATTACACAGAAAACATGTCCAGCTCGAAAATACGCCCTGTGCGGTTTGTCACGATCCCCACGGCATCAGCGCAACGCAGGGAAACCCGACCAATAACAGCAGGCTGATAAACTTTGACCTGACTGTTGTCTTACCCAACAGTTCCGGCGAACTCTACTTCGAGGCTGAAGGCCGGGGGCAGCGAACATGCGCTCTTCTTTGTCACGGCAATGATCATAGACTGCCGGGACCGTAACCATCGATGCATGCCAATATGGGTAATCGGGGCGAGAGATCCGAACTGGAGATAGATCCGAACGAAAGCAAGTATCACAAAAAGGGAGGAGGGCGATGGATTCGAAACCGAAAGAAAAAAAACGGTTGTCGTCAATATGGCTGATAGTCTGTTTGTTCCTGTTTATTGCAAGTCTTTTTACCTTGGACGCCTGTGCGAAAGAAAAATCCGACAAAGTGGCAATGAGTGCCGGACAGTCATGCGCCAGCAACGATTGTCACCCGTCCATGGGAAAAGGAAAATATGTCCACGGTCCTGTGGCGACCGGCGACTGCTCTTTCTGCCACCGGCAGGACAAAAAAGATCAGCACCGGTTTCAGCCGATCAAGGATGTTGAAGCCCTCTGTTACGAGTGCCATGAAAAATTGGATATCGGCTCCGTTGTCCATCAGCCGGTTGCCGACGGGGAGTGTACCGGCTGTCATGATCCGCACCAGTCAGCCAATCAGTTCCAGCTGAAGGGCGCTGGTTCCGGTCTCTGTTACCAGTGTCATGACAAGGCCATCGGCACCACCAAGTTTGTCCATGGACCGGTTGCCGAAGAAGGATGCAGTATTTGCCATGCACCGCATTCATCCGATGCACCCAAGATGTTGATGGCGGAGGGAAACGACGTCTGCTATTCCTGCCATTCCGATAAACAGAATGAGTTTGCCGGCAAAGAATTCGTCCATGTACCGGTTCAAGAGGGCTGTGTGACCTGCCACAATCCGCACGGCAGCGACTTCCAGTTCAGCTTGCCCGGCGAAAGCAGCCGGGGTGTCTGTTTCGCCTGCCATGCCGACAAAAAGGAAGAAATTGCAAAGGTCACCGTCAAACACGGCGGCCTGGAAACAAATAAAGGCTGCATGGCCTGTCATAACCCTCATGTCTCCTCGTTTCCGCAACAGCTCGATCTGCCACCGATGGATCTCTGCCTCGCCTGCCATGACAGGGAATATCCCCATGAAAACGGCGGGTCGGTTGCGAATATGAAAACGATTCTGGAGAAAAACAGCAACCATCACGGGCCGATTGCCGATAAAGACTGCTCTGGTTGCCATAATACCCACGGTTCAAAAAATTTTCGGATACTGCGAGGCTATTTCCCTCAAAAGTTTTATGCGCCATATAACCCGGACAACTTTGAGCTGTGTTTCATGTGTCATAACGACACCCTCGTAAAAGATCCGAAGACGACCACACTGACCGGTTTTCGGAACGGTGATCAGAACCTCCATTATGTCCATGTCAATAAAACGCCAAAGGGGAGGACCTGCAGGGCGTGCCACGACGCTCATGCAACCACGAACCCTAAACATATCAGAGATTCGGTGCCCTTTGGTGCCTATCAGCTGCCGATAGGCTTCACCAAGACAAAAAACGGCGGTGGATGTCTGCCGGGCTGCCATCAGGAATTTAAATATGACCAAACGAAAATGGTGAAAAACAGATGAACTGTAAAGCGATCCTCTTTTTATTGTTGACTGTTCTTGCCCACGGGCCCGGCTGGCTGCAGGCTACACCTGCCGACAGCAAAGAGGCGCTGTGTGAAAAAGAGGCCATGGCATTGGCCGGTGAAGGAAATTTTAACGAAGGGCTGGCCGCTATAAGGCAGTGCATCGAAAAGGCTCCCTCCCGTGCTAAATCCCATGTCGTTCTTGGCTATCTGCTCATTGAAAAAGGCGAAATGCAACAGGCCATGGCCTCTTTTGAAAGAGCCCTGGAATTGCGACCTCGCTCCAGTGCAGCCAAAACAGGCAAAGGAATTATCCTGTCCCGGGCGGGAGAGTACAGGGCGGCCGAACCGATCCTGAAAGAGGCGTTACAACTTAATCCGGATCCTGCTCGAACGTACTATGAACTTGGTATTATTTACCAGCAGCTTGGTGATATAGAACAGGCTCTTGTTAATTTCAAAGCGGGTATAACTTCGTATGAACAAAATTCAAGGTAGGGTGCCGTGAAGAAAAATAAAATAGCTCGCCTTTCTTTTACGCAAAAGACCGGTCTGGTTGTTTTGGTAATCGCAGTCACTCTGTTGCAGAGTACGGTTTCCACTCCTTCTCTCAAAACCCTCGGAGTGGGTATGGAGGCGCCGGAATTCTCGCTCAATGATCTCAGCGATAAAAAGCAGACCTTCTCGACCCTTAGAGGAGATACGTTGACCCTGCTCCTCTTTTGGGCCTCCTGGAGCAAAAATTCGGGAAAAGCACTCAGTCGGATGGAGCAACTCCACAACAGGTATACAGACCGTGGTTTTTCGGTTATAGGCATCAATGTAGAAAAACAGAACATTGATGGTGAGACCGAGACCGTAATTAAAAAGGTAGTTGACAGCCTGCAACTCTCCTTTCCCATTCTGGTCGACCGCGGTCTTGTCACTTTTCATAATTATGGCGTTATTGCTGTTCCCACAATAATCATCCTCGATAAAGACCGGAAAATCATGTTTGAGATGTCTGGTTTTCCGGTGGTCGGCAGGCAGGAGATGACCCATTTCCTCGCCGCTGAAATCGAGGGGAAGGTCGCTCCGGTCGAGATGGCGGGAAAAACAGGTTATCACCCGGATAAAAAGGCCGTACGCTCCTGGAATATGGGGGTAAAAGCTCTCAAATCAAAAAGGATGGCCGACAGTGCGGAGATGTGGTTTAAAAAGGCAATCCTGGCCGATCCGAATTTTATTTTGCCGTATCTCAGTCTGGGGAGTTTTTATAGAGCAGCGGGCGAGATTGATGCGGCAAAGGCGCAGTTTGGAAAAGCTGTTGCACTCAAGCCGGATAACTCCGCAGCACTTTGCAATTTGGCCCTGATCTTGATAGAGGAAGGTTCGTTGTCTGATGCGAGGAAGATGCTCGAAAAAGCATTGCAGACGGATGAAGCCTATACGCCGGGTTATTATTATCTTGCCTACCTGACCGGGAAGGAAGGCAACATGCAGAAGGCGACAGAACTTTTTGGCCGGGCGGAGGAAATCAATCCCATGGATTACCGGATTAATGTATACCGCGGGAAACTGTTTGAGGAACAGCAGAAATTGGAGCCGGCGGCAATGAGTTTTAAAAAAGGCCTTCAACAACTCCTGCAACTGCAATGAAACGAAGATATCTCCTGTATGCTGCAATGGTCATATTGATTCTCTCCACGATTGAATGCCGGGCGGACATGCCTTTTATGGTGCAATGGCCGCCTGATAATTCTTTTGTTGAAAGTGAGCAGATCAGTATTGTGCTCAAGGTTGAAAAACAAGGTCTTGATAGTATAAGGGTTGGCAACGGCAGGACCGGAACTTTTGAGATTCCTGTTCGACAGGACGGTGAAAGAGCCTGTTTCGGGATAACTCTCGATAAGGGTATGAACGAAATCGAACTTCATGGCCTGATTGAGGGGAGAGTGGTTGAGCAAAAAAATATAAGAATTTTTTCCAGGTCCGATCTTTTTCCGAAATTTCGAAAGGCCCCGGCCGGTTTTAAGCGCTATATCTTTCATTTGGTCGATAATGAAAAAAGCTGCGTCGGATGCCATGATATGGAACCGACGCTGAGCAGTCTGCGACCGGCAGCTCCAGAGCAATCAACGTGTTTCGGTTGTCATGCCGCAAAAAGCGTTAACACCTTTGTCCACAATCCGGCGGCTCAATGGACCTGCTTTACCTGTCATGAAGTGCGCGAGGGACAAAGGAAATATACCACGCCGAAACCGGATACTAAAGCCTGCTATCCCTGCCACAACAGTGAGTTGAAGCAATGGAAAAGCAGAAGGATCATGCACGGTCCCACGGCTGTGGGCCACTGCACCCTGTGCCACAATCCGCACGGTTCAGGATGGCCCGCACTTTTGCGGATGCAGACCACCGATCTCTGCATTAACTGCCATGAGGATAAGGCTTCAGGCGCTCATGTTATTGCCGGCTTTTATGGAAAAGGACACCCGGTACGGGGAGTCAGGGATCCTTTCAACCCTGACCGGGAGTTTACCTGCGCCGGCTGTCACAATCCCCATGCGGGAGATACACAAAATCTTTTAAACCATGATACCGGCAATATGACCGCCTATTGCACGCTCTGCCATAAGATGTAGTCGGCCAAAAGAGGCTCCGGCGCTGATATGGCTGGTAGTTTGCTACAATCAGAGCTGTGGTGGAGTATCTGTATGATAAGTCATATCCATATGATGTTCATTGGAAAATTACTGCTTAACCTCATCGGTTCGAACAAACCGGAAGATCTTGGCAAAACCATGTGAAAAATCATTCGAATATCCTTTAAGGCTTTGAAAAAATAGATAAATGATATGTAGCGTTTGAGGCAGTAACTCAGCTATACTGGTGCTATCCTGCGATACTGGGGGAGAACTCGCTATGAAAAAGGGGGACTTTCGACTATTGTCTCAAACCAGTAGATTTTGATGAACTGCTGGAAAAAATCACTCCGGCCAAGGAAAAGGAAATTTCATAAAACTATGACCAATACCAAATACAGGACAATAGCGTTTCAGGGAATGGCAGGTGCCTATTCAGATCTTGCCTGCCGGAAAGCCTACCCGGACTTGGAAACTGTCCCCAGTGTCTCTTTTGAGGCCGCCTTCCAGGCGGTTCGGGAGGAGAAGGCTGATCTTGCCATGATACCTGTCGATAATACTTTGGCAGGGCGCGTTGCCGATGTCCATTATCTTTTGCCCAGTGGAGAGCTTCATATCGTTGGCGAACATTTCCAGCTTATTCGCCACTGTCTGCTTGGACTACCAGGTACAACACTTGATGAATTGACGGACGTCCACAGTCATGTTCATGCCCTTCCACAATGCAAAAAAATCATAGAGGAACTGCAACTCGTCAAACATACTGTCGCCGATACGGCAAAGGGGGCCTCGGATATTAAAAAGTGGGGTGACAAAACACAGTGTGCTATAGGCTCTGAATTAGCAGCGAATATGTACGGGCTTGAGGTCTTGAAAAAAGATGTTCAGGATGCTGCGCACAACACCACACGTTTTCTGGTCTTTTCCCGCGAAAAGGATGTGCCGACTTTTGAAGAAGGGAAAAACTATCTCACAAGTTTCAATTTTGAGGTAAGAAATATCCCCGCCGCACTGTACAAGGCGATGGGTGGTTTTGCCACCAACGGTGTGCAGATGGTAAAGTTAGAAAGCTATGTTGATAAAGACTTTAATGTAGCCAGATTCTATGCCGATGTTGAAGGGCATATTGACGAACGCTCATTACAACTCGCTTTTGAAGAACTGCGGTTTTTCGCAAAACGTGTCGAACTGCTGGGTACATATCCCGCTCATATTTTTAGAAGTACTACCAGAACGTAAGACAGTCCCGTATCTTTCTGCGCAGCAATCGATCTTCCCTCCATCGGATAGCAGAGCTGGGTGCATGTCATGTTTGCATAGAAACCTTTACTTATAAAAAAAATATGGATGAACCATTTCAGCAAATAAGCGTTGTTGGCTATATGAAACATAATGGTGGTCTGGAATTCAGAAAAGTATCCGAATCTGAGTATCAGTTTAGAACCGAGGTGAAGGATATTCATCTCAATCCTGGCGGTATTACCCATGGCGGTTTTATCATGAGCCTGATGGATTCGGGAATGGGCACTGCCGTTTACCGGGTACTTGGCGCGAAGGAAAGGGCTGCAACAATTTCTTTTGACGTAAAATTCATTTCCCCGTCAACAACGGGAGATACCTTGGCAGGTACCGCCAGAGTTCTCAGGAAAACACGTTCTCTCGTTTTTATGCAGGGTGAAGTGCGAAGTGGAGACAAGCTGGTTGCAACAGCCGAAGGGATTTGGAAAGTCCTTTAGTATGTGCTGTCTTACAAAATTGTATGGCAAAGGCTATCAACAATACCGTGGCACTTGCATGTTGTGCCGATCAATAAAGGGGTATCAGGTAACAACCGGGCACGTTCAAGGAGGTTCCATAAATCTTCCGGGAAAAAGCCGCCCAGGCCCGGGGCAAACTGACAGCTTCTCAAAATGAGCGGTACAAAACCTCCAAGGTCTATTTCCTCAAGAAGATGATGTAATTCCGGCGGACGCGGCAACTGAGTGTATGTACAGAAACTTTCCGGTTCGGGACAGTCCGGGGGGCAAAGAAAATCTGCGTGAGACATAACAACGCGACTGCGGCTTAATCGAATGGGATGCGGAAAGTGTTGAAGCCCTTCATCCGGCACCTCTGAAGAGCAGACGATTCTGTGTTCTGCTGAAAGTTTGTCTTTTAGCCAATCCGCCGCCAGGTGAAGAGGTAACGCTGGTATAATCTTTTTAACATCGCAATCCGGAGTGAAATGTTCGGCAAACCATTCAACCCCATCAGCGCAAACCACTTCTATTTCAACCGGTAGTTCCCGTATAGGTACTTTATCCACCACAACAATTTTGCCGGAAGGAGCAGTTTGTCTCAATAGCTCAACAGCGTGTCTTCCAAACTGTCCCCCTCCGATTACCCAGCAGGTTTCACTTGATGATGTGGTGTTGCCTTGCATGGAGGCCATTTCAGCTCATCTCCTGACGATATGAGGATTTACCAGGATAGAAGAACTGGTACGGGTAAAGTTACGGGTACGTAATCCGGATTCATCAATTGTATACCTTCTCTGGTTTGCATAGATGTTGAGGGTTTGCGGAAACAGTACCACATTCGCAGGAATACTTCATTTCCGTGGTTTTCTCATTGCAAACTTCAGCCTCAGGATTGCTGCATGATTTTTTTTTGTATTCCTCACTGACTGGATTGCAGAGGTTTTGTGACTGTTCTGCAACCACGCCACAGTTTTGACATAGATAGGCCATTTGGGGTTCTCCACTTGTACAGTTGACAAAAAATGCAGTTTCTGGATGGAAACCAGTAACGGCTCATCCGGAAGTTGTAATATGTAGTACGGGTGTTTGTTTGCTGAATGAACCGGGCAAGCCTATAAGAAACAGCTAAGCTTTATTGATAGAATTGTCAATTCTATCTCTTGGTACGGCTGCTTTATACATCCTGCGCCCTGCTCCGATGCAGTTACTGTAAGAGTGCCTGCCTCTTTTATACAAAAAGCATTTCGGCTTTTTGTTCGGTTGCATATTAATTGGAACAATGTGTTGTCCCTCTGGCGTACGTTGTTATTTTGAAAGAAGCAAACAAATGCGTAGTGAGATAAATAACCAAACCTTCATTTGAGGCAATCTCAACGTGAAAAAACATCCCGCTGCACGAGGGGCATTTCTGGCGTTGCTGGCAGCACTCCTGTTTGGTGCCAGTGCACCTTTGATCCAAAGAGTCGGCGCTGGCACAGGTGCCTGGATGACAGCCGCTATGCTGTATGCTGGCGCTGCTGCAGCGGGAGTATTCTTGCGTACCAGCGCAGCTGAGGAAGCTGTTTTCCGACGGTCGCACTGGCCCCGTCTTTTACTTATGGCCCTGTGCGGTGCTGTGATTGCTCCGGTAGCGCTTGCATGGGGGTTGCAGCACACAAGCAGCATGAGTGCATCGCTTATGCTGACAATGGAGGCAGTGGTTACAGTGGTGCTGTCCTGGCTGCTCTATCGTGAGCACATCGACCGCCGGGTAGGATTGGCAATTGCCTTGTTAACCTTGGGCGGAGTCCTGTTGGTATTTGATAGCGCAGAAAGCGGAGCAACGCAGGTTATAGGCCTGCTGGCAGTAACAGGTGCCACTATCGCATGGGGCATAGATAATACCTTGTCGCGGGCGCTGGCAGATCTTGATCCCGGACGAGTGGTCCTGCGCAAGGCTTTGGTTGGCTCGGCCTGTTCGTTTACGATTGCCGCTGCGACCGGCAACATTGCCCTGACTCCGGTAGCCGGAGTTGGGCTTTTCTTCATCGGCGCGATTGCATACGGTGTCAGTTTGCGTTTTTATTTACTGGCGCAACGTGCTTTTGGTGCAGCCCGGACAGGTTCGGTCTTTGCTACGGCTCCTTTTATTGGAGCTGTCATCGCTTTTGGACTGGGAGAGAGAGGCGGCGGCCCCTGGCTGTTAGGCGGTGTTGTATTGATGATCGCGGGTCTCGTGCTGCATATTGTTGAACAGCATGAGCACATTCATCAGCATACAGCACTTGGGCATGAACACAGCCACACCCATTATGACGATCACCATACCCACACCCATGATTCCATGCCGACAGGCGCACACAGCCATCGGCATAGCCATGAACCGGAGAACCATAGCCACCCGCATATGCCCGATTCACATCATGATCATCACCACGAGACGAAATGATGTATTGTGTCTCGTGCTATACAGTATTCCAAATGGCGGCAGGGCTTACTCCGGCAGGTCGTTCGGCTTCCGCTTTATTCCAGCCACAGTCAGCCAGCAGATCAAGCAGACTTACCTTGTAGAGTCCATCTTTAATTGTTGTTCCCGATCACCAGGGATATTCATGGTGAGGTCCCTCTTTTAGGGATCTATTAAATACCACCAGGTTGCTTTAATCCCATATACTTTATGACACATTGTATGAGTTTTATGGGAGGGGGTGGATTGAATGACTTATATGAAGGTTCAGGGATGATTCCCTATACGTACAAAAAGTAAAATTCTTTATTATTTTCGATGGTTCGTCCTCTCTTTACCGTTGTCGACGGTATCAGCAGAACTATGAGTACAGTATTTTGCCTGACATTTATATTCCCTGAAGAGATGTGTTCCATAGGGCACCTTTTCCTTCGCCATCAATCCGCAATCTTGTTTGTCTGATACGTCGTCCTTCTGATGTTCACCTTGTATTTACAGGTAAGTTTGTGCTTATATAAAGTAGTGAGGTGTTGATTTTGCCATTCATTATTGTTCATTTCCGCAGTCATCTTGTTGTAAGGACCACAAGTCGGCCGTGAAAACCGGAGGAGCCTTTCTTCGTGGCCAGGTGAGCTGGAAAAAACAATATGTTCACACCGATCGGAAATAGCCATTTTGCAATCAAGCAACGGGCGATGGCACCTGCAGCGGTACTGATTGTGATTGATGAGTTTCGATGCATCGACGCATAGAAAATTTGAATGAGCATTAAATATCAGGAAGATAATATATCCGGCATGACCATTAATCCAAGCAGCTCAAGAAAAGTTGATTGTATAAAAAAACAATATTCTCTTTTCCTCCTCCTCTCACTGATCTTCCTTCCATTGTTTTTATCATCCAGTTTATATGGCAAAACTAAAACGACATTGAAGGTGGGCGTCTACCAAAACAAACCAATTATTTTTATTAATGAAGCCGGTGTGGTTCAAGGGCTCTTCATTGATATACTTGAAGACGTGGCGTTGCGGGAAAATTGGAAACTTGAATATGTTGCCGGGTATTTTTCAGACCTCCACAGCAGTCTCAAAGCCGGTACCATAGACCTGCTTCCGGCGATAGCATATTCAAAGAATCGAGAAGCCTTTGTCGACTTTACCAACGAGACGGTGATAGCCAACTGGGGTGAGGTCTACTCGTCTCATCAGATGAGCGTCACGTCCCTGGTGGATCTTGAAGGTCAAAAGATCGCAGTAAAGCATGGTGATATACATTTTGAATACCTGAAAAGGATGACAGAGCAATTCAACGTCTCGTGTAGATTTATAGAAACCGATGGATATGAAACTATATTTGAGATGCTTACTGCCAACTATGTCAATATAGGCATTGTAAACCGTCTGTATGGGAACGAAAAAAAAGGTGAGTACCTTGTACAGGACAGCCCCATCATCTTTAACCCAATTGAAGTGCGCTACGCCGTTCCGAAGAAAAAAAATGAGGAAATTCTCAATACACTTAACGTCTATCTGATTGCTGCAAAAAGTAACCAGAATTCAGTCTATTATCAGGCGATCAGTCGATGGTTGGTCGTTGACATGGAGAGCAAACTGCCCCGTTGGTTTACACAAAGTCTCTATGGCATGATCGCCGGCATTTTGTTTCTTGTAAGTGCAACACTGCTTTTCAGATCCCAGGTCAAGAAACGGACAAAGGAGCTCTCTGCAATAAATCAACAACTGAAATCTCAAATTGAAGAACGCAAGAAGACTGAAGGAGTGCTTCGTAAATTTGCGCGCATTGTTGAGGCCTCCTGTGATGCGATGGCCCTGGTTGATAAAGAGCATCGTCATGTCCTCGCCAACAGTGTCTATCGCAATATGCTCACTTCTGCTGAGAGAGATGTCGAAAGCATGTCCTTGCAGGATCTTCTCGGCTTGGAATTTTTTAACAAAGAATTCAAACAACCTGTCGCGGCATGCCTGAAGGGGGATGTCGTACATTTCCAGACCACACCATCTCCTGCTTGCAATATTAGCAGTTATTGGAATATCACCCTGAGCCCTTATTTTTCAAGTACCCATGAGATCAATGGCTACGTTATCGATATTCGTGACGTAACAGAGCAGATAGAAACACAGAATCGATTAGAGAACGCACAGAGAATGGAAGCGATTGGGATGTTGGCCGGCGGTGTGGCTCATGATCTCAATAACATTCTTTCGGGACTCGTCAGTTATCCGGACATGCTCCTTGTCAACAGACCCCCGGATGACCCCATGACCAAACCATTGCAGACGATAAAAAAATCCGGAGAACGTGCTGCGGCGATAGTGCAGGATCTTCTGACTTTGGCAAGAAAAGGTGTCGGCTCGGAATCGGCCCTCAATCTCAATGACATAGTGACGGAGTTTGTCGGCAGTCCCGAACACGATGACATCGTAATGAATAAAGATGGAATCAAGTTCCAGCAAAAGTTGGACAGTGACCTACTCAATATTCGTGGCTCTTCCGTACATCTTCAGAAAATATTGATGAACCTGTTCTGTAATGCAGTTGAAGCGATGCCAAGAGGCGGGAAATTGACAATTCTCACCGAGAATCGCTGCCTTGAGAAAGAGCATTTCGGGTATGAAATCATTCCTGGCGGCGAATATGCCGTGATAGCCGTCGAGGATACCGGCGTTGGCATGTCTGCGGCAGAGATTAAGCGAATTTTTGAGCCATTTTATACCAATAAAATTCTGGGACGCAGTGGAACAGGGCTTGGAATGGCTGTAGTCTGGGGAACCCTCAAGGACCATAATGGGTTTATAGATATTGACAGTGAGCCCGGCAAGGGCACTCTGTTTACGCTTTATTTTCCTGCAGTCCGAGAGGTGATTCCGGAAAAAGAAGAAATGGAGCTACAGAATTATCTGGGCAGAGGGGAGAGAATTCTTGTGGTTGATGACATGGAAGAGCAGCGAGTCCTGGCCACACAGATTCTCGAGCTGCTGGGCTATGCTGTTGACACTGCTTCTTCGGGTGAGGAGGCAGTGAAGAAATGCCGGGAATCTGAATTTCACCTGATTATTCTCGATATGATCATGCCTGGCGGGATGGACGGCCTTACTACCTATAAGCAGATTAACGCGTCAAGAGAAGGTCAGAAAATAGTGATAGCCAGCGGTTTTTCAAACAGTTTAAGAGTCCGGAGAGCTCAGGAGTCCGGAGCTGGAATGTATCTTAAAAAACCATATACCATTAAAGCTCTTGCCGAGGCAGTGTATCATGAATTGGCAGTCGAGGTAGCAATTTAGAAATGATTGTGCTCTCCTGATCTCTTCCTCCGGGGGAAAGCAAAGCGGCCAGGCATAAAATATCCAGAAGATTTGGTAAAGAAGGTCGTATCATCATATGACGGGGATTTAATAATTTTGATTTATACATTACAAAATACTAAGATAGGCTATTGGTCTTAATCGCCCCGCGCAGGTAGTTAAACTGAGCCCCATCCATGATGTACTCTAACAGCCAATAATTTGTTCCCTTCACTTTTCAATTTTTACCTCAATGAAAGATAATCACGATATCAACCAGCCTGTGAGTCCACAAGCTGATGAAGGTTTCCCTGCAAACTACCACAATCTTTTTTTAACTATGTCTCAAGGCATAGTCTATCAGTCAGCCGATGGCCGGATCACCTCTGCTAATCCGTCAGCAGAACGTATTCTAGGTTTGACCCTCGACCAGATGCAGGGGCGTACTTCGATGGACCCCAAATGGCGGACTCTTCGTGAGGATGGATCGGAGTTTCCTGGATCCGAGCATCCTGCCATGCAGGCGCTAGCCACAGGACAGCCGGTTCTAGGGACAGTGATGGGGGTCTATCAACATAACCGGGATCAGATTCGCTGGTTGATGGTCGATGCGGTGCCTGAGTTCCGAAAAGGAGAAGATCAACCCTGGCAGGTCTACACGGCTTTTACTGATATAACGGAACGAAAAAAAGTGGAAGCCGCTTTGCGAAAGAGCGAGGAACGCTTTCGAATGACCTTTGATGCCTGCCCTGATGCCATAAACATTAATCGACTTGCCGACGGAATGTATGTGGAGGTGAACGATGGGTTTTCTTTTTTGACAGGCTATAACCACGAAGAGGTAATCGGCAGGACATCAGCAGACATCGATATCTGGTATGATCTTCAAGACCGTCAGGTACTGGTCGAGGGACTGTTAAAGAATGGCTGTTGTAATGACTTCGAAGCGAGATTCCGCAGAAAGAACGGCAAGGTCGGGTATGGTCGGATGTCTGCTCGACTCATCACGATGGATAACACTCCCCACATCCTTTCTGTTACCAGAGATGTCACCGAACAGGCTGAGGCCGTTGAGGCTCTTCGCAGCAACGAAAAACTCCTCGACAGCATCTTACGCACTGCCCCAGTCGCCATCGGTGTGCTGATTGATCAGGTGTTCTTCTTAGTCAACCGGCGCATGTGTGAGATGACTGGTTATGCACAGGAAGAACTCGTTGGGAAAGATACCCGTATGCTGTATCTCAGTGATGAGGACTGTCAGCTTGTCGGAACTGAGAAATACCGACAGATCAATGAGCACAACATCGGCTCTATCGAAACACGCTGGCAACGAAAGGACGGAGAAATCATTGACATATTGATCTGTTCGTCACCTATCAAGAGCAAAGATACTTCTGCTGGATGTACCTTCACCGCCCTTGATATAAGTGAGCGGAAAAAATCCGAAACAGATCGGGAAAAATTGCAGGCACAATTACTACAAGCCCAGAAGATGGAGTCTGTCGGTCGACTGGCTGGTGGTGTAGCCCATGATTTCAACAACATGCTCACTGCCATTCTCGGCCATGCGGATCTGGCGATGAAGCAGTGTGCATCAAATAAACATATCCACGGTAACCTTGAGGTCATCAAAAATGCGGCCCAACGCTCTGCCGGCCTTGTCCGTCAACTACTCGCTTTTGCCCGCAAACAAACGGTAGAGCCAAAGACTCTCGATCTCAACGACTATATGGTGGATTTGTTAAAAATGTTGAATAAATTGATAGGTGAGGATATTGATCTCAGTTGGGAACCTGGTGGTGAGCTGTGGCCGATAAGGATCGACCCAACTCAGATTGACCAGCTTCTTGCCAATCTCTGTATCAATGCACGGGACGCGATCGACGGGATAGGGAAAATTACAATAGAGACCAGGAATACTGTTTTTGACGCTGAATATTGCGCAGTTCATCCGGGGTTTCGGCCTGGAGAATTTGTGAACATGTGCGTAAGTGATAACGGTTCCGGGATAGATAAACAGGTTCTCGAACATATTTTTGAACCATTCTTCACAACCAAGGAAACGGGGAAGGGCACAGGCCTTGGATTGTCCAGCGTATACGGTATTGTTAAGCAAAATGAGGGTTTTATTAATGTCTACAGTGAACCCGGTAAAGGATCGACCTTCAAAATTTATCTGCCGCGATTGGCTGAGGGTACTCTGGCATCTTTAACCGAAAAGTTGACTGAAATACCGAGAGGAAAAAGAGAGCTTATACTTCTGGTTGAGGATGAGGCAGTGATTCTCAACGTCGGAAAGGAGATGCTGGAGCAGCTTGGGTATATTGTGCTTGCAGCCGGCTCACCCATTGAGGCGATTGAAATCGCCCGCAACCATAGTGATGCGATCCAGTTGCTTGTAACCGATGTAATCATGCCGGAGATGAACGGACGGGACCTCGCAAGGATTCTGGTCGATGTTATACCAGGGCTGCAGTGCCTCTTTACTTCAGGTTATACGGCCAACGTCATTGCCCATCACGGTGTGCTTAACCGGGGAATACACTTCTTGCAGAAGCCCTTTTCCTCAAATGACCTGGCATTAGCGGTGCGTCGGATATTGGAAGAAAAAAAGAACGACTGAGGGATTCATATTTTCACGGTGGATGGCGTGTATGAAAACAGCGACAAGGAGACGATGACAGCACGTTGGTTTTGAACTATGATCGATACTCAAAGAACTTTCTGAGTCCAATGTATCTCCATATCTTTTATAGCGGAAGCAATTAACCAGGTGCCAATGAGAAACATCCCAAAATAAGCACTTGTAAAGTATCTGTTTTGATATGATATTCTTGCTGATTCTTCGTTATTTTTACGTATTGCCGCGTCCGGATAACAGGCGATATTTCCCAAAAAACTTCGCAATAGAAAGCGAAAATTAACCATTTTGCCCTCAACAGGCACTCATTTGATAACAAAACCTCCCTGTTATGCAGCGCATGATAACAGGGCCATATCCCCAAAGGGACGCGTGGGGAACTCCTAACATCAATTACTTGCTAATTAAGTAAATCTCGCCTATCATTGTAAAAAACTATGACATTTCACATGTATGTGAGAAATACGCCTATGCCTTCGCCAAAAATATTTTTGAAATAGCAGTGGAATTCCACAATTTCAGACACAAAAAACAACCACGTTTGGCCAATTTCATCCCCAAAAAACCAACGCGGGATATTAAACGTTAGCAAACACAACTATTATGAATCCCAAGACAATTCTAATTCTCTTTTCACTTTTTCTTTTCAGTATTGCACAGGCAAGTGATAGACCGGTCAATGAAATACCAATGTATGGTGGCCAAGACAAATCGCATATCCAACCAAATGCTGAGTTAAGTCAAAATGCTTCTAATACTGGCTGGGAATATCTAATGAAAGGAGACGTTGACACTGCTATTAAGAGATTCAACCAATCTTGGATGTTTAACCATAACAACGCAGATGCATTATGGGGATTCGGCATTATCACCTTACATAGAGGTAATATTCTTCAAGAAGATTCTCTTTATAATCTCACTGAATCGGTAAGATATTTAGAAATGGCTAAATCCATCAAGACAAGAGAATTACGTCTCATTGTCGACTTATCTCTTTCCTATATTTTTCTTGGTAACGAATTAAAGAAAAACAGTGATCCTTACATACAATATTTTGATAAAGCAGAAGAAAATCTTAATGATGCAATAGCAATTAATGAAGGCTATCCCATGATATATGCCAATTATTCTGCCTTAGAATATTACCGAGAAAATTATCCTCAATCAAAGGAATATCTTGAGAAAGCAAAATCACTTGGATTTCAAATAGACCCAACACTTGAGAAGAAAGTGAACGATAAACTATAAAATTGCTAACAAGTCACTCCAGTGGATTTGCTGAGGTCCGCAGTATTTTGTTGCGCGGAAGTGTTAAGATTTTTCGATGTTTGTCGAACTTATAGCATATAATCAGCAAACCACTGAGTTTAACGTTATGAGCCTGTAGAAAAAGTGTTTTGCCTGTTTCATAAGGCCGAATTTACAAGAAAATTATAGTTGGTAGTTTGATATTTAAGGTAAAACACCACTTAACTAGAACAAAAGTCGACCTAACTACCTGTAATTTTGCGTTGTTTTGCTCAAAAATGTGAGGTTGAATATTTTTTTACACACTTAGGTGTATGTTTTTACATAGATAATGGTTGTTTCTGGCTCGTTTGCCACCAAAAGAATTGGCAAAAATCGTAGTTTTCCGAAAATCGAGACCTTTTTCTACAGGCTCGTTGGGCATAAATGGCGATCACCCCAATGCTCGGAAATTTAGAAAATACTTATTATTTTCAGAGGTATTGAGTATATTTCTGCTTGTTAGCTTCTTTAGATCCCGCCGAGCCGTTTGTGTGGTTACCTTATTATAAAGTAAAGAGAAGGGGCGTTTTTCAAACAAGTCTTTCAATGAAATGTCAATAGGGTTATCTAACAACAATAGTAGCAGCTCAAATTGACGTCTGGTTATATTTTTGTTCTCCATTTCAAATGCATAAAAATCTCTCAAAGAGAATTTTCGAATGGAATAGATAATTGATTTTTTAATGCCTTCTAGACTTTCGATAGCTCCATCTAAAACAAATTCTACAAAAGGAGTCACATCTTTTTTAGCTTTAATGCTTTTCGAGAAAGCAATGTAGTAATCATCTACATTGCGATAATAGAAATTTGAAAGCTCTTTAGGGACATATTTTATTTTTGATGATTGAAGTAGAAGCGCTTCAGTCATTCTGGCTGTTCGTCCATTACCATCGCCAAATGGGTGAATTAAGCATAAGTGATAATGTGCTAAGGCTGCTCTTATAAATGGATTTAATGACAAGATTTCCTCGCTATTAATCCAATCAACAAAGGCAGCCATTAAAATCTTGATGTCGTTTAAAATTTTTGGAGGTGTATATATGCCGCCATGTGCTTTGTCACCTACATAAACTTTGACATTTCTGTACATCCCAGGCATGTTGCTATCATAAACAACATCATGGGTTATGATAGAGTGTATCTCTTTGATAATCTTCTCGGTTAAGATAAAAGGTGTTTCTGAAGGCTCTATTTTTGATAACCAAGCATAAGCATCAATAAGGTTTTTAACTTCTTGCTTATCTTTTTGGGTGTAACGGTCAAGTTCTTCCCCTTCGGCAATTTTTTTAACATCTTCTTCTATTATTGCGTTACCCTCTATCATTGCGGTGCCAGATATTGAGCTGTACATGATATCGGGTTCTAGGTGAGCTGACAATTCAGGTAAAATAGGGAGGTCCACAACAGTTTCGTTTAACACTATTGCTCGGACAAGGAGGTTGTTGATTTTTGCTTCATCAAATTTTTGTATGAAGTGAAACTTTCCAGACTTAAAGGTCATAATTTCCTTCATGATTTACCTATCGGTGAACATGTTAATGTAACAGATAAAAACTATAAATACAGTATATTAAGTGCATTTTGTGTGAAAATATGTAACATATAATGTACACCATAATGTGAAGTAATCAATTAGAAATCGCCCAACGACGAAGGATAGATCGTGATCGCGAAGCGATCCACGATCTTATCCCGGGGTGAACAAGCCCGTGGTAGCTATAAGGAAACCAGGCCTGCTGTTCATCCATCGAAATTCCATAATCTTCATCACACTCTTGCAGCACGGACATTTGAAAGCAGGCCTTGGTCGCTGTTTTACCTCTGTAATGATGACACGGAGAATGAGCTGTACTAGTGAGAGCAACTTTTTGGCATTACCATGGAGAAAACCATAGTCTCTCACACGTCTGAACCCTCGGGGCAACACATGTTGCAGGATTAGCCATAGAAAATCCTCTCCTGGTAAAGTCCGCAATTTTGTCTTACCACTCGTACTTTCCACATATTTGAAGGTGATTTGCCCACCTTTACTCGCAATGATATCCCTCTCACAGAGAACGCTACGGTACAGGTATCTGGACAGATACTTGAGAGCTGTGATTCCTGCACCTACATGGGCACAGTCAACCACCCACTTTGTCGGGATACCTTGCGGGAGTATCAAGCCAGCCTCTCCAATCACCTCTAGGAAACGGGCACGAAAAACTTTTGCAAGAGACTCCTGGTGGAAAAGATATTTGCCTTTCACCTTCTTCCAGTACCTGCGACCTCTGCTCACTGCACCTCCCGGGACGATTACATGGACATGAGGATGAAAATTCAACTTTCGGCTGTGGGTGTACAGCACCATTGTCATGCCTATCGTCCCACCAAGGTCCTTTGAGTTACGTCCGAATTCCTTCAAGGTGGAGTCGACGGTTGAAAACAGCATGGCATACACCGTCTTCTGGTTAAACCAGCAAAGGGTCCTGAGTTCGAATGGCACAGTGAACGTGACCATAAAATAGGGAACAGGCAGCAGCTTGGTCTGTTGCTTGTCAATCCAACGACTGGCTTCATGGTTCTGGCATTTTGAGCAATGGCGGTTACCACATGACAGAGGCCGCCACTCTCCATGCTGGCAATCCGGACATTGCACGTGCAACTCTCCTGAATCTGGAGTACGACAGCGAAGGATAGCCTGCAATGTCTTCCAGTGACCGGGAAGGGCCCTATCATCATACTTTGCCGAAAAGGCATCGTAATATTGCTGTACAACAGATGACATTTCCATGGTCACACCTTCTTTAGAGTAATATTGAGGGTGTTGACCAGGTCATTAATGGTGCCAGATGAGTGGTTGCCTTTTGAATGGTCTTCATGGATCCTTTGGCATTGGGAAAGAGTAATTTAGGGTGACGGTGTTTGCTCCAGAGCATGCGTAGAGCTGCAAGCGTCTTATCTGGCAATGGAACCATGCGATCTTTATGACCTTTACCACGCCGAATGTGGATCAGCTGACGTTCACTGTCAATATCACCAACTTGAAGTGACAGAGTCTCTGTTAAACGCAACCCCATTGAATAAGTGGCCAACAGGAAGACACGGTAGCGCATTTTCTTGGTGGCACAGATAAGCCTTTCAATCTCGGATGGGCTCAGGATATCAGGGATCGACTTCACCTGGGGCGGTTTGACCATATCAAGCCATTGCCCATCCTGCTCAAGGACATTTTTCCAGAAAAACATCAGGCCAAGTCTGTCAATCTTGACGGTGCTCCAGGAATGGGTTTTGATTAAATCACCAAAGTAATTTTCCAATTGATCCTTAGTCAACCGGTCGGGACAGCAATCGTAATGGTTTCTAATCCTGCGAACAGCCCTCGAGTATGCACTTATGGTGCTATCACTTTTTCCTTGAAGTTTGAGTAAGTTAAGATGACGTTGTGCCGCTTCGTAAATCGTTTCACTTCTGATTTCTTCATGGTATACTCCTTTATCTTGTAAGTATCCGGGATTGGATACATATAAAAAGTAGACCTCATTGGTTGCTTTTACTGCCGCGGAGCGGCTTCGTTGAACAAGGCGTTTCACACCGTTCGCTGCGCTCTCTCGGACTCGCTAAGCTCGCCGGTTAAATTCACCGTTGAATCAGTAGGAAAAGATAAAAAGTATCGTAAAATCTGACTGTTACTGGTGTAGTATTCTGCAAAACCAGCCAGTTGACCACTCAACCATGACAAAAGTGGGAGGGAAGCAGTGGCAAAATACAAGCCGTACTCTTATTCCCAAGGTCAGTTTATCCCGGTTTTTTTCAACAAGCAGATCCAGAAGGGTATTTTTGAGTACTCCCTGAGTTATCTGGTCAATAATGAACTGGATCTTTCCATCTTTGCCCAAAGGTTTCGCAATGACGAAACCGGTGCACCAGCTTACGATCTGAGGATCCTGTTAAAAATCATTGTCTTCGCTTGTTTCCTGGGGATAACCTCCAGCCGTGCCATAGCTCGTTGCTGTGAGGAGAATGTACTGTTCATGTCCCTGCGGCCTGCAGTGGGAGAACCACCCGTTGTCCCTATTCGACCTGTTCTCGGTTTGGATAAATTCACGCTACGAGGCAAAAGGAAAGTCAACAGCCAGTGGAACCTGTTCTGTATCGGTCATAACCTGAAAAAGTTGCACAGCTGCGGAATGGGTTTCGCGTAGAGATTGAAAACAAGGGATACATTGGTCCAAAACATCAATAAGGGATCGGGAAAATGACGTAGTGAGGCGATTTTTCAAACTACTGATTATGTAAAAAAACTCTTGATCGATTTTTTGAAAATCGAGGCGGCAGGGGGGATTTTCAGCTTTGAAAAATGGCTTTTTCTACAGGCTTATTTGACATCTGAATAATCGGTATAGCAATGAAGATACAGAAAAAAATGCAGCTCTTATTTATTCTTGGTGCAATAATTGACGGTATGATTGCGGTATCGTGGTTTTTAATCGCCTCCGGTTGGAATATCCCTAATATATTAAATGGGTATGTTGGTGATGGGCCTGGTTATCGCTTAGCGATGTATATAGGTGCTATGTTTATGGCAGGATGGACTGTGATACTGGGTTGGGGGGCATTGAAACCAATTGAAAGAAGAGATCTTCTCATAATTACATCAGCATTTTTAACTTTTTCAGTAATTTTTGAGTTTTTGTTTTTCAAAACCATTCTGGGAGGAAGTGTTTTTATGTTTGGTGTCGCCAAGAGGTTGATAATTAGTATATCTTTTGCGGTTGCCTGGTTTTACTCACTAAAATATAAATAATACCTAGCTAGGCGCTCGACATTGACTGCGGGAACAGCCCCGCGTAAAGTTAGCTCCACGTTAAACACCTATGAAACCAAATATAAAGATTCGAAAAGCCGGACCGGAAGATAATGACGAGGTGACGGCTTTTGCATTTGAGATTATGAGATCCTTAGGCGTTGAACCAGACCCTGAGAATATTGACTATGCTTTGGCCACATTTGGGAAAGAGCGAGAAATCCCTTTAAGTGATTTGGTCGCCGTAGATGGGGAACTGCCTGTAGGGTCTGTTATCCTGAAACCCATCTCTCCTTCTGTTGCAGAAATGACCGGTTTCTATGTGAGAACTGATTTTCAGGGACAGGGAGTTGGATATAAGCTAATTAAGACTGCGCTGTCTACTGCTATTGAGACTGGATATGAACAGGTTGTATTGACAACAAACAGGAATATGACAGCGGCGATAAGTCTATACGAATCCTTTGGATGGGTAAGACAGCATGTGAAGCCTGATAACGGTGCGGATTACCTCTATTTGTTACGTTTGCGAAAGAGGCCGGAGTAGTACAATAAGTGTACAGGATTACCATTCCGCTTCGCTCCACGGCAACCTGATCCTCGGCGTTAATGATAAAAAAATCATGTCAAGACCATTCTTTAAAGATAGTAAACAGAAGTCGGCTTAAGTTCTTGTAATATTATTTTATTTCACGAAAAAACATCTTTTTTGCATGGGTAATGGTCAGTATACGGTCATGTAGAAACCAGAGAATCGACAAAAATGGCGGTTTTCTCAAAATCGAGAACTTTTCCTGCAGGCTCGTCATGTGACGTGATAGGTCCTGTTCCACTTTATCGCTTACAGTTATATCAGTACATCGTTTACCCTTTTAAGTTAGATCATCTGTTATGAAGTCTTGAGGTTCTGTAATAATTCAACTGTTAATTCTATTTTCATAAAAAACGGACATGCGGGTATCCATTCTTTTTCTCAAGGCATTTTTTATCATATTCGTTCAGCTCATGCCCATCTGGGGTGTTCTTGCTATTATAATATCCGTTGCCGGGATTTTTGTTGGTATGCTGGAGGGAATCGGGTGGTTTGACGGTCTCTACTTTGGCTGGGTTACCGGCACAACAATTGGGTACGGCGATATCGTTCCTACGAGACCGCTCACGAAACTGCTCTGCGTTTTTATCGGACTGGTCGGTATTGTCAATACCGGCCTGGTAGTCAGCATTGCAGTGGCTGCTGGAAAAAGTGTTTCCGAAGAAAGTGGATTGTTGGCAAGTATTCAGGAACAGGTGAGAGATAAACTGGCTGATAAACCGGATTGAATGGCCTCGTGATTCTGCCGATCATGGCATGTTCAGCTGAGTTTTGCCCTCACGCAGAGAACTATTTTACCCGGTTCAGAGTTTCCAGCAGCTCTTTTGCCGTTTCATGTTCAGGAACTACCTTCAGCACCTTTTCAGCGAGCTTAAGGGCCTTGTCCGGCATCCTGAAATGAAGGTAGAGGTTCACAAGGGTGACAAAATATATTTCAACAGTTGGGTCCAGCATCAAAGCCTTCTCAAGAGACTCGGCCCCATCCTGCCAGCGTTCCAGCTTCAGCAGGGCAAGGCCTTCGTTATAGCGGGCTCGAGAATATTGCGGCATACCGTTCGCCGCCCTGCCAAGATAGATTGCCGCCTCTTTATATTTACCCCTCTCCGAGAGCAGCAGACCGAGTGAATAAGAGATCTCATGCATTTCGGGTGCTGCAATGACAACTTCTCTCAGAAGTTGTTCCGCCTCTTCATTTTCTCCAGCCAGATTATAGTCCATGGCCAGATTGACCTTAGCCGGAAAAAAATGATCGTCTATCTTGATAGCTTCCCTATAGTATTCCATGGCCTTTTCCCTGTTGCCAAGAGCTCTCTCAAGGTTTCCCAGGTTATAACGTTGAGGAGCAAAATCACTGTTGTACTCCATTGCCTGGCGATACTGCTGCAGACTATCTTGAAACGCAACCCGGTCGGCCTCGCGAATGTGCTCTTCTGGCACTCCTGCCAGCTTCAGGGCTGCTTCGAGTCTCACAGCTTTGACCGGATCATACAGTTTGGGGGCAATGAGCTTCATGGTCGTTTCTTTGTCAGGCTGCTCAAGAAGCCGCAAGGCTGTGTGACGGAGAAGGGGATCATTGCTGAACAGTGCCGTCTGGAGAATTTCAGGAGTCTGGGGTTCTGAATAGTTGCGCAGAAGTGACAAGGCGGTTGCGCGCACAATGGCAGGGAGCAATCCGTCTTCAATAAGCGTCCGGAGCTTGCCATATGCTGCCGGTTCACCGGCTCTGCCTGCTGCAAGGACTTCCCCGTAATGAGGTTTGCGATCCTGGCCGTACCACTTCGTGTAGTTATCGATTACCCACTTCAGTGGCTTGTCTCCATGGCAATCCGTGGTGGAACAACCATTTGGTGTCCCAAGTCTTCCACTTATATCCGGGCGTGGGATTCGCAGGCTGTGATCGGGCCTGTAGTCAATTCCCATGTAATACTGCCCGGGCATATGGCATTTTACACAGAGATATCCATCGCTTGGCTTTCCCTCTGCCATCTTCTTGTGAAAATGGTGCGCCTTTGTATCATATTCTGCAGCGCGATGGCACTGAAGGCAAAGGTCGTTTTTCTCTTTATGGCGCTTCAGTGAGTGCATATCGTGACAGTCACTGCACCTGACACCTTTACTGTACATTTTGCTCTGGGTATAGGAACCGTATACATAGACCTCTTCTTTTATCTGTCCATCAGGGTAATAAAGATCCTCCGTGAGCAATGAGGAAACCATGAAATCTAGAAGTTCACCTTTGCTGTGATCGTTATCTCCCAACTGGTATCGTCTTGAATGACAGGGGGCGCAGAGAACGATCTGGTTTTGTGGCGAGAGATTCTTTGTAGGCACGCTCAGGCCGTAATTTTCCAGGTTCGTTCGTGCCAGAGCCGGTCGTTTTGCCCACTCAACATGTTGTGATGCCGGGCCATGACAGGCTTCGCAACCGACATTTATCTCAAACCAGGTTGTGGTGTAGCTGTCGGTCCGCAGATCAAAACCTTTTTTCAGCTGGGTGGAGTGGCATTCAGCGCACATGGTGTTCCAGGTCTGCCCACCCCTTGTCCAATGAAGCCAGTCGGTTGGACCACTGACATCGTACGGGGGGAGGCGGTACCATTTTTCTTTTTCAACATCCCAGGCGATTGACAAACATTGCAGTCTGCCTCCGGGAAAAGGAATCAGATACTGCTGCAGAGGATAAAAACCAAAGGTATGTGAAATGGTGAAGATGCTGTTTTTGCCATCTGGCCCTTCTGTTTCTACCAGAAATTTTCCGTTTTCACGAAAGAAACGGCTCTTTTTTCCGTTGTAAGGGTCGGTAAATACCACATCATTAAAATCACCTGAAACCGTTTGTTCGTCGGCCACCGCCATGGCACGATCATGATCCGAACCCTGCCATTTATCGTAAGCATCCCGGTGACATTCTTTGCATGAAGCCGTGCCGGAAAATTCAGATGCAGTGTTTTTGACCGGCTCACTCGCCGTGCTGACACGAAATTTATAAAGAAAAGGAGTCACCAGGATGATGAAGACTGCAATGAGAGTCCAGATTTCCCATACTGAAACTGATGTCGGTGCTTTTTCAGCGTCACGTTGCTGTTTTAGGGGGGATAGCATAATCAGGCCTGTACCGATCTGGGGGTTCCGTTTTTGAGATGTTTTTGTGATGTGGTTATGTTGACTCGAATAATGCCGTTTTCAATGCGCAGAGGATAACTGTTCAACCCTCTGGTTGCTGGTGGTGTCAGCACTTCTCCGCAAATATCAAAAGACGAACCATGACAGGGGCAGATGAACCTGTGAGTTTTTTCATCCCAGGGCAGTGAGCAGCCCAGATGGGTACAGGTGTGGGAAAGGGCGAGGAAACTGCCGTCTTTTAATCGTGCGAGGTAAAATTGCCCTTCAGGTACGGCGGTGACGGAATCCGGCGAAAAACTGTCCACCTGCCCAACCGTCAAAATGCTCGTTTTGATGTCACTCTTCTGCTTTTTTTTAGAGGAAAGGATCGATCCGGTCAACCAGCCGAATTCAATAAAGCCGAGCGCACCCAAAACGGCCCACAGTCTGGTCAGAAATTTTCTTCTGCCACCTCCTGCTGTAGTATCTGCATGAGGATTATTTGCTGAGTTCCGTTGAGTAGTATCCATAAAGTTGATCCTGGAGTTTCATTAAAAGGGAAGAAGCAGTTTCATCCCGGCACCACGCAGCCAGCTGGCAACAATTGTCAAACAGCTGAGAGAAGTCAGGGTAAAAACAAAACCGGCCATAACTGCCTGGGCTCTTGTGAACCCGAGTTTTCCTGTGATAACAAGGTAGCTGGCACCATAGAGCGCCGCTATCACCAGCACTGGAACAATGCCTCGACTGAGAATATCGGTTGAAGTATTCGTCCCGGTTGTTTTCAGTTGTTCGTCAATCAAAATGACAATAAAGGTTATAGCAGTGCCGGCCAGACAAGACCAGATGGCGAGTTTCTTGCCCCGGCCGCCTCCGAACCAATGGCCTCCAGGAAGCACCATGTCCTGTCGAAAGGGAATGAGCACAAGGCAGGTGAGAAAAAGAGACGGCAGTACCACAATTGCATAGGTCGGATGCAGATGTATCAGAAGTTCCTGAAAGCCAAGAAAAAACCAGGCCGCCTTGGCCGGATTAGGACTCATTGCCGGATTGGCCCTCTCTGCAAGGGGGGCATCGACCAGTGATGCAAAAAGTAACATTATGGCAATAACAATAAATGCCACAGCGGCTTCACGTTCAATAAGGTTAGGAACGGCAGGAACGAAATCCGGCGGCTTGCCGCTGTTATCCTGCGTTCGAACCAACCCGCCGGCTTTTCTCACCAGCCAGAAATGATATATACCGGCAACAACAAAGCAGAAGGGCAGTATGCCTGTATGAATTGCATAAAATATCGAAAGCGTTGACGGGCCTATCTCTTTACCGCCACGGAGTAGCTCGACGATATCTTCTCCGAATACCGGAATATACCCAAGCATACTGGTAAATATTGTTACAGCCCAGTATGCCAGCTGGTCCCAAGGAAGCAGATAGCCTGAAAAATTGGCAAGCAAGACAAGGCCGAGTAAAATCAGACCGATATGCCAGTTCAACCCTCTTTGGGCGTGTAGAGCACCTGTGAGAAAAACTCGGCAGCAGTGGAGGAGTGCAACAATGACCAATAGGTTTCCGGACCAGTAATGGATGTTTCTGGTCCACCCGGCAAGCGATGCGTTCTCATACATCATATTGACAGAATCGTAGGCGCCGCCGATGTCAGGGATGTAGGACAATACCTGAAAAATTCCGGTTATAAACAGGAGAAATAAAAGTGTGGCTGACATCCCGCCCAGGCCGAAACAGAGAGAAATCCGAAGGGTTTCTTTCGCAACTTTTTTCGGATGGATATGCAGGAGAAAGCCCCTGGAAAAATGGCTTGTCTCGTGTGACGGCCTGGAGATCATATCCTTTTAGACCTCCGGCATGCCCGGAGAGGCACCCTTCATATCATCCTTGTTTTTCTCTTCTGCAAGGGTGGCCAGCCCTGCAGCGGCACCCGCCTCAGCTATTTTCTGTCTGTCAGTTGCCGGCATATCCTGGCTCTCGGGAAGTTCAACGATAACCTTACGATGCGCATAATGAATACCCTTGGCCATCAGGGCCTCGGTAATTCTGCGGTAGGCTTCTCTTCGGATGAGAAAATGTGCGCCCGGCTTCGCTGTAAATTTTACCCGTATAACCATGATCGAATTAGTGATTTCCCGGACTCCCTGCGACTTGACCGGTTGGAGAAAATCATCCTTGAAGGCATCTTCTGCCAGCATGCTCTGGCCGACTTTTTTTATAATTTTTCGAACCTGATCAACATCAGTGTCGTAGGGGAATTCAAGATTGAACTTTACTACAATCCCGCCGCGCATGAAGTTCGTGATCGTACCGAGCTCACTGTAGGGAACAATCTGCAGCATGCCGCGATGATGACGCAGCATGACGTTTCGCAGCGTTATATTCTCAACTGCGCCGGATATATTACCGGTCTGTAGATATTCGCCAACCCGAAAGGCATCATCTAACAGGTAAAAGAATCCGGATAATACATCACTGACTAGCTTTTGTGCTCCAAAGCCGACGGCAAGGCCCACAACACCGGCACCAGCCAGAAGAGGGCCGATATTTACCCCAATTGACGAAAGGATGATAAGGGTGACCATGATGGTGAGTACGGTACCTATACATTTTCGAACCATCGGGAGCAGCGTATAGCTGCGGCCTTTCTGGGCTCCACCGCCCCATTCACTCTCTTCTGCTTCTTCTGTCGTCTCAGGCGTTGCTGCAGCAATCTTTCTTTCGATATAGGCGGAAGCAATTCGCCAAAAAAGAAGCGCCACGGCCAGGGTGACAAGCGATTCGAAAACAGCGCGGGTAACTGCGGTTGCGTAGGGAATGTGGTAGTTCCAGAGTCTCAGGACCCAAATAGTGATGGCGAAGAGAATTGCAAATCTGACCACCCTGCCGACACGTATTACCAGTAACTTTTCTTTTTCGGCAGGACCGGGGGGGGCCTGATCGGAAAGTGATGTTTTCTCTTCTTTTGCTTCCGTCGTATAAATGCGCAAGGCGCCAATAGTATTCTGTACAACCCACTGGCCGATTCGATCAACCAGTAAGAAAATAGGCACTGCGAGCAGGCTGAGGAGCAGAGCTCCATTGTCCTGGCCTGTTCCGGAAAGCTGCATGTAAAGAAAATTCAGCCAAACTACAAAAAGATATAATAGAGCCAGGACATACCAGAGGGCGGCAAATTGACGAACAACCCAGCCGCTTTCGTCTCCGCTGTGATGGTCTGAAAGTATGGAGTCAGCAACAGTCTGACGATGACGCATTACAAAGAAACCAAGCAGCAGCAGGAACAGAGTTCCCAGAACAATGATCAGCAGCACGAAGGAGGTATGGTTCATTCCCAACTCTTTGAGAAGGGCAATAAGGCCGAGAGCCCCCCCGAGAAAGTATAGTGAGATACATACTATTCGGTATAGATTCTGAGCAGCAGCATCTCCTATGTCGAGCAGGCGAAAAGAAGGCTGCTGTGGTGCGAAGATGATCCTGCACAAGAGTGTTGCGATACGTGCAAACAGGATAACAAAGAGAAGGGCCATAAACAGGAGGCGAAATGATTCTGCTGAGCTGAGGGGAGAAAGCATGAAGAAAAAAAATACAGAACCACTGAATACTATAAGAGATATCAGCGAAGGTAGGGCATGCAGGATGCCTGCCCAAAATCGCATTAAACCCTTCAGTTGAGGAATTGCCTGTTCAAGAAACTGACGGTGAAAGCCTGATGTTGCAGTGTTAAAGACTTTTTCTACAGCCAGTGCCAGAAGGAACACGAAGAGCAAAATGATTGTGTCCATCCACGTTGAAGAGCTGGGGCTGTCGTCGCTGAATCGATGAAGAGTTTTGGCCAGGTGTGCCGGGACATTCGTGGTGTGGCTGGAGATTTTCGCCAACTGCGATTCCATCTTACCACTGTCGTCGACGTCAACGAGACGGAGCCAGCCGACGACGAAAGGTAGAAGACCTCCCCGGGAGGTTTTTTCCTTTGACTGCTCTATGGATTTTGTTTGCAACTCTCTGACAAGTAGGCTGCGAACCTGTTCGTCACTGAGTTTTGCCAGGACCGAGTCAATTTTTTCTGGTGCTATGTCTTGAAGAGATATTTCAGTGAGGTCTGATGGTGGTTCGCTGGATTGAGCCTGGCCAGGGAGTATTAAAAATAATGATGTCAAAAAGGCAGTAATGAAAAAACGACAGGAAGTAATCAAATTCATATACAGCTCCTTGACCTGAATACATTATTTTTCTGTTTACTGCATATGGGTGGATTCCGGCAACGATGAGAGATTAAGTTAACGAGTTTATGGAGTTTGTATAATCGATATAAAAAATCGACAGGGTCCAGTAAGGCGGCACAGGAGATAAGTATCGATGCCTAAAGATGAATCGGTTTGAACGCCATGTCAACATAATTGTTACTGAAACAGAAAATACCCAGTGCCCGGTACATTCCTGGCATAAAAGGTGTTTGTTTCTGTAGAACCTTTCACTTGGCAGTATTGATTATTATTCATTTCTGTTTTATCGTTGGCTCATCACAGTAGATATCACAATTGGTTGTTGTGATTGTATCGATACCATTAAATCCACACCCTCATTGCTTGAGATCATTGCCTTGTGTCTGAACGAAACAAAAGAATGGTCGTGATAATTAAAAGCTGTTCCTTCTGATTCTTCGTCGTTTTTGATTTAACCGATAGAAAGTTACCCGGGCAATTAAAATCCATTGGTAACCGACTGATGCCGTCCGACAAATAGATATGTTACCGGATGTTTTTTTTGGGGATATCTCTAAAAAGGCACAGCATATCCAGCAAGTTGAAAAGAATCAATAATTTCAATAGACAAGGTGAGCGTGGGTAACTTCTGATGGCATGATTTACAATGGAATTTTACCCTCCAGCATATTATCTTTCCAAACGGTAAAGCAAAAAATGGAGAGTGATTTATGGCTTTTAAAAAATGTACCTCGATAGCTGTTCCTGCACTTGCCGCCATAATTGTATCGTTGACTGTCCAGGCCTATGCAGTGCCGCAGCCCCGACTTGTTCTGCAGATCACCGTCGATGCGCTTCGCGGCGATCTGCCTACTCGTTATTATGACCGCCTCGGTAAAAATGGTTTCCGATACTTATGGGATAGTGGAACGGTCTATGGAGATGCTCGTCACACCCATGCCAACACGGAGACCATTGTAGGTCATGCAACACTTGCAACGGGGGCCATCCCGGCAGTCCACGGCATGATCGGCAATGTCTGGTACGACAGAACCAAAGGCCGGACCGTCTATAATATTGAGGATGATCAATATAAACTGCTCACCGCAGGGGCCGGTGTCGACCAGGATGCTGAGATTGATTCGACCCAGAAGGCGGCAAAAAGTGATGGGCGGTCTCCAACGGCCATCATGGTCACCACCCTCGGTGATGAACTGGCAATCCATACGGCGGGACGCGCCAAGGTCTTTGGGGTATCGATCAAAGATCGTGGCGCAGTCTCCATGGCCGGTCATGCAGGTAAGGCCTTCTGGTTTTCTAAAGCCGGCGGTGAATTTGTTACCAGTAACTACTATTATGACAGTTATCCCGCCTGGGTCACCGCCTGGAACGAGGAGAAAATGGCTGCATCCTATTCCGGCAAGTCCTGGGAGCTGTTACATGATCGGAAAAGTTATCTGTTTGGAGATGCTGATGACCGGCCCTGGGAAACAGATCTCGCCGGGTTCGGACGGACTTTCCCTCATCCGTTTGGTGCGGCTGACGGAAAATATTTTACAACTCTCCTGACGCTCAGCCCGGCCGGAGATGAATTAACCCTGGCTTTTGCCAAGGCCCTGATTACCAATGAACAGCTTGGCAAGGACGATATCCCTGATTTTCTCGGGGTGAGTTTTTCCTCCACCGATTATGTCGCTCACATGTTCGGCCCATCCAGTCTTGAAAGCGAAGACAATATTCTCCAGCTTGATGGTATCCTTGCGGAACTGTTTGCCTTTATTGACAAAAATATTGGCCTGGAAAATACCCTTGTTGTCCTCTCTGCCGATCACGGCAGTCCAGATGTGCCGGGCTACCTGAAAGAACTTGGTATTCCGGCAGGATATGTGGAACCAAAGAGCTGGGATAAGCAGCCGGCCCTGGATGCTCTAAAAAAACAGTTCGGTATCGATAAGGAACTGATCGTCGGGTATGACCATCCCTATGTGAATCTCAATCATGAGGTAATCAACAAATACAAACTCGATCCGTCGCAGGTGGAAAAGGCGGTAGCCACAGAACTGGTCCAGTTTGAAGGTATTGCAGCAGCCATTTCGAGCAGTGCGCTGCGCGAGGGCAATCTTCCGGATACTCCACTTAACCAGACAATTCTCAATAACTTCAATTCCAGCCGATCAGGCGATATCTATATAGTTTTTGAGCCGCACTGGTTCATCAGGGATTTTGATGGGCTGGAAGTCGCTTCCACCCATGGTTCTCCCTGGCGCTATGATACCTTCGTTCCTATCGCCTTTGGGGGGATGCATGTTCCCGCCCAGCGTGTTCTGCGGGAAGTACATACGGTTGATATCGCCCCGACCCTTGCTGCATATCTAGGAATAAAGCCGCCCTCCGGTTCGTCAGGCATGATATTGCAGGAGGTGTTTGTCGGAAGAGAGGAGTAAGAAACATGCTCATCCTCGCTAACCCGCAGTTGATCTCTCTTACTTCCATGAGACATGAAGACTTTACAGATACAACCGGAGAAAAAGTAGACCGCCTCAATGCCGTCAAAGATGTGCTCGGTGATTTTCTCAGTAAGCGGCAGGGTGATCGGGTAGGCCTGGTTATCTATGGTGGTACACCTTTTCTGTAGGTGCCGTTTTCTAAAGACCTCAACTTGTCACGGCAACTTCTCAATGAGCCGGCCATAGGTATGACCGAACATCTGTATGACCGAACATCTGAGGTGCAAAAGTGACCGCATATTTCTATAATTTACATTTTATTCGACCTATCTGGCGGCTCGATTCTAGCCCCTTTGCCTGGTCCCGCGGGGAATCGGTATTGTTGTCCCGGCAGACACTGTACAAACTGACCGGGGTGATTTTCTTGATGAGCGCAGCGATACGATCACCTATCAATTGATTAAAGCCGGAAGTCTTATCCTGCCTGAGATGTCGTATATCTGGAGGAATCCTCATCCTGGCGGCAGGTAGGCAACCTTTGAGAGATTGTGATCCAGATAAAAACATTTGATCCTTTTCCGCCCATAATGGGAAGGGACACTGCCGAGGGAAGACATTAAATTCGACCAGCTTTTATCAACCATCATTTTAGATAATCTGCAATCAAAAGTGAGGAAAAAGCTATGAATATTCAACGGCGAATAGACGCACTTACCATTGTTCTCGTTTGTGTGCTGACTGCAACCACCACTTTAGCTGCCGAGTTGCCGAGGATGAAGATGGCAACGGATATTCCGGCTGGCATCGCAACTCCTGATGTATTGGAGACCCGCCTTGGCAAGCTGAACTCTTTCGACGGGGTGCCCGACGAACAAACGACCCAGCTGGTTTACGACAACCTCGACTTCCAGCGCGGGGTACAGGCCTATCTGAGTAGCATCCAGATTGCATCGATGTCCGGCATGCGCCGGGGAATTCTGGAATTTGGACCAGCCAACACTACAGCGCTCCTGTTCGAGACGCTTATGGACTCCAAGGCACTGTGGTTGACGCCGAACACCAGCTCAATTTACATGACGTGCTGGCTCGAGATGACTGATGAGCCATGGGTTATCGAAACACCGCCTGACGTTTTGGGTATCATCGACGATCATTGGTTCAAATACGTAACGGACTTTGGCAACGCCGGCCCAGATCGTGGCAAAGGTGGGAAGTACCTGATTTTACCTCCTGGTTACAAAGGTGAATATTCGGAGGATGGTTACCATGTTGTCCGGACCAACACCTATGGCAACTGGATCGTCTGGCGCGGTTTTCAGGTCAATGGCAATCCTGCCCCTTCGGTCGAGACAACCAAGAAGATCTTCCGTATGTATCCGCTCTCAAGGGTAGCCGATCCACCAAAAATGACTTTCATCAACATCTCCGGCAAGGAGAATAACACGATTCACCGGATGGATTTTGAAATGTACAAGGAAATCAACGAGGTGGTACAGGCAGAACCATCCTTTGGGCAGAACGAGGAAATCCTCGGGTTGCTGGCATCAATCGGCATCAAGAAGGGTCGACCCTTTAATCCCGATGCCCGCATGAAGAAGATACTGACGGAAGCCGCAAATGTGGCCGCTGTCACGGTTCGAGCCCTAACGGCACGTCCGCGTGAAGACATGTATTATTTTTATCCAGGTGAGAGCATCTGGAGTACACCCTTTCCCGGAGGTAGCCATGAGTTTCTGGATAAAGGCGCAATGGTGCTGGATGCCCGCGCATTTTTTCACTTCTACGCGACGGGCGTCACACCGGCAATGACTATGAGGATGGTGGGTGTCGGCTCACAATATGCCGCGGCTTACCTTGATTCTGAGGGCAATGGGCTTGATGGGGGCAAAACCTATACGTTGCATCTCCCCCCGGACGTCCCAGCAAAGGATTTTTGGTCGTTCACCCTCTATGACAACCAGACCCGCTCCATGCTGCAGACCGACCAGCAATTCCCGGGGATTGACAGCAATGCGGGAGGATTGAAAGCCAATGCCGATGGCTCATATGATATCTACTTTAGCCCCACAGCTCCAGCGGGGCAAGAGGGAAACTGGCTCCAGACTGTCCCCGGCAAGGGTTGGAATATGTTATTTCGTCTCTATGGTCCGCTTCAGTCTTGGTTCGACAAAACCTGGCGTCCTGGCGATCCCGTGCCGATGAAGTAATTCACACCCTGGCGCCAGACGCCCCAGAACAGCAGGTACCACCGCCAATAAAGAGTAAAGCATTTAAAACAAGTGAATGAAAATGTATTGACTAGATCCATCTTAAATAAGAAGAAAATTTTGGAGGGAAGCAAAAAAGCTATGAACAGTAAAACTCTTCAATCTCTCATCGGCCTTCTTTGTGTCGGACTTACCAGTCAGGCACATGGTGGTGGTCTGTATCTCTATGAGCTCGGCACCGAGGATCTTGGTCTTGCCGGAGCGGGAAGCGCCGCACGCGCCCAGGATGCTTCGACTGTCGCCACTAATCCTGCTGGTATGACGCACTTAGATGGTAGTCAGCTCGTGGTTGGTGCCCAGATGTTGTATGGGGATTTGGAATATAGTCTGGACGATCCCAACCTGAAAGGCCCCGGCAATGTAGTTGGCTGGCTTCCCGGACTCAGTACTTTCTACAGCCACAGTGTCAGCGACGACCTGAAAGTGGGGGCTGCTCTCTACAGTAATTTTGGACTCAGCCTTGGCTTTGATGGCGATTGGGCCGGTCGTACTCTGGTAAAGGATTCTACGCTGCTGGGAGTGGTTTTGCAACCGGCCTTGGCATACCGAATAAATCATGCCTGGTCAGTCGGTGCCGGATTGGGAGTCAACCTTGGGATTTTCTCACTCACCAGGGACAGTCTGGTCAGTGGTGACGAAAAATCTCTTGACGACACGGACGTGGCTTATAACGGACGATTGAGTCTCCTGTTCACGCCTACTGACCAAACCCGCTTTGGCCTTACCTACACCGGTAAAGTTGATTATCAGTTTGATGTCAATGCCAGTGGTAATCTGCCGTCAGGTGCTTCCTGGGAACTGCCGATCAGTGCTTTTGTCGGGGCTCCGCAGCAGGTGATGTTCAGTGCCGTACAGGTGCTGAACGAGAAATGGTCTCTACTCGGCAATATCGGGTGGCAGGATTGGAGTACCTTTAATGAGTTGGCTATAACTGCCGGTAACGTCCAATTGTCGTCCAGTCTTGATCTTCAGGATACCTGGCATGGTGCCATGGGTACCCAGTGCCAGATGACAGTCGACACTCGTCTGAACTTCGGCGTTGCCTACGATACCAGCATGTATGAAAATCAAGACGACACCTCTCTCACCTTGCCGACAGGTGCCGCCTGGCGGTTTGGTACGGGTATCCAGCACAGGCTGAATGATACCTCGTCCATCGGTGCCGCTTTTGAATTCCTGAGTGTTGAGGACGCACGAGTGGTCAGTCCGGCTGTACTCTCAGGCAATTATAATGATCCAAGGATGTACTTTTTTTCAGTCAACTACAATTATCTTTTTTAAGAAGAGGGAGATTCCTTTATAAAAATTACAGGAGCGAAATGTGAGAGATGACAAGTTTCTATTCTTAATCTTGCTTGTGACACTGTGTACCCCTGGATTTTCGTACTCTCAGGGCGGAACTATAGAGCAGGGAACAGCAACTCCGGATGCAGAAGTGGACCTGGCAAAAAAACTGGCAAACCCGATCGCCAACTTGATCAGTGTACCTTTCCAGTACAATTATGATGAAAATTTTGGGGTGGGCGATGAAGGTTCAAAGAGTGTGCTCAATATTCAACCGGTCGCTCCTTTTTCCTTAAATGATGAATGGAATGTTATTACACGGACGATTATCCCGCTCGTAGATACCGATGATGTACCCGTCGGCTCAAGCGAGTTCGGACTCGGTGACATAGTGGCAAGTCAGTTCTTCTCCCCCAAAAAGCCAACTGAAAGAGGATGGATTTGGGGGATTGGCCCGGTTGAATTACTACCGACAGCTTTCGACGAAGCTTTGGGCGCTGAAAAATGGGGACTAGGTCCGACTGGTGTCGTTCTTCAGCAAAAGGGTCCATGGACTGTTGGTTTATTGGCCAACCATATTTGGTCTTTTGCCGGGAACGATGATCGGGACGATATCAGTGCAACGTTTCTGCAGCCCTTTCTAACTTATGTCACCAAGACAAAAACGACATTCTCGGTCAATACCGAATCGACTTATGACTGGGAAAATGACGATTGGGCTGTCCCACTGAATTTCAACGTTTCCCAGTTACTCAAGGTCGGAGATCAGATTCTCAGTATTGGAGCTGGTGTTCGGTACTGGACAGAATCTCCAGAAAATGGCCCTGAGGATTGGGGAGGGCGATTGGTGCTGACGTTATTATTTCCTCAATAACTGATCAGCAGCCATCTTTTTAACCGTCAGATAATATGAGATAGAATTTCTTTGGAAGACAGGTTGTGGCTTGTTTGATGTGTGACCCAACATATGTAAGTGGATTAACCGATGCCCTGAGCCATCAAGGTCTCCCGGGCTGAAAAAGAGGAGAGGCATGTGAAGACACAACACAAGCTGATCAAGCTTATCGCTTTGTCTCTGGTATTCCTGATGATATTTCCGCCGTGGGTTTTTTCACAAAACACTGGAGGAGTAGTTTCTACCGATGTTGATGGTGCTGCCCTGCTGCCGCAGGAAAAACTTGACCAGCTCCTCGCACCCATAGCCCTTTATCCGGATTCACTGCTCGCACAGATTTTTATGGCATCCACCTATCCCCTTGAGGTTGTGCAGAGCGACCGGTGGGTAAAACAAAATGACAGCCTCAAGGGAGATGAGTTGACGACCGCCCTGGAAAGTCAGGATTGGGATCCCAGCATCAAGTCCCTCGTCAATTTCCCTGAAGTGTTAACAATGATGAGCGAGGAGCTTGAGTGGACCCAGCAACTGGGAGATGCATTTCTCGCCCAGCAAAAGGATGTGATGGACACAGTCCAGACCCTGAGAGGCAAAGCTCAGACGGAAGGTAACCTTAAAACCACCGAACAGCATACGGTCGTCGTAGAGAAAGAGACTCAGACAATTGTCATAGAACCGGCAGATCCCCAGGTGATTTATGTACCTATGTATAATCCGACGATTGTATATGGTCCCTGGTGGTCTTCCTCATACCCGCCGTATCATTACTACCCGCCGGGATATGTGGCCGGAGTGACACTGTTCTCCTTTGGTGTCGGAATTGCCGTTGGTGCAGCCTGGGGCTATGCCTGGGGCGGGTGTAACTGGCGAAGGGGAAATGTTGATGTCAACATCAACCGGAACATAAATATTAATAAAAACATCAATAGGAACAAGTATTCCGGGAGCATAGCGAAAGGTGGCGTTGGACGGGGCGAATGGCAACATAATCCATCACACCGAAAGGGTGTGTCGTATCGTGATCAGAACACAGCAGCAAAATACAATCGAGGGAAAGCTGCCAATACGCAGTCCCGTGAGGCCTTTAGGGGGCGTGCTGACGCAGGAAGGCAGGAACTGTCTAAGGACGGAGGAGCACGAGCCCGCGACCAGGTTCAGCGGGAGCGGCCGACGACCTCCAGCCGGAAAGATGTAAAATCGGCAGATAGAGGAAATGTTCAACGGGGAAGCAGCTCACAGAGGTTGGAGCCGAAGGACCGGAGCGCCTTTGGAAGATATGAAAAAGGCAGCCGGACCCGGAGTGAGAGCAAGCGGGGGAGACAGAGCCTGTCGTCCCATCAACCAGGCGGCAGCAGAAACCTTGGTGGCGGGGGCAGAGGCGGTGGGGGACGAAGAAGGTGAGTGTTAATGACAACCTATGCAGATTTTTAGTGATATCTTCCCAAAACCTTTTTCGGTTGGAGGAAACGCTTATGGCATCATATAAAGATATTGTCGCGAGGCGCACAAAGGGGGCGATGTTCGTCATGGTGATGTTGATGGTTCTCACCGGCACCACTATTTCAATTGCCACAGAACCAGAACAAAAGGAATTCACATCAGCGGAAGAGGCTGTCAGAGCGATGAGCGCGGCATTGATATCAAACGATGCCGATGCTCTTGCTGCCATCTTTGGTCCCGGTGTCGAGCAATTGGAATCCGGTGATCCGGCAGCCGATCTTGTGGCAAAAAATAATTTTCTTAAACATTTCGAAGAAAAACATATACTTAAATCTGAAGGGGCAAAGGGTATGGTGCTTTACCTGGGGGAGGACGACTGGCCGTTTTCCATCCCTCTTGAGCAAACAGAAGAAGGCTGGCGATTCAATACCGAGGAGGGCATCGTTGAACTGCTTGCACGAAGGATCGGAGGCAATGAATTGAATGCCATTCAGGTCTGTATGGCCTATGCAGATGCCCAGCGGGAATATGTTTCTAAAGACAGGGACGGCGACGGCCTGCGGGAGTATGCACAAAACCTGGCCAGTCAGAAAGGAACAAAAAACGGACTCTATTGGGCCACGGGCGAGGGTGAGGCACATAGCCCGTTGGGTCCCCTTGTCGCCGAAGCCAGGGAATCGGGTTATTTAACCAATAAGAGGGGACTGGAAAAGGGTGATGGCGAGTCAAGGCCCTACCATGGGTATTACTACAAGATCCTGACTGCCCAGGGTGAAAATGCACAAGGCGGCGCATATGATTACATGGTTGGGGACAAAATGATCGGCGGTTTCGCCCTGGCGGCATACCCTGCTCAATATGAATTTTCGGGGATCATGACCTTGGTGACGAACCATGATGGCGTGGTCTACCAAAAGGATCTTGGAAAGGATACCTCGACAGTTGCCCGGGGCATGACCCTCTTTAATCCTGACGACACATGGCAAGTAGTGAATATAACCGAAACAACAGTCGAATAAACACAGGGTTGTCTCTTGCTGTTCGCAATGCAGACCAACGAACACAGTCAAAAAAAATCAGTGAAATTCATTCAATCGGTATTATAAGTAGACATAATTGGGATACAACATTAAGCCAGGTCATCAGTTTCTTTTGTTATGTATGTGGTGCAGCTACTGTCTTGTTTATATTTTAAAAACCTTCTATGAGCTTCAGGATTACGTCCTGTTGATTACTTCAAGCTAATATATGAGCCGGTTTATGAAAAAAAACATCATCGTATTGTTATCTATATTTCTTTATTGCGGCTGCTCGGGTTTTTCTACCCCTTTTGACAAGGCAACTCTCGCCAATTTTTCTGGCAAAAAAACGTATGCCTGGTTAACAAGTGTCGTTCCAAGTGATGATATACGGGTTAATAATCCAACCATTCAGGGTCTGGTACAGTCTGCCGTTGAAGAAGAGCTGGCGAAGAAGGGATATGTGATGACAGCTGCAGAAGATGCTGACTTTTTGATGGCGTGGTTTGGCAGTATTGATGAAGTAGTGAAAGAGGTTCATATTTCCGCATTTTATAGACCGTATGGATATGGCACCCTGGTTGGAAGCAAGCCCGACAGTGTCGACGGAGACATGGCAACAAGAGTATATAAAACAGGGACCTTGATTCTTGATATTATCGACCCTCGGACCAAGTCAGTGTTCTGGCGTGAATCAGCGGTCAACGCAATCACTAAAAAGATGTCAAATCCGGAATTATCAAACTATATTGACCGCTCCGTAGAAAAGCTGCTTGAGAGAGTTCCGGCTGCAGACCAATGAAAGGCAGGTTCTATTCGAATGTAATAATTGACTCGAATAGTAGACTGGTCAGTAATATCACCCCTAACACTGCTTCTTGTATCGCATTGAAAGATAATCTGTTTCAATTACTTGTGTGAATGGATCTGGGACCACTTGACAGAATGGAAAACCCACTTAAAATCTAACGATAGAATATATTTATCTTTAGCAAAATTAGATAGTTTCGATCCTGAAACGATCGTTTTCCTCCCTTTTTGTTTTTTTATAAATTCCCCTCGGAGATAAGCGAGGAGAGCGAGACTTCGTTACCAGTTATGCCGGTGCCGTGGATCGTTGAGATGCTGTAAGCGTTGCGCAATTCCTGGTTTCAGGATTGTTGTGCAATGGGATTGTATATTAACAGGTCAGCGCCAACCGCGAATATGGCTACGTGCTGACTTTCTGAGCCCGAGGGGCATGCTGCACAAGAAAGCTGACAATAATCAGAATCTGTTTTTGGCAATACTAGGTTTTGGGGCTTTGATCCTGCAAAACCTTAACCCTAAAAAGGAGGATTGAAATGAAAAAAGTATCATTTTTATTCATTCTGGCGGTTATTTTTGGAATATCGACCTTTGCCGTTGCGGCTGAGGTGGAGGATTATTCGAGTACCATCAAAGTGTTTAATGATTCACCTGCCGTACAAAAATTCTTCAACAATTCATATGGTTATGCGGTTTTCCCAAATATTGGTAAAGCCGGATTTGTGGTTGGGGGGTCTTATGGCACTGGGCAGGTTTACCAGGGGGGGAAAGTAACGGGGAAATCAAGAGTCATTAAGGGGTCTATAGGATTCCAACTGGGAGGAAAAGTTTTCAGTCAGATAGTTTTCTTTGAGGACAAGCGTGCCTATGACGAATTCACCAGCGGCAATTTTGAGTTTGATGCAACCGCCCAGGCGGTCGCCATTACCGCGGGTGGTGAAGCCCAGGTTGGAACCGGTGGCGCAAGCGCCGGTGCCAGCGCCGGTCCAAAGACCGGTGTCCAGGCGGAAACAGACTATATTAAGGGGATGGCCATCTTTGTGCATGCCAAGGGCGGTCTCATGTATGAGTTGTCTATTGGAGGACAGAGGTTCGATTTTCAACGGCTGTAATGTAATGCAAGGGTAGTTTCGAAAAGACCTCGACCGGTATGCCTGGAAATAATCATTTTCTTTATTTTACTCTTCTACGGGTAGGTCGGGGTTATAACACATTCATTCATTTGATTTGAGGCAGTCTTTTAACTTTTTTTCGAAATCTTCCGGGGAATATTTAAAAGGGACGGCCACACATTACCCAGGCAGAAGCGCTCTCTTCGGAAACGGCAATATCAAATCGGACGACCCCGCTGTCCATCATGGCTTGAAAACCTAGGCCGTAATCGGTCTTCCAGTCGGAGAAGAGGTCTGCAAGACGATACTGACCGCCCACACGTCTGCATCCAGTCCATTTTAAGCCATCTTAGCCAGGAAGTATCATTCATTGGGTCCCAGCAGGCTCTGTGTCGGTACTCAGCTTTTGAATAGATAACTGATTGATCGTTAAACCTGTTGGTCGGATATGCTCGTATTAGGTAGATACCACCAAGCCTGGCGCCTTCCTGGAAGAGAGCGCGACTGGATATACTTTCATTACCATCTTCATCAATAGATTCCGGATGTGGTCACATGGGATTCCGATGGGAAGCCGTATGGTAGAATGAGTGTTTACTGGGTGGATTGTTGATCCTCTTCTCGGATCGTTGGAAATTTAATAGATGCCCGGAGTTTAGTAAACGTGCTTTCGGCACCCGGGAGTGTAAAAAGAAAGGAAACCGTGACTATGGATACAGTTTTGAGTTCACACATTTTATGTGCAGTCATACTACTCGTACCAAAACTATGATCTATTATCAATTTAAAGACCATGGTGCGTCACATGGTTCGTTTTCCTGTATTCAGAAAAAAATGAAAATGCTATGGAACCACGGAGATTGTGATCTGGAACTCCTTAAAGAAGATTAGGAGGTATTGACTGGCTTTAGTATCGGAAATACGAGAGTATTTATTCTCATATCTTCTTATCCCATTCATTTTAAAAATGTTATGAAGGTTTTTGGTCAGATATATCAAATAAGAATAATGAACAAGTTGAGCTTTTGAGCAGGGTCCGGGGATTTTGTCTCGCATGTGTGCAGTTTTATCTTGAAATAACTGAAAGGTAAATGGACTCTGTTGGTCGAAATTGTTTTTATTTAAGTCGTGGCAGGGGGCGTGGCAGGTTCTGGTGTCTTCAGGGAAGGACGATAGCCGAGTCCAAATCAAAAAAACGAGGTAAAAGGAATAGCCGTATGCCTGCCTGGCGAAAGCTCATCACCTTGGTTCTCTGTCTGCCGCTGGTAGGGTGGGGAGCCCTGGCTTTATATTATTCCTCATTCTCCGGCCTGCCGACTGTCGTAGTGGCAACAGGATTTGTTGCGCTATCTATTGCTGTTCTCGTCCTTTTCAATTCTTGGAAAAAAGCATTGGCCACCTTTGTCATGTTATTCGCCATGGTGCTCATGATCTTTTTCCTGAAGAAGCCGTCAAATGATCGAGAATGGCAACCGGATCTAGCTATTCTTCCCTATGCATCGATGGAGGGAGACAACAGAATTACTCTCCACAATATCCGCAATTGTGACTATCGAAGCGAATCCGACTTCACGGTTCAGTATTACAACAAAACTTTTGATCTTGACAATCTCACCAGTGTTGATCTCTATCTGGTGGACTGGGGATTAAAGCATGTAGCGCACACCATGCTTAGCTTTGGCTTCAATAACCAGGACTATATCGCTATTTCCATCGAAGCTCGTAAGGAGCGGGGTGAAAGTTATTCTACTCTTCAAGGTTTTTTCCGACAGTATGAGCTGACCTATGTGGTGGCTGATGAGCGGGATCTGATTCGGTTGCGGACCAACTACCGCCAGGGGGAAACGGTCTATCTGTATCGGGTACAGGGGAGCAACGGGTTGTTTCGACAGGTTTTTCTTGACTATTTCAAATCCATCAACCGGCTGAGGGAAAACCCGGAATGGTACAATGCGTTGTTAACAAACTGTACAACCCAGTTACGGGGCCATACCCGACCCTATTATCGGAAGGTTTTTTGGGACTGGCGGTTGCTGGCCAACGGCTATGTCGATGAGCTGGCGTATGAGGTTGGAACAATTGATAACTCAATACCTTTTGCTGAATTGAAAAAAATGAGTGTGATAAACTCTAAAGCGATGGACGCTGATCAGGCACCGGATTTTTCCCAGCGTATTCGCGATAAACTGCCGGGTATGAAGCCCGGGTTGCTAGCGCATTGATCACGGAAGATTAAGGACATTGTCTCATTGGCATCATAATGTGGAGTCCGTTATGAGGGTAAGCCATTTCTTTAGTCAGGTGAAGCTACACATTTTACGGTTAATCTGTACACGATGGTGGACTCGGAAGGAGGAGTATTGCCGACTGTGTCCGGGGACAATGTATCTTGGGCTTTGCATGGCTTCTGTTGTTATCACGGGTTGCGCCTCTCCTGTTGGTGTCAACCAGATTTCGCCGGAGAAATCCTATCAACTGCAGACTATTAATCCGCTGGGCAGCGGGATGATCAGTAATAGGGCAACTGCTGTGCTCCATCGGTACAACCTTGTCGAGTCATTTGACGATGCACCTCTTCAAACAATTCTGGATCTTTATAGCATCAGTACCACCGATGACCGGCGTGACCTGCTCTATGCTCTATCCGAACTGAGTTACCTGGAAGGAGATAGACTGGAGAGCGCCATGTCTTCAAGGGATATAGAACGCGCACCGGATTTATTTCTTCAGGCAGCTGTCTGTGCCTACTACTATTTGCTTTGGGAAGGCCGGGAGCCACTCCCATCTGCTTACGATATACGTTTTCGCGAAGCCTGCGATTTGTATAACCGTTCTCTGGGGAGGGCATTCCCGAAAGCGGAAGACAATTATCTGGATATTTCAGCCGGTATTCGAACACTGCCAATTGGAACTCTCACCCTTACTGTCAAAACCGATAAGCTCTCCAGGAAGTATCAAGAGATCAGCGGGTTGCTCCCTTCATATGCTTACAAAGTGCGAGGTTTTAAAGTTCATAATCAAACCCCAGGTCTGGGCTTGCCGCTTATTGGTCTTACCATTAGAAGTGCTGAGTCACCGAATGGCGGTGTTGTACCATTAACTGCTTTTCTTCGCTTACCGGACGGCATCAAAGATTTTCGGCAGGGAAATTTCGTTGCCTTGCTGGAACTGTATTCGGCTTACGATAGTGCTGAAGTAGAGATCAACGGTCACTCCGTCCCTCTGGAAACAGACTCAACCACGCCTCTTGCTTACGCCATAAATGACAGCGATCAGTGGAACATGGGTGTCAAAAGGTTCCTCACCGGTGATATCGTTTCAAGGCGCTTACTACTTATTCAGCCATACAAACCGGGCCGTATTCCTATAGTCTTCGTTCACGGTACGGCCAGCAGTCCTGTCTGGTGGGCGGAGATGTTTAATACACTGCTGGCAGATCCTGATATCCTTAAACATTTTCAATTTTGGTTCTATCAATACAACAGCAGCAACATTATTGTCTATTCAGCAGATGAGCTGAGAGATACGCTTTTCAAGATAGTGCAACAACTCGACCCTATGCAACAAGATCCTGCTTTACAGAATATGGTGATTGTTGGCCACAGCCAGGGAGGTCTACTGGCAAAGCTGTGTGTTGTACGGCCTGATGATGTGCTTTGGCGATCTTTCAGTGACGAGAGGGTTGAGGAAATAGATATTGACCGGGATGTGCAGGACCTCATTCGTCGTTTACTCTTCTTCCAGCCATTACCTTTTGTAAAAAGAGTAATATTTATTTCCACTCCACACCGAGGGAGCTATCTGGCCATGGGGTGGCTTCGCAACATTACTAGAAAGTTGATATCTTTACCGATAAATTTGGTTTTGTACTCTCCAGAGTATTGGAGCAAGGTGAAAACCGTTCTTAAACTGCCCCCATCAATGCGCGATAACATTCCGTCCAGTATCGACGGGATGTCGGCGGATAATCCGTTGTTGCAGTCTCTTGCTTCTCTGCCACTTGCACCGGGGGTTAAAGGACACTCTATAATCGCGGTGAAACCGGGAATGGATATTGAAACCGGCGATGACGGAGTTGTCGAATTTACCAGTGCCCACATTGATGGAATGGAATCCGAGTATATCGTTCGATCCGGACATTCCAGTCAGGATAATCCCTTTACCATTGATGAGGTGAGAAGAATTCTTCTTCGGCATCTGGAGATGACAACATTTGCTGGGGCGGCAGCCATGCCAGCCAAAGTAGAAAAATAAAATTATTAATCAGGGCGTCAATCGGTGTACCTTGTCAAAAAACGATAAGATATCGTATTTACAGCTCATGTGTTGAGTAGACTACCATGTTCAATGTCGGTAATTATCGTACGGATGCATAATATACTGATGATATAAGTATAATGTTTTCAGGTATGGGTCAGCAAAAGGATAACGGTGAATAAGGTGGAGTTCTGTTATAATGCAACGAGTGTAGAAAAAGTTAGGGAAGGGTCTTTTTTCCACTCCATAAATGGGGTAAGCAATGTCTTATTGCCCATAAAATAAACCATCAACGAAAAGGATATTGATCATGAGGAAAAAAAATGTGATAGCATTGGTTTGTTCAATTATTCTATGTGCTACCCTCATCAGCTGCGGTGGTGGTGGTGCCAAAGTTGAGAGTACAATGAGTACACAAACTCTTGGACAACAACTGATCGATCTTGATAAAGCATACAAAGAAGGTGTCATCACCGAGAAAGAATATGAAAAATCGAAGGAAGGATTGATAAAGAAATACAAAGACTGATTGAGCCAGGCTTTCCTGTGATAAAAGGAGAGTTGCATGAATGGGTATTATTACACGGGCCAACAGTGTCTGACCGTTGTGGTCAGACACTGTTGGCTCACCAGAAAGCAGAGCCGGGTTAATTGCTTCCGGCTCCGGACTGAAGTTCAGACATGACTTTTTCAAGACTGAAGGAGGCGGCTTCCTGCCGAGGTGGGAATTCCTGGAACGTTGCCAGGAATTTTCCAACATATTCCTGTGCAGGAACCAGCAGGTACGCCCGGTCCAGTAACCAGTCATAGTATGTATTTGATGTTAACTGGGCACGTTCGTAAGGGTCACGTCGCAGGTTGAAAATCAGTGGTATGCGCAAAGGGGTGAAGGGGTTGGCCCAGAGTTTCAGGGTACCTTCCGCCCTTTGTTCCATGAAAATCAACTTCCAGGCCTGAAAGCGAAGGGCTGTCAAATCCCCGTCATCAGAGAAATAGAAAATTTCTTTGCGTGGCCCATGTTCATCCTGGCCTGTGAGATAGGGAAGGAAGTTATAGCCATCCAGATGTACTTTATACGTACGATCAATAGCTGATACATTACCCGCTTGCAGTTTGTCTTTGATGTCCGGCTCACCGGCCGCGGCTAAAAAGGTAGGGAGCCAATCCATATGATGCATTATCTCATTGGACCAGCTGTCGGCCTTTATTTTTCCAGGCCATCGAACCATTGCCGGTACCCGCCAGCCCCCCTCCCAGTTGGTGTTTTTTTCACCGCGAAAAGATGTCATTGCTGCATCGGGCCAGGAGTTCATGTGCGGACCATTGTCTGTGGAATAGAAAACGATAGTGTTATCGGCGATGCCGAGATCATCCAGCACTTTCAGAAACTTGCCAATATGCATATCGTGCTCTACCATGCCATCACCGTACTCGTCCTGACCGGAGATGCCGCGCAGCTCCTCTTTCACATGGGTCCGAAAATGCATACGGGTTCCGTTCCACCAGCAAAAGAAAGGTTTTCCGGCTTTGACCTGACGCTGGATGAAGTCAATGGCAGCATCTGAGGTTTCATCATCGACTGTCTCCATCCTTTTTTTAGTCAATGGGCCGGTATCCTCAATTCTGCCATCGGCAAAAGATTTGATAACGCCTCGTGGACCATATTTTTTAAGAAATTCGGGATTTTTGGGATAATCTTCATTCTCCGGCTCTTCTTCAGCGTTGAGGTGATAAAGGTTGCCAAAGAATTCATCAAAACCATGATTGGTCGGCAGCATGTCGTCCCGATCACCAAGATGATTTTTTCCGAACTGGCCGGTAGCATATCCCTGAGCCTTCAGAAGACCGGCAATTGTCGGGTCTTCCACTTGCATGCCCTCTTTGGCACCGGGTAAACCTACCTTGGAAAGGCCGGTACGGAAGACGCTCTGGCCCATAATGAATGAGGAACGACCAGCCGTACAGCTCTGCTCTCCATAGTAATCTGTAAAGGTCATTCCTTCTTTCGCGATACGATCGATATTGGGAGTTTCATACCCCATCAAACCATGGGTGTAGGTGCTGATATTTGATTGTCCAATGTCATCACCCCAGATGACAAGAATGTTAGGCTTTTCACCTGTTGCTGCCTGCAGGGATCCGATAGATGCTGCAATCATTACGGATACTGCCAGCGTGGACAGAAGTTTCTGTTTCAGTCTCATGTCGGCCTCCAGTTGTGTGTTGAGATTGCCATGATACTCATTTGTGATGAGTCTTTTGATTACCACCCCAAAATAACGAAATGTGTCGAATAACTTTCCGGCAATACTCGTTGTTTAGTATGACAGGTTGTATAAACCAGTCATCGCCGGGATTCGCAAAAAAGTGATGAAAACAATAAATGAAATACGAGGAAGATATTTATCTGTGCAACTGTCAAGATAAAATTTGGTGGTAACTGAATTGAATATAAATATTAGTCGATATTTACTATTGTAAAGAAGAAATAATAATCTGGTCAGATTATTTTATGCCAGCTGACTTTTCTGTTATTAAAGAACATGTAATCAAGTGGAAGAGAGTAGGCGGATTGTTCGTAAAATCGAAAAATTTGGCCTTTATAGAAAAGATAACTTGGAAAAGATAAAAGGGTGGGTGAAAATCTTCATCACGACGATCGGAAACAAAGATGTAGGCCAGGTCCTGCAGTGCGACCTGGGAGGCGCCACATGGTCAGAAAACTGGGCCTTCACCGTCATGAATAACTACCGGATCACCGAAATCCGGGTTTGCAGGATCAGCAATGCCGATGTCCTTCGGAGCATCCTGATGTATTGGAGCCCCATGGAATGCAGGGGAGCAGGGTGGTAAGTAGCGTGGTTGCAATTGGGCCGGGGGAGAGACCGGGTACATATTGTAGAGGTTCGAACTACATCGCCTGCTCTTACCCATATACGCGATGATATCTTCGGGATGTCGGGTAAATATTCTTTCAGTGATGCTATAACTCGTCCGGAACGATGACTATTTTCTGATATCTTTTATGTACATAACGGAATTGTTCATCCGCATATCAATCTTAAAAAGATCACTGACCCTAATAATATCACTGAGCTTTTTGTAGCCATGATTAATGGGCGAAAAAGATGTATTGTTCGATATATACTGGCCGACCCGTCCCAGATGGGCCCATCCGTCCTCTTCAACCGTCTGTTCCACCGCATTCCGCAGGAGTTTGACAAGACCGGCATCCATCCTGAGTTCGTTTCGGGACGCTTTAGTGGCCCGTCCGGAATCCTGCCCCAGTTCCTCGTTTTCTGCTGAGCTGTCCTCGAGATTTTCAGTGAAGATAAACTGCGAACAGGCGTTCACAAAGGGTGAAGGTGTTTTCTTTTCACCGAATCCATAGACCTTTAAGCCATTTGAGAGTATTCGCATAACAAGCGGTGTAAAATCACTGTCGCTGGTCATGAGCGCGAAAGCATCTATCTGCTTCTCATAGAGTAAATCCATGGCATCTATGATCATTGCGGCATCCGTCGCATTTTTTCCCTGGGTGTATGGGAACTGTTGAATCGGTTTTATCGCAAAAGGGTGCAGCTTCTCTTCCCAGCCGTTCAATTGCTTGCTTTTCCAGTTTCCATAGGCCCGGCGGATATTGATAATCCCATACTTTGCCAATTCAGAGAGAACTCCGCCAATACCGTTATGGCTGACATTATCACAGTCGATGAGCAGAGCAATATTCTGATCTGTTTTCATGTTACGCTATCCCTCCGAATGGATTCGTTGTTTCAAGTCAATAAGATGCTGATCCCGGAAACGAAAAACTGCCTGACTCACTGCTCTGTTATTACTCTGATTATCGTCTTGAAACAAGCAGAACCTGGCAATTTACTTTCGCCCGCAGAAAGAGAGTTACCATTTGTCATGAAGAGAGGCGGCGCAGATCTTCTTTCGGCAGGTATCCTGAAAAATGTCCCAGTGGTCCAATGATCTAACGAGGTATTGGAACAGGGATGGAAACATGCGGCCTGTAAACGAAGTATTGTATCTTTCTTTATCGATCTTACATTTTTTTCCTTGGAGAAGTCAGGCCGTGTTCAATTAATGTGCCCGGTTTTCCACTCACAGCAACTCTTTTGCCTCTCTCAAAGATATATGGTCTCTGCTGTATCCCCAGAGAGGGAGGTTTCCCCTAATGATGAATGGAGGATATTTATGTCTGATGTTATGAGAGTTAGTTCTTCAGAGATACGACCTCGTGTGCTCTCTGGAGATGCACTCCTTGTCTGTGCCTATGAAAGTGATGAAAAGTTCAAGGCGTATCATCTGGAAGGCGCCGTCAGTTTTACAGAGTTTCAAGACATGGCGCCAAAACTTGCCAAGAACAAAGAACTGGTCTTTTTTTGTGCCTGACCGAATGAAGGAAGTGCTGCAGGTCTTGCGGCCAAATACAGTCAGAAAGGATTCACCTGCGCCAAAGCCTTGAAAGATGGTCCTGCCGGTTGGAAAAAATCCGGTTTTCCGATTCTTTGATCCTTGCCCCTTCCGGATATCTGGTTATTATGGGTATGGCGATCATAAAGGAGATGGAAACCGCTTTCCCCGGCTAATCAATAAGGTGTCGAGTGGTCGCTGGCTTTAGACATTCATATCCATTATGAATGTATCCCGAACAGGGGATCTAACACCCCGCAAGGGGGGCTGAAAAGAGTGACAGGTTTTCAGGAGTAAGGTGCTAACCCGGATTTCAAATTGACATAATGTTCATGAGAAGCCAGGGCTTAGGAAGAAAAAAAGTGGGTATCTGGAGAAACATCAATGCGTCTTTTTAAGAAAAAATCACTCACCGGTTTGGCCCGCACCTGCGGCTGAGCGGCGAAAATTGGTCCGACGGCTCTGTCGGACGCACTGAGTGGGTTGGAATTCAAACGTGATGCCAATCTTCTGGTCGGTATTGAAACATCTGACGATGCAGCGGTCTATCGAATTTCCGACGAAGTCGCCATGATCAATACCGTCGATTTTATTACTCCGCCGGTGGATGACCCATACTGGTTTGGTCAGATCTCAGCGGCTAATTCAATCTCCGATGTCTATTCGATGGGCGGTAAGCCCCTGACTGCACTCAATCTGGTAATGTTTCCTACAGAGCACCTGGATCTCGGATTTCTCAAAGAAATTTTACGGGGCGGCAATGATAAGGTTATCGAAGCGGGAGCATGCCTTGTCGGCGGCCACTCCGTCGATGACAATGAGCCCAAATACGGTCTTTGTGTGAATGGGATTGTACATCCGGACCGAATTATTACCAACGCCGGGGCGATGGCCGGAGATGCATTGATTTTAACGAAACCGCTTGGGTCTGGGGTCCTCTTTAATGCGGTTCGGGCCGGTAAGTTCAGTATGACCGAGCTTGAACGCTCTATTCTGCCGATCATCGCTTCACTTAATGGTCCGGCCATGGAGAAGGCGCTGCAATACGACCTGCATGCATGTACGGATGTGACGGGGTTTGGGATCCTTGGACATCTGCTGGAGGTTGCCGAAGGCAGCGGGGTTCATGCACTGGTCGACTATAATGCACTGCCGTTTTATCCAGGTGCACATGACATGTATAAGAAAGGAGAGACCACCGGCAGTAATAAAGCTAACAGAGCTCTGGTCGGTCGATCCTCGCTGGTTATAGAGCAGGATTTATCCCGGTCACAGGAAGAACTCCTGTATGACCCACAAACCTCAGGCGGTCTGTTGCTGTCACTTCCTAAAGATCAGGCAGATAAACTGCTGGTCGAATTACATGCAGCCGGTATCGATATCGCGGTAAAAATTGGTGAAATGGTTGAGGAGAGTGTTGGAATAACTGTGCAATGACCACCTGCCGCTATTTGGAGGACCGCATCTTGAGGTAGTGATCAGCATATTGCTTGTCTTCCTGGGCGATATGATGAACAATCCAGTTGCGCATGAGTTTCATCAGGGAGGTGCTCAGAACCATTCTTTCCTGGTCAATATCTCTTTGAAACGCTTGTATCTTATCTGTGAATTCCTGATGGCGCCGACGATGTTCAGGTATCCCGGGAAAAGCGATACTCTCTAGAAACCTCTCTTCTGACTCGAAGTGGTACGTAATATAACGCCTGAGGCTATTGAGTGTGGCAACTTTTGTCTTAATGGTGTCCTCATGGCTGCCGGTTAAAAGAGATTCGTGGAGATTATTGTAGGTCAGCATGAGCTCCTTGTGCTGGTTGTCCAGTCCTTTGTTATGGACACTGAGCGACTCGTCCCAATCTAGTCTAGCCATTCTCTCTCCTGGATCTCCTGTTTAAAGTTTTGTGTATCATACAAACCTTACTCTCCACATTAAGAAGATGTTGGTATCGCTCAGATGAATCATTTTTTGTCATTTAGAACTGACAGCGATTCATCAATCGAGCGGTGAATGGTTATAAAAGAATCGAATCCGGAAATTTCGAAAACCTCCTGGACATGCTCCTGCATCGCACAGGTTATAAAATGGTATTGCCCTGTTCTGTATGCTTTTGCAGTGTTCAGAATTACACGTAATCCGGCACTGGAGATATAGTCCAGATTATTAAAATCAAATACCAGATGTGTACATGGCGTGGCAAGGAGGTCTTGCAGTTGTTGTTCAAACTGTGGCGCAGAGTTGGAGTCAAGACGTCCGTTTAGAGAAAAAATAGTTGTATTCTTCTCTTTGGTTATAGTCGTTTCCATAGCTGTGTTTTACAGGTATAGCTACCTGGGCTCCTTGGGTAAGGTTATTTGTAGGGTGAGAATGTTCTTGTTATCTGTTCTGGCATAATGAAAGAAGTCACTGAACTGCCGGACCAGAAGAATGCCGAGCCCGCCGCATCGTCTTTGTTCAAGAGGCAGACCGGTATCGGGCATTTCGCAACGGGTAGGGTCAAATGGCAGTCCCGCGTCAACAATCTGTATAGTAAGCTTCGAGCCTGTTTTGGTCAGTGTGATGCTGATTGGATACTTCTTGTCGCATTCACCATGTTCGATGGTATTGGTAACCAATTCATCAAGCACGAGATTTATTTCTGTTATAGTTTTTCTGGATAAAGACCATTTATGCTCTAAGGTTCGGAGTTGATCCAACAGCGTGTTGAGTTCCGACAGGTCGCTATTTATCCGGAAAGATATCTTCATTTTTATAGGGCGGTTGCACCTGTTCTGATGAGACAGCATGGTCCAGCCTGGTGTATGTTTTTTCTCTCCCACTGATGCAGCTCTTTTAAGAGAGCCTTAAGTGAAAGATTAGTCGTTTCGGGAAATTGTTCAAGTATTTTCGAAAACTGTTTGCGACTGATGGTCAGAACCGTTGTCGGTGATGCGGCCCGAAGAGTGAAGAGTGCGGGCATTGCACCGAGTAGAGACAAAATACCGAGGAGATCACCTTCGAAATATTCCTGAACGATTACCGTTTCATCACCACTCTGTCTCACGAGGGTCAGATGTCCGGAGAGTATTAAATAGGCTATTCCATGGTCATCGCCTTCCTCATAGAGAACATCGCCTGAGGATACCTGCGCTCTTTCTGCGAGAAAAGCAAGCAGCTTCATCGCCTTGGCAGGAAAGTAGGAAAAAAATGGCATTTCTTTTAACATTTCCAGATTTTGTTGCATTTCCGGAACCTGATTATTGTCGGCCGTATATGAGCTCATGGAGTATTCCTTTTTGTTCGATGAGTTCCTGGTAAGTACCGAACTCAACTAGTTTGCCTGCCTTCATTACTGCAACCTTATCAAAGGTGCCAATGATATCAAGACGATGGACTGCGGCAATTACCGTTCGTTTACCTTTCCAGCGGGTTGTCATCAAGCGTTGAATTCTTGATTGGGATTTATTGTCGAGAGCCGAAGTTGCTTCATCCATGAGGATAATGTTCGGCTGTTTGATAAGCACTCTCGCTATTGCCAGTTTCTGCCTCTGGCCGCCGGAAAGCCGATCTCCCATTGTACCGACCTGGAAACGCATGCCGAAAGCGGCGATTCTCTCAAGGTAGTCTTCTTCTACCAGCAGGTGCATGATCGATTGATTGATGATTTCCTGAGCCTGGGGGCGACCTGGTTTCGTCCTGCCGAAAAAGATGTTGTTCAGGATTGATTGCCCATGGATGTAAGTTGTTTCAGAATAAGAAGTTAAAATGTCGGGGGCAATTGATTGAGACCAGTCGGGAAAAGCTTTTCGTGCAGCAAGGATTTTTTCTTTGAGGTCATTACGTAACCTGCTCATGGTATGAATTGATGGTGTGAAGTTCAAAGCAAGAGAGAGGAGAAAGTATCGATTTTGTGGAGAGAGTGAAGAAACCGGGTGTTTTTTTAACCGAAGAAGGATGGCCTCACACTCTTCGAGCCGATCAGCCGGCACGGGGCTGTTTTTAAAGAAAAGATCGACTGTGCCCACTCCGGCCAGGATATCTACCGCCTGCCCGGCAAGTTCGATACCAAGAGAGAGAAGTGGTTTTAGGAGATCGACAGATTGGAGAAAGGAACGAAATTCAGAGTTTGCAGGGAGAAGATTATAGCCAAAATCCTTGTTTTTGCTGGTTCCAAAGAGAATATTTTCGGCAATATTTGAGTTTATATGATATTCGTCCTGATTGTAAAACTCAACATAGTCGGCAAGTTTGGTTTCAAACTTTTCACGAAACCGGCGACGAATACGAATTATCTTCTCGGCAGTTTCTTCGTCATCCGCAGCGATTAAGCTGTCCAGCCCGAAGCGCATCACATCGACAAAAAGGCCGACCTGCTGCAGAACCAGTATCATCCGATCCAGGTCAATTCTCATTTCTTCACCAGGCGGGGTAGCCGATGTCTCCACTGCCGCGATATAGGCATACATCAAATTCTCTTCAATCGACCCCGTGAAGATAAAAGGATTCTGGGAGATATAGCCAATATTCTGAATAATTTCACTCTTGGTCAGAGTTGAGAGTTCACGACCATCGAGCTGAATACTGCCCGCAGTGTAATTGAACATTTTGCCGATACTTTGAATGAGGGTGCTTTTTCCGCCGCCGGAATAGCCAACAACTGCGAGGTGTTCCCCGGCAGCAAGAGATAATGATATACCGTTAAGAAGACGATGTCCGTCAATGGTATCATAGATGAGATTGCTGACTTCGAGGCGACCGGTTAATGGCTGGTCAAATGACCCGGGGAGGTCTAAGGCGAATTCGGGAACCGAATCGAAATAGCTCATGGTGCGGCGGTAACGAACAGAGGCGTCCTGATACGTCTGGTAGAAATCTATTAACTCTTTCCAGGGGTCATAGAGTTTTTCCTGGGCAGATAAAAAGGCAACCATCGCCCCCAGTGCAAGCTCTCCGTGCATGACCAGATAACCGCCGAAGAGGAATACCACAAAAGGTCCGAGACCGACAAAATAATTATTCACCGTCTTTATTCCAAAGCGAAACAGGGACCAGCGGATTCTGATTTTTTTTAATTTTTCGGCGAGTCTGTCAAATTTTCTTCCTTCCTGGTTATAGGCTCCATGGACTTGAATCTCGTTAATGCCGGATATCGATTCAGCAATCTGGCTGGATGTTGTTCTGGAGAGGTCGACTCTTTTTTTATTCGCTTTGTTCGCTTTCTTTTGCATGAGTGGGATGATGAAAACAACCACCGGATAAATGAGCAGGGTGGCACCTGCAAGCTTGGGATTCAGCCAGAACAGATAACCGGCAAAAGCCAACAGGGTAAGGACATTGGTCACCGGTACGGCAAAGGCCATTCCGGCAAACGTGCCGGCTGTGCTCAGTTCGGTCATGAGAGAGGAGACGACCATACCTGGTTGGGTGGTTCGAAAAAAGCCTAAAGAGAGGGTGAGAATGTGGTGATACAGCTCTTTGCGCATCGCAGTCATGGCGTTTTCCCCAATGACCGCCTGAAGGTAATTGATTGCCAGTTTTAACAGACCGGCGATGGTAATTGATAGGAGGTAAATGGCACAATACAAAAAGAGACCATCCAGATTTCTAAGTGCGATTGAGTCATTGATGATTCGCTTCTGCATTTCAAGGGGAATAACCCGGGCAAAGACGATTAAAATAATAACTGCCAGTAAGATGAGCTGCAGTTTGAGGTTGTCCTTGAAAACCCAGTAAAAAAGGGACTTCTGGGTTATTGGGGAAGGAGCCTTGTCCTGCTTCATTTGTCATTCCTTAATTCGGGGTTGCAAGGGCTGGGTGGCAGTAATGCTTTTTGGGTATCTGTTTATCTGTGACGAAACATCAGGAAATCATATATCATACAGATTGTAAAGCATTGCTGACACTTGTCCAGTGCCGGCAATGTTGCGCAAGGGAGTGGCAGACTGTTCATTTCCTTCCGGTTCTGCTCTTACTTCTCGTTAAAAAATTGTTAGAGTAGTTAATGTAACACGGTTACAACAACTCAAACGGAGGAAATACTATGGAACTGAAAGGAAAGAAAGTCGCCATTCTCATCGAGGACATGTTTAATGTTTTCGAATTCTGGTACCCTTATTATCGGCTGAAGGAAGCCGGAGCCGATGTTGTGGTGGTTGGTTCGGGACGAAAGTTCCTGTTCACCGGCAAGCCGGCAACTGAAATGACTGCGGACTGCTCAGTTGATGAAATATTGGTGGATGAATTTGACGGAGTGGTCATTCCCGGAGGATATGCTCCGGACATGATGCGCCGGTACCCGAGGATGGTGCAACTGGTGGCTGATACCGCGAAAACCGGAAAAACCGTTGCCGCAATATGTCATGCAGGCTGGATGCTTGCCTCAGCAGGGATTCTTCAGGGACGGCGGGTGACATCCTTTTTTGCCATTAAGGACGACCTTGTCAATGCCGGTGCGGAGTGGGTTGACGAGGCTGTGGTAGTTGATGGTAATCTGGTTACCAGCAGAACACCTGATGACCTGCCGTTCTTTATGCCTGCAGTCATAAAAAATATAGCCGGTTAAACAGAACCTTCGGCCGTATTGTAGAAGATTCATCTCCAATCGACGTTCATGCAGGTTTTTGGTGAATTGTCCCCTGTGTCATACTGTGGTCATACTATTCTTGCTGGTGTTTTCGATAAGTGAAGCATTCCGCAATTCTTTATCCGAAGTCTTCACTTATCTGTTTTATTGGGTCAAATTTCAATGCCATAACCACCTACCATGGTAAACCAAAATAATATCAAAATTCACATTCCTCGGCGGATATCTGCTTTAACAATCAGCGATTTGAGGTCTTTGCGAATTTGTCATTCTTGTTAGGAGTACTTTGTGGTTTACGCGGCTTTTCTTAACGCAAAAAGATAAAAAACAGATCCACTCCAAAACACTTGACAAGAGTTGGGTGAGTAGGTAAAAAACGTTAATAAAGCATAAGGTGAAATACTTATTGACATATGCAAGTAAATGGACGTTTGTAGTATCTCCTGGCAATTGCGGGGTTTTTTTGAGTTCCATGTTTGTCAGGAATGGTTTTTTTGGTTGTATTTTGTCTCTGTTTGTCTCATAAATTGGATGCGTTTGGTGAAGATTGTTTTGTCTGTCGACTATGACAGTAATCCTCGTTGTTCATATTTCCATGTTTAAGAGTCCGGTACGATGTCGTGTCTTTTTCAAGCAAAGAACTCCAGAGAGTATTCAGTCTATATCAATAGCTGCCATGATAATATTTTGAAGAATAGATAGATGTTTCACCGGTACGCTTGTGCGCAGTGTTAATAGTTCGAGGTTTGGAAGGAAACAAACTCACCACGGTAAACGGTAAGAAAAACGGATAAGTACCTTGAGGCGGAGTATTTTCTTGTAAACAAACAAGAGATAAGCGTAGACTTTCAAATAGTCTGTAAGGTATTAAAACAAGTTGTAATTTTGAATGTGGAAGGAGTGAAGAGCAATGAATAATGTTTTGGCAGGAATACTTCCCCAGCAGGGAGGTCTTGAAGCGGTTGAATCCGGAAGGTACAATATCGCAATTGGCCTGATGGCGCTGTTGACCCTCGTCGGAGTGGCGGCCGGTGTCCATTCCATCTATGTCGGGCATGAGCATACCT
>JBARUU010000042.1:0-54779 GCA_049645925.1 Desulforhopalus sp.
TTAAGCTCTTCCTTACTGAACTTTTTCCGAATGCGATTCATTGCCGCATTGAGTTCCCGGCCTGGACCATCACTTAACACCTCGACACTCTTATCGGCATAGGCAGTTATTTCAATCTGCTTGTTGCGAATGGCAAAGGTATGGCTCCAGTTAATCTCAATGGTCTCGGAGTTTTCGTCAATGGGCGCTTCCAGCGGTTCCCCGTCTTTGGCAACCTGGACGCAGTCGCACTCCGTCATTTCCATAAGCCAGGCATCTCCGCCTGCAGACGAAAAGAAGAAAAAGACACCGAGCTCGCGAAACATTACCTTCCTGCCCTCTGCATCCTTTTGTATTTCTTTCACACCACTCATCAGGGTGATTTTCAACGCCTGCTCCGGACTGAGTGGAGGGGGGACTCTTTGTTCTTTCAGGGCACAGCAATGTTTGTATTTTTTCCCACTTCGACAAGGACATTTTTCATTTCTGCCGATCTTTGCCATAGACTCACCACCAGTTGTCAATATTGATAAATTTCAAAAAACCGTGAACAGCCCGGTAAAAAACTGCAAGACGAACCAGACGGAACGTTTTTAAACAGGCCATCCCTCTTGTTTTTATGAGCACTTACTATAGCCGCAATCATGACAGGTTTCACAACCCTCTTCGAATCGTAGCTGGCCGGAACACTCAGGACACACTGAAGAGAACCCCTGCTGAGTACCTGCTAAAAACGACTTAAACAGTTTACTTAATTGTGCAGGCAGATCCTGCATATGACCACTTGACCTGTCGAGCTGTTTGATAATCTCATCCATCGGAACATTAAATCGCAACGCCAGGGATACAAGTCGACAGGTGGTTGTCCACATCGTTGACTTGTCTTTTAAATCGACCCGATTGTCGAAGGGGAATTTAGCAAACACCTCCATAGGCTTCTCATTTTCATCAAAACAGACAATAATATAGACCGATTTCTGGTACTGGTCTTTCACCCGATACCTTTTGGCATCCAATGTATCCGGAAGATTCTGTTTTACCGGCCCCCGTTCGGAAACAATGGCCATCTGGTCTTTTGCAGAAGATTCTTTGGTATTCAGCACCTGGCGATCTCTGGAGCCATCTCGATATACGGTAAGCCCTTTGCAGCCAAGTTTATACCCGCTGATATATGCCAGTTTCACTTCTTCACGGGATGCATTGTTGGGCAGGTTGATGGTTTTTGAAATTGAGCTGTCGACCCCGCTGTTCTGCAGGAGCCCCTGCATTTTAATATGATCCTCAGGTTTGATATCCTGGGCGGTACAGAAAATCTCCTGCCATTTCACAGGGATTTCTTCATGCCCGATGACCGTTCCACTATCAGCCACCTTACTCATCAGGTCAGCCGAGTAAAAACCTTCCTTTTTAGCGATTTGTTCGAAGTACCTGTTCACCATGATAAGTCTGTCGCCATCCATGACATGCTTGACCATAACAATTGAAAAGTATGGTTCGCAGCCTGAAGCGCAATCGGCAATCATCGATACGGTTCCGGTCGGCTGGATGGATGTAAGTGCAGCATTTCTCCGCGCTTTGTAGGGATTTAACTTGGCATCATAGGCCGGGAAAGGTCCTTTTTGCTTGGCAAGCTCAATGGAACGCTCTTCCGCAGCATCCCTGATATGGCGCATCACCTTTCCGGCGACTTCCCTTCCCTGCTCACTTCCATAAGGAATTTCCATCTGGATAAGCATATCGTGAAGCCCCATAATCCCCATGCCGATTTTCCTGGTCTTCAGGGTCATCTCTTTAATCTCGGGGATAGGAAAACGGTTGCAGTCTATGACATTATCGAGAAAAACCGTGGCCGAACGCACGACCTCTTTCAGCCTTTCATAGTCAACCTTGCCCTTCTCAACAAAATTTGCCAGGTTTACCGAGCCAAGGTTGCAGCTCTCGTATGGGAGCAGCCATTGTTCACCGCAGGGATTGGTCGCCTCGAAATTGCCCAGCTGGGGAGTCATATTATCTTTATTGGCGGTATCAATGAACAGTACCCCAGGTTCCCCATTATGCCAGGCAAGATCAACAATTTTATCGTATACCATTCTGGCATTGAGCTGTTTGACAACCTCGCCGCTTGAAGGTTCAACCAGATCAAAATCGGTATCATCTTCCACCGCCTGCATAAAGACATCAGTTATCCCGACACTGAAGTTGAAATTGTTAAACCTGTTCTGATCTTCTTTTGCGGTAATAAAATCCATAATATCCGGGTGATCAATCCGCAAAACGCCCATGTTGGCGCCTCGCCTCTTTCCCCCTTGCTTGATAGTCTCGGTGGCCGCATCGAAAACGGCGGCAAATGAGAGTGGGCCTGACGCCACACCCTGGGTTGAACGCACTGACGCATTCTGAGAGCGAAGACGGGAAAAAGAATAGCCGGTACCACCTCCGGTTTTATGCACGAGAGCACCGTTACGAATGGCGGTAAAAATACCATCCATCGAATCTTCGACCGGCAGGACAAAACAGGCTGAGAGTTGGCCCAGATCGGTTCCCGCATTCATCAGGCATGGTGAGTTGGGCAAAAAATCCAAGCGGTAGATCATGTCAAAAAAGTCATCCTGGAGCTGCTTGAGATTTTTTTTATCTTTATCAACCTCCGCCACAGCGTTTGCTACACGACGAGCCAAAGTCTCCCATGTTTCGATGGCGTTCCCTTTCGAATCCTTCAAATAATACCGTCTTGCAAGCACTGTTTCGGCAGTACTCGTCAAGACCTGTTTGGTCAAGTCAGGTGTCATGCAGCCCCTCTTTCAGTTGGATAATTTTACGACTGGAATCTCTTGTTAATTAAAAAACGAATGCGACCCGGCATGGCAAAAAGGGCGCATAATTCCACCCTTTCGACCAAATGCAGAGATAATCACATGGGTTCTTATACACCACATTTATGGCGGGCTCAAGGTCAAACTACAACATATGGTATCTTTCCGAAAGATAGACCATATTTCGAGGGTTTCAGAGAGAAAAAAATTTTTCAAGGAAAAAAAGCGAATCGGATATTTTTTTTGGCCCGCAGGTTATCGAAAAAAACCTGCATATCACATCGTGATATATATTCCTGAAGACCTGCGGAAAACGGGCGGGAAACAATCGGTTTGTGAGGCATCTGCATGACTGAGACTGGCTTGTTTTGTAATGCCTCACAAAGACTATCGCATATTATCTGACTTCTATGACCGAGGTGAGCGCGGCAGGAATTTTTTCGCGCATCTCCTCAGAAAACTCCCGTGCAGGGATAAAAGGAGGTTGCCCAAGATCCTTGAGAATTTTTAACCCTTTTTCCGGTGAGAGCAGAAAAACGGGAAAGGCCTTGGCAGTTTCCGGATTTGGGCAATCTCTGATCTTTGTCACCCCATAGGTGACAGACTGGCCATTTCTGATCGTCCAGGAACCTGGTTTCTTGCCGGTCACCTTAACCTCTGCCTGGCTGTAAAATGAATCATTGCTGTAATTACCAAGACTTATCTTGTCATCCAGAACCACATAGTTCAACCCATGCTGCACAGCAACAGAAAGATACTCCCAGCCATAATCCAACTCACCTCCCTGACTATAACGAAATCCGGCGAAAATCCGCGAGTAGCCGGCAAAGAAACACATTGAACCGGGATGCGGTAACCCCATCCAAAACCCGATGATCCCAGCTGAGTGACAAGGGGAGAATCAGTCGTGGTATGAACTGGTTCCCATCCCACTGCGGTTGCATTGCTGCTCTGCCCAGTGCCATAATCGCCACTTCCGGTGCATTGATAATCGGAGTGAAGCGGGTTCCACCAATATTGCCGAGGCTGGAAATAGTAAAAGTACCGCCCTGCATCTGATCGGATTTCAACCGCCCCTCACGGGCCAGCGTTGCAAGTTCCCTGACTTCGGCCGCAATCTGGAGAAGTCCTTTGCTGTCCACGTCTTTAACGACCGGCACCAGCAAACCACCGGGAGTGTCAACGGCGAAACCGATGTGATAGTATTTTTTTATGACGAGATGAGCTCCCTGCAGAGAACTGTTCAGCTGCGGAAAAGCCCGCAATGCATGTTGAGCCGCTTTGATAAGAAAGGGCAACAGCGTGAGCTTGATGTTCTGTTCCTGATTGATCATCCTCCGAAAATCGTCAAGTTCGGTAATATCGGCGTCATCAAAACTTGTCACATGGGGAATAGCCGCCCAGTTTTTGGCGAGCTGGGTGCCGCTGATCTTTTGAATACGGCTTAGCGGGGTGGTTTCAACCTGGCCGAAAACGGAAAAGTCGATCCCGGGTTCATCGTCTGCTGGGATTGACCCGTTCCCCGCCATTCCCGGGTTCTGCATCACCTGCTTGACATAGGATCGAATATCTTCTTTTAGTAATCGTCCCTTAGGCCCTGACCCGGTGACTTTGACAATGTCCACTCCCAGCTCTCTTGCCAGCCGTCGTACTGAAGGGCCGGCCGGCCCGCTTTGCAACATTTTTTTTTGAGGTGGTTCCATCCTGACTGGCGAAGACACTGGGTGGGGTGGAGCAACAGCGGCCTCTTCTCTGCCCAATACCGACGGGGTCTGTTCGGCAGGTTCGGCGGACGGCGCAGCAACTGTTGAAGATGCCCCGGTATAACGAAGCAGCAGGCTCCCCTCAGAGACGGTATCTCCGATCGCAACCAGGATCTCGGTAATAACCCCGTCTGCTTCAGCCGGCACTTCCATGCTGGCCTTGTCAGACTCAAGCGTCACCACTGGAGTGTCTGGAGTTAAGGTGTCCCCGACCTCTACCAGGATTTCAATAATTGGCACTTCCTGAAAGTCACCGATATCCGGCACCTGCAATTCGTATATTTCTTCCATGATTTCTCCTCAATCGACCAGGGGATTGTGCTTGTCATTGTTAATTCCAAGCTTTTTCATCACCGCGCTGAGCTGCTTTCGCTCTATCGTGCCTGCATCCGCCAGGCTGGTCATTGCCGCCAGAGCTATATACCGCGAATCGATCTCAAAGAAGTCACGCAAGGCCTGCCGGGTATCGGAGCGACCAAAGCCGTCGGTGCCCAGGGTCCTGTAGTGGCGCGGCACCCAGCCCCGAATCAATTCAGGATAGGCCCGGACAAAATCCGTGACCGCCACAATGGGTCCCTCTGAATCATTGAGCTGACGGGTAACATAAGGGATACGGGGTTCTTCTTCCGGGTGCAGCATATTCCAGCGCTCACAGGCCATACCATCCTTTCGAAGCTCCGCAAAACTGGTGACGGACCAGATATCGGCAGCGACACCGAATTCATCATGCAGCAACCTGCCTGCTGCAAGTACCTGTTGAAGAACAGAACCGCTGCCAAGAAGCTGTACTCTGGGCTGTGTTTCATCCGTTGTAATCGTCTGCAGCTGATAGATCCCGCGCAGGATACCTTCTTCAGCTCCCACCGGTAACGGAGGATGGCTATAATTTTCATTATAGAGGGTCAGATAGTAAAATCCTGTTTCATCCTCGGTCATCATCCGTCGTATCCCCTCTTCCATGATAACAGCCACCTCATAGCCGAAAGCTGGATCGTATGCATGACATGTCGGAACAGTGGCAGCGTAGACATGACTCTGGCCATCCTCATGCTGCAAACCCTCTCCCGACAGGGTGGTCCGGCCGGCTGTTGCCCCCAGCAGAAACCCCTTGCTTTTGCAGTCGGCAGCGTTCCAGATGAGGTCTGCAACCCGCTGAAAACCAAACATGGAATAGAAGATGTAAAAAGGTATCATCGGCTGATCGCTATGGGAGTAGGCGGTACCGGCGGCAATCCACGAACTGAGCGACCCTGCCTCGGTGATCCCCTCTTCCAGAATCTGGCCGTTGATATCTTCACGATAGTAGGCCAGCTGGTCGGCGTCCTGTGGTATATAGTTCTGACCCCAGGGAGAATAGATGCCAAACTGACGAAACATGTCCTGCATCCCGAAGGTCCGGGCCTCATCGGAGACGATCGGCACCACGCGGGGGCCAATCTCACTGTCGCGCATCAATTTTGTGAGTACCCGCACGGCAACCATGGTCGAGCTTATTTCCCTCTTGCCCGAATCGGCATGGAAGGCGGTGAACATATCGGGTTGTGCCGGAACGATCTGCCGCGTTGTACGACGACGGGTTGGCAGATACCCACCAAGCTCTGTTCGACGCTGGTGGAGATATTGGATTTCTTTGCTCTCTTTGCCGGGAGTATAAAATTGCAGCTCATCGATTTGCTTGTCTGACAATGGCAGCTCAAATCTGTCACGGAATTTTCGCAATGCCTCGGAAGACAGCTTTTTTGTTTGATGGGAGTTGTTGAGCCCCTGACCTGCTTCGCCCATTCCATAGCCCTTGGTGGTCTGGGCAAGAATAACCGTTGGCTGCCCCTTGTGGGCTATAGCGCTGGTGTAGGCAGCATAAATTTTAATGGGGTCATGCCCGCCGCGAATCAGGGCATCGATTTCATGATCGGACATGTTGGCAACCAGTGCCGCCAGTTCAGGGTAGCGGGAGAAAAAATATTCACGGTTATACAGCCCGTCGGTTGCTGATAATTTCTGAAACTCACCATCCACCGCCTCCGCCATACGCCGTAGTATCCATCCCTCGCTATCCCGGGCAAACAGGATATCCCAGTTAGATCCCCATAAACACTTGATCACATTCCAGCCGGCCCCGGCAAAAAGGGTCTCCAGCTCCTGGACAATATTACCGTTGCCCCGCACAGGCCCGTCCAGACGTTGCAGGTTGCAGTTGACCACCATGATCAGGTTGTCCAACTGCTCCCGGGCCGCCAGTGAAATGCCGGCTAGGGATTCCGGCTCATCCATCTCGCCGTCGCCGACAAAGGCCCATATTTTTCGGTCACTCGCAGGTGTCAGGTCACGATGCTGCATGTAGCGCTGAAATCTTGCCTGATACATGGCCGAAATCACGCCGAGTCCCATGGAACCCGTGGGGAATTGCCAAAAATCAGGCATCAGTGTCGGATGTGGATAGGATGACAGCCCGGTGCCAATTCCGCCGCTCACTTCGCGCCGGTAGTAGATCATATTCTCCTCGGACAATCGTCCCTCAAGAAATGCACGGGCATAAATACCGGGTGCCGCATGGGGCTGGAAATAGACTAAATCACCAGGATGATCCGCGCCTGCAGCCCGGAAAAAGTGATTGAAACCAACCTCGAAGAGATCGGCAATGGAGGCGTAGGTGGCAATATGTCCGCCCAGCTCTGCATGTGCCATGTTGGCCCTCATAACCATTATCAGCGCGTTCCAGCGATGTATTGCAGTTATTCGTGCCTCCAGGTCCAGGTCTCCTGGATACGGTGGCTGTTCAGCAACCGACAAAGTGTTCCGATACGGGGTGGTGTGCCGGGTATGAAACCTGCCTCCTGCACGACGACCGGATTCGATGAGTTTCTCAAGCAGAAACTCTGCACGGGTGAGGCCATCCCTGGAAATCACCTCAGCCAGACTGTCCAACCAGTCCTGGGTTTCATCGACATCTGCATCGGGTTTCATTGCAACAGTTTGTCTTAAAGAGAGGAGTTCGTGAGCCATATTGGGTCTCCCTGGCATAGAATTGTTGTTTCCGTCATTGATTGCACTGCTGCGTATTATAGCGGACAAGACGACACAATACATTGCTTTATGGTCTTGAAAATGTAATATTTAAGCAATATAAATTATAAAATGGTGATGTATGAGCAACAAAAGAGAATTTGATTCGGTGGACGTGCTCGATTTGAGTATTTTGAAGCGCTTGCAGGACGACGCCAGAATCACAAATGTGGCCCTGGCTGAATCAGTCAACCTGTCTCCTGCCCCTTGTCTGAGACGGGTCCGCGAGCTGGAAAAAAGTGGAGTGATTCGCAGTTACACCACCTTGCTTGATGCAGAGAAGCTTGGCTGGGGGGTCAGTGTATTTATCGAAGTGCGTCTGGAAAAACAGATCGTCAGCGCTCTTCGCATGTTTGAAGAATACATTGAGGGTTGTCCTGAAGTCATGGAGTGTTATCTTATGACCGGAACCTCTGATTACCTGCTGCGTGTTGTGGCAAAAGACCTCAGCTCGCTGCAGGAATTTATCACCGACAGACTGGCAGGAATCCCCAATGTCGCCAATATGCGTTCCAGCATTGCCTTAAAACAGGTGAAGTACAAAACAGCCTTACCAATTGATCTCTCAAGCAGAAGGTGGAGCAGTTCACGCAAGACAAACTCTTAAAGCCTGAATAGAGGCCAACTAAGTAGCTACGCAAAGGTATGAAATTATTCTCACACAAAATTGGTGATGGAAAACCTGTTGTCATCCTGCACGGTCTCTTCGGCATGTCTGATAACTGGCTGGCCATTGGCAAAGGTCTTGCCCAGGATGGTTTTGCTATCCATCTCATAGATATTCGTAACCATGGTCAATCACCTCACATGCCGACCCACTCTTACCTCGACATATGTGACGATCTTCTGCAGTATCTTCAACAGGAAAACATCAATGAAGTAAGCATTGTCGGCCACTCTATGGGAGGCAAGGCCGCCATGGTTTTCGGATTGCTTCATCCCAAAAAAGTTACGCACCTGGCGGTGATCGATATCGCGCCCGCAGATTATGGTGACCACAGCATTTCTTATCATTTACATATCATCAGAAATCTTATGGAAATCGACCTTTCCTCCTATCGGAACAGACAACCCATAATGGAGGAAATGGAGAGGCGGTTACAGGACCATAGACTCACTCTGTTTCTTGGAAAAAGCATCAAGAGAGATACGGTGACCAATTTCAAATGGAAGCTCAATCTTCCGGTATTGCTGCAATCACTTCCAGCTATGGCTGCCGGATTTGATGGGTTGGACAAACAAGCTCCTTCTCCGGTTAGAACATTGTTTGTAAAGGGAGAGGCATCAGATTACATCCTGCCCCGACACGAACCGGACAGGATGAAATATTTTCCAAGATCGAGTGTTGTCAGCATAGCCAATGCCGGCCATTGGCTGCATGTGGAACAACCCCAAAAGCTCCTTGAGCTGCTTGCAGCTTTTCTTGAAGAAAATACCAGTAGCAAGTCCTGAGCTGAGAACGTTACCCTTTAGTCGAGATGATTTGTACAAGGGACAATTAAAAGCGAAGAGGTCATACAAATATGAAAGCTTTTTGGCACGAAATACACCAATCTCTTTCGGCGGGTGAACATGTTGTTGTTGCCACCATCGTCAGTCACAGTGGATCCACTCCCCGTACTTCAGGGTCAAAAATGGTCGTGTTCAGTGATGGTCGGAGTAGCGGCACCATAGGAGGCGGGCCTGTTGAAGCGGATGTTGTCAAGTCAGCCATGACAGTTTTCACTTCCCACAACAGTGTTATCAAATCGTATTCCCTCAACAAAGCATCCGGTGTTGCTGAAATGGATCTGATCTGCGGTGGACAGTTGCAGGTGCTGGTTGAATACATTCCGAGTGAGGACAACACCATCGAAATGTACCGCAACCTAAACAACGCTGTGTATGACGGTAAGTCCGGTTTATGGGTTGGCAGGATTCTCAAAAAACGAGAACCAGATAATCTTGAAGTGGAGCGATCCCTGCAGATCGATAATGGATTATGGATCGGGCCACTGCAGCCATCCATGGAGTTGCAGCAATGCCTGAAGCGGCAAAGTCGTGGCCCGAATATCACCTCACTGCTTGACCTGGAGGGGCAGCAGTATGTCCTGGACTCGATTACTCCACCGAAAACGGCCTACCTCATTGGTGCGGGTCATGTGGCCAAAGAGATTGCACCCCTTGCGCATAGGGCTTCATTTCGAATCGTTGTTGTCGATGACAGAGCGGAATATGCCAATACCACAAGGTTTCCATATGCTGACAAGGTCGCCGTATGTCCAGATTGCACAGAACCGTTTGAGGGCTTTCGTGTTGATAAAAACAGTTATATCATCATTGTTACCAGAGGCCACAGTTTTGACAAGGAAGCCCTGGCCCAGGCGCTGAGAACGGACGCAGACTATATCGGTATGATCGGCAGCCGTAAGAAACGCGATCAGATTTACAAGAACCTCCTTGATGAAGGGTTCACCCCAAGCCAACTGGAACGGGTGCATTGCCCGATAGGCCTGTCCATCAATGCTGAAACTCCTTTTGAAATTGCCGTCAGTATCATCGCGGAACTGATTCGACACCGGGCCCGTGGTAACAGCTCATGAAAAAGCTGCGAGTCGCTGCCATTGTCCCGGCGGCAGGCCTTTCCTCTCGGATGCACGCCTTTAAGCCTCTGGTTACGATCGCCGGGAAAACAATCATAGAACATGTTATGGAGCTGTTCAAAACAACCGGTATAGACGATATAGTCGTAGTGGTCGGACATCGGTCAGAAGAGCTGATTCCAGTTGTTGAGGCGGCTTCATGCCGTTATGTAATAAATGTAAACTACCGTGACGGCATGTTCTCATCTATTCAAGAGGGAGTGCGGGAACTGAGCGACACCTGTGACGCCTTTTTTCTATTGCCGGTGGATATACCGCTCGTTCGTCCCAACTCCATCCGACAACTGCTGGATGCTTTTGCCAGGGATGGATCGTCTCTTCTCTGCTATCCGCAATTCCAGTCACGGCGGGGCCATCCACCATTAATTGACAGCAGTCTGGCTAACCGGATCCTCGCTTACGACGGTCAGGATGGTTTGCGTGGACTGTTAGCCAGGTATGAGAATCAGGCGATCGTAGTACCCGTTGAAGACCCCTTTATCCTTTTGGATGCCGACACCCGGGAAGATCTCCTCTACTTAAGAAACGCATCTGTCATAACCTGAATCAAACTGACGCACATTGCCAGGGTAACGTGCCGGAAATTGTTCTCCCGCATCAGAAAGAAAAGGAACAGTAAAACCTCAAGTGTAAGATTCAGCCTCTGTTGATTCCCATTTTTTTGATGCGTGCAGAAAGAGTGGTCGGCGGCAGTCCAGGCAGCCGGGCCTGTAAATGCTCCGACCATCCTGCTGCTGCATGGATTTCCAACATCGTCGCCCATGTTTGGCAATTTGATTTCAAATTTATCTGATACGTATTCATCTGGTGGTTCCGGATTATCCCGGTTTCGGCAGCAGCGCACAGCCTGAGACGGGGGCGTTCAACTACACTTTTGTCAACCTGGCGAATATTATGGAGGGCTTTATATTGATCCGGTCTCTTGCGAACTCTCCGCCGAATGATTTTCATCGCTCTCCCGAGGGGCCTAACGGCCTTTAGACAATGATGTTCTTGCAACAGAACAGGAAAATCGTTGTCAGTCACTACAACCGCCAAATGATCTCAGCCGACTGACGCTGCGGCAAGCGTTGGTATTGAAACTTCGGGTATCCAACCATCATTGCCCCGAAAGACAGATGGCCCTCAGGGAGCGCCAGCGCCTCTTTCATTTGTGGAAAGGTTGTAGCCGCTGCGTTAAAGTACCCGGCCCAGCAACAGCCAAGCCCCATGCCGGTGGCCGCCAGTTCAAGATAGGCAAGGGCAATGGTGCAGCTTGCAGGTGCCATTCGGTTGTCTTTTTCTGCATGGGCGACGACCACCGTCGGGGCCCCGCGAAGTATGACATCGACACCCTTCTCCCATCGCTCCAGGGTTTTATCCATATGCATGCCCAGGGAAAATTCGGGCATTGTTTCAAGCATAAATCGCATCCAGTCAGCGACAATACCGGAAAGATTGTGCAGTTCCTCCTTGTCTGAGAGAACCAGCCATTTCACACCCTGGGAATTATGCCCGGAAGGTGCATATCGGGCAACATCCAGTATTTTTTCAAGTGTTTCCCTGGTGACCGGCCTTTGCCTGTATGTTCTTATTGAACGACGGCTTTTGAGATATTGTTCACACTGCGCCGACGAGAGCACAAGATCTTCCCTGACCGGAACACAGCCAGCAACGTCCATATCTTTATGATTCAGACTGCCGTTGGGGCAAACGGCAATACAATGACCGCAGCGGATACACAGCTCATCGCCATTCAGCGCAGGTACAGGAAAACTCTTTTTCAGAAAATCAATCAGTCCCGCCGGACATACAGCAGCACACAATCCATCCTGCTTACAGGTCTGCTGATTCACCGTTAGTAGATCCAATTCGCTCACCTCTTGAAGATGAATTTGAACTTCTCATCCGGCCTTTGCCATTCTGGACCGTGCTCCATCCATCAGGCGACTCTTCTCCACAACAGCCCGTGTGTGTTTACCGCTTGCCACCTTGCCTGCCCTGTCGAAGACCTCTACTTCAAAGAGGTATAATTTACCTTCCGGTTCAAGAAAAGTGGCCACAACCCTGACCTCTTCCCCTACCGGGGTCGGAGCAAAATGTTTGACATCCACTCCTACCCCGACAGAAAGCTCCCCCGGTTTCAGCAAAGGTTTCATCAACCTGGCTGCCGACACCTCCATCAGACCAATCATTCTTGATGTCGCCAACACCTCCGGGAATGCATCCTCGGTACCGACTGCCACCTCACTTGCCAGATCCTGCTGGAGTACGGTATAGATAATCTCTCCCTGTGCGCCGTTTTTCATACAGTTCTCTCCTCTTCTAAGTGAATAACAACCAGCTTTTATCTTTTTGATTCACCATTTTATTTACAGCGATGCACACCGAATGTAAAGCTGAACAACATCAATAAATGATGCAAGATCAATCAGCTGCCTGCAGAAGCTTCAATTGACGGGGGCTCTGACGATCATCCGATGCCATATCAGCGCAATGTTCATCATTGCAGAATAATGTTACCGCTCGCCTCTATCTATTCTTCCGCACAAATGCGACATGATGCTTGCAATCCCAACCAGCGTGGTTTAGGCTCTGGTAGCTTTTCCAACTAAGCCCCCAACTTTGTTAAAGTTTACAAGATTTGCGACTTGCTGTATCACCGCCATGCTCTTGTAGGAAGTAACCCGTATTAATTTTTCAATTGATCACTTGATATGTTAATAAAAATATTCAGAAAAGTAGACAAGACCTTACTGGCCGTTGAAGAGTGGTCGCTCTTTGTCGCAGTCTGTGTTGCACTGCTCACCGCCATGGCCAATGTCATCCTGCGTAAAACGACCAATGACCTCAGTCTCTACTGGTCGGACGAAGTAGTACGTAAGGTTATCTATTTTTCGACATACATCGGCTGTGTTGCCGCCATCCGGAGTCGTTCCCTCATAAGGATAGACGCCCTTCCACAGATGTTGCCGATCCTGAAAAAGCCCCTGACCCTTTTCTCACATTGTGTGGTTCTGCTGTTTTCCGGGATAATGATCAAGCTCGGGACACAAATGACAATGATGATGTATAATGATGAATATGCCAAAACAGCAACACTGCAAATTCCGGAGTACTGGTTCTATGCTGTGCTTCCCGTGATGGGATGTATGATGTTTCTCAGAACCCTCATTGTTCTCTGGGAAGACTGGGTCGGGAAAAATGACATTACTGGGGGGAGATAACAGATGGATAACAGTTACCTCCTTATTTTCGCCCTTCTCCTTGGCTGTCTGGCATCCACTGTTCCGGTGTTCATGGCGCTTTTTTTCACCGGCACCATTGGTCTCGTCTATCTGGTCGGCATTGATCCACAGATTGTCATCGAGGTACTCTATCGCAGCATGGACAAATTTGCCCTGGTAGTGGTGATGTTTTTTGTTCTGTGCGGCAATATCATGACCACCGGGTCCATCGTCGAAAAACTGATCAAAACGGCGAATGTGATGGTTGGCTTTCTTCCCGGAGGACTGGCCATGGCCGGAGTCCTGGCCTGTGGCTTTTTTGGAGCCATTTCCGGTTCAACAGTAGCCACTGTGGTCGCGATCGGCGGGTTCATGATCCCGGCACTCATTGAAAACGATTACGATGAGCGGTTTTCCGTAGGCATTATGACCACGGCACCCATCCTTGGCGTTATCATTCCCCCGTCCATTGCCATGATCCTTTACGCCATGGTCAGTAATGACCAGCTTGAGGCACTTTTTCTCACCGGCTTTATTCCGGGAGTCATTATCATGATAGCAATGAGTCTTTACGCCTACTTTGTTTGCAGAAAGATGGGAATGCAGCGTCGCCAGCGACCATCGCTTGGCGAGGTTATGGCAGTATTAAAAGAGAGTATCTGGGCACTTCTTTTGCCGGTGCTTATCTTTGGCGGGATCTATTCAGGAATTTTTACAGCAAATGAAGCAGCTGTCGTTGCCTGCTTCTATGCATTTTTTGTCGAAATTGTCCTCCACCGCGACATGAAACTGCGTGATGTCAAACGGGTTATTGTCTCCTCCGCCATAACCTCGGCAACACTTTTGATTATCGTTGCCGGCGCATCGGTCTTTGGGGAATACCTGACCTTTGAACAGATCCCTGGTAAAATTGCCACGATAGTCGTCAATAACATTTCATCACCCTGGGTATTCCTACTGTCAGTAAACATTTTGCTGCTCTTTATCGGCATGTTCATGGACATCATTTCGGCAACCCTTATCCTCACACCCATCTTCCTGCCGTTGCTCAGTAAATTCGGCATTGATACAATGCATTTTGGTCTCATCATGACCATCAATCTCGGTATCGGGTACTGTACCCCACCGCTGGGAGTCAGCTTATATATTTCCGGGGCTACGGTTGACCGGGATATCGTATATGTTACCCGCGCTGTTTTGCCGTTTCTTGCAATCCAGTTTGCTATTCTTTTGATGCTGACGTTCTGGCCCGATCTCGTGTTATTCCTTCCACGTCTTGTCTATAATTAATTTGTGAAGATGCGCTTATCACTTATTTTTAAAGAATAAATTTCAGAAGGTGCTTATTGTTTGACAGTAGCATGAGTTGTTTCCCGTTTCTTTGGATTCAAAGTAAACAGTCTGACTGCAAACAGGAGGGAGGTTGAAATGATACCGAAAATATTAGTTCCAATCGACGACTCAAAAACGTCCCAGAGTACCATCGACTCCATCATTGAGTTGAAAGACCGTTTTTCAAAACAGCTGACGTTGCTCCATGTCATCAATAACACCCAGTTAGCCTACCGGATGATCCCTGAATTTCAGATCGATATGGTGAAGGAGAATGCCACCAAGGCGGGTCGACATCTTCTTGAGCGGACCGATGCCAAATTGAAAGAAGCGGGTTTTAGCAACGAACTTGTACTTGAATTTGGTGAGCCAAGAGACATAATAACCCACACCGCCAATGTACAGGATTTTCATCTACTGGTTATCGGACGGCATGAGGGCGGCGGTGAGATACGGGACGTATTGTTCGGCTCGGTTGCCAATCACGTCCTTCACAACGTCAGATGTCCGGTACTACTCTTTTAAGAATAACCCTGTAATAGTTGAAAAACATCTGACCAACAAACATCCCTCTCAGGGATATGAGTAAGGCCGAATCCCTGTATGGATTTCGGCCTTACTGCTATCAGCAACTGTCACTAGGATTATTTACAACCCCAGACAGACGGTTCTGTCCGCATCCTTTCCTGTACCACTTTTCTAAACCTTTGCGGCCAGATAGAGTTCGTTGACCTTTTCCCAGTTGATGATGTTGAAAAATGCGTCAATGTACTCCGGTCTGCGATTCTGGTAGCGGAGATAATAGGCGTGCTCCCAGACATCAAGCCCGAGTAACGGAGTTTTCCCGGAACTGAGAGGACTGTCTTGATTGGCAGTGGTAACAATTTCAAGCTGTCCTTGATTATACACCAACCAGGTCCAGCCACTGCCAAAAAGCAGGGTGGCACTATTGGAGAACTTCTCCTTGAAACCGTCAAGACCACCAAATATCTGGCCGATTGCTTCAACTGCAGGACCAGCGGTCTCAACATCTTTTTTGAGGGTCGGCCAGAAAAAACTGTGGTTTACATGCCCACCACCATGGTTACGCACCGCCGTGCGGATATTTTCAGGAACCTCGCCTAAATTACCGACCAGTTTTTCAACTCCCATTCCCTCCAGAGAGCTGTTTCCTTTAATTGCCGCATTCAGTTTATCAACATATGTCTGGTGATGCTTGGTATGATGTATTTCCATCGTTTGAGCATCAAAATATGGTTCAAGCGCATCATACGCATAGGGTAAATCGGGTAGTGTGTGACTCATCGGATTTCCTCCTTGTCAATCGCTGTTAATTACCGACGATTTGGCAGTACTCTAACCGTCGGAGACGGAACACCGTTCATTTCAGGGTTCCCGATACCGCCATGAAGTTTTATTGTTTGGTACCTGAGGAACCCAGGTGAATGGTGTATAGTACAAATGCTTGCGATGAGGAGATGATTTGTCAATAGCGGGTCGATATGAGTTCCTTTGATATGTGCTATGACCAGAGGAAAATTCCTTCTGCAGCATGCCGTAACTCTTAACAATACATGCAATTAACCGTATAAAAACATTGACTTCTTCAAAATAAAAAACCAATAATAATCCGTCTCTTAATGATACCCAAAACATCTTCTCCCATTCCAGAGTCTCATGCATAATCTTTTCACTTACGGATCACTGATGTGCAACGATATCATGTCAACTGTTGCCGCCTGCCAAAACAGCACCTGTCAGGCAACCCTGAACGATTTTTTCCGCTCAAAAATTCGTGAAGAAGAGTATCCGGGCATTGTGCCTCAGCCTGGTTCAGTGGTCGACGGCGTCCTGTATCTTGATCTTTGTGATGATGCGATAAAACGACTTGATGTCTTCGAGGGAGAGTTGTATCAACGGCAGGAAGTGACCGTTATCACCGAAGAAGGCAGTACTGTTGCGGCAATGACATATGTTATAAAACCCCGGTACAGAGAATTACTGACGGATCAGCAATGGAGCTTTACCGAGTTTCTTGCAGTCGGTAAGAAAAGATTTGAAAAATCATATTTTGGCTTTGGAGACCTCTAGCCTCAGTGCATTCCATTTTCATCATTCGGGCATCATTTCTTTCCCGGTTCATACCAATCTCATTATTCTTCATCCCTGTGTACGGTCTCGGGACTGAATGCAGGGAGACAGACCGCAATGTATTCGGCACCTTCTTCTGAAGGTGTACTGTACTGTACCCACTCTCCTGCATCAATTATGATACCCTGCCCAACCTTCACCTCAAACACCCGGTTTTTCGTCTTCGCCTGCAACATCCCTTTCAGCACAATTGTATATTCAGTGAATGCCGGGGTCTGGCCGGGCTCCAGCCAACCGGCAGGGCTTCGCATATGGGCAACACTCACTGACTTTGTGTCGGAATTCACCCGACCAATATATTCTTCTATAATTTTCGGCTTGTTGCCGATAGCTTTTACAACCACCGGACTCTCGATAAATTGAGCCATTTCTCACCTCTTTCTCACCACAATAATCATGCTCTTTTATCATGATTTTTGTCTGTTTCCGCCATTCGGACTGCATGATCAGCAGAACCAGAGAACATGGTTTCCGACCAAGCCGGAGCAGCCAAATGTCCTCGCCAACAGGTAAATTAATAATTATTCATATTGTTTTTAGCAATTTTACATTGTGCTGGGCGGCGGGCCATCAGGTGAACGACATTGATCGACTGTTCCAAAAACCCACCTTCACAGTAACAGAAATAAAATTCCCATAATCGTCGAAAGGTCTCGTCATATCCGTGGTTTTTTAAAGAAGCGAAGGCATTGTTAAAGCGCATTCGCCAGTCCCTCAAGGTTCTGGCATAGTCGACACCATAATCTTCCAGATGATGTGCCACCATATCGGTTTTTGCTGAGAGAAGGTCGAGCATCCGCCGTTTGGAGGGGAGACACCCACCGGGAAAAATGTATCGCTGAATAAAATCAACCGAATGAACATACTCTTCATACTTCTGGTCACTGATGATGATTGCCTGTAAGAACATCATCCCGTCTTCTTTGAGCAAGGAGCTGCATTTGCTAAAAAATTCAGGAAGATATTTATGCCCGACCGCCTCAATCATTTCGATACTGACGAGTTTGTCGTATTGACCGGTGAGGTCCCGATAATCTTTCTGCAGCAGTGTTATTTTATCAGCCAGCCCGGCCTCGGATATTCTTTTTTGTGCCTCGGTAAACTGGGCCTCGGAGATTGTTGTTGTCGTGACGTGACAGCCGTAATTCCTGGCCGCATGGATGGCAAAACCACCCCATCCGGCACCAATTTCTATGACCCTGTCTGTCGGCTTCAACTCCATTTTCTGGCAGATCACATCCAGTTTGTGAAGCGACGCCTCTTCCAGGGTACTACCCTCTCTTGGATAGATTGCAGAAGAATACATCATGGTCGGGTCGAGAAAGGACTGATACATCTCGTTACCGAGATCGTAATGTGAGAGGATATTACTCTTAGCCTGTCTCTTGCTGTTAGGTCTTGCGATGTGCCGAAGGAGATGGAAAGGACGAAGAATAAACGCAAATCCCTGCTCCATTCTGTCGAGTAATTCCATATTGAGCACCATGATTCGAACCAACTTGGTTAAATCATCGACTTCCCAGAAGTGGGCAATATACGCCTCTCCGCCTCCTATCGAACCACCGAACAGTACTTTCTTGTAAAAATCAGGATGGCAAACTGTGACAGTAGCCTGGAGGTTCTGATCATTTCCGTAGGTTTGGCAGTTTTCACCGTCCTGCAGAATAATCTGGCCATGCTGTATCCCACCAAGCATCCTGAGAATAACAGCTTTAGCGAATTTGTTGGTGAGAGAAAAGGAGCGTTCAGGATCTTGTGGATAATGTTCCGTCGTCATTACATTATTCATACTTCCTCCTTACGGTAAGGAACATAGGGAACTTTCTTAAGAAACAGTTTCAATGCCTGCCAGTAGATTCGAGCAACAATGGAGGCTGCCATGACTGGTTTTTTCAACAACTTTTTTCTCACCGACGGCAGATCCAGCGGCCCCCTGTCAAGCTTCAGCCTGGCCTCAAAAATATGTCCCCGCCGATCGTGTACTTCTAGTTGAACAGCTATGGATTCACCGGGGGGGTCAATCTGCCAGCGATATTGTTGATCCATGGCATTGAAGGGAGAAACATGAAAGGCTTTGGGGTGCACAGGGTTGGTCTGCCCATCAGCGATGTAATGACCGTATTGATGTCGCTCGTTCCATGGAATATTTGATACTTCTGCAAGAAAATGAGTGACGTTCCCATCCACATCAAAACCATAATACAAATTGATAGGGCTGAAATAGAGCCCAAACGTTCGCATATTCATCAACCCGCAGACTTTACCGGTGACCCGATGATCGGTCAAATCCTCCATTCGCTGCCTGATGCTGTCAGCAAGCGGCTCTGCCGGGTTGCCATAATAATCCGGTCTGTAAAATCTGCTCAGTGCCCATTTGCTTGCAGAAAACCACCTGCCGAGGGGTGGCAGTTTATCCAGCTCATCTAAATCGAGAAACCAGAGAAAAAAAGGATAGGTGAAACCATGATTTGCCGGAATATATCGACGATGTGTTATAGTTCCGGAGTACAGCGCTGATTGCATCTTTTACCTCCAGCTCTCACATAATAATTGCTGCATACTTACCTGAGCAGAAGAGAGATGATCCAGAAAAACAATCATTTCCCTCCGGTTTCCCGCAGCAGGTCATCCCGTAGCCGTTCGCTCAGAGGGGCAACGGGGCCAAGCCAGATGCCGAAATACAGCCTGGCGAAATCTGCAGAGTCGATATTTACCAGCTCCTCACTGTTCAGAGCCAGAGTTGTCGTGCTGCTTGATGCATCATAACAAAGGGTGTAAAAGTCCCCTTTTTCCACATCCCTGTAACTCCTGTGCAGCATGTCAATTTCTTTCTCAACCGTATTTATTTTCTCCACGCTGTGCTGGCGTTGCAGAACTGTCGCCGCCCCCTTGATAAAATCATCGACAGTGAGGGATACTGCATAATCGAGCTTCAAACATTTCGATATTTGACCGGTTTGGATCATTACTCCCGGTACCTTCTCACTGACAAAGAGAGCGGCATCGTACACCTTGATAATTCCCATATAGCGGACTTCACCGCTCCCAACCTCTATCATTTCTGATGGCTCTCCCAGGGAGATATTTGCAAACATGAGAACAAATGCAAACAATGCAATAATTATCATTTTTAGCATCGCCGCCTCCATAGCCGATGAACAAGGACCTGTGCAGAACACTATCATCCTGCGGTACTGTACACACTAAGTCACCGTTGAGCGCTATTCAATAAGAGATGAAGTATTGCACATCAGTAGTAAATGCTACTACTATAACCGACCAAGAAGAGTTGAGAGGAAATGCTGATGGACCATCAGCAAAAACTACTTTGTATTGCCCAGCAGCACCTTGATACCAAGCAGAACCATGGCGCCGCCAAGCAACCTGTCGATCCAGTGACCAGCTCTCTGGAACCTGTTGTTCACTGATGGAATGGAAAGAACGAATACAACAAAAGAGAACCAGCACAATTGAATTAACATGATCCAGATGCCGAAGATAGTGATCTGATATAACGGTATATCCGGAGAGAGTACCAGTGTAAAAAGTGACAAAAAATAGATAGGCGCTTTGGGATTGAGCGCATTACAGAGAAACCCTGTCCCAATTATTTTCAGAGATGAGCCAGGTGGAGGTTTTATTCCGTGCATTGCCCGCCCGGCAGAAGCACTGGCCCTCAGCCCTTTCGATCCCAGATAGATCAGGTAACTTCCACCCAGAATTTTGACCCACCACAGCAGCTCTGAAGAATGGGCAACAATCGCTGCAAGCCCAAATGCTGAATAGGCGATATGAACCGAGAGCCCCAGGGCAATTCCCAGACTGCACAACAACCCTACTCTGCTGCCGTGGGCAAGGGTCTGTTGCGAGACAAATACAAAATCAGGGCCTGGAGATGCCGCGGCCAGGGTGTGGACCACCGTCAGTACCAGTAAACCTTGTACAATATCCACGATCAATCTCCTGATTCTTTATGATTCTGTAGTTTATCCAGCCTCAACTCATTCTTTAAATAGGTTAATTTGAGAATAGCTGAGGGTTCTGAAAAAAGTTTGATATACGAGGCGTAGGTTTTTTCCAGCAATGAAGTAGATCAGACTTTTTACGACACCATCATATTTGGCGTTTATCGATGACCCTCGCCCCTTTGCCGTTAAATCGCTCAAGGGATCGCTCCTCGACAAGCTTAATCTGTACACCGATGCCCAGTTCGGCGGCGAGACGTTTTTTGATGTTCTCCACCAGTGCACGCTGTTTTTTCATTTCATCAAAGAAAATGGATTCTACGACCTCAACCATCACCGTCAGCTTGTCTTCGTTATTTTCCCGTTCAACAATCAGTCTGTAGTGAGGTTCTGTTCCTTCGATTTCAAAAAGGACCGTTTCAATCTGGGTTGGGAAAACGTTTACACCCTTAATAATCAACATATCATCGGAACGCCCCATCATTCGACTCATCCGCACCGAGGTTCGTCCGCAGGGACAGGGTTCAGCAATCAAACGGGTCAAATCCCGGGTTCGATAGCGGATCACCGGAAAAGCTTCCTTGGTGAGGGTGGTGATCACCAGCTCCCCTACCTCACCTGGAGCAACGGGTTCAAGGGTTTCCGGATCGAGTATCTCGGCCAGGAAATGGTCCTCGTTGATATGCAGGCCGTTACATTCCTGGCACTCCCCGGCGACTCCCGGCCCCATGACCTCGGAAAGCCCGTAGTTATCGGTTGCCCGTATCCCCAGCCGCTCATTGATTTCCACCCGCATTGCCTCGGACCAGGGCTCGGCACCGAACAAGCCGTAACGAAGAGACAGACCGTTGGGATTGATACCCATATCCATCATCACATCGGCCATTTTCAGAGCATAGGAGGGGGTGCAGACCAGAGCGGTTGTTTTAAAGTCCTGCATGATCTGGATCTGCCGCTTGGTGTTTCCTGCTGAAATCGGGATAACCGAGGCTCCCAGCCGCTCCGCCCCGTAATGCAGGCCGAAACCGCCGGTGAACAGGCCATACCCAAAGGCAATCTGGATGACATCATCGGGGGTCACTCCAGCCCCGCAGAGGACCCTGGCCACCAGATCCGACCAGGTATTGATATCATTTTTGCTGTAACCGACCACCGTTGCCATCCCGGTGGTGCCGGAGGATGAATGCACCCGGACGACTTCTCTCAGCGGAACGGCAAAGAGTCCGTAGGGATAATTGTCCCGCAGATCCTGTTTCAGGGTGAAAGGATAATCCCGCAGATCGTCCAGCGTGGTTATCTTTTCCGGGTCGAGCTGCAACTCATGGAATTTATTTCTGTAGAACGGCACATTGGTTGCCACCCTCTTGAGGGTGGTTTTCAGCCGTTCCAGCTGCAGGGTCTGCAGTTCAGGACGCGGCAGACACTCTTCTTTTTTTTGCCAGTACATTCGACGCCAACAGTTAAGATTGATAAACTGGAAATAACGTATAATTTGAGATGGCTACCCCGGATATCACACCAGTCAAATTTCCTGCTAGAGAGCGCAGATCTGCTCTCTTGTTAGAATGGTAAAACCATTTTTTTTCAATGTGGTAATAGCTTCGTCCATCTTTTCAAAACGAAAAATCAAGACCGCATTCTCACCGGTTTTATTGACAAAGGCATACATGTACTCGACATTAATATTAGCGTTGTGAATACATCGCAACACCTTGGCCAGTCCACCGGTTTTATCTTCGACCTCAACGGCAATAACCGTGGTCTTACCTACGGTAAAACCGTTTTCTTTTAAGACGGCTTTAGCCTTTTCGACATCATCGACAATCAGACGCAGGATACCGAAATCAGCGGTATCGGCGACGGAAAGGGCGCGAATGTTAATAGTATTTTCAGCAAGAACCGAAGTAATCTCGGCCAATCGACCCGATTTATTTTCAAGAAATACGGCTATTTGTTCCACCAGCATATCAGCTCCCTCCCTTAGATTTTTCGCTTATCAACAACCCGCTGCGCTTTTCCTTCACTGCGCTGGATAGTCTTTGGTTCAACCAGTTTGACTTTACAGGTGACTCCTAGCAGATCTTTTATCTCTTTTTGGATATGCTTGGTCAAATTCTCCAGTACCTTGATCTCATCGGAGAAAACCCCCTCGCTGACCTCGACCTGCACCTGCATGGTATCGAGATTGCCATCCCGGTCGACCACGATCTGATAATGCGGCTCAACTCCGTCAACACCCATCAGGACATGCTCAACCTGGGATGGAAAGACATTCACCCCGCGGATAATGAGCATATCGTCGGTTCTGCCGGTTACCTTCTCCATGCGGACGAGGGTACGGCCACATTCACAGGGCTCGTAGTAGAGCCTTGAAATATCCTTGGTCCGGTAACGGATGATCGGAAAGGCTTCCTTGGTAAGAGTAGTGAAGACCAGCTCCCCTTTTTCTCCGGGAGGCAGTACCTCCCCACTCTCCGGATCGATGATTTCAGGAAGGAAATGATCCTCGAAAATATGCATGCCCCGGGTCGTATGCAGGCATTCCTGGGCGACACCAGGTCCCATGACCTCGGAGAGTCCGTAAATATCTGTTGCTTTAAGGTTCAGTTTCCGCTCGACCTCCTCGCGCATGTTTTCACTCCAGGGTTCAGCTCCGAAGATACCAACCCGAAGCGAGAGGGATTTCGGATCGACATCCATGGAGTCCATGGCTTCGGCAAGATTGAGGGCGTAGGATGGTGTCGACAGCAGTACGGTGGAGCCAAAGTCCTTCATGATATTAATCTGACGTTTGGAGTTCCCACCTGATACCGGAATAACGGTGGCCCCCAGTCGCTCAATACCGTAGTGAGCCCCAAGACCGCCTGTAAAAAGGCCATAGCCGTAGGCGTTATGCACCATGTCACCTTTGGTAGCGCCAGCACAGCAGAGTGCCCGGGCCATAACACCGGACCAGGTCTTTATATCTTTTGCGGTATAGCCGACGACTGTCGGTTTGCCGGTGGTCCCGGAAGAGGCGTGGACCCGCACAACCTCGTCCAGAGGGACGGTGAACAGTCCGAATGGATAATTGTCCCGCAAGTCGTCTTTAACCGTAAAGGGCAATTTGGCCAGATCACCAAGCGTCTTGATATCATCAGGTTTCACCCCTGCCGCATCCATTTTGCGACGATAGGGTTCAACCGTCCGGTACACCCGGGCGACAAGATGCTGCAATCGTCGCAGCTGGATGGACTCCAGGCCCACCCGGGGCAGTGTTTCAATTTCCTCTTCCCAATATGTTACCGACATCTCGTCTCCCTTAATACGTTGCAGGTTATTCGCTGACTTTTCTTCCCGCGGCAAATGCCTTCAGATTGACATCTCTGAATCTCTCGGGCACCCGGGCATAGATGACCTGTTCATAGACAGCCGGATCAACAGGCAGAAAGGTTGAAAGCGCTCCCACCATAACCACATTCGCCGTCTTCACCTCACCCACTTCACGGGCCAGGTCAAAAGCATCGACAGGCACTACTATAATATCTCTCTCGGTCAGATGATTGAGGACATCTTTTGGGTATTCGGCCTGACCGGTGGCAACCGACGGCGGCAGAATTTTCTGGGTGTTGACGATGACCTTACTTCCTTTGTGAAGAAAGGGCAGGTAACGAACCGCCTCCATCATCTCAAAAGCCATCTGGATATCAACACAGCCGGGCTCTATCAGCGGCGAATAGACCTTCTTGCCGTAACGCAGCTGCGCGGTAACCGAACCTCCACGCTGGGCCATCCCGTGCACTTCACTCTTTTTGGCATCGTATCCTGCCGACAGCAGGGCGTAAACCGTAATTTCACTGGCCAGCAGAATGCCCTGGCCGCCAACCCCTGAAAAGAGGATATTTCCTGTATCTTCCATTACTTTTTCTCCCCTCTGGTGATGGCATTGAATTTACAGAGCGATGCACACTGACCGCAATCATTACAGAGAATCTCATCGATCTTGGAGATACCCTTCTGCTTTTTCCGATAGCCACGCTCTTCCGCCTCTCCTTCGGCAAAGGAGGTCCAGCTGATAGCCGGACAACCAAGGCGGATGCAGGACATACAACCGACACAGTTCTCCTGGTTGGTAAAATAACTGACCGGCTTGCGTTCCTTCATCTCCGGCAACAGTACACAGGGTGCCTCGGAGATGACAACAGAAGGTTCCCTGAGTTCGACAGCTTCCTTTAATACTTTTCGGGTTTCAACCACGTCGTGGGGATTCACCTTATAGACATGTTGTACCCCGACGGCTCTGCACAAGGCTTCCAGATCAAGCGAATTTGCCGCTTCACCTTTGATATTATAGCCGGTTGCCGGGTTCTGCTGCTGCCCGGTCATGGCGGTTATACGGTTGTCGAGGATAATGAGGGTTGAAGCGGAATTATTATACACCGTGTTGATGAGACCGGTGACACCGGAATGGACAAAGGTTGAGTCCCCGATGACTGAAACAACCTGATTGTACCCATCATCTCCGAGTGCCTTGACCATCCCGTGGGCAATCGGCACCGAAGCACCCATGCAGACACAGGCATCCATTGCCGAGAGCGGTGGCAGAAAACCAAGGGTATAACAGCCGATGTCGCCTGAGACAAAAACCTTCATTCGCGACAGGTTAAAGAAAATACCCCGGTGGGGACAACCGGCACACATATTCGGTGGTCGGTTGGGCAGTTCGACCGGCTCAAACAACTCCGGCCCGGCTCCAGGCTCAATCGACTGACGCACAATAGCCGTGTTTAATTCACCCTGATTGGGAATGCAATCCTTGCCATGACATTGAATACCCATCGCTTTGATATGGGTTTCCAGAAAAGGGTCAAGCTCTTCAACAATATAGAGCTCGTCCACCATGGCGGCGAATTCGCGAATTTTCTTCTCCGGCAGCGGCCAGCACATGCCGAGTTTTAAAACGGCAGCCTCGGGAAAGGCTTCTTTTACATAGAGATACGAAACACCGGATGTGATAAACCCTCTTGCCGTGTCACCCTGCTCCACCCGGTTAAAGTCTGCTGTTTCTGCAAGCTCCCTGCATTTTTCCATCCGCTCTTCAACATACACTCTTCTTTTACGGGCAATAGCGGGCAGCATGACCAGTTTTCCGGGTATCTTTGTAATACCGCAGGCGGCATGAGAAGTCTTTTTCCCCCCTCTCTCCACAACGCCTTTGACGTGGGATACCCGGGTTGTAATCCGTAGCATAACCGGAGTATCGAGGTCTTCACTGAGATCGAATGCCAGCTTGACCATTTCCTTGGCTTCACTGGGGTCTGACGGTTCCAGCATCGGCAGCTTGGCGGCAAAGGCGTAATTCCGGTTATCCTGCTCATTTTGCGAAGAGTGCATCTCCGGATCATCGGCGCTGACCAGTACCAGCCCGCCACAAACACCGGTGTAAGATGCTGTGAAAAGAGGGTCCGCCGCCACGTTGACCCCGACATGTTTCATAGTGGCAAGGGATCTGGCCCCGGCAAAGGAAGCACCTATAGCAACCTCCAGCCCGACCTTTTCGTTAGGTGCCCATTCTGTATACACCCCCTCATACTGCGAGAGGTTCTCCATTATTTCCGTAGAGGGCGTTCCGGGATACCCAGAAGCAACCTTCACTCCAGCTTCATAGACGCCAAGGGCAATAGCCTCATTACCGGACATCCAGAGTGCGTTGTCATTAATTTTTGTCACAGTCTCTCCTGATGATGGCGTCGTAAAAAATCTTCATCTGCTTCGTTGTTGCAATTTTTCTATCATTACGACGTACTCTAGTACGCCAAAATGATAGAAAAATCTTACGCCTCGCATATGATTTTTTTTACTTAGCCATCCAAGTATTTATGTTTTCCAAGTTTTTCTCTGATAAAAAGAGATCATATCCTGTGGCTTTTGGATTGTCCACCCACGCCATAGCGGGCGTCGCATGCCTTGAAATAACAGAGCAAGCTACCCTGAAACCCATTAAACAGGCAAGTTTTTTTTCTTTTCCCAGAAAACCACAATCAACCAGCTCCGTCAACAATTTGCCGCAAAGTCTGATGTTTCAAATTCATGTTTCAGCAGGGCCGGCCTCGCCTTTACTTTGACAACTCGGCTTACCACCTTTACTATATGAAAGCTATTAAGATACTTCGTTTTAATGATGTTAAAAACAACCTCCTGAAAATTTACTTTCAGGCTGATTTCAGAGGGAGAGACCATCATGTATATCGGCAGAATCATGCATACAGACCTTGTCACCGTATCACCAAACACAACCCTTGTTGAGGCGAAAGAGCTACTGGATAAAAAACAGATAGATCACCTTCTGGTCGTTAACGACAAAAAAAAGCTCGTCGGTATTGTCTCCGACCGTGACCTTAAGCAGTACTGGGCATCTCCCGCCACCTCGCTTTCGACCCATGAGCTCAACTACCTGCTGCAAAAGGTTCTGGTCTCCATGATCATGATAAAGACAGTTGTGACAGTCCCCACCAACACCACAATTGAACGGGCAGCACTCGTTATGCAGCAGCACCGTATCAGTGCTCTGCCGGTGATGGAAGAAGATGAACTGGCGGGTATCATCACCAGCACCGATGTCATGGGAGTTCTGCTTCAGGCCATAGGTATCAGCGAAGACAGCGTTCGGCTCAGTATCTTTGTGAGAGACAGCATCGGTAGACTTGCCGAGGTTACACAAACCTTACGGGATGATGGGATAAACATTCAAAGCCTCTTCTGCTGGCCGGAAACAAAGCATGAGGGAATAACCCAGATGGTTTTGCGTGTGGCCAAGCAGGATGGGGACAAGGCAAATGCAGCGCTGACTGCCAAAGGCTTTAAGGTGAAAAGTCAGTACGAAAAAGATATCAGTCCATTTTTACCGGCCTGATACTGGTCATGACTAGCTTCAATCGTTTCATTCGCCTTACACGACTGAAACGATTGAAGCAGCTGTTTTGATTTCAATTTCCCCGCGACCCAAAGACCAGCTTCCCGCCTAGATGTCCGGCAATACCCACTGTCCCAAGCATAACGCCCGCAATTCCCAGATAAATCAACCTTGACGGTGACCCTTCAGCTGCAACTGCCGGATCAAGCAGACGCCAGAAGACCAGGACATTCACCAGGGCGAGGACAATCAGGCTGCAGATAATCTTCGTAATAAAAATGGCTGTCTTAGCTCCCCGGTATCGTTTCTGCCATTCAATAAATCCAGTCAGCAGAACCATCGGCAGCATCAGCAGGACAAAGATCAGGTTATAGTACGCAGCCGTTTCCAGTGACACGATATTAAAATAGACTGAGAGCCCGAGAAAAACGACAACTGCCGGTAATATTCCGTTAGGAAAATGGACCGTTATCGGATGAAGATGGAATTTCAGCGAAAGACCGACAAACTTATCAAAAAGAGAGGAGGACGGCTTTTTCCCCTTCTCTGCGCTTTGCGCCATGACAGGCTCCTCTTCATCGGCAGCCCACTTTCCGAGAGACTTTCCTTCCGCATCGATTTCCTCAAACATATTTTTCGGAGCATCACAGACGGGACATTTTTCCGGAGGTTCCTCTCCGGTATGCACGTATCCGCAAACGATACAGCGCCATCTTTTCTCACCGGTGGCTTCGGGCTCGACAGTCTCATTTTTCGCTGCAGGTTCGACTGTCGCTTCATTAACTGCTGGTGCGACAGTCTTTTCTTTGCCGCCAGTCGCTTTGCTAAACATTTGTGCAGGAGCCTCACAAACAGGGCATTTCTCTGGTGACTCCTCTTCTTTGTGGACATAACCGCAAACACTGCACTCCCAGTCACTCATATGCTTTACCTCAATTGTTCAAAGGATAATCTGATGAAATCGTCCTCTCTTATTAAGGGAAATCGGCAGGAAGATCAAGAACAGAAAATACATCCTGACGAATTACAGTATCGAAACCGCAAGAGATTTGGCGACCGTTGGGAGTGGTTTTGAAATGCGTCTTTCCTTGTCAAAAACATAGCGTTTAATGTTAATTTTATCGTTTTTCAGTGGTTGATTTTATTTCGAGCCGGAAGTGTTCACATTCTCTTTTTCTCGTTGAAGCAACAGGCGTTTTCGTTCGACACCCCATTTATAGCCACTTATCTTACCATCACTGCGGACCACTCGATGGCAGGGGACAGCTACAGCCAGAATATTCGCGGCACATGCGCTGGCAACAGCGCGCACTGCCGCCGGCTGCCCGATACGATCAGCAATCTCACTGTAGCTTGCCGTGGTGCCGGGCCTGATACCCCTCAGGGCGCTCCACACCCGTTGCTGAAAAGCACTCCCCTGAATATCCAGAGGAAGCGTGCATTGCTTATCCGGCGCCTCGACCAGGGAGATGACATCCTGAATGACGGAAGACAACAGAGAACATGCCCTGGATATTTTCGCGCGTGGAAAACTCTCCTGAAGTTGCCCGGACAGCGAATCATTGTCATCACCAAATTCAATAGCACAGACCCCACGATCTGTGACCGCCACGAGTAGTAATCCGAGCGAGCATTCGGCGATGCAATAGTGTATCGCAAGCCCCCTCCCCCCTCTTTTATAAACCCCCAGTGTCATGGCCAGACGATCCTGTGATTTTTCGTATGCACGGCTGGTGGAACTGTACCCGGCATCATAAATTGCCTCGGTGACCGATTGACCGGTTTTAAGGCTTTTCTGTAACCGCGTTGACTGTTCCTTTGCAGCGTACTGCTTTGGGGTGATACCGACGATTTTCTTAAAAAGCCGGTGAAAGTGGCCAGGGCTCATGCCGGTTTCCGCTGCCAGTTCATGCAGCTTCAAAGGGGCCTCGGCCTGTTCAATTTTCCGACAGGCTTGTATAACAATCTGCTCCCTTTTATCATGACCGGAAGGCGCTCCCGGACAACATCTTTTGCAGGGACGGTACCCTGCGTTTTCAGCATCTTTCGATGTATCAAAGAATTCGACATTTTCACGATTAGGCAGACGGGAGGCGCAGCCGCACCTGCAGAATATACCGGTCGTCCTGACCCCGTAATAGAAACTATCCCCTCCTGCAGCTTTGCGCATGATCAGGTTTTCCCACCGAATATCGTCCGAGTGTTTTTTGTCAAGTTCCATGATGTAACCCTCTCATACCATTTGTCACAATTTCGAGAAGACATAGCTCAACGGGGCAATGTATCTTTTTCTTAGAATACCAGAGGGCCTGCTATCAATTGCAGCGAGACCAGGGCCGGTCCACCCCAAAGAAATGACAGTAAACTATCGAAACCCATTCACCCAGCCCCATTGCCCTGTTCACCGGTTCCATAGCTGTCCCCCTTGTAAGATCTGGTTACTATAGACACAACAGGACTGTGAAACACTCCGATTCTTGCGATGTAATTCCGAAATAATTCCAGGGGCGAGTGGTTGAATGGCAGAGACTTTTACGTGGTCTCTCTATTTATTTAAGGAAATGGACATTTTCACAAGAACATTTCACGAATGCATGGCGAATAGAACCACCACAGGAAAGGGCCAATCAACATCTGTTCCCCGGTTACCTGTTCCTGACCACAGTGATCTCGACGCGCCTGTTCAAGATACGACCTTCTGCCGTATCGTTTCTGGCCACCGGGTTCTCCCTGCCATACCCCTGGGCTTTGATTTGCTCTGGAGGCAGGTTTTGGCCCATCAGAAAACTTTTGACCATATTGGCCCGGAATTCTGATAATCTCTTGTTGTACCCTATATCACCGCTGGCATCTGTATACCCGGCAACGTTGATGGTTGTACCGGGATACGCCTGCACTCTCCTGGCGAAATTTTTCATCCGCTCAATATCGGATACACTGAATATATTCGAGTCATATTTGAATCGAATAACAAGAGGCTCCGTAGGTAAGGAAGGTTTTTGGACTTCTGGTTTTTTTTCTGAAGAATCCGTTATCAGGCTATCCGAAAGAAGCACTGGTCGAACATCTATTTTACCCGACCCCGATGGGTCTAATGATGGGGCGGTCTCTTGGGAACTGACGTCAGCGGTAGCCGATGCCAGCGGTTCCTTTTTCTTTGCAGGACCGGTTATCTTCGCAGCCACCTTTGCATCAATGGCAGAAGAAGATTTCTGATCGACGTTGATATCAGACACCGCCGCTTCTTTCTCTTGCCCGGCTTGACTGTTTTTCCCCGCGATCTCTTCTGAACTCAGACCGATTTTACTCTGAATCGTTGCTAAATACTGAGTGGCTTCCTTATATGTTGTATTTGTGTAAAGAAGAAAAAGAAAGGCACCGCACATCAGGAGTAAGAGAATAAAAAAGAGACCGCTGATTGGCCAGAACAGAGGCACCCCCGCTGTCGTTTTAACCTGACTGGATTGATCTGCGGGTCGTGGCGAAACAGAAGGTATCAGGATGTTGGATTGCTGTGGTGCGGCACCACTTTCATGCTGCTGTCCCCTTCTATGCTCCGGTATCTGTAACTCTGTGGCGGAATCCTGGGCAATTGAACCTGTTATAGTTTTTTTATCTTCTGCATAGCCGCTCATCAAACAGTGATCACAGATAATATTGATCCTTCTGGGAAATCCGTTTGAAAACGCATAAATCTCTTTTACGGCAGCAGTATTAAAAATTTTTTCCGTCGTCCCGGCTACTTTCAATCTATGTCGTATATAGTTTCCGGTCTCTTCAAGTGACAGCGGCTCAATATAGTAATTTAACGTCAGTCGCTGGGCGATGGCCCTGTTCTCAGGAAGCCGTATCAATTCATTGAATTCGTATTGTCCGACAAAGAAAATATTCAGAAGCGGATTGCTGTCTCTGGTCACAATATTCGACAACAGCCGTATTTCCTCGAGCAGCTCCTGAGTCAAAAGCTGTGACTCGTCAATGATGAGCAGCACCTTTTGATTATTGTCATAAGCTTTATGTAAAAAACTGGAAAAACTTGATAAAAATTTTCCCTTGCTGGTAAATTCTTCACCAATACCAAAAGCCGCAGCAATATAATTAAAGAAATCCATTCTCTCAAGACTCGGATCGGGAACCGAGGCGTAGATCACATCTTTCGTCAGACTGCCGATTAAGGTATTAATAAGGGTCGTTTTTCCTGTGCCGACATCACCGGTTAACAGCAAAAACCCCTTGTTGTCCAGGATGCCGTACCTCAAGGTTGCCAGAGCTTCTTTGTGCTTTTCCCCAAGCCAGATAAATTTAGCATCCGAGGATATTTGAAAGGGCTTGATCCTTAAACCATAATGTGCTGTATACATAGCTCGATGTCAGATTGAGTTTCAGAGTCTTTTATCGGGAGGCTCAGTTTAATGACAATGCACAAGCTCATTCCCTTGTTCGGCACCAGATAGACGGTAGATGGGGTATTGATAACAGTATGTCACTGATTCATTGAGGTTTATCATATCCGGTTCATGAAATCGGTACAATAATTTTCCTGAACGTGCACAGTTTATTACCTGCCGGAGCTTTGATGATATTTGGCGACAAAGCCTGCAGAGTCATGACTGCAACGGTTCTTTGCCCGGATTTCTCGCTATTAGTTTTTCCACCGGCTGAGAGTTTTTTACAGAAGCGCTTCAGGAGAATCAACGATTGCTGACTGCCAGTTTTACACCAACGCTGATAAGGGCGATCCCGGCCAGACGAGTAGCAACGATGCGGACGTATTGCCAACGGGAAACACGTCGTGCGACGACATTGCCGACGAGCACCAGGCCGGTCTGATATATCAGGCTGGTAACCGTTACGTGCATCATCAAGACGAAAAGTGTCACCGGCTTTGATTCTGAACTGAGAAACAGGGGGATAAAAGCCATAAAAAACATGATGACTTTCGGATTCGTGAGACTCACTGCGAAAGCCTGTCGGAAATAGACCCAGCTTCCCTGGCATCTTCGACAGGCAAGCTTTTCCCGCCATCAATGGACGGCTGGGAGTAAATTGCTAAAATTGATTCGATATCAAGCTCCTTTGCCTGACGAATGATGATGTCCATTTCTGATAGTCCCAGCGTGTCGATTTATCATATGTGGTCCTGTCGGACAACCACTGCAAGTATCAATCGTAGGTAGGTTTGTAAGAGAGGCCCATATCGTCCATCAGACCTTTAAGAATTCTTCTTGCCTTGATCCACTCATATTTACTCAAATAGAATTCGAGTCTTTCGAGATTTTGATATACTGAAAGTTCAGGCTCAACTTCTATCCCTCTCAACTGACCGGCCACCTCATTTATCGCCGCCAGGGACCTTTCCCTGTCTTTATCCACCATCAATTCGTTGACCTTGATCACACCTTCTTTGATTTCTTCATCAACTCCGGATAACCGCCCATTTGCGAAACAGTTTTGCATACCGACAACCAAAAGGGACAGGAGCAATACAGGTATAAATAGTATTTTCATAATTTCTCCATGAAGGCTTTATAACAACTATCAATTGCCACATTCCACATGCATATATAGTAAGCGTTCATAAGGCATTTGACCATTATTGACAAAATTCAAACGTTGATAAAAGGATTCTTTTACGTTTATTTTAACGAATATTCTTTCCTGATTTCCGCTTCCTTTCCGTCGTTTCCTTCCCAGCCATGAACATCTCCTTATCTATGAAAATGATCTTCTTAAAAAGTGTAGACGATGTACTGTTTTAACTGTATAGGATGTTGCGCTATAATATCCATGCTGAGAACAACCGGGCTAACCGATTTTTCCACAACGATCAAAATCTACCTTATCAAAACCCTCTGTTGAAAAGACAGGGAAAGCACATCCAATTTTCGTTAAATGAAACTTGTTTCAAATAGATGTAAACATAAAAAAGGATGGCTTTATGCTCTATTTTGATGAATATTCAATAGATCTGCTGGTTTTTGCCCAAGTTTCTCCCTAGTTACCCGACTGCGCCGATCGAAGGAATACCCACCAGGAATTCCAACCTCAAATGACACCGTACTACATTATCAATTGATTAATTGCGGCTCTCTCTGCGAGACAGCATTAACCCAAATTGATTATGTCTTATCTCGAATATAATTCAATCCAAACACATTTAACCAATTTCATCGGCACTCTTGGGTAGATGCCTACTGTCTTTGTTCGCTGAGAGGTCTCTTTGTTTTCGGACGGTGGGTTGCAAAGTTATCGCAAAGGTTATGATGAGTATTTGCCTGCTATCCTGCGCCCGATAAAAGGGAAGAAAGCCGGAATGTTATTACTCACGTCCATTGATGACTATGAAAATTACCAACCCCAGTGAAGTTGTTAATGATCAATGCAGGTATAGGCAATATCACTTGCTCAGTGGAAAGAGAGTGAATAGAATGGTCTATACATAATCTTATGTTGCGCCATGAAGCGCTATTTTCCCCCTCATTTCTACTGAAGCAATTTCGAGCATCTCACCAAACAATTGGAGCGAGTGTTTTTCATGTAAATATTTATCATAACGAAGCGTTGTGCTGACTACTCCGAATTCGAAAAGGAAAATACCATAAAATGAATTTTTTTGGATTTTCATCAGGAACAACGAATACATTGGGTTACAACCGGGATACGGAGTTGCTGCGTTCAGAGTTGTTCAGCATTGAGCAACTGAAGCGTCACGCTGTAAAATTAGCAGAAAAACATAAGATAGAGAGGCATTCAGGGCCGGACAAGTTACTGCCACAGTTGGCGGATAATGCACGTGTTCTGAGAACCGCGTATAAAGTTGTAACGACAGCAGCAGCGGCTCCAGGTCACAGGATAATACCGGCGGAAATATGGTTGCTCGATAATTTCTATCTCGTTGAACAGCAGATCAGTCTGGCGCATCGGCACCTGCCGCGAAAGTACAGTCGGCAGCTACCGCTTCTGGCTGATGGCCTGTCAGCAGGTTATCCCCGTGTCTATGATTTGGCACTGGAGCTGATCTCTCACATGGACGGTCGTGTCGACCGCGACAATACCACCCACTTCATTTCAAATTATCAGACTGTTCAACCATTGATGTTAGGTGAGTTGTGGGCATTCCCGATAATGCTGCAACTGGCGCTACTGGAAAATCTTCGCCGAGTCGGATTGGTTATCACTCAGCGCCACGAGGAGCTCAATGCCGCAATTTCATGGGCAGAGCGTATGCTTTCGACGGCTGAAAGGGAACCGAAACGGCTTATTCGCTTGCTCGCAGAATTTGCCGATGCCGATGTGGCGTTAACCGCACCGTTTGTAGAGGAATTTTATGCCAGAATCCAAGCTCAGGAGTCTGCCATGGCCTTTGTGCAAACCTGGATTGAGCAAAAACTCCTCGAACAGGGTTCCACGGCAACACAGCTATCAGAGGCGGCCAGCCGAATGGCGGCAGCCAACCAGATCTCGATTGCAAACAGCATCGGCAGTCTGCGTTTTATCGGGACAATGGACTGGGCGAATTATGTCGAATCCTTAAGTGCTGTTGAACACATATTACGTGAAGATCCATCGGGAATACATGGCAGTCAGGATTTTGCTACTCGTGATCGATATCGGCATGCCATTGAAGACATAGCAAAAAACAGTTCGCGCAGCGAGTCCTCAGTAGCTCGCCAAGCTATTGTTTTTGCCCAGGAAGCAGCAGGGAAACTGGATATTAATGACCGTACTGCGCATGTCGGATATTACCTGGTCGATCACGGGCGGCAGACGCTTGAACAGGCGGTCGACTGCCGCTTCTCTTTAAAATTGTGGGCTAATAGAGCAGGATCCTCTTTACGACTGAGCGTTTATCTGGGGAGCATCTTTTTTTTAACCGTTCTGGCGACATTGTTATTTCTTTCAGCCTCAGGTGGATTCATGGCAGGTGATTGGCGGTACTGGTTTTTTGCTGTTACCGGCGCAATCAGCTTGTCAGCGCTTTCCGCCTCGCTCGTGAATTATTTAGTCATGTTAGTCCTGAAACCTCGCGCCTTACAACGATTAGATTTTTCAGAGGGGATTCCTTCGCTTTATCGCACGATGGTGGTCGTTCCGACCTTGCTGAATAGACGACAAGATATTGATGATCTTCTCGAAGCCCTGGAGATCCGCTACCTCGGCAATAGAGATCCACAGCTGTTTTTTGCATTGTTGACCGATTTTCACGACGCGGCCGAGTGCACTCTGCCTGGCGAGGATGAGCTGCTCGTCTATGCACGGGCCGCCGTTCAGGTGCTTAACGAAGCCTATAGCGATGACCGGTCCTGTATATTTTACCTCTTTCACCGCCCCAGGCTATGGAATCCACATGAGCGGGTGTGGATGGGTTATGAGCGTAAGCGGGGTAAGCTTGAGCAGTTCAATTCTCTGCTGCGAGGCGGGCCACGGGAAGTATTCTCGGATATCGTCGGTGATCAGTCTATTCTTGGTTCGATCAAATACGTCATCACCCTTGATACTGACACCCAGCTTCCCCGTGATGCGGCACATATGCTTATCGGCAACATTGCCCACCCTCTCAACAGTCCGGTGTACGATGCGGAAAAGGGACGTATCGTGGAAGGTTACTCGATTCTGCAGCCGCGAGCTGTAACCAGCCTGACCAGTGCAGGCCGGTCGCGGTTTACACAATTGTTCGCCGGAGAGCCAGGTATAGATCCCTACACACGAGAGGTCTCGGATATTTATCAGGATATTTTCGGGGAAGGCACCTTTATCGGCAAGGGTATCTATGATGTGGACGCTTTTCGCCAGGCCATTGATGGACGCTTTCCGGAGAACCTTATCCTCAGCCACGACCTGCTGGAAAGCGGTTATGCGCGTTCTGCTCTGGTGACCGACGTGGAACTGTTCGAGGAATATCCGGCAGGGTACACTATTGAAGCAAGCCGGCGACACCGATGGATACGTGGTGATTGGCAGATTATCGGCTGGCTGCTGCCGCGGGTACCGGGACCTGCCGGTGCGAATGAGTCGGAGGGATCGAAGGAGGCGAATCGCCAACCCAACCCTCTCTCGTCCCTGTCCTTTTGGAAAATACTGGATAACCTCAGACGCAGCCTTGTGCCGCCATCGATGCTTATCCTGCTGGTCGGTGGATGGTTGTTTGGCCAGACTGCGGCATGGTTCTGGACTGCATTGGTCGCCGGGGTGATATTGCTGCCCGCCCTGTTTGTCGCAGGGCTCGATTTTATCCTTAAACCGCTAGAGCGGGATTGGCTGGTACACCTGAGTTTAACAGGTAAAGCTGCAAGTCGTTCCATTGTGCTGGCTTTTCTTCAATTGGTTTTTTTACCTTACGATGTGATGATTTGTCTGGATGCAATTCTGCGCTCGGGAGTGCAGATGTTGTTAAATAAAGGCGGACTTTTGCTTTGGCATATGCAATCCTATACCCGGCGAAATAGGCGTTCTACACCGACCGATTTCTATAAAGAGATGTGGGTCGCGCCGCTGATGGCCCTCTTTCCGGCCTGTATTCTCTGGTTCACTCGGCCTGCAATACTGGCTTTTTGTATACCTGTTTTGCTGCTCTGGTTGGCGTCACCGGCAATTGCCTGGTGGATCAGTCGGCCGCTTTTCTCTCCGGCTCATGATTTAAGCGCTAAGCAACTTGAGTTTTTGAGAGTTTCAGCACGGCGCACTTGGCGTTACTTTACGGATTTCGTCGGTCCGCTCGACAACTGGCTGCCGCCTGACAATTTCCAGGAACACCCGGAGCCTGTCATCGCACCACGCACTTCGCCAACAAATATGGGAATGTCACTGCTGGCTGACTTGGCTGCATACGATTTAGGGTACATCAGTACCGGGGAATTCCTGCGACGTGTCGAAAACACCCTCGCTGCCATGGAAAAGCTTGAGCGCTACCGGGGCCATCTGTATAACTGGTATGACACACGTACTCTGCAACCGCTTTTGCCGCAATACGTCTCTTCAGTGGACAGTGGGAACCTGGCAGGCAGCTTACTCATTTTGCAAACTGGATTGGCCGAGTTGAAAAATAAGCCGGTACTGTCGGTAAACACATTCCAGGGACTGCAGGACACCTTGCAGGTCCTTGCCGAACACTCGCTGACGTCATCAACCCAGGATTTAACGAGACGGATCAATTATCTCCAGGAGACAATTCAGCCAGTCATTCTGAATTGGCAGTCACAAACATTGGCTGCTGCCGATAGTGTGCTGGATGAAATCCAAGGAACTGGTGGAGGACTTGTTGCCTGCCTGCCGGCTGATGTCGAAACTGACGATGAACTTTATTACTGGGCCCAGGCATTTGATGGGCAAATCGAGAAATTTCGGAATGATATCAATTTTTTAGCTCTAGAACCAGATGATTATCCCAACATACCGACCCTGAATGAACTGACGAAATCAGATTCCATGAATGCGGGCTCATTACCGTCTGCTGCTGCGAAGCGATGTGGAATAATCAACGATTTAGTGGTTCGCTGCCGCAAACTGGCGAAGATGGACTTTGCATTTCTCTATGACAGGTCCCGCAATTTATTGGCCATAGGCTACGATGTGGGTGAGCGGCGTCGTGATCCGTCCTGCTATGATCTGCTGGCATCGGAAGCACGGCTCGCCAGTTTCTTACTTGTCGCAGAAGGACAGGTACCGCAAAAACATTGGTTCTCACTTGGTCGTCTCCTGACGAGCCAGGGTGGTGATGTCAGCTTGATTTCGTGGAGCGGCTCTATGTTTGAATATCTCATGCCCAGTCTCATGATGCCGAGTTACGACAACACCTTACTGGCACAGACGTGCAGGGCAGCGGTGTCTCGCCAGATTGAATACGGTCAAAACCGGGCTGTCCCCTGGGGCATTTCAGAATCCTGCTATAACGCCACCGATATTCACGACGTCTATCAATATCGAGCTTTTGGTGTCCCCGGCCTGGGGCTGAAGCGTGGGTTGGGAGATGACCTGGTGATTGCACCATACGCCAGTGCATTGGCACTTACCGTGCTCCCCGCTGAAGCGTGCCACAACCTGCAGATCCTGGCAGACAAAGGTTTTCTCGGCAGATATGGGTTTTATGAAGCGATTGATTATACACCGTCACGGCTACCGCGGGACAAAAACCACGCAATTGTCCGCACTTTCATGGCTCATCATCAAGGAATGAGTTTGTTAGCTTTTGAGCATGTATTACTCAATCAACCGATGCAGCGTCGATTTATGGCCGATCCTCTTGCTAAGGCAACGGAACTATTACTGCAGGAACGTGTGCCGAAGAAAGGTGCTACCTTACACCCACACGCTGCCGAAGTACGCGCCACAGCTCACCCACCAACCACCGAAGGCGAAATTATGCGGGTGTTTACCGACCCGAACACGCCGATACCTGAAGTTCATCTCTTATCAAACGGCAGATATCACGTTATGGCAACAAATAGCGGAGGCGGTTTCAGTCGCTGGAATGACCTGGCCATCACCCGCTGGCGTGAAGATTTCACTTCCGATTGCTGGGGTACTTTCATCTATTTAAGAGACCGCGCGAATGACCACTACTGGTCAGGTTCGTATCAACCGACACTGTGTCAAGCAGATCACTACGAGGCGATTTTTGTACAGGCTCGCGCTGAATACCGACGGCGCGATCAGTCAATCGAAACACACACGGAGATCAGTGTATCTCCGGAAGATGACGTCGAGCTCCGTCGCGTCACAATCACCAATCTATCGTCTATGACCCGCAATATCGAAGTGACGAGTTACGCAGAGGTTGTGCTGGCGCCGCTCAACACAGATCTCTCTCATCGTTCCTTCAGCAACCTGTTCGTTCAAACAGAAATCTTACCCGACCGAGAGGCGATCCTTTGCACAAGGCGTCCCCGCACTCCGGGGGAAAAAATGGTATGGATGTTTCATCTGTTCGCCGCTCCCGGTACAACTTCTGATAATCCATCGTGTGAGACGGACCGTGCCAAATTCATCGGACGAGGGCGGACGGTCGCCAATCCAGTCGTAATGGAGAATGTAGGCGGCCTCGCTGCCTTGTCCAACACAGATGGTTCAGTGCTGGACCCGATTGTTGCAATTCGACGCACCATTACCGTTTCATCTGATGAGTCAGCTGTCGTACATATTATCTCCGGTGTTGCCGAGACCCGCGAAGCAGCGCTGATTATGCTCGGAAATTATTGTGACCGGCACTTCGCTGAACGTGCCTTTGAAATGGCATGGTTCCAAAGCCAGGAGGTCTTGCGCAAAATCGATGCAACTGAAGCTGATGCACAGGTCTACGGTCGCCTGGCGACCTCCGTCATATTCAGCAATGCTTTGCGCCGAACCTCAGCCAGTATCATCGCCCGTAATCGACTTGGTCAGTCAGGGCTTTGGCGCTTTGCTATTTCGGGTGATCTGCCGATCATCCTATTATGCATTGGTGACCTGAACCGCCTCGGCCTGGTAAAGCAGGTTCTACGAGCGCATGCATATTGGCGGATGAAAGGCTTGATTTCCGACCTGGTGATCATCAATGAGGATTTTTCGGGTTACCGGGCAGTTCTGCAGGATCAGATAATCGGCTTGATCAACACGGGGCCTGAAACATCATTAATCGATAAACCTGGCGGAGTCTTCGTGCGGCGTGCCGAAGAGCTTTCCGAAGAAGACCGTGTCCTGTTCCAGACTGTCGCCCGCATAGTTTTCACCGATACCGCCCAGACGATCATCGAGCAGGTGGAGCGCCGCGTTTCACCGGAGCGTGTGTCTGACCGGTTTGTGCCATTGCGACAGTTAACAGCTGAACAGGTCCAGCCACTGCCCGAACGTGAGCGTATTTTTGATAACGGACTCGGGGGGTTCACACCGGACGGGCGTGAATACGTTGTTACCTTGGAACCTGGTCAGAGTACACCGGCACCGTGGGCGAATGTTATTGCCGGCCCGCATATCGGAACAGTCGTCAGCGAAAGTGGCAGCGCATATACCTGGGTGGAAAATGCTCACGAGTTCAGGCTGACAACGTGGCACAATGATCCGCTGTCCGACAGCAGCGGGGAGGCATTTTACATCCGTGATGAGGAAACGGGCACGTTCTGGTCACCGGTACCTCTGCCCGCTCAGGGCCGGTCCGGATATGTTTGTCGACACGGATTCGGGTACAGCGTATTCGAGCATAACGAATCGGGCATCTCCTCGGAACTGCATACCTACGTGGCCATGGACGCTCCAGTGAAATTTGTGGTGGTTAAGCTGCATAACCATTCAAAACGGTTGCGGCGACTCTCACTCAGCGGATATTGGGAGCTTGTGCTCGGTGAGTGGCGGCATGCCAATCTGATGCACATTGTTACCGAGACAGATCCGCAGAGCGGCGCGCTGTTTGCCCGAAACGACTATGGTCGTGAATGTGCCGGTCGGGTGGTCTTTGCCCAGGTCAGTGAATTTGTCCGTTCGATGACCGGAAACCGTACTGAATTTATTGGCCGCAACGGTTCACTGGCCAGCCCGGCGGCCATGCGCCGCACTCGATTATCAGGCAGGACAGGGGCAGGTTTCGATCCATGTGCTGCAATCCAGACCATTTTGGATCTGGCAGAAGGGCAGGAGCGTGAGATCGTTTTCATATTTGGTGCAGCTGGCAACACTGGCGAAGCCCGGCATTTCATCCAGCGATTCGGCGGTCCGGCTGGTGCGCGGCAGGCATTGGAAGCGGTGTGGGAACACTGGAATAACACCCTAGGCGCTGTACATGTAGAAACACCGGATACGGCGCTGGACGTATTAGCCAACGGCTGGCTGGTCTACCAGACACTCTCTTGCAGATTCTGGGGACGCAGTGGATACTATCAGTCCGGCGGTGCCTATGGTTTCCGCGATCAATTGCAGGACACCATGGCACTGATCCATACGACACCGTGGCTTGCCCGCGAGCAGTTGATCCGTTGCGCGGGGCGCCAGTTCCTCCAGGGGGATGTGCAACACTGGTGGCATCCGCCCAATGGACAAGGCGTACGCACGCATTTCTCCGACGATTATCTGTGGCTGCCGTATGCAACCTGCCGCTATGTCTTGGCGACCGGCGATACGGGAGTACTCGATGAGTCCGTCCATTTTCTCGAAGGTCGTGAGTTAAATCCAGACGAGGAGGCATACTACGACCAGCCGCAAAAGTCAAATGAAGCAGCCCCTCTCTATGAACATTGTGTACGCGCAATCATGCACGGTCTCCGTTTCGGCGAGCATCAACTGCCGCTTATAGGCTGCGGTGACTGGAATGATGGTATGAATCTTGTTGGCCGCCACGGTAAGGGTGAAAGTGTTTGGCTAGCTTGGTTTCTCTATGAAAACCTACAACAGTTTGCAGGACTGGCTCGTAGTCGAAATGACGACACCTTTGCCGAGTTATGTACCGAGCAGGCTGAGCTTTTGCTCACAAACATTGAGCTCAATGGCTGGGACGGCGGATGGTATCGACGGGCCTATTTCGATGATGGCACTCCTTTGGGTTCGTCTATCAACGAGGAGTGCCAAATCGACTCGATCAGCCAGAGTTGGGCGGTCATTTCCGGCGGCGGAGGTCACCTGCGTATTCGACAGGCGATGGAGGCGGTAGACAAACATCTGGTGCGGAACGAAGATAAGCTCATCCAATTGCTCACCCCGCCCTTCGATACGTCGGACCTTGAACCCGGCTATATTAAGGGGTATGTGCCTGGTGTCCGAGAAAACGGCGGCCAATATACCCATGCGGCAATTTGGGCCACCACGGCATTTGCGATGATCGGTGAAAAGGAACGGGCGTGGGAACTCTTCGCCATGCTCAACCCTATAAACCACGGTAGTCAAATGGAAGAAATTGAACAATACAAGGTCGAGCCGTACGTCATGTGTGCGGATATTTACGGGGCGCCACCACATACAGGCCGGGGTGGCTGGACATGGTACACCGGAGCGGCGGGCTGGATGTATCGGCTGATCGTAGAGACACTGCTGGGGCTACAATTGGAAGTGGACTGTCTCCGGATTGTACCATGCATTCCCGCCCATTGGGAATCCTATACAGTTCACTACCGCTATCGCGAAACCTTCTACCACATCATAATAAAGCGTGCAGGTGATACGTCGGGGCACGTTATGAGTGTGACGGTCGATGGTACTGTGGTAGACGGAATCGGAGGCAATGGAACAGAACAGCCGGCGGGTGTCATCCCCCTTGTCAATGATCGCGGTCAACATCATGTAGAAGTGATAATTGATTAATATACCCAACGAATATTCCCATTTGCAGATCATAAGAAGGTGTAGGTAATAAGTGAGGATAGAAATCAAAAAATACATACAAGGAGAGTTATCATGAACCCCCTGGCTCTGGCTGCTATTTTTTTACTTATTATTCTGTTGGTTTCTTTCTTGGGATGTGGTTCGACTGAAAAACGGGAAGGAACCGGAGAGTATTGAGGGGAACATCTTCAGCCGACTTCCGGGCATTTGAATAGCGGATCGGTCATGCTCTGTTACAGCGATTGGTCACCTCGATCATCGCCATCAACGATTGTTGTCTCCCCACAGTGAATCAGCCGAATTGTTGTCTGGAAGATTTAAAGATTTAGTACGCCAAACTCGGTGTATCGACAGCTCTTCCTGGTCATATCTGGTTGACTGCAACCTTCACTACAACCTTGTGAAGCTGACCTGAAGAAATTAACGGCATATGTGCGTCTTCCGGGAAGAATATCGCAAAGGAGCCACTCTTTGTTGCCAGCCAGGCGTCCGGTTCATCCCCATAGAACTGCAGATCTGCTGCCTGATCATATCCCCCTGAAGGTTGTTGGCATAATACCCTGGGTTTCCATCCCATAGTGTCGGTTCCTGCCAGTATGAATTGAATATCAATATATTTATCATGCGTTTCGAGCAATGCCTCTTCCCTCCTGCGGCCAGGATCTCTGGCCACAATTGCAAAAACCCGATCGCCGTCAATCTGATAGTTGTCAACCGCTAATTCCCGGAGGTCTGAGCGCATGAGAAACTCAAAACCCTTAGCGAAACCTTTGTTCAGGGCCACATAAAGGTGCCCATTTTCAAGCACATCCAATATCATATTCACTTACTCCTTGAGTTGAACTCTGCGGAATACCGAGATCGCCATACCTGGCATCATTTTCTCCAAATCTTTCAAGTCCTGTCTGTTGTGTAGTGGCCGCCCTGCTACCGCCTCAAGGCCATGAGGCTATGAAAAATTCCTTTTACGGCAGGAGTGAGGCGCTCCCGGTTATAGGCGTCACCGCACTGTCGAACAGCTTCAGCGGCTGTCGGGTAGGGATGGATCACCCCTGCAAGCTGGCCAAGGCCCATGCCGCCCTGCATGGCCACAGTGACCTCACTTATCATATCGCCGGCATGGCTGCCAACAATGGTTGCCCCCAGGATCTGCCCTTTGCCCTTTGCCACGTGAATCTTAACATACCCTTCCCTTGCTCCATCGACAATGGTTCTGTCTACATCGGCAAATTCACGTTTAAAAGTGGTAAAGGCAATATCTCGATCGAGGAGGTCCTTCTCATACAGTCCGACGTGGGCCACTTCCGGATCGGTGTACGTCGCCCAGGGAACAAGCAGATCAGAGACCTTGTCCCGACCAAAAAACAGGGCATTTTTTATAACGAGCCGGGCCATAAAATCAGACATATGGGTAAACTGATACTTGCCGGCGACATCCCCGACGCCATAGATGTCAGGATTTGTGGTCTGCAATCTCTCGTTTACCACCAAACCTTTTCTGGTATCGAATTCCACTCCGGCTTCTTCAAGGCCCAGTCCGGTTACGGCAGGTTTTCGACCGGTGGCTATCAGCAGGGCGTCAAACTCCAGAATGTTTTCAGAACCGTTCTCGTCGAGAACCACGCGAACCGGCCCGGTTTCACCCTGCCCCTCGATGCGTTTATAGCTGGAATGAAAGGCAAAAGACACACCATCTTTAACCATTGACTGTTTTACTATTTCCACGGCTTCCGGGTCTTCTTTGGGCATGATCTTTTCACTCCGCGAAAAAACCGTCACCCGGGAACCCAGACGCTGGAAGGCCTGGGCCAGCTCAAGTCCTATGGGTCCGGCACCGATCACACCAAGCCTCTTCGGCAGCTCTGTCAGATTGAACACTGTGCTGTTGGTAAGATAGGGAGCATCAGAAAGACCGGGAATATTGGGAATGGCTGCGGTTCCGCCGGTGGCAATGACTGCTTTGGTAAAGGTAAGGGTCTTCCCGTTTACTTCTATGCTGTTTTTACCGGTAAATTTGGCCCTTCCCATGAAGACGTCAATACCGAGCTGGCCTGAAAACCTTGCAGCCGAATCCACGGGCGAGATCTGAGCCCGCAGGCGCCGCATACGCTCCATCACATGGCCGAAATCAACGGAGATCTCTCCCTCGATTCGCACCCCGAAACGACCTGCCTCACGCACTGCAGCAACCGCCTTTGCGCACCGCAGCAGGGCCTTTGAGGGAACACAACCGACATTGAGACAATCACCGCCCAGAAGATGGGACTCAATAAGAGCCACCTGGGCACCGACACCTGCAGCACCCGCAGCGGAAACCAGACCACCCGCCCCTGCGCCGATCACCACCAGATTGTAGGAGGATTTCGGTTCCGGGTCGATCCATTTCTTAGGGTGCACATTATCGAGAAGTTTCGCATTATGCTCATCAAGAGGAGCGAGCCCGATTGCATCCAGATCCTCCTGTGCCATTTCCCCGAGATCAACATCAGGACCGGGAAGCGATGGCTGCAGTAGACCGTCCGGTCCCTCGGTCGAGGTCTGGCTGCCAAAAAAATCGGCCCATTTCACCAAACTTTCCCCGTGGGCCTGATCCGGAAGTCCACCATGATCTTCATCGGATGCAAAGCGATAGAAGAGATACTCATTTTTAAAAGCATGGGCACGCTGAACATGATGAAATATCCCACTATGCAGCATGGCATTGCCAAGACGAACGGCATCATCTTCATCAGCAGCCATTCCCCCTTCAATCAATTTACCGACTGCTTCACTCCCGACGAAGCAGTTGGCAAACGTCTTTGATGGAAAACCATATTTACGGTCACGAAGATCCACAATCGCCCGAAAGGCACTCTCCAATTCTTCAAGATCTGAGCTTTTTAAAGACATATCGTCAGAACTGTTTTGGTTCATTACTTACTCCTCCCCGTCTACTGTGATATGGGATCAGCTTTCGTTCGTTTAGAAGCAAGATTATATATTGCCACAGGACACCAGGGCGTCAGCCACACGAATGAATCCGGCAATATTGGCTCCCTTACGATAATTTATCCTGCCATCTTCCTCACCATACTGCACACATTTGTCATGAATTTCCTGCATTATGGTGTGCAGTCGCCGATCCAGTTCATCGCGCGACCATGACATCCGCATGCTGTTTTGGGTCATCTCCAGCCCTGACACAGCAACCCCGCCGGCATTGGCAGCCTTACTTGGGGCATAGAGAATTCCGGCATCCAGGTAGGTATCGACCCCCTCCTGAACGGTCGGCATGTTCGCCCCTTCGGCAACCGCCGAACATCCGTTCTTAATGAGTGTTTTTGCGTCCTTGGCGCTTATTTCATTCTGGGTGGCGCAGGGGACCGCGATATCGCAAGGAATATTCCATGGGTGGCTATTCTCATAATATTCAACATTATATTTTTGTGCGTATTCGCTGATCCGTCCACGGCGGATATTCTTTACTTCTTTTATAAATGCCAGTTTCTCTTCATTTATTCCATCAGGGTCATGAATTGTACCTGAAGAATCTGACATGGTGACAGGTTTTGCCCCCAGTTCGATGAGTTTCTCAACACTGTACTGGGCAACGTTCCCGCTTCCTGAAACGAGAGCGACCTTTCCTTCAAGGGTCTGCTTGTGGTATTTGAGCATATTTTCAAGCATATACACCGTACCGTAGCCGGTAGCTTCCGTACGGATAAGACTGCCGCCAAACGAGATTCCCTTTCCGGTCAGAACGCCTGTGAATTCATTAACCAAATGCTTGTATTGCCCGAACATAAAACTCACCTCCCGGGCTCCGACTCCGATATCGCCGGCAGGTACATCGGTATTGGGGCCAATGTGCCGGGCTAAAACAGTCATAAAACGCTGGCAAAAACGCATCACTTCCCTCTCCGATTTTTCTTTTGGGTTAAAATCTGCCCCCCCCTTTGCTCCGCCCATTGGCAGTCCCGTAAGGCTGTTTTTTAGTGTTTGCTCAAAAGCGAGAAATTTCAGGGTGTCCAGCTGCACGTCCCGATGGAACCGGATACCTCCCTTATACGGCCCGATGGCATTGCTCTGCTGGACCCTATATCCGCGGTTTGCACGGATATGGCCCTTATCATCCTCCCAGTTTACCCTGAAGATGATGATCCTGTCCGGCTCAGTCAGACGCTCCAGGATCCGGTTTTCCTCATAAACGGGGTTCTCGCGAATAAATGGAATTACATCGAAGGCCACTTCGTAGACAGCCTGGTGAAATTCCGGTTCGTCGGGATTACGACGCTTGAGCCCTGTCATGAAACAGTCTAAACGTTCCTGATCCTTTGCGAGCATATCAAACCTCCATTTTTTAATTCTCTGTTGTGTCAGGAAAATCAGGTACAGGAAGGGACCTCTGCGACATGAGGTTGTCAGTCAAAGAATCACATCATGAGGATTGTCGCAGCTCCTCCCGGCATTGACACCACCATCATAAAAACATACTAATTACAAAGTAAGCCCGAATGACCAGAAATCTATTCTGATCATCGAATGCAATCGAAGGTACACGGAACGATATAATTTTCCTGACAGTATTTCTCATCCACATACAGTAGATTTTCAATAATACGGAACCTTTTTTCTTCTATGCAGGGTAAAAATATATCGTGAAGTAACAGTTTCACCAGATGGCGGTTTGGCAAAGCAATACTAGAGCTCCATTCAAACGGATTAGAAAATAGTGAAATGTGCCTAGCCCGGATTTCTCATGAGAAATTGTGTCAATGAGCAAGAGTCAGCTGATATTTTGATACTATTGTCAAGTTTCTTACTATCCCTAAATTTACACAGTGTTCATGAGATATCCGGGCTAGCTCATTCAAAGCTCAAAGCCAAAAAAACCGATGTCTCTGTACTTTTATTATTTATATAAAATCAGAGTGTGTCAAACCGCACCCATTGAGGTAATCATACAAAACCGGAGGGAACAACTATGGGAATAGTGCAGGAATTTAAAGAATTTGCGGTAAAGGGAAATGTCGTTGACATGGCTGTCGGTATCATTATCGGCGCCGCATTTGGTAAAATAGTTTCTTCCTTTGTCGGCGATGTGATTATGCCACCCATAGGAGTAATATTGGGCGGTGTCGATTTTTCTAATCTGGCTTTCGTTGTGAAAGAAGCTGCCGGAGATGCTCCGGCGGTAATGATCAGTTATGGAAAATTCATACAAACCATCATCGATTTCACGATCATCGCATTTGCAATATTTATTGCTATCAAGGCAATCAATACGCTGAAACGAAAAGAGGAGGCAGCACCCGAGGCTCCCCCAAAACCCTCTGCAGAGGAGGTATTGCTCACGGAAATACGGGACTTGCTGAAAGAGCGAAACTAAACTGGCTTCAGGGTCATATAGATACAACAGAACGTTCCCGTCTCACCTGAACTGTTCTGCTGTCTGGAACAAATAATCCATATGAAGGGCCCCCTCGTACCTGGAGAATTTTGTCAGATACTATAAAAATCCATATGAATGTAACAATCTCCACAGTAACAACTGAATCTAACGACAAAGTTCTTTCGCTGTTAAATCAATGTGAGGGGGACGGAGCTCAGTGAGTCATATTCAATACGAATAACGAAGGATCAAAATTTTACAACTCATGACAAGCCACATATGGCTGCAGAGAAAATCCGAGAACATCATAACGCCACCCTGCCGAATATAACAAGCTTTGGACCGAAGATACGGGCGGTCAATTCAAATGAGATTGATTTCGATGTCCTTAAACGACCTTCAGCCGACGAATATGACCACTGAAGGTAATCAGGACTGCTGAAATGTCTGGATAAACCGGCGATCAATGAAATCTTTGATACGAAAGGCAAGCGGCCCTGAGAAGGTTATAAACCACTTGGACAAAATACCGTCCCCATCACCAAGGTTATAGATGAGGAGGTACTTTCCTCCCGGGGAGAATTCTTCCAGTTCTGTTCCATTCAGGGAGGCCATCAGGTTATTATACAACACTGAATTCTGCCGAACCGCGTAAACACCGACCTTGTCGAGCGGCTGTGGTTCGAAATAAATACAGTCGCCACCGCCAAAAATGTTCTTATATCGGCTTGACTGCAGATATTTATCCACCTGCAATCCCCCGTCGGGTCCAACCGGTAAGCCGGATCTTGCAAAGAGCTGCGACGGCTTGACCCCCACCGCCGGAAAAATAATATCGGCATGGTAGCTCTGTCCGTCCTCCAGAAACAGCCGGTCATTTTCTATCTGCCGGACGTAGCCGGTATCAATGATCTCGACCCCCTTTTTCTCCAGTATCTTTCTGGCCAGACGACAAACTTTCGGTGGCCGCCCCGACATGAAATCCTGTCCACCGAACAGCTGAATCTTCGGCATCTCCCCACCCCGCTCCCGGCACAGCTGGTGAATGTTTCCGGCAATTTCTATAGCAGAAGGGCCACTGCCGACGACAGCAACGGTGGTCTTTCCCGCAGTCGTCAGTTTGATTATTCTCTGCCTCGCTGCCAGTAACTCTTCGATAGGTTTGGCGGTAAAAATATTCCGGGAATCTCCCTGAACTATGTTGCGGGGGACATAGGAACCGGCATTGCAGGAAAGTACATCATATGGGATCTCTTCTTCGGTTCCCTCGAGGAGCACCCGCTGTTTGTGGGGGTCGATTCTAAATGCCTTGCCGAGAATGAAAGTGCCGCCCTTGTCTTCAACAACTTTTCGGGTCGCAAAACGGATATCGTCCGGACGGTATGTCCCCCCCAGCATTCCCGGCCCCATACCGCTGTAATAATGGTGTTCGGAAGGTTGAATCACGGTAACTCCATAGCCTTTATCTATAAAGGTATGCAGTTTCGCCAGAGTGACCATGTGGGCATGACCACCGCCAATGAGAACGAGTTGCTTTGTCATGTCAGATCCTGTTGTTGATCAATATAGCTACTCAATCGGCCGATATGGCTCCGCTCTTCCTCAGCAATCTTCTGCAGGGCTTCCCTGGTCGCACCTTTATCGCTTCGTTCCGCCGCCCGCAGGTAAAGATCGAGAGCCTGGGCTTCGATCCCCATCGCCAGGCCGAGCACCTCCAGTTCGGAATCGAGATCAACATCATAGAGCTGCAGATATTCTTCGGTTGTCAGGCCACCTTCCATCGCCGGCTCAGCAATTTTTTCGGCAAACTCTTCCATCGTCACTGATGTATCGGTAATTTCCTGGTAGATTTCAACCAGCCGTTCCTGATGCAGGATCTCAATGTCGGCAAGTTTCCCGAAAAGGGTCTTCGTCGTGTCCCGTGAGACCTTCGACTGCATGGAAAGATAAAAGTCCCTCAGTCCCATCTCCAGACCGAAGCCGATAATAATTGCCTCTTCAGGACTCTCTTCTCTGGTAAAAAGATGTAATCCCGTCTCTTCGGAGCCGACGGCAACTTCCTTCTTCCATGCCTTGATCCCACCGGTCAGGTTATAAATTTTCTTGAAATCTTTGCCGGCCAGTCTTTGCGCAGCAACCCGGCTGCGCCCGCCACTTGCTCAATAGATGACAATAGGTTTGTCCTTATCGAGTTCATCCAGGCGATTGTCCAATTCTCCGAGCGGGATCAGTTTCGTACCCGGCAGGTGCCCCCGGGCATATTCTTTTGGCTGGCGGACATCAAGAAAAACAACATCGCGGCCTGGAGTCTCATCGACAAGCCGGTGGGCCTCCTCCCAGGTTATGGAGGAGACGGGGGTGAAAAACTGCATCCATTTCATAATGTACTCCACAGTTGAAGAATTGGTGATGCACATATCGCTGACAAATCCTAACAGACACATCTCCGACAGCTTCACAATATCGGTTTTTCGATATTCTCTCAATGGGAGAATGGGCAATTTGATCCTCATTTGTCCATCACCCAGCTGGTAAAATTAATTTTTCATATAATAACGACACTTTATAGTTGATCGGCAGTTACAAACAGTCTATCGGTAAATTTGACATACCAGGCAGCAGACTGCACCTGAATTATATAGGCAAGCGCAATAACCAGGGCAGCATTTGCTCCAGCTTCTCCAAATCCATTAATTGCAATGGCCAGGGCAATAGACAGATTTCTCATGACTGTTCCGTATACCAGGGCAATACCGTCACCCCTTTTGAAAAAAATTCTTGCAACAAGGGTTGAGAGAATGAAATTGACCACGTACAGAAGAAGCAGGGGGATAAAGATGAGAAGGAGCAGGCCAGGGTTTTCCATAATTGTCCCGGCTTTCAAGGCCATTGCCACAAAGACAATGCCCAATACTCCGATTGTTGACAGCGCTGGAAAACGAGGAGCAATTCTTGTTTTAAATTCTGCCATGGTATATTTCTTCAATAAAAACTGTCTCGTGGCATAACCGAGTCCCATGGGCAAGAAGACGATAAATAGAATCTGCTGCATCACTTTAAAGAGATCCACCTCAACCGTTGCTCCAAGAAGCCAACTGACATAGAAAGGTGTAGCCACAGATCCAAGCGTCAGTCCAATCACCGTCATATTGATTGCTGCCCCCATGTTTCCTTTGGCAAATCCAGTCCAGGAGATAGTCATTCCGCTGGTGGGCAGAAGAGATGCAAGCAAAAGCCCCAAAGCCATATACGGTTGCGCCGGGAAAAACCATTTGCCGAGAAAAAATGCAATAATAGGAATGAGCGCAAAATTGATAAACTGCGCCGTCCCCTGTAAACGAAGATTAAACCCCTGCTGTAAATGCCTGATATTCAGGGTGACCATCATCGGATAGACCATGAGAAAAGTGAGCGGGATTATCAACATCTTCATTTTCAGAACGACTGCAGCATCTACTCCGACTCCCACTAAAAAACCAGCAAGCATGCAGAGCGGGATGGCATAGACAAGGTTTTTATTGAGACGCGTCAGAATTCCCCACATAATCTTTCACCCATGGGTATACTATTATTGAAAAGAGAGATGGATTGAATTTGTGCATATGTTATATTTGTTCATCTTTCCTGTCGTGTCAAGACAGCAATTAAAGAAATTTCTTTAATTGCTTTTTACAACCTAAAACCCATATTGCTACAGTAATATAATGGAACAGACAGATTCTACAACACCCCACACAAGCCATCAATTTTGCCTCATGTGCGGTCGGGATAATCCCTTGTCTTTTGGCCTGAAGTTCATAAAAAACGATGGCGGAGCAGTATCTGCAACCTTCACCGGAAACAGTAACCTTCAGGGCTATACAGGGGTCATGCATGGCGGAGTTCTCTCGGCCCTCCTCGATACGGCAATGGCTCAATGTCTCCTGCACCAGGATATCGAGGCCGTGACGGGAGAACTGAATGTCAGATACCTGGAACAGGTCGACTGCGATGATACTCTTGACATCAAGGCATGGATCGATTCATCTTTACCACCGTTATATCATCTGAAATCACAGATCCGTATTGGTGATAAAATAGTCTGTAAGGGGAAGGCCAGATTCATGCAGCGTAACCGCTCAACAGGGCAGGATTGAACAATGACAACACCAACGATGCGAAATAAATACCTGGACGAAAACCAGCAGCGATTCATCGTGCAATTGCAGGAATGGCTGGCAATACCAAGCATCAGTGCCCTTTCCGAACATAGGGACGATGTTCGGAGAGCGGCTGAGTGGGTCAAGGAAAAAATTGACACAATAGGTTTTCCTGAAACCAGAATAATTCCGACAGAAGGTCACCCCCTGGTCTATGCAGAGTGGCTCGCCCATGATAACCAGCCAACGCTACTTATCTATGGCCACTATGATGTTCAGCCGGTTGATCCGATTGATGAATGGAAAACCCCACCCTTTCAACCCACCATCCGCGACGGCAACATTTACGGCAGGGGGGCCAGTGACGACAAGGCACAAATCATGCTCGTTCTTGCAGCTCTGGAAGCCTGGGCCACATTGGGTGGAACCCTGCCGGTGAATGTGAAAATTCTTCTGGAGGGAGAGGAGGAGGCTGGAGGTAAATCGATTGCCAGGTATCTGCCGGAGAATTCGGAAACTCTCCGGGCCGATGCAGTTTTAATCTGTGACACCCATATGGTTCACCCGGCACAACCTTCACTGGTCACCAGTCTGCGGGGCATACTTTATACGGAAATTGCAGTTTCCGGTGCCAGTACTGATCTCCATTCCGGCAGCTACGGTGGTGTAGCCCCTAATCCAATCCATGCACTCTGTGTCCTGATAAATCGCCTGAAGGGTGAGGATGGGGTCATTCAAATTCCGGAACTTGCTGCTGCCATTCCCGTTCCCTCCCCACCGGAAAGACTCTTCTGGCAGGACGATCCGTTGCATATAACCGATGCATTGCGAACAGAAATGGGAGTGGAGGAGCTGGTGGGTGAAAAAGAATATCCACCACTGGAAAGAATAGGTATACGACCAACACTTGAAATCCACGGCATTCGGGGTGGTTTTACCGCAGAGGGTGCAAAAACAGTTATCCCGGCCGAGGCCGTTGCCAAGGTGAGTCTGCGCCTCCCTGCAGAGCTCGATCCCAATGAGGTCTTCGGCTGGCTTGACAATGCTGTGCACCAGCACATGCCGGCCGGCCACCGCGTCCAGCTTACCAACCTCCACGCCGGAAAAGGACTGTTTATTGATTCCGACACTCTCTATATAAGGGCCGCCGCCGAGGCCCTTGAGGCTGTCTATGGCACTTCCCCCGTGTTTATGCGAGAAGGTGGTTCGATCCCCATTGCGTCACTTTTTGATACAGTTTTGAAAATTCCTGTGGTTTTAATGGGTTTTGGTTTGCCGGACGACACTATTCATGCCCCCAATGAAAGATTCAGTCTCAACCAGTTCAATAAAGGAATGAAGACAATTGCTGATTTTTTGGGTAGGTTGACAAACTGAAAATGTAGATGTCACTCCAGTTAATCTATTCTCTCAATGGGTAAATGGATTCCAGGCTTAATCGATTTTAGGGACATTATACCGATGTTACCGATAGAATCAATTTGAGCCAATACTGATAGATTTCTCCTATAAATTGATACATTTTTAGATTTAAATTTCAGAAAGGTATACTATTACTTGTTACCGGTCCATCTCTTCCCTTCCATCAATTGAAATCATTTTCTAAAAGTAGTTTTAGGTTAAGATGAAGACAATAAAATGCCAACACAGAACAATCTGGTGTTGATAGTGTTGTGGTATCTTTCATGTTGCCTAACATGTGATCTTTCGGTATAACATTACCAATTGTGAGGCAAACCGTTTCTACATAATTACTTTTGGTCTATAACGTAGGGCAACTCATGCATTTATTACTGTTCTCATATCTTAGTCGTCAATGTAATACCCCATGCGTGTCATAAAATAACAGAGTGAGTGTTTATGCTGAACATACGAGCAATTTCAGGCAAGTTACTACAACGAATTCAATAAAGGAAAAAAATATGGCCATCTTTGGATACTTATTCATTGCTTTTGGCATTTTGGTCTATATGGGAGCAAAGAGCGCAATTCATGAAATCGAGGCGTTTATCCTCTTTCTAATTGCCGCGGTACTAATATCTGGTGCCAGCATCATAAAGAGAGGGTCCCAGGATTTAGGACCACCCCCTAAGTTATAAAAGTGTTCATGGTTCCATCATCATGCTACAGTGAGGAATTATGAAAAAGCAAAGACGAAAACACAGTCCGGAATTTAAGGCAAAG
>JBARUU010000043.1:0-132764 GCA_049645925.1 Desulforhopalus sp.
TTTTACGGCGGTCATAGCAAAGAGGATCCACCCGTTCCCATTCCGAACACGGAAGTTAAGCTCTTTAGCGCCGATGGTACTGCACGGGCGACTGTGTGGGAGAGTAGGTCACCGCCGTTTCTTTATACCAAAAAGCCCCGAACAGCTTAGCTGTCCGGGGCTTTTTGCGATTCTTGCTCTCTTCCAACCTGGTCCTGCTTCTTCTCTTGTTTTCACTGAGTCAAATTCACCTATTAGGAATATACTTCTACTGAAGGGTACTGCCTCGAATATTCCACAATTATTTATTGATATCCTAGCCAATCCAACAATCTTTTGATATATTGCTTCCTTATTGGGGTGCTACGAATACTTTCTGAAATACTGCCTCATCGGGTATCTGATTTAGTATTAATCATTTTTTCATTTCTGTCATAATGGTGAAAATATGTCCCCTGTCCCACAAAAAAATGAAGTGAACGGACGAGTAGCCAAGGTTAGGGTGAGTGAAATTGACAAACTTTCCAATAAACTTCTGGATCTCGACCTTGAATTAAATTCAAATATCCCGACAACACTGTGGATCAGTGACCTCCACGGAGAAGGGGACCGTTTCAAGTCAATCCTCAGGGGCAGGTTTGGTATGTTGTATCAAACATGCAACGAAGCCTTGCCCAACACCTTCAGCTCCGAAAAAATACAATACCTGACAAAGATAATAAGAAAACAGCAGTATTTTCATGATGAAGTAATCCAGATGGATATGCAGGATGTGATACTCTGTCTGGTGGAGATTTTAAAATACAAACTCACCAATATCCGATCTCAGGATCGTGAAATATTTCGACCTGAGTTCAGAGATGTCATCAATCGCCTTTTATCAGGATTGCCGGTACCCGATCCCATATTTGAAGAAAAGGTAATAGCTGACCGACTCATTTCACACCTCTCCCACGCTGTCCGCCAGGTTCTGCTCGACCGTATACAAGTTCTTGGCGATGTTTTTGACAGAGGTCCCCAGCCCGATAAGATCCTTAGAATACTCTCGTCCAGCTTCTATCGAAACGGTGTCGATTATGTGTATGGAAATCACGATATCCTGTGGATGGGAGCAGCATCCGGAAATCGATCTCTGGTCGCCGAGGCAATACGGATTACCTGTCGCTATGATCATTTTGAATTTCTCGATCGGCTGCGTTTTGACACTTCTAAACTGGCTGAATTTGCAGAACGTACCTATCCCGTGGAGAGAGTAACCGGCAATTTCAAGGCACAAACCAACAAGGGTCGTTCTATGGAGAAGGCCCTGACAATAATTCAATTCAAGCTTGAAGAACAGACCATCCGCAATTTCCCCCAATATGGGATGAGCTCCAGGCTGTGGCTTGATCGGCTGGTGGAAATGTTGCAATCAGGCCAGACCGAGGGGCTCAACGACACTCATTTTCCGACTCTTGATTTTAACACTCCAGGTAAATTAACCGCAGAAGAAAATGAAATAATAGAAGATCTTGTTCTTCAGTTCACCACAAACAGACATCTCAAACGGCTTCTCAGCTTTCTGTTTACCAAAGGAAAAACCTACCATATTCAGAATAATTTTCTCAATATTCATGCCCTGGTTCCTTCGACTGCCGACGGTGAATTTGAGGAATTTCTAGCTCGTAAGGGAAAAAATCTTTTGAATTTTATTCAGGAAACTATTACCAGAGTCGGAGAAAATTATCTTCATGGAAGAGAGCAAAAAGAAGAAGACCAGGCCCTTTTCTTCTACTTGTGGTGTGGTCCAAAATCTCCTTTTTTTGGCAAACATGCAATGAAAACCTTCGAGAGATATTTTCTGACAGATAAAGATACCCATGTCGAGAGAAGCCTTTTCTGGAAAGATAATATGCAGACCACTGCGTTTAAAAAAAAATTACAGCAGGAATTTGGTGTACAGCGGGTTATTTTCGGTCACACCCCTGTAAATTACAAGAAAGGTATCCAGATGGCCAGTGAGGACGGCGTGGCAATAAACGTCGATGGTGGTTTTGCTGCCGCATACTATAACAGAGGTCATTCACTTGTTCATACCCCTCATCAGCTGTACGGTATCATCCTGCCAACTCCTGATGAAATAAAAGAAGCGGAGACAAAACTTGAGTCAGCTCCTCTGGACATCGAGCTGATTGATGAATTTCGCCGACCAATGAAAATAAAGGACACGATAGCCGGGAAAAAACTACTCCTTGAAAGAGATGAAATCATGCAGCGACTATCAGAATGGGGCGAGCATAATGGTCTTAAGGCCCATCTCTCATAAACCAATTCTACTACACTGCTATGGATACTAACTACGGAATGGAAATTGTCCGGGCTACCGAAATTGCTGCATTGACCGCTGCACGTCTTCAGGGACTTGGAGACCACATCGACATACTCAATCAGACCCGCAGAGCAATTACCAAAACACTGAATCGTCTCGCCATCGAGGGGGTTCTTATGAACGATCGTTTCCTGAAACGCCCTGAAACATATCAATTGCCAACCATACTGGGTAAAGGTGGTCAGAAGACTGATCTTATGGCGATAGCCCTTGAAGCCTATCGCTCTGCCGCCGACGGCAAAAATAATTCAACCTCATACGCCGTTATTGCCAAGGCCGGATCGATACAGTCAGTGCCCAACCTCAATATGTATAAAATTGCCGTAGGACCACAGGTTGGTGAAGTAATTGATATTAATCAACCGCCTATTTTAAATGTGAAGCGTGTTGCAAGGGCTCTCAAAAAATACACCGAAAATGTGACGGTTTGCATCCTCAACCAAACTCGGCATAAACAACTGATTCACGAGGTACGAAGCTGTGGGGCCCGTATTAAGCTCATCGATGAGGGAGAGGTGTCAGGATGCCTTGCTGCAATAACCGGTGAAAAAGCTGACATCTACATTGGTTATGGCTATGCCCCGGAGGCTGTGCTGGTCGCTGCTGCCATCAGTTGCCTCGGCGGATACTTCGAGGGGAAAATATTTTACGAAAATGATCGAGACAAAAAAGAAGCAATGAAGCACGGAATTACCGATTTCGAAAAAATATTTCGTGCTCAGGACCTTATCAGAAGTAAAGAAGTCGCTATTGCTGCGACAGGTATTACCGACGGTGAATTCCTCGAAGGAGTGCGTTTTACACCCAATGGTGCTATTACCAGATCTTTTGTTGCCCGAGGGGAAACCCACACATATCGACGACTGGAAACCCGACATTTCTTTGACTTCAAACCAGTTTTTTGACCTCGCTGTATATTGAGGTGCCCCTCTATGAACTGACGACAGACCACATCTTGCCTTGCCTGCCCCCTTCAGTGTTACATGGGTGACAAGCTTTCCCAGCCATGAGGGATCAGATCCATAACTATCTAAATATTCATCACAATATTATATTTACAATAAGACTCATTTACATTTTTAAAGGAGCAATATAATGCAGGTTACAGAACCACAAAATGCCATTTTACAAAGAGATAAAAAAACCTATGCTATAGTACCCCGTATTCCCTGTGGGCTTCTCCATCGCAGTAATCTGCGAGCCATCGCGGATGTAGTCGAAAAATATGATATTCCGATAGTCAAACTGACTTCCGGTCAACGCATTGCCCTCGTCGGATTAAAAGAAGAAGACCTTAAGAGTGTTTATCATGATCTCGGTATGGACCCGGGTAAAGCCACAGAACTTTGCCTGCATTACGTTCAAGCCTGCCCGGGAACGGAGGTGTGTAAATTTGGAGTTCGCGACTCACTTGGCTTCGGCATACAAATTGAAAACCTTTTAGCTGGTAATGAAATGCCAGCCAAACTGAAGATTGGCGTCTCCGGTTGTCAATTTTGCTGTGCAGAAAACTTCGTCAGGGATATAGGAGTACTGGGCAAGAAAAATGGATGGACAATATCCTTTGGTGGCCACTCCGGGAATCGGGCAAGGGTCGGAGATATTCTCGCCACTGATTTATCGGATGATGAAGCTATTCAACTCATTAATAAGTGCGTCGAATTCTATAGTACCAATGCAAAGAAAAAAGAACGGGCATCGCGATTTATAGAAAGAGTTGGGTTGGATGAGTTCAAGAATAACGTACTATAAACATTATTTAAGCATGTAACCCGCTACTTTGACATGAAGCTGGTATTAAAGTTAGAGGAGATATACCCTGAAATTGGTGCAAAGCTCAGACCTGCTAACATTGACAAATTTGTAAAAAAATGATTTTGGATGGCTACCCCAAACCTCACATGCGAGGGGTAAGATTATTTTCGCATTTCGGTGTACTAGACGTTGTAATGATATGAATAATGGCAATAACGAAGCAGATAGGCACCCTTCAAATCAGGGCATAAATTCCGACTGCAGATGAAGAGTTTTTATGACGGACATCAAAAATAATTTCCCATTTTTTATTAGCAGACACAGCTTGATTCCAACATTTCTCCTTTAATTGTTGGCAGTTTTGTCGATATGATAGAATGAGAAGTGAGTAAAGACCAATACCGTCAGAAAAAACTGCCGGTATTGGTTCTTCTCCTGTAAGAGGATTTATGACCACAGCTGAACATACATGACAACAACAGACCAACATCAGGAGCCACGACCTTCTGAGTCCTCCAAGAATATTCTTTCAGAACTCCATGATTTACCTGGTAGTACCGCCCAGAACAGGTATGCTTCACATTTCGTCAATATCGAGAGACGCACACCAAACAATACTGTATTCCATATCGACGAAAGCACCTTTACCTCCACCATGCCACGAGGTTCACATTGGTCTATTGCCTGGTCTGATTTAATGATGACCATGTTCGTGCTTTTTCTCTCAATGTTCACCTATCAGATGGCCAATGAGGAGTTTCTTTTCGAGAAAGAACCTGAAATAATTGGTGGAGACACAACTGAAGCACTGCAGACTCTCGACTCCAGCGGGGCCTCATTTCCCTTTGCACCGATCCACCCCGGTCTGCCTCTTATTACAGGTGGAACTGTTAAAAAAGTTGAACAGATTGAAGTTGAGACACTTGAGCCGGAAGAAGTGTACTCAACAGATATTACTGCACAATCCGAAAAACCTGAACCTGAGATAATACCGGAACCGAAGCCTTCTATGCCGGCATTCACGGAACCTGATAAAATCGCCTTGATTGTCGAAGGAGAAAGCACTCTTTCTCCGGCTACTGCTGTGCCCCCAACTCCGACACCGGCGCAGGAACCAACGGATACGATACTCGAACCCCGCCCGCTCGGGTTAGAAGAGCCAGTACCAACTGCAAAAAATCAGTTTCAGGAAATCTACACTATGAGCAAAGGAGCTCTCAAAAGTAATAATCTTGATAAATTTGCCGCCATTGATATTATTCCTGACAAAACCATGCGCATTATTCTGACAGGTGACCTGTTGTTTGCCATTGGTGGAAGTGAATTATCGTTGGATGCTCAGGACTCACTGAAGAAAATTGTCACGGTCATGCAGCATACGCCTTACATGATAAATATTGTCGGCCATACGGACAATCTTCCGATGCATTCTAACAGATTTAACAGTAATTGGGAACTCTCGGTCATACGAGCCAGCACCGTGGCTCGCTTTCTTATTGAAGAAATGGGGATGAACCCGAATCAATTTGTCGTGAGCGGGTACTCATCGAATCGCCCAATAGTACCTAATACTACGGCTGAAAATCGCGCCAAAAACCGTCGAGTGGAGATAATAATCTCAAAAAGGCTCCCAACTCCCCTGCCACCCACGGCACAAAACCTGAAGTAACTTTTCCACTGACTTCTATGAAAAACAAGAATTTAATCGGACTTATCCTCTGTGGCGCGTTATTCGTCGTCGGATTTCTAATTCACGGCAATGTCAGCCTTTATTTTAACATCTCCGGGCTATTAATAGTGTGCGGAGGAACATTGTCCGCTGCGCTTATCAGTTTCAAGTTTGAACAGCTACAGATCGTTGCAAAGGTTCTCGTCGCTGCATATCGAAAACCGATCATGAGAGAAACTGAGATAATTAACATTCTCATTGACCTATCAATTCGTTCTAGAATGGAAGGGATCCTCTCTCTGCAAAACAAAGAAAATGAGACAACGATACTTTTTCTGAGGAGGGCACTGAGCTGCCTCGTCGACGGATACAAGATTGATCAAATCCGAGATATTCTGAATACAGAGATGTATTTTTTCCGACTACGCAGAGAGGACTCAGAAAGAGTATTAAGAGCGATCGCTGATTACCTCCCTGCGTTTGGCATCATCGGATCGGTGGTTGGGCTTATTACTATGCTGGGCGGTATTGGTGATACATCCATTATCTTACAGGCAATCCCCATTGCCCTTACTTCAACCTTGTATGGCCTGATTTTTTCAAACTTTTTCTTTCTTCCCTTTGCTTCCAATATAAAAGAGAGGACAAACCAGGAACTCCTGCTGCAGAAAATTATTATGGAAGGGGTGATCTCTATTAACTCCGAACTCAATCCGGTCATTTTAAAAACCAAGCTCGAATCTTTTCTCACACCTTCAGATCGAGAGATCCAGCTGGTGTCATATGCTAAGATAAAAGAAAGATTCAATATTGAACGGGAGCAGCAACGAGAAGAAAACAGAGATCCGGAAGAAACGATCTAACCCTGCTCAAAGAATCAGATGTTTGCCATGACCACTCATCCCCGTGGAATATTTTTTTGCGAAATGTTTTAGAGATCCGCTGAAACCTCAGCCGAAAGTAACTCATCCAGCCGAACAATTCCTTCTAGTAAGAGATGCTCAATTCGCTCATTTATAAGAATCTCTTCCTTTGAAGGGAATTGGTCGGCATAAAAATAAAACATTCCTTCCTTCCATGACAGAGTTGTAAAAAAAGCTTCTCTTGCCTGGGTTTTCAGTATCTCTGCCAGATCGTTAAATTCGAGATAACCCTCCTTGACAAGGATATCACCAAGTCGTCTTCGTTTCATATTTTGTGCATGAATATCAAGACATTGTGAGAGTTGTGCTGCAGTTATAAGCTTGGATTCCAGCAGCAGGTCTCCTACTTTTTTCTGATTAACACTTAAAGCACCAAATATCAGCATCCCTTCCTGGAAAAAGAAACTGGCATTGTTGTGCTCAGCAACAATGCGCAATTCTCCAGAAGCAGCTGAGTAATCAAAAAACTGGAAAATATTGTTCAGCTCAATGGCCGCAATATTTCCCTGAAGGGACACACCAGACCTATGCCTTGAATCTATTATCATCAGTAACCAACTCTCAGCTGCGTTTGTTAATTGTATAGAAAAGAAGGACGACTTAAACAGAAACCATATCCTCAGTAGCAAGAAACGTCGCTTTTCCGACACTCAAAGAGTACCCGTGGTTCTTCCACAACAATTTTATTCTTTTTTTTCATTTCAACAGCTATTATACGAGATAATCTGAATATATAGCAAATACAATTCAAGCTTTTCGTATAATTATAAACTACTCTCGTTCAGGTCGTGCAACGAAAAGTGAACTTTTCCAACGGTAGCAAAGCCGTGAATATGACTCAAGATAGAAAGAGCTGGACCTGTTTCGGTCTTGTCTCGATTTATAACACTTACCTTGGAGGAATGAGCCACTTCAGGAAATGATTTTTTGCAAAACCGAAGACAACAATTTAAAAGGCAGTAAAGTTTGCTGACGAGCTCGTAAAAAAATCAAAATTTAATCGCTTTGCATTTCACTTAAACATCCTCTGTATATGATCAGACGGATAATGTCGCAAAGAACAAGAGCACGGCATCACACTTACATCTACCTGTATTCACAATAAATATCAAGAACAGGCAGACTTGAAGATTTTCTGTGCAAAAATGTTTCTTCTGTGCTATTTATTTTTATGCTCCCCTTACTTGATAACCTTTCTCACAACAACAATCCACAGGAGAATCTGAGTGTTAAGAGGAATATGGCATAGTTTTTCAGTAATGGTACTCGTGTTTCTCAGCGCCTGTGCACCTATCACGATGAATCAATTCATTGCAGAAGGGAAATCTCCACTTTCAGAAGAACAGTTGCGTGAACTGGTGAACAATCATGTTTTGCATCTCGAAGCAATTGATTTCGATGCCAGGATTGACTATCGCGGGGATGGGCGGCTGAACGCCATTAGTCTTCAGGGGGAGGAAGATACAGGGAAATGGGTTATCACCTCCAGTCACCAACTCTGTATGAAATTTGATCTCTGGTATTATGGTGATCAACGATGTTACACAGTTTTCAAAGATATTGACCAATATGTCTTTTTCACATCAAACGGTGCGCGATATTACACAGGCGCAACGGTATCCGAAACAGCTCCTCAACGGGTTGCTACCGACAACGCTTCAGAAAACAGGAGTCATACGGACCGACAACCTCATACAGTTCCAGCAATGATCGAACGTACAAGTGTTTCAAGAGAACAGGCTCTGGTAAGTCTTGCTCGGAATTGCCCTGACTGCAAACTTGTCGGTGTTGATCTAAGGGGTGCTCAGTTGATTGCCGCAAATCTTGCAGGAGCCGATCTTTCAGAAGCCGATCTCACTGATGCCAACCTGCGCAGGGCAAACCTTACCGGGGCAAACCTTTCAGGAGCCAAACTTACCAGAAGCAATCTTGCAGGGGCTGATCTCACCAACAGCAACCTTCGGGATGCTGACCTCACCGGCTGTAACCTGATTCGTGCAAATGTAAGCGGAGCAGATTTGGAAGGTGCCGTTCTTTCCGGCGCCCATCTCGAAAGTATACAAGGATTAAAAAAATAATTATGAGTGCAGGATTCACCCATCTTCATGTTCATTCCCAATACAGTCTGCTGGACGGTGCAATCCGTATTGCTGACCTTCTCGACAAATGTAAAGAATACGGTATGGACAGCGTTGCCCTTACAGATCACGGTGCTATGTTCGGTGCATTGGAATTCTACTCCAAAGCAAAAAAAGCCGGCATTAAACCGATTGTCGGCTGCGAACTGTACATCGCACCCGGAGATATGCGGGTAAAAAAGATCGTCAGCGGGAACATCGCCTTTCACATCGTCCTGCTGGCCATGAATCACACCGGCTATCAAAATCTGATGAAAATGGCCAGTATAGCTCAGTTCGAGGGTTTTTATTATAAACCGAGAATTGACATGGACGTCCTAAGAGAAAACAGCGAGGGTATCATTGCCATGACTGCCTGCTTGCATGGGCAGGTCCCCTACCTTATCGGCAAAAACGATATAGCCGGAGCAAAAAAGAAGGCCCAGGAGCTCTATGATATTTTTGGAGATCGTCTCTATTTTGAACTCCAGGAAAATGGTATCCCCGAGCAGCAACCGGTCAATGATGGTCTCAAGAAGTTAGGGGCCGAAATGGGTATAAAGCTGGTCGCCACAAACGATTGTCATTACCTCAATCGTGAGGAGGCGCATGCCCATGAACTGTTACTTTGCATCCAAACCGGGAAAACTATAAACGACCCCAAACGATTCAGATTTTCAACCGACGAATTTTATTTTAAATCTCCCGAGGCAATGAAGAAGAGCTTTCAACATTGCCCTGAGTCCATCGCAACCACCCAGGAGATTGCCGACCGCTGCAATCTTGAAATTAATTTCGGCGATTACTACTTTCCCAACTTCCCAATTCCTGCAGGGGAAAGCCTCGATTCGATGTTCAAAAAGGCCTGCTGGGACGGTCTCAAGGACCGTTTTAACCAAATGCGGCAGGCTGGTACTTTTAATACCGAGGTGGAAAAAATATATACGGATCGACTGAGAACTGAAATCGATGTTATCATCACTATGGGCTTTCCGGCATATTTCCTGATAGTTGCCGATTTCATTACCTGGGCGAAAAAGCATGATATTCCAGTCGGCCCAGGCCGGGGGTCGGGGGCCGGCAGTCTTGCTGCCTACTGTATGCTGATCACCAATATTGACCCAATCCCTTACGGGCTTATCTTTGAACGATTTCTCAATATCGAGCGAAAATCGATGCCTGATTTCGATATTGACTTCTGCCAGGAACGGCGTGGGGAAGTCATCGAATACGTGCGTCAGAAATACGGCGGTGCTGCCCATGTAGCCCAAATTGTCACCTACGGATCGATGAAGGCCCGGGGGGTTATACGTGATGTCGGCCGAGCACTCGATATCCCGTTTGGAGAGGTGGACAAGGTCGCCAAGTTGATTCCCGACCAGTTGAAGATGACCATCAAAAAAGCAATGGCAGAGGAACCAAAACTTCAGGAAGCAGCAGATCACGATCCTCGGGTAGCCGAACTGCTCTCCGTCTCAAAAACCCTTGAGGGGCTGGCTCGTCACACCTCCACCCACGCCGCGGGCGTCGTGGTTTCCCCTGAGCCCATGACACATTATCTTCCAACCTGCAGGGGCAGCAACGAAGAGACCCTCACTCAGTACGATATGAAACATACCGAGATGACCGGTCTGATAAAGTTTGACTTTCTTGGGCTGAAAACTCTCACGGTAATAGATAAAGCTCTCAAGCATATCAAAAAAGACATCGGGACAGATCTCGATATAGATATCATCCCGATGGATGATGCCAAGACATTTGATCTCCTCTGTCGTGGCGATGCTCAGGGTGTGTTTCAACTTGAGAGTTCCGGGATGCGTGAACTGCTTGTTAAACTGGCTCCGGAACAGTTCAGCGATCTCATTGCCCTGGTCGCCCTCTATCGCCCCGGTCCTCTTGACTCAGGAATGGTGGATGACTTTGTCGAAACCAAACACAGGAGAAAACCTGCCAATTATCCGCTTCCTGAAATAAAACACGTTCTTGAGGAAACTTACGGGGTCATCGTCTACCAGGAACAGGTTATGAAAATAGCCAATATCCTGGCAAGTTATTCCCTTGGTGATGCGGATATACTCCGTCGGGCGATGGGTAAAAAAATTGCAGAGGTGATGGATGAAGAAAAAGTAAAATTCATGACCGGTGCCCTGAAAAACGGTCACCCAAAAGATAAAGCAGAATATATCTTTGACCTCATGGCCAAATTTGCCGGTTACGGTTTCAACAAATCACATTCGGCAGCCTATGCCCTGGTCTCCTACCAGACAGCTTATCTGAAAGCCCACTATATGCCACAGTTCATGGCTGCACTTCTCTCCTGCGATATGAACAACACTGACAAGGTGGTCCTCTATATTAACGAATGCAAGGAACATAATATTGAGGTATTGCCACCCGATATCAATGAGAGCATCAAAGATTTCAGCGTCATCGATGATCGTATTCGTTTCGGCCTGGCAGCGGTGAAAAACGTCGGGGAATCGGCTCTTGACTCGGTAATTGAGGAGCGTGAAAAGAACGGCAAATTCAATTCTCTCAGTGACTTCTGTAACCGGGTGGACTCCAGACGGGTCAATAGCAGAGTAATAGAAAGTCTTATCAAGTCGGGATCGTTCGATTCTCTCGGCTTTAAACGATCACAATATTTTGCCATACTCGATCAGGCAATGGAACAGGCGAAAGCAGTGCAGCGAGATCTGCAGAGCGGCCAGATGTCTCTTTTTTCGATCGCTGCTGAAACACAAAACAAACCGGAAATCTCAGCTATACCGATGCCCGATATTCCGGAATGGGATGAACGAAAAAGACTTGCCCAGGAAAAAGAGACGGTTGGGTTCTATATTACCGGTCATCCACTCGATGATGCCATCCATGAAATCAACACTGTCACCGACTGTACCATCCAAAACCTTGCTGAATGGGGTGACGAACAACCGGTTCGTATCGGTGGGCTAATCCGATCATGCAAGAAACTGAAAAGTAAGCGAGGTGATCCAATGGCCTTTCTTGCCCTTGAAGATATCTTTGAATCGATAGAGGTAGTTGTATTTCCAGATACCTACAGCCGCTGTGAAGACATACTTTCTTCAACCGATCCGATTATTGTCCAGGGGACGGTACAAAAAGATGAGCGGGGTCCGAAAATAATCGCGGACTCTATTGATTCACTCAAGGAGGCACGAGAGAAGTATACCGAATCGGCAAGAATTAAACTCGAAACGGACAAACTTTCCAGGCTGCAGATGGAGAAGGTGAAAAAAACCTTATACCAGTACCATGGCTCCTGTCCGATCGTACTGACCTTGCATTTTCCCGGCCGCGGGGAGGTTGATATCGAGGTACTGAAAGATCTCACAATACGACCGTGTCGACAGCTCACGGATACAATTGAAGAGATCCTCAACTATCGGGCAATCAGTTTTTCAAAAAAACCGATAACTCTGACACCACGAAAAAAACGCTGGGAAAATAAACAAACAAACTCGAACTAGCCCTGCTCAAAAGAGCAGGACTTTTGTAGCGCCCCTTTGGGGAACATCGGTCTCTTCGCAAAAAGATTTTCTTGTGAAAAACAAGAAAATCTTTTGTCGGGCAATAATAGACCATCAAGGGTTATTTATTCAAAGCAAAGACCGCACTCCGGACAGGCCCCAACTGTTGGTGAAAAACTGCATCCACAGGCCGGACAGACGGTCTCAGCAGCAAGATGATCGAAAACTGCGTCTGCGTTGCTGAGGTCATGACTTTCCAGCGCAGTGCTTCTGATAAATTCCCTGGCGAGTACCTCCGTTGCCAACGGAACATCCTCCTTTTTGATCTGCAGGTACAGCTCCGGCCCACAGCATCCTTTACCACAGCCATCTTCATCGCTACCTAAAACCGCAGGTATCCTTTCTTTGGCCAGAAGCTTCTGCAAGGATTTCATATCCTTCAAGGGTCCTTTACGGATATTGACAAGTTCATCGGTAAGCAGAATTTCCATAGAACGTTCAGCCAGTGCTTCCTGCTGTTTCACTGCTCTTTCAAGCTTTTCACCGCCGCTGATAAGGGAGATGTCACAGGACCCGCACCGGGTAATATCAGCCCGATACTCGTCTCCACACGACGGACAGTAGTTCATCTGATGATCAATGCCATGAACAATTGCCGCCCTTTCAGCCGGAGACCCATCTTCTTTACCGGACTTTTTGCCAAAAAACTTCAGGAACATTCTTTCATCTCCCAACAGACGTAATTGCCGCTACAGTATATATCGGCTCAGATCCTTATCTTTTACTATCTCGGCGAGCCGCTCATTGACATATTCAGAGGTGACCACGAAGGTCTCGCTTTCCCGGTCGGAAGCATCAAAAGACAGGATGTCCAACACCCTCTCCAGCACTGTATGCAGGCGACGTGCTCCGATTTCCTCGGTCCTTTCATTTACCTCAACAGCGATTGCGGCAATGGCATCAATGGCATCATCTTCGAAAATCAGGTTAACGCCTTCGGTTTTCATAAGTGCCACATATTGCTTGATCAGGGCGTTCTCAGGTTCCGTAAGAATGCGCACAAATTCATCCTTGCCAAGAGAATGCAATTCGACCCGAATAGGAAAACGACCTTGCAACTCAGGGATGAGATCGGAAGGTTTGCTTGTATGAAACGCTCCACTTGCAATAAAAAGGATATGATCGGTTTTTACCATGCCGTGCTTGGTGCTGACCGTCGCACCTTCCACGATCGGCAGGAGATCCCGTTGAACGCCCTCTCGCGACACCTCCGGACCTTGGGTGCCACTGCCCCTCGAAACCACTTTGTCGATTTCGTCGAGAAAAACAATTCCGGATTCCGCTGTTCGCCGGAGCGCCTCTTTGATGACCTTGTCCATATCGACCAGTTTTTCCATCTCTTCTTTTTTGGTCGCCTCCAAAGCTTCCGGCACTTTCATTTTGCGCGTCTTTTTCTTTCGAGGGAAAATCTTGCTGAAAGCATCCTGGAGATTGGATTGCATGTCCTCCATTCCCGAAGTTGTCATAATTTCTACCATGGGCATTGATTTCGATTCGCTCAGGGATACCTCCAGCTCACGATCATCCAACCTGCCATCTCTCAGCATCTTACGAAATTTTTCCCTCGTTGAATTATCCTCGAGGCTTTCTTGCCGCATCGGTAAATCGGGATTCTGGATGGTAAAAGAATGGACATCCTCAGGCCCGACCGCAGGAGACCCACTAGGTCCCGGTGGGAGAAGAATATCAAGAATCCTGTCCTCTGCGTTTGCTGCAGCTATGCCCTCAATACGGGTCTTTTCCTCTTCTTTTACCATGTTTACAGCCAGATCAACGAGATCACGAATCATTGATTCTACATCCCGGCCGACATAGCCAACCTCAGTATACTTAGAGGCCTCTACCTTAATGAAAGGCGATTGCGCCAGGGCGGCAAGACGACGGGCAATTTCTGTTTTCCCGACACCGGTCGGCCCAATCATAATTATATTCTTTGGTGCAATCTCTTCACGCAACGGGGATGGCACCTGCCTTCGCCTCCAACGATTACGAAGGGCAATCGCCACAGAACGTTTAGCATCCGGTTGACCGACAATATACTTATCGAGCTCAAGGAGTATTTCTTTTGGAGTAAGGGACTGATTAGAGATCATATTGTTTCAACAATTATTGAGTTATTAGTAAAAACACAGATGCCGGCAGCTATTTCCATTGCCTCCCGACAGATCGACGGGGCGTCAAGGTCGCTATGCTCAACCAGAGCAATTGCCGCTGCCTGGGCATAGGGACCACCCGAACCTATCGCTAAAATACCTCTATCCGCCTCGATAACATCACCGGTTCCGGAGAGCAGCAGTGAATGTTCTTTATCCACTGCTATCAGCATGGCTTCCAGCCTTCGCAGATATTTATCCGTCCGCCAGTCCTTGGCCAGCTCAACAGAGGCTCGCATCAGGTTGCCATTATACTGCTCGAGTTTCTGCTCCAGCTTATCGTAGAGAGTAAACGCATCAGCGGTGGCCCCGGCAAATCCCGTTATGACTTTATCATGATAGAGTCGCCGCACTTTACGGGCCTGATGTTTCATGACAGTATTTCCCAACGAGACCTGACCGTCTCCGGCTAAAGCAACCTGTCCTTTATGGCGGACTGCCAGAATAGTAGTTGATCGTATTTTCATTCGTACACTTATGGTAAATTGTTCTGCACCCTAGAAATATTTCCATGAATTTCAGAAAGTATTTCAGGCAGGTACCTCAACCCCGGGAACAGGGCGGTAAAGAGAACCCTGTTCCCGGGGCGTATCCTCCAACAATAATACTGCTCCCGTCTTACTCTATTTCCTCTATTGATAAGGGATGAGACTTGTCATATACATCAGCCAGATGATCCAGCGTCAAATGCGTATAGCGCTGAGTTGTTGAAAGACTGGAGTGCCCCAACAGCTCCTGAACAGACCGAAGATCCGCACCCATTTCCAAAAGATGGGTAGCAAAGGAGTGTCGCAGGGCATGGGGTGTCACAATCTGAGTGATCCCAGCCCGCTCTCCGTACGCCTTGACCAAACGCTCTACGCTTCGGGTAGACAGACGGCTGCCTCTGCCGTTAAGGAACAGGGCTTCTTTCTCAACACCCCTTCCCCTTCCGGCCCTCTGTTCAATCAACTGAAGACGTTGTGGCAACCAGCCTCGAACAGCTTCAATCGCAGGGCGACCGACAGGCACCAGTCGCTCCTTATTTCCTTTGCCCCGTACCGTAAGCACTTCCTCTGTAAAATCAAGATCCACGATCCCCCTTGAGACCAGCTCGGAAACCCTTACACCTGTTGAATAAAGGAGTTCAAGAATAGCCCGGTCCCTGAGTGCGTAGGTATCCTTTTCACCAGGGGCTTCAAGGAGTGCAAATGTCTCATCCACTGTGAGGAAAACTGGGATAAATCTACCAATCTTCGGACTTGAGACACCGATGAGAGGATCAAGCATCAGCAGTTTCCGGCGCTGGGCAAACCGGAAAAATGACCTGAGAGCGGATATTTTCCTCGCTACGGTTGCTGCACCGTTGCGTCCATGAAGACTCACAATAAATTGCCGCACCAACCCGGGGGTGATTTCATTTAGAGAAAAACTTCTTCCTCTGTTCCCTGTTGCACCATGTTCATCTCGCCCATGTATGTGGCTAAAAAATTCTTGAAGATCACGCTGATACCCGCTGACTGTATGCACAGAATATCCTTTTTCTGTTGCAAGCCATCTTGTAAACATCTCAATAGTTTTTATCATTTCACCTCGGTACCTGAAAAAGCAAATCGTAAAACGGATTCAAGCTGCAGGAAATATCCAGCGGATTATTACCGTTTTTTATGCTCGACTTCCTAACTTACACAGAATATATACAATGCTTTTTTCTTTCATTTATGCTTTCTTTGTAGGGTTGCAATGCAAGCTGAACTACTGTAGTTCTAGTCTGAATGATCGAACGAGGCAACCTTCTTTTATCGCGAAAATGTGCAACTGATTATGGCAAAAAAAACCTTTGAAACCGCCCTTGCCCGACTTGAACAAATCACGGAAGAACTTGATGATGGCGAGCTGAGCCTTGAAAATAGTTTAAAAAAATTTGACGAGGGGATAAAACTCGCCGGCTTTTGCAGTGAGCAGCTTTCCGAGGCTCGTGCTAAGGTGGAGTTGTTGCTCGAAAAAGATGGCAAACTTGAGGCTATCCCTTTTGACGGACAAGAAAGTGGACATAAAGATCTACCTGAATGAAAAGCGCAAACTTGTAGAAGACGCTCTCGCAGATATAATGTTACAGGCGGTTGCTCCGTTCGAGAACCATATTGAGGCGATGCGCTACAGCCTTTTCGCCGGGGGTAAACGAGTCCGTCCGATACTTTGTCTCGCCGCCGGTGAGGCGGTTGATAAATCAACCGATACGGAAAAAAATTTGATACCGGTCGCCTGTGCTTTAGAGTGTATTCATACATACTCTCTGATTCATGATGACCTGCCGGCTATGGACGATGATGATCTACGCCGAGGAAAGCCAACAAACCATACTCTGTTTGGCGAAGCCGGTGCAATCCTGGCAGGAGACGGTTTGCTTACCTGGGCCTTTGATCTGCTGAGTGCACCGAACAGGGGCACACTGACCTCTGGTCAGCGGCTCATGATTATTCACATTATAGCAAGAGCCGCCGGCCCGCTGGGAATGGTTGGAGGGCAGGCACTGGACATTGCAAGTGAGAACAATACGTTCCCTTTTGAAACACTACAAACAATACATAAGAACAAGACAGGGGACCTCATTACATGTTCAGTACATGCCGGAGCAATTGGGGCAGGCGCAGATCAGAAACAGATCGAGCAACTTATCACTTTTGGAAACAATATAGGCCTGGCATTTCAGATAGTCGATGATTTGCTCAATGTAACATCAACCACAGAACAGCTAGGAAAAACAGCAGGTTCAGATGCCAATCGGGGAAAAGCGACCTACCCTGCTTTTTTGGGCGTTGAGAAAACGAGGATGAAAGCAGAAGAAGCTGTAGAGAGAGCCATCGACGCCCTGTCCGGATTTAATCAAAATGCCAACCCACTCCGAGCCATTGCTGAATATATCTATACCAGGAGTTCTTGATAAATAGTTCGGATTTTTCTTATTCGAGTCAGGATCAAAGGTTGTTGCCAGCGGTAGCCAAATAATGGTCGATATGAACCGAAATTGATAATTCTGAGATATAGCCGGATTGACAGCGTTCTCTTCCCCCCTCTGAAATGAAACCCGGCAACTGTATTCATTGACCCTGTTAATAAAGAGAGGGACGACTCATACTATCCCCGGAGGGGTGTATGTACTTCCACGAAATGGTTTTCTCAGTTTTTAACAAGAAAATCATTGTTATGTCATTATATAAATTATGTCGATACCACAAGCAACACTCCAGACAAGCCTGTTAGAAAGGATTCATTCGCCTGCCGATGTTCGAAATCTCTCCCTCGCTGAAATGGAGGAATTGGCTCAAGATATCCGTGACAATATCGTCCAGATAGTATCACGTACCGGTGGTCACCTGGCGCCAAGTCTTGGGGTTGTTGAGCTGACCATAGCTCTTCATTATATTTTCGATACGCCACATGACAAACTTATCTGGGACGTGGGACATCAATGCTATGCCCATAAGCTTTTAACCGGCAGGCGGGAGCAGTTCGCCACACTTCGACAATACAAAGGCATGAGTGGTTTCCCGAAATTCAAGGAAAGCATTTACGATGCGTTTGAAACCGGACACAGCTCAACCTCCATCTCTGCAGCCTTAGGAATAACTCTCGCCAAGAATCTCAAAAAGGACTCGCAACGTGCAATTGCGGTTATTGGTGACGGATCGATGACAGCCGGTATGGCATTTGAAGCCCTGAACCATGCGGGACACCTGGATAAAGACCTCATTGTCATACTCAATGATAATGAGATGTCCATTTCACCTAATGTCGGGGCCCTTTCCAGTTTTTTAAGCCGTAAACTCACCGGAAAAACCATGAGCCGGGTTAAAGCTCATCTGGTAGAGAAGCTGCAGATCTCAGATGTCGGGGAGAACATTCTCAATATTCTCAGAAAGAGCGAGGAGAGTTTTAAGAGCTTTTTTACCCCGGGCATGCTTTTTGAGGCATTCAAATTTAACTACATTGGTCCAATAGACGGTCACAACCTCGAAGATCTGCTGGAGACACTGGAAACGGTTCGTGATACGTCACAGGGCCCCATGCTCATCCATGTCCTTACCAGAAAGGGAAAAGGGTATGAACCTGCTGAAAAAAACCCTGATATCTTTCATGGTATTGGCCCCTTCGATATTGTAAGCGGTACGCCCCATTCGTCGAAAGGGGCCGCAACATATACCAAAGTCTTCGGTGACACAATAGTCAAGCTCGGGAAAAACGATAAGAAAATTGTCGCAATATCAGCAGCTATGGTGTCCGGGACCGGGTTGAAAAATTTTGCTCTAGAGTTTCCTGATCGATTTTTTGATGTAGGTATTGCCGAACAACACGCGGTCACCTTCGCAGCCGGGCTGGCAGTAGAAGGTTTACGACCAGTGGTGGCTATTTACTCTTCATTTTTTCAGCGCGCCCTGGACCAGATAATCCACGATATCTGCATTCCCAATTTACCGATTACCCTGGCCATTGATCGCGCTGGAGTCGTCGGGGATGATGGCCCCACCCACCATGGGGTGTTTGACTTATCCTTTCTCCGATTCATCCCCAACATAGTCATCATGTCGCCAAAGGATGAAGATGAGCTACAGCACATGCTGTACACCTCCATCTACCACAACGGTCCTTCGGTTGTGAGATATCCTCGGGGAGGCGGGTACGAAGTACCGCTTGCAACCACCCTGCATAAGTTGGATTTTGGAAAAGGCGAACTGCTCCTGGAAGGTGACGACATCCTCCTGCTCCCGGTGGGAAACAGGGTTTACCCAGCTCTGGAAGCTGCCAAAGGTCTTGAAAAAGTCGGGATTAAAGCCGCCGTTATCAATCCACGTTTTATAAAACCACTGGACGCCGAGCTCATCTGCCAGTGGGCCAGCCACACCAAACGCGTTGTGACCATTGAAGACAATGCACGCGTTTGCGGTTTCGGCAGCTCAGTCCTTGAACTATTCAGCCGTCGCGGACTCTATGCAGTGCGAACCTGCCTGCTGGGGCATCCGGATCATTTTGTAGAACATGGTCCGCAAAAAACACTGTGGAAAAACAGTTTCATTGACACTCCGGCGATTATTCGGGCAGCAATCAAATTACTGGGCAGAGAGGAATAATATCTACTTTTATACAAACAAAAAAGGCCGGCCCCAATAAAGAGCCGACCTTTTCGTTTTCCCCCCTCTACAACATTATCAATGATCATTCAGCAGCAAAAATACTTCTTATACCACTCCGTGAATTTACCGATACCATACTCAAGAGTTGTATCCGGTTTATAGTCAAAATCAGTGACCAGATCATCGACATTAGCATAGGTGGCCGGGACATCTCCCGGCTGCATTGGCAGAAAGTTCTTTTCAGCCTTTCGACCGAGGCATTCCTCAAGAACCTCTATGTATCGTAACAGCTTTTCCTTACGATTATTTCCTATGTTGTATACCCGATAGGGACAATAAGACGTTGCCGGATCCGGTTCATTGCCGTTCCAGGCAGGCGAACTTTCCGGTATCTGATAAATAACCCGCCGAACCCCCTCGACGATATCATCGATATAGGTAAAATCCCGTTCCATATTACCGTTATTAAAAACATCAATGGGCCTATTTTCCAAAATTGCCTTGGTAAAAAGAAAAAGAGCCATATCCGGTCGTCCCCATGGACCATAAACCGTAAAGAATCGCAATCCTGTGGTCGGCAGATCAAAGAGATGACTATAGGTGTGAGCCATTAATTCATTGGCTTTTTTTGAAGCTGCATAAAGAGAGACCGGATGATCAACATTGTCATGCACGGAAAACGGCATTTTGGTATTTGCACCATAGACGGAACTCGATGAGGCATACACCAGATGTTTTACCCCGGAATGCCTGCACCCTTCAAGGACATTGACAAACCCGACAATATTGGTGTCTACATAGGAGTGGGGGTTGATCAGGGAATAGCGTACTCCGGCCTGGGCCGCCAGGTTGACTACCGCATCAAAGGTGTGGTCCTGAAAAAGGCTCTCCACCGCTTTTCTATCGGCAAGCTCTATATTCACATGGGTAAACCGAGGACCTTCAGCGAGAGCTGCCATACGGTCTCGCTTTAATCGCGGATCGTAATAGTCGTTTAAATTATCCAACCCAACGACCTCGGCTCCCCCGGCGATTAATTTTTGAGCTAAATGCGCTCCGATAAAACCGGCTCCACCCGTGATAAGTATTTTTTTCATCGTCTCCATTACGTGCTGTCTTTTACAGATGCGCAAGGATGCATCTGCTCTTTCTCAATCATCAAAATCCCCTTCTGGCCCCTTATCCACATCAAGAGATCTGGCTCTTTCAATAATCAACTCCCTGGTCCATTCGTTTGGGTTTTCACGCTGCTTTCCTTTTGATCCCAGATCGAAAGAGCCTGATTGCAAAATAAGCTCTTTCGCCAAAGTGGCTGTGCCGCCTGCATTAAACACCTTTGTCAGGATGTTGTAGACAAACTCTTCCACTCCTTTACTCATTCGCTCTCGAACATTTTTGTCCTGAGCAAGAAGCAGATTCTCAAATGGCAGATTGAGATTTTTATAGTTTCCACCCTTCCAGCCTTTTTCAGCGGCATACCCAGTCATGCGCTCCCACATTTCCTCTGTGACACCCTGACCTGGCACCTTGATAAAGTTCCCATCACTGTCCTGGGCAGCATTGCCATAATCGTTGACCTCCAGGCCCCAGGAAACCATCTGCAGAGCAGTGGCTACGTTGGCTTTGGTGGTATTGGTCTGTGCAACAATTGCTCTCAATTTATCGGAATTATTACCTGAAGTTCCGTGCTGGGCGCCGGAGACACCGTATTGCTCAATTGCCTGGTGGATTTCGGCAGTCAACTCCACCTGGATCCCCTGTCCATTTGCTTCCAGTCCATGGGAAGAACCGTTGTTTAATGCAATCCAGTCAGCAAAAATGCCGTGGGCATTGAGCCCACGAATCAGAAACGATGCATCATCGACTGTAGAGAGTCCCTGATCGCCTTTAATCTCTCCAACTTCGGTCTCAAGACCGGCCCAATTGGGAATACAAGCATTCAGCTCAATGTTCGCCAGCAGATTCTTGTCATCGGACATATGTGAGGCATCCACCGCAATGGATGTTATCCCTGCATCGAACATGGAGGGAATTTCCATTTTGGCAAAAGGTATATCTGCTTCGCTCTTTATGCCATAATGATCTGCGTGGACAGCCACAGGAACAGTTATACCGAGTTCATTGCAGATACAATCGACATGCATGGCAATATTATAAAAGTTGGTCGGACAGTAGTTTGATTCCGACCGGGCGATTTCTATGAGGAGTGCTGCATCGGCACGCTGGGCAGCCATGAGTGCTCCCCGGATGATGAAACTGTTTCGACCATTAGCTGCAATGGTCATGGCTTTTCCCTTTGCTACCAGAGCCTGATCAATCACCTTGCCGCTAACTATCAGTGCCTGGGAATGCGGAAAGCGTTGTACAATGTTTGGTGGTCTGCCGATTCGGATCAATTTTTCGAAATCTGTATTCGTACCCATAGAATACCTCCATAAGTATTTGCCGTTGATCTTTTGCTGTGACCATTCTCGTGCGAAAAGAAACACGTTCCTTCATGAACTGACCATCTTGAACTCTTTTTAGTCCCCCTTGACGGGGATAAGAACCTTGGTGGTAATGTCAGTGCTGATTTCACAAAAACTTGCCCAACTTATTGTTTTTTGCACCCCCCAAGGGGGTACTGAACTGAGTGACGACTTTTCAGGCGTAAGATACTAAAATTTCCTCTCATTTATAATGCAGACTGACGAATAAATCCAGTCAGGAAATTCTTTTATTTCGATAGGTTTTCAGGGGGCTGCGAGGCATCACCAAATCCCGCGAAACCTTTTTTCCCGAAGGCCCATACGGCCAGCACACTTATTTCATACAGGACCATCAGGGGGACACCCATCATCATCTGGTTCACCACATCCGGTGTTGGGGTAAGGATAGCGGCAATGATGAAATTAATCAGAACGGCATACTTTCTGTTTCGGTTCAAAAACCCGACATCGACCAGACCAACTTTCGCCAAAAAAACCATGAATATCGGCATCTCGAAAATTACTCCGAATGCAAGAAGCAACCGGATAGCGAGGGAAAAATACTCGCTTACCGCTGGCAGGGACGTCAAGAACTCGTTGTTATAGCCAACCAGAAATCGGAAAGCAGGTGGAAAAACGACAAAATAGCCAAACGCGGCACCACCGATGAAACATATAGACGATAAAACGGAAAATGGTACAACCACCCGTTTTTCATGGCTGAACAGACCAGGGGCAACAAATCGCCAAATCTGCGAGAATATTACCGGACACGCCAATAACAGCCCACAGACCAACGCGAGCTTTAGATAAAAAAAAACCCTTCCTGGTACGAGGTAAAAATCAGTGACGTTCCTTCGGGCAGGACTTCGGTAAGCGGCTTGAAAAACCAGGTACCGATCGGACGGATTACGGTATAAGAGAGACAAAAACCTATAAATACGGCGATAAACGAAATAATCAGGCAGGAACGCAGTTCCCTGAGATGTTCGGTGAGTGCCTGTCTTTGAAAATTTCCGTTACCTTCTTGCGGATTCATGTGTTATATGTCCTAAAATTTGACTATTCAATTAAGATGGTGTTAAAAAACTTAAATGCTTGGTTGTTGCAAATTTTATGTTTTTATAAGGTCGTACCAAAGATCTTCCATCCAAAGTGACCTGAATACCATCTGGAATTCAATTTGGCAAGATGGCCAGAAGGTGTGATCACACTTTCTTCTAGTTCACTATGACAGCACACTGACTGGCTCCACTACTATAAGTCCAATGAAAGAAAAAGAACCTATACCCCACAACAAGCCCTCTCCAGCCTGGCATGTCTATATCGTTTGTTGTAAAGATAACTCTTTTTATACAGGCATCACAACTGATCTGTTACGCCGGATCGACGAACACAACTCAGCCAAAAAAGGTGCACGGTATACCCGCTCCAGGCGTCCAGTCGAACTGGTATACGTTGAGAAGGTAGCAACCAGATCTGTAGCAGCCCGGCGGGAATCGCAGATTAAAAAACTGACTCCTGCCGGAAAAAAGCAACTTATCAAAACCTGCCGACCTGCAAAATTATGCGAGCCGGCCCATTACCCACGTTAATACCCAACGCCAGGAACGCCCGCGATTCAGGAGAATGACCCCCTGATTTTTTCCGAAACCCCTTTTGTCAGTGCAAGTACCTTTCGCGCCTGATCCTTTGAAACTGTGCCGGTCCCACAACTTGGTGTAATCAGCGTCTGCTGATACACCGTTTTCTTATCAATTCCTATCTCCTGTAACTGACGAGACTGATCAAACCATTTCTCGACAAGCGAATCTACCGTTTCAATATCGATAAATTCAGGAATCGTCGGAACAATGCCGGTGGCAAGGATTCCCCCGCGGGATAAAAACTTTTCCAGGTGATCGGAATAGAGAATCAGTTTATCGAAATAGGAATACGCGTCGTAACTGACAATATCGACACCGGACCCAAACAGAACGGACCATTCAGTATTTGCACAGACATGAACACCATTGAGGCCCTGTTCCGATCGGACTGCATCAAAAACTTCTGCAAAGCAGGCGGCAATATCATCAGTGGTAATAGTGATCAGTGCCGAGGATCCAAGTCCGGCCAGTCCCGGCTCATCAAAAAACATTATTGGCTGCCCACCGATTTCTGCCATTTTCCGTGTCTGCCATCGTGCCTTCATAGCCAGGTGCTTGACCGCCGTGTCACGAAGTTGATCATTGTAAAAAATAGCTCTCCCAGCCTGATCGACCAAACCGGTGCAAAAGGTAACAGGTCCGGTCGTCTGCCCTTTTAACCCAACCAACTGTTCCTTCCTTTTTTCAGCCGCTGCCAGAAAGGTGTAAAACCCCTTAGCGACCTTCCGGGAAAGCTGGAAGCGTGATCCATCGAGAGGAGCACCTCCTTCTGTCACCATTAAATACTCTTCATAAAAAGCGAGCAGCTCCGCCTCAAAAGAGGTGCTGTCGGTATCAATACATATTTTCCCGTCAGCTGAAGTAAGTCCCGGTAAGCCATCAATATATTGAAGGATCATACCCTCTTCCCTGTACACAGGCAACTGGGGCCACAAAGGAATTTCAGGGGTGAAGTCAAAAATCAATTCAGTTGCTTCGAGATGGTTTTCAAGGGGTAAACTTCCTATTAGAAGAGGCAGACAATTTGGAATAAATCGAGACATTTTTGGTACCTTTTATAGATCTACTTTAAGTAATTGGAGGAAAACACCACGGAGAGAGTAATCCTGAATATGGAAATGTCACTCATTTTCATAGCTACTGCGTCAATTTCCAGGAAATATCGAACACGCCCAGATTATTTGCTCATGAGATGCTGCACACCCTTTTCCAGACCATCAAGTGACAATTCAAACATTGGGAAAACGGCACGGATAACATTGATTGAATGAGTATACGGCCAATGATTTTTAGGTATGGGATTCAACCAGACAGTCCTGCGAAAATAGCCGGCAAGAAATTTCAATTGTTCGATCGATGGCCTGCCGCTTCTTTCAAACGCATAAATAGAGCCATCGGTGGACATCAGCTCATAGGGCGCCATGCTTGCATCGCCAACAATGATCAACCGGGTGTCCGGATCGAGTTTATTGAATTCCTTTATGGCAACCGGGTGCCTGTATCTTGCCGGATCCTCCCACAGAAGGTCATAGATAGTATTGTGAAAATAGTATGTTTTAAGATCTTTAAATTGAGACTTCGAATAGCTGAACAGAGTTTGTACAAGATCAACATGAGGTTCCATTGACCAACCGCCGTTGTCAATCGCCAGAATAATTTTTAATCGATCGACGATCCCCCGTTCAAAAACAAGCTCAATTTCCCCGCCGTTCTTTATTGTCTGGTAAATAGTGTCATCGATATCCAAATGATCTTTTGCTCCCCGGGGAACAAGATTACGTAATCTTTTCAGTGCCTCGCCCATGGTACTTTCGGTAAGAACACCATGTACCGAGTATTCTTTATATCGCCTCTCACCTGCGACCTTGAGTGCCGACCTACTTCTCGATTCGCCGCCTACCCGTAATCCCCCCGGATGGAATCCCGAATGACCAACGGGGGACGTCCCCCCGGTCCCTATCCATTTAGATCCCCCGTCGTGCCTGCCCTCCTGGTCCTTGAGCCTTTCTTTAAAATAATCAAGCAACTCCTCGGGCGTCATCTGGCTCAGCTTTTTTTCATCGACACCCAGGGCATCAGCAAGAGATTTCGGGTTTTTCAGCCATTCATGCAACATGCTTTGTGCCAGCAAATCCATGGCCGCTTCATCGATATCCGGCAACTCCACTCCCTCAAAGATATGGGCGAAAACCTGATCATAGAGGTCGAAGAATTTCTCACTTTTCACGAGGATCGTTCTGGCTGCAGTGTATAAATCATCGACTGAATTCACCAGTCCGCCGGCCATTGCCTTATGCAGAGTGAGAAATGCAGTCGGACTGACCGATATGCCGACTTCCTGTAATTTATAGAAAAAATTAATAAACATTTTTTGTGATTCCGGTTCAGATAAAGCGTTTTTTCAACAAGCTGCCAGATGATTTCTGATAATCACCGCTTTTCTTAAATAGAACGCCAAGATACGGGATCTCCTTTTTCAGCCGCTCGCCATCATGAAAGTCAGGATCGGCTGTCAGCGCGCGTATCCAGTTTATCAACTCACGGGTGGCTGGTTTTTTCTCAACACCTTCGATATTCCTCAAATCATAAAAGGTATTGATCGCATTTTCGGCGAGTTTTTTATCAATCTCAGGAAAATGGACAGAAATGATATTTCTCATCATTTTCGGCTCTGGAAATGCGATATGGTGAAAATTGCAGCGACCAAGAAAGGGGTCGGACAGATCCTTTTTCGCATTAGAGGTAATGATAATCACCGGTCGTTGTTCTGCCTGCACCGTCTCGTCGGTTTCAATGATATCAAACTGCATCTGATCAAGTACATCCAGCATATCATCCTGAAACTCAGTCTCGGCCTTATCAATCTCGTCGATCAACAACACACATCGCTGCTTTGAAGTAAACGCCTGACCTATCTTGCCCATTCTGATATATTCGCCGATATCACTGACGTTTCTGTTTGAATCTCCAAACCGGCTATCATTTAAGCGTGTCAGGGTATCATATTGATACAATGCCTCAATAAGTTTCATACTGGATTTCACATTGAGAATAATCAGCGGCATCCTGAGTGTTTCAGCGATGGCATGGGCAAGCATTGTTTTGCCGGTGCCGGGCTCTCCTTTAAGCAACAATGGCATTTCAAGAACCATTGAAATATTTACAATTTTAGCCAGTTCCTGATCCAGGACATAGCGCGCTGAACCGGTGAAGGGGTTATAGTCCATGTTAATCCTCAAATTTTACTTAATATTGATGTGTTGGAGATGTATTGTAGTTTTTATAACACACATTATTAGACAGAAACTATCTGTAGGCCCACGGAGAACACCTGACCAACCTGCAGTCTCTCGGAGTAACTATCTCTTAAGTTAGAACAGAAATGCCAGGAAGGTCTGATAAAAGACTTCGCCAATTTATCATTTTACAGGTACCACCTCAAAGAAATAATTTCGACTGTCTTTTTACTCTTCAAATATTCTCAACGTTGGGCAAAGTATTACTGATATACAGAGAAAAACCACCATCAATGGCTCTCTCGATCGCTCCCATGTTCTCTGTATCGCTTAGAGAATAAAGGTTACAGAACAACAGCTATTTTTTTCTCCCATGCGTTTCAAAAAACCACGATCTGCTGGTGGTATACAGACCATTCCATAAGGATTGACTTTTAATTTTCCTCTCTGTAGACTCGTTTTCTGCTAGAGTTTTGCAAGTGGGGACTAATCGACAAACGACCGACCCAGATGGGCTGCTCGTTTGCTATCACATTTCACTTGACCAATCGGAGAGCAAAAGAAGGATGCAACCCCTCAGTTCACCCCTCAGTTCACCCAACAGGACCTTTTCTTCTGGTGGTCTATATACTCTGCTGTTACATTCCCCATTTTTTCATCTCAAAACGTTTTTTTTCATCATTGTCTGCACTCTCTTTCTTCATTTCAATTCAATACCCCTTCCTGCAATAATAGTCGCTTGTTATCTAGGTGTTGCAACTTTTGCTGATTCATTAACCCTGCGACAAGTTGAAGCAAAGCGACCTTTCATATCTCCTGTATCCCGGACACATATAATCAGCTTCGAATTTCCCTCTGCCACTGCCGTTCACTTGACGGGGTAGAAATTATTATGTGTCCAGGTTTTTACGGGGAGTAACATCTAGTGACGAAGAAATGATTTTCTTGTTTTTGGGCAAGAAAAATATTCCTCGAAAAGAGTTTTAATAAGTATCCCACTCTTTTCGGTGGGTGTAATCGAAGCTGAAACACTCAAGAATGCCTTGAGATTTTTATTACGGCGACAATAACAATATAATTTTGCTGGATATTTTAAGCCAAAGGAGGAGGTTTTCACCAAGCAACCTGGCTAAACAATCATTCTCAAACCACGGTCGAAGAGTGTTGGCGAGGCGTTTTGCCGCATCACCGACAATGTGTAACCGGATAGGAAAAAAGGAATAACTCAATGTCAGAAAGCACCATCAAAATCAAAGGAAAAAAGCAAAGCTCCTTCCTTGACAAGGTAAAGGAGATAATCCCGGACGGTGGAAATCTGAACCTCTGTCTCACCTGTGGGGCCTGTGCTTCAGGTTGCCCAGCTACAGGATTGGCAGATATGGATCCACGAAAGTTCCTCCGCATGTGCGCCATGGGAATGGACAAAGAGGTCACCACCCATCCTTGGGTGTGGATGTGTACCATGTGCCAGCGCTGTATTTATGTCTGTCCGATGAAGATAGATATCCCCCAGCTGGTCTTCAACGCTCGAGCTGAATGGCCTCGAGAAGAGCGACCTTCCGGTATTATGAAATCCTGTGATATGGCTCTTAGAAATGATTCCAATAGCGCCATGGGCACAGCTCCTGATGATTTTATCTTTGTTGTGGAAGACGTACTCGAAGAATACAAGGAATCCCAGCCGGAATTCAAAGACATGGAAGCGCCTATCGACAAACCGGGTGCCTTTTTCTTCCTTAACCAAAATTCCCGGGAGCCAGTGACCGAGCCTGACGAAATGGTGCCTCTCTGGAAAATTCTCCACCTTGCCGGTGTGGACTGGACATATGGGAGCAAGGGCTGGGCTGCCGAGAATTACTGCCTGTTTCTGGCCGACAATGACTGCTGGGAACGAGTAACGAGGGTGTCGGCCAACCAAGCCGATGAGCTGGGCTGCAAGGTCTTTCTCAATACGGAGTGAGGACACATAACATTCTCAGTCCGGGCCGGACTGAAAAAATTCAATATCGATCATAAATTTGAAGTGGCTTCCATCTACTCCTACTACGCAAAATGGATCAGGGAAGGCCGCCTGAAGGTCAATTCCGACTGGAACAAGGATCGTAAAGTGAAGTTTACGATTCAGGATCCCTGTCAAATCGTCAGAAAAGGCGAAGGCGACAAAATTGCTGATGACTTGAGATTCGTTATCAAGTCAGTGGTCGGAGAGGAAAATCTCATCGAAATGACCCCGAACAAATCAAACAATTATTGTTGTGGTGGCGGTGGCGGTTTTTTGCAATCAGGTTTCACTGAAGAACGCCGAACCTATGGCAAGGTAAAGTTCGACCAAATCGTGGAGACCGGTGCGGATTATTGTATTACCGGTTGCCACAACTGCCACGCACAGGTACACGACATCGGCCATCATTTCGGTGCGAGCTACGGTACCGTCCACATCTGGACACTGATCTGTCTGTCTCTTGGAATTCTCGGTCCCAATGAACGAGCCTACCTCGGAGACGACTTGAAAGATGTAGACGTTTTTCACCCGGAAAGTTCCCTGTATTAGTGATCTATTATTTGTTCTGGGACAAAAATAAACTGGTTTGCTCTGATTAGGAGGGAAATAAGCCTATGAGTTTTCAAAAACGATTAGCAGCAAAAGAATTCGCGGTACTGGCCGAAATGCACACCCCGAAAGGAATTAATATATCACGGTTAATCAATGATGCACGCCGCCTGAAAGGTAGGGTCGACGCTGTTGTTATACCTGATATGGACAATGGTATCATGCGGATGAGTGCGCTGGCTGGTGGTGTTTTATTGCAGCAGCAGGGTGTTGAAACGATCATGCATATGTATTGCAGGGACCGCAACAGAATGGCTCTGCAGGGAGACGCGCTGGCCGCCCATGTACTCGGCATTCAAAACATTGTTGTCGCCGGGAGTGAAGATATGAGCGAAAGCGATCACAGTGATGCCACAACCGTGAGTGATCTTGATGAGGTTCAGCTCATTGAGGCTCTTGTGACGCTGCAGACCGGAAAAGATATGAGTGGCTTTGATCTGGATGGCGCCCCTGATTTTTCAATCGGCTGCACAATAACCCCCTTTGCCGATGATACAGGTATGGAAACTGCCCTCCTTGAGGCTCAGCAAAAGATCAAAGCGGGTGCGAGTTATGTCATCACACCACCCATTTTTGATGCTGAAGGCAACGCCGACTTCCTTCTCAAAACGAAAGAACTCGGGGTACCGGTTATCACAACGGTTTTCCTTTTGAAGTCACTGGCCATCGCTCAGTACATAACCAACAGCGATCCCGGAGCACGCATAAGCAACGATTTGATTCGGCGTATCCGTAAGTCCTCCAACAGGGAGCAGGAAGGAATAAAAATTGCCGGTGAAACCATCCAGGCACTCAAGGAGAGTACCCAGGGTGTTGTCATTCAAACACTTGGATGGGAACACAAATTGCCGGAAATTCTCGATGCCGCCAAAATTTGATTAGTAAAACACCAAAGCAAATTATCCAAGGATTGACCGAATAATTCGTTTAACCCTGCTAAACCTGTAACAAGAAAAGGTAACAATGCAGAACTCAAACACAATCGAAACCCAAAATAACAAAGTGCTTGTTGTCGGAGGTGGTCTCGGTGGGATACGAACGGCTCTGGATTTAGCTGAAGCAGATAAGAATGTCGTTCTCGTCGACAAGGATTTCACGGTTGGGGGTCTTATGACCCAGTTGGATAGAACGTTTCCAACGAACAACTGCGATCTCTGCACCATCGCTCCCCATCTCTCCGAGAGTAACCGCCAGGAACATATCGAGCTCATGACAATGACGAGCGTCGAAAATGTGACCGGGGAAAAAGGTAACTTCTCAGTCACTCTCAAAACTAAACCACGATTTATTAACCTTGAAAAATGTACGGCTTGCGGAGAATGTTTTAAACATTTCCCGGAATGCGTCCGGTTCAACCCTGGTCTCGATCACCGGGCACCAACCTGTATGCGCTACCCCCAGGCTACTCCCCAGGCATTTTCTGTCGATTTAGATAAATGTACCGATGTGAAAGCCCTGGTCAATATCTGCCCGGCCGGAGCAATAAACCCTGACGACATGCCGATAAACAGGGAAGTAAAGTGCTCATCTATCGTGTTATCACCCGGCGCATCGCTCTTTGACCCGAGTCCGCTTGACTACCTTGGTTACGCCAAGTTTCCCGATGTGGTTACCAGTCTCGAATATGAGCGCATTCTTTCTGCTTCAGGGCCCACTTCCGGTAAACTTGTTTGTCCGTCAAGCGGCAAGCAGCCTAAAAAAGTTGCCTGGATTCAGTGTATCGGCTCCAGAGGGCTGCAGAAAGGTGCCGGGGCCTATTGTTCCAATGCCTGCTGCATGTTTGCCCTCAAAGAGGCAATCGTCACCAAAGAGCGCTTTCAGGAAGATATTGAAACCACTATCTTCTATATGGACATGCGAACCTTTGGCAAAGATTACGAGTTATACCTCAACAGGGCTAAAGATGAATATGGCGTACGGTTTCTGCGCAGCCGCCCTCACTCCATACTTCAGCCGGAGGGGCATACCGACCTCACCCTTACTTACACACAAGACGACAGCACCAAGCAGTTTGAAGAAAATTTTGACATGGTGGTTCTGTCGACAGGGTTCAAAACCTCAGATGAAACACAGGTTCTGGCCACCAAAATGGGCATTGAGCTCAACAGTGACTTCTTCCCGGTAACCGACGGCTTCAACCCTGTTGCCACAACCAAACCCGGTGTATATGTCGCCGGAACATTTGAGAGTCCGAAAGATATACCGGAAACGATGGTTCAGGCAAGCGCTGCAGCATGTATGGCCGGAGCCGACCTCCCGCGTACCGTGAAAAAATCAGCGGAAGAGATCGAAAGTGGCCGGGAAAGAGATATTAGCCAGGAAGACCCTAAAGTTGGTGTTTTTATCTGTGACTGTGGCGAGAATATCGGTGGTGTCATTGACGTGGAGAGTCTTGTTGAGCATGCCGGCACCCTTCCCCATGTTGCCGTCGCCAAAGCCGAAGGACATGGTTGCAGCCGGTTGTCCATGGAAAACATCCGGCAGACCATTGAGGAAGAGCAACTCAACCGAGTCGTTATTGGCGGCTGTTCGCCCCGTACTCATCTGGCCAAATTTCAGGATCTGCTTGGTAAAGCCGGCCTCAATAAATATCTGGTGGAAATTGCCAATATCAGAGACCAGGCGACCTGGGTTCACTCGGGGACAGCAGAAGAGGTGACAGCAAAGGCAAAAGATCTGATTAAAATGGCCGTTGGCAGTGCTGTCAAAGCACAACCACTCTCTGATCAGAGCCTGCCCATGAATAAAAATGTCCTGATCGTAGGTGGCGGTGTCACCGGAATGACTGCGGCACTGCAACTTGCTGATCAGGGATTCCAGATTTATCTGGCAGAAAAAAGTGACAAGCTTGGTGGTTTAGCCAATCAGCTTATCAGGACCCTGGAAGGAAATGATGTCCAGGCCTATATCGGTGACCTGATAACAAAAGTTCAGGAACATCAGAACATTCAAACCTTCACCAGAGCTCTGATCGTTGACCATAGTGGCATGCCGGGCATGTTCAAAACCGGGATGCAGAGTGGACCGCAAATGTTCTACAGGCAAATCGAGCATGGCGTTACGATTTTAGCGACCGGTGCCCTCTCCAGTCGTCCGTCCCAGTATCTGCTCGACCAGTCAGCTGCGGTCAGGACGCAATTGGAGACTCAGCAATTCATCTATAACAATCCTGATACCGTAAAAAAATGGGATAATGTGGTAATGATTCAGTGTGTTGGTTCCCGCACTGAAGATAATCCTAATTGCTCGAGGATCTGCTGCCAGAATGCTGTTAAAAACGCTCTGGCGATAGCCGAAATCAATCCTGATGCCCGAATCTTTGTCCTCTATCGGGACATGAGAACATATGGTTTCCAGGAGGAGTACTACCAAAAAGCAAGAAACAAGGGTGTCATTTTCGTCCGGTATGACCTTGACAATCCGCCTGTTGTCGAAGCTGCCGGCGAGCAGGTTGACGTAACCTATTTTGATGCGATTTTAGGCATGAAAATTACTGTTACCGCCGATAACCTCAGCCTCAGTACCGGTATGGTAGCCGACAATGATTCCACCGAGGAACTTGCGATGATTTTCAAATTGCCCCGCACCAGCGATGGCTACTTCCTTGAAGATCATGTCAAACTCCGACCTGTCGATATGTCTGTTCCCGGCTGCTTTATTGCCGGCACGGCGCATTCACCGAAATTGATAAGGGAGAGTGTAACCCAGGCCAACGCGGTGGCCGCTCGCGCCCAAACCATGCTGGCCAGAGATATCATTAACCTGGGCGCCGCATCTGCAAGGGTTGATGGCAACCTGTGTGCCGCCTGTCTGATCTGTGTCAGGGCGTGTCCATTTGATGTTCCCTTTATCAACGCAGATGGATATTCCGAAATAGATCCAGCCAAGTGCCATGGCTGCGGTATGTGCGTCTCGGAGTGTCCGGCAAAAGCCATTCAACTGATGCAATTTGAAGACGACCGAATTCTTGCAAAGGTGGAACAACTTTTTGAAAGGATAAATGCATAATGGAAAATTTTGAACCGGTAATTGTAGCTTTCTGCTGCCACTACTGTGCCTATACTGCTGCGGATATGGCTGGAAGTCAACGGTTGCCGTACCCCACAAACGTAAAAATCATTCAGGTACCCTGTTCAGGTAAGGTCGATGCACAACATATCGTCACAGCCTTCGAAAAAGGTGCTGACGGCGTGTATGTAGCCGGCTGCCTTGAAGGCGATTGTCATTTCAAGAAAGGTAACGAAAGGGCTGCACGACGAATTGCATATGTTAAAAAGTACCTTGAAGAGATCGGCATTGAAAGTGAACGACTTGAAATGGTCAATATGTCTGCGGGAATGGGTCATAGGTTTGCCCAGGTTGCGACTGAGATTACTGAGAAAATCCGAAAAATAGGTCCCAGCCCAATCAGGACAGCTATCGCGCAGTAACCGACAGCATAATGAGTTGACGGTATAAAAAATAAGGAGAGTGAACCACCATGATCACTGCTGAACGAAAACCTTTAGAAGAACTTATTGAATACATTAAGCCATTCAAGCGCATTTTGCTGCTTGGCTGTAACGAGTGTGTGACTGTCTGCGCTGCGGGCGGTCGAAAAGAAGTTGGACTCCTCGCCTCAGGACTGCAGATGGCAATGCTGAAAAATGGCAGTAACATCGAAATTCGTCAGCATACCCTTGAGAGGCAATGCGACCCTGAATACGTTGAAGAACTGGTACCGATGATCGACAGTGCCGAGGCGATTATGTCCATGGCTTGCGGTTGTGGTGTTCAACAACTGGCAATGCGGTTCAAGGACAAACCGGTTTTCCCGGCGGTTAACACCAAATTTATGGGTGCTTCAGAGCGTCAGGGAGTTTGGGCTGAGAGATGTCAGGGCTGCGGTAACTGCCTGCTCGGAGCCACCGGTGGTATTTGTCCGATCGCCCGCTGCGCCAAACAGTTGATGAACGGCCCGTGCGGCGGTTCCACCGGCGGCAGCTGTGAGATCAGTGAAGAAGTTGACTGTGCTTGGCAGCTTATTTGGGATCGCCTCAAGGCCCTTGGGTTGCAAGACCGGTATTTGGACATAGTCCCTGCGAAAGATTGGAGAACCGGTGGCGGTAGTGGTCCGAGAAAGATTATTAGAGAGGATTTGGCAGAATGAAAACTGAAAGCAAACTCGAAAAAATATTAGCAGCAGGACATCTGGCAGTCACCTCTGAATGTGGACCGCCACGCGGTGCGAAACCTGAAGAGGTTGTCACAAAGTCAAAATACCTTGAGGGGATTGTCGACGCAGTCAATGTAACCGACAACCAGACCGCCATGGTCCGCATGTCCAGTCTTGCAGCATCCATCATCATCAAACAGCAGGGACAGAACCCGCTGTTTCAGGTTACCTGCAGAGACCGAAACAGATTGGCGATGCAAGCCGATATTATTGGGGCCTATTCGTTTGGTATCGACACTATGCTCTGTCTCTCCGGTGATCATACTAAGTTCGGTGACCATGCAATGGCCATGAATGTGCACGACATCGATTCCATCCAGATGATCCAGATGGTAAAAGATATGCGTGAAAAAGGCTTGTTCCAGGGTGGTGCTGAAATTAAAGGTCCACCGAAGATGTTTATCGGAGCGGCTGCCAATCCCTTTGCCGATCCTTTTGAACTGAGAGTAATGCGGCTCGCCAAAAAAATAGAAGCTGGTGCCGATTTTATCCAGACGCAGTGTATTTTCAACGTTGATAAATTTGAAAAGTGGATGGAAGGCGTTCGTGCAAAAGGGCTCCACAAAAAATGTTACATTCTCGCCGGTGTTACACCGTGTAAATCTCTGGGTGCTGCCCGGTATATGGCAAACAGAGTGCCGGGAATGGATGTACCACAGGAGATTGTTGATCGCATGGCGTCAGTACCTAAAGAGAAGCAGGCAGAAGAAGGTGTTACCATCTGTGTTGAGACCATCGAAAGACTGAAAAAAATCGAGGGCGTCGCCGGATTTCATATCATGGCAATAGAGTGGGAAGAAAAAGTGGAAGAAATTTGTGAAAGAGCAGGACTTCTTCCCCGACCTCAGGTATAAACAATAGGAGAAGTTTTCAACCAATAAGCAGATGGGAGGAGAATTAAACATGAGCGATAGTAAACTTATTCTTGTGGTAGATGACGATACAGATCTCGTGGAAATGGTCTCCATGAAGTTGGAAAGCGCGAGCTTTCGCGTTGCCAAAGCATATGATGGTCTCGAAGCCATGGATCGTATCAAGGAACAACGCCCTGATCTAATCATTCTCGATGTCATGATGCCGCGAAAAGATGGGTATACTCTGTGTGACGAACTGAAAACCTCTGATGACTACAAAGATATTGCCATTGTGCTGTTGACTGCAGTAACAGAAGCAATCAAGTCGACCAATTATACACATATGGGTGGCAAGACAACCCTGGCTGATGATTTTGTTCCCAAGCCTATTGATCTCGACAAACTCTTGGAAATAGTTCAAGATAATCTGTAGCACTTATACTGTTTCCCCCTGCCACCCTGAACACGGCAGGGGGAAACAGTTGTTATTTTCATGGCAAGCCAATGGATGAAGGTCAAAGAGTTCACATTGGTGGTATCAAGCTCAGTGAAGAGCTGGCGCAGGTGACTGTCTCCTGCAAATCTTCAGCCGATTCTTCAATGTATCAATTGTTACGCCTGATGGCCGAAAGAGACATCAATATCTCATTTTTCTGCCATTCTATCACCGGTTCATTCCCTGAGTCCATTTTTTGCGTGGATCGGTCCGATCTTGGCAAAGTTCAGCAAATCCTGAATTTCACATCTTTTCAAAATAAGCATGTCTCCATCATATCTTCTGTAGGGATGGTAAATATTTTCCCGCACAGAAACAGTCTCAGACTTTTAGGTACAGTTCTCGACCTTTTTGGTCGAAATGGCTTCCCGGTTCATTCCCTCTGTACCTCTATTTCCGCAATAGCCCTCAATACTGATTATTCTCTTTTAGACAAGATTACAGATACCCTGCAACATGTTCTCGAACTTCCGAAAAACCACGCTCCTTTTCGGCAGTTTTTTCGGTTAAAGCAGATCTCGGAATGACCTGACCACTTATAGAGGAAAATCATTGGAAACAATTGCAGTGTATAAAGAAGACCGGGTAAAGGTATATGGCATCACGGAGAGAACCGGCCTTTGCTTAATCGTACTCTGTTTCCCGGTAAGCCAAATCCAAGAATGGGGGCAGCGAATATCCGAGCTAGAAAGCCGACTCAAACGATTTGAATTATGTACCTATCATGCAGGCAAGCAAAACAGGACAGAGATACATCTGCTCATAGACCTCAATGATACAGACCTGCTGGTCAAAATGTTGAGAAAATGGTTAAAAAATGATCAAAACGCAACATTTATAATAAAAGAACCGGTTGAGATGTTATATTTGCATGGTCCGCACTTTCAGGATAGATTTGGTATCGCTGATATAGCGTTTCATGCTCTTTTGGAAAGCGATATAGAAATTCTTGTCTCCGGCTGTGCCGGGACCAGTATGTATCTGGTCACTCCGGCAAACCAAAGCCGGAATGGTGCGAAAATTCTTAGCGACACATTTCTCATACCAACTTCCGTGTAAACGCAGCCCCTGTGACAAACCGGTGACAGGATTTTCTGCTTTTTCTCTCTAGTAATTCTGCCCTTGACTCTTTTGTAGTCTTTACTCCATGACAGATTCAACTGATTTTGACATGAATGAAGCCGACTGGCGACTTCGAGTCTTTGACGCTCTCTCCTTTCCAACCCTCATTCTCAACCCCGATCGGACGATACTTGCGGCCAATAAAAAATTTCACGAAAGAAACAAAACCCTCAGCACCCGAATCGTTGGCAGAACCTGCAGGGATATTTTTTCAGAAGACAAGACACTCAAGCACCTCTCATGTTCCGGCGCAAACTGCCCTTTGCAACGAGTTTTAAAATCAAAGCAGAATCAATCCGTTGTCCATAAAAAATTTGCAGATGATGGCCAGATCATCTGGGAAGAGCGTGTTTTTTCGCCCATTTTCGGTGAAAATGGCGAAGTTAAATATGTCATTGAGAGTCTTCGGGACATAACGAAAATAAAGCACCTGGAGAAGAAATACAGTGATGTTCGTGAACTTATTGACAAAGTGGTTCAAAGTTCGGTGAGTGCAATAATGGCCGCCGATCGCAAGGGAGAAATTATCCTTATGAATAAGGCAGCTGAGGAACTTTTCGGTTACTCGGTTCAGGATGCAAACCTTGTTAATATAGAAGATTTTTATCCACTTGGAGTCGCTCGCGAAATTATGAAAAAACTTCGCGATAAAACTATTGGTGAAGCAGGAAAACTTGCCAGTACCCAGGTCAATATCATAACGAAAAACGGCGAACTGATACCCGTCGAAATGACAGCTGCGATTATTTACGAGGATGAAAAAGAGGCAGCAACCGCAGCGATATTTAACGACTTGAGGGAAAAGCAAGCCGTGCAAAAAAAACTGGAAGAAGCCGAAAGCCAGCTCTTCCAGTCAGAAAAACTCGCCTCACTTGGTCGACTGTCTGCCGGTGTCGCTCACGAGATCAACAACCCACTCACAAGTATCCTCCTGTACGGTAACCTGATGAAAGAGAAGCTTGAGGAGGGTCACCCGCTGGCAAATAATCTCAATTATATCCTGGAAGATGCCGAAAGGTGTAAAGAAATAGTCAAAAACCTGCTGGCCTACAGCCGTCAGACCCGGCCTGCCAAGGATGTCTTTTACCTCAACAACCTGGTTGGTGAGAGTTTACGACTGATCCGGGATCAGAAACTTTTTCTGAATGTGAAAATAATCAAAGATCTGGACGACTACCAGATTCTCGTTAATGCTGATAAAAACCAGCTTTGCCAGGTCCTTATCAATCTTATCATTAACGCCTTTGATGCCATGGAGGGCAGCGGTACCCTCACCCTTAAGACCTATCGCGACCGAAAAGCAAACAAAGCATTTATTGAGGTCTCTGATACGGGTAACGGAATTGCCCAGGAACACCTTTCAAAGGTATTCGATCCTTTTTTTACCACCAAGGAGGTTGGCAAGGGTACCGGTCTCGGTCTCAGCATGGCATATGGTATACTGGAGGAAAATCACGGTAAAATATCCATCAAACATACCGGCCCCGAGGGTACGACAATTCTTCTTGAACTGCCCGAAGAACCGGTTTCAAGCGAGTTTCAATTCATGTCCATTGGCTGAATAGCCACAGGGGATATATTTTATCGGCTTTAGCAGATACTCATGATCAATTTATTTTATACCTGAGTAAATGACTGCTCGACTCGTGTAAGAAAAAACAGTATATTTGGTATTGGTTCCTGGTGCGAAATTGGCGGTTACCCATTAAAAGAACACGTCATAGCAGCAAAAAAACAGTAATTTAGATTTACAAGTGTCACGAACAGATAGGTTACTGTCACTACAAATTGTAGCAAATTAATTGAAGTATGAGATAAGGAGGAGGCAACGAGTATCATTTGTGATTATCGGGCAAGAGGTTCATATAACTCGGCAATCATACTTTGATAAACCAATAAATAATTCCAATTATTGGAAAAAAACCGAGGGTATAGCGATTTAACCATGAATTTCAATATACTTAATATTCTATTAGGTTTATCTGTCATTGTCTGTCTGGCAGGAATACTTTTACGATTGTCTCTCTGGTTTTCCCAAGGCATACAACCTTCAACATCAACTCTCAGTGCAGGCGGAAGAATCAGCGCTGCTGTACAAGGTGTACTAAGGGTGTTATTTAGTTCCCGGGTTTTTCTTGTTATAAAATCTCTATTCGTTGATTTGCTCTTTCAAAAGCGTATTTTTGACAAGAGTTACCTTCGCTGGACTGCCCATACTCTCATTTTTGTTGGTTTTATCCTGCTGTTTCTGATGCACGCCCTCGGCTCGACGGTTTCCGAGTCTCTTTTCAATGACTACCAGCCTACTCTAAATCCATTTCTTTTTTTGAGGGATCTCTTCGGAGTGATGGTGCTTATCGGCGTCGGCATTGCCGTCTTCAGAAGAATTTCACTGAAATCACACCGACTGAAAACCCATGCGAGTGACTGGGCGGCTCTTGTTTTTGTTGCTGTCATAATATTCTCCGGCATGTTGCTTCAAGGTTCAAAGATATCATCATTCACCATATATCAAAACATGGTTGATGAATACGCTGCTTTTTCCGACGAGGAGGACGAAAAAGCCCTTGAAGCATTCTGGGTTCATGAAAATGGGGTGGTGTCTCCCAATGCGGCAAAACCCTTCGATCCTGAACTTATTGCTCGAGGTCAAGAGGTCAATGAAGACAGCTGTATTGAATGCCACGTATCAAACAAAAACGCCTTTGCAAGCTTTGCTATAGCGAAATTGACCCGACCAATTTCGGCTGTTGTTGGAGATTCGACGGCGGTGACAGTATTCTGGTACCTCCATATTCTTGCATGCTTGTCTTTCCTCGCCTGGCTCCCCTTCAGTAAAATGTTTCATATTCTTGCCGCTCCGGTGAGTCTCATCACCAAGCGAGTCACCGGCGATGAATTGAGCAAGCCGGCAAATATCCTGAACAGTCAGATGGTTGGTTTATCAGCATGCACCCATTGCGGTACCTGCTCAATTGAATGTTCATCAGGGATGTTTTACGAAACATTCCAAAATGATTTCATTCTCCCTTCAGAAAAAGTTCAGTATCTGAAGAAGTTTGCAGCTAACAAGGAACACGACCCTGCAATAATAAAACGAATGCAACAGGGATTGTATGTTTGTACCAGCTGTGATCGCTGTACCACAGTCTGTCCATCCGGCATCAACCTTAAAGAACTCTTTATCAGTTCAAGATACAGCCTGCTCGACAACGGCAGCCCTGAAACAACCATGCTCAGTCATTTCTCCTTTCCTCTGGCTCTTGCACAAAACTTTGTCGACGACCACGTAAAGGCTCTTAAAAAAGTGACTGACCTTTTCAAGAAAAGTTTTCAGCACCTGACTGACATCGTATCCCCAGTCACTCTCGCACAAACAAAAGGAGTTGGAAACAATAGCTATAAAGGTTGCTATTCCTGTCAACGATGCACCAATATTTGTCCGGTAGTACGAAGCTATGAAAACCCGACGGAAGCGTTGGGTATGTTACCCCATCAGATTATGTTCAGCCTGGGCATTGGTAATGTTGATCTGGCCATGGGCTCCCAGATGATCTGGAGCTGCTCTACCTGTTATCTCTGCCAGGAACACTGTCCTAACCAAGTTGAACTCACTGATATTTTTTATAATCTCAAAAACAGTGCTCTACAAAAAATTGAGGCAGGAGTGAGCTCATGAAATACGCTTTCTTTCAAGGGTGCAACATCCCTATACGTATCCAACAGTATGCAACCTCCACCGAAGCCGTTTTAAACACCTTTGGAATCGAACTGGAGGTTGTACCTGACTTCAACTGCTGCGGCTATCCGGCCCGTAATGTCGATGAAAAAGCCTACCTGCTTCCCTCTGTGAGGAATATGGCCATAGCCGAGAAGATGGGTCTTGATATTCTCGTCATATGCAACTGCTGCTTCGCCAGCCTGCAGAAAGCCAAAAACTCCATAGCAAAGGACAGTCAGCTGAAAGCTGAACTAAATGGTTATCTCGCCAAGGAAGGGTTGCAATGCAACGGAACGGTGGAGATAAAACACTACCTGTCCGTACTCTACGATGATGTCGGAACAGAAAAGATAAAAAGCCGACTGGTCAACCGTTTTACGGATCTAAATATATCAGTTATTCATGGTTGCCATATTCTCAGACCAAGAGAGATAACCACCTTCGATGACTCCTTCGTCCCAAAGATAACAGAAGAACTCCTTCAAACTACCGGCGCTACAAGCCTTGACTGGCGTGGAAAGATGGAGTGCTGCGGGGCAGCACTTGCCGGTATTAACGATGAGCTCTCCCAAATGCTGTTGAAAGAAAAAATCTCCGGTGCCCAGACTGCCGGCGCCGACTACATTACCCCTATCTGTTCCTACTGCCACCTTCAGTTTGATACGACACAGAAAAACCTGGGAGGCGAAAGCGCTGGGAAAGAGATGCTTCCTGTACTGCTCTTCCCGCAGCTTCTCGGTCTCTGTCTTGGCATTAAAGAACAGGCACTTGGAATAGTGCAAAACAGCACCATAGGAACTGAAGATGTCCAGCGCCTACAATCCCTTCTCGGTCCTCCGGTGGAGGAAAAGAAAAAAAGGAAGAAAAAAGCACCGGTTACCGCCTGACTGATTTTCCATAAAAACATATCCAATCTCTCAATAACCACCTTGCCTCCAATACTGGATAAGGTGGTTTTCTCTTTTTTTTTCCCTGAAAATGTTTACTATTCATCAGGAGTTCCAATAACGCCAGAACGTGGCAGAATGTGAGTGGATTTTTTCACTTGCTTAGCACATTTATATGGAGAATTGTATGAGTAAAGTAATTGCGTTTGCTGGAAAAGGAGGTGTTGGAAAAACCACTGTGGCATCACTCGTTATCCGCCATATGGGCGCCTCAGGAAAATCTCCTGTTCTCGCTGTTGACGCCGACCCAAACAGTAATCTCGGAGAAACGATAGGCTTGGATGTCCCCAGCACCATAGGGGATATTCGCGAAACCTATATGAAAGATCCGCAAGGTATCCCTTCCGGTATGGATAAGGTGAATTACCTGGAACTTCTTGTGGAACAGGCACTGATTGAAACACCAGCCTTCGATCTACTTGTTATGGGGAGGCAGGAGGGACAGGGCTGTTACTGCATGGTCAACAATATCCTTAATAATTTCACTGATAAACTGAGTGCCCATTATAATTATATGGTCGTTGACAATGAGGCCGGTATGGAACATTTAAGTCGACGGACCAGTGGCCGTGTGGATATGTTGTACCTGGTTACTGACTACTCTCTGCGAGGTCTAAGAGCTGTCCGTAGAATACACACCATGCTGCAAAGCCTAAAACTTGATGTCAAGAATATGGCAATTGTTGTCACCCGGGCACCCGAAGTGCTCAGTGATGCGTTTATGGCGGAGGTCGAAGAAATCGGCCTGCCAATTGGCGGCATCATCCCTAACGATCCGGCTCTGCTGGAGTTCGACATGGAAAGGCGATCACTTCTCGAATTACCCGATAATTCTCTCTCTGTTGTTGCGGTTCAGAAACTTATGGAAGAAAATTGCCCTGTCCATTGATTTCAATAGACTCATTTTTCCTTGGGAAATGCGGTTTCAGCCGTATTTCCCTTTTTTATTTCAAATGAAAAATTCTTTTTTTTGACCTATATCAAGGGCATTCCCACGAATCACTGTATATTTATAGCTCAAGCTCCTTAGCTTTCGTAAAGAGCAATACCTACAGTATATAGTGAAACCATTTTCAGGAGATTTCTTATGAAATGCCCGGGTCAGGATATGAAATACTGGAAAGACGACGCGATCTTTGATGCAGATTGCCCAAAATGCGGTACTTCTATAGAATTTTACAAAGACGATACCACTAGAAAATGCAGTCATTGCGACCATCGCTTTGTTAACCCTAAAATGGATTTCGGCTGTGCCTCCTATTGCCAGTTTGCAGAACAATGTTTGGGAACTCTGCCGGAAGAATTCATGGGATCAAGGGAAGACCTCCTCAAAGACAAAGTAGCGGTTGCGATGAAGCGGCACTTTCAAACTGATTTTACAAGTATTCGCAAAGCGACAAACGCAGCAAGACACGCAGAGAATATAGGCAAGGAAGAGGGTGGAAACCTCGCTGTTATCTTGTGTGCCGCCTACCTTCACGGCGTGGGAATAGAGAATGCACGCACAATTCTGCAAAAAGTCGGGGCCGGTGAGCAGTTAGTTCTTGAGATTTGCACGCTTCTGTCGTCCCAGACCGAGGTGCCGCCTGACGCCCCTCTGCAAAATAAAATTATTCATGATGCGTTGACTATCAACCAGTTTCAGGATGATCTTAAAGATCAGCAAATTACGATAGAGTCTTTCCGGCAACTCATCGATGAAAAACTGATGACATCAGCAGGTAAAGTCATCGCAACTGATCTCTACCGGAAATAATGGCCGGCCCACACGTTCAACCGCTACTTCCTCCAACTGCCAGAGACCAGAGCGTTCAATGTTCAACGTTTTTATTAACCTAGCAGAAACTCTTCATCTGGAGTTTTGGCTATCCGAATCGGTGCTGCAAAATACTATTGTCACGAGGTACCCCAGCCCACTGTAATAATATTTATTTTACATACATCCCATGTGGATCTTGCAACTTCACCACTGCGATTTATTGGCTTTTAGAAGATTGTCAATTTTAAAATCCTGAAATTATATTCATTTTAAAGGCTTCCCCTCTATCCCTTCCTTGTCTCTTGCCCTTCTTTAAGATATTATCAGATAATCGTATTTTTTCCGGTTGCTGCTCGCTTACCGGAATAACAGACTCATATCCCTCAAAGGGCTATAAGTACTTTCTGACGGATTCTTCTCTTAAGAACACAAGAGAGACATACCCTGCAAGACGGGGCATGAACTTCGACTTCGAAATAATCCGTTGGGTACTCATATTTTACTCAAATTCGTTAAAGGTGGTCATGCCCTCAGTATTAATCGTCGATGATGAACGCAGTATGCGTGATTTCCTCAAAATTCTCTTGGAAAAAGAAGGTCATCAGGTAATTACAGCAGACAGTGGAGCAAACGCTCTGGATAATCTCGCGAAAGGACCGGTCGACGTCATAGTCAGCGATATCCGCATGCCTGGGATGACTGGCATTGAATTGCTGGAGACGGTTAAAGAGCAGTCTCCTGAACTTCCTATGATATTGATCACGGCATTCGCATCTCCGGATGATGCGGTTCTGGCAATGAAGAATGGTGCTTTTGACTACATCAGTAAACCATTTAACGTTGATGAGATCAAATCAGTCATCGAATCAGCGACGAACAGGAGTCACCCGACCAACAAATCTCAGGAACTCAGCTCTACATTTCCCGAAATCATCGGAAAAAGCAGAGAAATGCTCAGGATATTTGACATGATAAGACGTGTCGCGCCCACCCCTGCCAATGTCCTGATCTACGGTGAATCCGGAACAGGAAAGGAACTGGTCGCTCAGGCAATTCATGACCACAGCAATGTCTCATCGCACAACTTCGTCCCCATTACCTGCAGTGCGATCCCTGAAGATCTCATGGAGAGCGAGCTGTTTGGCCATGTAAAAGGGGCGTTTACCGGTGCCATCAATGACAAATCCGGTCTTTTTAACGAGGCTGATAATGGCACAGCCTTCCTTGATGAAATTGGTGAACTGACACCCATCATTCAGACCAAACTCCTGCGCGTCCTTCAGGAAAGAGAGATTAAGCCGGTCGGTGGAACCCGGACAAAAAGAATAAATGTTCGGATCATCGCCGCAACCAATAAAGTCCTCGAAGACGAAATCAGAGCCGGCAGGTTCAGGGAGGATCTCTTTTACAGACTGGCTGTTGTCCCGCTGAGAGTTCCATCGCTCAGGGAAAGAAAAGATGATGTTCCACTTCTTGTTGATCATTTTCTCAAGAAATACTCCCGCCTGCTCGGTAAGGAAATTCAGGAGATATCATCCTATGCGATGCAGGTATTGATGAATTATGATTTCCCTGGCAATGTTCGTGAACTGGAAAATGTTATTGAGCGTGGGGTGGCTCTAGAGAGTTCCAATATTATTCTACCGGAAAGCCTTACCTTCGCCGGAGGCATTAAAGAGTCTCAACCGGAGGCTGCCAACACTGCCACTAATCCTCTCATGATGGCAGCCGGCAGCGAAGAAGAACTTTATGATCTCGGTATTGAAAAGGTAATTGCCAATTTGGAGAAAAGACTCATATCGCATACACTGGAGAAAACTCAAAACTCGAAGATGAAAGCAGCGGAACTTCTGCAGATCAGTTTTCGTTCTCTGCGCTATAAAGTAAAAAAATATGGTCTGAGCTGAGAAGGATGGATTTTTCTACTCTTTTACAGCGCGCCAGAAATACGATCAGTACCGATCTGCTCCTGAGAAATCAACTGCTGTGGATGCTGCTGTTGCGTATTATTCTCTATACCCTGCTTTTGGCCATCAGTTATATCTTTCAGAACTCGCAGTTTGATATCATTGTTCTCCCTTCTAATTTACTTATCCTCCTGCTTCTGATTGTTTATCTGATCACGATTTTTTCCGCTTTTTTATTATTGATTTACCAGGGAGATCTCCGCAAATTCGGTTTTCTGCAGACCCTTATCGACACCTGTTTTGCTGCACTACTCGTTTTTTTTTCGGGTTCTTCAAGTTCCATCTTTAGCTCTGTTTTCTTTTTTCCCATTGTGGCTGGAGGCCTGATACTCCCGAGAAAAGGCGGGTTGGTTGCTGCCGCTGCCGCAACCCTTCAGTTCGGAACAATTCTCTTTCTCGAGATATACGGATTATATCCGGGGTATATACAGGAATATCTGCCGACTCCACCAACTTCTCCCATGGTCGTTCTCAACCATTTTACCGTACATGGCCTGACATTTTTTCTCGCAGCGATTCTGAGCGCCCTTTTTGGCAGACGCCTTCAGAGAACTGAAAATGCGCTGAGTGATTCACTTAAGAATTTTGATCGTCTGGCAATTCTATACAAGCAAATTTTTGATAATATTTCTACAGGTATAGTGACGGTAGACGGTCAGGGTATCATCACTTCAGCCAACGCAGCCATAGAAAAGATTACCGGCTATCAGCCTCTGACACTCGTCGATAAAAAACTGAGCACCGTTATTCCAAACATTGAGCTCTTAAAAGAAAACCACCGCCTGACCGCGGATTTTTTAAGAGATGACGGCAATAAGGTACGTATTGGTTATGCCCATATGGTCATACAGGACACAGAGAGTGATAGACAGAGCCCAGAGTCACCGCACAAAATCATCACTCTCAAGGATATCAGCGAAATCGAAAAACTTGAACATCAGGTTAGACAGGCAGAAAAACTTGCTGCCATTGGTATGATGAGTGCCAGTATCGCTCATGATTTTCGAAACCCACTCACAGCTATATCCGGTTCTGCACAGCTTCTGGCCAAAGAATTTTCTGCAGAGGGGGTCAAGAGTTATGCAAATTTTGAATTGACGAACATCATTCAAAGAGAAGCTAATCGATTGATTACCACCATTGGAGATTTTTTACGTTTTTCGCGACCTGAACATTGCCAATGCAACTGGTTTTCCCTTCGCAGTTGCCTTGATGAAGTCCTTCAGGTTCTGAGAGCTGATCCGGCATGGTCAAAAACCGCACAAATAATATTTGATTTTAACGGAACTGTTGATATTTGGGCAGACGAAAAACAGATGTTTACAGTTTTCAGCCATTTGATTCAAAATGGTTTGGTTTTTTGTCCAGCTGGAAAGGAACGTATTGCTATTAAAGCCCTTGAAACCAAAACCGAGAAGAACTGTGACATAGTCACAATCTCAATCAGTGACAATGGACCTGGGGTGGATGAAAACAAGCGGGAACAGATATTCGAGCCGTTTTTTACAACCCGGGCAGACGGAACAGGATTGGGGCTGGCGATTGTAAAACAGACTATAGAAGAGCATCACGGCAGCATCAAAGTACAAAACAGTGAGACAGGCGGAGGAAATTTCATCATAACACTTCCCCTTCCCTAGTGACGCGAAAATATCGAAACAAAACGCATTAGTTTTTCAAACCCTGATTGCCAATTTTAAAAGGGGGTTCGTCACCGATCCTAAGTTGTTCTGTTTGTAGATGAATAGTGCCGGTTCCGGCTCGATCAACAGCCAGTATGTTCCCGCCAATCCAGATTTTTTCCCCGCTGTCAAGCTCTCGAAGCTGTGGATAGAGGTTAAGATCCAACTCACTTTGGATGACCACACCGAATCCGTCTTCAGAGACGTCCAGTGAAAGAATTTTCCGTCCATCCTCGGTTTCCCGGAGATTGAAAAAATAAGCAGGCCACAAAACCGGTAAATGGGAGAACTTTGCATCTACGGCCTGCTCTGTGAGGTTTTCCATGGAACCTAACTGCTCCATCAACTCTCCAGGAGAAGGTTTGAGAAAAAAGACCGACGAGCCGAGTTGTGTCGTCGATTCGTCAGGGTTCTTCTCCTGTTTCTGCAGCTGTTCATTCGCTCCACCTTTTGACTTGCTGTGAAGTTGTATAGGTTGAGCATGAATCTGCAGAGGTGGTTTTTTTTCCAGCTTTATTGTTTTCTGAAAATAGGTACTGAGCCCAAAAAAAAGAAGAAAGGCCAGTCCAACACCTATGAGAGTCACTCTTTCTTTATGCTTTTTGACAATTTTTATCACAGAGTTTACCTTATCAAACAACCGATCAGTGGGACATCAGCTTCTTTTTTGGGCCAGATCTTTATTTTTTTCGTCTAATAAATGTGGCAACTATCTCCCTTTTAATATCAGGTGTACAACCACCGTGGAGCTGTCACGGTAATTAATTTGCCTCTCTATATTAATTTTTATTAGCCGCAGACCAGGAATTAATCGGTCAGATAAAGTATACCCTGTTATTCCTGCTCTTTCCAGACCTTCGCGCCTAAACCGGTTAGTTTGTCTACAAGATTCTCATACCCTCGCTCCAGATGGTAAATACGTGAGATTTCGGTCCTTCCAGTGGCAGCAAGCCCGGCAATCACCAGCGATGAACTGGCACGAAGATCAGTAGCCATAACCTGGGCTCCGCTCAAGCCATTCAATCCTTTACCTGTTACGATTGCAAAATGCCCATCAATCTGGATCCTGGCCCCCATTCTATGCAATTCAGCGACATGCATGAATCGATTTTCAAAAATAGTTTCGTTGATCACACAATTATCTGAACTGAGAGCCATGAGTGCCATGAACTGGGCCTGTAAATCAGTCGGATAGCCAGGATAAGGCATCGTTTTAATATCAACATTTCCTATTATCCGTTTCCCATCCTCCCGTTCGGGCCAACCGACACTAATAGTGTTTTCCGTCTCGGTTATTACCAGCCCCACACCACGAAGTTTTTCTAAAAGTGAAGGCAAGTGAGAAGGATTGCAGTTGGTCACTGTGCCGGCACCTCCTGAGGCCGCTATAGCAATGAGATATGTCCCGGTCTCAATTCGATCGGGAATTATCGCACAATCTGCCGGGGTGAGGTGCGTTACCCCGTGGATAGTCAACTTATCCGTATCTCTGCCCTCTATTTTTGCCCCCATGCCATTCAGCATATCTACAAGATTACCAATTTCCGGTTCTCGTGCGGCATTTTTTAAGACTGTCGTTCCATCAGCCATAACTGCGGCCATGAGCAGATTCTCGGTACCGGTCACTGAAGGGATATCAAAATAAATGACATCACCTCGCATCGGCCCATCGATAGCGGCATCGACATATCCACCTTCAAGTCTGCAGGTCACTCCCAAACGCTCCAACCCCATAATGTGGAAGTTAATCGGTCTCGCCCCTATCGCGCATCCACCAGGCAAAGACACTTTGGCTTTTCCAAATCTGGCAAGCAGCGGTCCGAGAACAAGGACCGAAGCACGCATTGTTTTGACCAGTTCATACGGGGCCTCGGTATGGGTGATATTGGTTGTGTCTAAAAAGAGAACATCGCCGCTACGTTCACTCCTTACACCAAGATTTTCCATAAGACGTACAAAGGTCCGGGTATCTCGTAAATCGGGCATATTTCGGAGAATATGTTTACCGGGAGCCAGCAAGGTTGCTGCCATAAGCGGCAGAGCGGCATTTTTAGCTCCACTGATTCTCACCTCACCATACAACGGCCTGCCACCTTCGATAATTAGTTTTTCCATTGTTCGCAGTTTTCTCCTCTCATGGTGCCATTGTGACGTGTACAACCCGGTCACGCCCGGCATAATCTGCAATTACTTCAACCTGGTCAAATCCTGGTTGACCTGCAATACTACTTGAAAACATTTCCTTCACTACCCTTCCTTGATCTGCGCCAATTTCAATGAAGCACTGACCGCCCGGGCAGAGAACCACCGGTAACCGATCACACATTTCCTGAATACTCTCAAGGCCCATTTCTCCACCATCTAGCGCCAAATGCGGCTCATATGAAGCAACATCCGGCATCAGATTATTTTTAACATCAATACTGCTTACATACGGGGGATTGGAAACTATCAGGGAAAACTGGTTCAACTCAGCGAAAGGCGAGAAAAGATTGCCCTGAACAAGGAAAATCTTCTGTTCAAGATGGTGCCGCGTTAGATTTTTCCTGGTTACCTCAAGCGCATGAGACGATATATCCGAAGCGATTATCGATCTGCCGGTCTCTTTGCCAAGTATGGCTGCAATGACACCACTGCCGCAACAGAGATCAAGAATAAACCCGTTTTGAAAGTTTGCAGGAGTGGTGAGTGCAAAAACCCTGTCAAGCAAAAATTCTGTCTCGGGTCTCGGGATAAGAACATTCTGATTCACATAAAAAGGTAAAGACCAGAATTCCTTTTCACCCAGGATATAAGCAACAGGTTCTCTTTTTTTTCTGCGCTCAAGAAGCTGAAGATATCGATTCTGCCATTCTCGTTGGACTGTAAAATCACCATCGAGGATGATTTCGGTTCTGCTTTTCCCGGTGCAATGTTCAAGCAGGAGTCGTGCATCAATCTCATATTCCGGCACCCCGGCACCAAGTAGCTCCATCTCTCCAAAATGGAGGAGATCGACCAATCGCATTTCAATGTTGGAAAAAAAAATTGCCGATGCCTCCTCAAGATATAAATTGGCGACAAAACCTTCTGGATACCTACTGGATTGCCTTGAGTTTCTCCGCCTGATCGTGGGTAATGAGTGGATATATTACGTCCTCAAGTTTACCGCTGATTATTGAATCGAGCTTATAGAGGGTAAGGTTAATTCGATGATCGGTCATCCGTCCCTGGGGGAAATTATAGGTGCGAATTCTCTCGCTCCTGTCGCCACTGCCGATCTGGCTTTTTCTGTTCTGGGAAATTTTGTCGTGCCGTTCTTGTTCCAGCTTATCAAGCAGACGTGCCCGAAGGACGGTCAATGCCTTGGCTTTGTTTTTATGTTGGGATTTTTCATCCTGGCAAATGACCACCAGTCCTGAAGGGAGGTGGGTTACCCGAACAGCCGAGTCTGTAGTATTGACAGATTGTCCACCGGGACCGGAAGAACGGAAAACATCAAATTTCAACTCATGCATGTCAATTTTCAAATCGACTTCATCAGCCTCAGGCAATATCGCAACGGTCACGGCCGAGGTGTGAATGCGTCCCTGGGTTTCTGTCTCTGGTACGCGTTGTACCCGATGAACACCGCTTTCATATTTAAGTTTGGAATAAACCTGATCACCGCTGATAAGAGCAATAATCTCCTTAAATCCACCTATCCCCAAGGGGTTTGAGCTCATAACCTCAACCCGCCACCCCATATCTTCGGCAAATCGACAATACATCCGAAAAAGATCGCCGGCAAAAAGAGCCGCTTCATCTCCCCCGGTACCAGCCCTGATTTCCAGAAAGGTATTCCTGTCATCATTGGGATCCTTTGGCAGAAGAATTATTTTCATCTCCTGATCAAGCCTTTTCTCCTGCGCAACAAGTTCTTCGATCTCGGCTTTGGCGAGATCTCTCATTTCCTGATCTTCATCCTCATCATGAAGAATCATTTTGTTGTCTTCAATGTCTCCTAAAACCTTTTGGTATTCCAGATATTTTTCATTAAGCTTTGAGAGAGTAGAATGTTCTCGAACGACTCTTTGATACTCCTTCTGGTCACTGACCAGTTGAGGATCAGACAACCTGCCTTCCAAATGGGATATTTTATCTTCAAGATCAGCAAATTTTTCAAACATAGCGTTCAACCAGAAGAAGAAAGAAAAAAGTCCACAACCATGTCGAGCATCGTTGTGGACAATGTAGAAACTTTGAAATGAATCTTTTGTGTTTCAAGAGAATCATTTCGTTTAGAAACGTATACCCATCAAGTGGGCACTGAAAAGAACACTCCAGGAAGGAGTATATAACGAGCCCGGCTCTTTTCAGCGGCAATCAAAAAATCTGTGATGACGGGAATGGACTCCGACGAAACTATCGTAGAAATTAGGCCTTACCCTTGTCTAAGTTAGCATAATGCTTTGCATAACGCTGCTTGAATTTCTCAATACGACCAGCAGAATCGATGAGTTTTTGTTTTCCCGTAAAAAACGGATGACAAGCCGAACAAATCTCAACTTTCATCTCATCCATTACAGAACCCATTTCCACCTCATTTCCACAAGCACAAACTGCTTTAATTTTGTGATATTCCGGATGTATACCTTCTCTCATGGCTAATATTCCTCCAACTCACTCTTCCGAGCGATGTTCATTTTATATGTTTGTTGCGATGTAATCTGGACACAAGTACGACATATTACCAAGAATGCGGTTTTTTTCAACTAAAATTGGCAGGCCGGTTTATGATTTCCGGCCAGAAGATTATGCATTCATGGAATCCAGGAAATCCGTATTACTTTTCTGGTTTTTCAGCTTATCGATAAGAAAATCCATGCAATCGGCAGGATTCATAGAGTTGAGGAGTTTTCTAAGTATCCATATGCGATTAAGGGTATCCGCTTTCATAAGCAGATCTTCCTTCCTTGTTCCGGAACGCTTGAGATCGATAGCCGGAAAAATACGCTTATCAGCCATCTTGCGATCAAGAATAAGCTCCATATTCCCAGTTCCCTTAAACTCCTCAAAAATTACTTCATCCATACGGCTTCCCGTTTCAATCAGCGCCGTTGCCAGGATGGTCAAGCTACCACCTTCCTCAATGTTTCTCGCTGCACCAAAGAACCGTTTGGGCCTATGCAACGCATTGGCTTCGACACCACCGGAAAGAATTTTACCACTTGCCGGAGTCACCGTGTTATAGGCTCTGGCCAGACGGGTAATACTGTCAAGAAGAATAACCACATCCTTTTTGTGCTCAACAAGCCTTTTGGCCTTTTCAATGACCATCTCGGCGACCTGAATATGGCGCTGGGGAGGTTCATCAAAGGTGGAGCTCACCACCTCGGCCGTTTTGACACTGCGTGTCATCTCGGTCACCTCTTCCGGACGTTCATCAATGAGTAAAACAATAAGATAGACCTCTTTGTGATTTCTCACAATAGAGTTGGCTATTTTTTGCATCAACACGGTTTTACCAGTTCGAGGCGGAGCGACAATGAGTCCCCGCTGTCCCTTGCCGATAGGTGCAAACAGATCCATGATTCGCATGGACATGTTATCTGGCTGCCATTCCAGGTTAAACGCTTCATTGGGGTGAAGCGGAGTCAGATTTCCAAATAAGGTTTTTTGTTTAGCAGCATCCGGTGGATCAAAGTTTACACTATCGACTTTTAGAAGTGCGAAATACCTCTCACCTTCTTTTGGCGCTCGAACAAGCCCCTCAATAGTATCCCCGGTTCGAAGATTCAATCTGCGTATTTGTGATGGAGAAACATATATATCGTCTGGACCAGGCAAATAATTATAATCCGGAGCTCGAAGAAAGCCGAAACCATCTGGTAGGATTTCCAGGACACCGCTGCCACGCATTTTCCCATCTTTGACCGATTGCGCTTTTAATATCGCAAAGATCAATTCCTGTTTACGCAACGAACTGTAGCCCTCAACTTTTAACGAACGTGCAAGTTGCACCAATTCACCGATTTTCATCAGTTTAAGTTCCGCCAGATTCATTAATCTTCTTCTCCTTTGTGGGATTATGGCAGGATATTAGGGAAATACCGCTAGTAATTCTAACCCTACGGACGAGCCGTACAATATTGCCGGTGTAGGTTATATTCTGACTGATATGCCTATGCTGAGGAACATACCCGGAGCATAGCCAACAGCAATTGAAATCATAGATGATTGTTAAGAGACTTTTTGGGCTTTTTCGTCGCTTAGATTAAAAATAGAATGGAATAATGGCCAGATCTGTGGAGAACCACATACTTGAAGTCAGCAGATCTTCAGGGCACCTTCATTGGAACATATAGTTCCTATGTGATTTTAACAGGATCCAAAGAAACGATTAAGCATTGATAGGAAATTGAGTATCAAAATCATCGTTTCTCTTATACGTTTTCAGATCTGTGCTGTCAAGCTTTTTAGGTCGATAATTGTTCTCCGTCCATTGAAAAGACCGGGATATAGTTAAAAACGATAAGATTTCCTTACAAAGAAAACTAAAAAATATATTTCCTTAGCAGTCAAATCTGTCTCTTTTCTGTCTACCGAGCTGCTTGGACAGCCAGGTAATTTGTTGTACCGTGCTGACAAATGTCCCAGAATTATCGACGACAAACCGGGTCTTTTCCACTTTTTCACTGATGGGAATTTGTGCATCCATAATTTGCCGGACTTCTTCGACACTCATTCCTGCTCGTTCCATAACCCTCAATAAACATAGTTTTTCCGGCACGAAAACCACTACACAGACGTCAAACTGATCCTGCCACCCAACTTCATAAAGCAAGGGAACTTCAACAATCAGGGTTTTCCCGAGACCGGAATACTCCCGGCCACAAGCAACCACCTGACGCTGAACAATTGGATGAAGGATACCTTCCAGCTTTTCCCTCAGATGCCTGTCATCAAAAACAGCCTTTCGCAAGAGTTGGCGATCAATCGTACCGTCTCCCTGCACAAATCTCGCCCCATATGTACGCCTGAATGTCTCGTATCCCCGGGCTCCCGGCAACATTTGCTTGCGACACAACTGGTCTGTATCGATAAGCTCAGCTTCAAGTACTGCAGCAAGTATTTTGCTGACAGTTGACTTCCCCGTTCCCAGTCCACCGGTTACCGCAATAATCACCCGTAGCCCCCACCTACACCATTCCAGCCCAGATCAATCAACACATCATTAAAATCTTGCCAGAGAGGGGCGCTCTTGTCAAAAAGAACAGCAGTGACCGGATGACAGAACACTAACCGAGATGCGTGAAGGAGCTGTCTCGGAAATCGAGTGTTGCTCCTGCCACAACCATATACCTTGTCTCCGACGACTGGATAGCCAAGATGGGCCATGTGTACCCGAATCTGATGTGTTCTGCCGGTCTCAATTGCCACCTTGACCAAGCTGAATTTCTGGTCAAATTCCTCTATTACTTCCCAGTTACTGGCGGCATGTTTTCCCCCTGTCTGCCTGACAGCCATTTTTTGGCGTTGTATGGGATGACGCCCGATCGGCGCCACAATCCTTCCAGCTTTCTGTTGGAGCACACCATGCACCAACGTGAGATATTCTTTTTGCAGCTGACGGTTTTTAAAATTATCTACAAGCGACTGATGCACACGGTCAGTTTTCGCTACAAGCATTATACCGGATGTATCCTTGTCGAGCCGGTGAACTATGCCAGGTCGGACACTGTTCCCAACATCCGCAATCGACCGGCAATGATGTACCAGCCCGTTGACAAGAGTTCCAGAATTATTACCACTGCCAGGGTGCACGACCAGCCCAGGTGGCTTCGAAAGCAGTAGCAGGGATTCGTCTTCATACAAGATAGGAAAATCGATTTTTTCAGGCTGGACATCAATCTCTGGTTTGTTTTCAACAGAGCCTTCTAAGACTTCGTTTTCTTTCAGACGATAACTGCTCTTGCGATGCACACCATCAACGAGAACCAATCCTTTACGAATTGAGGAGATAATCATAGTTCGGGATACTGAGGATAGGTGGTGAGCAAGAAACTGGTCAAGACGCATCCCCGTCAATCCAGTATCAATCTTAACCTGAAAATGATGGTCAGATCTTCTGGATCTGACCGGATTAGCTTCTTTGGGGTCCATACAATTACGAGATTTGCAACTGCGGTGGGAAAAACTCAGAAAAACGTGCTGACACGTTAAGAAAAAATAGCTTCAATAGTCTTACTGACGCTTGCTTCTTCAGTATCTTGAGCCAGTGAAAGTTCTTTCACAATAAGATTTTTGGCAGTATCCAGCATCTTTCTTTCACCATAGCTGAGATCCTTGTCGACACTCAAAAGAAAAAGATCCCGAAGCACAATTGCAACCTCATGGACAGAACCGGTCTTAATTTTTTCCATATAATCCCGATAACGTCGATTCCATGTCTGAGAACCCAACTCAACTGAACGGTCAGCAAGTATGTCGAGAACAGTTCGCACTTCACTTTTACCCACAATGGCGCGCAAGCCGACATTTTCACTGCTGGCAGTAGGAATCATGATCCTCATACTGTTATCGAGAATCTCCAGAATATAAAAAGACTGATCAACTCCTCCGATGGTCTTTGTTTCAACAGCTTTGATTACTCCAACACCATGGGCCGGATATACTGCCATATCACCTTCAGTAAACACAGATATCTCCTTTAAACAAAACGCCTTGCACAAGGCTGTAATACATGAACAAGAGAAGCACAAGACACAACGCAGTTATTTGCCGTACAAGGAAAGCGTCGGATTGTAAAAGGTATCTTCCTTTTATCCGGCATTTTTGATTTTTTCTGCAGCAGAAGTTACTAAAAACTAAATCTGGACTTCATTTAAAAGTATAACACGTTTCCGGCTAAATTGCCGTACTTTTTATAGTGCCGCGGATCTCAGCCAAAAAGTTATTAGAACCGTTTTACGGGGAATGTTGTTATTTTAAAGCGTTAAGAAGATTCATGGCCTTTGCCGGATGACCCTGCACGAATAGGCGTATTCCGTTTTCAAGCACATCGTATCTTGATTGCAGATTGACAAACTCCTCATTCGAGAAATTACTCAAGACGTATTTCTCGACCGGAAATTCTGGATGTGTTGTGCCAATCCCAGGCCTTCCTATACCGATTTTCAGGCGGTAAAAATCTTTAGTACCAAGGGTTTCCACGATTGACTTTATCCCGTTATGTCCCCCTGTTCCACCGCCCTTAACCAGCTTTATCCTCCCTGGAGCCATGTCAAGATCATCATGAATAACAAGCAGAGATTCAGGATTTACTTTATAAAAGCGGAAAAACTGGACAACCGCCTTCCCACTGCGATTCATAAATGTTTGTGGTTTTATGAGATGGACCTTCTCATCATCGACCAATAGAGAAACAGACAGGGCATGCCATTTTTCTTGAGAAATAGTCGAATGCCATCTTCTTACAACCTCGTCAACAACAAAAAAACCGGCATTATGTCGGGTGGATTGGTATTGGTCCCCCGGATTGCCTAATCCAGCAATAATAAAGTCTTTTTTTTTCATGGGAAAAGTATCCGTAACACCCCACAAGGGGTACTCTTTTTAGTCCCCCCTTGTGGGGGATAAGTACCTTTCGCAGCTTATTTTTCCGAGTTTTTTATGAAGGAAATAATCTGTAAGGCACTAAATAGAACAAGGTTCGGAAAATAAAATTTTCCGAACCTTGTATAAACGTTCTATGCCTGAATGCAGACTCAACATTCAGACTGAATCTACAGTATGCGCTTGTGCGAATTACTCAGCAGCCGGCTCCACTGTCTCTCCACCTTCTGCTTCTGCAGTGACCTCTTCCTCGTCATCAACGATCAGTTTTTCGCCAGGCTTCATGATCGTTACTGCAACAGTTTTCGGGTCGGTGACCATTCGTATATTGTCTGGGATGCTGATTTTTGAACATTTAACAACAGCACCTATTCCCATAGAAGATACATCAATGGTGCATTCATCCGGGATATCAAGAGGTTTACCCTCAAGCACTACATGATCGCAGTTGACCATCAGGCGTCCACCAAGATCAACACCTTTTGCTTTACCTTGCAAAACAATCGGCACACTAAAGGCACGTTCCTTCTGAAGATCAATTTCGCAGAAATCGACGTGAATAAGGGTATCACGAACCGGATCCGTCTGCACTTCACCGACCATAACTGTTTTTTCTGCCGAACCGTCAACTTTCAGAGTAACGATAGTATTTTTACGATAAAATTCGAGCAGCTGAGACATGAGTGTCTTCGTATCAAGCTGGAGTCTTTGCGCTTCAGACCCCCGACCGTATACCACTGCAGGAGTCATTCCTTTCAAACGCAACTGCCGCATGGGTCCCTTACCGGAAGTATTTCTAACAGAAGCGGATATTTCAACCTGAAGCATTTTTCCTCCTTTGCCAAACAGTCGTACCTGCAATATCTACAACGACCGAGCAGAATATGATAAATTTTAAATTAATTTTAATCTATTGTGACGTTCTAGTTATACGTTACACAAAAAGTGAACTGACTGAGTCTTCATTATGTATTCTGTTTATTGCTTCAGCGAGGAGTTTTGAGACTGAAAGCACTTTGATTTTGTCACACTGTAGTGCCTCACCTCGAAGCGGAATCGAATTGGTAACAACCAGCGATTTCAGCTCAGAGTTACGCAGCCGCTCAATCGCCGGACCTGAGAGGACGGGATGTGAACAACATGCATGTACTTCCTTGGCGCCGTTTTCCAACAGGGTCTTGGCACCTGCGCACAGCGTACCTGCCGTATCAACCATATCATCCATCAAAATAGCCGTTTTGCCCCTCACATCACCTATAACATGCATCGCCTCGCACTCATTAGGCTTATCTCGACGCTTATCAATGATTGCCAGGCCCGAATTCAACCTTTTAGCAAATGCTCGGGTTCGCTCAACGCCACCGGCATCAGGAGAGACCATAATAACGTTATCACCAAAGGATTTTTCTATATATTGTAAAACGACCGGAGCAGCATACAGGTGATCTACAGGGATATTAAAGAACCCCTGTATCTGGCCGGCATGGAGATCCATACAAAGAACCCTTCGCACACCAACCGCCATCAGCATCTCCGCAACAACTTTTGCTGTAATGGGAACCCGGGGAGCATTCTTTCTGTCTTGCCGGGCATACCCATAATACGGGAGCACTGCAGTTATTCTTCTGGCTGATGCCCGCCTGAGGGCGTCCACCATAATAACCAGCTCCATCAGATGGTCATTGACCGGTGTACAGGTCGGCTGAACAACAAAGACATCTGTACCACGCACATTCTCTTTTATTTCAACAAATATTTCCCCGTCACTGAACTTTTTCACTTCAGCTTTACTTAAAGCAAAACCCAAATGGGCGGAAATTTCTTCAGCCATCTTTGTATGGGCATTGCCGGAAAAAATCTTTAAGTCTCGCATTATTTTTTATTGATGTGCTCGGTATAATCTGAAAACGTATTGTGATGGCTGGGGCGGCAGGATTCGAACCTACGAATGCCGGGATCAAAACCCGGTGCCTTACCGCTTGGCGACGCCCCAGTACACGCTCTTGATAAATAAACTTTTCTTCCGTATTCCTGACGGAGTCCACCAACAATACGCTGTAACTCAGAACCGAAAGACGTCTCAGTGTCTGGAAAAACTCCAAAAACAGTCGGCCCGCTTCCTGACATCAGAACTTTAGATGCCCCCACTGCCAGCAGTGATCTCTTTATTTGTTCTATTTTCGGATGCCTTAAAATAGTAACCAGTTCCAGGTCATTATTCATATCCTGTAGAGACAAAGAAGCTGCCTTGTGCTTTTGAAAGCATGACAATTTAGAGTTTTTTGGCAACCTTGTCAATGTTAAATTTTGAAAAACCCAGGCAGTTGAAACAAAAAAATCCGGATTCACTACTATAAAAGAGCAATTATTCATCGAATCAACGGGATACATTACATCACCGATCCCCGTTGCGAAGACAGCATTATGGGCAGTTGCGAAAAAAGGCACATCAGCCCCCAGTGGCCGCGCCAGCTCAATTAACTGCTTTTCTGAAAACTCATCCATAAAAAGTGCGTTGAGCCCTTGGAGTACTGCCCCGGCATCGCTGCTGCCCCCGCCAAGGCCTGCTGCAACTGGAATAGTCTTCTGAAGAGAAATCTTGAGCCCGCAACCCTTACTTTTTTTACTTTTTTTAAAAAAAGCAACTGCCGCCTTGACCGCAAGATTTGTCTCGTCAGCCGGCACTGAGAGATCGTCACAGGTGATTTCCACTCGTTCACCGTCATACAATTCCAATTGTATGACGTCGTACAGATCAAGCTTTTGCATCCAGGTTTCCAGATCATGGTAGCCATCTGGACGTCTGCCCATGATATTCAGAAACAGGTTTATTTTCGCCGGAGCCTGGATGATTACTTTCCGGCTATCGCAGACCATTTTTCACAGGGCTTATTTTTTTACCGCTTTTACGAAACGGATTTTGATATCATAGAGGATGTTTTTCAACAACTCTGCTTCATCTTTCACTAAATTCCCCTTGGTCTTGGTCTGCATCAGGGCCAGCGTATCAATAGCGTGTTTGGCGAGATCCAGATCCACTATTCTTTTGCCGGTTGCCGGATCCGCAATCTCACCCAGATGGTAGAGCGCGGAGGTGTTCAGGGACATAATAAAAGCAGGGAAAGTCACTTCCGGCATAACACATCTGCCCTGCTTATCGGGCACTGTCCCTTCACCACATCCACACACGTCGCCGTTTTTGTTCCCACCAAGCCCATTATCAACCATCTCTTTGCTCCTCTTCATACAATTTTCATAAATTTACACGGAAGTCAGGTCCAGCACCTGCGCTTTAGTAATATTTTTCAGATCTTCAACCTCAACCAGCAACTCTTTTGAGACAAGCATATCGGTGCTGAGAAGAATGATGTTTTGATTGCTCTCCTCCTCGCGACCAACAGTCATCCGCGAGATATTAACTCCCGAATCACCAAGGGTGGTGCCCAATGCACCGATCACCCCTGGAACGTCGTTGTTAAATACCAACAGCATCGGGCCAGACGGCAAGGCTTCAAGCCGAAAAGAATTCAACCGGACAAGACGGGGCTCATGGCGACCGAAAACCGTGCCGACCAGAATATTTTCCCCCTCACTGGTTTTCACCTTAATCGACAGGGTATTCACAAAATCGTCGGCAGTATCGCTTTTTGATTCAATAACCCGAATACCCCTCTCTTTGGCGATAATTGGTGCATTGACGTAATTGACTGCATCTTTTAGGATCGGAGTAAACAATCCTTTGAGAAAAGCAACAGTCACAGGGCTTGTGTTGAACTCAGCCAGTTCTCCACGATATTCAATATTGACCTCAGCCACACCACCTTGCGCTATCTGCATATGGAGACAGCCAAGCATTTCACCGAGCTTCAAGTACGGCCCCACCTGGGCCAGGACATCGTCACTCACCGAGGGCACGTTTACAGCGTTGGTGACGGAACCTTTCAGAAGATAGTCAGCAACCTGTTCCGCAATTATCAAGGCAACACTCTCCTGGGCCTCGTTGGTTGAGGCTCCCAGGTGTGGGGTACAAACAAAATTATCCAATCCAAGAAGAGGACAATTATCCAGACTGGTAGGCTCTTTGATAAAAACGTCAAGGGCAGCCCCTGCGATTTTATTGCTTACCAGTGCCTCATAGAGCGCTTGCTCATCACAGACGCCCCCCCTGGCACAGTCAATAAACATGGCATCACTCTTCATATTATCGAAAAAGATCGTAGATACCAAATTCTTTGTTTCCTGAGTCAACGGTACATGCACGGAAATATAGTCAGCCCTGCGAGCCAAATCTTTCAGGTCGACCAGTTCCACCCCAATCTTCTCAGCCATTTCTCTGGGCATATGAGGGTCATAGGCGATGGTTTTCATTTTGAGGCCCTGAGCCCTGCTTGCCGCAATCCCGCCGATTCGGCCGACACCAATAACACCGAAGGTCTTTCCGGTGACCTCCCTGCCCATAAATTTCTTTTTTTCCCATCTGCCCTCTTTCATAGACATACATGCCTGGGGAATATTCCGAGAGAGAGCCAGCATCATGGCAATCGCGTGTTCTGCTGCGGTTGTTGCGTTTCCGTCCGGAGCGTTCATAACAACAATACCTTTCTGACTTGCAGCAAGGATATCTACGTTATCGAGCCCAATACCGGCCCGGCCCACTACTTTCAGTTTATGCGCCATTTCCAGGAGATCTGCAGTCACTTTAGTGGCACTGCGAATAATCAGTCCGTCATAATCCCCAATTATCTTTTTCAGTTCTTCAGGTGCCAGCCCTGTATTGACGTCAACTGCAAGGCCTGCGTCTTTAAGGACATCTACACCAACCTGAGACAAATTGTCGCTGATGAGTATCTTCATTTTCTCGTTTCCTTTTTAAGAACCCGTCTCGACTTCTCCTGTCACCGGACAGAAAAAGCACCGCTCCTCATTCATAGTGACCTTGCTGTGGTGCATCCCTTCAGATATTTTCCATGCCTGTATGGCATCTAAATGTTCATTACCTCTGATCGCAGTGAATCGGTATCAAAGTATGCATATACATCCGGGGATCACATTTTTATAACACAAGAGAGATCGGATAAGGTGGCCTGAGTGGATGGATACAAAATAGTCATACATATGATTGAATGGGCCTTTACAGTCAGAATACACCATCTGGCTACAACCTGTCGGTAATGAAGGAAAAACTATACAAAGTTCCCTATATGAGAACAATAGAAAACTGTTTTTATCCTTCAGATACGGTACCTGAAAAGGCCATTGATTTGCGGAACCTGGGCCAGGTACCAGTAATAATGTTGAACAATCAGCACGAAAAAGATATATAGCAGCCTGATACACTTTTCGATGGAAACCATTTGCCATCACAGGTAACAAGAGTTATTCAAGAAATGTGTCACCACATCGAAAAATACCAGCTTATCTTATTATAGCCGGCGATCCGATCGGCTTTAAGGAGTTTTTATGACTGAAACACGATTGCGTTTTCCACCGAGCCCTACCGGGTATCTGCACATTGGAGGGGCCAGAACAGCTCTGTACAATTGGCTTTACGCCAGACAATCAGGCGGCAAACTCATTCTTCGCATAGAGGATACCGATGTCGGCAGGTCAACTGAGGAATCTATTCAGGGAATCATAGAAGGCCTGGAGTGGCTCGGGATTGATTATGATGAGGGACCGTATTTTCAAACAGATTTTGAAGGAGACCATGCTGCAGCGGCCAAAAAATTACTGGACAATGGAACAGCCTACAAATGCTTTTGCCCAAAGGAAGTGCTTGATGCAAAACGCGAGGCTGCGCTTGCCGCGAAACAACCACTGGGATACGATCGTACCTGCCGAAATCTCTCAGCCGGCGAGATTGCAGAGAAAGAGGCTGCCGGTATCCCATCCGTGGTTCGTTTCAAAGTGCCAACACGAGCAGGCACCCTCGGTTATGACGACAAAATTCTTGGCCGGATTGAATCTAACTATGCAGAGATAGACGATTTTGTCATCGTTCGCTCCAATGGAAAGCCGCTCTATCTACTCTGCAACGTGGTAGATGATATTCGCGACCGTATAACGCACATCATTCGCGGCCAGGATCATATGACCAACACCCTCAAGCAGGTACTCCTTTATCAGGCACTTGACGCCCCACTTCCTGTTTTCGGCCATATGCCTCTCACCCTCGACACCAAAAAAGCCAAAATATCCAAGCGCAGCCATGGCGAGATAGTCGCCGTGCAATTCTATCGTGACAATGGCTTTATCCCCTGGGCCTTCATCAATTTTCTCGCTTTGCTCGGCTGGTCCGCCGGAAATGATAAAGAATTTTTCTCAAAGGAAGAACTCATCAGTGAATTCTCGCTCGAGCGAATTAATAAATCGAGTGCAATTTTTAACTATCAGAAAAATGATCCGAAATTTTTTACGGATCCGAAGGCTATTTTCATCAACGAACACTATCTTCGCACCATGGATATCAACGAGCTCGGGGAAATGGTCAGAAAGGAACTTGAATTAGCTGACCTATGGAATGACGCTTATGAAACAACCCAAAAGAAGTGGTACCTCGAGACTCTGGACCTGATAAGAGATCGTTTTCACACATTGAAGGACTTCACGACTCTTGGCAGGGCATATTTCGCTGACGATTTCGTGATTGAGACAAAACCACTTGCGAAAAATGTGTTAAAATATCAAGAATTACAGGACTGGTTGCCGGAACTCGCCGATAGATATGAAAAACTTGCTGCGTTTTCTCTTGAGGAGACGGAAAGGGTTGCCAGAGAACTGGCTGACGAGCTGGCAATCAAACCCGGCATCATTATCAACGCAATGCGTACCGTCGTCACCGGACAACTTGCCGGTCCTTCGATGTTTGACGTCCTGATAACAATCGGCCGAGAGAGAGTCACCCAACGACTCCGAGATGTTAAAAAACTTTTTAATTAGTACCTTACACACGAGCAACTCATTATGGAAATAAACGAAAATTCAGAAACCAGACCGCTGGACTTTATCCGTCAGATCATCGCCGACGATCTCCAGTCCGGTAAACACCAGGGGACTGTAACAAGGTTTCCACCGGAGCCCAACGGCTTCCTCCACATCGGCCACGCTAAATCGATCTGCCTGAATTTCGGTATCGCTGAAGAAAACAATGGTATCTGTAATCTTCGATTTGACGATACAAATCCCAGCAAAGAAGATGTCGCTTATGTGGAAGCCATTCAGGAAGACGTAAAATGGCTCGGCTTTAAATGGGGCGAAGAAGTGCTCTATGCCTCCGATTATTTCTCCAGACTTCACGCCTATGCAGTTGAACTGATAAAATTGGGCAAGGCCTATGTCTGCCAACTCCTTCCGGACGAAATTCGGGAATATCGCGGCACGCTGACCGAAGCCGGGAAAGAAAGCCCCTATCGCAGCAGATCCGTTGAAGAAAACCTTGATCTTTTCGAGAAGATGAAGGACGGCGAGTTCGCGGAGGGAACACATGTGCTTCGTGCAAAAATTGACATGGCCTCCCCCAACCTGAACATGCGGGATCCTGTGATCTATAGAATTCTCAAAGCCCACCATCACCGCACCGGGGATAGTTGGAGAATCTACCCGATGTACGATTACACCCATTGTCTTTCAGATATGTTGGAAGGCATCACTCATTCTCTCTGTACTTTAGAATTTCAGGATCACCGGCCACTGTATGACTGGGTATTGGATACCCTTCGTACACCATGCCATCCGCAGCAGATCGAGTTTGCCCGACTCAATCTGACTTATACGGTTATGAGCAAACGTAAACTCCTGAAGATGGTGGAGGGCAGATACGTCGATGGCTGGGACGATCCTCGCATGCTGACCATTTCAGGTTTACGGCGTCGAGGGTATACTCCAGCGTCAATCCGTAATTTCTGTAGAACCATTGGAATCGGTAAGAGTGAAAGTCGGATTGACATGGGAGTACTGGAGAACGAAATACGAAATGACCTCAACGCTCAGGCGGAACGACGAATGTGTGTCCTCGACCCGGTGAAAGTTGTTATCGACAATTATCCCGAGGGCCAGGTTGAAGAAATGGTTGGTAAGAACCACCCCCAAAATCCTGAAATGGGCGAGAGGACGCTGCCTTTCACAAGGGAACTTTACATCGAAAAAAATGATTTTATGGAAAATCCATCCCGGAAATACCACCGACTTGGGCCGGGAAGAGAAGTTCGATTACGCTATGGTTATCTTGTCCAGTATGTTTCTCACATAAAAGACGAAAAAAGTGGAGAAATAGTTGAAATACACTGCACCTACGACCCTGAGACCAAAGGTGGCTCCGCCCCTGACGGTAGAAAGGTCAAGGGAACCATTCACTGGGTTTCAGCAGAAAAAGGAGTACCGGTTTCCGTACGCCTTTACGACAGGCTGTTCAAGATGGAAGATCCTGAAGCGGACAAGGATGTCGACTTTCTAGAACAACTTAATCCACAATCCAAGGTTGATCTTCCTGCGGCTGTCGCCGAACCGGCTCTTGCTGCGTTACAGCCTGGAGAAACGGTACAGTTTGAAAGACAAGGCTATTTCTGTGCAGATCCGGTCGAGTCAAAACCCGGCAGTCCTGTCTTCAACCGGACCGTGACGTTGAGAGACTCCTGGGCATCAGGGAAACAGGCATGATCTGAGAGAATGGATGGTACGACTCCACCCTTTTCCCGGGAACGCAGGGTTGACAACCAACCACCCCGCCAGACGGGTCTAAGTGGTTTTCGTCGGTTCGTAAATGGTTGGAGTTTATGCCCTGTTGGCAGGATGCGTATCTCCTGTTTGCTTAAACATCAATGATCAGCAAGGCGCGAAATGAAACGAACGACAAATCTGCTTTCTTGATTTTTTTGTCTCGTCTTTATTACTTAAGGAGCAGAAGATGGCACTCATTAATTTACGCCTCATGGCCAAGCATCAAACAGGGATTATCAGATCGGTCAAGGTCAGTGGGGAGCTAGGGCGCAGAATACGGGAAATGGGTCTCGTTCCTGGTACGGAGATTACCATTCAGGGCAGAGCGCCTCTCAATGACCCTGTAGCCCTGCGAGTGATGGGTGGTACCCTCACCCTGCGAAATAACGAAGCCGACTACATCATGGTCGAGACAAAAACATCGGAATGAAGTCTCATCTTTACAACCCTAACACCCCCTCGCTCAGACAATGAGCTGATCTTCTTTGCTTTTTTCATCCCCGGTGGAGCTGACAGTGTCTTCTTTTTTTTTGATATACTACGTTCGTAGCCACAGTACTCCACTCCACTTCATCTCCTGATTTCCTGTCAAACTTTAAACAACATATAGAAAACTCTTCACCAATTAGTCTCTCCTAAAGATATTGTGTGCTCTTGAAAAAAATGTTGACTGCAGCTATAGTTTGGTGTACCTAAAGGATTCATTAACGGGAGAATGTAATGCATCGAAATAGAGGGAAAAAGAACGGTTGCTGTTTCGTTGACAAGGTAAGAAACTGTTTTAGTCGAGAGCAGTGCAATAAAATTATCGCACCACTCTCAGAAAGAGCACGAACCGGCCGCGTGAAAGTATGCAAAGTTACCGGCGACAGAAAAATCTGTGCCCGTATGGCCTCAATGGGTCTCTATCCCGGGGTTGAAGCAGACATAATATGTTCCGAGAACGGGAGTCAATGCCTTCTTAAGGTTAATGGGGGTACCATCAGTCTGGACTCTGATGTATCCAACAACATTTTCGTTACAAGCATATAAAGATCCACAGACAGTCCACACAGATAGTCCATTTTGAAGTCCGAGTTTTTCGGGCTTATTTTTTGCCCTTCAAGTTAGGAGCAACTAACAGGAGGTAACCACTTATGATTGAAACAATTATTATCTGGGTGATCATCGTTCTTTGTGCATTTTTTACCGGTCGAAGATTTTACCGACAGTGGAAAGCCGCAACCAGTAAAGACGCAGACATTTCCTGCTGTAACAGTTGTACATGCTGTAATGACTCGTCCTGCAGTGATCGGAAATTTGAATAAAAATTATATTTTAATGTGAAAATTATGCGCCATCTATTATTGAGAAATATGCAACCAAATCAAATGGGTACAATAGATAAAATTAATGTCTCTGGTGAACTGGGTCGGCGACTCAGGGCGATGGGGCTGACATCCGGCACTCCGATAACCGTTTCCGGGCGTGCGCCACTCTATGATCCGGTCGCCATCAGGGTCCTGAACAGCACCCTGACTCTGCGCAACAGTGAAGCCGATCATATTACAGTAAAGATTCATTAATCCCGTCCGGCAAATTCAACTTTTTCAGTCTATTTTTATTTACTCCATTCCTCTAATCAAGAAACCTATCAATGCAGCTATTAATGGCCCTTGCGGGCAATCCAAACGCAGGAAAAACAACACTCTTCAATCAGCTAACCGGAGCCAGACAACATGTCGGCAACTATCCCGGCATTACTGTTGATCATAAAGAAGGCATTTTTCACCATAAGGACAGGAAAATCACCTTAACGGATCTTCCCGGGACATATTCTATGACCGCCTACTCTGCAGAAGAGTTGGTGACACGCGATTACCTGGTGAATGAACGTCCGCAGGTTGTTATAAACATCGTCGATGCCTCCAATCTTGAGAGGAATCTGTATCTTACATGCCAACTTCTTGAACTTGGAGTCCCTCTCGTTATCGCTCTCAACATGATGGATGTGGCTCAAGACAGAGGAATTGAGATTAAAGCAGAAGTGCTCGAAAACCTTCTTCAGGTGCCGGTTGTTCCTATCATCGCCCGTTCGGGCTTTGGTAAGCAAGAGCTTCTTGATGCCTGCCTGCGTGTTACATCAGAAATTACAAACTGGAATCCCCGTGATATTTCCTACGGAGAAGATCTTGACAGTACCCTGACAAAGCTCGTTGCAAAAATTGAAGAATCCTCTCTTCTCACCGACAGCTATCCAGCCAGATACACCGCCATCAAATATCTGGAAAATGATGACCAGATTCTTGACAAAGGGCAAAAGAGCAATCCGGCTATTGCCTGTTCACTGGAAAAGTTAGTCAACAGGGCTTCCGAACATACACAAAGAACACTGGATGTCTTTCCTGAGGCCATTATCGCCGACCACCGCTATGGATACATTAAATCCATACTCAGGCAAGGAGTGGTCACCCACAAATTTGACACAGATCGTCTCTATACCAGCGACAAAATTGACAAAGTACTCACCAACCGGCTCGTTGGCCCCGCCATTATGCTCCTGATCCTTTTCGGTGTGTACCAGTTTACATTCAGCTGGAGTGAGCTCCCAGTCACCTGGCTGGAATTCTTTTTCAGCTGGGTTGGCAACCAGGTTGAGAACACTCTGCCGGAAGGCCTTCTCAAATCGATGATTATTTCCGGAGTCATTGATGGCGTTGGTGGAGTTCTCGGATTTGTTCCACTTATCATGTTCATGTTTTTCAGTATCGCTATCCTTGAAGACTCCGGATATCTCGCCAGGGTGGCCTTCATGATGGACAGAATTTTTCGGATATTCGGTCTCCATGGTTCCTCAGTGATGCCGTTTATTGTCTCCGGGGGAATTGCCGGTGGCTGTGCCGTTCCCGGAGTAATGGCGACCAGGACTCTTCGTTCCCCAAAGGAACGGATGGCAACCCTCCTCACCGTGCCATTTATGAATTGCGGAGCAAAATTGCCCGTTCTTGCCCTGCTTATTGGAGCCTTTTTCAGCGAGGACAAGGCCATATATATGTTTTTATTTACTATGCTGGCCTGGGTTGTGGCATTGTTTGCGGCGAAATTCTTGCGTTCAACCGTACTGAGAGGTGCCCCCACTCCATTTGTAATGGAACTCCCACCATACCGGTTTCCAACTCTTCGGGGGCTATTGATTCATACCTGGGAGCGGACATTTCAGTATATCAAAAAGGCCGGGACCGTTATTCTGGGTATCTCAATACTTCTTTGGGCCCTCATGACGTTTCCGGGCCTGCCTGATGAAAAGACGGCTTTTTTTGAGCAGCAACGACTGACAATGCTGCGTAATGCCGCTCCTGAAACAGTTAAAGAATTCCAGTCAGCAAACGATGAAATGTCGGATCAGGCGCTGGTGTTAGCAGAACAGATCAGGGTAATCAATAACGACGAAACAGAATCAGCACTCCGGTATTCCATCGCCGGAAGACTTGGCACCTCACTGGAATCGTTTACCAAACTGGCGGGTTTTGACTGGCGGACCAATATTGCCCTGATCGGCGGGTTTGCAGCCAAAGAAGTTATTGTCTCGACCCTTGGGACTGCTTATTCAATGGGTGAAGTCGATACTGAAGAATCTGAATCCCTGGGCCAGCGGCTGAAAAACGACACCAACTGGAACAGGGTTGTTGCTGTTGCAGCACTGGTGTTTATCATGTTTTACGCCCCCTGCTTTGTCACCGTCGTCTGTATCGCCAAAGAGTCATCCTGGAAATGGGCAGCATTCTCAATGGTGTTTAACACGATCTTCGCGTTTGCCATGGCAATTGCCGTATTTCAGGTGGGAATGTTTCTCAATCTCGGGTGATACTGTTCAGCAGGATCATTTTCACCGGACCTGTTGTGGATGGAGCTATGGTCGTTGATCATTATGGAGGACAGTGACCACCGCTCCTCCCCGACGAGGGTCCCCTGCCCCGTCAACTCCTGGGACCACCGCATGGACGCCGCCAAAATATACATCCTTTTGTGACCAGAGATTAACAGGTAAGGCTTTTTTTACAGCTATCACGGCCGATTCGGTAAGACCAGGTTCCAACTGCAGACAATCTTCATCAAGATACATACGAGGGGCATCAACAGCCCGCTGCAGGGGCCGGTTATAATCGACTACCTGATGTATAACCTGGCTCACCGCTGTACGGATCCTTTTTGAACCGCCACTGCCGATTACCAGCTGAACCTGCCCCTTTTTCAGTAAAATAGAGGGGGACATCATGGAAAAAACCCGCTCTCCCGGATCACTGGAATGGAATCCATTGGGATGCAGGTCATCTTCACCCATCATGTTATTCAGCATCACTCCGCTCCCCGGCGCAAAATAGCCGGCCCCTTCACCATTGGAACAGGTCATGCTGGCACAGTTGCCTTTATTGTCGGCAACAGACACATGCGTTGTTCCCCGACTGAACAACCTCACATTCTTGATAGATTCGGCAATAACCGTTTCATTCTGTATGAATTGCCGTAAGGTTTCTGGGGACGTTACGCCTGCTTTACGGAGCCGTTCGACCTCTTTCATCAACCCGACAGTATCAAGCAGATGCTCGCCGCACCCCCATTTATATTCTTTTTTGGATTGTCCGGCCAGCAGCGTAAGGTACAAGCCGATTAAAGGGCCTCCCATTGATGGTTCGGAAGCGGTAAGAAACATTTTGTCCCGGTAGGGTATTGCAAGGGGACGTTTCTCTTTAACCTCATATGCAGCAAGATCTTTTGCTGTCAGCAGCCCCCCGCCGTTTTTCATTTCCTTGTCTATTTGATGAGCCATATCGCCGAAATAAAAATTTTCGGCTCCTTCGACACTCAACTGGTCAAGAAAATCAGCCAGTTCGTGATTTTTTAACGCATCTCCTGCTCCGAGATACAGACCGCCGGGTTCGTATATCTGCCGGCCTCTTTCGGTAAGAGTCATGATAGGGTAGAGCAGTTTCAAGAAATGGGCCATATGAGCGCTGATTACATGATTCAACGCGGCTTCTTTTGCCGGGCCAATGACGTCAACAAGGTCCATTCGGCCAAGTCGTTTATGAATATGCAACAGACCTTTTAAGGTACCAGGAACAGCAACGGAACCAAAGCCAACGTTGAAATCCTGCGAAGAACCTCCAAAGTTGACCGTTATATTGAAAAAGTCTGGATCAAAGTGATCATTCTCCCTTCCTCTCCCGGGGGTGTCGACAAAAAAATCAAAAAACATTTCCTGCCCGGTTTTTTCACTGTGACCGACCATGAAGCCCCCACCGCCCAGACTCGTCAAAGCGGGCTCGACCACCGCAGACACGAATCCCGCAGCCACCACGGCATCAAAAGCATTTCCTCCAGCGTCCAGTATTCCCCCCGCTGCTTCACTGACTAACTGATGCCCCGAGGCGACAATCGATTTCTCATACCTGCTCACGGCCAAAACTCCCCCTGCAGAGATTGCACTACATCCTGCAACCGTCCGGTTTCGAGATACCTTCGTCGAAGAAAATCGGCCCCGGTTCCATCTTTTAGTATTCGGTGAATTAACGCAACATAACGTTCTGATCCGAGACGAATGCTCATCGGCTCAATCAATTTCAAAAGACTCCGTACAGCCTCATAACTTGAAATTCGCTCCTCCGCCAACATCCCGCTTGGGTCGACATAGCTGCCCCGCAGACCATGCCGAGCTGCCTGCCATTTGTTCGACTGGAGAACATAGGGATTAAGCGGGGAACATTCTTTTTCATCTTCAGCGAGAGTGGCAACCAGAGACTGCATAACTGCAGTTAGGGCAAGAATATCGGAAAACCTCGTCGGCAGATCGCAGACCCTGATTTCCAGGGTTCCAAATTCGGGACTGGGTCGTGCATCCCACCAAAGATCTCGAACCGAATTAATCACCTGGTATCTCTGCAGACCCGCAACCAATTCCAGGAACGCATTCCAGTTGGGTATATGGGAATATATCCCGGCCAAAGGCAAAGCTTCGAATAATTTTGTCCGATACGACATCAGCCCGGTGTCTTCGCCCTGTGAATAAGGAGAAGAAGTAGAAAGGCTGAGTAAAAGAGGCAGATAGGCCTGAACTTTGTTACAAACACGGATCGCTGTTTCTTCATCCGGCATACCTACATGGACATGAAAGCCCTGGGAGATAAACCGGCGCCCGACTATCTGTAACTCCTCAATTATACGAGCATATCGATCGTTGGTGGTCATCAACTGATCCCGGTAGCGGGCATAAGGATGCAGGCTTGCTGAAAAAAGCATACAGTTATTGCCGGCTGCCAACTCCTCGGTGAGACTGATAGTCTGCATCAGATCATTTTCTACGTCGGCAAGGGAAAAGCAGACGTTCGTCTGGATCTCAAGTATGGACTGAATAAACTCCGGCGAAAGACGGGGACGAAGAATTGAGGGCGCATGTTCGAGCAGGACAGGTGCTAATGGGGCGAGATCCCAGGTAGCTCTGTCCAGGGTCTGAAACTCTATCTCCACTCCCAAGGTGTATCCGGAACTCTTGGCAAATGCAACTTTTTGGCCAGGGACCATTCGATTACCAGTTTCCATCACAGCTCCTCTCCCCATTTTTTCTGAGCCATTGCAGGGCAACACAGGCTAACCAGGCAGCACCGATTCCCATGACGTTTTCATCAAAATCAAAGGTTCCACTGTGGGCGGGTCCGCACTCTTCAAGGCTGCCTGCGCCGAAGCGGACGAGGCAGCCATCAACGACCTGTTGATAGAAAGAAAAGTCTTCACCACCAAGACTCGGTCGTCCCTGAGAAATAACCCGTTCTGTTCCGAGTACCAGCTGTGCAGCTCGCCTGGCAATGTTTGTTGCCACCGACGAGTTGATGACGACGGGCAGGCAATCATGGAACTGAACAGTTATCTTCACGTTAAACTGGTGTCCGATACCATCACATATGCGTTGCAAACCACTGAGGATGTTTATACGAACCGCTTTGTCGTTTGAGCGTATAGTCCCCTCAATGCAGGCATCGCCGGCGATTACATTGTGGGCATGTCCGGCATGAAACCTGCCAATCGTCAACACCGCAGAATGATTCGGATCGGTATCCCTTGAAACAAGAGTTTGCAGGGCGGTGACAAGATGCGCGCCGGCAACAATAGCGTCTTGCGCCTCATGGGGACGGGCGGCATGCGCACTTCGCCCCGCAATATGAAGTGAAAAGGGGTCAGCTGATGAACAGATAATACCCTCGTCGACCGTCATCGTCCCGGTTGGATAATGTGTATCAATATGTCCGGCGAAAACAGCATTGATCCCATCTTCAAGTGCGCCTTGTTGAATAATTTTCTCTGCACCATTGCCATGTTCTTCAGCCGGTTGAAAAATAAGGGAAACACGACCGGCAACGTCATACTTTTTTAACAGTGCTGCCGCACCAAGAAGCATAGCCACATGACCGTCATGCCCACAGGCGTGCATCACTCCATGGATTTTCGACGCGTAGGATGCTGACTTCTCATCCTGTATCGGCAGGGCGTCCATATCCGCCCGTAATCCAACATGAACGGGCAGAGACATATCACCAACTGTACCTATCACCCCGGTACCACCCCACCCGTTTTTGAATTCAATGCTCAGTTCAGCAAGTTTTTCCTGAATAAGAGCGGAGGTCCGATACTCCTTGAAACTCAGTTCTGGCTGCTGATGAAGCGTTCTGCGAATCTTTCGCATCCAATCAAGTAAGGCCGGATCGACAACCGGCACCTTCTCAGTGTCCATGATTTTCCTACTCAATCCGAATCAAACCAACATCAACAACTGGCACGGAGGATTGAGTATCAGTTTCCTCGGCTTTATCTTCAACAACCTCAAACTCATCAAGCAACAGTGCGTCCAATGCGTCCTCATCCAGCGACTCAAGACCGTTCGCCCCTTGTTCTCTGGACAGGGAAGCTTTTGCTTTATTCCCCACAACTGCCGAAAACCGACTAACCGATTCTGGAGGATCCGTTCGAGGACGAAACGATCTGGAATCCACATCGAGAGGCTGTTTAAAGACAGCAATAATTCCATCCATGGTCTCAAGCATGGAAACCAGCTCCCAGCCGGCCTTGCCGTACTGATTTAGTGACAATTCTATCTCCGGTTCATCAAGGAAAGAATTTCCAAGAATACCTTCTTTTTTCAGCTCATAATGTACGGTTTTGTAGCTCCAGCGCATCGTCATATATCCTGTATTTTAATGTCATGTGACATGATAAACATCTCCCAATTGAGACTTTCAGGAGAGTATCATCTCTGATTTTATCATCAAACATGTCTTTTAAAGCTCAAATCAATTTACCCTCGTCTCCCTTCGAGAAGATAAGCATCAACGGAAAACATTTTGTGCCCGCTTTTATTTCGCTTTCAACTTGCGCCGTTTCTCTCTTCTCAGACGCATCATGCATTTATCTGTTCATAGGCCTGCCTTACAACCTCGGCAATAATCGTCAACCCTCGACATACATCGTCATCGTCCTGGGAATAGGTCACTCTGAGACATTCGTCCTTATGCCGCCAACTGTCACTCAATCCTGGGAAAAAATAGTGCCCGGAAACCACCAGAACGCCACTGTCTTTCAGCCGCTGATAGAGTTCAAGACTTGTTATGGGCAAATCCTCAAACCATAACCAGAGGAACATGGCCCCCTCCGGCAGATGAATACGGTATGGAATATCAGTGAATTTTTCCTGAACCACAGCAACGGCCTTCTCCATTTTTTTCCTGTAAAAAGGTTGCATAAGTTCTCTGCTCACTGCCGTAATTTCACTACTGGTGACAAGGCGCTGGGCCAGAACGGCTCCGAAACTGTTTGGTGACAGCGACATGATGGCATTCATACTGGTGAGAGCCTGGACGATTTCTTTACTTGCGACAACAATTCCCGTTCTGACAGCCGGCAGACCCAACTTAGAAAGAGAAAGACAGACGATTAGATTCTCATTCCAGATCGGCTTGGCTTTCGTGTACATCATACCCGGAAAGGGCAGTCCATACGCACTGTCAATAATTAACGGAATATCGTGCTTTGCGGCCAGTTCTACAAGTTTTGCAAGCTCGTCATCGGTTACCACATTACCCGTGGGGTTGGTCGGCCTGGAAATGCAGAGAGCACCGATTGAACCATCAACCCGCAGGCTCTCGAAATCAATGTGGTATTTAAAAAAATGATCTTCAAGAAGTTCTATTTTAGGTCTGGTGGAGATAAAAAGGTCATCTGTTAATCCCAGATCAGCATAGCCGATATACTCAGGGGCCATGGGCAAACAAATCTTCTTTTCTGCACCGCTTGGCAGAACCCCTGCAAAGAGATTAAAGAGCATGAAGAAGGCGGTCTGACTTCCATTGGTCAAACAGATATTTTCCGGACCAATATCCCATCCCTGTTCTTTTTTAAGAAGTGCGGCCAAGCCCTCGCTGAAGATTTTATCTCCCTGGGGTGGTGCATAGCTGCCTACAAGTTGCTGAAAGCTTTTACTGTCGTTGCATATTGCCAGAAGCTGATTACGCATAATTTCCTGGAATTCCGGCACCAGTCCGGGATTACCCCCGCCCATCATAATCATCTGCCCATCTCCGGTAATACCCGCCTTTCCCAAATCATCCATCAGGGAGAGTATGCCGGCATTGCATGTCATCTTTTCACCAAATTTTGTAAAATCCATAGGCTGCATCTAAAAGAATCTATTAATTGACGTAAATATCATTTTCTACTGGCAGAAGAAAATGCATGAACAATATCTAACTCAGAACGGGGAACGGCACCGAACACCTTTCAGGTGAGTGAGAGTATCCGAAGCTGTGTTGCACTTAAGCCCAACCTATCGCGAACAAGGACGGTTATGCCCGGTGTCGAACTCGCCTGGCGGCCAGACTGTGTAAGAGCCTTACCAATAAATAGGTAATGATAAGTGAAAACAGAATCCTTCCCCATAGAATTCCGCCGAACTTTCCACCAATGGCGGCCATTATCAAGGTATCCTCAACCAGGCCGTGACAAAGTCCCAAAAGGGCCATGGAGTTAAACACTTCCTCTCTTGCCATCTTACCGGTGCTGGTTTCTCGAATGATCAATGCCCCGCCGTAACCGATCCCCATAATCATGCCAACAACAGTGATTGGTGCCGCTTGCCGACCCATGCCGAAAAAGGGCAATACCGGGGCGAGGATCTTTTCCAGCAGAGTGATAAGACCAACTGCTTTAAAGATCCGCATACAAAGGACTATACAAAATATTATTAAAATTATCAGTCCCTGATTTCGCAGCAATTCAACTCCCCAGCGCAGAAGATCGCCGGTTTCAGCAGTTGCTTTAAACAACAGAGAGGCCTTTTCTTGCCATATATCCAGGCCAAGACATATCCTGTTGAGAAGAGAGGCATAGACCACGGCACCAACGAGTCGAAGAAGACCAATTGGAATGAGATTGGCCCCGGCTCGCTTACTCACACTCAGCTCGATTGGCAGTGAATGAGCTATGAGCATAGCTGAGCACAGTACAGTTATCTGAGCGCTGGTCAATGCAAGCCCTGGCGCCAGAGCGGCAAAAACCGCGATTCCGCCATACAGATTGGTGAGCATTGCTGTGGCCCATACCAACCCCAGTGAGCCGGGCAGCCCCATGAGCCCCATCACCGGTTCAAGAATGATACTGATGTAGGCAATGAGTCCAAACTCTTGAAATATCTTGGTGGCTATGGCGACCGGAATTGTGATTCGAATCAATTCCCAACTGGTCAACCAGGTTTCCTTGACTAGTGATACAACCAGTTCTTTCATTCTGTTGTTCTGTCCGTCCTTCTTGCCAAGCATTGGTGCCTTGCTCCTGATTTCCTGTCACGCAGTTTAATACTCACTTCTGGAGTGTAATAACCAAGAAGCTGATAAAGCCCTTGAAGCATCATTGACCCGACACCAAAGCTCCTGTACCCTGTTGTGGGGCTCAGGGCCTGTAAATCATTTCTTGTGGGATCCTTCAGGCTACTCTTTTTGAATCGGGATCACTGCGTCCCTGCTTTTTCTGAGCGAAGAGCTGGCAGACGATGCCGGAACTCTCATAGACCATTCGGGCGGGATTGATCCGGCTTTTAAATGCCATAGCCCGGCAACCGTACGGGCAGCAGGGATCGTGGGTAATGAAATAATGGCGACATTTTAAACAGTTTGGAGATACTACTCCCATCATTTTATCCTGTCAGTTAGTGTTTGCCCTGCAACTAAACATTTTGTTCGAAATCGAGGCATACGATATTTTTCTGCCACAGGCATATAATCGATATTCCGAGGATAAAAAACTCGTATAACGATGAGACCGGGCAGGTAAGCGTAGACTCCGAGAGGGTAGTTTCAGGATGGACACTCATTAGTTCTCTTACATCAATAGGCCTGCTACAAGAGCAGGATTCTCTTTCGTCCGGCCATAATGGAAGCCGTGGCAATCAGAGTGATGGCACAACCGATGCCGATAAAACCGATCGCCAGACTAAAGTAGTCACCAACACTGCCTATCGCCACCGGAATAACACCACTTCCAAAAAGAAACGCGAGAGGGATACAGAGCGTTACGGCTGCCCCTCTTGCTTCCGGGCCACCGATTCCAGAAAGTACGGCAAAGCCTGACGGAAAAAAACAGACCGCGACCATAGGCTGCACTACCACAAAAATTACCAGCGTATATCCCGTAAATATTCCCAGGGGTATGGTTAACACTCCAGCGAACAACAGTACACTCAACATAATAATATCGTTACCAAACCGATCTCCCATCCAGCCCGCAACCAGGGGCATAAACACGGAGCTGAGCCTGGAAACAGCCACCAGCCTGTTGGCTGACTCATGATCCATACCATGTTCTGCGACCAGATACAGTGGTAACATGGCATAAACACCAAGGGTGGAACAGATCGCACATGAGAAAAGAAGCACCATCAGCCAAAACCGGGGAATAGCCAGGAGATGAAGGGCACGAGAAATACTCATTTTTGCTTCCTTTCGTCCATTGCCGCGCCCTGTCGTTGCATAGACAATTCCCATGCATATCAGGACAAAGCCGAGCAGTTGCAATCCTTCTCGCCAGGAAAAATAGTGAAGCATCAATCCACAAAGCAGAGGTGCAGCGACGAATCCGATATTTGGTGCCAATTCATGGACAGCGATTCCCCTCGCAAGATAGGAGGGTGCCACCAACCGGGAGATGGTCGCCAGACCGGATTGCAGGTAGAGTCCTGCAGCATACCCCAGACAGAACAATCCGATCATTATTGAAACAACGGTGGTGCAGAACCCAATAAGGAAGAGGGTAAGTCCAACACCAATAATAGAAACAACAATGGTCGGTTTGTGACCAAGACGTGAGGAGACTGCACCAGAGAACAATATCGAAATAAAATAGCCGGAGGACATACATAAGAAAAATGAGCCGGCTACGGCATGAGCCAGATGCATTTCTTTTTGTATTTCCGGCAATAGTGGAGAAAAAATGATCCTGGATATAAAATTGAGCAGAAAAATCGAGGCCAAAAGCAACAAAGCAGGCAGATTTCGACGAAACGCCGATGAGGGCTTTTCTCCATCTGCACCGTCACAGTTCATTCATGAACCCTTGGAACGATTGATTCTTGGGAAAATCAAAGAACACTGTTCTGCCCACTCCAGGTTCGGATGTAAACCCATTTTGTTCAGGATATTCCACAACAACAATCCCGCAGGTCGGCACATTACCGAAAGTACTGCCGGTGAGATATTCGGCAAGCTCGGTCAAAGTATTATTGTGTCCAACGAGAAACAAGACATCGACCTTCTTCAACAGGTTATCTATCAACTGCAGGTGGTACGCAAGCGAACCGAGATACAGATCATCTTCGTAAGAAATAGCATCCTTGCTGTAACCAGCGCTTTTGGCCATACAGAGAGCTGTTTTTTTTGCTCTTTTAGCCGGACTGGAAACTATCAGATCCGGACGGATACCAGTCATGGCAAGACGTGCGGCCATCCTCGGACAATCCTCTTTGCCCCTCTTACTGAGCGGTCTGGAGAAATCATCCAGGTCTAGATTTGACCAGCTTGATTTAGCATGTCGAATAAGACAGAGTTTCTTCACGACCCATCCCCTATTCTAAAAATTGACAAATTCATAAAAAATCGCATTTTTCGATGGCTACGGAAAAAGCTTCATAAGCGAGGATGAAGATTTTTTTCACGATACCATCAGAATTTCCTGCCAGAGCCTTTTATACTGCTCAGCTGCGGGAGAAGCTTTCCCTTCAACACCTACCGGATTGCGAGACAGACCCATTTTTTCAATCTCGGCCATAAATGGAATACGGGTGGCAAGAAAAAGCGGATGGCTTCCATATTCATTAAGAAAAAGACTATGCATTGTCTTTCTTTTTTCCACCATGGAAAAAAAAGCAACAATTTTCTTGCGACGGACTTTTTTCTTTTTAAAGAGTTTGAGGAGCCGTTGTAACGCCAATAACGAGAGGGACGTGGGAATAACAGGTGTGATGACCGCGTCAGCCGCCTCGATAATATTTTCCCCAAGAATTGTCATGGTTGGTGGACAATCGAGGATGAGATAGTCATAGGCTGCCTGTAACGGCTGAAAAACTCCAAGAAGTGCCTTGGTCTGTCCTTCTTCTTCAATCTTACTGAGCGCCAGGTCCAGATTGCGGAAAGAAAAATGAGCAGGCAAAAGATCAAGGTTGGGAAACTCAGTCTTCTTAATGTACTTATCGAAATGCCCTTCAAGGAGTTTCCGGCTGTTATACTTTTTCTTCGGCTGAATTTTGAAATAATAGGATGCCGCTCCCTGCGAATCCATATCACAGAGCAGCACTTTCGCTCCTGATTGAGCTATAACTGAAGAGAGATTAACTGCTGTGGCGGTTTTGCCTACTCCGCCTTTACCGCTATAAATAGCTAATATCTTCATAGGGAAACACCTGGTTCCGACATGAGGAATGCCGGTCAGAACCTTCCCCAAGCCCCGCTAAAAAGACAGGGATACATGTAATGCCCCCTGTTGGGGGGTATTCGTCTCTTTACGAAAATAACCAATTACCGGTCAAGACCGATAGTCGGCATTAATCTTGACATAATCTATGGAAAAATCGCAGGTGAAAATTTCTTCACAGCCCGGTCCATCTTTGAGATCAATACAGACCGTAATATTTTTCTCTTTCAAAACCTTAGTCGCGGCAATCTCTGCTTCAGCCCCTACCAGAAGGCCATTTTCGACAATCAATACATTACCAAAAGACAGATCAACACGCTCGGGAGAAAAGCGCACTCCGGACCGTCCCATAGCCGCAAGAATCCTTCCCCAGTTAGCGTCTTCCCCAAAGAAAGCGGTTTTTACCAGGCTGGAGGTTGCGACGGTTCTGGCTATTTTCTCTGCCTCCGCATTCTCTTTTGCGCCACAGACCTTGATAGTAATAGTCTTGGTTGCGCCCTCTCCGTCCTTGACTATCTGTAAAGCCAGATCCTTCAGAACTGTTTCCAACCCGTCCTGAAAGATAAGCTGATCTTCGGGAGAGTCACCATCGATCCAGGGATTTTCAGCCGTGCCATTAGCCATAGCCAACACCATGTCGTTGGTACTTGTGTCTCCATCGATGGTTACTCGATTAAATGTACGGTCAGTTCCCCTAACCAGAGATTTGTGAAGTTCCGGAAAATTGATCCGGGCATCGGTAAAAACAAAAGCAAGCATTGTCGCCATATTAGGCATAATCATCCCGGCCCCTTTGGCCATGCCCATTATTTTAACCTCCTTGCCGCCGATACTTATTGTCGTATCTGCAATTTTCTGTACGGTATCGGTGGTCATTATTGCCTGGGCAACTCGCTCAAAATTATCGGCAGACAGTTCTTCTACGAGTTTCGGCACACTCCGTTTGAATGCATCCAGGTTCAACTGCTCGCCGATGACACCGGTTGATGATAGCTGGATAAGCTCATCTGCGATCCCAAGTGCCCCGGAAACAAGACTACTTGTTGCTTTAGCCGCTTCCATGCCCTTTTCACCGGTACAGGCATTGGCACTGCCGCTGTTGACGAGAATCGCCTGAGCATAGCCCCCTTTCAATCGTTCTTTGTCTATAAGAACAGGTGCGGCCTTGACCTGATTAGTCGTAAACATTCCTGCCGTCACGCAAGGGATATCACTGTAAACCAGCCCAAGATCCAATCTGTCCGGATAACGTATTCCCGCCTCGACTGCAGAAAATGAAAAGCCCTTAATTTTCATAAATATTTTTCCCTTTTATTCACTTTTTTCATGCATAGCCTCGTTTGACGGGAACATCTCCAAAACAAGTAGAACTAAAACATACCAAATAAACCAGCAACTTCCTATCAATGTAACAAAATACATCTACCACTTATCCACCTGATTATGCTACTTTAAAATTGCAATTGCAAAGGACGGAAACCAAGCACCGGAAGTTTCTACTGGCAGGGAAATATTTTCTCGGTATGGTGTACTTACAATAGACAACTACCAGCAAACAATTCGATTGTATCCGATTCAATAGAATTATACGATTTTGTGTCATGAATATTCAAGAACTCCATTGGAGTTATACTTTTTTATCGACGCTCCTGCTGCTTGCTGATCTTTTTATCCGGATCGGACTCTCCGTCAGGGTAATAATGCGCAAACGTCCCTATGGCGTTTCACTGGCCTGGCTGGTTGTTGTTTTGGTCATTCCTTTCCTTGGAGGCCTTTTTTATCTGCTATTTGGCGAAAACCGACTTCCCGAGAAAAGAAAAGAACGAGCCAAATCTTCTTATAATACCTATCTGCGCTGGTTGAAAACCCTGCATAAAAGAGCACCGGTTGCCTGGGATGACCTCAACCCGGAATGTTTCCCTCTCCATCGCCAGGCAGAAACTCTGGTAGGCATTCCTGCCATGGCTGGTAACAACCTTACCCTGATTACTGTCCCGGAAAAAATTATTAATGCAATAATTGAAGAGATTGAGTGTTCATCATCCAGCTGTCACCTGCAGTTTTACATCTGGCAGGAGGGCGGGCGGGTAGATAAAGTCATCGATGCCCTTTTAAAGGCTGCAAAAAGGGGGATAACCTGCAGGATATTACTCGATTCCATCGGCAGCCGTGATTTTCTCAAAAGCAGGACTGCGGCCAACATGAAAAAGGCTGGAATACAGATCCAGGAATCACTCCCCGCCGGGATTATTAATGCGTTCTTTTCAAGAATTGATATACGCAACCATAGAAAGCTTGTTGTCATCGACGGTCAAACTGCCTTTACCGGCAGTCAAAATATGGTCGACCCCGCAGTATTCAAAAAAGAGGCCGGGGTTGGAAACTGGGTTGATATGATGGTTAAGGTCGAAGGCCCGGTTGTTGAGTGTATCGCCGGCACCTTTCTCAGTGACTGGTTTCTCGATACTGACGCAGAGCAATTTCACCCTGATTCGCCCTCCAGAAATATAACTAATTCCGGTAACAACAGTGAGATAAAGTCACCTCCCTTTGCCGGAAAATCTGCGATACAACTCGTGCCTTCAGGGCCAGGTCTTGTTCCGGATGCTATTCACAACCTGCTCCTCACCACTATTTACGGTGCCAGGCGCGAACTGGTAATGACCACTCCCTACTTTATCCCTGATGAACCATTGCTGGCTGCTCTAATCGCTGCAGCCCAAAGAGGGGTAAACGTTAAAATTATCATACCACGAAAAAATGATTCTCTTCTGGTCAAATATGCCAGCCGTGCCCGATACCAGGAACTCGCTGATTCAGGCGTTCATATTTTTCTTTTTCATGGCGGTCTTCTCCATTCCAAAACTATAACCGTCGACCGTGATTTTTCGCTCTTTGGGTCAGTGAATCTCGACATGAGAAGCTTTTGGCTGAATTTTGAAGCTACCCTCTTCGTTTATTGTAAATCCTTCACTGAAGAACTGTTTGCCGTTCAACAGGAATACCTCAATCAGTCGATCGAGCTCGACATAGATGCCTTTTCAGAACGAGGTTCCTGGGAAAAATTCAAAGAAAATACAGTACTGCTCGTGTCACCACTTCTCTAATGACAATACGAATACTCCTTATATCCGATATTCATGGCAACTATCCTGCCTTAAAAGCTATCGACCGTCAATTGCAGGCGGCAAGCTTTCATTATATAGTGAATTCTGGAGACTCCCTCGTCTACGCGCCTTTTCCAAACGAGACGCTCAACTGGCTGGCAAGACACCAGGTTGTCTCCATTCTTGGGAATACGGATCGAAAGGTACGTAAACTTCTTTGTGGCAAGTCCGTCAAAAAACCAAGAAGTCCAGAAAAAAGTATCATGTACAGCTCCACCGCAGCTGATTTGAGTGATATGAACCGCAAGTATCTCCTTTCATTTGCTCAAACCAAAAAATTGAAACTTACCGCTCCCGTCAAAAGTACTGCTCATAAAACCACCAGACTGGGGATATTTCACGGCAGTCCCGCCGACAATGATGAATTTCTCTTCGCAGACACTCCGGACAGTAGGTTCCATGAACTGGCGAGACTGACCAATTGCCATATTGTGGTAACAGGCCACTCCCACACGCCATACCACAAGACACTGTCAAACGTCCATTTTATCAATCCGGGATCGGTGGGCAGGATGTTCGACGGCGATCCGAGAGCATCCTGCGCAACACTGGAATTAAGGGCAGATTCCATATATGTGCAGCATTTCAGAGTAGAATATGAAATAAATGAAGTCGTTGAGAAAATCAGAGAACGCCATCTCCCGGAGATCTATGGCACAATGTTTTTGAGTGGTAAAAAACTGAACTGAATCCCGGCGTTCCCATCGTAGACCGTGGTGAATGATACCAGCAATTGTTCATTTGGACGCGTTAAAGATCAGCTGCAATCAAGTAAGAAAGAAAGTTCGGTATCTCTTTAAGACAACAGATGTCCCCATATCAACTGAGCAGAGGAACTAACTATGGCGAAACAAAAAGCAAGCAAAAATGAAAAAGACGGCTTAGAGGGCACCAGATTGCTTGAGGGAACCGCCTATAAGAATCTCGAAAAAAAAGAGGGTGACGATAAGACCGCGATCTGGATTAAAAACGCGCATCTCCTGTATGAGATCGAATTGAAAAAACTGCAAATAGAACTCATGAAACTGCAAAGCTCATTGAAAACGAATGGGCAGCGGGTTCTCGCCATCTTCGAAGGACGGGATGCAGCTGGCAAGGGGGGTACCATAAAACGGGCTATCGCCCATCTTAACCCACGTTTCACAAGGGTCGTTGCGCTGATGAAACCCAATGAAACCGAAATGAGTCAATGGTATTTCCAACGGTATGTCGCACATCTCCCTTCGGCTGGAGAAATTGTCATTTTTGACCGCAGCTGGTACAACAGGGCGATGGTCGAGCCGGTCATGGGCTTTTGCACCGACGAACAAAATAAACGTTTTTTGAAAGATGTACCGATGTTTGAAGAAATGCTGGTAAAGGATGGAATCAAACTCTTCAAATTCTATTTTTCGGTGTCAAAAGATGTTCAAAATAAGCGCTTTGAGTCACGAAAAACAGATCCTCTGAAGCAATATAAGCTCTCTCCCGTTGACAATCTCGCCCAGGAATACTGGGATCAATACTCTATTCGAAAATTTCAGATGCTCTCTGAAACAAATCGGACAATTTCCCCCTGGACTATTATCCGGTCAAACGATAAAAAAAGGGCTCGAATCAATTGTATAAAATTCATCCTCAGCGAGATTGATTACGATAATAAGCTTGATGAGCAAGAACTTACGCCCGACCCGGAAATTATTGTCTCCGGCATCGACGAGCTCAAGCATATGGAGGACAACCTGATGCAGCCGGATCAGCTCCACGGCTGAAGAGATAAAAACGGGCCGGCGGAGAACATCCAGTACATCCGTTAGCCCGCTATAAATGGTTATTTCTCAAGATTTTTCTGCGCTACATCTCTTTGCCACAGCATTTTTTATATTTTTTACCGGAGCCACAGGGGCAATGTGCATTTCTGCCGATTTTGTCGCCCTCGCGCCGAACCGGCTGAGCAGGTTCAGTCCCCCCTCCTGCAGCACTCTTATTCAGGCGCAGCTGCTCCTGTTCATGACGCTTCCGCCTCTCGGCCTCCAGACGTTCGACATCGTCTTCGCGAACAATCCGTACCCGCATAAGGCTTGAAATAACCTGGGATTTCACTGTTTCAACCATACCGCCAAACATCTCAAATCCTTCGCGTTTATATTCATTGAGGGGATTTTTCTGGCCATACCCCCGCAAACCGATTCCTTCTTTTAGATAGTCCATGGACAGGAGATGGTCTTTCCAATGGCTGTCAACAATCTGCAGGAGAATTAACTTTTCAAGTTGACGCTGTGTCTCGGGACCGTTTTCTTTATCCTGTGTTTTATACGCCTCCTGGACAAAGGTCAGGGTCTTTTCAGTGAAGGTATCTAATTTTAACCCCTTTCGTTCCTCCTCGGACCATTCCGGAACATGGTGAAAAAGCTCACCCATCCTGGTTTTAAATCCCTGCCAATCCCATTCCTCCGAGTCCAGTCGATCCTGAGAGAATTCTCCGGTGACTTCTTCCACCAGATCTTCGATCATATCCTGGACGACCTGGCTTACATCCTCTTTGTCGAGAACATCCCGACGCTGCTGATAGATGACCTCTCTCTGCTTATTCATGACATCATCATACTCAAGCAGGTGTTTCCGGATATCAAAGTTATGGCCTTCAACCTTTCGCTGTGCATTCTCAATTGCCCGGGAAATCATGTTGTGCTCTATGGGTTCATCCTCCTCCATGCCAAGCTTGTCCATGATGCCGGTGATGCGGCCGGAGCCGAAGATACGCAACAAGTCATCTTCGAGAGAGAGAAAAAACCGGGAGGATCCGGGATCTCCCTGCCGACCGGCGCGCCCACGTAATTGGTTGTCGATACGGCGGGATTCATGACGTGATGTTCCAAGGATATGCAGACCGCCAACCTCAACGACCCCTTCTCCGAGCTTGATATCGGTTCCGCGACCGGCCATGTTGGTGGCGATTGTCACCTTCCCCAGTTGACCCGCGCCGGCGATAATTTCCGCTTCACGCTCATGGTGTTTGGCATTCAGCACCTCATGCTCGACCTTCTTTTTCTTCAGCATTTCGGAAATTTTCTCCGACACATCGATAGAGATGGTACCGACCAGTACCGGACGTCCGGCCTCATGAAGTTCAGTAATCTCACTTATCACCGCCCGATACTTTGCCGCCTCATTTTTATAGATAACATCGGCATAGTCGTCACGAACCATCGGCTGATTAGTAGGCATTACCACGACATCAAGATCATATATTTTCTTGAATTCCGGGGCTTCCGTATCTGCTGTACCGGTCATTCCTGCCAGTTTTTTGTACATCCTGAAATAGTTCTGGAAGGTAATAGACGCAAGCGTCTGGTTCTCCTGTTCAATTTTCACTTTCTCTTTGGCTTCCAGAGCCTGATGCAGACCGTCGCTGTAGCGGCGTCCTTCCATAGTTCTGCCGGTAAATTCATCAACGATGGTAACCTGATTGTTGCGGACGATATAATCGACATCTTTCTTGAACAGTACGTGGGCTTTTAATGCCTGATTAAGATGATGCAGCTTTTCAATGCTGGCCGGATCGTAGAGATTCTCAACCTCAAGCATTTTTTCCCCAAGAGCAACGCCTTCATCCGTCAGGGAAACCTGTCTGGCTTTTTCATCGACGACGTAGTGCTCATCGTTTTTAAACTTTGGGATAACCTTATTGACATTTTTATAGAGATCAGTGGAAATGTCTGCCGGACCGGAAATAATGAGAGGGGTTCTTGCTTCATCAATGAGAATGGAATCGACTTCGTCAACAATGGCAAAATTAAATCCACGCTGGCAGAAATCGACCAGATCAAACTTCATATTGTCACGAAGATAGTCAAAACCAAATTCATTATTGGTCCCATAGGTAATATCGGCGCCATAGGCAGCGCGGCGCTCACTGTCATCCAGACCGTGGATAATTTTGCCAAAGCTCATGCCGAGAAAATTGTAAACCTGCCCCATCCACTCACTGTCTCGCGCGGCCAGGTAGTCGTTTACGGTAACAACATGTACCCCTTTGCCCGTCAGACCATTAAGATACACTGGAAGCGTTGACGTCAGGGTTTTTCCTTCACCTGTTTTCATCTCAGCGATTTTTCCCTGATGCAAAACAATTCCACCCACAAGCTGAACATCGTAATGGCGTTCGCCAAGGACTCGAAAGGCTGCCTCTCGAACTACCGCAAAGGCCTCGGGCATCAGGTCATCAAGCGGTTCTCCGTTCTCGATTCGCTGCTTAAACTCAGCAGTTTTTGCAGTCAGTGCCGCATCATCGAGAGGCTGGATTTCTTGCTCGAGTTCGTTAATCCGGGTGACGATGGGATTAAGCTGTTTAAGATACCTCTCATTACTGCTTCCAAAAACCTTCGTGAGTATTTTTCCTATCATTGTCTTCTGCCGTTTTTATTGGTCGGTAAAATCAGTTTTAGATATTGAGTATGGTACTGGATGATTTTTTAAATATCTGTTCCAGGGTATGTATCCCCCTCTGGGGCATTGATCAGAATCCCGGCTTTTTTCCCGGTTATCATGGGTACTGGTATTCGGGAGTAAAGCAGACACTATCCTTTTGTGTTCAGAGGGTTACACCACCGTGAATTGGGTGTGGCCTGTTATTCAACTTTTTTAATAACTTTCTTTTCTGCGCGAATAATCAGAGGTCCTATTTTCTGCACAGGTTTCGTCGCAACAACGTCGTTTTTTCCATAACCTGGAAGTAAAAGTGACTGCCCGGCCCACACCCCCAGTAAAAACATCCAGAGGAAAAGACAAAACGCTATCACAGCGATGCCGGCGATCGCACTTTTCGTCAGCTCAAATTTGAGTTTTTTTGCCTGAGGCTTCCTTCTTACTGCCATCGGGATTGCCTGACTTACATACTTTTCGGAGCAGAGAGGCCAACTATCTCCAGTCCATTCTTCAATACCACCTGAAGAGCCTTGATCATACAGAGCCTGGCCCGACTAAGGGGCAGGTCGTCTGTAATAACTTTGTGCTTGTTATAGTAGCTATGTAATTGTCCCGCAAGGTCCATGAGATAAAAGATAATCTTATGCGGTGCCAGCTCCAGTGCACTCGCTTCAATGGAGGCCGGAAAGGTCGACATGGTCTTCAGCAGTTTTAATTCTTCCGGCTCCGTCAAAAGCTCAGAATTGACAGCATCAAAGACCGGTTCTTCAAAACCCTTGTCGGCAGCCTGACGGAGAATAGCACAGAGACGGGCATGACCATACTGAACATAGAAAACCGGGTTTTCCTGACTCTGTTTTGTTGCCAGATCCAGGTCAAACTCAAGCTGACTGTCGGCCTTGCGCATCATAAAGAAAAACCGGACCGGATCAACACCAACCTCATCGATTAGTTCATCGACCGTGACAAAATTGGCTTTACGGGTCGACATTTTCACCTGTTTGCCATCCCGGGTAAGGGTTACAAATTGATGCAAAACCACGGTCACCTTCTCGGGATCGTATCCCAGCGCCTTCACTCCGGCAAGGACATCCGGCACCGTGGCAATATGATCAGAACCAAGTATATTCACCAACCAGTCAAAATTTCTCCGAAATTTTTCACGGTGGTAGGCCATGTCCGGCAGACGATAGGTCGGCTCTCCACTGCTCTTAATGATTACCCGGTCCTGCTCCTGCCCAAATGCTGTGGTTTTGAACCACACCGCATTGTCCTGTTCGTAGACATAGCCCTGTGCTTTCAGTTCCGCCACGACATCATCGACATGTCCGTTTTCATACAGAGACTGTTCATTATAGTAGTTATCAAAGACTATCCCCATCCGCTCCAGGGTCGAGGAAATATCCTTGAAGATATGCTTTTCTGCCTGTTCCTTGAAAGGGGTCACATCTTCATGGTTCTTCAGCGAATCCCCTCTTTCATCGACCAGCGAACGGCTGATATCGATTATATATTCGCCTTGATAGCCATCTTCAGGAAAGGAGAAATTCTCACCAAGCAACTCAAGATACCTTGCCCTCGTCGACTCGCCGAGGACCCGCATCTGCCTGCCTGCATCGTTATAGTAGTATTCCCGAAAAACATCATGACCGGTCGCCTCCAGCAGTCTTGCAATAGAATCACCCAGAATTGCCTGGCGGCCATGACCAATACTTAGGGGACCGGTCGGATTGGCGCTCACAAATTCAACCATCACCTTCCGTCCCTGCCCCACAGTACTTTTGCCGAACTCGGCTCCTTGAGCGATAATTTCAGGAATCATCCGGCGCCAGACATCTTTTTTAATGAAGACATTGACGAACCCTGGTCCGGCAATTTCTACCCGCTCAATAAGCTCAGTCTGTCCGGATAGCTTATCCGCTATGGTCTGAGCAATCTCGCGTGGATTTTTCTTTTCAATTCCGGCAAGCACCAGGGCAAAATTAGTTGAAAAGTCACCCTGTCCATCATGCTTTGGCAGCTCAACGGTAAATTTGCCTACTGCACGGTCTGTCCATAAGCCCTCTGCCACACCGTTGTCAAAACAGGTGTCAAGAACCTTTTTCAGTTGTAAACGGATCATTCGTGTCTACTCAATATATTCTCGTTTATTATTATTTCCCAACAGGCAGAGAACTTCATAGCTAATGCTGCCCATTTCTTCCGCTATATCATCGGCGGTGATGTTTCCCTGGTCTTGTCGCCCGAGCAACACGACCTCCTGCCCAGCTTGCACATCTTCCACTCCGGTAACATCAACCATACACATATTCATGCACACTCTGCCAAGAACAGGCACCGGGTGACCATGAATCAAAACCTTACCCCTGTTTGACAGTATTCGTGAATACCCGTCTTCATAGCCGACAGGAAGTACGGCGAGCGTCGTCTCTTGTTTCGTTTGAAAAGTATGGCCGTAACTTATTCCCGTTTCCGCAGGGACTGTCTTCACCTGAAGAATTTTCGAAGTAAAGGACATTGCCGGAATCAAATCTGCATCATGCATACCCACTAATCCAACCCGTCCAGCCGGGTGATATCCATACAGCGCAATACCGGCCCTCACCATGTCACAGCGGGTGTCGGGGAAATTAAGCACTGCTCCGGAATTAGCAATATGACGAATTCCGGTGAAACTGTTTTTCAATGCACGACAACCATCGGCAAACGCGGCAAAACTTTTTATTGTGCTCAGAGAAGCCGGATTATCCGATTCTGGAAAATGACTCATGATCCCGGCGATTTTGATGCCTCCAAGTCCTGAGATTGAGTCTGAAAAAGCGGGTACATCAGCAGGAAAAATCCCCAATCTGCTCATGCCGGAGTCGACTTTGATGTGGACGCCTATCTCCCGTCCCAAGGCAACGGCCTTATGCGAGAGAGCTTCAGCCGCTTCGTACCTATAAATTACCGGTACCAGATCATACTGGAAGATGAGTCCGGCGTCCTCTTCGGTAAAGCCAATTGTGACATAAATATCACCGCGTATGCCCGCCTCCCTGAGGAGAACAGCCTCGCGCAATTCTGCAACCCCGAAAGTGATACACCCGGCTCGTTCAAAAGCCTGGGCTGCCCGCACCATACCGTGACCATAACCATCGGCCTTGACCATAGCCATGACGGGAATACCGGCACCTGCTTTTCTTTGAATAAAACTATAGTTATGCTGCAGCGCTGTACAGTTTATCTTTATAGAATTAAACGATTTATCGTACATATCGGAAACAAATTGAGGAAAATTATTATCCTTTCAACCAGGCCATCCAGGCCAGTCTGCTCGACAACAGCAGCGCCCATCCGATGGTGAGGTACATTAAACAGAGCAAACTAACGGGTAGTGAAGAGTTTCGCAAGATAACACCCATCCCTATCATGCACAATACCAATATCCATGTTTTAACAGAGTATACTGCCCCAAGGCAGGTGCCATCCTTAAGGTCGAGGATCCGTTCGATGCCGCGCCGTGCGGATTTATCGAGAACAAAAGAAGCCTTAAGACTGCCGGCCAGAATCGCGACGGCCAGGATCACCGGTTGCCAGTCATCCAACTGGCTGAGTCGAAATATACCTTTGGCGAGCAGCAACAATCCAATTGTCGTCCACAGGAGTGCCGACATAAGAAGATGGGTACGTCTATTGACACCAGGTTTGAATCGAGCCAGCCTTTTGAACATGTACTACTCGCAGTCTATACCCCGACAACCGGGGTTTAGTTTATTCGTTCCAGAGGATAGCAGCTATCAGTCTCCCCTCCGGGAAGGTGTACCTTCACGACAAAATTACTTGCCAAAAAACTTCTAAGGTACAAACAGAACAAGCCCATCTCCTAAAAAGGAGATGGGCTTGTTCTGTTTAAATCGAAGAGCGAGATTACATCTCGTTTACAACGATGGCGCCCTCAGGACATACTTCAACACAGGTCTCACATCCGAGACATTCATCTGCCTCAACCGGATCTGCTTTACCATCTACCATCTCGAAAACCTGAGCTGGACATGCTGCTACACATTCTTCGTCGCCACTGCACTTATCTTTATCAACTATTACTTCAAACATGAGTTCCCTCCATAAAATGAGAATGTAAAATAAGTATTCACCATACTTAATTGGCAATCCGAGCATCTTCTTCTCGATCCCGTTACGTGTAATAGTGCATTAATTCACGGCCGGATTTTTGTCAAGCAAAAACGGCTATCCGACTCTCATACAACCTCTCCTCTAATAATCGCGAAATATATTTATATTTCATTACATTACGCTACAAGCACAACATATCATGCTATAATTTTACTCTGAATAACTATTGACCAGAAAGCATTTTTTTTTATATAGTGCACGTTCTTTTTACAGCACTCACCAAAGAGGATTCAAGGACGGTATCGTTCGAACAGCCGGACCTTCTCATTTTGATAACAACTGTGTACATATCATGAAAGAAAAAAAATCTAAAAAGACACTTCAGGTAGAAAAACGCGAGCAGGCCATGATAGAAGGAATTATAGAGGGAAGCCCGGACGCCGTTGGCGTGGTCGTGGTCCGCATGGAATGTGGCTGCAGAAAAATGGCGGCAGTATCGAAAGATGGTGACCCAGCCTCAAAAATCATCATGTACCGGGATCAGGCGCAGAGCATCTGTGATAAATGCAAAGAAGATAATGGCAGCTTTATGCGCACGAAAGAATCATTTATTCATTGGGTTGAACCGGCCCCAAGTGAACAAAAGCAGCAAGAAATCAGCTTGAAGGTTCTCGGCTCCTCGACCTCCCACTGATACTATTCAAGCCATCCCGGGACAGCAGGTCATCCTTTCAGCCCCTCTGCCATTCGACACTGCCGAACAAAATTATCGGCCCACTCCGGAGTGCCGACGGCATGGACATGAGTATAGAGAGCCAGAACGTTCTTATAGGTTAAGCCGTCCCGGCCATCCATAAAGCCATTACCACGAACCATTTTCAAGGCCAGCTGGTCCACCGACCCTTGCCAGTCGAGAATTCTCGAATAACGAAATTCGTGCCCCTTCACCTCTTGGCCCTGGTCATAAAACGCATTCTTTTTTTCAACTTGAAAAATCGTATAGCCGTGGGCCTGTGGTTTTGCCGACATCTCAAAGCGGACCGGAAAAACACCGACCAGCGGGAACTCTTCACCATCAAGCAAAATCGATTGGCTAAGGTAAATCAGCCCTCCGCATTCCGCATAAATTGGAAGACCATTGTCTGCGGCTTCTTTCACCGATTGACGAAACGTCCTGTTGGCCGCCAGCTCCCTGGCACTCGTCTCCGGGAATCCGCCGCCAATATACAATCCATCAAGCTCGGGCACGAAAGTGTCACGCATTGCATCCATCGGGATCAGTTGCGCCCCTGCTTTTTCCAGTGCTTCCAGATTTTCCGAATAATAAAACTGAAATGCTGCGTCCTGCAGGATCCCGATTTTCACCTTGGGCAGAGCGGTATCAGTCAATTTGACCTGGTCCCCCGTAACATGTACAGCCGACTCCGGCACCGGCCCCATTATTGTCTCAACCCGGTCAAGATCGATGTTTTCCGCGACCAGATCGGCAAGAAAATCCAGCGCGCCATCACTATCGCCATACTCCTGATGAGGAATCATCCCTAAGTGCCGCATAGGGAAGATATCTCGTTTTAAGCGTGGAATTGAGCCGAGAACAGGAATGGTTGTATAGTTCTCAACTGATTCGGTTATGAGAAGCCGCTGACGTTCTGTTGCGATCTGATTGAGCACAACGCCTCTGATATCGATTCGTTTATCAAATTGCTGACATCCAAGAACCATAGCCGCAACGGTGCGGGTGGTCTTTGAACAGTTGACCACCAGCAGCACAGGTAAGTCCAGGGTCACTGCCAACTCCGCTGTGGAGTAGCCGCCCAGAGCGTCGACACCATCGTAAAGCCCCCTGTTGCCTTCCACAACGAGAAGTTCGGCATCGCTCGAATGCTGCTCAAAGGATTGGTGGATGGCCTCCTGTGTCATAAGAAATGGATCAAGATTATAACATCTTCTCCTTGCAGCAAGTTGCAGCCATCCTGCATCTATATAGTCCGGTCCTTTTTTAAACGGCACAATTTTCCGGTCCCGCCTGGCAAATGCCGCGGTTATCCCTACAGCAACAACACTTTTCCCAGATCCTCCGGCTAGTCCGGCAACCACCAATCCTTTTTTATTCATTCCCGCAATCCTCTAATGTCATCCATCGCAATTCCTCTTTCCTGCGATGAAGGTCATATCTATTGAATATCAAATGTACTCTTCACTCATTTCACAATTCCTCAATGGTCGTCCTGCCCATATCGCCCCCAGGCAGTGACGTACAGTTCATTGAGACGTTTCTCAAGACGCAGCCGATACTCTTCAATCTCCTCAGGTGTGAGTTTTGGTGGGACAAGAAGCGGTTTTCCATAATAAAAATCGATGCGGCAAAAAGGTTTGGGGATAACTGTTCTGTCCCAGGATCTGATTGTGAAATAGCTGGATGCCGCCCAGATCATAGGAATAACCGGTGTACCCGTTCTCGATGCGAGAAGAATAGCCCCAGGTTGCACAACCCTCGGTGGTCCCTGCGAGCCATCAGCTACGATCGCTGCGCTCTTTCCATTTCGAAGTGCCCGAAACATTGCTTTCAGCCCCTCAACGCCTCGGCGATTTCTTGATCCCCGAACCGCATCAAAACCAAATTCTTCGGCCAATCGGGCAATGTATTCTCCGTCATTGCTGGCGCTGACCATCGCTGTCGCTGAATATTTCCTCATATGATAGAGGATATAAATAATGGAGTAATGCCAGAACGAGGCAATACCCTTCTCCCCCATTTCATCAGCTGCGAAACAATTCTCCTGATTGTGAACAGTCACCCTGCAGCTGCCAAACCAGACCCGCATCAACCACCCAACGGTTGGTGGCACAATCAGAAGCAACAGCTTGTTTAATCTTCCTTCAGTCATCCGATCTCAATCTCCAGGAGACGAATTTTCTTGATCCGGTCCCGCAACTCCGCCGCTTTCTCAAACGCCAGCTCCTTCGCAGCAAGAAGCATTTCTTTTTCCAGCTTTTTGATTTCCTTTTCCAAATCTTTCACAGATGAAAACGTCGGCAGTTCTTCGGCGATTTCTAATAATGTCTCTCCAAAACCTTCTGCGGTGTATCCTGAATTGTGCAGATGCTGCTGCATTGAATCCTTTACTGCAGAAATAATGGTCTGGGGGATGATACCGTTTTCACGGTTATACTCCTGCTGTATTTTTCGTCTACGTTCAGTTTCTAGAATGGTGTAGCGCATGGAACCGGTAATATTGTCCCCATACATGATCACCAGGCCATCTGCGTTCCGGGCTGCACGACCACAGGTCTGGATGAGCGATCTTTCTGATCGAAGAAAACCTTCTTTATCGGCATCAAGAATAGCCACCAGTGACACTTCCGGAATATCCAACCCTTCCCGCAGCAGGTTTATACCAACCAGCACGTCAAACTCACCATTTCGAAGATCTCGAATAAGTTCGATACGTTCGAGTGTTTTAATATCAGAGTGCAGATAGCGAACCCGTATCCCGAGATTTTCATAATAATCGGTGAGGTCTTCCGCCATTCGCTTGGTAAGGGTTGTCACCAGCACCGCTTCGCCGCGGTCTGCGCGCAGCCGTATCTCTTCAAGCAGATCATCAACCTGACTGGTGGCCGGCCGCACTTCAATTCTCGGGTCAAGGAGGCCTGTTGGACGAATAACCTGCTCGACAACCCTGCCTTGAGCCTGTTCCAGCTCATATGGTCCCGGTGTTGCTGAAACATAGATGACCTGGTTGATGCGCCCGACAAATTCATCAAATCTCAAGGGACGGTTGTCGAGTGCGGATGGCAGCCGAAAACCATAGTCGACCAAGGTAGTCTTTCTCGACCGATCTCCATTGTACATCCCATTCAGCTGCCCGATTGCTATATGGCTTTCATCAATAAAGAGCAGATAATCCTCCGGAAAATAGTCCAGTAAGTTGGGGGGAGGAACGCCAGCTTTTTTCCCCGTCAGATGGCGGCTGTAATTCTCAATCCCGTTGCAGTACCCTAGTTCCTGAATCATTTCAAGATCAAACAGAGTTCGTTGGTCAAGACGCTGGGCTTCGACCAATCTGTTATCGCTGTAGAACGACTCCAGACGTTCCCCCAGTTCCGTTTTAATCGTCTCACAGGCACGTTGCAATCGGTCTTTCGAGGTAACAAAGTGGCTACCCGGAAAGACTGTGTACTCTTCCAGACGCTCCAGAACCACCCCCCGCAAAGGATCAACAACGGCTATGGCGTCAATTATCTCCCCAAAAAACTCTATCCGAATAGATTTTTCCTCTTCATGGACAGGAAAAATATCCAGCACATCACCCCGAACCCTGAACGTTCCTCGATGAAAGGACACATCATTGCGTTCATATTGCATATAGACCAGACGACGCTGGATTTCCTCCACGGGATACTCCTCTCCCGTCCGGAGGAAAAGATGCATGTTTTTATATTCATCGGGAGAGCCGAGACCATAAATGCAGGATACCGAGGCAACAATAAGGACATCCCTGCGGGTGAGCAGGGAACGGGTGGCCGAATGGCGCATTTTGTCTATGGCATCGTTGATAGAGGAATCTTTCTCAATGTAGCTGTCCGACTGAGGGATGTAGGCTTCCGGCTGATAATAATCATAATAGGAGACAAAATATTCAACCGCGTTGTGGGGAAACAGCTCTTTAAACTCACTGAAAAGCTGTGCGGCAAGCGTTTTATTGGGTGCTATGACCAGGCTTGGCCGCTGCACCTGGCTGATAACATTGGCCATGGTAAATGTTTTGCCGGATCCCGTTACCCCAAGCAGCACCTGACCTTCTATGCCGGCCTGCACGCCTTTTGTCAATTGATTGATGGCTTCCGGTTGATCCCCGGAGGGCTGGAACTGCGATATGAGTTGGAAGGGTATATCCATGAAATTATACAACCTGGTTAAATCATAGCGATGAGGGCATAGTAACAGAACGTTTTGCTTTTATCTACATTTCAACTCTCAGCGACGACAAACTTTGTTCGTGAGATATCCGGGGTGTGAAGACGAGTCTCTGAAGCAATCGGTTGTGGAGCAGAGGTAACAGAAGGTTGCAAAAAAGAGGACAGCTCAAAGAAGGACTATCTGATTGGAAGATGAACACTAAATGAAGACCCTCCGCCCTCTTCGCTGACAAAGGTTATGGTACCACCTATACTTTTCATCGTTCCATAGGCAATTGAAAGTCCCAGGCCAGCCCCTTCAACTGCCGGTTTAGTCGAAAAAAACGGTTCAAAAATGAGCTCTTGGTGTTCTTTTCCTATTCCAACGCCGATATCACTGATAGATACGATGAGATAGTCACCCTCAAAACGGGTACTGATTTCGAGCTTCCCGCCTGTTACCGACATTGACTCGATGCCGTTGACGACAATATTACGCAAAACAAGAGATAATTTGTTTTTATTGGCAAAGATCCTGCAAGATTCATCGTCCAATGTCAAGACTGATTCGACTCTATGCGATTTCATGAGAAAACTCATATCACTCAACACTTTTCCGATAATCTGATCAATACACTGTACTTCATCACCACTGGCAGAATCTCGATAGAGACGCTGGAACTCGCGCACCATGTCTCTCATTCGCTCACATTCACCACAGGCGAGTTCCAGAAGCTGTTTATCCTCTTCCGAAAACACGATGCGATCACAAATATCTCGTAATACCGAACGAACGCCGAAGAGCGGATTGCCGAACTCATGGGCAAAACTTGCAGAAAGACGCCCTACAGCCTCCATTTTTTTGGCGTTGACCAACTCGTCCTGCAGGGCTATCTCATAAGAGACCTCTCTTGAGACTGATATAGAGTTCACGACCCTGTTCTTATCGTCAAAAACGGGTGAAATAACCGAAAAAAATTTCAGTGGTGTACCCCACTTTGAATGGGTCTCAACAATCCCCTCCCATTTTTTGCCGTTTTGCATCATAAGCTCGATATCGGCAAGTTGCATACCATTGTCTAGAGACAGCTCGTTAAACTGGGACAGCGGGCGGCCAATCAGTTCCTGACGGGAGTAGCCGGTCAACTGTTCCGTACCTGGATTGACGTATTGTATATGGTTGTCACTGTCGGCAATCACTATCATCAGCGGAACCTGTTTGACCGCTTCACTGAGTAATTCACGTTCACGACGAAGCAGCCTGGTTTCACTGTTGTCATTCATAAAAACAATTGCACCTGACACCTCACCCTCTTTGAATACAGGATAGGACCGAAGAGAGACAAAGAGCATCCTTCCTTCAGGAGCAGCCAGAAAGCCATCTTCACATTGTAAAGCACGTCCCTCTGTCATGGACCGGGAGACAACACATTCGTCGATATTTTTGCCAAATCTCTCATCCTGGGAATGGACAAATAATTCATGCAGGTTTTTACCGATGATCGACTCATATTTCCCCAATCGCAGAATCCTCAAACAGGCATCATTGGCAAATGAGCAGACACCATCCCGATCAACCCCTATTATCGCCTCCTCTGTGGAATCAAAAAAGAGTACAAGCCGCTGTTCATTCCTGGCAAGAGAATCATATGCCTCCCTCGCTTTTTGCTGCATGAGGTTAAGCCCGGAAACAACATGATCGAATTCGTCATGTTGTAGAATTCCTTTTCTCTCAAGTGTAAGAGGTAGATAGGGCTTGGAAAAATCGAGACCCCTGATCTGCTGTGCCAGGGATTCCAGGTGTCTGGTCACCAGATACTGGAACATGAGAAAAAGAAAGCCGGCGATCAGGAATATTTTTATACCATTGGTAATCGCCATCTGGACAAATCGATTGGTCAGCTGCTGCCACACCGGTGTGGTATCAGCCATCACCTCAAGTGAACACGAATGCTGGTTCCCGCTGTCAATATATGCCATCGGGAAGATGGAACAGACATGCCGCCCATCAATCTTTTCCCCCTGCTGCCAGGCAATTTTTTCATCAACGATAACAGCGGCATACGCCAGACCGCCTGTACTCACTAAATCATACAGCAGGGAGTCGACGGATCTTGAGTCTCCGGCAAGAACACTGCGCCGGACTTCAGCTACCTGTTTCAAGGCAGCAGCATCAACAGAGGCCACAACCCGCTCAAGATCATCGTTATAGTCAAAATACAACTGCCAGGCTGTTGCACATATTGTCAACACGGAACTGAAGAAGACTAACCAGACTACAAGCCTGAACGCAATCCTGTGAACGAATTTTTGGTTCATTACGATTTCTTTCAATCCCCCTTCAGAGGTTGAAAACTCAAGCATATACGTTGAGAAGGAGCACTCGGTGAATTGCTAAAAACACTTGCCTATTCCAAAATCCAGGATACCGGAAGGAGAGGTATAATTTTTATGAGGTAAAATTACAGATTTTTTTCTAAAAAAACAAGTTAGTATGATTGCCCAGTGCTTTTTGGGTATTTTTACCTAGTGTTATGGCAAGTATCAGATGTCACAAGCTTGCGAAGCAATTTGGGTTTCCTGCAAGGTATAACTGAGAGAGCATAGAACGCTATGTGACTGAAAAAGTAACGACGTCAGGAGGCCAAAAAGGTAAGCAAAATACGGTAGAAGAGGTTTGACCGGCCACCAGCCCCCAAGGAAAAAAGAAGACAGTCGGGGCCCCTGCAGTTCCCCCTTAAGAGTAGTTCAATGAGTGACACGAGACCTTGAGTACGGCATCAATCAGTCATCCGTTTCCCAGTCAATGCAATCCTCAGGACAATTCTTTATTGCCTCATCGACAAGATCATCTGGATACTCGGCACGTTCAATGACCTCCATCAGCCCTGTAGCCTGATTGTATCTAAAAACTTGGGGTGCAATCTCAATGCAACCTTTACAGTAACAACAGAGTCCCAGATCTATTGATGGGTACCTTTTCACGCAGAGAAACTCCTTTTATGTAACATCTTTCAATAATGCGTCTCTTTTCAGGCTATGGCGCCATACCAGTCAGGGAAACATTTAGGGGCATTTTTACTGTAGCACTATACTACCTGCCAGATTATAATAATCATTATCAAGTGACGAAGTGATGAAAACCGTATCACGATGATAAGATTTTGCTTTGACGATAACTTTTTTGACTCTCTCATATCATAATCAGTATAAAACGCACAGCACCGGTTGATTCCACCCCATCATTTGTTTACATTGAACAACGGCTTGAACGATTAACAACCAACCTTATTTACAAAACAAAAACGGAGCAGAAATGAGTAATACTGAACTCGCGAAAGGTATCTACTGGGTAGGGGCAATTGATTGGGATGTACGGGATTTCCATGGTTATTCGACATATAAAGGAACGACCTACAATGCCTTTCTCATTGTGGATAAAAAAGTAACTCTGTTTGATACCGTCAAACGTTCTCATATGGATGAGTTGCTGCGAAATATTCGAGCAATTATCGATCCCGCAAAAATTGATTATCTTGTGGTGAACCACGTTGAAATGGATCATTCCGGCAGTCTGCCGGAGTTGATGGATATAATAAAGCCGGAAAAACTTTTCTGCTCACCAATGGGTCAAAAGGCGATCCTCGAACATTTTCATAGAGAGGATTGGCCCTATGAAGTGGTAAAAACTGGAAGCGAAGTCAGTTTAGGAAAACGTACCATTCACTTCCTTGAGACCAGAATGCTCCACTGGCCGGACTCCATGTTCAGCTACATCAAAGAAGATGGTATTCTTTTCTCCAGCGACGCCTTTGGGCAGCATTATGCGACAAGCGAGAGGTACGATGATGAAGTTGACCTCTCGGCTGTCATGCAGGAAAGTGCCAAATATTACGCAAATATTCTTTATCTGTACGCCCCACTCATCAGGAAACTGTTGGCGGCGGTCAGTGAAATGGGACTCGATATAAAAATGATTGCCCCTGACCACGGCGTTATATGGCGAACACATCAAAACAAAATACTTGAGGCGTACGACAAATGGAGTCGTAATGAGTCGGAAAAGAAAATTCTGGTTATCTATGATTCAATGTGGCACTCAACTGAAAAAATGGCACATGCCATCGGTGCCGGCATAAAGGAAACAGGAGTCAGCACTGATCTCATCAACCTCAAAGTACACCACCGTAGCGATGTAATGACCCAAGTTCTTGGAGCCAAAGGAGTTGTCCTTGGTTCTTCAACGCTTAACAACGGTCTGTTGCCTCGAATGGCTGGATTCCTGATGTATATGCGAGGCTTGAAACCCACCAACAAATTAGGCGCGACTTTTGGTTCTTTCGGCTGGAGTGGTGAGGCGGTCGACTTGATGAACACCGCACTGCAGGATATGAAGATCGAAGTGATTGAAGACGGACTGCGCTTAAAATATGTTCCGGACGAGCGCAGGCTTGAAGAATGCGTGGAAATGGGAAGAAGAATCGGTAAGCGCGTTTTGGATAGTTTCAATTCTTAATCCACAGGAAATTATGAATAAAATTTCCCGGCATAAAATGCTCTTGGCTGGCGATTCATTCGACCACTGCAGCCAACATGTGCATAAATTTTTTGACCTCACGTCTCTGGTAATATACGACTGCATTGAGACTATTGAAAATAAGTCATTTTCCGGTCTCAATGCAGCTTTTTTCGACCTCGTTGCAGAAGCGGAAAACAAAAACCGTCGGACAGTGAAGGATTTGATCAATGAGCTCATCAAGGCTGACATTATAAAAACCGTCGATCTGGAGCATATTGAACAGGGGTACCTCAGTAAGACCTTCCACATCCTCAGCCACTTCATTGACGGTTTCATCAGCATAGATTCATATTTCTACAATTTGATCGATGACAGCCACTGGTTGCCTCCGGCAACTGCCGAAGCCATTCAGCAAAATCCACACCACTACTGGTTGATACACGTCGACTGCTATGCAACAACTGCCGAAGAAGCGGGTCTGCTGCGATTTTGAAGATGTGGAACCAATATGGTTCAGGAACGTCATTCCGTGAGGGGCAAAATTAACCATCCCGCTCTTATGAGCGGGATGATGATGTGACTTCACCTTATATTTCAGATGTCTTTTCGATGTCTTTTATAGAACGGCTAACTAAGGAGATACAATGAGTATTTTCAAATTCACAGCGGCACAACTCTATACCTGGCTAACGACGCGAACTGAGATGGTCGTCCTTGATGTCAGAAATAAAGTCGACTTTGGCAGATTCAAAGTAGAATCGCCCTATCCTTTCGATCTGCAGAACATCTCCTATTTTGACTTCATGGAAATTGAGGACGAATCGGTTGCAAAAGTCGACAGGGATAAACCTGTTCGCATAGTTTGTGCGAAGGAAGGATCTGCTAAGTTTGTTGCAGAAATTCTGGAAAAACACGGCCTGCAGGATATCGGCTATCTGGAGGGCGGGATTAAATCATGGGGAAACCTCCTTATCCCTGTCCTGCTCAATCCCGGAGAAGCGTATCAACTCTACCAGTTTATCAGGCCCGGCAAAGCATCTTCCAGCTACGGTTTGCAAAATGGTGATGAACTGATGCTCTTTGACCCAAGCCGAAATGCCGAGTTCTATCTTCATTTTTTGGATCGACAGAATTGCAGACTGATAAAAACCTTTGAAACCCACCTCCAAGCCGATTATATCGCCGGTAGCAGAGCACTCTCAGAGAAAACCGGTGCTGAATTTCTGGCAAATGACAATGATTTTTCCGGGGCAAAAATTGAATACACACGATTGCAGGACGGAGCTGTTTACACCTTCTCGCAACCAGGTCCGACAGTACGAAGTGTTTTCACACCTGGTCACACGCCAGGTTCCACCATGTTTATTATTGATGATCGATACATGATTACCGGAGACACTATTTTTATCCAGTCGATTGGTCGTCCAGACCTTGGGGGACAGGTGGAGGCATGGTCAGACAAGCTTTTCGAGACCCTTCAAAAGCTAAAAGAATACAATGACCAAATGGTTGTCCTCCCCGGGCACTATATGAGCTGGGAGGAAGCGAATGACCAACTCGCTTTTGTCGCAACCCTGGCAGAGACGAAGGCGTTCAACAAAGATATATATGCCATTTCAGATAAACCAAGTTTTGTTCACTTCATTAAACGCAACATGAGAAAACAACCTGACGAGTACGCAATGATTCGCCTCATCAATGCCAACCTTGAACAGGTCGATGAAGATAAGGCTGAAGAACTTGATCTCGGCAAGAACGAATGTGCAGCCACTTCATACGCAGCTAAGAAAAAAGCTGGAGAAGCAGCAGGTTAACCCGTCTTCCATTTTATATAATGTACGCGAAGAGTAATTTATTTATGCCAAACTAATCAGGTATTAATAGAAACCAACGTTTTTCATCACCCCGTATATCTTATAAAAACAGCCCGTGGAGAATCAGATAGACTCTCCACGGGCTGAGTTTTTACTACATCATATGATCGGACAGTTTGGTCGATCTTTCTTGTTCATTTATATGATAGGCGTAAATTCAACCCTTCTGTTTTTTGCGCGATTTTCTTCTGTATCATTTGGTACAGCAGGCCTCATCTCGCCATGCCCAACTGCTTTAAGTCGATTAGCATCAATACCGACTGTGTTTACTAAATAATCCAGCACTGCCTTTGCACGTCTTTCAGACAGTATCTGATTATATGCTTCAGGGCCTGTACTGTCGGTATGACCATCAATCTGCACCCTCATGTTTGGATAATCATCGAATATCTTTTTACTCTCATCCAGTATGGGATAAAACTCTTTCTTAATTACGGCTTTGTCAAAATCAAATAACAGAGCACTCGACAGAGCCCAGCAACCCCGCTCATCAACCGCCACACCTCGTGGAGTATCGGGGCAGGCATCCATGTCATCGGTTACACCGTCACCGTCCTCGTCGCCTGGTCCTGCCTGGACAACGACGACTGGTACTACTTCAACAACAGGCAGAGAATAGGCACTCAGGATGGTAGCCCATTCATCACCACCATAAGCAATAGAGTCGTCTCCAAAAACAATTGTATCATTTTGGGCTGTTGCGTAGGTAGGAAAAGGTCCCAGCTTCTCGTTTACAGCATCCGGAGAGAGCTCAAGACCGTACGCAGTCAGAATGGAGTGGTACTGCATGGGTGTATAAGCAATTGAATCATCATTGAAGGTGACCGTATCCCCTGAAGCTTTGGCAAAAGATGCAGGAACACCAGACACAGCCTCCGGTTCTAATGTCAGACCATACGCTTCCATAATCTTATTGAATTGAAATGACGACGAATAAGCTGTAGAATCCTTATAAAAGGTAGGAGCAGCCCCTGGAGGCAGCTCAATGGCATGTACAGGCAAGCTGATGGCAAATATAGCCATCAAAGCAAACAATGTTTTTTTCAGCATAATTATTTCCTCGATGAATTTTTAATAAATAAACGTAAAAACTGCATTTCGAACAGAATCCATCTCAAAAAGCTACTCATCACAACAGTAGTATCCAAAGACTATCCCTTTGCATACAGATAACGTTTTTTCCCCCTTTTCTTTCCGAACTTCTCTTTCTCCGGAAGGTCACCCTAATCGGAACCGGTGCCGACCAAAGAATTATCAAAGCAGGACAAATTGTACAACCAGAGTTACCGCAACTTACAGCCCTGTTCCGTAACCCTTTCAATTAAATGCCTTACCTTTCTCTCACCTCCTTTTCATATGTACTATACTTGCTTTTTGAGTACGGATATAAACCTGACCCGCCTTTGATTAACAATAGAGTAAGCAGTGTTGATTCAAAATCTAGCCATGTTTAACAATATAAACAAAAGGTTCTGGTAAATATTTATGACCAGACAAGCGTCCAAACCTCTAAATTTGTTGTAGCGCCAAAAAAGAAACTAAAAAAGACAACGCATAGTGCGAAAAAATCAATATCCAGAATGTACATTGATGATATGAATTGTGCAGCCAGGTATCAATATACCTATCGGCACCGGTAATTACACCATTTTTCTGAACAGTTTTTTTTCCGTACTCTCCAGCCGGTGACTATTTAACAACCTTGTTCTTCTTCAATAATGAAACTATCCCGAAATAAACGATTCTGGTTTAGTGTCTAATATTAAACAGGAAATTCAACCTGTCAACACGACTGCATCAGAAATACTGCGTATTTTATGAAGATATGCTGCGTTCAAATGACTCAGCAACAAACCAGACGCTGTCCACCTTATCCTCCCATCAAACATTTTTATAGACTGAGGTTCGTCGGGTCAATCGCCGTAAGACAGTAGAAAATTAATCCGTACAACCAAGCCAATCAAATAACTCACATTGACAGACAGCAGAAACCTGATGATAGTCGTTACCATGCAGGAGTATCAGGGAAGTATGTAATACATCTTTTCCGTTCTGAAACGGCCATGCCTGGTTAATTGATTGTTGTTTTCAAATTGTAATCTTCGGATGTATTCGTGGATCCCGATTTCCGCCATTTGCCTGGAACGACATTCAAAAACACCTCGACTGTGAATGCGGCTGTCTTGTTTTGGGGTGGATACACAATCGGATTTTTTCAAGCACCTTATGCCATATTATTCACAACCCAATACATATTCACTACGGGAAGAAATCGCCCATGCGATTTCTCATGGCATAGGGGCTGGTCTTGCCGTTATAGGACTGGTCATTCTGCTTATTACAGCCATTAGATACGGTAATGTTTTGCATATCGTCAGTGCTGCCATCTACGGGAGTTCCCTCTTTCTCCTTTATATGGCCTCCACCCTCTATCATCTGTTTTCCAATCCCCGCGTCAAGAGGTTTTTCCAGCAACTTGATCACTCAATGATTTATGTGCTGATCGCAGGAACCTACACACCATTGACACTGGTTACGCTACGGGGTGCCTGGGGCTGGACCCTGTTTAGTCTTGTGTGGGGCATGGCATTCTGTGGGTTGACACTTGAGCTCGTCCTAAAAAAACGCCTTCAAAGGATGTCCCTGGTACTCTATCTTGGGATGGGATGGCTGCTTGTGGTGGCGGTGAAACCCCTTGTCTTATCTCTTGCGCCAGGCGGCCTTATGCTCCTGTTATCCGGTGGTTTACTCTATACTTCCGGCGTCCTGTTCTATGTCTGGAAGAGCCTTACCTATCACCATGCAATATGGCATCTGTTTGTGTTGGCCGGCAGCACTATGCATTTTTTTGCAATATTGTTGTATGTAATGCCAACGGCTCAGTAAGCACCAACGCACTAAGTGTCACTCTGGAACTTTCTATTTGGTCCATATCATTTTTCTCCTGCAATATTAAATAAAGTTGCTTTCACGGCATTGAATTCTGATAATGGTAGATAAGAAAGTTACTTTTTATTCTATAATGCCAGCCATCTGAGAAAACAACAGTCGTGTTGCGCCGTGACTTTCTGATTTTGAACGGGACGTTATGATTACTTCGTGTGGCTGAAATCACTGCCCACTTTGATTGGGAAGCAACCAACTGTCAATGAACATATTATGTCAAATTCACCGACCAGGAACCTTCGAGAAGCGTGATGCGTTTTTTTATTTTTAGTGGAATCCGCGAAGGCCAGGATAGTGAAACCTTGAGAAAAATAATCATGCTCAATATTTTTCTCTTTCTTGGTGCTATTCTTCTGCTGTTGATGGGGTGTATCGCCCTTATACAAAACGCCTTTTTTCTAGCTATTGCCGATTTTATAATAGCCGCTGTCCTTTTTGTGCTCCTTTATTATCTTCACAGAACGGGAAATGAGCCTATTGCCTCCAAACTCGGTGTGGCAGTTTTACTTATCTTTTTCAGTTATCTTTTTTTTATCGGAGGGGTTCACACCACAGCATTCATGTGGCTGTATTCTTTTCCTCTTTTCTCCCTGTATCTCCTCGGCTTACGGCAAGGCATGTGGACCATCTGCCTGCTTTTCTTTTTCTGTGCAACGTTTCTTGCCGTTGACATATGGTCAGATACAATCGATGTGTACACCAGCGATTTCGCCATTCGTTTCATCCCGTCCTATCTGATCATCTGTGTTTTAGCTTTTCTTGTGGAACACAGCCGTTCAGGGACCCGAGATGCCTTACTGGACAAACAGCAGCTCCTAGCTGGAACCATAAATGAACTGCAGACAAAAGAGGCCGAACTGGAAGAGGCCAGAAACCAGCTCGAACAGAGAGTCACACTGCGAACAGCGGAGCTCGAAAAAGCCAACGACCAACTTCGGATTGAGATTGAGGAAAGAAAATGGGCACAAAAGGAACGGTTGCGGCTGGAATCGGAACTGCTCAGGGTTGAAAAAATGGAACTGCTCGGGCGTCTTGCCGGAGGGGTTGCCCACGATCTGAACAATGTCTTGTCTGGTATCGTCAGTTACCCGGACCTGCTCCTTCTGAAACTGTCCCCAGAGAGTGATATGCGCGGTCCGCTGGAGAACATCCGTCGTGCAGGCAAACGGGCAGCTGTCATTGTCCAGGATTTGTTGACTTTGGCGCGTCGGGGGATAACCGTCACGGAAAGAGTGCAGCTCAATGAAGTCATTAAAGCGCATTTGCAGAGCCCCGAATTTATCAATCTCCAAAAAAACTTTCCCAAGGTCACAGTAGAGACTCACCTTTCTCCTGACTTGCAGAATGTCTCCGGCTCTCCTGTCCATCTTGAAAAAGCCGTCATGAACCTCCTGGTGAACAGTTATGAAGCGATAGAGAGCAAAGGAAAAGTCTCTCTGATAACGGAGAACCGGTATCTGGACACTTCAATCACAGGATACGACACCACTGTTCCCGGAAAATATGTGGTACTGGCGATAAGTGATGACGGTGTAGGTATTCCCCAGGACAAGCTGGCCATGATTTTTGAGCCGTTTTACACCAGCAAAACAATGGGCCGTAGCGGCACCGGGCTGGGCATGACAGTAGTATGGGGAACTGTCAAGGATCATGGTGGATACCTGGACGTACAGAGTTCACCGGAAGATGGTACGACCATTACGGTTTTTCTTCCAGCACATGGAGAGAACGACGATGAAACTCCCGAAGCTGCAACCGAATCCAAGCCGGTCAAACGTGGAAAAGGAGAAACAATTCTGTTGGTCGATGACGATTCGGAACAGCGTATACTGGGATGCAACATTCTAACCACCCTGGGCTACAAGGTAGTGACAGTCGCCAGTGGTGAAGAGGCCATTGACTTCCTTAGAGGCAGATCGGCTGATCTTGTTCTTCTCGATATGATAATGCCACCGGGTATGGATGGCCTGGAGACATTTCAGAGCATTCTTCTCACCCTGCCGCATCAGAAGGTAATTATTGTCAGTGGTTATTCTGAGATGGAAAAAATGAAAACAGCGATAAAACTCGGCGTGTGCAGTTACATCAAAAAGCCCTATGCCCTTGAAGAGATAGCCTTAATTATCCACAGAGAACTGGGTAAACAGAGCTGACCTGCCAAAAACCGATTTGTCGTATTCAGGCCGCGTTATCTTGCAATAACGCGGCCTTTGCTCTTCCCATCGCTTTTTGCGCAATGCAGTCGATTCCCAACACCAGCTCCACTCCTTTTTTAATTTCCCTCCCTCTTAATCATTTTTCCAAGAATTGCCGATAAATAGGAATGCAAGGCTCGGTTCACCCCGCCTGTGCAATCAAAAAGACCGTTATTCAATCAAAAAAGGAGAAGACATGGAAAAGTACTTTCGGCAGGTGATGTTTTTGGTATACGCTTTTCTATTACGGTGGCCGATCTGGTTAATGATCTGGATGGCAGGCAAGACTGGAATATTCAAAACATTATTTCTGATTTATCCGACAGACAGCTCGGAATGTCTGGATTTCTGTCCTGATATCAAATGGCTTAGAAATTTCTTTTCAGGACGTCCCACCCCGGCCGGTTTAATCATGGATGGGTGGCGTCCTATGGGCATCTATCTCGTCATCCCGAATCCGGCACTGGAGTTGATGCGCAAAAATAACCGCCCAATGGTTGTGACTGTCATCGAGCGTATGCGCTGGGTTCAAAAGCTCTCCGGAGCACAGACAATAGGGCTGGCGGGGCAGCTTGGTCCTATCTTTGAGAAGCGTCACGGCATTGCCATGGACCCGCCTTTTTACAGCAGCACTTATGGCAATATTTTCAGTATCCAGAAAGCAGTCAAACATCTTGTAAGCACTTCAACGAAAAAACCCTGGCAGGTTTCTGTAGCCATTATCGGCGGAGGTCTGCTCGGTGAAGATCTTGAGCAATCTCTCACGGCTGATGGGTACCGCATATCACTGGTTGACGTCAGATATACCCGAAAAGGGGGTGTCCGATTAACAGATGAGAAAGAGGCCTGCCGCCAATTGGCCGAGGTGGATTTTGTCATCAATCTCCTTCCCAGGGGTAAGGATTTTATGGAGTGCCTGCTGCACCACAAAATTTCAGACACGGCTACCATAATTGATTTTTCACGGCCCCCAATTCACCCGGAGTCTATTCCCCAGAAGGTGGTCATGGGAAACAGGGTGCAACGCAGCGGATTTCATTTTTTCATGAGACTGCCGGGAGGGTGGAAACGTCACGAACTACCTGCCTGTTCCATGCCATCTCTGTTGGCATCGCTTAGCGGAGAGCCAATTGGGAATATGAAAGATTTTCGCCTTGCGGCCAGACAGTTTCAGTTCAACACAGCGCTGGTTGGTCCGCCTGCCCATACATACACCAATTTCGGGACAAGATTACATGCATTTACCACAGGGAATTCGAGAATGGCCCGACTGATTGTGCCTCTTCTAAAAAATCGACAAACTTTGAGCAGATCTGAGGGATGATAAAGCAGGCTACAGCGTAATGAGATGACGATGCAATCAAGCTAAGCCGCCCTCCCTGTGGCTTAGCGTATCGCTGCATCTCTCCGTAACCTCATAATTACCTGCGGAGACCATTTTATCATGCTTGATCCACAATTGTGCAGCATGCAGCAAGTGATTTCAATTAATGGATTGCTGCTAATTGAGGTTGTACGATACCATGGAAAATCTATGTCTTCATAACGGGCAAGTAAGTTACCCCCTCTTTTCTTTTCAGTATTACAAGAGTCCCACCGCTCTAAGAAGGGGGATGTAATATTCAAGATGCACCTGTTTATGAGGTCGTCCTCGGATTCGTCTATACAAGATTTCAATTCTCTTTCGATATCTTATACCCAAAACTCCGGATATCTCCTGTTCTTTGAGATGTTGTTGACCACAAGAGCCACAAAGAGCACTACAATTGCACCCAGGGCGGCAGAGGCATCAGCACATCGAGACAGCCGAGATCGTGCACGTTTTCACCGCCGATTACGGCAATCAATGCGGTAGCACCGCCCGGTGGATGCAAGGTCTATATCAACAGGAACGAATTCTGCAGCACTGATTTTTTCCACTATTTGCTCCTGTTGCTTATGTTGCATACAGCTTATAGAGGTACAATTATTTTCTTCTCCCTTTTCATCCAGGTCTTGTGAACTGGTATCGTAACCTGCAGTAAAAACAATAGTCTTCATAAGGCTATTGACCTATATCATTACTATGAGTTGAAGCACTCTCCTTTAATTTTTAAAGCATTTGTTTTATTCTTTTGACTTATTCATTCGAATGATTAATTTTAGAAGGTAGCTAAAAACCCTACTTCAACAACTGAAAAAACTATGAAAAGACAATCGATGAGCAGAGGGGATATCACCAAGCAGACCTTGATCACGACTGCGATTGAAATATTTGGCCGCGATGGCTTTCATGCGGCCAGTACCAGAGAAATTGCGGCTCAAGCTCAAGTCAATCAGGCCTCAATCGGCTACCATTTTGGAGGAAAAGATGCTCTGTATCTCGCTGCAATTAAATATATTGCCGACCAAATCGCAGAGCGCATGGAACCTATAGCCAGCGAAATCGCCAAAGAAGTGGAGATGCTGGATGGTGAGGATCCCGGCCAGTCGACAACCAGGGAACATTACGTATCGCTGTTGATCCGTCTGATTGATGCATTGCTTCGCATGTTAGTCGACCAGAAGTCGTCGGCCTGGGCTAAATTGATATTGCGAGAGCAGCAAACTCCTTCTGAGGCCTTTGATGTGTTTTATGAAGGATTAATGGGCAAGGTGTTTCGTTTAACAGCGTATCTTGTCGGTCGGATACGCAACATTGAGCCTCAATCAGAGGAGGCCAGACTACTGGCGATCACCTTGTTCGGCCAGGCTATTGTTTTTCGAGCTTCACGCGCTGCAGTTCTCCGCTATATGGGCTGGTCTGATTTCTCCGGCAAGGATGTCGCAGCAATCCAGATTCAACTAAGAACTAATATCAGAGCAATGTTTAATCTCGGTGAACCCCTATGAAAAAGGCTATGCGCATTGTTGGTCTTCTTATAATCATGGTGGCACTTGGTGCGGGTGTCATCTATTTGAAGCAGGAAAAACAATCCGATCACTTTGCTCTCTACGGCAATGTCGATATCCGTGAAGTTGACCTGGGTTTTCGTGTATCAGGGAAACTTCTCGAAATGCGCTTTGAAGAAGGCGATACCGTCAAACAGGGCGACATCCTCGCTACGCTTGATGCTGAACCCTATCAAAATGAATTGGAAGCCGCTGATGCAAGGGTTGACCGGGCTAATGCACTTTTAGACAAATTTGAAAAAGGTTCCCGACCCCAGGAAATAAAAAGTGGTAAAGCCCAGGTCGAAGAGGCACAGGCAGCCTACAATAATGCCCTGCGAGATTTTAACAGACAGACAGATCTGTTCGCAACCAAGGCAACCAGCCGAAAGTCCGTTGACCAGGCCCAGGCTCGTCATGATGAGACCCGCGCACGACTCCAATCAGCCATGGAGGCGCTGGCATTGCTTGAAGAAGGGTTTCGAAGCGAAGACATCGTTGTCAGCCGTCAGGAACTGCGCGAAGCAAGAGCAAGGTATGAAACAGCAAAGACACGATTACAGGACACAAGGCTCATCTCGCCGAACGACGGCATCCTAATCACCAGAATACAGGAACCAGGCACTATCTTAGCCGCCGGAGCACCTGTTTATACCATGCTATTACGCAATCCTATCTATATCCGTGCCTATGTCGCCGAACCGGATCTGGGCAACATAGCTCCGGGAACAGCCGTCGAGATAACCACCGATTCAACAGACACAATCTACCAAGGCAGGATAGGTTTCATTTCACCGCGGGCAGAATTTACTCCCAAAAACGTCGAAACCGCTGATCTCAGAACCGATCTCGTCTATCGATTGCGAATCATCGCTGAAGATACCGACAATGGCCTGCGCCAGGGGATGCCGGTTACGATACGCCTTCAAAACAACAATAGAGCGAATTGACAATGAGCGCCGTCATTGAAATTCATTCGGTCAGTAAATATTTTGACGGCACCAGAGCACTCAGTACGCTCAATGGTTCTATCGAGAGCGGCCGACTGACCGGCCTGGTCGGTCCGGATGGCGCGGGTAAGACAACCCTGATGCGAATGATGACGGCACTTATGGTCCCAACGGAAGGCACTCTCCTTGTAGGCGGCTATAATGTGAGTGAAAACGCGGATGCAATCCATACCATAACCGGTTATATGCCCCAGCGATTCGGCCTCTATGAAGATCTTGCTGTTATTGAAAACCTCAACCTTTATGCCGATCTCCAGGGGCTGGTCGGCAAGGAACGACAAACAACTTTTGAACGTCTGCTTCATTTTACCCGACTGTCTCCTTTTAAAGAGCGTCCGGCAGGAAAACTCTCCGGTGGTATGAAGCAGAAACTCGGCCTGGCCTGCGCCCTCATGGGCAAGCCAAAGGTCTTGCTTCTTGATGAGCCGAGTGTTGGTGTTGATCCGGTTTCCCGGCAGGATCTCTGGAAAATGGTACAGGAACTCACATCCGGTGGTATGGCCGTGGTCTGGTCAACAGCATATCTCGATGAGGCTGAGCGGTGTGAAGAGGTGCTTTTGTTAAATAACGGACAACTTGAATACAGTGGGCCACCGAAGGATTTAACTTCACGGATTGCCGAGCGCAGTTATACCATCCACGGCAAATTTTCCGATCGCAGGGCTACCCTCTCAGAAATACTCGAATTAAAGGAAGTTCGTGATGGAGTGATTCAGGGGCAGGCTATCCGAATTGTCCTTGATACGAATAACGATCCACGTCGACTAGAGGCTCTTGTTGCACGAGAGAGTGGCAGACTGGAGAGGGTTGCCCCCCGTTTTGAGGACGCCTTTATCGATCTTCTCGGGGGCGGCCCCGGCGGCCGTTCGGCCATCGCTGAAAAAATTGAGCCCGTACAGTCTACCCTGAGTGAAGCTGTGAAGTGTTCACAGCTCACTAAAATTTTTGGAACCTTCACCGCCACTGATAACGTCAGCTTTACCGTAAAAAAAGGAGAAATATTTGGTCTTCTCGGTCCGAATGGTGCCGGGAAATCGACAACCTTCAAGATGCTATGCGGTCTGCTCAGACCCACCTACGGAGAAGCCAGGGTCGCTGGTTTCGATCTGCGAAGTGCTTCTTCAAAGGCCAAATTGCAATTAGGCTATATGGCACAGAAATTTTCTTTGTATGGCCTGCTCTCGGTCCGGCAAAATCTTGAATTTTTCTCTGGAGTCTATCAACTTTCAGGGAAGATCAGGCGCCAGAGGATTGAGGAGATGATAGAGACCTTCGACCTCCACCGCTACCTGAAAGACTCGCCGGACACCCTGCCCCTTGGCTACAAGCAACGTCTTGCTTTTGCCTGTGCCCTGATGCACCGACCGGCGGTGCTCTTTCTTGACGAACCAACATCTGGGGTTGACCCGATTACCCGGCGTGAGTTCTGGACCCATATCAACGGCCTGGTAAGAAAAGGTGTGACGGTGCTGGTGACAACCCATTTCATGGATGAAGCCGAATATTGCGACCGGATTGCCCTGATGTATCATGCCAAGGTTATTGCCCTTAATACCCCTGATCAGATCAAAGAACAGGCAGCAGCACAGGGAAGAGCGATCGCCACCATGGAAGATGCATTCATAGCCATGGTTGAATCGGCAGATGATGTCCCGGGAGGCATATGATGAGCCGGAGTCCACAGAAAAAATCAGTGTATCTCAGACGGCTTATCAGTCTCATGCGGAAGGAAAGCCTGCAGGCCGTGCGTGACCCATCCACTATCCTGATCGCTTTTGTCCTGCCGATCATCCTGCTGTTTCTTTTTGCCTATGCAGTATCGTTGGATGTGAGCCGCATTCGTATAGGAGTAGTGCTGGAAAACGACACGCCGGAGGCGACCGAACTCGCAGCGGCTTTCGGAGCGACCTCGTATTTTGCCGTCACACCTGCCAGACACCGCCGGGAAATCGAGAATTTGCTTGTATCCGGAACTTTGCGCGGTTTTATTGTCATCCCTCAAGACTTCGATGCCCGACTTGCATCGGGAAGTAAACAGGCGACTATCCAGATTATTACTGATGGGGTTTCGCCAAATACCGCCAATTTCATTGCCGGATATGCTCAGGGAGTGCTGGCCAACTGGAACAGTGCCAGACTTTCTGAAAACGGCGCGCCCTCCCCTCCGTTCATCAACCTGGAATCCCGTTTCTGGTTTAACCCTGAAATCGAAAGTAAAAGATTCCTGGTGCCGGGTGCAATCGCCATTGTCATGACAATGATCGGTACTATGCTTACAGCATTGGTTGTTGCCAGGGAATGGGAGCGTGGCACCTATGAAGCCATTATTTCTACCCCAATTGGGGTTTTTGAGATTCTTCTGGGAAAACTCATCCCCTATTTTGTTCTCGGAATGCTGGCAACGGTCGGCTGCACCCTTCTGGCAACAACCCTCTTTGGTGTTCCCCTGCGCGGCTCCTGGCCTGCCCTCCTCGCTCTCAGTGCATGCTTTCTTGTGCCCGCGCTTGGCCAGGGATTAATGATCTCAACAATCACTAAAAACCAGTTTATCGCTGCGCAGGTAGCACTGTTTTCCGGTTTTCTGCCCGCATTCATGCTTTCGGGGTTTCTGTATGAAATAGACAGCATGCCCCTGATGTTACGACTCATCACCAGAGTCATTCCTGCGAGTTATTATGTGTCCAACCTGCAGACTGTTTTCCTCACAGGAGATATCTGGCCGCAATTTTTACAGGGCATGGCCGCCATGCTTACGGTCGGTGCTGTATTTTTCACCATCACCGCATTAAAGACCCATAAGAGGCTGGATATATGATACGTCTAAAGGCCCAGATCATAAAGGAGCTGCTCTGCCTCCTCCGCGACCCGAAAAGCAGGGTTATTCTTATTGCCCCGCCCCTTATGCAGCTCCTCATCTTCAGCTACGCAGCCACCCTTGAAGTCAACAATGTCGATGTGGTTCTGCTGAATGAAGATGGCGGACAATGGTCACACGAGATTATTACACGTATCTCTGCAAGTAGTTTCATAGATACCATTGAAACGGTCGCCGGCCCGAATATGTTACGGCAGGCAATTGATGAGCGCAAGGCTCTCCTGGCTCTCCACTTTCAAGCAGACTTTTCACGCAATCTCTCCTCAGGGAAACCGGCCGGTGTCCAGATCATTCTTGACGGCCGCAGGGCAAATTCAGCACAAATTGCCCTGAGATATCTGAACACAATTATTGCAGGGGTCAACGAGGAAATATATCCATCCATCGCAGCTACGCTGCCCAGAACAGAAATACGCAACTGGTTCAACCCTAACCTTACTTACCAGTGGTTTATTGTTCCGGCACTTGTCGGGACACTTGCCATGACATCATCCTTGATCATCTGTGCGCTCTCCATTGCCCGGGAGCGTGAACTCGGCACCTTTGATCAGCTGCTGGTATCGCCTGCCAAACCTCTGGAAATAATAATCGGCAAGATGGTGCCGGCTCTGATCGTCGGCAGCGGACTTGGGTGTGTCATGATCGGTGCCGGGGTATTTGTTTTCAGTATCCCCTTTACCGGTTCCCTTTTACTGGTGCTGCTCAGCCTGGTAATTTTCATACTCTCCGTTGTAGGGATCGGGCTGATGATTTCTGCCATATGCAACACACAACAGCAGGCGATTTTGGGAACTTTTGCCGTCATCGTTCCCTTGATCCTGCTCTCCGGTTTTGCCACACCCGTTGAAAACATGCCTGCACTATTACAGATAATGGCAGAGGCCAACCCTTTACAACACTTTCTCATTATTGTGCAGGGGAGTTTTCTAAAAAATCCCTCGCCTGCAATGGTTTTCGCCAGTCTGTGGCCGATGCTCGCTATTTTTTCCGTAACCTTTACCCTGGCTGTTGTTTTTATCAAAGGGAGGCTCCAATGAGACACCGGCACTTTCTAAAATTATCGGTTTGCATCCTGATTCTTTCAAGCTGCACAGTCGGACCCGAATATCGACAGCCTGCGCTGGATAGTGGTTCCGAATGGACCCTGGAAACAGTTGCAGATTCCCAGGTCGATTTTATAGAATGGTGGAAACGTTTTGCAGATCCGACTCTCAATAATCTTGTGGAGCGGGCTGTTTCAGACAATTTTGATATCAGACAGGCTATCTCGCGCATAGAGGAAGTACGGGCATTGTATAATTTTACCTCGGCGACTCACTTTCCGACAGTCGATGCTTCAGGATCCGTGAGCCGTCGCCGCCAGAGTGAAAATGGTACTCTCCCTATAAGCAGTATCCCCGGACTGGATCGAGACCAGACAATCTACGAGCTTGGCTTTGATGCTATCTGGGAAATTGATCTATTTGGCGGCACCCGTCGTGCCCTGGAAGCGGCAGACGCTCGACTCGACGAGGCAATGGAGCTGCGCCGTGACATTCAATTAAGCATTACAGCCGAGCTTGTCCGCCGCTATATTGAACTGCGCAGCTTTCAAAATGAACTGGCTGTCCGGCAAAAGATTATTGAGACCACCCGGGAAACCTACAACCTTGTCAGACGCCAGTATGAGGCCGGCGAAGTCGCGGCTGCCCAGGTTGCCCAGGCAGACACCAGGCTCAAAACCCAACAGGCTGAGCTGCCTGCAATTGAGGCGGAGATTCGTACAGCCGCCCTGGCGATCGGTCTGCTTCTGGGCAATGTACCGGAAAGTGAACTCTCCCTGCTTGACCAGCAGCCACAATCTTTCATGCTTACGGCGGTGCCCGTTGGAACCAGGGCAGACCTGTTGCGGCGAAGACCTGATATCCGGGCGGCAGAACGAAGACTTGCCGCCGCAACTGCTGATATCGGCATCGCCACGGCGGAACTCTTTCCAAAACTCACGCTCAGCGCAGCCGGAGGGTTTGAAGCTCTCAGCTCCGGCAATCTGCTGCAGTCATCCAGTCAAACAGGCCTTTTTGTTCCCATTTTAAGCTGGCGGATTTTTGACGGAGGTCGGATTCGAGCACAAGTCAAGGTACAGGAAGAGGTCGCCAGGCAGAGCGCCCTTGGGTATGAAAAAGCAGTCCTGACCGCACTGTCTGAAGCAGAACAGGCCCTCACTCGTTATCACTACGGCCTTTTGTCAATCAGGCGTCAGGACGAAAGTGTTGCAACGGCCAAAATAAATCAGGACTATGCCAAAACCAGGTACGAGATGGGAGACACCAGTCTTCTGGAGCTTCTTGATGCGGAGCAGACGGTATATGAAGCCGAGACCACTTATACACGTCTGCATCGAGTTGCCGCGACGCAACTCGTTTCACTGTATAAAACCCTGGGAGGCGGCTGGAAAAATTAGTACCTAACTCCATAAAACCTGTAACAAAAAACAAAAAATCCTGAGATAATGGTAAAATCAGGAGGTTAAAGTAACCTGCAAGGCACTTATAGCCGTCGAGCGAGACTGAACAGAGTACTCCCTTGAGGGGTGTCAGCAGTTTATACAAGCCAATGAAGGGTTTTCACGATACTATCAATAATTAATATTTATCTCAAACTCCTTCAGACGTTTATGAATGGATCGAAGCTCAGTAATTGTGGTCCAGTTGGAGATGAAGATGGAAAAGGACTCCCGCACTTTGCTGAATGCGTTGGATACCTGCACCATCACCCCTAACGTGATCAGGCCACTGAACAAACCCGGGCCCATTATCAGATAAGGCACAATGACCATAAATTGTTCGAAGAAATTCACCCAGATATCAAAATACCCATAATGGAGAAAGAGCCGGTTATAGTTGAACTTTAACCCGATGAAAAGTTCCGTTATGGTCTCGGTTTTACCGTAATCGACTTTGTTGTCCTCAGCATACACCAACTCTTTTCTAAACGCCGCCTCGACCTTCTGGTTGTTGTATTCCAGCCCGGGCAGCTTAATCCCCACAAACCAGGAGATAATCAAACCACCCACCGAAACCAGCAAGGCCACCCAGACCAGGCTGCCGGGAATGTCTTTGATGAACTCGATATCGACACCTTTGCTTAAGCCCCAGAGAATCGGCAAAAAAGCCATGAGGGTCATGACCGCCCGCACCACCTGCAGACCGAGAGTTTCAAATATCCGAGCAAACCGGTAAATATCCTCCTGAATACGCTGACTGGAACCCTCCACTTCCTCTTCCACCTTCTGCCATTTTGTAACATAGGAAAAAGTCATGGCCTCTCGCCATTTAAAGGCATAGAGACGGGTAAAATAAGCAGTCACTGTGGCAATCAGCACGTAGGGAAAGGCAATTTTAGCAAACATCAGCATCTGTTCCCAAAATTCCTGAACATCGTGCTCAGTGGCTTTTTGCAGAATATTATAAAAACTGCCGTACCACTGATTCATCTTAACCGTCAGCTCCACCTGAACGAAAAGTGCCAATAACAAAACCAGTCCGCCACCATAGGCCCAGACAGCCCATCTTTTACTCTTAAAAAACGACCGAAACATATTTTTTTTTCCTTCTCAAATATTCTATTATTGCGCTGCTGCTTTGAGATTGTGCAGATCAAAGGTCTACGTGAAACGATGACATTAATCGTTTATCAGTCATCAGACACCTCTTTTTGCTCTGCACTCTTTATTTCTCTGTTGAGACTGCGTGCCATAAAAGCAAGCAATGCGACACCGAGGACCAAAACAGCCCAGAGGAACCACTGCTTCCACGGTGGAGGTTGAGATGGACTTCGCAAAGCTGAATCTCCACCAAGGCTGATGCTCTTGCCCAGTTGTGCAACATCTACAACCTGCGCTGAAGATTCCGTTTTTATTGCCTGCAGAACCATGCCATCCCCGGCATTTTTCTCTTTTTGCGCAAGTTTTCCGCTGCCAAAAGCGAGCAGGTACGGCGGTGTCCCTCTGCCGATAAAAATCAGCTCATTAGGCTGCCAACCAAGTTGCATGGTTATCATCCTGCTATCGGATCGCAGTCCGGCGCCATCCTGTCTGACAACGACCCTCCACAGATGATCGGTTGTCATGGGAAAGCTGCAGGGTTCGCTGTGTATGGCGGCACCGTTAAAAGTCAAATGGTGAAATACCTGTTCGCAACGCGTTTTCCATCCCGTATCATCATCAGGTCGGGATTGTATTGATAAGTTAGCTATCGAATTTGTTTCAGGAAAACGTATCTGTACGCTGCTAACCGGGAGGCGGGAGTTCGTTGCAAAATCAACCGTCAACCGGTCATTTTTTTCCAGGACAGTTCCATTGTCAAGGGAAATCCATCGCCGTTTTCGGCGTGCTTCAAGTACGTGGGAGAAACTGGTTACATCCGTCAACCTCAGTGGCCAGCGGGATTCCTGCCAGGTCAGTTTCAGATATTTTAGAGGTTGTCGCGGCAAATGGACAGTTCTTCTTGCAACCTGTTGCCCTCCAAACTTTAAATCGGCAAGGGTTGCCTTATGTACCAGTGGTATCCAGCGTACCAGATCATTGCTCTGCTGGACATTGACTGTAAAAACCGAGGAATCACTTTCTTTTACCCATTGGAAATCAAGGTCAGACGCCGTCCGTTTCAACTTGCTGAGGTCAAGCAGATACCCGGTAATTTTACGATCAACTGTATCAGATGCCGGGTTGGAGGTAATATTAACAATAGCTCCTGCTGTATCGCGCGAAACCTGGAGAGAAAAACCTTCAGGATCACTTAAACTGTCAACTTGAAAAAGAGGAAAAAACGGGATACTCCTCTTTTCGCGAAGCTCCGTTGAACCTACCTTCACAGTACGAAAATCGTGGGGTATAACTTCCCCGGCTCCATTGAAGACCCGTACATCTCTGAGATCAGCACTCTGTACAGTATGATAGACCTCCTCCGGCAGTTCCAGGGAATGGACAGCGGTTGTGTTGTCGACCTCCAGATAATACCCCTTGGCAAAATCACGGGCAGTAATATCCTCGGCCATCACTTGACCGGGACAAAGAGAAAAAATCACCAATATGTGAAAGTATCTCATGGAGAATACTCCTCATTTTTTGGAGGTATTGGGGAAAAATAGCCAATAACCAGCATGAGAACACCAACGACCAGAAAAGAAACGATTCGGGCTATAGTGCCAGTGCCGGAGAGGTCAACGACAAACAGTTTCAACACGACCATGCCAAGGAGCAAAGCCCCTGCCCCCCAAAGCGGCCTGCTCCCTTTCCGTGCAGCCCATACAGTAATCGCCAGAGCCCCGAAGCCCCAGAGCGCGGCAATCGCGGCTTGAAATATCACTGAACGATAGAGTGTATCCGGATGGTACGGGATACCGGCATAAAAGTGGACAGACCGCGCTGCCACACTGTTCACCCAGAAAAAGAAAAGAACGGAAATCCCCCATAACGACCGTTTTTCAGGCAGATACTTAAGGGAATAGCCGCTGTTCTTCCGATTAACAACCCACAAAACAAGGGTGACGACAACAACAAGTCCAGACAGTTCCACCGGATTGATAAGAGGAAGATAGGGAAGAGGCGCGGGGTCACCGGCAACGCCAAAGGACATTAACGTCCAGAAAACAAGCCCAAATGCAGGCAGGGTACCACCCGCCCCCAGATAGCAGGACGCATAGGTGCCTACCGGCCAGGAGACGCCTTTCCCGAGCTGCAGGAGCAGTAAAAGTGCACAGCATGGTATCATCGCCCAGCAGATCATGGTCCAGATATCAGCAAGTCCGGACAGTTGGCTCACCGCCCAGCTTCCTTCATGGCTCAGGACAAAGAGCAAGGACCAGAGGGTGCCGAGGTGGTAGACCACCATATTTCTTCTGGGCCAGTCCCCGGCAAAAAGATATAAGATTCGGTATTGAATGACAAAAGCGACAGTCCAGGCTACAGCACCCCAGCCCTCGAAAAGATGCGAACCGGAGTGAAAGCCGAACATACTTACAGGTAAGAGCAGGATCATAGCCGGCAATTGCAGATACAGCGACAATCTGAAGCGAGGCCAAGGCAGTTTTGTTAACACCATCCCCATGATAATGGAACTGGCGCAGCAGAACAGCAGGAAGCCATCTTCCGTCTCCGAGTTTGGCATCTGCATGTCTACTTCACGCAATCCGCCCACATACCACCAGGCAAGTCCCAGAATCATCAGCGGCAGAGGGAAGTATTGCTCCCATTTTTTCAATTCGCTCTTGTACCTGTCCAGATAATAACTTGAAGAGAGGGCGGCAAGAGAGAGAAAAAGGCAGCCAAGAAAATACCGGTTGGCAAAGGCTGTTGCAGAAAGTGGATACCAGACTGAATCAAGAAAGATAAAAGCTGCTGCGAGTTGCAGGAGCAACCCGAAATGACGGGCAAGAATCCGCTTTTGCCTCAATCCGACCCACATCATGCCGGCACCTTCAAGGGCCCAAATCGATGCAGACAAGTGGCCATCAAGGGCAAGCGGGATGGCAAGGCTGCCAAAGACCACGCCAAGGGCAAGAAACGCCTCACATAATAGATGCATGGATTGAACAAGGCGACGCCACAGAGCGGTTGCCAGTGTCAGGTAGAAGAATCCCAAGCCAAGAGCTGAAAAAGCCATCCCATATTGAAAATCTTTCACCAGAACATACTGGAGTCCGGATACTATCAGCGGCAGGCCAAAAACCAGCGGCCCATCAATAAAACCCCGAAGATCAAGAGGCTGACGATGGGCAAAGAGGATCGAGATGACAACGTAAAAGACAAAAAAGAGGATCAAGAAGGGTTCCGTTGACCAGAAATATTCCGGCTGATACCCTTCGCTCCCCCAGAGTGTGCCGATCGCGAAGGTAAAAACAAAACCTATGAGATTCAATTCCCTCCAGGACTTGAACCAGGCAATCCCAAGAATACCGGCATTCAGCAATGCATAATATGAAAAAAGCAAAACATGACTGCCACCGCCAGTGGTCATCAGCACCGGAGCAAGGAAACCACCAACAATGCCGAATACGGCGAGCGATTTAGACTCCTGCAATACAGCCAGCATACACGACAGAGCGACAAGAGCGATCATTACTGCAAGGGAAAGAGTCATCGGCATGAAATTGTAAAGCCTGGCAGCGGCGAAAACCACAAGATACAGGATGCCCACCCCACCTCCCTGCAGGACAAGACCATAGCCGGATCGGGTCCGCCTCAGCCACCAGCCGATTCCGAGCATTACCATGCCACTTACAGCCACTCCGATCAGGCGCAGTTCAATTGGAATCATGTTGCGCTGGGCGGCATATTTCAGTAGAAATGCAAGCCCGAAAAAAAGGATGATGACTCCAATTTTCAATACCAGGTTGCCGCTGGTGAAAAAATGGCTGATTTTTTCCGTAAGGTTTGAAGTATTGAAACCGAGACCTGCAATGATGCGATCAAAGAGGTAAGCCTGTCTGGCAGGTTCCACCACTTCTTTCTTTGCGGATTGCGGGGGAGCCTGAGAAAATTCCTTCAGCTCCCGGCGAGCTTTCTGCCCAGGAGTTGGTGGTTTTTCAGCAGGTGGTTCAAAGACCACCCCGCGGCTCACCACCTTTTTTTCCTTCTCTTCAGATATTTTTAACTTTTCCAGACCGTCCAGTCTTTTACGAAGTGCGAGAACTTCCGCACCTAAAACACCTATTAAACCGCCAAGAAAAGCGCCGCTGAGTCCAAATCGAAATGCTGCGATAAAACCGACAACCAACCCGAGAATGAGATGCATCTTTTCTCCAATACAATACAAATAGTAATCATTACAAACGTTATTTAGCGGATCAGTGCTGCTGCCTCAAGATCCCCGGGAAGTCCTCTTTGCTGCAGATACGCACGGATCTTCTCTTTCTCTGTCTCTGATTTCTTCTGTGCAAGATTGGCTTTTGCGGAGAGAGAATCAATCCGCACGGCCACAACCGCACATAACTTCACAGCCGGAGTCTCGGCAGTAATGTCGGAAAATTGCGGAACGTTTTCGTGGCTAGCCATCAACGCATTCAATGCCTGAACCTTTTCATCCGATTGCTCCACGATTTCCGCATGGCCACGGATGATTACACACTGATAAAACTGTCCCACATCACAGACGGGCATTGACCTGTCATAACCGGTATCAAGATAAGCAAGTGGAATATCCACCTCAAAACAAACCTTCCTATGACGATCGATATTGTCGAGTTTCTCTCCTTTTAAACTGCAATGAAAATAAATGGAGCCCTGCCAATAGACATAGTTGACCGGAGTAATATAAGGGTAACCGTCCTTGCCGAGTGTTGCCAGCCTGCCCACTCTTCCTTGAGCCAGAATATCCGTAATTTTGCTTTTCTCTTTTATTTCAGACTGTTTTCTTCGCATCGTACCCTCTAGAATGTAACTATTAAATATCAAGCCCCGGTTCAGAAGCCTGTTGAAGCCCAACCACCTCTTTCACCGACTCTTTCCATCGTACCTGGGGAACCCTCCGCAACTCCTGATACAACAGGAGAAGCCGTTCATCACGCTGTCCTCTTTCAATACGATCAACCTCTCTTCGCATCTCTACCGACTCACAGGTGACCCGTTTATCAATCCTGTTCATCTTTCCCAGCCAGATCGAATGGGTGACGAATGGCAACAATTCATAAACCATAGCTGTGACATCATCGGTATCAAGCATTGGTTCGACGCTTACCGAAGTGGCAAACCCCATGCCAAACGCATAACCAAGACACTTCCTTCGTTCTTCGTATCCCGGGGCATGCGGTTCCCATATTTTAAGAATTCTGCTGTCTCTTGCGGTGATGGTAAAACGGAAAAGAATTTGTTCCCGCACTTCCGATAATTCGGAGCACAGGCGGTGCATGCAATCAAGATGCGGCTTGGTGACGATCAGGATCTTATTGCCTGCATCAATAAGATTTTTCAGGACACTCAGACAGGCATCAAGGTTCTCATTGACGATATCATGGGAGGAGGGAAACATAACCCGACCGGAGTAGAGTGGCTGTTTTTTGGCAACCTCGTCATGGAGTACCCGGCAGCTGGTCCACTGTTCCGGGGTGACTGTACCTGTCCGCTCCACCTGATTATATCGGGCATAACAATAGCGACATCCATGGGGACAGCCCACACTGCAGTTTATTTCGGCTACGGCCCACTCACGGGTACCGCGAACAGGCTTTTTCCTGATATCCTTATCGCTCATTTACAACGACCTGTTAATTCTCTTGCTGCCAAAGCTGGAAGAGTTCCTCGATACCTTTTCTGGCATACTTGACCATTGCCAGATAGGATTCATCTGTAAACGGCAAACCTTCTGCGGTGGCCTGGATCTCGATCCAGCGCCCATCTCCTGCCATGACGAAATTGGCATCGGTTTCAGCCGTTGAGTCTTCTGAATAATCAAGATCGAGGATTGCCTGGCCTTCTAAGATTCCGGCGGAAATTGCTGCCACCGGCATGATGTCCGGCAGTGCATCCAGTCGCCCCTCCGCTACAAGTTTCTGCAGAGCATCTTTGACTGCCAGGGCACCACCGGTGATTGAAGCGGTGCGGGTTCCGCCATCGGCATTGAGAACATCGCAGTCCACTCGAATGGTTCTCTCACCAATGGTTGCAAGATCAACCATCATCCGAAGACTCCTGCCAATCAACCGCTGAATCTCCATGGTTCGTCCTGATTGACCATGGGTTTCACGCCGATACCGACTGTTGGTGGCACAGGGAAGCATGCCATATTCGGCTGTTATCCACCCCTTACCAGTGTCTTTTAAAAAAGGCGGGACCCTGTCTTCCACCGACACGCCGCAGAGAACATGGGTATTACCCATGCGGATAAGTACCGATCCATCGGCCTGATGCTGAAATCCTCTCTCAACGGTGATGGGTCTGAGACTGTCTGGTTTTCTGTTATTATTTCGCATACTTTTCCTGTTTTGTGGCATCAGAGGACTTCTTTGTGCGAAGTCGGAGTTTATGCCCTGGTTTGAAGGGTGCTTATCTGCTTCGTGGTACGCCCTCGGGAAATGGGCTAAGGGGTCAATTTTTCAATTATTCCGAGCTACCATCCCTGGTGGAATTAAAAATGTAGAAAGCTATTGTACGACTTCCATACAATAAACGCAAATCAGGCCCGGTATGCCAACAGGGCACGCCGGGCCTGAGAAAAATGCGAGGAATTGTTCCTCCTGTAACAGGGATATTCGGGTTACTCAGCCAAGATAGTTCTCACCTTATCCAGATACTCCTGACCTATTTTCGGTCCCCATATATCGTACACTTTTTCGCTCTCTGTGACCATTTTTTGTTTATCGGCCGCTTTCAGCTCAAAAAAGGTTACCCCATCCGCTTTTGCAGCTGCAATCTGTTCCGACTGCTGCTGTTTAGTCCGCTTCCTGGCAACCCTGCTCTCTTCTTTCACCACCTTGAGGAGGAGGTGCTGCAGTTCTTCCGGGAGCTGCTTAAGCCATTTTTTATTGATGATATGAACATACAGCCCTTGCGCATAATCAAGCTGGGTATAGTACCTGGCGACAGTGAATTTTTTTGAAATATTACAGACAATTGGAGTATGATCAAGGCCATCAATAACCCCGGTCTGCAGCGCCTGGGGAACATCCGGCCATGGGAGGACCGCGAATTTGAGCTTCCAGGCCTTATACGAGTCAATATTAACTGGAGCCTCAGCAATACGAAAATTTACCCCTCTGGCCTCATCAAAAGTCGTCACAGGCCGGGTAGTCGCCCAGCCATAACTCCCGTACCCGGTAAAGTCGATGACCTGAAGTCCCTTGGAAAGAGGAGCATCACGAAAAGGATTCCACAGTTCGGGCGTTTCTCTGAATTTATCGAGTTGTTCAAAGGTATCTATAACGTACGGAAGGTTGACGATACCAAGCTCTGGAGCAATATTAGCTGCTGCAACCGATGAACTCATCATCCCGTTGATCGCCCCGAAAGTGAGTTTATTGATGACATCTTTCTCGCCGCCGAGCTGGCTCAGGGGGCGAAAATCGACATAAAGCTGCCCTCCTGATTCCTTCCAGATACGATCACGAATACGAAAACCGACAGCTACACCTTCGATTGCAGGGTGACCGACACAGGAAAGAAGATACACATATTTTGCTCCCGAAGGATCGAAGGAAGGCTGCCATTTTGCCAGGGGATCATCTTTCCCCCAGGCAGTTACACCAGGCAGAATCCCCAGCATAAAAATCATGATAATCAAACTCGTCATTTTCACTGTTTTCATTATCCGCTCCTTGTTTTGTATGTACAGAATTAATCTGCCAGGAGAAGGGTACCGGAAAACTGTCGGATCTTGCAACCAAATTCCGCACCGCTGTCTCTATAACTATCTAAAAACACGATATATCCACGACAGAATCCCCTGGCGTCCGTTCATCAAAAACTACCATTGAACATATTTTATTAATCAACAGAACACATACACCTAATATTATTAATTTCATTTTGATAATTAACGCATTTGATTCAACAAAAGGGTTTACGAACATTGTTTATTCGTGTTATTGAAAAGACCATTAACCGGAGACTTATCATTATAAAAGATCTGATCTGTTTCGACCCATCAGTTCTGCTCTCATCACTAAAAGGAGACATTATCATGAAGAAGCTGTTCGTCATCTTGCTGCTCACATTCTTTCTGCCCTGCATGACCCTGGCTGGAGAAGCAAAGAAAAATCCACTGGAAGCATGGCAGCCAAAATTTGATCCGAGCGGCGCCGAGTATACGTATATCCTGTCAAATGTCTCCCATCCTGTTATTGAAGGCGTCGGTGCCGGATATCGTATTCGTGACAAGGTATGGGAAAAATCAGGTGGCCGTCTCTATGTGGACTTTCGCCCACTGAGCCAGCTCGGCGGAGAAAAAGATGTTATCAGCAAACTGAAGCTGGGTGCCATTCAGGGGATGATGAGTTCTTCGGTTGCAGCCGCCAATGTTTCCGATCTCCTTGGCATCGTCAACCTCCCCTACGTTATAGATACCTTCGACAAACTCGATAAGTTCAGAAACACTCCCGAACTTTGGCAACCCTTTGCCGATGGAGCACAGAAACAGGGTTTGCTTGTCGCCGATATTACCGGTTACGGTCCCTATGGTTGGGCCACCACCACCCCGGTTAAAACCATTACCGATGCCAAGAACATTAATTTCAGAATCGCACAGGCTCCGGTCAACACCGACACCTACAAGGCCTGGGGATTAAAGTTTACCGTTATGCCTTGGCCGGATGTCCCTCAGGCGCTGCAGACCGGGGTTATTACCGGTCTTGACCATACCGCCATCGTTTGCAATATCACCAAAAAATTCACCATCGCGAAATCCTTTACCGAACTCAATTATGCCCAGGGCCTCTTCGTTCACCTGATAAATAAACGGTGGCTCAACAAGCTTCCAAAAGATCTGCAGGAAATTCTGCTTGCCGTTATTGCTGAAGAAAGCGCAAGCACCCGCACCCTGACCCGGGAACAGTATGACACCCAGGTTGCCAAAGCCAAAGAGGCGGGCGTTGAGTTCATCAAACTTTCCGACCCGGAGATACAGGAGCTGAAAACCATGGCGGAGCCGGTTCTGCAGGAATGGAGTACGAAAATTGGTCCTGACTATCTCGCCAAAGTACGCAAAGAATTAGGCAGCTGATCCTGCAACGACGCTGCATTCAATTGATCAATACATAAAGTTTCAATACAATGTATCATTGGAACTTTATGTATTGTAAAAGTGCATGTACCCGACCTTGCAGGGTGAGGCGTCCCTGGTTGAAATCATACGACCGGGAATCAAAGTCATGAAAACCCTCACCGGCGGTTATGCACATATGTGTTCGGCCAATAATCCACATAAAAAAAATCATTGTAGATTGTTAAGTTCAGCCTCCAGGTAGCTGATAAAACATCCCTGGCATCATTTTTCCTCTGCTCATCAGTGATAAGTGCGGTCGAGTACATTGGCAATTCCGGTAATGCCAAATACAAAGGTGCTTTTTTCAAAACCTTCCGCTACCGCTCCTTTTGGTAAAACAGATACTCCCATTCCTGCTTGATCGACAACTTGAATAGTTAATCGGCTGACAGCCTCGTCATGGACAGCCAGTATGCGACCTGCATGTCCAATAACATTTCGCCCACAAAAGTGAGGGGGAGGTTTTTACTCGTTTTACTGATAATCCGGGTACCCAACCGGTCTTCAGGCCGACGGATACTGACACTCACACCAGACTGGGTGAAGGCAATATTCTCTCCGGCCCGAGTGGAGTTTCCTTACTCTTTACCTTCTGCAAAGCAAAACAGCATGTCTATGTCGAGATCTATGTGTATCATATTTTTCATGATATTTTGTCATAGACGGCACGACAACTATTAATTTGCATTATGAATTATCCGTCATACAATCAAAGCAAGCTGACAATAAGCCTGGCGATATAATGATTTGTTCCAATAAATAAAAATTATAATGGAGTGGATACATGAAAGCTATAGTTGCAAGAGGTGGCAGCGAAGCACAGGACGCTGGAGTTTTTACTTTGGAAGAGCGGCCGATGGTTGAGCCTGGAAGACTGGATCTCTTGGTTCGAGTCATTGCCATCGGGATGAATCCTGTAGATACAAAATTTCGCAGGCGAAATGCAGGAAAGAGTGTGCTTGGCTGGGATGCCTGTGGAGTTGTCGAAAAAACAGGCGTTGGCGTGGACAGATTTAAAAAGGGGGATAAGATCTTTTATGCAGGTGACATTACCAGACCGGGGTGCAATAGTGAATATCATGTAGTCGATCAGAGGATAGCGGCGTTAGCCCCTGAGAAACTCCCACCTGAAGATGCAGCGGCAATGCCGTTAACCTCAATAACAGCCTGGGAGGGGTTGTTTGAGCGATTGGGTTTTATTCCTGAAGCAAATGCCAACATCGGCAAATCCATTCTGATAATAGGCGGGGCCGGAGGAGTAGGATCTGTCGCGATTCAACTCGCCCGCTGGGCAGGACTCAAAGTGTTTGCAACAGCATCAAGGCCCGAAACAGTTGACTGGTGCAGGAAATTAGGTGCCGATAGTATTCTGAACCACAGAAACAGCCTCTATGAAGAATTAAAGTCAGCAGGAACAGATTCAGTCGACGCCATCTTTTGTACGACCCAAATGGAAAGACACTGGAAGGTGATGGCTGAATGCATCCGTCCTCAAGGGCATATCGTTTTGATCGATGACCCGGTGGAACCGGTAGATATCACGGTGTTTAAATTAAAGAGCATCACTCTTTGCTGGGAAATGATGTATACCAAATCAATGTTTCAGACAGATGATATGCCCGGGCAGGGAAAATTGCTCTCGACGGTGGCTCGCCTGCTCGATGAAGGTATCCTTGTTACAACACGACAAAAAACCTTGACTGGTCTAACGCCTGAGAATATCCAGGCAATGCATGTTAAACAGGAGAGTGGAACAATGATGGGTAAGCAGGTACTTGTTCTGTAGTCGAGCGCAGAACCCCCAGGTCTACACCTGAGCCGGCAGTTTTCGAAACCGGGCTGAAGGGAGCCGGAGATTGGCCTCTGCCATTGGAATACAGTAACAGTAAGCGCGAGGTAGTGAACGCAGACGGTGTAACAGTTTAAAAAATATTGCACCAACAGGATGAAATGAATAGCATAGTCAACAGCTTGGTATTGGCAAGGATAATGTTCTATTACACCGGCTGAAAGCATAATTTGTATCGTCACATCCAGGAGAGAGGCTATGAAATTAACTGCTGCCAGCATCATGACGACAGACTTTCCGACCCTTCTCCCGGAGTCACCGCTCACTGAAGCAATAGACATGTTCCGGCAATCTTCCAGGCAACCAGGCCGGCGTCTGTTTGGTATCATCGTCATTGACAAGGACAACAGATTGGCAGGAATGCTCTCAATGTACGATATCCTTCTGTATCTGCGGCCAAAACACATTCAGGTCTGGGGCACAATGGAGGATCTCGACATCGCCGGGGTGATCGAGGCCGCAGGCAGTCGTCTTCAGGCGATTCAGGTGGGTGATATCATGACACCTGAAGTGATTACCATCGGGCCGAATGCCGACCTGTTTATGGTCCTTGATATCATGATAAAAAAACATGTGCGCAGGCTGCCGGTTGTTGATGGCCCTCGTATTATCGGTATCATTTATATCTCAGATCTGTTCAACCAACTGCTTGAAAAAATCGGCGAATGAACAGGAGCGCCCTCCTCTCGATCTATGGGGAGTGACCAAATTATTTTGCTGCTAGCCACTTGCCGGATCTCGGTTGACTCAGTTGATAGTGGTACTCTATGGCAACTATGAAAAAGGCTAACACCCTTCATACTCTCAGTGTCAGCAAAGCCATGAGGCGGCAGAGCATCTGCCTTGACCAAAAGAGCACCATCGCCAACGGTATCAACCTTATCACCAAACATAAGGTAAACGCACTTCTCACCGTTGATTCACAGAATAAACCGGTGGGTGTCGTCTCCAAGACGGACATCATGGGTGCCTATTACGCCGGTTTACCGATCGAATCACCTCTTGAATGTATCATGCTTTCCCCCCCACTCTTCTGCAAAGCCAGTGATTCTCTGGAAACTGCACTTCTGAAGATGCGAACCGGCAAAGTCTACCGCCTCTATGTCAGGGACACCCAATCAGAAGAACTCGTGGGCACACTTGCATACCCCGATATCGTCGGGCTTCTTTACCAATACTGTCACCAGTGTGACTACAGCTATCTGAACCGCAAAACGCAGGCCGGCAAAAACGAGCGGTCCCACCGCTTTACGGTCAGAGAACTGATGTCAACCGGAGTAAAAAGCCTTCCTATGCATGAAACCATAAACACAGTAATGGAAGTTCTTTCAACTTATAGGTTTGGTGCCATGCTGATAACTGACGTAAACGAACAGTCGGTGGGGGTCATCTCCAAAACAGATCTTGCCCTCATTTATAAACATGGTGTGGACCCTTCGATCGCCGCCCATAAGGTTATGTCAACTCCCGTACATAGCTGTAACGCAGATTCTTTGCTGGAAGATGCGATAAAACAGATGGTGGTGACAGACATTCACAGATTGTTCGTCCACGAAGGCGATGCCGGTTCTATCATCGGTGTCCTGTCCCTCAGCGATGCAGCTCGCAGCCGCTCCGGGTCCTGCCATGGCTGTGTTTCCAGCCGCATAAAGGTAGAAGACAATGAATAGAGAGCAGAAAATACTTTCTACAACGCACCAATGCAGACAATAAAGGACAGCCCATGGGTAAAATAGCACTTCTTCCCTGTGATATTTATTCCAGAGGGAGATATCTCGCCAACCGGGATCTTCCCCTTAATTATATGGGTGACTTCACCCTGATGGGTTTCATTGTAGATCGCTACCAGGATGCCATCACGCTCCTCACTGCTGTCGGCTATCGGCTGGAAGAGCGGCAAGGCGGTACTGATATATGCTTCGACACCCCTGAGCATCTTCTGGAGATTAAAGATATCCTGACAACAAACAACATCACCTGTAATTTTGGCGATATTGCCGACACTCTTTACCAGGCATGATAGCAGAGCGGCTGCCCGGCGGGCGGCCATAAGAGACGGGATGAGCGAAAAAGTACAGCCGGGTAGCTACTTGTTGACAAAGCGTATTGCACAGTGATGTGTCCAGAACTGTTTAAAGTTTTTTTTATACTTTGGCAGTTTTGTCAAACTTCTCCACATGGATCTTTTGTTGAATTTTTTTATTTCTTGAGCGGGTTTAAAGAAGGCGACCGCATTATCAACGGATAAAACAAAAGGTGGTTTGTTGTTGGCCAGATTTATCCAGCTGGCGATAATGGAGCCACTTCTATGATTCCCCTCGATAAAGAGCTGAGGTTGTCCAAGAATCGCAATGTATACCTCTGCTGCAATTTTATTACTTGAGGTTCGAAAAGCGGTTTCTTTTTTGTAATATTTCCTTATCGGACCGACATGCTTCGAGAATTTTTCTGTAGTCGCCTCGAGGGCCTTTTTGTATTCCTCCCTTAATATATAATCTATTCCATAGTGAACCCTGTGGTTGATTTCGAGCATATGCGGTCCACCTTCTTTGGTGAGCAGATCATACTTTTTTTTCCGTATGAAATAATCGATATACTCCCAGGCGGATAACATGTTTTCCATCAACGTCTGGTCAAATGGCGTATCTTTTCTGCCAATCTTCTGGCAGTCCAACTGGTCATCAATATCGTTCCAGTTAAGCAGTACTTCCTGGTACGACCTTTCAATTTCTTTTAAATCTGGTTTGTAAGACATGGAATTGCGATCATATTAATAATATTTATAATAGATTCAGCTATTATGAACTTCTTAGCTTTCATTACCATCAAAACTGATCACAGTATTAACCAACTGAATGCGGTGGTCAAATAATACCTGACTCCATGCACCCTGCCAGTCATTTTTCTTAACTGTCTGTTCGCAGTGAACATACCCGGACAGCGCGGGCATCTCCCCCATTTCTAAGCTGCCTATTCGGCAGTGAACGTTTTCGCCCTTGATTTAGCCTTCGTGCTCATTTTCTAAGCTGCCTATTCGGCAGTGAACCAGTCGTTCCGATGAGGTTGAAGGTCATCGCATTTCTAAGCTGCCTATTCGGCAGTGAACATCAACTACAGGGCGTTATCGATACCCTGAATTTTCTAAGCTGCCTATTCGGCAGTGAACCGTACACCATGGAAAAAATTCTCACTTTACCATTTCTAAGCTGCCTATTCGGCAGTGAACAGAAATCAATCGCCTTTTTCACTGTCATTTCCTTTCTAAGCTGCCTATTCGGCAGTGAACGCCGTCTCGATCATCTTCTCAACAGGGTTTTCTTTCTAAGCTGCCTATTCGGCAGTGAACGCCTACACCCTGACCATCACCCCAAGAGAAGCTTTCTAAGCTGCCTATTCGGCAGTGAACCAGCGCATATGCTCCGCCAGAAATCTGATCTATTTCTAAGCTGCCTATTCGGCAGTGAACAAAACCAATGCACGTCCCTTGATATGGGAGTTTTTCTAAGCTGCCTATTAGAAGTGGTCCCCATTCTTCGACCATGGGATCTTTAAATTAAGTTGTGTTCCGTAGCTCCGGTTTTGGGTTGGCACCCCTCCCCCCGCGGGGGGAGGGGTGCGGCCTTTTTAAATTATTGATTTCAG
>JBARUU010000044.1:0-4792 GCA_049645925.1 Desulforhopalus sp.
ATCCAGATCTGCTTACCTATATTCCTTCATTGCATGAAAACCTGGTGGTCCTGGGTGGTATTGCCTTTTGCGGGCTGACCTTTCTTATGGGTGAGAGGCTGTTTCGGGGACATGTCTCGGAGCATCATTGATAGCATTGTATCGAATTGAAATTGTTCTGCTTAAAAAATTAAGACCCTGGCTGCATATGTTGTCGAGGTTTGCTGAAAATCAAGAGGTTTAAGGATGAAAATCGATGATTTAGAACAGATGGAAAGTGAAGATCTGAGTACCCTTCCTTCGGCAGAACGTCGGAAGTTTTTAAAGTTTGGCCTGGCTGTTACAGGCATGTATCTGGGAGGAAGTGTCTTATCTCTGACATCTGTTAAAAATGTTCACGCGGCTGGAGTTGTGCCCGAGGTTGGGAAATATCCCTATAGCCCTCATTATAGTATGGTGATGAGGGAAAAACTCTGCATTGACTGTGAACGCTGCATGGAGGCCTGTGTCAAAACCAACCATGTCCCGTCCTATGGATTCAGGACGATTATTCTTGAAAAACGTCGTTCGCTTGGTGGAGAAGAGTTTGAGACGACGTTTATGCCGGTACTGTGCAACCACTGTAACCGTCCCCCCTGCGTGAGAGTATGTCCGACCACCGCGACCTGGAAGGATGAGAAAACCGGTATCGTCGTCATGAAACCTTCGCGCTGCATCGGTTGTAAAACCTGCATGACCGCATGTCCTTATAATGCTCGGTATTTCAAAGAAGAAACTCGAGCCGTTGATAAGTGTGATTTTTGTCTGGAAGCACGATTGTCCAAAGGGGAAACCACTACCGCCTGTGTAGAAGCCTGTCCGGCTGATGTTCGTGTCTTCGGCAATCTGGCTGATCCGGAAAGTAGAATCTTCCAGCTCGTTCATGCCCCGGAAACCATGGTGTGGGTACTGCGTCCGGAAACAGGTGCTATCCCAAATGTTTTTTATATAAATTCCTGAGCTTGAGAGCTATTTGATCTTCTCTGTGTCCACGGCATGGGGAGTGAAGGTGATACGTAGGAGAAAAAAATGAAGAAATTTCTATTATTGATGGTTTTCGCTGTTTTGCTGCTTTCCGGGGCGTTACTCTCGGCCAGCGGAGACGTGCAGGTTGAAGAGGAATATGATGAAGATACCTATGGACCCAAAGACCCTGTTATCTGGGACATGCCGGTTCGAGGTGTTGTATTCAACCATAAAACACATACCATGGATGGTGGTATGGATTGTGATGCCTGTCATGACGATCTCTTTGAGATGGAGGCAGGCGTAGCACAGGAGAATGATGATTTCAATATGGCGACAATGTATGAAGGTGGCTATTGTGGTGCCTGCCATGATGGGTCGACGGCCTTTGCTGCAAACACTCGCTGTACGACTTGCCATATTGGTGTCCGAGGAGTAGCTCGTCTGCTTGGAGAGGATACCTCCACCGAAAAAGCACACTAACTAACCATAATCAGGTTATATATTAACCTCTCTCCGGCTTTGGCCAATTGTTGGAGTGATGATGAAAATGAAAGGACCGTTAACTTGTTTAACGGTCCTTTTTTCTGTCACATTGTCTTTATATACAGCAAAATACTTCCCGAGCTTCCTGAATTATCTTTCATAAAAGCGCAAAATGCGCCCTGTTCCCTCGCGACTGGCTATCTCTCCCAATAGCTTAAGAAAATTGTAGAATAGGGTCCCTTCCTTTTCCAACCGTTACGACTCCATACCACATAGCTTGAAAAGAAAAATGTCTATTTAACTGTTTTATCAGGTAGATAGCGTCCATTTTCCATAGGGCGCATTTTGCGCCCTATGGAAAATGGACGCAGGGCGTGTATTGCGTCCTGGTGGGGAAGACTGGGGAGCTGCAAAGTATCCTTCCCACTAGAATGAAAGTCGATAAGATATTAAAATAACATATGGATATATGTTTTTGATGGATGGCTGCTCCCCCCTTCAATGCTCTGGCACACCTCTTGCTGTTTAAGAAGTAGCTTAAGGATCTTTTTCCCAAACCTATGTGGAGGACGTCATGGCAACTGCACTGCATAAACAAATAATAGATCGGCCGACCGGCATATCCTGCCTCAGCCTCTTTGGCTTGATTGAACAGGTAAGCGAGTGGTTCTGGTTTCTGCTCTCTTTTGTTCTTTTTGTTGTACTGGGACCATTTAGTGCTCCGATTGTCCTGATAGCGCTAATTAAGCTGGGTCTGGAGGAAAATGACCATCCCGAGCCTGAACCAATTTCTTCACATTAAGTCGTTCAAGAGTCAACAAAGGTATTGATCAGTTTCAAAAGAAAAGGAGATAGACAATGGAAGGGAATGTCTCGATAACAGCTGTACCGACATCAATCAAAATGCCGGTCAACACACTCATGTGGTTGAGTCTTTTTATGATTGTTATTGGAGTGGCCGGAGCTGTTTACGCCCAATGGGTGGGACATCATCATGCCTTTGCAAATAGTCGTGAGATGCCCTGGGGAATGCTGATTGGAGTGTATGCCTATCTGGCGATAATATCCACAGGACTGTGCATTTTAGCTGCATTTAGCCATGCCTTCGGGGGAAACCAGATGGCCCCCTTGGCCAATCGAATGGTCTGGCTTTCGATTATTATGCTTCTCGGGGCATTCACGGTGATTGGTTTGGAGATAGAAAATCCCTGGCGTATGCCTCTTGGGGTTATTCTGCATCCCAATGTTACGTCTAATATTTGGTGGATGGGAACGCTTTATGGCATGGCTGTTGGTGTTATGTTTTTGGAGCTGTTCCTGATCCTCACCAAACGTTTTTCGGAAGCGATTCTACTGGGAGTCGTTGGGGCAATTGCTGAGGCCCTGGCCAACAGTAATCTGGGATCGGTTTTTGCCTCACTGCACTCTCGACCGTTCTGGTACGGTTCCCAACTTCCCGTCTTCTTTCTCGCCTGTGCAGTTTTGTCTGGAGCAGCAGCGATTGTGATGTTTACTCATTACAGTCATATTCTGCAGAGAAGGTCGATGACCGAAAGTACCTTCATGGGACTGCAGACTGCCGGTAAAATTATGGTATTGATGACTTTTCTGGTAAGCCTGGCAACTGTCTGGAAATTTGCAAATGCCTATTGCGGTACAGATGAAATGATAATGGCGGCTGATTCGCTGGTTAAAGGGCCTCTATCCACAAACTTTTGGGTGTTTGAAATATGCATAGGTCTGGTGTTGCCATGTTTGCTCCTTGTTATCACCCGTTTAAAATCTATACATGCCATGTCTACAGCGGCTTTGATGATTTTAGTAGGGCAGTTCTTTTCCCGTTATAATCTGGTGGTCGCCGGGCAGATTGTTCCAAATGATCATGAATATATCGGTTTTGCCCAGTATCTCTCCTATACCCCTTCTGCCGCAGAATATCTGCTGGTAATAGCCGGACTCGGAGTCGTCGGTCTTGGTTTTGTCCTTGGAGAGCGTTTTTTTGATGGGATTTTTAACGGGAAAACGTCTCACTGATTGACACACAATTTCGCCTATGACAAAACCAGCCGGAGCGGGAGGGGGTCCCCGCTCCGGGATTGTATGGCAAGGAGAGTCTGTAATGAAAGAAAACAAAGCCCTGTTCACCATCGGAACGGCAGCTGAAATGCTGGATATACATCCTCGGACGCTCAGAAATTATGAAGAAGTCGGGCTGATCAGTCCAAGACGGAAGGGATCGTGGAGATATTATACCTTGCGCGACATACAGTGGATTGAATGTCTGAGGGAAATGGTTCATGAACATGGAATAAGTATAAACGCCGTACGGAAACTTTTAAAATATACCCCTTGCTGGAATATCATAGATTGTCCGTTTGAAAAAAGAAGACGATGTTCAGCTTTTTTTTCCAATACTCTCGTCCCGCGAAAAATTAACAGAATTGCTCCTCCTTCAATGAATGATGATATAGCCGCTTAGTCTCTCTATCTCCTCCCTTGACTCCGCCTTTTTCATTTCTCTGCCCGGTTCTGCAGTATATGCAGTGCCGGGTCTTGCCTGTGTTGTATTTCATCTATACCTCCTGTTTTGTAAGATCCCCTTCTTCGCATCCCCAAGACAATTCTTGCGGGATCTGTCTATTAGGCAAATCACGACGCAAAATGCGCCCATCACTAATTTGGGCGTAAAATGCGCTTATGATGCCGAAATTGTGATAATATCAAAAAGTAAAAGTGATGTTATGTGATATGATTGTGATAACAATATCTTAACAGTTTTGTGGTTGGTTTTGTTTTGCGTAATTAACTGTCTGTCGAGCAGTTTTGTGTTTCATTAAGTTGACAATTTAAATTGTAAGCTTTAGAGGTATTTTATGTTGTAATGATACGGTAGCGAGAGGCTGGAACGCGTTTTTGAACAAGTGATAAAATATTTGAGCAGGAGGGATTATGGAAGGCATCTTATTTCTTCTCATCTGGATAGGGAGTGCATTATTGCACACATTGTATGAACTCAAAGTGAAACCGTATTTCAATACCTTCAAAAGGAATACTGGCGGTTGGCCATTTTTTTGAAGGAGTATTTGAAACCGATAAGTGAAGAATCCAGATGAAGGATTCTCGCAACTCCATCAACATTATCAAATACAGTAAGAGAGGTGACCAATGAACAATGTTTTGGCAGGAATACTTCCACAGCAGGGAGGTCTTGAAGCGGTTGAATCCGGAAGGTACAATATCGCAATTGGCCTGATGGCGCTGTTGACCCTCGTCGGAGTGGCGGCCGGTGTCCATTCCATCTATGTCGGGCATGAGCATACCT
>JBARUU010000045.1:0-35090 GCA_049645925.1 Desulforhopalus sp.
CTCCACCTTTGCAGCCATCACATTTGGCAGGATCTACATAACTTGGCATTCAACTACCTCCTCAGTTTTGTATTAACTGTTGTGACCCTGAACCGACAGGGCCCACTTAAACTATATACAACTAAAATTCACTTGGTTACCCGGAAACCGCCGTAGCGAAGAGAACCAATTAACACTACACACAAAATGTTCTACACATGCAACCACAGACCTGTCATTAACTGAATGACTACTCATTTTTATCAAGAACTTTTTATATTAGGTTGCCTGGTAATTGTCAAGGAAATTCAACAACCGGACAATTATGCCTACGTGTAGTTATTGCGCACAATAACCTCACGAGGTTTGGCCCCATCAGCAGGACCGACAACTCCCTCTTTTTCCATCATTTCTATCATTCTTGCGGCCCTATTGTAACCAACCCTAAGCCGTCTTTGTACCATGGAAATAGACGCCTGTCCTGCCTCGGAGACCAGTGCCACGGCCTCATCGTACCGTTCATCGAATTCGCCGTCACCTTCTGCGTCGATGCCGCTCTGGTCTTTTTCAATTTCCTGCATCACCGCCTCATCATAGCTGGAACTTCCCTGTTTTTTCCAAAACTCGACAATGTCGGCTGTCTCTTTTTCCGAGATATATGCTCCATGAATTCGTTTGATGTTTGCAGTTCCTGGTGCCAGAAACAGCATATCCCCAGCTCCGAGTAGATGCTCAGCACCCGACGCGTCGAGGATTGTTCTGGAATCAATTTTTGAGGATACCTTAAAAGAAATTCTTGTCGGGAAGTTTGCTTTAATAAGGCCGGTAAGGACATCAACAGACGGTCTCTGGGTTGCAAGAATCATATGAATTCCTGCCGCTCTCGCCATTTGTGCAAGACGTGCAATCGCCGCTTCCACATCCTTTGAAGCGACCATCATTAAATCTGCCAACTCATCAACAATGACTACTATATATGGCAGTTTTTCTTCATTGGTTTCGTTGTAAGAGTCGAAGCTCTTCACCCGAGCTTCTTCCAGCAGTCGATAACGTCTCTCCATCTCACGAACGGCCCAGTTAAGGGCTCTTGATGCCAGTTTTGGATCAACAACAACCGGGTGCAGCAGGTGAGGAATTCCCTCATAGCCGGAAAGTTCGATTCGCTTGGGATCGACCATGAGAAAACGAACCTCCTGCGGCGTCGCATTATAGAGTATGGAAGCAATAATCGTGTTGATTCCCACACTTTTGCCGGCACCAGTAGCACCGGCGATGAGCAGATGTGGCATTTTCGCCAGATTGGCCATTGCCAGATTGCCAATCACATCAAGCCCTAAAGCTATCGTTAACTTATGAGAGTTGGCCCGGTATTTTTCTGTTCCGATTAGCTCGCGAATATAGACAATCTGCCTTAGTTCGTTTGGAATCTCTATACCCAGGGCCGCTTTTCCGGGAACAGATCCAACAACACGAACGGACTGTGCCTTAAGGCCCAGAGCGAGGTCGTCGGCAAGACCGGCAATTTTATTAATTTTTACCCCGGGAGCAGGTGAGTATTCGTAGGTAGTAACAACCGGTCCCGGAGAAATACCAACCACCTTTCCGGAGACCCCGAAGTTCTTTAATTTCTGTTCAAGCTGTTTGGAAAGTTTATAGTAGACTTCGTTATCTATTTTTTCCTGTACCTGGTTGCTTTTACTGAGAAGAGACAAGGGTGGCAACTTCCAGTCTCCCCTGGCAATCGGTCGGGCAGCAAAATCATCGTCAGTTTCTGGGCCCTTTGCAGCGCGGGCAGGTTCTTTTACTATCGGAATTGCTGTCGTTTGAAGTACCTGAGGGGGGAGCAAGGGCGCTTCCTGTTTTACAAGGATTTTCTCTTGCACGCTGTTCACCTTCTGGTGTTTTCTCTCCTTCACGTTATCCGGACTTTTTTGGAAAAAACTAAAAAAACGCCTGATCAGCCTCCAGACGGTGGCCAGGAGCTGATAGGGAGAAAACTGGGTGGAAAGCATCAGAGAAATCATAAAAATCATAACGAAAACAAGTACAGTTCCACCATGACCGACAACCGAATCCAACAGAGTAAAACCGGTTTTTCCAAGAAAACCTCCTGCTTCCAGGTAAGCAGGATTTTGAATAGTCAACGATGACAGGAGTCCGCAAAATGAGATAACGGCTCCGGTAAGCCCGGCGATCACCTGGGGGAGACGCTGAAAAGACATTCTCGGACTGAAGAAGAGAAAGGAGGACAGCAATAAAAGAGCCGGCAAGAGATATGCTCCCCAGCCGATGAAACCAAAAAGTACTTGCGCGATGAGCGTACCGATTTCACCGCACCAGTTTCCTTTGAGCTTTAACGAATGGGAAATGAGACTGAGGTAGAGAAAAAGAGAGACGAATATTCCGAGGACAGCCAGGGCCTCCTGTTTAAGCCCTGGTTTTGTTATTTCATTTTTTTGAGCCACCATACACCTGATCCTAGAAAAGCATTTTTGTAGATATCCCGGCAGAAAGATGTACTCGGATTTTTCAAGAATTGCAAGGAGAGGCCCTCTTGCCAAAAATCACTTTTCAGCAAGTGTAGCTCGCACTGCATCTAATACTCCATTTATAAATTTAGGTGATTCTTCTCCTGCAAAGCGCTTGGCAATTTCAACAGCTTCGTTAATCGCAACCTGCGGGGGGACATCATCTCTTTCAAGCATTTCGAAAATGGCTATCCGCAGAAGATTTCTGTCTGTTGCCGCTATACGGACCAGACGCCAATTACTTGCGGCCTCGGCAATCAATTTGTCTATTCGCTCAAGATTAGCGGTGATTCCCTGCAACAGGAAAAGCGAATATGCCCTTGCCTTTTTGTTGACCTGAAAGAGCGCACAGAAGAGATCAAACCGTTCAATCAGGTCATATCCATATTGTTGATCAGGTCCGATGGTAAAATCTTCCTGATATAGAAACTGAAGCGCAGCCTCCCGCGAATTTCTTCGGGTACCCATAGTTTATACATACCAATAAATAAAAATAAAAAGGGGCAGTTGCAAACAGGTTGACCCTATTCCCTGCCCCTCAATTCCAACACGAGAGATCAACACCCGTATTGATTCAATTTTATGACTTCATCTCAATGCAGCAGATCGACGACATTGGCCATTTCTATAGCAGCAACCGCAACCTCTGCGCCCTTATTGCCGGCCTTTGTTCCACTCCGCTCAATAGCCTGCTCGATGGTTTCTGTGGTCAGGACCCCGAAAAGTACTGGTACTCCGGTTTCCATACTGGCTTGGGCTGTGCCTTTGGATACTTCATTAACAACGACTTCAAAGTGAGGAGTAGCCCCGCGAATAACCACTCCCAAAACAATGACTGCATTATATTTCTGAGCCCCGGCCAATTTCTTCGCAATGAGTGGTATCTCGAAAGCACCGGGAACTCTTACCACGTCAATGTCTTCGGCGGCGGCACCGGAACGGACCAGACTGTCAAGAGCACCCTCCAACAGCCTTTCACTGAGAAATGAATTCCATCGTGCGACTACAACCGCAAATTTTTTACCATCCGCATTGAGATTTCCTTCAATAAACTTTGCCATACCCTCTCACCTGAAATTATTGATTTAGCACAAACATAAACATTCCGAAGCCTTTCGGTCCTGAAACAACTTAGTCATTTACGGTCATGAGATGCCCCATACGGTCACGCTTGCACATCAGATACTCTTTGCTTTCTTTGTTGGCCTGCATTTCCAGCGGCAGCCTCTCAACAACCTCAATACCATACCCTTCCAGACCAACAATTTTCTTTGGATTGTTTGTCAAAATGGCCATTTTCTTCACCCCGAGATCCCGGAGAATCTGTGCGCCAATACCATAATCTCGCAGATCACTCTTAAATCCGAGCATGTGGTTGGCTTCAACAGTATCCACCCCTTCGTCATCCTGGAGACAATATGCCTTCAGTTTATTGACAAGCCCAATACCGCGGCCCTCCTGGCGCATATAGAGGACAATGCCGCATCCTTCCTTGTCTATCATTTTCATTGCGGCGTTTAACTGAAGCCCGCAGTCACAACGGGCAGAGCCAAAGACATCACCGGTCAGACACTCGGAGTGCACCCGGACAAGAACCCGTTCGGCTTTTGAAATATCACCTTTTACCAGGGCAAGATGATCGAGTTTATCTACTGAATTCGAGTAGACAACCGCCTTGAACTCCCCTGCATGTTCAGTTGGCACCCTTGCTTCTACTGCTCGTTGCACGAGGGTGTCTTCGCGAAGTCGATAGGCGACAAGATCGGCAATGGTGGCTATTTTCAGATTATGCTTATCGGCAAATTTTTCCAGGTCATTCATGCGGGCCATCGTCCCGTCATCTTTCATAATCTCGCAGATGACTCCAGCCGGAATCAAACCGGCAAGACGTGAAAGGTCCACAGACCCTTCGGTCTGTCCGGCACGGACAAGAACGCCACCTTCCCTGGCTCTCAGTGGAAAAATATGGCCGGGACTGACAAGATCAAGTGGTTTTGTACTCGGATCAACAGCAACCTGAACCGTACGCGCTCTATCGGCGGCAGAAATTCCTGTGGTAACACCTGTTCTGGCCTCAATGGAGACGGTGAAGCCGGTCCCATATGGGGAAGTGTTGTTGGGAACCATCATCGGCAACCCAAGCTTATCAGTCAACTCTCCGTTTAGGGTCAGGCAAATCAAACCTCTGCCGTGGGTTGCCATAAAATTAATGCTGTCTGCATCAACTTTCTCGGCTGCCATATAGAGATCACCCTCATTTTCCCGGTCCTCATCATCGACCAGAATAATCATCTTGCCGGCTTTGATGTCTTTGATTACCGCTTCAATTGAACTGACTGCCATAATTCACACTCTTAAATGTTATGGTTAACCTTAGCCCGAATTTCTCATGAGCATTTTGCCGAAATCGGCTAAACATAGAGAATTGCAAGGCCGTACAGCTTGATACTTTTGAATTTTATTTCTCAGCAAAATGCACCCCGAATGTCGGTCCATGCAGTACCATCTACTTCAGCATGTTGTCAATAAACATAGCCAACCATGGCTCACCGGCAAAGACTTTGGACCTGACACTACCTGTACTGATGAGAAATTCGGGAGTCCTCTGCCGGATTACAAAAAACCATGCTGCGCAAGAAATCCGGGACTTATTCCCTTACTGTTATCCGCCCCCTCCACTCCTGATTGCGGAGTGAGCAGTTTTTCAATGTATTTTCCAATAACGTCAACTTCAATATTGACCATACTGCCGACCTTCAAGCTTACAAGCGTCGTTGCCTTTAAAGTATGCGGTATAATTGAAACAGAAAAGAAATCCAGTCCACAGCTATTTACTGTAAGACTGACACCGTCTACAGTGATCGAACCCTTTTCAATAACATACCGTGCCTGCTCGGCAGGCAGGGAAAAAGCGAAGATTGTGTAATTACCGATTTCTTTTCTGCTTGTAACATTTGCGAGACAGTCAACATGACCGGAAACAATATGTCCGCCAAGTCGGTCCGAGAGTTTCAGTGCCCTCTCGAGGTTAACACTATTCCCAGGGCCGATCAATCCAAGCTTGGTCCGCGACAGTGTCTCCGGTGAAACATCCGCACTGAAATTCCGACCTCTGATATTATAAGCAGTTAAACAGGCTCCGCTAACAGCAATTGATTCCCCTTCAATGGGATGTGTCAGATCGAATGCGGCCTCAAAATCATAGGCAATACCGCCGCCAACCGTTCTTTTGCCGATTATTTTCCCGGCCCCTTCGATTATCCCGGTGAACATTTTCCGTCTCTTCCCGCAAATCAGGTATCAGCTGTTAATTGCTCGGCTTTCTTCATAAATCCGCCTGCAATTGTTTTGTGACCGAAATTACTATGAATGGAGGCAATTGTCCGGTACGTATCTGCGGCTTTTTCCTTCTTGTCATTTTTCACATAGATCTCCGCCATTCCTTCCAGGGTGGTCACTGTACCCTGTGGATCTCTATTGTCCTGGTAATGATCGAGAATCACCAAATACTTTTCTATGGCCTGGTCATATTGCTTAAGTTCGCCATACACCTCAACCATCTTTTTCATCACAGCGAGAATACTCATCCGGTCATTGGAACTCTCGCAGATAGCCAGCGCCTGCTGATAATGTTTGAGTGCACTCTCATATTCCTTACGGGCAAAACAGACATTCCCCAGCTGATTGCTCGCATTGGCTATGCCGGCTTCGTCATTTTTTTCTTTAAAGCCGACCAGTGCATTATGAAGAGCTACTGCTGCCTGGCCGTACTCATTATTCTCAAAATACCTTTTCCCTTCTTCATACTCGGCCTGCAAAGGATCAGAAGGTTTCTCGGGTTCAGAAGAGCTCATAGCCCCAATTGTATTTATTGATTGTAATGTATCAGTCATTTTTCTTTTCTCCTTGTATCACCCGTAGAGCCATACCTGCAGCTTCAGCGACAGTAGAGGATACGAGTTTTCCATCCCTGCAATACCAAAATTCTCCCTGATCTGCACCAAGCTCTTGCAGTTGAGTTGCGACCTCAGTTGCTTTAATACGCCCCATGAGTCTAACCACCTGTCCCCTCACCTGCGGATCAGGATGATTCAGAAAGTGGAACAGATTGTAAAACGGGGTATTGCGAATCAGATCCGGCCTGTTGTCAGCAATTTCAGCAAGTGCCCACAGTGTTTGATTCTGAGTGGAGGGCTCTCCTATATAATTTAAAAGATGCCTGGTAAAAGCACCGAAGATATCAGTACGCAGCGCAACCACATAGCCGATCGTTTCCACCATGCCCCATGGAGTTGCCGCTGAATCGGAACAGGCTTCAAACAATCTGTGCAACAGCTCTGAGACAGGCCCGGGGTCCCGGGTTGATGATCTTGATGTAACCCGGCCAATTATCCAGGCCACCCGCCAACGATTCTCCTCCATAGGGTCATAGAGTAAGCGCTGCATCAACCGCAGGGTTTTCTTGTCATCAAAACAAAGTGAAACAAGCTGATCGATGTCCTCTTTTTCCACCAGTTCTTTAATCAACTTCTTATTGGCCTTCCGGCGAACACGCTTTTCATCGGGAGCCGGTTCAATAACGACAGGTCTCTGGTCAATCTCCTTCCCAAACGTTTGATGAACACCTTCTTCCTTTTTTTCTTTTATCCGCTCAGCGATATCCTGCATATCGGTATGAAGACGAACAAAGTAAAGCACCCCGCGCACAGCCCGGCCATCAACATTTTTGGTTGCGACGACCTGATGCAGCTCTTCGTCGTAATTTTCAATACGTCCGGTTAAGTAATCATCCTCGGGCATTAACTCCCAGGCAAAATCAGCATTGTCATTACATGCATAGACAAGGGTTTCCACTATCGCGGCACCGACATTGTGCCCGGTTGCATCGCATGTATATACAGCACCGCACTGGCAGCGTCCAACTGGGAATTCTGTCATTTTCCTGACAGGAGCATGGGTCGGCTTGCCGACCTTCTGACCGCAAAACGGGCACCACGGCCTTACAACAATCTGTTCTTTAGGCATGTAAATCGCTCATATATCTGCTTTGTCTATCTACTTACGCCAGCTTTTCCTGAAGGCTCGACACAAAATTTGGATCTACTGAGTAGCCGAGTTCCCTGGCTTTATCCAAGTGGATCTTGGCATCATTAAAACTTCCTTTGAAGTAGAGGGCAACAGCCAGGTTATTATGGCCGAGTGCTGAATCAGGGCTTAGCTCAAGACCCTTTCTGGCAGCAGTCACAGCGCGATCATCTTCTCCTTTCATGGTAAGAACGGAGGTGAGGTTCATCCAGGTGCTGGCCAGTTTGGGATCATATTGAATAGCTTTCTCATAGGAGATTATGGCTTTGTCGAGATCATTTCTCTGCTGCCAAATGAGCCCCAGGTTGGCATGGGCCTGCGCACTTTCTGAATTAACCGAGAGGGCCTTTTCATTCAGCTCCTGAGCCTTATCCAGGTCACCCTGTCCGAAATAAATTGCCCCCAGGTTAATCATGCTTTCACTGCTGAGATCATCAATTTCAATGGCTCTTTCCAGGGCTGAGATAGCCTCAGAAATCCGGCCGGCTTTCATATAAACAAGGCCCAGATGGTGAAAGGCCATTACCGAGTTGGGATGTTCCTTACATTTCTTTTCGAGCTCTTCTATTACCTGCGGCAAATCTTCCTGCAACTGTTCTGACATAGTTTCCCTCTATATTTATACAAGCATCAATCCGAGTATTTATAACCTATTTTCATGTATTGGAGGTCAATGAAATACGCATGGGCCGCAAATGCTCTCCTCTTATAAACAGCTAGTGGGGGACCCGCCCACGATAAGCGCATACACTATAGACACCTTGAGCGTACTTGCAACAATAAAATATTCCAGTGATCCACCGGCATCTTTTCCATGCAAACAAAGACGAGACCTGAGACAGGCGTGTTATTTCATTGATCGGCTAAAATTTTTTTTGCCATGAGTACGTCTTTTGCTATTTGTTCAGCCAGCTCTTGCGGACCTGAAAATTTTTTTTCGCCGCGTAAAAATTTCAACAGGTTCACCTTGATTGGTTTTCCATAAATATCCTCATTGAAATCAAAGATATGGGTTTCTGCGACCAGCTGTTCTTCCCCGAATGTCGGGTTGTATCCTATATTGAGTACGCCTCCGTAACACCGCCCCTCGCAGAACACCTGCGTCACATACACCCCGTGTCTTGGCACCAGATCTTCCTCATCAAATTTCAGATTGGCTGTTGGATAACCAATAACCTTTCCGCCACGCTGCTTGCCAATACGAACTGTTCCCCTGATTTGATAGCTGCGCCCAAGAAGTTCCTTTGCCGCAACCATATTTCCCTCTCTTACCTGTTCGCGCACTTTCGTTGAGCTGACAAGCTGGCCGTCCATATAACAGGCCTCGACAACGGTCACAGGGAAATTATATAATCGTCCCTGCGCTTTTAAAAAATCAATATTTCCGCTGCGTCCCTTGCCAAAGGCATAGTCATAGCCGACCACCAGTTCTTTCACCCCAAGCTTCTTGACAAGCAGGTCTGTGACAAAGGTATCAGCTGTTGTCCTGGCAAATTCCTTAGTAAAGGGGATAACCAAAAGGACATCAATTCCAGACAGCTCAATGAGCTCTGCTTTCTGCTCAGATGTTGAAATCAATTTAATCCCACCTTTGAGCAATATCTGCAGCGGATGTGGGTCAAAGGTAATGACAACGCTGGTACCGCTTATAGCCCGAGCCTTTTTGACTACCGTCGCGAACAGCTGTTGATGGCCAAGGTGAACCCCGTCAAAATTGCCAATAGTGACACAGGCATTGGTGAATGGCTCTGTGATATCTTCAATGTTTTTAAAAATTTTCATATTTACGACATGCCATATTTTTTTATTGTTGCCATCAAGAAAGTCTTGACAAAAGGCCACGCACGAAGCATATTCAGCCCGTTGCCGAAGTGGCGGAATTGGTAGACGCGCTAGGTTCAGGGTCTAGTGGGGGTATCCTCGTGGAAGTTCGAGTCTTCTCTTCGGCACCATTTAAAATCTCAAGGGCTGCAATCTTTCAGGATTGCAGCCCTTTTTTCGTTGCTCTGTTTCTGCCAGGACATCTCCACACATTCTGTCTTTGCAAACAGTCGTCACCTGCATAATCAATACAACCGCCGCCCGACCATATTTGAGGGAAATTGGTGCCCTATAGCACGATTCAAGCAGAGATGCAATCACCCTTTCAGCCCTTTCCACGGAGAAGTTTTTTGATAATCAATTGATTATGTTTGAAGATTTGATTTAAAACCCAATCTAACCACGATTTTAAGAGCTGTATTTTGCAATAGAACAGTCTTGAGCCTGAGCAGTCGGTTCTGCAAGCCGTCGCTGAAAAGATTTTTTCATGCAATAATTTTTCAATACAACCAGCGCGCTTCTAAAAAAGATCACTCAATAAAATCATTTGGAGACCACCAAGGCAGGTAACAAAAAACAAAAAGTTGTCCCTTCCCCTTCATTTTTCTCAGCCCATATCATTCCTTTATGATCTTCAACAATACGTTGACATATCGAAAGGCCAAGTCCTACCCCGCCTGCTCCGGGATGAGTTCTGCTTCCTTTAACAAATTTGCCGAAGACTGATTTCAGCTCATCATTATCAACACCAATCCCCTGATCTATTACCATAACTTTCCAGGCCGAGTGCCGATCTTCGTTTATCGCCAAGGTATCTTTGCAGAGAACAACCTTTATCTCTTTTTGCGGAGCACTAAATTTCATGGCATTAACGAGCAGATTCCTCAGGACCTGATACATCTTTGTCCTGTCGTATCGAGCCGGCGCGGAGCACCCGGGGGACTGGTAACCAAGAGATATACCCCTTTCATCCATCATCACCCTAAATTCAGCAACCACTTTTACCAGGTCTTGATCTAAATCGTACTCTCCAAAGCTATAACTGGTTTTGGCTGATTCGAGAGTGCTGAGATCAAGGAGATCACTCAATAACTCCAGCAGTTGTTCCCCACTGGCAACAATCATTTCAAAATATGATTCCAGTTTTTCCTGAGATGAACGATCGACGCGTTTTGCTCCAAGTCTTGCGACACTCAGAATACTGTGCATCGGAGTTCGCAGCTCATGGGACATGCTGGCAAGGAACTCTGATTTTGCCTCATTGGCTAGCTGGGCTGTTCGGAGAGCCTTTTTCATCGTAGTAACATCGGTACAAATGCCCGCAGTCCCATAAATTACACCACCACTCTCCCTGAGCGGAAATTTATGAACAAGCAGGTTTTTTTCCTGGTCACCAAAAGCAAAAACCCCTTCAAGCTCCAGTGATTCTCCGGTTGCAATAATCTCAGAATCTCGGAAGCCAAGAAAACGCCCCAGGTTTTCCGGAAACACCTGGAGATCGTTTTTTCCTCTAAGCTCCTCTAAATTGCGACAGCAGAGTTGTTCAAAAGATTCATTGACTGTCAGGTAGCATCCATTAAGATCTTTGCAATAAATAGGCAATTCAACATTTCGCAGAATCGCCTGAAGGTACCCCTCACTTTCAGACAGAAATTTCTTAGTTACTTCGAGTGTATCCTCCATCTGTTTTTTGGCAGTTATATCGCGCAGAGTAACGAAAATTATCTGTTCTTCCTGCCAGTTCACCCGACGCAGATTAACCTGCACAAGCAGGTCGTCCTGCCCATCTGCCTGCTCCACCTTACACTCAAGATTGGTCTCCAGTCCACCAACAACTTTTCTCCAGTGTTCCTGGAGGGACAATCCATTTCTGTCTGTGATTTCCAGCAGCTGCAGGGGAGAGGTCTGCATAATCTCCTCCCTTCCTCCTGAAAACATTTCCAGCGTCGCCTTGTTTATATCCAAAACACTTCCATCCAAAGCACAAATGATTATGACATCATTGGTCAAATTGAAAAGCTCACGGATCTTCAGTCTTGCATTTTCGATTTCCCGACGAGACTTTTGCTCTTTTTCAATCACCTGGACCATTCTATTGTTGGTGTCGGATAGTTTTTCAGCCTGTCTTTCAAAAAGATACGCCGTTAGCAATGAGTCCCAAAAGTGATAGTTCCATCGGTTTATCTGCGCCAACAGATACACGACAAAAAAAGCTATTGCCAGGATGGCCGGCAAAAGCTCAGTTCTTTGAATGAAAACACCGACAAAAATACCTGGACCAAAAGAAAGGAGAAGGTACATTGCCGCAAGAACCCGCCAGATACAAAAATTGGCAATAGACCCTGCGCCAATGCCCGCCGAGAGAATAAGAATCAGCAAGACCGGAACATCTTCCAGATAAATATAGATAAAAAGAGCCGCTGTCGTCCCCCAGACTGCAGCCATCCCCAGACATCCCCATAAAAATACCTGCAGCCAGGTACCCATTGATTCATCGTCACATTTTTTCATGCGCGATATTGAAAGGTATCGTACTGCGGCGCAGCTCAAAAGGGCTAGAGCAAGACAGGTACAGGTATACGGTGAGGAGAATATATACCCTGAGGCAGTGACCGCCAGAGCAAAACAGAGAGGGACAATGATTGCACCAAGCGTCGACCTCCCTGCCATTTCAAGTGCTGCCCTCTTGGTCAACAGTTGAATTTCCGCCTTCGATAATTGTACTGATCGGAGCGTGAACGTCCTTGTTAAATCTCTAAAATTCAACATATGACCGATCCAATTGCTGAGAGTGGGTAAAGATCAAGATGAAAATGTGTAGACATGGGAACAGGCATAGGCAGACAGTATAACAATGATCCCGACGTATTTAAGCTTATTTTTCAGTGGCGGCGGAAAATCAATTGACGCATCGACAGGTTCATCAGTTTCCCGGGATCAGAATAAAAAGAGAGCGAGAAAAGAATGTATCATCCGGCACAAACGGTGGCCGACAGGTGTATCATTATTACTGATAAAGACACGAAGATGTTGTGAACTATTCCTCAAGCCATGCGTCCTGCAGCCAGCTTAAGACAAAAAAACAATATGAAATCAAGCCATTTTCTTCCTTTTTTTCAACCGACTACAGTATCTAAACTTGACGGCCATCGCAAAAACTCATATTATAAAAATTTTTAGACTTATTCATAAGTCAATTATCTTTCTGTTAAGCTCGCGAACCAAGCGATCATAAATAAAGGAGTAAGGAATGCTTGAATTGAAAAAAGGTGATGAGATTCTTGCAGTCGTTGGTGGCATCACCACCATTGAAGAAGCCCATAAAGTATTTGCCGGTAATCTTGATGAGACCAACAGCAACAAACTGGCACATATCAAAAATGAGGAAGCGCTGATAAAAATTGCCAACGCCATAACCATGTGCAGGCCGGATAGTGTCTTTGTCAATACAGGCTCGGCTGCTGATGTCCAATGGATCAGAGAGTATTCACTGAAAAAAGGGGAAGAAAAGAAACTGGCTAAGTCAGGGCATACAATTCATTTTGATCTACCAGAGGATCAGGCACGACTCGTGAAGCAGACCTTTTATATCATCAATGAAGGGGAAAAAATGAGCTCACTGGCAAAATCGGTCCTGCGCAGCGAGGCGATCGATTATGTCAAAAAATTTATGCCAGGCATTATGACCGGGAAGACGCTGATTGTTGGTTTTTATAGTCGGGGCCCGGTCGGTGCCGAGGCAGCTGTCCCGGCAATTGAAATATCTTCTTCAGGCTATGTCCTCCACTCCGCTGAATTATTGTACCGCAACTGTTTCAAGGATTTTGATGCAGAAACAGAGCGAACCGGTCTGTTTTTCACCAATGTACATGCCGAGGGCAATAACACCCCCGAAGATGTGCCTAACGCGCGCATCTTCATGGACAGGAGCTGGATGACAACCTTTTCCACCTTTTGTACCTATGCCGGCAACACCCTGCTTCTGAAAAAAGGGAACCATCGTTTCAGTGTTGATTATGCTACTTATCGCAAGATTGAGGAGCAACTTTCCGAGCATATGTTTATAACAGGAATGACCGGCCCAGGTGGTCGAAAGACATTTTTCGCAGGAGCAGCGCCATCCGGATGCGGTAAAACCACCACCGCTATGGTGGGCACAGACTTTATTGGCGATGACCTGGCCCAGTTCTGGATTGATAAAGCTGGTACACTTCGGGCAATCAACCCTGAAAAAGGCATCTTCGGTATCGTCGAGGATGTCAACCGTGAAGGCGACCCCTTTTTAATGGATTGTCTGCGCGGCGATGGAACGGAAGTTATCTGGTCGAATGTCCTCATTAACGGCGGGATCCCTTATTGGGTGGGCAACGGTGAAGTTGCACCGGAGAGAGGTATCAATTTCCAGGGAGAGTGGTACCAAGGCAAAACCGGACCGGATGGAACCCCAATACCAATGTCACATAAAAATTCCCGTTGCACCCTTCTCGCTTCAGCAATTGCCAACCACGCAACAGCATTATCGGAAGATCCAAACGGTGTTCCCATTAAAGTCATCACCTACTCCGGCAGGGATGCCGACACCATGCCTCCGGTATGGGTAGCTAAAAATTCCGATGAGGGTGTGGCCATAGGGGCATCAATTGTTTCCAAAGCTACTGCCACAGAAGTTGGGGCAACAGGCGTAAACAGACAGCCATGGGCTAATGCACCATTTATTCCTGGCGCGCTTGCTGATTACATGAATGCCCAATTCATTTTCTTTAACTCCAAAAAGTTCTCCGAAGCCACCCGACCGATTATGGCAGGATTGAACTATTTCCTCACCCATGAGAATCGAGGTGGATCCGGCGGTGCCCTGCTCGGAGAGAAAAAGGACGTCAGGGTCTGGCTTGGCTGGCTGGAACTGTTTGCCAACGGCGATGTCCAAGCAATCACCACCCCAATTGGTTATCTACCGAAATACGATGATCTGGTGGCATTGTTTCGCACCATTAATAAGCAATATCCGAAATCTCTATACGATATGCAGTTTGCCCTTTATATTGATAAGATAGTCGACCGCCTGGATCTCCAACGCGATGCATACAGCAAAGAACCAGAAATCCCACAGATGCTCTTTGCGGTCTACGACAAACAGAAACAAGAACTCTTACAGCTAAAGGAACGATTCGGTTCGATTGTTTCCATGGATAAACTTATTTAAGTTCTCCTGCCCCAGTCCGGCCATCCAGTCGGGCAGGGGCATTTTAATGAGCCAAGACGACTTCGTCATCAGGACATTTTTTGTTCTTTAATCGATACGATTACCACCCTGTCGCCCAGAAAAAATGAATCCGTCCTCGGAACAATCCGCCGAAGTTTTGATAGCGCAGGTTTCCGACCCAGATCTCCTGAACACCTATTCCCTGGTCCTCTCCTCCGCCGGTGTCACCCACCGTACTCAATATATTTCTGCAGAAAACATAGAGATATATGTTGCCGCCAAGCAGAAGGAAAGAGCCTTATATGAACTGGCCGCCTATGACAGCGAAAACCATAACTGGCCACCGACGCTTCAGGATGATACCTTCGTGCCGACTTTCCGAGCCATGAGTTCAGTTGTCATCGGCGGCCTGATTTTCATATATGGTCTTTCAGGAGACTGGCATCACGCGTCATTGTGGTTTCAGAAAGGCGCAGGGAACTCTGCCGCTATTCTTAACGAGTATCAATTATATCGCCTGATCACCCCGCTTACCTTACATGCCGATATTGTTCACCTCATGGGGAACTGTTTTCTAGGAGGTTTTCTTCTTCATTTCTTTTTTCACCTCACCGGAAATGGGATCGGTCTCTGTGCCATGCTCATCACCGCAGCCATCGCCAACCTTGTCAATGTAATGGTCCATGGTCCAGGTCATTTATTTGTCGGTTTTTCCACTGCCATCTTTAGTGTTATCGGAATGCTCTGTACTATCAGTTTTGCATTACAAACAAGACGGCTTACCCTTCATTTTCTCATGCCCCTGATGTCTGGTTTAGCTCTTCTCGCTTTTCTTGGCTCAAGCGGGGAACGAACAGATCTGGGAGCGCACCTTTTCGGCTTATTATGCGGATTGATCTCCGGCAACTTCGTTCGGTTACCAATTTTTACCGCAGTGCGTTCCTCCTTTCTTGCCCAAACCGTTATCGGTACTCTTGTCTTTGCAACTTTTTATGGCTGCTGGTTTGTCGCACTAAATTTATAGGAGAGGGTAAAATCGTGGCAAATTCATAATAATTTCACGATTCGGATTGCATTCACCCCTCTGAATTATTACCCTTATGGCTTAATTGCAGCATTGAAAGCGATTCTCCACCATTAGAGCTCTATTTTGACCAATATGTAATGATGGAGGATAGAATATCAGACTATTACGATCAGGAGATTTATATGTCCAACCAGGATCAACAGCCTCCATGGGGGAGGAAGAACAAGCCTCAAACCCCGGAAGAGATTGTAGCGCAGCTGATTAACAAATTGCAGGATTTTTTTTCAGACAAAAAAAAGCCACCTCCATCAGGCGACAACCAGGACCCGCCTCGATCCCCTTCTTCGCCTTTTGCGAATATAGGTAAACTGCTGACCATCATACTCATCATCGTTGTCTTGCAGGGTGTCTATTCATCCTTTTTTAAAATTGCCCCAAGTGAAGTTGGCGTAATTCTTCGACTTGGTGAATATTCTCGAACAACCCCTTCGGGACTGCATTTCAAAATCCCCTACATCGATAAACTGTACAAGGTTGATGTTGAAAATATCCGCAAAGAAGAGTTTGGATTCCGCAATCGGTCTCCAGGGCAAACAACAACTTTTGACAGGCGTGGCTATGACAATGAATCACTTATGCTTACAGCCGATAAGAATGTTATCAGTGTTGCCTGGATTGTGCAGTATAGAGTCGCCGACCCCTATGCCTTCCTCTTCAAGGTAGCCGATGTCGGTCAGGCGATTCGGGATAATTCCGAGAGTGTGACACGGCGGGTAGTCGGCAATATGGATTTCGACTATGTTCTCAGTAACCGGGACCTCCTTGCAGCCTCAGTCAAAAGGGAACTTCAGGAGCAGCTGGACAAGCTCTTCCCCAAAGGAATGAGTGGCGTCAATATTGGTACCGTCCAATTCCAGGACATTAACCCGCCAGACCAGGTGAAACCAGCATTCAACGAGGTTAACGAAGCCGACCAGGACATGAAACGACTGGTCAATGAGGCCCAGGAAACCTACAACCGGGTCATTCCCAAAGCATCCGGTGATGCAAAAAAGATTATCGAAGAAGCCTATGGTTACCAGGCCGAGCGCATCAATAACGCACAAGGTGAAACCCAGCGATTCAATGACATTCTCAAGGAATATAAAAACGCCCCTGACGTTACTCGTAAACGGATGTACCTGGAAACCATGAAAGACATTCTGCCTACCGTAGAATCGGTCTATGTTATCGACAAGGATCAGCAGGCTCCAATCCCGCTCCTGAATATTTCATCAGCAAGCGGCCTGTCGGCAACGCAATCCAAATAGACTGAACCTACTTAAAGGAAATAGATATGAAACAGATAGCCCAATTCTTTCTTGTCGGCCTCGTCCTCCTGGCAATTATAGTGGTATATGACGGCTTCTTCATTCTCGAAGAAGGTAAACAGGTCGTCATCACTCAGTTCGGCGCCCCGGTTGGAGACCCGGTCACCGATGCCGGTCTGCATTTAAAAATGCCTTTTATTCAGCAGACTGAAACATTCGAAAAGAAAATTCTGATCTGGGACGGTGAACCGAACCAGATCCCTACCAATGATAAAACCTTCGTCTTTATCGACGTCACTGCCCGCTGGCGTATATCCAACGCCCTGAAGTTCCTGCAGGCGGTCAATAATCAAGTCAGAGCACAATCCCTTCTCAGCGACATCATTAACGGTACAATTAGGGATATGGTCAATAAAAACGACTTGATAGAAATCATTCGAAGCTCAGACTGGTCGATAGAAACCATGTCAGAGACAACCGCGGTGGCCAGCATCGGCATCAGACCGAAAAATGGTCGTGACGGAATCTCCAATCAGGTCCGTGAAATAGCCTCAAAAGTGACTCCGCAATATGGGATTGAATTGATTGATGTAATAATTAAGAGAGTTAACTATATTGATTCGGTTCGTCTCAAGGTCTATGACAGGATGATTTCTGAACGAAAGCGTATTGCTGCAGAAAAGCGATCAACAGGCGAAGGTCAGAAAGCGGAAATTCTTGGTACCGTTGCACGTGAGCTCAAGGAGATCATTTCCACTGCTAACCGGGAAGCTGTAACAATCAAAGGTAAGGCAGATGCCGAGGCTACGAGGATTTACGGTGAGTCTTATTCACAGGATCCTGATTTTTACGGCTTTCAGAAAACCCTGGAAAGTTATCCGGAAATCATAGGAGAAAACACATCTCTTGTTCTTTCCTCCGACTCCGATCTGTATCGTTTTCTCAAGTCAGTGGAAGGAAAGTAACAAATCTCCTTCCTGCCGGGGGGAGTGAAAGCAGTTTTATCATTGCTTCCTCCCCCGGTAGCATTTTCTATGAATTGAAGCATTGAGCGTCCAAACCCTCATTCACTGCCACGCTGTTCAGCAGGGCTAACTGTCATTTTCCCCCTCATCCAGACCACCACTTGTCCCAGGGTAGAGCGGGGCCTGGTCTCTATTGTAAGGGATTCTCCCCTTAGCCGTGAGTAGATCGACAAATTTTTCCAGCTGTTTTTCATCTTGAATATCATCGGTCTCCAACTGCTCATATCGGCAATTACAGTTGCTCAGCTGAGCATCGCACCAGGGGCAAATCTCAACCGAACAGCCCAGAAGGTGAAACTCACCATCCGGTACTCCGCAGGCCGGACAGAACGTATGCTCGTCCAGATTAAGCTCGGCATATTCACCAAGATCGCTCGCCGAAGGACATTTTTTTAAAAACGATTCCTGGCTCTCAAAGCCAAAAAATGACAAGACCTGTTGATCAACCTCTTTTTGATATTCCCCAAGCAAGAGGACCTGATCAGCTGAGAGTGCATAGAGATAGGAATACGCGGGTGTTGAGACCACAACAAGGTAAACTCCCTGTCGATCAATCAGCCTGGCAACCCGAACAATCCGTTCTTCACGCGCTTCGGGAAGAGCCGAATAGTACTCCCGAAACAATCTTAGAATGAGGTGATTTTTTCTATACCTGTGAACCAGGGCAATAGCTTGTTGTATCTGATCTTCCGGGACTGCAAACCGTATGAAGAGTTCGATCTCTTCGACCAACTGATGCTTTGCATTCGTAAGCGACATATCTACCTTCATTGTAATTATCTGGTATTACCGCAATAGGGTTGCGGTAACTTTGTAATAAACTTCGTAACATTTATCTGATAAAAAACCGGAATTCTAAGATCATTTGCCGAAAAGTCAAAATTATATTATAGTAAAAATCCTTAGATCATTCCAACAACACCTTCAGGCCCTGCGCCTCCAGCCCGGCCTGAAATTTTACGTTTAAGCTCTTTCCGGCGCATTCCCGCCAATCCTGCATATTGCAGTTATCAACTGTTCAATATGTGCAGCGTACAATTATTTCCCTCAGGCTGCCGGAGAAATCATTAATCATGAAGTGTGTGTGTTCCGATCCGGAGTCACCGTTTCGCCAACTAAGAGGTAGTACTATGCCACAAGAATATGCAACACTCTCTATTGGAGACGAATCTTACAAACTCCCGATTATTGAGGGAACGAGGGGCGATAAAGCAATAGATATCCGCAGTCTGCTCAAAGACACCGGATACATCACTCTAGACAGCGGTTACATGAATACCGGCGCATGCACCTCATCGATCACTTACCTTGATGGCGCAAAAGGAGTTCTCGATTATCGCGGCTATGCAATTGAAGATCTGGCCGAGAACTGCAGTTTCACGGAGGTAGCGTATTTAATACTGCACGGTGAATTGCCTACATTCGATTCTCTTGAAGGTTTTAAACATGATATGCGACGTTTTGCTCTTCTTCATGAAGATATGATCCATTTTTTCGATCATTTCCCGCCAAACGCATCACCTATGTCAATTCTCTCGACAACTGTCAACTCCCTGCACAACTACTACCCTGAGATGGATGCCGAAGACGATCCTTATGGTGGGTACTCAGTCACTACCGCTCGTCTGCTGGCCAAGACAAGAACTATCGCCGCCTTTTCTTACAAGAAGAGTATCGGCCATCCACTTGTCTATCCAAGCCCACGCCTGAACTATTGTGAGAATTTTCTCAACATGATGTTTGATCGACCGAACCTTCCATATAAAATCAAACCGGAATTCGTATCCGCTCTGAATAAACTGCTTATTCTTCATGCCGACCATGAGCAGAACTGCTCCACATCGACGGTCCGACTGGTCGGTAGTGCCGGCGCCAACCTTTATGCGTCAATTTCAGCAGGAATCAGTGCACTATGGGGCCCGCTGCACGGAGGAGCCAATCAGGCGGTTATTGAAATGCTGGAGGCGATCCACAAAGACGGCAATAACCATAAAAAATACATCGCAAAGGCAAAAGATAAGAAAGATCCATTTCGCCTTACCGGATTCGGTCACCGGGTCTATAAAACCTTTGACCCCCGGGCGACAATTATCAAAAAGGCATGCAGCGATATTATGGATGAACTTGAGATCCAGGATCCGTTGCTGGATATAGCACTGGAAATGGAAGAGCATGCCAGAACCGATGAGTATTTCATCCAACGTAACCTTTATCCAAATGTCGATTTTTATAGCGGCATCATCTACCGGGCCATGGGAATCCCTACCAATATGTTTACTGTCATGTTTGCCCTTGGTCGACTGCCTGGCTGGATAGCCCAATGGACGGAAATGAAGGAAGACCGGGAAAATGCCCGGATCGGACGGCCACGTCAGGTCTACTCCGGTCAGACTCGCAGGCCCTTCATTCCCATGAAAGATCGGATCTAAGGCCCTTATCATGAGGTAAGAGCACCGAGTTCACCGTCGGGGACAGTTCTTTTGCAACACTATAAATCCTGTCCCCGACGACAGTTCTTCGGTTTTATTATTCTTCTTGAAAGACACCTATTTCGCAAGATTGTTGCCTACTTCAAAATTGACAACAAGCGGCACATCCAGTTTAAGTGCATCCTCCATGGCGGATTGAATTATCGGTCTTGTTCTTTCCAGTTCCGTTTCCGGCAATTCGAATACCAGTTCATCGTGAATCTGCAAAAGCATCTTGGCGGACAGCTTTTTTTCCATAATGACCTTCTCACACTCAATCATGGCCAGTTTTATAATATCGGCAGCAGTACCCTGTATCGGCGTGTTAATAGCCATCCTCTCGGCGAATTCCCTCTGATTCCGGTTTTTTGCAACGATGTCGGGAAAGCTTCTTCGACGTCCAAGAAGGGTGGTGACATAACCATTTTCCCGCGCCAGGTTAACAATATCTTCCATAAATTTCTGCACACCGGTGTAGAGCCTGAAATACTTATCAATAAATCGCTGCGCATCCTTTCGACTGATATCGAGCTGACTGGAAAGACCAAAACTGCTCATGCCGTAGACAATACCGAAGTTTATGCTCTTTGCCACCCGTCGCATTTCAGATGTAACCAGCATAGGCGAAACACTGAAAATTTCGGCCGCAGTGGTTGCATGGATATCCTGCCCCTTCCTGAAAGCTGACATCAGCGCAGTATCCTGGGAATAGTGGGCAAGCACCCTAAGGTCAATCTGTGAGTAATCCGCCGAGAGAAATATCAATCCTTCACCTGGGACAAAAGCCTCACGGATACGATTTCCTTCCTCCGTCCGTATGGGGATGTTCTGGAGGTTAGGGTCACTGCTTGATAAACGCCCGGTGGCGGCCACTGCCTGGTTGAAGGATGAATGTATCCGACCTGTCACTGGGTCCTGCATCTGACCGAGCTTTTGCACATAGGTTGACAGCAGCTTTGCAAGAGTACGGTATTGGAGAATCAAATCCGGCAGACCATGTTTTTTAGCCAGTTTTTCTAAGACTTTCACATCAGTCGAGAAACCGGTTTTTGTTTTTCTTCCATGGGGAAGTCCCTGCTCCTCAAAGAGAACCTGCCCGAGCTGCCTGGGGGAGTTGATATTAAATTCGTGCCCGGCCATGGTAAAGATCTGTTTCTCTAGAATTCCGAGTTTCTCCGAGAACTCAGTGGACAGGAGGGAAAGAACGGACAAGTCGACACAGATGCCGGTGAGTTCCATCCCGGCGAGAATAGGAATAATCGGCATTTCCACCCGTCGGAAAAGATCTTCTACCCCTTTTTTCCGCAACAGAGGCCCAAACTCCTGCCAAAGAAAAAGAGTACTATAGACATCCTCACAACTATACATTCCTGCATCTTCAATATCGACATAGGCGAAACAATTTTCCCGCTTGTCACCCCCGACGACTTCATCAAAAGAGGTCAGTCTTAAGCCGCGGTTTAAACAAAGAGTATCAAGTTTCAATGACCGGCCGTCGCTCTCAATGAGATACGCAGCAATCATGGTGTCGGCAAGCGCGCCACCAAGCTCGATTCCCCACTGCTGTTTGATGACGGTGTAATCATATTTCAGGTTGTGCCCTATTTTCAGCAGCTCTTTGGACAACAGGAACGGTTGAACAGCCGCAAGAACTTCCTGTTGTCCAAGCTGACCCTCGACGAGATGTCCAGCTTCATCAAGGTGCCCCACTGGGATATACCATGCCCTTTCCAGATCAACACAGAGAGAAATACCGACGAGGCCGGCGTTTCTCGCATTTACAGAAGTTGTTTCGGTATCGACAACCAGAAGCTCAGCATCCTGCAGAACAGCTATGAGTTCTTCCAGCTGTTCACGGTTTCTGACTGTTACAAAACCTTCCGAGGGAACAGCTTTCGATGTATCAATCCCTTTCAGCAGACTGGAAAATTCGAGCTCGGTATAAATTTCTGCCAGCAGCTCCTCATCTCCTTGACGAAACAGATAGCTGTCAAGTTGTTCCGGGACTGCCACATCCGATTTCAGATCGATCAATTCTTTAGAGAGGTAGGCCTGGCCACGATGTGCTATTATTTTTTCTTTCATCTTCGACTTTTTCAAGTCGTCAACATGGGTGTATAGCCCATCAAGCGTGACAAAATCGCCGATCAGTTTTTCTGCTGTTTTGGGACCAACTCCCGGCACTCCAGGGACATTGTCAGAACTGTCACCAATGAGGGAAAACAGATCGAGAAGCTGATCCGGACTAACCCCATATTTCTTTTTGACCTCTTCCTGATCCATCACCTTGTCTTTCATAGGATCCCACATGACCACATCTTCAGCTACCAACTGTAGGAGATCTTTATCTCCGGAGACGATAACTACCCTGTGACCGAGAGCGGTAAATCTTTTTACCACAGAGGCAATGATATCATCGGCCTCAACATCTTCCCCTTCGATCATGAGAAGGTTCGCGGCCTCGACAAACTGTTTAATAAATGGGATTTGCGCACTGAGATCTTCCGGCATCGGTGGTCGATTTGCCTTATATTGATCGTAAATTTGATGGCGGAATACCGGTCCCCGGCTGTCAAATGCAATGGCCAGGTACTTTGGTTTTTTTTCACGGACCAATCGGTTAACCATATTTATGAAACCCAGCACTGCGTGGGTCGGCACTCCCTTGCTGTTTGAAAGTGGTGCAATCGCATGATAGGCGCGATAGATGTATGCACTTCCGTCAATGAGATAAATTTCTTCTTTCACAGCTCACGACTCCATATATTGCTGAAGGTTCTTCGGTATACAGTCTGCCCGAAGTTAGGATACTGATATTATTGACCTTGCAGTATAGCGGGTTTTACAACTTTTGTATCGAAGAATCGATTTTCATTTTTTATGGTTGTCATAAAAAAACCCGGGCAATACATGCCCGGGTTTTTTTAACGTACGTTTATAAGTGATTATCTGGGTGCTCTCACCCACGAAGCCTGCGGACCTTTATCACCTATGGTTTCGCCAAAAGTTACACTGTCCCCCTCTGAAAGATCGTCCATATTTAAATCTTTCAGCGCATTTTCATGGAAATAAATGTCTCTTTTGTCTGCCGAGGTGATGAATCCATACGACTCATGCGGAGAAACTTTTCTGATCACACCAAGACCATCCAAGGGTTCGGCATGACTGGCTTGCTTTTTATTTTTCCTTTTTTTTCTCTGGATCTCTTTGAGCTGCAAAGTCAACACGTCAAAGGACTCAGTAAGTGCCGCTCGCACCGTCTCAGCTTTCCTGGTTACAACAGCTGTATCGTTTGGTACCGATGCTACCAGTTTGATCTCAAACCCTCCCTCTTTGTAATGGGTAGTGGCTTCAATGCTGACACGTAAATGAAGAACGAAATTTGGATAATGGCGAATGATTTTTTCCTGCTCCTCTTGGATTTTAGTCTGCCAACCTTTACGCAATTCAACATTTCGGGCTTCGATCTTCAGTTCCATATAGTTCCTCCAGCTCTGTTTCAAACAGTGGTTACACCGCTGTTTTACTCATGCATCACTCTGGATGCAGCCCATGCATTCTATCTACCAACCAGACAAAGGGAAAACCTCTAACACTCTGGCTGTAGAAGACCTGCTCTTCATCTTATTATATTTCACTATCTATGAGAATCAAGGCTGACAATTGTTTTACACAGCTATTTCAGGGGAAACTAACTTTTTATTCGATAAAAAATGACAAGCGTGGCTATTCACTTTATTTCCTTGTATAGTTATTAGCCTTTGGATCTTGCTCTAAACAACTGAAGGGAGTGGTACATTGCAGAACGGTAAAATAGGGATTATTCTTATGAATATGGGAGGTCCGGACACTTTAGATAATGTCCGGCCATTTCTTTACAATCTGTTTTCCGATCGGGAAATCATCAAACTTGGTCCAGCCTTTTTACAAAAATTTCTCGCTTTGATAATATCGGCTCGACGAGCTCCCAAAAGTAGGGCAATATATGCAAAAATAGGGGGAGCCTCCCCTCTGAAAGATATCACTTTCCGTCAGGCCAAAGCGCTGCAGCAATCGTTAAGTGATGAGGGTGACTATATTGTGACCGTCGCCATGCGCTACTGGCCTCCATTTGCAGATGAAGCAATACGTGAGCTATTAGAAGCAGGAGTCGACCGCCTTATTGCTCTCACCCTCTATCCACACTATTCGAAAGCGACAACTGGCTCATCCATTTCTCAACTGCAACAAAGCCTTCTACGACTTGCTCCGGAAATTCCTCTGACCTGTATCTCATCCTGGCCTGTTCAAGCCAGTTACATCAGGGTGTTGGCGGATAATATCGAATCCGGATTAAAGATGTTCGACACACAAGCTGTGGAAATTGTCTACAGTGCACACAGCCTTCCCGTATCTTTTATCCATCAAGGCGACCCATATGTGGAGCATATCAATCAGACAATTAGAGCAATTGAAAATTTGACAGGCAAGAGAGGCAGGCTCTGTTACCAGAGCAGGAGCGGCCCCGTCGAATGGCTCTCCCCCTCAACACCGGAAATGCTGGAAACTCTCGCAAAAGAAGGTTGCCGGAATATACTGATGGTCCCGATAAGTTTTGTGTCTGACCATGTTGAGACTTTATATGAAATAAACATTCTCTACCGGGAACAGGCTGCCCAGGCAGGTATACGCCTTGAACCTTGCGCCTCCCTCAACACCAACCCTCTTTTTATCCAGGGCCTCAGGGAGCTGGTGCTGCAGGAAGAATAATACTCTGTTATTCCCTTCCCATGGAGTTTTGAAAACGACGCATCCTTACATTCATAAGGAGTCCCAGCCCAAGCATGGTCGTTAAAAGAGAAGATCCCCCATACGAAACCAGGGGCAGTGGTATCCCAACGACAGGTAGAAACCCCATAATCATAAAGAGATTAATCACCGCCTGCCAGAAAATGAGCATCACTACTCCGTACGCCAACAACACACCGAACCGGTCCTTGGCATACATTGCAACGTACAGTCCCCAGAGCAAAAGCAGAAAGTAGGTGCCGATAAAGATGACACTTCCGGCGAACCCCCACTCCTCCCCCCAAACAGAGAAGGCAAAGTCAGTATGACGTTCTGGAAGAAAATGCAGGTGGCCTTGGGTCCCTTCCATATACCCCTTTCCAAATTTTCCTCCGCTGCCTACGGCTATCTTTGATTGCAGTATCTGATAACCATGCCCCATCGGATCATTTTCCGGATTCAGAAAAGTTTGAATTCTTTGTTTCTGATACGGTTTCAACAATTTTTCCCAGGCAAATAGTCCAGCTCCACCGGCAAGACTGCCCAAAATGACATAAGTAGACATCCTGAGCTTGACGAACACTGTCATAGATACAAAAATTATACCGAGCATCAGAGCTGTGCCTAAATCAGGCTCTAACAGGATGAGAAGAAAAGGAATCCCGGTCAGTAATACCGGGATAACGAGATCTTTGATTGCATATCCGTCATTGATTTCCTTTCTTGAATAGTAACTGGCGAGTGTGACGACGAGCATGAGCTTCGCCGGCTCTGAAGGCTGTAACTTGAAAAATCCCAAGTTGATCCAGCGCTGGGCACCACCGGCCTTATCTCCTGCCACAAATGCAATAAGCAGAAGAACAATAATTATTAAATAAAAGGGATAATTCCATGAATGCAGCTCTTGATAATCAAAGCTGATGATAAACACAAAGGCAGTAAAGCCCATCAGGAAGAAATAGCCCTGCCTGATATACGGCGGTGTTCCATAGCCTTTTGGCGGGAACGACGCACTGTACAGATTGAAAAAGGCCATAGTGCATACCAGAAAAATCAGTAGCATCAGCACCATATCAAAATGTTCAAACAATCGTCTGTCTATTCGGAACATCTTCTTACACCACTTTAAACATCATTATCATTCGGCAAAACCACATCAGGCTACTCAGCTTTCTGGCTCAGCCTGTCACTGAAATATTGATTTAACACAGCTCTCGCAATCGGGCCTGCACCGGAACCACCGTGCAAACCATGCTCAACGAGAACGGTCACTGCAATTTCAGGATCTTCGGCCGGGGCATAACAGGTAAACCATGCATGATCCCTGTATTTATAGGGAATATCTTCTTCTTTCAGGTGGCGATATTGCGCTACTTTCACGACTTGAGCAGTTCCGGTTTTACCACCGATTTTCAGTCCGTCGATTGCTACACTCCTGGCAGTACCACGCTTGCCCTGCACCACCTCCTCCATTCCCAGCTTGATGCTTTGGAAGTATCGGTCAAATCCGGTAATCTCGGTTACCAGTTCAGGTGTAAAACTTTCGATTATTTTTCCTTCAGGATCTACGACCTGTTCAACAAGCTGGGGGCGATACAATTTTCCTCCAGTGGCCAACGTCGCGGTCATCACGCAGATCTGCAGAGGGCTGGCAAGGTTGAAACCCTGGCCGATGGCAACAGAAAGTGTCTCACCTTCCTGCCATTTGGCTTTACGGTATTTCTCTTTCCATTTTTTCGTAGGGGCAAGACCGGATTTTTCATATTCCATCTCAATCCCTGTTTTATTGCCTAGACCAAGTTTTTGTGCATACTCTGCCAACGCGTCAACCCCGACTCTTTGTCCAACCTGGTAAAAATAGACATCACAAGACTCTCCAATAGCTTTCAATAAATTGACCGGTCCGTGCCCAGAATGTTTCCAGCATCTATAGGTTCTGTTACCAAACCAATAATGACCAGGACAATAAAAAACAGTATCTTCATCAATCACCCCCTTGGCCAGTCCTGCCAGAGCGGTTACCATTTTGTATGTTGACCCGGGAGGGTACGTCGCTTGCACGACTTTGTTTATGAGCGGATGTTTAGGGTTGTCGAGTAAGGCTTGCCATTTTTTCGTTGATATACCACCAACAAAATCATTAATATGAATAGTCGGGGCAGAAACTGCAGCCAGCAACCTACCTGTCTTCACCTCCATAGCTACAACAGCCCCGGACTTTTCTCCCGCCGACATATAGCTCTCTGCTATCTGCTGCAGATCTACATCGAGTGTTAAACGTATTTCTCTACCTGGAAGCGGTTCCACGGCTTTTAACAGCTGTTGTTCAAAACCTTTTGCATCGACCTCAGAATAGCTGTGTCCTTTCTCACCACGAAGGTCTTCTTCCCGCAGTTTTTCGAGACCTTTTTTACCGATAATATCCCCCCCGCTATAAATGTCCCGGTCAGCCGCTTCCAATTCTTTTTTTGAAATTGAACCAAGGTAACCGATGACATTTGCGGCGAGATCATCGAAATGATAGACCCTTACGGGCTGCACTTCGATGCGAATGCCGGAAAACGCATGATTATGATTTTCCAGATAGGCAAGTGTCTGCCAATCAATATCTTCTTTCAAAATTACCGGAACGTATCTCGGAGTACCCGATGCTTCCCTGATTTTCTCCCACAGTTCGGAGACGTCCATGTCGAGAATAGGTGCGAGCCTTTTCAGCACATTGCCCAGATCATGGGAATCTTCCTGGATTAATGCAACATTAAAAGAAGGTCGGTTTGTGACAATTTCTCTGTTATTGCGGTCAAGAATATGCCCTCGTGGAGGAACAAGTGTTCTGATTCTAACCCTGTTCCCATAGGCTCGTTTCTCATATTCTTCGCCGTTACTGATCTGCAGGAACCAGAGTCTTAAGATAATGATAGCCAGAAAAAACAAAATGACGACCGAAGCCGCAAAAAGCCTCTTTTTGAGGAGGTTGAGGGCGCCCTCGTCTTTTTCCGCAATATCCGCAAAATCCTTCAACGAAAATTTAAAAATCATTCTATCTATTTTCATTTATACAGGTTTATGAGGACGACGCCGGAGAGGTTTGGCGCGCAGACGACGTTTGTGCAGATATTCATACAAACTGCTGAAAAGGAGAAAGAGTGGTATGGCTGCCACGACCAGCAAGGCCGTTCTCTGGAGAGTAATCCCCCATGACCATTCGGGTAATTCTTCAGGTAAGGTCATGGAGTAGACAAAATATGTCAGCATCTGTACAAGAAAATAACTCAAGCCAACCAGTGGAATCTGATACGTCGACTCTTTTATGGGGCTTTGGTTCGTGAGTAGCTTTAATCCGGAAAAAGTCAAAAGGCACATAAGAGGATAAAAACCGAGATGGATTCCTGCCACGACATCCATAATCCAACCCAGGCTAAAGACTAAGGCAATACCAGGTATCCAGGCGAAACGGTATGCAGCGAAGGCAACGAGAATAAAGACAAAATCAGGTCGCCCCAGCCATAGCGGCAGAGACTGCAAAAACGTTGTCTGTACAACAATCAGTGCAATCCCAATCAACCAGAACAAAAAAAACAGCATTACCCGGTTCTACCTCCTTGGGGAAAGGTTCGTTGAATCGAGTATTTTCCTTCGATCCGTTGGATCAATAAATACAAATTCCAGCTTCTGAAAATCGACATGGGGTTCCACTTCGATCTCCTGAAACATTCCTCTTCTTTTTTTATGTATCTTCGACACCCGCCCAAGAGGTATACCGGCCGGAAAAACCCCGCCAATACCAGCTGTAACGATATAATCGCCTTCCTCGACATCGGCGTTTTTCAGGACGTAATTAAGAACATATCCACGTTCACCAGCCCCCTTTAATATTCCCCGGGTTCGGTTTTTCTGAATCATAGCATCGATGGCACTGCTTGGAGCGTTAGCAAGTAATATTTTCGAATAATGTTCAGCCGTATGAATGACCTGCCCAACAACTCCGGCAGGAGCAAGAACAATCATTCCTTCCAGAACATCGTCTTTTCGACCACGATCAACTACAATAGTCTGATACCAGTAGGCAGGTTCCTTACCAACAACCCTGGCGGCCAGTGGTTGAAAACTGAGTTTTTCTTTAAAGGCCAGCAACTCTTCCAGATAAAGATAGGTGCTGTACCCCTCACGGTATTCCCCCAATTCGTTCAGATATTTTTCAACCAGTGCCTGCAGTCGTTTATTATCTGCCCGAACGTTCCATAGGGCAATATAGTCGTCTTTTAAAGAGGAAACGCCTGCAATTGTCCGTGTGACCGCACTTTGCATTGGTCCCATAAAATCCAGGGTAAGTTGATGAGGCGTCCCGAAACGCCCGCCAAGCAGCAAGGCAAGCAGCATTAGGCCAACAACGATCAATATTACTACCAGAAGCAGAACCCTTATGGTCGTAAATATCGACCGTCCCTGTATGGCTTTCGTTTTCTTTCGCACAGATCACAGCAGTTCAGAGCAAGCACATAAAGAGCACCGGCATGTTCAATCCGGCACAAAATCACCACCAAATTTAGGGACTATTCGATAGTCACCTCACGCAGGATATCAAGATTATCTAACGCTTTTCCTGAACCGAGGACGACCGAGGACAAGGGATCTTCGGCAACAATTATCGGCATACCCGTTGCTTCTCTCAAACATTTATCTAGGTTTTTCAATAATGCACCGCCACCGGTAAGAACAATGCCGTTATCAACAATATCAGCTGCCAGTTCCGGAGGGGTGACCTCAAGGGCAACCCGAACCGCTTCAACAATTATATCAACCTGCTCAGCTATTGCTGATTGAATTTCTTCTGCAGTAATTTTAAGCGTTTTTGGCACGCCGGAGACAAGATCGCGCCCCTTGATATCCATCGTTTCATATGGTTCCTCCGGCATCACATTACCAATGGTCGTTTTAATCAATTCCGCGGTACGCTCACCGATTGCCAGATTATGCTTACGTTTGATGTACTGGAGAATGGCTTCATCCATTTTGTCACCGGCAACCCTGACGGATTTGGCATATACAATTCCGGACAATGATATTACAGCTACCTCGGTTGTCCCTCCACCAATATCAATAATCATATTGGCTGTTGGTTCAGTAATAGGCAACCCTGCCCCAATTGCAGCTGCCATTGGCTCTTCTATAAGATAGACTTCCCGCGCCCCCGCCGATTCAGCAGACTCTTTCACCGCCCGCTTTTCCACCTGGGTTATTCCTGAAGGGACGGAAATTATAATCCGTGGATGGACCAGAGTGCGTCGATTGTGCACCTTGTTAATGAAATACCTGAGCATTGCCTCAGTTACCTCAAAATCAGCAATCACACCATCTTTGATTGGTCGGATGGCATTGATATTCCCTGGAGTTTTCCCAAGCATCATCTTCGCTTCCTGTCCAACGGCCAGTACTTTATTCATTCGGCCATCTTGCCGAACAGCTACAACAGATGGTTCTCGCAGCACAATCCCTTTGCCCTTAACATACAGAACCGTATTTGCCGTTCCAAGATCTATTGCGAGATCATTTGACAACCAGCCAAACAGAAAATTAAAAGGTGAATACATACATTTTTCCTTTCGATAAAAGATCTTGTCGGACCTAGAAATTATATCAGCTCACAGCTGTTTTACAAAACTGAGCGCCCATCAAAATTATTAAAATTGACAGAATTAAAAGCACTTCACGCGAAACATGAAACCATACCAAACCTTATTTTCATTAGCAACAAATATGGCGTATGGTCAAAAATATTCTATTGTTTTTTATTGACACGAAAATTAAACCCTGTTAATGATATTGCAACGTTACGACCTGGTGAAATCATACATTTTTGGGGCTATAGCTCAGCTGGGAGAGCGCTTGACTGGCAGTCAAGAGGTCGTCGGTTCGATCCCGACTAGCTCCACCATTCGTTTGTAATAGTTGCACAAAAAGTGTAACAAGTATCATCAGAAGCCTATCTTGTACTCAATCTTGTACACACAAGAGGAGAGAAACAAGATGGGCTTTTCTAATTTCTACACACCCGAATACCTCCAGCAGACTTCCACAGGTCTCTTCCTGTTTAGAAAACGAGTACCTAAGGATTGCCTAACTGTTATCGGTAAGAGTGAACTCAAGTACTCGCTGAAGACAAGAAGCTTGAGAGAAGCAAGGAATTGTACCTCACCTATCCTCTCATTCCTGAAGGACACTTTCAATAGTATACGCCTCAGGCACTACTCAAGTCAAACTGAGATCAACATTAATCAAACAATTAAGGATGGAATAGATAGGGCGCGATTACTTGAGTTATCTCCTGCATTATCAAGATTTACCACGAAGGATAAAATCAATCACACCAATACGCCCAAGAAAGACTCTGATTCGCCCTTGATCGTCTCCTCAAACCACCACACCCCAGAGTCTCCTTCAGAGAACAACACCCCCTTCACGTCCCTCAAGGATGCCTTCTTCAAAGAGAAGGAGTTGTCTGATGGTTGGCGCTTTAAAACCATGGAGGACCACCGGCAAGTCTTCAGCTTATTCGTAGAGATTTTCGGTGATGTCTGTGTAGAGAGTATCGGTAAAGTCACCATGCGCAAATTCAAGGATACCATCGCAGGACTCCCGCCCAACATGAGGAAAATCGCTAAATATAAGAACAGGTCTATCGATCAGATCCTCAAGATGAGACCTGACAAGACACTCAGTACTCACACCATAAATAAGTATCTATCTCGCCTTAGTAACCTCTTTGCCTATGGTGTTACCCATGGTTATCTCTCAGCCAATCCAGCATCAGGACTGAAGGTGAAGCTCAAGACAAGACCGGACGAAGAACGAGAAGCATACTCACAGGTAGACCTCAAGACTCTCTTTGGTTCTGCTGAGTTTACAGACAAGACCCAAAAACACTCATATGGTTACTGGACACCTCTGATAGGCGTTTACACAGGTTGTCGGTTGGAGGAGATCTGTCAGTTACACCTTGAAGACATTCGGAAGGAATCAGGTGTCTGGGTTTTCGACATTAACGACAAACACGAGAAGAGTCTCAAGAATCTCTCAAGTATCCGCCTTGTCCCTATCCACCCTCATCTGATAGAGCTTGGTCTACTTGACCATGTGAAGACACTCAAGGCAAAGGGTGAGCAACGATTGTTCCCAGAGCTACGCCAAAGGCGCGACGGTTACGGACAAGCGGTGAGTAGGTGGTTCCAGGGATTCAAGAAGCGATGTGGTTTTGACGCTGGAAAGAACTTCCATTCATTTAGGCATACTTTTATAACCCACCTGAAACACAAGCAGGTTGATCCCTTCATGATCCATGAGCTTGATGGCCACACAATTAACTCGGAGACCATGGGGAGGTATGGCAAGCGGTATACACCTGAGATCCTCCTAAGGGAGGCTATAAAGAAGATTGACTACGGCCTAGTAGTATTGACGAAGCCACATTGCAGTACTTGACGTGAATCTTAAAAGGGTGTCTTGTCCCCCTACGGAATATTGACGGAACATTATCCATCACCATTAACTGACCACCATAAGAACATGAAATCACTATTAATCAAATTAACAATCGTCACATCTCTTGTAATACCGATAACTGCACAGGCAGACGTGCTCAGGGACAATGCTGCTGCCGAAAACGTTTTCAAATATCAACTACCTGAAGCGAAAAAGAAACTAGCATCGTGTTTGGCTGAAGCCGGTGAAGATTATGAGGTAGATAGCGTCTACCTGAAGCGCTTAGAAAGTGTATCCCTCAAAATGGTTAAGCAATGTAAGAAGGAGGTATACAGACTATCTCAGCTTAAGACATTCATTTGGTTACATTTGGCTGATAACTGCCGTAGATCACATACAGCAAATGTTAGTATATGGGCAGATACCCCAGAGTGTCAGAAGAAGGAAGCATATGAAACCAAATACTTTTAGCGGGAAGGAAGCCTACCCAGGATCACCAATGGCAGACTTCCATTCCTGACCGCTCTTTCTTTATATGGTCAGTTATTGAGATAGTGGTGTTCCATCTGCTCGATATCCATATCTGCCCAAAGCGGAACCGCCTCCCCGCCACTTACCGTCCAGCAAATATTACAGATATGGTTTTCGTCAAAGTCTTCAATCATCTTCTCAAGTTGCTCGAACGTAAGAGGAGAGTCTTCCCATATCGGGAACCGCCTGATGGCCTCCATCTGCTCCGGCCATAAATCAAACCACCAAAAAGCGCTAGGCGTATCCCTATTATCGCACTCATAGGTTACTGATTGCCCAAAGGTTACGATAAGTTTGCCACTGTCTGTACTAAGTCTCATCTCATTTGACACAGTTCTCTCTCCTGTTGATTTGCAAAACGATAATGTTCTCAATTGTCCTCCCCCCCCTCTTCCTCCCTCCAACATCAAAGTACGAAATTGTAATAGCACTTTGAGCCACCATAAGTCAAGCATCGAAATTCATTTTAATATAATACATTCATATAGTTAACACACGACATCGTGTACTTTTAGACACTTAAGTTAGCTTTACACAGTGGCATCGAAGGCATCTATGAAGCCAGACTTGAATTTCATTGCTTCGCCACCACAACATAGGAGTCCCGTTCGTTGACGTGATAGACTGTGCGTTCAGCTATGCGTCCTCTACCGGATTCGTATGGTTCCACCATTGACGTAACCAAGATATGTCCCCGTTCTTGCAGTCTTTCCATCGCTAACTTCACAGTGTCCTGCCGCTTATGTCCCAACAACTCACTAGGCGATCTGTAAGTGAGACATCGTGGGTTCCATCTCGACAAAATGATCCACGACCCTCTGGTCGATTTCATCCGCCATTTTCTGTGCGCCACTGATAGGGTTGTCCACGATGTTACGCTGCATTCCAAACACCCTCGTGATTCTCCAGAATCCTGATACTATGGACATCAGAGAATGTAAGGGAGACCCTATGGCGAACTGGAATGTCTATGCGGCAACAGAAGAATGTGCCAAGACCTACGAGAAGTTAGGATATGTACGGCAAGGAGCCTACTGATGGTGTATTAGAAGTCACTCTCTACTTATAGATCGCCATGATCTCTTCACAGATCCTCACAGCGTCTTCCTTAGATGCCACATGGAAGGAATCTGATTCTCCATCGCTTTCCACAGTGATCAAAGGGCAACCACAGCAAGACTTGGAGATCTGAAGGGACTCACTGGTGTACTTGCCTTCAGTTATTAGAATTACCTTGTAGTGGCCTGAGAGAAGGTGTATTTACAGGCTAGGCTCTAATGTAAATCGCAGGAAGAACGACTGTCAGATCAATAAACAAATGGTTTAACATGGCACTACAAAAGCAAATTTCAGACCTCCTCGATGAGCTGATTATAGACGCTAAAGAACTGATTTCAGACAGCCATAACGCATACGGCACTCAAGATATGTATATACAGAACACTGAGAAGCTCTTGAAATGGTCTAACGAATTGATCCTTTTCAAGTCACTCTGTAGTGAAATAATTAGCCCTTGGGAGCCTCAGTTAAAACATAATGGTGTCTCGACAGCTATTGATACACTTGAAAGGCCTTTGTCGGTTTTGAAAACAATTCGTGGCGCTGTCGACAAAGGGCTCCTTTCAACATATGAAGATCTCATCTTTGCTGAGGCTTTTGCAGACCTTTATGAGCAAGGGCAACACCTCTTCTCCCAAGGCTACTACTTAGCTGCTGGTGTAATATACAGGGCTGTCCTTGAAGAACACCTTCGACACCTATGTGATCGTAATAGCTGCAATCCTGCCAAACAAAAGCCTGCAATCAACGATCTCAATATGGCTCTGTATAAACACAATCCTCCTGTGTACGACAAGAGTGTAATGCT
>JBARUU010000046.1:0-47600 GCA_049645925.1 Desulforhopalus sp.
CAAAATCTCTGGTCAATGCTTTTCTTTATTATTTTCGCCTTTGGTGCAACCCGATACTGAGGAAAAGACGGTCACGCCAACCACCCCTGTCGTGTTCCTCAAAGACCGCGGCAAACTACTTGATTGACCACGTGACGTCAAGGGGAAAAACAACTTCGATCTTTTATTTTTCTGCAGATATATTCGGATAATATTGCAGCCACTCTTTTAATAAAGCGGAGTTGCGTGCTAATACCATAGTAGCACCTTGAAAAGAACGGCAAAAAAAGACGGTGAAGTTATGTGCCGTACGGCCTTTGATGCAAGGATTGCCGACAGTGGTTACTAGTCTCTTCTTAAATTGCGAATATAATTTTTTGTGAGAGCTGGGTGATCCTTGATGATTTTATCAAGTTCCGCCGGGAGATTATTAGTCAGATATTCGTCAATTTGAGCATACGTCAGTTCCTGTGCAAGCGCTTCTTCTGTTTTCTGTATAAAAAGGGACTGGTCGGTCTCTTTCTCTATATACGTGAATATTCCAGACGTGGGGGCTTGTTTCAGGCCGGTTTCAATTGTTTTTATACGCTCTATGAGATTTTCAATCTCACTATGTGTATTTGATTGCAGCTGCTCGAGTTTACTGATCTGTTTTTTTAGATCCTGATCAGCTTCAGCCTCGACTTTAGTTGTCAGTTGTGCAACGAGATCCTTTATCTCTTTTTCTGAGCTTTGCAGTTCGTGCACAACCATGCTCAGTTCATCGATTCTCTGTCTAAGAACTTCATTTTCTCCATCCTGCGTGTCCACATTCTTTCGAAGGTCTGCGTTTTCACCCCTGAGTCCTTTGATATCACTCTGTAACATCCCATTCTTTTCTTGAAGTTGTGCAATCTCGTATCTCATCCGGTCGTGCTCCTCCCTGGTAATACCGTACCCAGCTGCATTGTCATCTGTGTATTGTTTATTCAGAAATATCGCGTTTAACGCGAAGTTTTTTTTTAAGTCAGCATACATCTGAGCAGCTTGCTCTGAGTCGACCATAGCAACAGCAGCCAGAAAAATAGCAATAAGAAGGGCGATGGAAAAGAGCAGTGCTATTCCCATACCAATAAAAAAAAGGATAAGGTTACCAATACCAAAAATAATAGAGAGAATTCCTCCGCCAGAACCGCTGGCTCCAGAGGATGCGACAATTGCGAACAGAACCAGTACACCACCAAGTACAGCAGCAGATTGTATGAGAGGGGTTTTAAACTCATTTTTTTTCATTTGAATTCTCCTGTATGTGAAAAAATAGAATTACATTAGTTACTTAAGGTAGGCATTGTAGTTTTATTTACAATAGAATAATTGCTAAAAAAGAAAAAAACAGATTATTGAAATAAAATAACCATCTAACTGTTGAAGGTGTCAAGTTTTATGTTGACCTTTTACTTCAGGTTAAAATTTTTGTTGATTTGACGTAATCTATCAATTCGCAGCAGCACAGGCGGATGGCTGTAGTGGATGAAAACCATGAGCGGATGAGGCGTAAGATTGCTGAGATTTGCCTTACTCAATTTTTTCAGACTCGTTATTAATAACTCGGGACAAGCTGTTGTCTGCGCAGCGTATTCATCAGCCTCAAATTCATTTTTCCGTGAGAAAACATTGAAAAATATGGAGATGAGAAGGCTTAACGGGGAATAGAGAAAACCGAAAAATACCAGGCTGGAGTAGATAGATGTCTCTGCCATGCCAAAAGCTTTAGAGAGTTCACTATTGTCGATAAAAAGTGAAAGAAGGTAAAACATCAACCCGGTCTGTATAATCGACGCAAAAAGCATTTTAACAATATGTCTCAGCTTGAAATGCCCCATCTCGTGAGCCAGTACACTCACTATCTCAGCAGTGTTGAGTTTATTGAGCAGAGTATCGTAGAAAACAATTTTTCTGAATTTTCCAAAACCGGTGAAAAATGCATTTAGTTTTGAGGATCTTTTTGAGCCGTCCATAGTGAAGATCCCCTGAAGTTTGAAGTCTTGCTGCTCTGCATAGTTGATGATTTTGTCACGCAGTTCACCTTCTTCAAGTGGAGAAAACTTGTTGAAAAGAGGCATGATGAGTACCGGGGCAAGAAACTGTATAATTATTGAGAAAAATACCACCCCTATCCAACAGTATAGCCAGCCGTAGGTACCACTGTGAATGAAAAACCATATTATGAGTGCCAGAAGTGGCGAACCGATGAGTATGGCAAGTAGGCCGCCCTTGATTATATCGAAAATAAACGTTTTAAGCGTAGTACGGTTAAAGCCGAATCGTTCTTCTATGACAAATGTTGAGTATAAGAAGAATGGTAGATTGACCATAAAGGAAAGCAAACCCAACGCACCTGTAAACAGGAGCCCAGTTGCTATCTGTCCAAACCCAAAACTTCTTGCCCAGATATCCACATAATTGAATCCACCATAGAGGAGAAAAATAACGGTAAGGAATGTAGAGAAACTCGTTACAACAATGGAAAATGAAGTAGTAGCCCTGGTGTATTCTTGGGATTTTTGATAATCCCGACCATCATATGTTGTCTCGAACTCTTTTGGAAGATGTGGGTCAAGTGCACGTATATTCAGCATGGAAACAACCAGCTCGAGAACATACGAAGAAAAAATTATCAGCAGAACTGTAAGAAGCCAGGGATTCATATTTTATGTCGGAGGTATAATTAGGGTGCTAACCCGGATATCTCACCCGTCGAGGTTGCCGTGCATGGGAGAAGCGAAGCGATGGGCCATAATCGTTTATGGCCATTGCTTCAGCGCCGCTGCAGGCGCAGTGTGATCAACCGGCCTTTGGTGAACATTGTGTCCATTTCGGGACTGCTGGAAACTTGACAATAGTATCAAGATATCAACTGACTCCTGCTCATTGACACAATGTTCATGAGAAATCCGGGCTAATGGAGTACTCATCGGTATAAGCTCAAGCAGCCCCCTGATAATCTACCATGAAAGAGAGTACCAAAAAAGGCCCTGAGGCAGAAATCCATCAGGGCCTTTTGGGAGAAAAAGGAGAAATAAAGAGGCTGTTTACATAATTGCTTGTACTGCAGAGGTCGTCATGGCAATAAACTGCGATGGCATCACTCCCATCACAATCATTGTCAAGATTAGTAAGACTGCAAGGGTGTTGTTTAGACCGGAACTGGCTACTGTGCCACGATCCTCGGAATCAGAACAGAATGTAACTCGGACAATCGACAGGTAATAGTAGATGGCAATGGCTGTGTTAAATGCTGCAAGTATGACAAGGATGAGATGCCCCTGTTTGAGTGCTCCTAGCAACAGGAGGAACTTTCCGGTAAATCCAACGAAAGGAGGAATGCCGGCAAGTGCAAAAAGACCAACAGTCAAAGTGATTGCCAGCAGAGGGGCGCGCTTATGCAATCCGGTGAAATCTTCTATGGACACGTTTTTCCCTTTTTCCGAAACAGAACATATAACGAGGAAGCAGGCAAGATTCATGAAGACATACCCCACAATGTAATACATAGATGTGGCGAATCCGGTAATCTGAAATGTCAGTAACCCGACGAGGATAAAACCGGCATGAGAGATACCTGAAAAACCAAGGAGTCGTTTTACATCTTTTTGGATAAGTGCGGAGAGGTTGCCGTAAAACATCGAAAGCAGAGCACAGACTATCAGAACATTTACTATTACCTCACCCTCTGTACTCACCAGAGTTATCAATCGAATAAGCAGGGCAACCGCGGCAAGTTTTGGAACTGCTGCAATGAAGGCGGTGGTTTCGTTTGAAGCACCTTCATATATGTCAGGTACCCAAAAATGCAGAGGAAAGAGAGCGAGCTTGTAGAAAAATCCTGCCAACACCAGGACAATAGCGATAACCGCAGCCGGCTGGCTATACATAAGATCTAATTTCTCTGCGATTACAGGTAATTGCGTTGAGCCTGTCAGGCCATACATATAGCTCATGCCAAAGAGCATCAGGCCTGTAGCCATAACGCCAAACAGCAGATACTTAATTCCGGCTTCGGTCTGTACTCCTGAGACTGATGCATTGTTTCTCATTGGTACCATAATATAAACTGCAAAAGACGATAGCTCCAGGGAAACGAAAATCGAGAGGAGTTCTACACTCGACACCAGCATCATTAAACCCAACACCGACATGAAAAGAAAGAGATAGTATTCCGATTGAGTCTCTTCTTTTAGATCACTCTTTCTGTCGCTAAATATCAGGACAATGAGAGTAGCCAGGGCGATTAAAAATTTAAACACCTGAGAGAAAAAATCGACCTGATACGCAGAATAAAAAAGATTCCCTTCACTCTTTATACAAATGAGTGTTGTGGCCAGTGTCACAGCGGCCAGAAAAGTAGCCACCTTTTTAATTTTCTCACTACTGGGTTTACCTAAACTGAAAATGAAGAGAATCAGTCCAGCTCCTAACAGTGTTAATTCAGGTAGAAATAGCATCGTGTTACCTTTGCGAGGTCTTAGTTATTTAGTACCTTACAGATTGTTTTCCTGATTTTTGATAGAAAATGATCTGTCTCAAGGTATGTATCCCGGCTCCCTTGCCGTTTACCGGGGTTAGAATCTCAATGTAGAATCGATCCTGTGGCAGCAACAGCCTGGGCCTGATGAGCGTCTAACTGGTGAAGTAGCTGTGTCACACTGGTATGTATCAGGTCTAAAAATGGTTGAGGCCCAAGGCCGATCCAGAAAACAAAAAAGAGAAAAGGTGCAAGCGTTACTATCTCCCGACTGTTCACATCACTAATCCAGGACTGATCGGGATTGTCGGTACCACCCCAGATAATTTTTTGAAGCATGCGCAGCATGTATGCAGCTGCAAGAACCGCTCCAGGGATCGCTGCCATGGCAAGATAAGGGAAGCCGCCGTTTGCGGTTCCGAACTTAAATGCACCGGCGAGGATCATGAATTCACCGACAAAGCTGTTTGTTCCGGGAAAACCAAAAGATGAAAGAGAGAAAAACGCCAGGAAAGTCACATAGACGGGCATATATTTACCAACCCCTGTTGCTGAAAGCAACTCCCTGCTGTGGGTCCTCTCGTAGATCATTCCAACACAAAGAAAGAGGGCACCTGTTGTAATACCATGATTAACCATTTGTAAAATGGCCCCCTCAAGCCCATCGATATTAAGAACAAAAATACCAAGGGTAACAAAGCCCATATGGCCAACAGAAGAATAGGCAATAAGTTTTTTCATATCACTCTGAGCAAGAGCAGTAAATCCACCATAAATGATACCGGCAATTGACAACCAAAGTACATACGGCATCAGCACCACAGTAGCATCTGGAGTTATTGGTAAAGCAAATCGCAGAAAGCCGTAGGTCCCCATTTTCAACAGAATACTGGCAAGAATGACCGAGCCGGCAGTTGGGGCTTCAACGTGCGCAGCAGGTAGCCATGTGTGGAATGGAAACATGGGAACCTTGATGGCAAAAGCGAGGAAAAAAGCCAGGAAGAGATAGATTTGAGCTGTGAGTGAATAGTTCTGCCACATCATATCCGGTATAAAAAAACTGTAATCATTGGCCATATAGAGCCAGATTATTCCAACCAGAAGCAGGATTGAGCCTGCAAGGGTGTAGAGAAAGAATTTAATGGAAGCATAAATTTTCCTGGGCCCCCCCCAGATACCAATAAGAAGATACATGGGGATGAGCATTGCCTCCCAGAGGATATAGAATAAAACGAAATCAAGGGCGACAAAAACACCTATCATGGCAGTTTCCATGATAAGCAGACAAAACATAAAAGACTGAATCCGTGTTTTAATGTATGACCAGGATGCCAGTACACAAAAGGGCATAATAAGCGTTGTGAGGAGAATGAGGAGAATGGAGATGCCGTCTACGCCAAGGGTGTAGTTGATGTTAAAAGCTTCAATCCAACCATGATGCTCGGCGAATTGGAACTTATCCGTTGTTCTGTCGAACCCAACCACCAGCCGAAGAGAGAGCAAACCAACAATGCTGGTTGTGGCCAGAGCAAGATAACGACAGAGTGACTCATTCTTCACGAAAAGGAGAAGAAGTGCTCCAGCCAACGGCAGGAAGATGAGTACACTCAAAATGGGGAAGCCGGAGTTAATCAGTAGTTGATCCATTACCAGTGATCCTTGAGTTCAAAATGTTATGACCAGACATACGAAATGAGAAGAATAGCGGCGAAAGTGACAGATATATAAATAGTCTGCTGTATCTGACCTCTCTGCAAAACAATGGTTACTCTTCGGCCGATTGCGCGTACGCATCTGGCACTCCCATCGACAACGCCATCAATACCATGCCAGTCAAACCAAGACCAGAATTTGGCTGTTGTCATCAGTGAGTAGAGACCAACAACTCTATAGGCAACGCCCCATACATTATCTATCCATTGTATAGGATGTTTGGCGAGCCAAAGAAAACCTCTGCCCCCCATACGGTAGAACCAGTCCAGATCCAGGCTAATTGATTCTTTGGGTCCAAGCTTGCCTTTTAAGAAAACGAATGCTAGCGCGGTAAAGGCAAGGATCTGAAGGGTTTCGCTCAGATGATAGCCACTATATGGATGAAAGGTTACATCTGGGTTGGGCAACATGTTGTAAAGAAATGGCGTGTAACAACCGATTAACAGGCACAAAAAGGCTGCTGCAGACATCGCCAGATGCATATTCCATGGGGGATCCTCTGCTTTGGCCCAGGTGTCGTCGCTGCAACGGTTGTCACCAAAGAATATAAGATAGGGGAGACGCAGGCCGGCAACCAGAAAGGTCCCGACTGAAACAAGAGTGAGAAGAAAGCCGGCAACAAGCAGGTGCGATTCGAAGCCGGCAGCGATAATCATCGATTTTGAAACGAAGCCTGAAAAGAAGGGGAAGGCTGAAACGGAAATCCCTCCAATGACCATAAAAAAGAGGGTGCTGGGCATTTTTTTGTAGAGTCCGCCAAGTTCCGTGAATTTCGATTTTCCGGTGGCATGAATGATAGCACCGGCAGCCATGAAGAGGAGGCCTTTGTAGAGAATGTGGGCAAAGGCATGGGCACAGGTTCCGTTGATGGCAAGGGCGGTGCCAATACCAACACCAGCAACCATATAACCAACCTGGCTAACGATCTCCCAGCCGAGCAGTTTACGTATATCATTTTCCATCATGGCATAAATGATACCGTAGATTGCCATGATTACACCAAGTACGATCAGTATATCAAAACCGGCAAAGGCCCGGGCCAGAGTATAAATAGCAGTTTTTGTAGTGAAAGCGCACATGAATACCGCACCGGTAACAGTAGCTTTACTGTATGCATCGGGAAGCCATGAATGCAGTGGCGGCACGGCAGCGTTCAGCATAAGACCGGCCATTATCAGCCAGGTGTAGAGTTGCGTGTTTTGCTCGTCGAGTTGAACGAAGGAGAGATCCCCTGTGGCTTGGTAACGAAGGACAAACCCGAGGAGCAGCACGACTCCGCCGAATGTATGGACAAGCAGATAACGGTAACCGGCAGCCAGGGCTCCTTTATCCTTGTTGAACCAGACGAGAAAGGTTGAGGCAAAGGCCATCATTTCCCAGAAGAGAAAAAGAACTAAATAATCACCGCAGTAAATTACCCCAAGACTGCCGGAGACATAGAACCAGGAGGCGATGTGTTGTAAGTTGTCTTTCACGTGCAGACCATAAACAGTGCCAATAATGGCCATCAGTGCCATAATGAAACCGAAGACCATTGACAGACTGTCAACTCTTCCAAAGGTAAGTGTCCAGTCACCCATGAAGGTGACTACACCGTGAACGCCCGGATGCCAGCTGAGATAAATCACGTCCAGAAAGGTGAGGATTGGTACACTGCAGAGAAAAATTTTACGGAACGGCTCTCTGATAAATGGCAGAATGAGTGCTCCAAATATCAAAATCAGAGCCGGATGGATAAAACTAGTTGTCATAGTAATCCTCTCGGGTCATGATTCCACTTTTTCCAAACCATCGCGCAAAATAAATGAGAACAACACAGGATAAGATTCCAAAAATCGACCAGAAACCTGGAATATGTGCCTCCATCCATGTATGTGCGTGATGGGTATCAACCGCAACAACTGACCAAACCAACATGACTGCGATACCGATGTAGCAGCACATTTTCACTGCCTGCAGTCGCTCTTTCAGAAAATCGATGAATTTTACGATCATCCTGTCACCGCCTTGACAAATTGCAGCATGAAGTTAGGGAAAATGCCTATGAGTACAGAAATTGTACATGCTATTACGATAGGGATAAGCATGGATAATGGTGCTTCTTTAATTCCGGTAAATGGTTCTCCCTCCGGCCGTTTACCGAAGAATGCTTTGTAGGTTATTGGAGCAAAGTAGGCAGCGTTGAGCATGGTACTGGCAATAAGAATAAGAAGAATACCCAGCTGGTGCGCTTCAACTGAACCAATCAGCAGATTCCATTTAGTTATAAAGCCTGCAACAGGGGGCGCACCTATCATACTAAGTGATGCAATACCGAAGGCTCCGAAAGTCCAGGGCATTGTTTTGCCAAGACCTCCCATTTCAGATATATTTTTTTTATGACTAGCCACATAAATGGCACCAGCACAGAAAAACAGCGTAATCTTGGAGAATCCATGATTGACAATATGGATCAAACCACCCTGAATTCCAGGATCGGTGAGAAGGGCCACACCCATGATAATGTAGGAAAGCTGGCTGACAGTGGAATAAGCAAGCCGGGCTTTCAAATTATCTTTGGAAAGAGCAATAATAGATGCTGCAAGAACGGTAAAGCCGACAAAATAAGCGGTCGGAATACCAAGGTTGAGGGCGTGCATGGTATCAGTGCCAAAGATATAGAGCATAACCCTGGTAGTACAAAATACTCCCACCTTAACAACTGCCACAGCATGCAAAAGTGCTGAGACAGGAGTTGGTGCGACCATTGCTCCCGGCAGCCAGTGGTGAAATGGCATAACGCCATTCTTGGCAAATCCGAAGATGCAAAAAATATACAGCATGATAACCAGAGCGCTATTGACCCCGTCGGGAAAGATACCGGTTGAAATGTCAGTTGTAAAATCGAGGGTACCGGTCAGTACATAAATGAGAATCATGGCCGGCAGCAGGAAGGCCTTGGCTGTAGCGGTCAGATACACGAGATATTTCCGGCCACCATTGTATCCCTCTGCATCCTGATGATGTGCCACAAGAGGATAGGTACAGACAGAGACAATCTCATAAAAAAGATACATGGTAAAAAGGTTGTCAGAAAATGCAACACCTATAGCCCCGAAGATAGCAAGTGCAAAGCAACTATTAAAACGGGTTTGGGCATGTTCCTTGAGTCCTCGCATATATCCCATGGAGTAAAACACGGCAATTGTCCACAGCGAAGAGGCCACCAAAGCAAAAATCATGGACATGGAGTCGGCACGCAGGGTAACTGTCACCCCCGGCAGAATGGTGAACATAGGAAATATGAGTGTCTTACCTTGCAGCACCTCGGGGACCATTGAGCCAACAAGCGCAAGCAGGAGGATGGAAGAAACAGAAGAAATACCTTCCCGAATGTTTTCGTTGTCTCCCTTGAACATTACACCCAATGTACCAACAAGCGGAATGAGCAGGGCTATGAGTAATTTGTAATCCATTCCAGGTGACTCCTTGACTAACCTTTAAGTTGGACAGTGTCTTCTGCGTCAATCGATTTGAACTGACGGTACACAGCTATAATAATGCTGAGCCCGATAGCGGCCTCGGCGGCTGCAACTGCCATAATGAAGAGAGTGAATACCTGTCCCGCGACCGGATCGGGTGCAGTGAACCGGTTAAATGCCATGAAATTGACTGAAGCTCCGGCGAGTATGAGCTCTGCGGCAATAAGCATCCCAATGAGGGTTCTTCGGGTAACAATGCCGTAAATTCCAATGCCGAAAAGCAGAGCGCCAATAACAAGAAAAGTGTTCAGATTATTGTAGAGTGTAAGAAGCGACATCAGCCTTCCCTCCCGGCCCGGGCAATAACCAGAGCACCAAGTATTGCGATAAGCAGGACGATGGATATGAGTTCAAATACCATGGAATATTCTGTGAGGAGCTGGATACCTATGTTTTTGACAGAGCCGTCATTGATCTTTTCCATGGCTTGCCAATCCGTTTTCACAGCCAGGATGGAAAAACCACCAGTGAGAAGGGCGGCAGTGGCAAAACCAAGAGGTCCGACAAGTGGTCCTGAAGGTCCGGCTTTTTTCTGTTCTTCCGGAGCTGCAAGCATAATTGCAAAAGAGATAGTTACCGCTACGGCTCCGACATAGATAAGAATCTGCATCATGGCGACAAACGGCGAATTGAGAAAATAATACAGTCCGGCAACTCCGACGAAACAGACGATCAACCCGGCAACAGAACGTACAAGCCTGTCAGAATTACAGGCGATAAGGCCGCCTATGAGTGTGATAGCCACAATAATTAAAAACACTATCCCGACAAGTCCGTCGACACTGAAAATATTTGGGGATGTAACCATAGACGGGTTCATGTATTCCTATCCTCCAGACGTTTGAGAAGATCAAAGATGAAATCTTCTTTTCTGGTGCTCGCCAGGTTGTATTCTTTAGAGAACTCTAGTGCATTGAAGTTACAGGACTCCACACAGGAACCGCAGAGTGAGCAAATGGTGAAATCGAGAATATATTTGGTAAGGACCTTCTTTTTCTCACCTTCTGGTTTTTCCCCCGCAAGGGAGATGCAATTTGAAGGGCAAGCTCTTTCGCAGAGTCCGCAGACAACGCAGTTGGGTTTGCCTTCCTCGTTTTCGATAAGCTCGATATGGCCGCGATACCTGTCGCACATCTTCAGTGTTTCATATGGATACGAAACGGTAACCGTGGGTTTGAAAAATTCTTTGAATGTTACACCCATACCGATAAAGAGACTTATCAGGCCATGATATATTTCTGAAAAATAGCTGACCATCTTAAAACACCTTTATTAGTCCTGCGGTAAACAGCAGGTTGAACAGGGAGAGCGGAATAAGGATTTTCCAACTGAGGTTCAACAGTCCGTAAATGGTCGTTCGCGGAAATGTCCAGCGAATCCAGATGAAGGTTGCAATCAGCAGGTAAAGTTTCAGGAGGAACCACCAAACTCCAGGAAAAAGGCCAAAAGGGCAGCTCCAACCACCAAGAAAAAGAATGGTGGTCATGCAAGAGCCAATAACGATATTGGCATACTCTCCCATAAAAAACAGACCAAAGCCCATGGAACCATATTCAGTATGGAAACCGGCAACAAGCTCACTTTCTGCTTCACCAAGATCAAACGGCGCCCTGTTGGTTTCTGCCAGGGTGCACGTGAAAAAAATGAGAAAAGACATTGGCATGAGAATGTTATGGGAATTTCCAAGGAGAGGGAAAATATTCCAGTGGAGGATCGACGAACTTTGCTGATTTACTATCTCAATGAGATCCATGGAACCGGCGATCATGACCACTGTAATAGTCGTAATGAGCATGGGAATTTCATAGGCTACTGCCTGAGAAACGGCCCGAACTGATGACATCATGGCGTACTTGTTTCGCGAACTCCACCCAGCAAAAACAAGAGACATGCTGCCCATGGAGGCAAAGGCGAAAATCATCAGAATGCCGACATTCATGTTTTTGGCTACAATGGTCTCGCTGAAAGGTATGGTTACGAAACTCATAATGGCGGGAAACATAGCGAGGACCGGAGCTGCAATAAAAAGTACCTTGTCTGCACCCCCTGGAATAGTCAACTGTTTCGCCATCAGCTTGATGCCATCAAGAGGCGGCTGCAGCAGACCAAATGGGCCATTAATATTTGGACCCGGCCTACGCTGAATCCGTGCCGCCCCTCGGCGTTCAGCCCAAACTAGATATGCTGCATTGAGGGCTGCGAAACCGATGGCAATTACAACAGCGACAATGACATTGAGTAGTGTTAAGCTCATAGAATATTCCTCTTACCTGTCTATCTCGGGAATGACCAGGTCAAGACTTCCCATAAATGCAAGTGCATCCATTATCATCATTCCTCTGCATGCTTCGTCGAAAAGATGCATATTGGAATACGTTGGTGACCGAAGCTTTAACCTGTAGGGCGTCTTGCCTCCGTCACTGACAAGTCGGATGCCGAAACTCCCACGAGCGGTTTCCACAGCCTGGTAATAATCACCGACCGGTGGTTTGATGATTTTCGGTTTTTTCTCCGGCATGATGGGGCCGTCCGGAAGTTTATCAAGCCCCTGCTCAATTATTCTGAGAGACTGTTCAATTTCTTCCATCCGTACATTATATCTGGCCAAGGAATCACATTCGTGGAAAACGGGAACATCAAAATCAAATTCCGGATACACCGAATAGGGTTCGTTCTTTCGGACATCAAAATTTATGCCGGATCCCCTGGCAACAGCACTGGAGGCACCGTATTTCCGGCACATTTCCTTCGTAAGAGGAGCAATACCCTCCAGCCTTTTCCGAAAGATTACGTTTCCGGTAACCAGTTTGTGATATTTCTTGAGGGATTTTCTCATTCGAGGAATGAACCGCCTGGCAGCAGAGATGAATTCATCATCGATATCGTTATAGAGTCCACCGAATCGGAAGTAACAATAGGTCAGGCGGGAACCGGTAACGCCCTCAAGCATATCGAGGATATATTCACGATCCTGAAGAGCGTACATAAGAGGACTGAATCCGCCAAGATCCATCACGAATGCGCCAAACCAGAACAGGTGGGAGGACACGCGATTGAGTTCAACCATGATCGCCCGAATATATTCGGCTCGCTCAGGTACCTGAATTCCAGAGGCTTTTTCGACAAGCAGCACGTGGCCGTGGGAATAGCCGAGAGCCCCGAGATAATCCATACGACTCAGGTTCATAAGGAACTGGGGATAGGTCTTGATTTCTCCCATCTTCTCGTGCATCCGATGAATATAGCCGATGACGGTCTCGGCATCGACTATATATTCTCCGCTCATCTCCATCTTAACCCTCAGCACACCATGGGTCGCTGGATGCTGGGGTCCTACGTTGAGGATGAAGGTCTCGTCCGGTTGGAGTTCTATTGGAGAATTCATGCCTTGAAATCCTTTAAGAGTGGATGGAAATCTGCATCTTCTGGAAGGAGAAGCGGAACGAGGTGCGGGTGCCCGTCAAACTTAATTCCGAAGAACTCATGGGTTTCCCGCTCGTGCCAATTAGCCCCGGCGTATATTCCAGTAATAGTTGGAATCTCAGGATTATTTCGATCGAGTCTCGTTCGTATTACAACTCTACAGAGATCGAAATCGTATCGATTGAAGTCGTATACCACTTCCAACTGATCTTCCTTGATCCAGTCGACACCGGTTATACTTTCGATAAAGAATTCTGCTTCATCCAGGATTGTTACCGCTTCAATTAATTGATCGGCAGAGACTTGGGCGTCAAGATGATATCCATGAACCGCATAATCACGCTCAATGAGTCCATTTTGGCGAGTTTCCGGTTGCTTTTTTTTGTCTTGTTCTTTTCCGGCATCCTCTGCAACAGTTTCTTCCGGTTCTGGTTTTGGAAAGAGATTGAGCAGAGCCAGTTTTGTCTTTTCGCGAATCATTATGCAATACTCCAAGAACTTCAGAAAAGCCTTATTAGGTTTGTAGAGAACCGAGTTGCAAAGTCAGGATGTTTAAGCAATCTCCGGGTTTTTCCACCTTTTCCAGTCGGACACAAGGTGTTCGAGTTCGATTATTCCCTGAAGAAGAGCCTCAGGACGAGGAGGGCAGCCAGGGACATACACATCGACAGGAAGAAACTCATCAGCTCCAAGGACAATGGAGTACTGACCCTCGAAAGCGAATGGGCCTCCGGATATGGCACAGTTTCCCAGAGCCATTACCCATTTGGGTTCGGGCATTTGATCATAGAGAGTTTTGATACCCGGCATCATTTTTTTGGTTATGGTGCCGGCAACAATCATCACATCACTTTGTCTGGCGGAAGGACGAAAAACTTCGGCACCAAATCTGGACATATCAAACCTTGCACAGCCGGTGGCCATCATTTCGATGGCACAGCAGGCAATACCGAATGTCAAGGGCCACAGGGAGTTAGCCCTACCAATATTTATCAGTTTGTCTGCGAGTGCGAATTGAACTATCGACGAAGGTACGTTTTTCGTTCCCACTTAAATACTCCCTTGATCCATGCATAAACTACTGCGAGTGATAATATTCCGACAAAAATAACAATTTCGACAAAATCACGTATAGAAGATGCGAAAATCGCATCGTTGTATGCAATAGCTACAGGGAAGAGAAAGAGAACGTCAACGTCAAAGGCTAGAAAGATGAGAGCGTAAAGATAGAAGACAACCCCGTAACGAATCCAACTGTCGCCGATGGGGTCCATGCCGCATTCAATAAATTGAAGGGCTTTGTTGTCGATTTGCCTGGTTTTCAGGGGCATCAGCAGGTAGACAATGGCAATTGGGCCGAGAGCGAACGAGAGTCCTCCTATGGTGAAAGCGGCTATCCATAGAACCTGTTCCGGGTACAGAAATGCAGTGAGTTGTTGTTCCATGCTGTCCCCTTGTCCGATTGGAGTGTCGAAATGAATACAATAGTACAGCGTTGCATCATGAGTGTTTAACAGTTTCCACTTGGCCAAATTTGCGACCTATCTTAAATAATTGTTATAAGCGTGTCAACAAGAAACTCGTTCTCGGCTATCTCTCAGGTGACAGCCCTTGGATAGCTATTCACTCGAAATCCTTGATGTAAAAAGACTTGTGAAACTCCTCAGAAATGCTATATTGACAACAGGAAACCTAAGTAATCAAGATGGTATGTATCAGTAAAAGTGAAAAGAAATTTGGAGAAGTTTTATGTCTATCACTCTAAGACAATTGGAAATATTCATTGCAGTAGCAGAGACAGCCCAGGTCACAAAAGCCAGCAAGAAACTGTTCGTTACGCAGTCAGCTGTCAGTATGGCCCTGGCAGAGCTGGAAAACCAGCTGGGCGGTTCTCTGTTTGATAGACATGGGCGCAGCTTATTACTTAATGCCCGTGGAAGGTTTCTTCTTCCATTGTCGAAAGACATTACGTGTCAGGTAAGCAATATTGAAACCATCATGTCGGAGCGTAACGATAAGCTTGACGGCAGTATAGAAATAGTTGCCAGCACTACCCTTGGCAATTACATTCTGCCATACCTAATCGGTGCATTTAAAAAAGTACATCCTAATGTTTATGTTAATCTCCTGGTGTACAATACCAGGTACGCAGAAAAACTTGTCTTTGACAAGGAGGTAGATGTCGGATTTGTGGAAGGACCACTCTCGGGAAAAGAAGATATTCAATGGCGGCCATGGTTTGAAGACGAACTGGTTGTTCTCTGCGGGCCAACTGATCCACTTGCTCATAATGAGGTTTTCGATATTGAACGTGACCTGAAGGGCAAAAAATGGATCATGCGAGAAAGTGGTTCCGGTACTGCTGCAACAGTCAGGGAACGGTTTGGCAAGTATATGGATGACGTTCATGTTGTTATGGAAATGGGGCATCCGGAAGCTGTAAAGCGTGCCGTTGAGTCCGGCGCTGGCATAACGTGCCTCTCCGGTCTCAGTATCTGTCGTGAGGCTGAGAACGGCTGGTTGAAAGGTTTGAAAGTTGAAGGTTTGGATATGAGGCGTCAGCTTAAAATTATCCAAAGAAAAGACAGGGAAATCAGCGATGCTTTAGCCGAATTCCTCTCGTTTTGCGATGTAATGACAATCTGTGACGATTCGATGGTCTGTCTCTCTTCTCCATGGAAGCTTCAGTCGCTTCTCGCCAGACACTCCGCCATGAAAAAATAGACTACGGTCTATTCATCTCACTTAGGTTATACAAACAGAGAAACCAAGATGGCTCAGTCAAGTCTGATATGCGAGTCGTAAGGTTTCTATCGTTACGAGATACCAGCTACGTGTTAATGATAGAGATTAGGGGGATAGAGAGGCAAATAAAGAATTTTTAAGCTGTCATTGATAAAAAACTTCTACTAAAAACAATCCATGAGCGGGGGCAGTGGGACCGGCCATGGTTCTGTCCTTTGCGTTTAAAATTTCTGAAAAATTTTCAGGAGACAGTTTGCCCCGCCCCACCTCGAGTAGCGAACCCATGAAATTGCGTACCATATTTCGTAAGAATCCGTCGCCAGCAAAATTAAAAATGAGTTGATCGGGGGGGATTTCGATCAACTCGGATCTGGAAATTGTTCTCACTGCCCCCCGGCCGGAACAGTCGCTTTTGTCTCTTGAGCCACTGTTTTCAAATGAACTGAAATCATGGGTGCCTTCGAGCATTTCCAGGCAATTTCTTATCGCCGGCAGATCCATTTTGTAAGTAACATGGACACTATAGAGTCGTAAGTGGGGAGGCTGAACCTTTCCAGTATGAATTGTATACTGGTATTGTTTGCTGATTGCGGAAAAGCGAGCATGAAAATCGGGGTCAATATCCTGTGCGCTGTAGATGCGAATAGCTCCGGGAAGCATGGAATTCAGACCCTGCAAAATATCCTTGGAGGAAATGGCAGATCCTGTGGTGAAGTTGGCAACCATCCCTCTGGCATGAACGCCTCTGTCAGTTCGACCTGCACCGTGCAGGTTGATTTGTTCTCTGGTCATCTGAGAGAGACAACGCTCTATCTCTCCCTGGATGGTTCGGTCGTGCCTCTGCCTTTGCCATCCACTAAAATCCGTACCGTCATAGGCGATAACCAGTTTTATGTTTCGGTGGTCAGGTGACATCTTTTTGAGATTACCAGACGTTCTTTTACTTAAGGAAAAAGTGGTACCAGGGAAAGTCCGGCAGTTTCCTCAAATCCGCACATCAGGTTCATGTTCTGAACGGCCTGTCCAGATGCTCCTTTGACGACATTATCGATGGCTGACATAATGATTATTCGGTTGGTCGTAGAATCAATTTTAATCGAGATGTCGCAAAAATTTGAGCCACGGACATAGTGTGTGGAAGGAAAGGAGTCCTCATTGAGTACTCTGACAAAAGGTTCCTGTTTATACTGCTCGCGGTAGAGATCGTCTATTGTGTCGCGATCAAAGCCGGGGGCAAGCGAAGCGTAAACAGTGCTCAGGATACCCCGTGAAATTGGCAGCAGGTGAGGGGTAAAAGAGATGTGTAGATTTTTTCCTGCCAGAGCACCCAGCTCCTGCTCGATTTCCGGGGTGTGCCGGTGAGCTCTTCCAACCTTATAGGGCTTGAAGCCGTCATGCACCTCGCAAAACAGGGTTCCGGTTTGAGCGCTGCGTCCGGCGCCTGAGGTTCCTGATTTAGAATCGGCGATAATAGTGTCTGTCTGGATTGCGCCTGCTTTCAGGAGAGGTGCGAGTCCAAGGATGATTGAGGTTGGATAACAGCCTGGATTGGCAACCAGCCTGCTATCTGAAATATCGCTGCGATACAGTTCTGGAAGGCCGTAGACTGTTTCTGCAAGTAAATGGCTGGAGGAATGCGGTTGATACCACTTTTCGTATATGGCAACGTCGCGGAGTCGAAAGTCAGCTGACAAATCGACAACTTTCTTTCCTGCGGTTAACAGGTCCGGTACCAGGTCCATTGCAGTTTTATGAGGAACAGCGGTAAAAAAGAAATCCGCCCTGTCGTTGAGTTCTGCCGGGGAAAGATCCTCGCAGATAATATCAACCTTTCCCCTCAGGCTGGGAAAGATTTCGGAGAGTGGACGTCCGGCGTTTTGTCGTGAGGTTGCTGCAGCGATCTGAATTTCGGGGTGGTTACAGAGTATCCTGGCGAGTTCTACCCCAGTGTAGCCAGAGGCGCCTATAATTCCAACGTTTAACATGGTGAGTAATCTCCCCGAAAAAAAGGATTGTAATTATATCAAAAAAAAAGGGGAACAACAGCTGAACTGTCATTCCCCTTGAAAGCGATACTATAGTGACCGCAGTTCCCCGCCGCACACTGATTGTCCCCAAAAAAGGGGCCATCATCAGCAGAGGCTTAACGTTTTGAGAACTGGAATTTCGCGCGGGCACCTTTCTGACCGTATTTTTTCCGCTCTTTCATGCGCGGATCGCGGGTAAGCAGGCCGGACTGCTTTAACTGCAGTCTATTGTCGGGATTAGTCTCAAGCAGTGCCTTTGAGATGCCATGGGACAATGCATCAACTTGAGCAGACTTACCACCGCCCCGTAAGGTGGCGATGACATCGTACTGCTCCAGAGTTTCAGTAACCTTGAAAGGCTTGACGATTTTCTGGCTTTTGAAAATCTGGCCAAAATAATCATCTGCATCCAATTTGTTGACGATTACCTTGCCGCTACCTGGGGTAAGCCATACTCTGGCAACAGCAGTTTTTCTTTTTCCTGTGGCATAAAAACGATCTTGAGCCATATTTGTATTCTCCCAGATTAAATATCTAATTCAGCAGGTTGTTGAGCTGCGTGAGGATGGTTTTGTCCGGCGTACACCTTGAGTTTTTTAAGCTGAGCACGTCCCATTTTGTTCTTGGGAAGCATGCCTTTTACAGCTTTGATAATAAGATCTGTCGGATGTTTTTCGAGAAGCTCCTTCGCAGAGGCCTCTTTAATTCCACCAATCCAACCAGTATGGCGATAGTATTTCTTGTCGCTCATTTTGTTGCCGGTGAGGTGGATCTTCTCAGCGTTGGTAACGACGACAAAATCGCCATTGTCAATAAAAGAGGAAAAAGTCGGCTTGTGTTTACCTCGCAACCGGGTAGCAATTTCTGATGCCAGGCGGCCCAGGACCTTGTTCTCTGCGTCGACAACGTACCATTTTTTCTCGATCTCGTTGACTGGGGCAAGATAGGTTTTCATTATATCCCTCGAATGGTCGATCATTTAATAAAAAAAGGTTCGAACAGTGTCGAACCTTTTATACATTATAGTGGAGCGGGAAACGAGATTCGAACTCGCGACGTCAACCTTGGCAAGGTTGCACTCTACCACTGAGTTATTCCCGCTCGTTTAGTTTTTGCGTGTCAAAACTGCGGTGTATATACAAGGTCTGCAGCTGAGTGTCAATTAAAAAATCAATTGAGTTAAGTCACGCATTATAAATAACTTCATCTTAATTGTCACTAAAAATTGAAGAGCTTTTGCTGGTATAATGTTTACTATTGAAGTAATCTTGAATATATGTTTATGGATTCATTAGAGTTATCCTTCACAACAGGCAACAAACATTTATTATTTTATCTTCTGAACCAGAAAATGCTATGACACAGACCTTTATGGAAAGAAAAAGTTCCATTGCCAGAAAAACAGCGGAAACAGATATAGAGCTAACGTTAACTGTTGACGGATCGGGTAAAAATGAAATCATGACTGGAGTACCATTCCTGGATCATATGCTCACTCTTTTTAGTGTACATGGTTTTTTTGATCTCTATATCAAAGCGGATGGTGACACAGAAGTCGATGATCATCATACGGTTGAGGATCTTGGCATCTGTCTTGGCCAGGCATTCTCCAAAGCTTTAGATGACAAAGGTGGCATAGCTCGATACGGCAGCTGTTACCTGCCGATGGATGAGACCCTTGTCAGGGTGGTTGTTGATATTTCAAACCGTCCATTTTTACATTATAATGCAGTTGTTAATGAACAAAAGCTCGGTACTTTTGACACAGCTCTCGCTCAAGAGTTTTTTCGTGCGGTTTGTCAACATGGTGGATTTACTTTGCATATCGATCTTCTGCACGGGAAAAACGGACATCACATTATTGAAGCTATCTTTAAAGGATTTGGTCGTGCCATGAACAGGGCGACCTCAGTACTTGAGATGGAGGGGGCACTTTCCTCGAAGGGATGCCTGTGAAATATTCCTCAATTGAAAACATCAAATTCAGCCAGCTTCCTTTGGTATAGGTGATTCTATGGAAAAACTTCCCAGGTGTTTTGTAATTTGTTTTTGTGTGGTTGCTTTGTTGTCTTCTTGTTCATCCCAAACAGGAAGCGCAGGAAAAAGACAAATACAGCCGCCCGTAGAACCGCTCGCCTGTATTGCTGTCCTGCCTGCAAGTACATCAGTAGATAATGATGATACTATTCTTTATGCAGATGCCCAGTCTCTTGCAAAAGGTGCTGCCTATGCTTCGGAAGTAATGAAGCGGGAGTTGCAGGGTAATCCCAAGGTACGTATCCTGACTTCCAATCAGGTGTCAAATCTTGTCCCGGAGATCTTCGGCGGAATATCAGGGACAGTTGCTGTGCTTGGAAAAAAACTTAATTGCGACGGTGTCTTGCTGACCACGGTGAGAAGGTACAAGCAACGTGAAGGGACTGACTATTCTGCAGAATCTCCCGCCTCTGTTGATTTTACAATGGTGCTCAGGCATGCCGATGACGGTAACGTTCTGTGGTCCGCTGATTTTCGTGAACAACAGGAATCGTTTCTAAGCAATATTTTTTCTTTTAATAAGGCTCAACAAAGAGGTTTTAAGTGGGTGAGTGCTGAAAAGCTCATGGAACAGGGGATGAAAGAACGCCTCGCCGAATGCCCATATCTATAACAGCAGCGTACTGTTTCGCTTCTTATCCCACGGTACTTTGACGTTACAGGCTGTGGGTTCTGTTTTCCGAACGTCACCTTCCTCAGGGCAGACAGCCATTTACCATAATCATTATGAAGATCGGTTATAAATTGCCTGCCAGGCTTAATAGAAAAATTGGTCAGGCGATGCATGATTTTTCTATGTTTTCTGAAGGCGACAGGGTTTTGGTTGCTGTTTCCGGAGGTGTCGATAGTTTAACCCTTGCCTGCATGCTCAAAATGTGGCAAAGGAAAGTGCCGATAGATTTTGAGCTTACTGCCATATATATAGACCATGGTTTTTGGAAGAATACTGACGGGGCAGTCAACCCGAAGATAGCGATAGGCAGGCAGCTTCTCGAACTGTCCCTTGACTTTGATGTAGTGGAAGAATGGGCCATCAATGAAACAGAAAGAACATGTTATATCTGTTCAAGAAACAGGCGAAGCCAGCTTTTTGATCTGGCGCGTGAAAAAGGGTACAACAAAATTGCATTAGGTCACCATAAGGATGATCTCATTGAAACATTTATGCTGAACGTTCTCTATAGCGGCAACATTTCAACCATGGTACCGAGACAGAATTTGTTTGGCGGGACCCTTTCTATTGTGCGACCGATGGCATATCTTGAGAAGTATGAAGTTTGTGAGATCGCTTCGGGGTTGAACCTTGAAGTTGTGAAAAATCTCTGTCCTCTGTCAAATGATACCAGACGGGAAAAAGTTCGTAATCTGCTCCAGACTTTGTATGGGGATGAGCCGGCAATGAAGAGTTCGCTCTTTGCCGCATTGTCAAATGTACGCAAAGATTATCTGTTATGAAAACCCATGTAGAATGTCTTCCCTGCTTGCTGCGGCAGGCACTCCAGGTGGCCCGCATTAATAACTGTTCTCCGGAAGAGCAAATACATATTCTGCAGGCTGTTTCGTCCATTATATCCGGAATGGACGTGATGAAAAGCCCACCCGCGAACGCTACTCCTATTTATCAAAAAATTGCAGAAATCACAGGATGTGAAGATCCGTATCATGCAAAAAAAATAGAAAGTAACGAGCAGGCCTTGAAGATTATAAATGGTCTGCGCCGGGAAATTCAGGGCACGGATCATGAGCTTTTGTCTGCAGTACGTTTCGCCATTGCCGGAAATATAATCGATTATGGTGCATTTGAGACATTTGATGTTGAGGAAGCTTTTGAGCGCAGTCGTTCGGTAAGCCTGGCGGTTGACCACTTCCCATATTTTTCTGAAGCGATTGCTCGACTCAAAAAAGGAAGTAAAATCCTCTATCTCGCTGATAACTGTGGTGAAATTGTCTATGATTCACTTCTGGTAGAATATCTTTATCGACGTGGTTTTGATATCACTGTTGCAGTAAAAGAGGGACCTATTATCAACGATGCCCTGATCGAAGATGCCCTTGCCGCCGGTTTGGATAAGTATGGCCGGATCATCACGAATGGTGGCAGGTTTCCCGGAACCGTGCTTGATGAGTGCTCTTCACAGTTTGTCGAAATTTTCAACGGTGCGGATCTCGTGATCTCCAAGGGACAGGGGAATTTTGAGAGTTTATCCGAAGAGGAGAGGGATATCTTTTTTCTTTTGACCATCAAATGTGCAGTCGCAGCGGAGCATATGGCAAAACTCAGTAAAGTGAACTCAGACGTGCTGAGAGGAAAAGGTGAAATGGTGGTGTATTATTCCGGACTAAAAAGGTGAATTGGAAAATAAAAATGAAAACACGTATTAAAAATATTCTGCAGGAAAAGCAGGTCGGAAAAGCTGTTTCTGTTGCCGGTTGGGTACGTACCAAAAGAGATACCGGCAGTTTTTCGTTCATAGAGGTAAATGACGGCTCCTGTCTGGCAAATATCCAGATAATTGCCGATGAAAAACTCGATAACTATGCACAGGAAATTAAACAATTATCAACCGGCTCCAGTGTCATGGTTGAAGGTGACCTGAAGGATTCACCGGCCAAAGGGCAGGATGTCGAACTGCATGCGGTGAGGTTCAGAGTCATCGGAAAAGCTGATCCTGAAACATATCCTCTCCAGAAAAAACGTCATTCTTTTGAGTTCCTGCGCGAACTCTCTCATCTGCGGCCAAGAACCAATGCTCTGGGGGCGGTGGGTCGTGTTCGCTCACGTCTCTCCTATGCGGTACATCAATTCTTCCAGGATCGTGGCTTTGCTCAGGTTCATACCCCTGTCATTACCACCAGTGACTGCGAGGGTGCCGGTGAAATGTTTCAGGTAACAACCGGGCAGGAGAAAACAAAAGCAGAACACTTCTTTGGTCGATCAGCTGGGCTTACCGTCAGCGGACAATTGCAGGCTGAGGTATATGCTCTTTCTCTTGGTGACGTTTATACCTTCGGCCCGACCTTCAGGGCCGAAAACTCCAACACCTCCAGGCATCTGTCCGAGTTTTGGATGCTGGAACCGGAAATGGCTTTCTGTGACCTGCAGGGCAATATGGAGGTGGCTGAAGAAATGCTTAAATATCTCTTGAAAGATGCCATGACCAACTGTGCTGAGGATATGCAACTCTTCGACAAGTTTATTGAAAAAGGATTGCTTAAAAAACTGCAGGGGATAGTGGAGAAAGATTTCGTCCATATTTCCTACACAGAGGCGGTGGAGAGACTGAAGGCAGCCAAGAAAAAGTTTGATTATACTGTTGACTGGGGGCGGGATCTTCAATCGGAACATGAGCGCTACCTGTCTGAAGAAGTTTTTAAATGTCCGATTACCGTTACTGATTATCCAGCGTCGATCAAGCCTTTTTATATGCGGGTCAACGATGACAACAAAACCGTTGCCGCGATGGACATACTGGTTCCGGGAATCGGTGAAATAGTCGGGGGCAGCCAACGCGAAGAACGATACGACGTACTTGAAGCACGGATGATTGAAGCTGGTATAGATGTTGCCGACTACAGCTGGTATCTGGATCTTCGCCGATATGGATCGGTTCCCCATTCGGGTTTTGGTCTGGGGTTTGAGCGACTGGTTCAATTTGTGACCGGTATGGCCAATATCCGCGAGGCTATAGCTTTTCCAAGGACACCGGGTTCTGCGCCCTGCTGATTTAGCCGGGACATCACACTCGTAAAAAGCTGATACAGGAAGAACTGTCCTATTTTTGGAGGAAGGCTGTTGAGTAAGGGGCCAGGTGTACAGAAGATGTTTGATGCCATTGCCGGTCGGTATGATCTCATGAACCGGGTGATGACCATGGGACAGGACCAGAAATGGCGCAGGTTCGTGGTCAATATGGCCGGTGATCCGGGCGATGGTCTGACCCTTGATCTTGCCACCGGAACCGGCGATATCGGTGCCTTGATGACAGACACCTACCCGCAAGCGGGTGTGGTAGGTGGTGATTTTTCCTTGAACATGCTGAAAGAAGCCAAAAAAAGATTTGCCGGAAAGCAGATATGCTGGCAGGCATGCGATGCCAACACACTGCCTTTTGGTGATGACACTTTCGAATCTGTAACGTTTGGGTACCTGCTGAGAAATGTGGATAATGCTCTGAGGGTTTTAAAAGAAGTACGCAGAGTGCTTCGACCCGGTGGAAAAGTTGTATGTCTGGATACGACACCACCTGCGAAAAACCTGTACTATCCATTTGTAAGATTCTATTTTCGTTATGGTATTCCAGCCCTGGGCAGACTTATTGCCGACGATGAGGCGGCGTACGCTTACCTCACCGGGTCAACCATGGACTTCTACAATGCAGAACAGTTGGCCCGGCTGTTCTCTGAAGCTGGATTTGTCAATGTCGGCTATAAAAAATTTATGCTTGGAACCATTGGTGTTCACTGGGGAGAGAAGTGATGCAAGAAAGAACTGTCTTTTATCCGGCTGAATTGCCGGAATATCCCTCCCTGGAAACTTTGTTTACTTTTCTCATTAACAGCGTCAGGCAATACGGTTCGAACGATGCCTATATCTATAACGTTGGAGAGGAAGAGTACCGGGTAACGTACAGTAAATTGTTTGAGGATGTTCTCCTTCTGTCAAAAGCTTTTCGCCGTCGGGGGGTACGGCATGGCGATAAGGTTATGGTGCTTTCGGATAATCGCTATGCATGGATAGTAACTGACCTGGCTCTTATGTCCTTTGGTGGGGTCAATGTTCCCAGAGGTTCTGACACACCAACTCAGGAGTTAGAGTTTATCATCGAACACTCTGAAAGTTGTTACCTGGTTGTCGAAAACGACAAGCTTCTGGAAAAGCACAGCGATTTTATAAATAATTGCAAGCAATTGAAGGCAATATTCGTTATGACCGGAGCGGCAAAGCACACACTTTTCAGCAATGTTTTTTCCTACATCGACCTGCTCAGTGACCGACGGTACACCCAGAAGGATATTGATATGTTTTTGAGAGAGGGTGAGAAAATTGCTCCGGAAGATCTGCTTACGATCATTTATACCTCTGGAACAACCGGAATGCCCAAAGGAGTTCAGCTCTCTCATTCCAATATCATGCACAATGTGCAGGTAGTTCCGGAAATCATTCAATTGACTGATAAAGATAACTGGCTCTCCATTCTGCCGAGTTGGCATATTTTTGAAAGAACTGCTGAATATGTTGCCCTTGCCAGGGGAACCACCCTCGTCTATTCGTCGATAAAGACATTTTCTCAGGATTTGGAAAAATATCAACCCACCCTGGTGGCAACGGTACCTCGAGTATGGGAGTCCCTCTATTCCAAAGTGCAAATGGCGGTAAATAAGAAAGGGGCTGCAGCCAGTCGACTTTTTAATGCCATGGTGTGGATATCGGCAGCATATCGCCGGAATAAGAGGAAGGCACTGGGTAGAATGCCGGTCTTCGAGACCGGACATATGTTTAAAAAAAATCTTGTGAAAATAGCAGCTTCAATAAAACTAGCCCTGTTGTTTCCTTTCTATAGGCTTGCAAACAGCAAGCTTGCAATGGTTCGTAATCGCTTCGGTGGACGATTACGCCTGGCTATCAGTGGCGGTGGAACTCTTGCTACCTATCTTGAGGAATGGATAGATGCTGTCGGGATACGTATAGTTAACGCATATGGGATGACAGAATGTTCGCCGGCGATAGCCGGTCGGGGTGTGACATGCAGAACCTACGGCACAGTTGGCCCACCAGTTCCCCGGACAGACCTCCGAGTTGTTTCAGAGGAGGGTAACGTATTACCGCCCGGCACAGAAGGATCAATTGAAGTTCGTGGTGCACAGGTGACGAAAGGATATTATCGTGATGAAGAAGAGAATCGCAAGTCTTTCACTCCCGATGGTTTTTTTAAAACGGGTGATCTCGGTAAAATGACCATTAACGGTGAATTGATGATTACCGGGCGGGCAAAGGAGATTATCGTCTTATCCAGCGGTGAAAATATTGATCCGACAAGAATTGAAAATGCCCTAACCATGTTCCCGTTTATTCAAGAAGCGATTCTGGTGGGGCAGGACAAAAAAGCCCTCGGCGCACTCCTTGTTCCAAACATTGAGGAATTGAAAGAATATGTGGCGGGGAAGATGAGTGGGTTGAGGAAGGATACTGCCGAACTGCTTACCGATGTGAAAGTACTCGACCAGATTCGCAACGATATTAATCGAATTCTCCGGCCAAAACAGGGGTTTAAAACCTATGAGAAGCTCCAGGGAATTATTTTCCTCGATAAAGAGTTCAAGTTGGGGGAAGAGCTTACCAACACTCTGAAGAAGAAAAGACACGTCATTGAACAAAAATATCGACAGATAATCAATGATCTGTTGCACTAAACATTAGATTGATTTCAATTCTTCTACTGTCCGGCAGTAACTGATTATAGATCCTTCTACTTCAATACGTTTTGTCTGATTGCCCTGATTGGTGATATCAGGCAATGTCAGTCCCAGTCCCAGTCCCAGTCCCAGGCTCCCTGATGGGTCAAATACGATGATATGTTTTATTCGCTGGGTTTTTGTCAGATCGTCGAGGATAGCAGGAAGGCTCCCGCCTTCCTTATCATTTGTTGCATCAAAACGAATAAAGGCGGGTTTGAATTTTTCGTTGATCAGCTGTTTAATCTCATCAGCAGCTTTATCTGGGGTCTTTTCGCAGCTGACGATCGCGGCAGCCTCTGAAAACCTCTCCTGTATTTCGATTCCGTCTCCAACCTGAATACTTCCGCCTTTTACTACCACTGCGAAAATACCTTCTCTTGGCATGACACAATCTCCAGCCTGATGGTAGATGGCACAACGGGTATGGCAGATTTTCCCAAGTTGGGATATAACCAGTTCCGACTCACCGATTTTCAGGTGGACACCAACCGCAAGGCTTGTCAGGTCGAGCCCCTCAGTAGTAATATTTTCAGCGAAATTACCGGCAACAACATCGAGACCTTTGGCACGCATGGTCTCAATACTTTCTTCTGCAAGAAAACTGACCTGGCGGTGCCATTTCCCCGCATGAGCATCGTCCTGCAGTCCGGATCCGGCGATGAGGTGGGTGGAATCGATATTTTTCTTTCGAATCCCTTTACGGTCACTGATGGAAATTGCTTTTATTCTGCTCACGTTATTGCCTCGAAATAAGTTTTACTGCGTGCTGGTAAGTGTCACGATGTATCCACTGGACAATATCCTGTATTGTAAAAATGTCAAACCTAAACAATAAAATCTCTATCCGGAAAACTGAGGGGTTAACGACACTAATCCAAGGGGGGTTGGGAGAGTGCAAAAGATAGTCAGGAAATCATGTATATTGTGTCTGTATCAGGTACGGCTGCTATCCCGACGGTTGGTGCACGGGGGAGGGTGGCACCGGGGAATTTCTTTGGTGTTGTCGTACGGGCTGGTTTATGACATAGTCAGACCGCTAATTTCCCGATACTGGAGTTCAGACCGACTTTTCGCCTGTTTCCCCTGGCTGGCATCTACAGTGGCTATACAATAGTTGATATTGAAGTAGATGAGTCTGATGGGCTGTCAGGTTCGAAATCATCTTTCCCTTACAGGGCGCTTTTGTTCGTTTCTGACTAGTCAGCATGAGGTTGGCCTATGCTGACAGATTTGCGAAAAGCAGCTACGGGACCGAAATAAAGAACCAGTTGTTGTTCAGCAGGATCTGGATAAACGGCAGCGGGTCGGACATCTGAGTGAAATGCAGATAAGATTTTACTGCAAAACCTGTTGGTCTCAGCCCCATGTACGTAACACTTATTGAATCTCCTGACTCCCAGGGACCAAGATCATTTGTTCCTAAAATCTGATTGCGGCGCTCTGGTGACAGTACTCCGAGCTGGACAGTGTGAGCGAGGTATTCCTGAGCAACATTTGTCAGTTGCTCTTTGATATTGCGGCTGTTGTGGTGAAAGATGGCATGGACAATTTCATGGGCAATGACCCCACGATAATGTTCTCTGTCAAAAGGTTGGTCGTACATCTCCGGAGATTCGGTCGTATCTAATATAGCTGGCAGTGACATAAGCTGGATGAGATCGATTTGTCGATCATAGCTGCCGAAAGCAATATATCCATCATTGTTGATTATACTGTCTATTATCTGAATTTTAATGACACGTTTTGGATACAGGTTGTACTGAGCCAGAAATGAGACCGCTTTTCCAGAGGCGTTGCAAATATCGTTGATCATGTACTCATCAGATGAATTGATCTCAATCAAAGCAAGGTCGGCGCAGTCAAATTGTTTTGCACATACAGCTCCAGATGATAACGCGATAATGGGGAGCAGGCTGCGAATGATACATTTTGTGAGCAATGACATCTTTATTTGTTGCATGTGACACTGTCTTTTTGTGTGAAGATGGTGATTGTTACTCATCAGTTCCTGTTGATACCGGATCTGTTACCGTCGATGTCTTGATGCGTGACTGATATGTAATCTTTCTTTATGGCTATCGAGCGCGTGGGGTACAGAATCAGTTTTTTTTATGGAGCGACTCTGGTCCCTGCTCTTCGTGCTTGAGAAATTATGCATGGTTGTGCTCCTTAACCAGTAGTTCTGTCGAATATTTCAACGCTGTTCGTCAAGAATGTGACATTTTTGTCGTTTTTGGGGCGCGTAATTACAATGTTGCTGCCTCATTACGCACCTTCTTTGTGGAATATATCATCTCGGGAGTTCCAGGTCATTGAAATGTACGGCCATGTAAATCCGGGCATGATAATTGCTGTTGTTTTATCTGGTGCTGAACGAAAAAGTATTCCCGGTTCATCAGATTCGAACTGGTTGGTGAATTATTCGTTTGAGGGGCATTGATTATCACGCATTGCTAGAAATTCTTTTTCGACCTTTGTATAACTGAAATATTTAAAGATAGAGAAGTGCAAATGGAAACAGATACACTGATATTGATGGGTTTTCTTGCAATAGCGTTGAGCTGGTATTTTGCGATCAATATTGTTGAAAACAGGCAATTAATTAAGAGACGCAGTGAACAAGAGAAAGAGAAGCAGGGACGTGCCGAAAGAGTCAGACAGTTAACCAACAAATTGTAGCACGACACCCCTCAGTATACATGTTGCCAAACATCGCACAAACTGCAGAAAAAGAGTTCATAAAGTGAAATACCGAATGAGGTTTTTACGAGTTTATCTTCTTTGAAAACGGAACAATCCCTTTGGGTGTACCCAGTATTGGTTGTCTTACCGAAATATTAACGGCATTCTCTTTACACATGCCTGTCAACAGAAAGAAGCACTGGACCTGCTTTTTTCTGATGGCTTTTTCTTGCGGCTGATCGGAGAAAACCCATTGTAATTGGCCATTGATATTTCTTTTGGGTACGCTCAATCCCCAATTGACCATATATCTTAATCAGATACTCTTGCCTCGTGCTTAATGGATTTGGTATCAAGAATAAAAATGGTTTGCCGAATATCACCCCTGTGGATAATATGAATTGAATTTGATCACTTTGCTCTAACAGTAGGCGAAGTGTCTTTTCTTAGAGAAACCTGCCGGGCGTTTGATTGTCTTGAAAGAATTTATGGATAGACTGATTTTTTTCAGATTAAACTCATAGAAAGGAGAGATCCAATGGTCAGCTATAAAAAAACATTTATTACATGTGTGCTGATAGTTTCATTACTGGGGTATTCGTTCTCTGCTTTGGCTGAGCCGGCTGAAAGTGCATTTGAGGTAGTGCAGAACGGCCCGGAGTTTATGGCAATTGATCTTGTCCTTGTGAGGCCTTTGGGCTTGGTGGCTCTGTTGGCAGGTACTGTAGTTTTTGTGGTTGCTTTGCCTTTTTCAGCACTTGGAGGCAATACAGGTGAAACCTGGAATGCGCTGGTGGCCGAACCGGCCGAATACACTTTTTCGAGGCCACTCGGCTATTATGAAGAACAGTCCCAGCCAACAACCCTTCAGCCTGATGTCAGGTAGCACTGGTCGGTCATCTGCTGTCAATGGTCCATCCGGCCGTGAATATACAGGTCTTAACGACAGTGCCGGACAATGAGGCTTTCCATTACAGTTTGGCTGTAAGGCAGTTTGGTTTGGGGTGTAGGGAAAATCATTCGTGTTGTGTTTGCCGGATATGTCGGAAATATCATGGTATTTGGCGAATCATCCGATAATCAGACCAACTGTATCGCAGGGTATTTCCTTCATACAGGCTATTTAATTAAAGAATATATCATATCGCAACATACTAATATCACATCGAATGTACGATTTCTCCTGATTGGTATAACTCTTGCTTCCTATTGAGTAGGTTGGGGCTGTTCCCAACCCTCAAACGCTCGACGATGTCCAAAGGTTACCCAGTGGGTACCGGAAATTGGATCTGTCGAGCAAAGAAGCTGCCCGGAAGATCCGATGCAGCGAAAAAAAATTAGGGGGATTGTACAATGAAAAAGTTTATAGCTCTTGCAATGGCAGTATTGTTCGTATCTACTTTGTCGCTCGTCGGAACCGTTAATGCCGGTTGGTTTGGAACTGATGCTGTTGCATCAGAAGCAGCTGCCCCGGCTGGCGAGGAACTGATTCTGTCAGGTACGATTGATGAAAACAGCCAATTGGTGAATGAGCAGGGCGAAATCTTTAATCTGGCCAATAATGAAAAAGGCATGGAAGTCATGTCAATGAACGGTATGAAAGTTGAGATTAAAGGCACTGTAATGGAAAAAGACGGTCAGAAAGTTGTAGAGGTAATTGAATACAATGTTCTGAAGTAATCAATATACAAAGATTATTTGTAGTGGACTGGGGGCACGTTTTCGTGCCCCTTTTTTTTTGCTTCTTGCTCCGACATTGGAGTAGAGAAGTTTTGTGTTTGCAATCTCTTTGCTTTTCTGTAAGGTTTTCTTAGTGTTTGCCGGGGATAGATTCCATCCCTGAAATGTGCTGGCACAACTCCAACAAGGCTGCCGGCGGTTTATCTATAGTCAGTCTCTTTACGTAAAAATCGATATTTTAACTAGATAGAAGCCAAATCCTCTCTAAGGGATATACGTGCCTTTTACAGACTATAGCAAAGTCTATTTTCTCTTCTGTTTCTTGTGACGGAAAGATCTGTAATACACTGATAATCCAAGGAAAATAACTCATCATGCGATTGACGATTTTTCAGTTTCTCATGGCAGGTTATCTGATTATTATGCTTTTGATGCTTTCCTTTGGAGGGTATGTCGCATTTGAACTCAATCGGTTGACACATATTACTAACCTTGCTGCCGGAGTCGACAGCGATGTCATTCAGACTGCTGAGGCATTGTCTACAAGACTTCGAGTTCTTGTCAGTGTCGAAAAAAAATATTGGATTTCAAAAGACGAGGATTTCTACCTGCTTTTCTTAAAGCGACAAGATGAATTTATAGAGCAATTAAAATTCTTGAATCCACTCCTTAGTGGTGAAGAATCCAGCGCTGCCTTCCAAAAAGCAAAGGAACTCAGCCATTCCTATTTTAGTGGTGTTAATTCCCGTAAGAATACATTTAATAACAGTCAATCTGCAACGTATGAGAAAGAGCGCGACGGTTTTATACAGGAACTTTTGTTTTCTCTTAACAGGATTGAGCAGGTCAGCAGCATGGCAAGAGATGAAAAAATACGTCAATCAGGGGCGATTAGCGCCAAGGTGCTCTGGATAACGCTCGCTTTTGCCATCGTCTGTATCATAATGAGTCTCACTGTCTCTTTGCTGGCAACAAAACGAATTGTACGACCAATAGTATTATTTCAACGTAAAACAAGAGATATTGCCGCTGGTAATTTTAATCAAATAGAAGAACTACAAGCACCCATGGAAATCTGTCATCTGGCCGATGAGTTCAACATCATGATTGACAGATTGCGGGAACTTGACCAGATGAAAGAAGATTTCGTCAGCCATATGTCTCATACTCTTCGGACCCCCCTGACAGCAATATGGGAAGCCTCAGGAATGTTGAGTAAGGGACTATTCGTCAATGACCCGGAAAGTCAGTCACAATTGATGGAGATCGTTCGAAACGAATGCAAAAGGCTTATCGTATCGGTTAATCGTATCCTTGATCTGTCCCGAATGGAAGGTAAAATGATGGACTATCAATTCGCCGAGACCGATTTGAATGAGTTGATCGAAATTGCACTTACAAGGCTCAGCCCAATTGCCCATGCCCAGCAAGTAGAAATGTACTTTGAGCCGCAAGCAAGTCTTCCCATGGTGTTAGCTGATAAAGAGCAATTACACCAACTCCTCGAAAACTTGATTGGTAATGCATTAAAATACACCGACCCGGGCGGAAGTGTTACTGTTAAAGTAAAGGCTCCAGACGCTCCTACTGCATTGCTCCAGGTTTCGGTCACTGATACCGGCCGGGGTATAGAACCTCAGTATTTACAAAAGATTTTTGATAAATTTCGTAGAATTGAAAGCGGGAGAGACACAATAAGGGGCAGCGGCCTGGGTCTGGCTATCGCTCAGCACATTGTTAAGGCCCATGGAGGAAGCATATGGGTAGAAAGCACAAAAAGTTGTGGAAGTACATTTTACTTTTCTCTGCCGCCTGCTTAGTTATATTGAGTGTGATAATTGTTGGATGCCGACCATTGGTGGAAAGATCAGAACCTCCTCCGGAGCGTCACCATGTTGAAGTTCTTGAGGTACCGCCAGGGCAGGGTTCTTCAACTGTATTTGATCCGCTGGAAACTGAATTATTGGATCAGGCAGACGCTTTAATCGAAAAAGGTGCGATCATTGAGGCACTGCAGTTCGTGGCTCAAGCGATATCCTGTTGCGAGGGACATTTTTCTCATCGTGTCTTTAAAAGTATTGAGACTGCTCTGGCCCATCCTAACTATCGCATGGACAGCAGGGGGAGTGCCGCAACTTGTCTGATCGACTTAAAGGCCGCCTTTCCGAAGACTGGCTATGGGCCGGTCACTGGCTGCTGGGTGGCTGCTGTGAGCGAGATCATGGGTAAAGAAACGGAAGTACAGAGGTTAAGAGATACTATACGTTCCCAGGAACGAAAAATTAAGACACTTGAGGAGCAAATTGCGCAGCTAATAGCAGTGGATTTGGAACCTGTGCAATCCGAATCAGCCGTAGAGGTGCCATAGATGGAGCAAGCAGACGTTAAATCGAGAACAATTTTAGCGATTGATGATGATCCCAGCATTTTGAGGGTGATGGAAATGCGCTTGAAATCTCAAGGATACAACGTCTTGTCTGCAGCTGACAGCTCAGACGCCCTGGCATTGGCCAAAGACACCTATCTTGATCTAGCGGTTATTGATTACAAACTTGGTGATGAAAACGGCGTCGTTCTCATGGAAAAACTACGCGAGATCCAACCGGAATTGCCGGCAATCATCCTCACCGCCTATGGAACAATTGACAGTGCGGTGAGCGCAATTCAGCGTGGTGCTTGTAATTATCTGACTAAACCTTTTGATGGGGATGAATTGATTCGGCAAATCGAAAGCTGCCTGGAAAAAAGCCAACTTGTGAGCGGGAGGTGTCCGCCGTATGTGCACCAGGCTCAACCCGAATTCTTTACCCGAGTAATAGCAAGAAGCATCAAAATGAGATCCCTGCTGGCCAAGGTTGCTCAGGTCGCCGTCACTGATTCCAACGTGTATATTGAGGGCGAAAGTGGAACCGGCAAAGAGTTGATTGCTCGATGCGTTCACGCTGCCAGTCTAAGGAAAGATGGTCCATTTATCGCAATCAACTGCGCTGCAATTCCTGAAAATTTATTGGAAAGTGAACTTTTAGGGTACGAGAAGGGTGCTTTCACAAGCGCCGATGGTCGCCGGGAGGGATTGTTCTCCAAAGCGCATGGCGGGAGTTTCTTTCTTGATGAAATTTCTGAATTGCCTCTCTCCATGCAGGCAAAATTCCTGCGGATACTCGAGGAACGAGAATTTTATCCCCTGGGGAGCAACCGCAAGGTAAAGGTTGATGTCAGAATCATTGCAGCATCCAATAGTAATCTCGACAAGTTGACCCACGACGGGCTCTTTCGGGAAGATCTTTATTATCGAATTCATGTGATTCCGATTTCGCTGCCACCTCTTCGAGAACGCAGGGAGGATATCGTTCCTTTGGCCAGACATTTTCTCGCAGAATTCAGCAGAGCGGCAGGAAAAAATATCAGGCATCTGTCTCCGGACACCCTCCGTAAGTTGATGGAATCCGATTGGCCAGGTAATGTCAGAGAGCTGGAAAATGCCATGGAGTACGCGGTGGCCATGGCTGAGGGTGAGACATTAACGCCGGATCTTGTCTCGAGTCCGAGGACAGAGGAAAAGAGTATTCCACCCCTGCGAAGCGCCAAAGATCGCTTCGAGAAAGAATACCTCACCCAACTTCTCGAACTGAACAATGGCAACGTAACCCAGGCTGCGAAGGTCGCAAAGAAATATCGCGCCGATTTTTATGAGCTCCTGCGAAAGCACGGTCTGGAGCCCATGGATTTCAGAGAAAAATAGTATCCATCCTGAAGTGAAATAGTTTCGAAATCTGCACTTTCTGTTTTAACACCCCCTCAAATTGATAGAAGTATCCTGACACAGGTTATTGTTTTGCAGAAAAACAAGAAAAAAATCTACGGTGAACTGAACCGAGGCGGTCAAAAACTTTATCCGCAAACATATCCCTCTAATATTTCTAGGAATAACTATTGGTGATAACGAAATGATTGAGCTAACTGGCTGTTTCAGTGCGGAAAATAAATAGCCAAATTACATGAAAATGAATTTTTCCCTTCATTTTTTCGACTATTTCGTCGATAAGTAGATATGGGTTCCTCAAGATTTAAGCGTACTTTTTGATTTAGTTTTGCATCATCAACTGCATTATCTCCAAAAGAAGAATAATCGGACGAGCCCACTTTACTAAAGCCTCTCCCTGGAGCATGATGGGGCGCTAGTAATGACTCGGGATTTAAATTGTGAAGTCCGGTTACTGGATCGTCCCGTTTATAGCAGCATATCTATATGTATACATATGCTTAATCCAGGAGATTTTTTTGGAGAGTTCGACAGATGTATTGTTTGAAGCAGTTCTCGGCCTTATTCGTTCTCATGTCCTTTTTCTTTCTTTTTTTGCATCCGGCAAATGCAGATTCGAATGAACTATCGAAGAATGTGCTGAGTGATTGCAAATACCAGGATTTATTTAAATCACTGGATGCTTCAGAACGTTCGACAGAATTTATCGCATTTACTGATTTTGAAGCAGATCATAATAAAGCGGATCACAGTGCCAGCCTTGATTATCTCTCTTCCCACCCGGATCTTATTGAAAAGATTCGTGATGATCTGGACAGCGAAGAAATTCACTGGCAACTTGAAGGGCTCTCCTACAGGCTTCTGTATGTTCCGGAAAGCAGAAAGGACGTTGCCGGCCTGTTTATCGATTACTGTAGGGATGCCATCAAAGATCTTTTGGACCGTACAGGATTAATCAATCCCTACAATTCCATCTCCACTCTGCGCGAAAATAATCAGACTTCATCCGAAGATAATCAGGGCATTGATGCAGTTATCGTTCAGGATCTCGCGCGGGAATATGTCGCCCGTTACCAATTCAGCGGTGATTCGGAAAAACGAATAGAGATTGGTTTGTCAGGGCGGATGACGGTAAACGAAGTTGGGTCTTTTTCAAGTTATCTTCAGTATTCGGAAGAAAGTGGTGACTGGGAGTTCCTCAGAAAGCAGCAAACTGTTTGGAAAAGTGTATCAGATAACCCGTACACAGTACTTATGACGCCACTTGAGGAAACCCTGCACATTACCCTTCGTGAGCATACGGAAAAAGCGATTTTGGCGGCGGTAAAAGGCAGAAAAGAAACTCCCAGCCTAAAGGAACTTCAGGGTGTTGTAGAGGAATGGCTTGCTGTGGAGGAGGCTATTGTCGGCGGATTAGTGTATTCCCTGGTCCCTGATGTTGTGATAAGGCGCATACCCGATCTGCCACCAGAATTGATTCAGGCGGATCTTGAAACCAAAGCGAGTTTTCATAAATATCGTTTGCTTCCCCGGGCTATCAAAATGGTCCAGGATTACGGGTTGAAAAAGAGTATTCACTCCTATGCACAAGATCCTGTTGCTACCCGGGATCTGCTGAATGAACCACTCAATATCCAGAACATGTCAGATCCGTCATAGAACATCTGTGCTTTTTACCGTTTCTATTCGTCAGTTTCCGCAAACTGGCGCCATGTAGTAGTATTCATTTCTTTGTCCAATCGGAAAACAACTTCACTAATGGGCAGCTTGAATGGTCTTTATTGTGAGCAGGTGCAGGGTATTGGTCTTGCTGACCTATTGCTGACCGTTGTGAAGGTCGGGGGTTTCGATAAAGCTTGCGCAACGATTGACCTTGCTGTTAATCTCGAATAATTGCATATTTTCGATGCTGAAACCACAAATGGTGGTTATCTAGGAAACTGAAGTAGATAAATTATGCCCGTTTTTCTTTCTGTTTACCCATGGGAGGAGCATAGTTTTGACAACCAGTATCGAACCGAAAAAGGTTCAATTAAAAGAAATGGTTAGCACAGAACAGCGATCTGAACAGGAACGCCGACAACACCATATCCAATTTTATAAGTTGCTATTATTTAAAGGCAAGCGGCGGACCCTTCGACGTAGCGAAGATTGTAAACGAATCTCTGTTCTTGATCAGTACCATCCTAAGTTCCTGATATACATACTTATTGTTTTGGGTCTGAGTTTGCTGGATGCAGTTTTAACGCTCACTTTATTGGATAAAGGGGCCAGGGAACTCAACCCGGTGATGCGGTATTATATCGATCTTGGGCCTGGGATTTTTGTGATGGTCAAGTATGGTCTTACGGCATTGGCTTTACTGCTCATGATTGTACTTAATGCAACAATATCTAAGCGATACAGTCACTTATCATCACTTATGTTTCCATTCTGCGTGTTCGTGTTCGGGGCCGTCATTATTTGGGAGTTCTATCTCCTCATAAATTACGGCTTCCTGTGATCAGGTGATCCCTTCTTGTCGCTGATGTAGCGATGAAGGTGCGGATTTTGGCAAGCTCTTCCCGTATCAACGACAAAAGAATGAATGATTCCCTCAATGATTACCGCTGTGCATCTAATACGTTGTCATTGAGGGCATTTATAGCTTTTTAGGGCCATAGAAGTCCACTTTTCCTGTGAATATTGTTTGTCCCGGGGAATGATCTCGATCTTTGGCAACACTGTGGAGCGATTTGCCGCTACCGTTTGGCTAAGCTCCTTAAGTTCACGTCGTTCAAACCCATGGGCTATGGCACGTGATATTGTTTCCATGGAATCAACCCGGTAATTACCGAAGAAAGCCCTGATACTCTCCCATAGAGACCGTAAATGTAGCCAAGACTGTATCCTTGGTTATTCAGCGTGTTAAATGTCTCATTCTCAATCTCCACCGGGCACGACCACCACGTATCAGATCGAATACATTCTCGTTCGCAATTTCGATTTCAATGACCCAGCTGAATTTGGTGATCTGTTCATTCTTTCCCACCTGCCGGCAATAAAGGACCTTGACCAGTGAGGAACTAAATAAATGTGTTACTTTTTTGAAACATCGATCATTATCTGTCTTGTTGTGACAAGGACAAAACGGCCAAAAAAAATGTTGGATCGATATTTGCAAATTAAGGTTAAACAATCTCATTGATACATACACGGGGCATAATGAAACATCTCAATCTTTTTCTACTCTGCGTCTTATCCATCCTGATAACTGCGAATCGCTCAGCAGCTGAGCCGTCATCGATAAAGGCTGGGGTTGCCAGCATGATCACGCCTGTCAGCGCAGTTAAGTATTATCAACAGGTCGTTGAATACTTAGGGGAAAAGTTGGGAATTCCTGCAGAGATGATCCATCGGACCACCTATGACGAGATTGATGCCATGCTTGAGGAAGGTCTGGTTGATGTCGCTTTCATTTGTTCTGCGCCCTATGTCATGGATAACGAGAAATTTGGTGCGGAATTACTGGCCGCTCCTTTGGTAAAGGGTAAACCGTTTTATCAATCCAATATCATTGTCCATCAGGACAGTCAGATAAAAACGGTTGATGAGCTTCAAGGGAAAACATTTGTCTTTGTTGATCCAAAATCAAATACCGGCCGACTCTATCCCACCTATTTCCTTGCCAAGAAACACGAAAACCCGGAAAGTTTTTTTACCTCCTACCTCTATAGCTACAGCCATAATAAATCCGTAGAAATGGTTGCGAAAAAAAAGGCAGATGGCGCAGCGGTAGACTCAATTGTTTATGATTTCATGTTGGCTACAAATTCGCCTTACGCCAAAGAAACAAAGGTCATTCACCGCTCACCGCAGTTTGGAATTCCGCCTGTTGTTGTTCCTCCCGGCTTATCACCTTTTCTGAAAAGTGCCATTCGGGAGGTTTTCCTCGATATGCACAATGACCCGGATGGTAAACGGATATTGGATGCAATGAAAATTGAGAAGTTCATCGATGTGCCCGATAGTAATTATGATTCTATTCGGGCGATGCGTGCCTTTATGGCCAACAATAAAAAGTTGATGGACAGTCAGTCACTTCCGGTAAAGAAAGCTTTGAAAAATACGTCTAACATTATTTACTTCGGTATATTGCCTCGAGACAATCCGAGGATCTCCTATGAGAAATACCAGCCGTTGATAGATTATCTATCCAGGAAAACCGGTGAAAAAATCGAGCTGAAACTGGAAACAAACTACAAGGATGTGGTCAATAGTCTGGGGCAGGGTAAGACCTCCTTCGCCCTCTTGGGGCCTCTCACCTACTTAGATGCTTATAATCGATATGATGCTGCCCCGATCGCCAGGAGTAAAACCGGCCGTGGGGAAGTTTTCTTCAGGAGTGTTATCGTAACCGATATGGATGGCTCCATTAAGGAATTGTCACAAATGGTTGATAAAAAATTTGCCTTTGCAGCACTCTGGTCCACATCGGGTAATTTACTGCCACGATACATGCTTGCCTGGTCAGGTATCCATCTCAACAATTTAGCTGATTATAAACACTTTAATTATCACGATACGGTAGCAAAAAAAATTATCAGTCATGAATTTGATGCAGGTGCAATCAGGTTGTCCACGGCAGAACAATATTTGCAGTATGGACTAAAGATAATTGCTACTTCGGACCCTATCCCCACTGGTCCTGTGGTTGTTTCCCCCAAAACACCGCAGGACATTATGCTGAAGGTACAAAAAGCTCTGCTTTTGATGACTGCAAACTCAGAAGGCAAGGAGATATTGAAAAAACTTGACCCTGATCTTCAAGGGGGCTTCGTCGCCACATCTGATGCCGATTATAGTGAAATCAGGCAGATGATAAACAAGGTTCCATTGACCTGCGGCAGAGGTTGCCACCCGAAAAGGGTGTTCTGATATGTTACTGTCCGTAACCCATTCCCTGCAGAAAAAATTCATTCTCATTGCTTTTTTTTCAGTTCTTGTTCTGACAATTATTGTGAGCTTTTTCGTTGCAGCGAAAACAAGATCAGCTCTTTATAATGCAACGGAACAAAAAGGGAGAATGCTCGCACGGACGGTCAGTGTCCTTATTGTAAATGAACTCATTTACGAGAAATTGGGACTCGTTGAGGAAGGCGGGTTAATTGACAATTATGTCCGTGAACTGTATCAACGCCAGGAGCTTGAACTGGAATACGTTGCCGTTCTGGATAACAACCTTCAGGTAATATCCCACAGCAATTTTGGCGAATTCGGTAAGTTTTATGAAGATCCCTTTGCCAAGGACGCACAACGCGCACTGGATGTTCTGGTCAAGAAAACCAAAGATTCAGAGTCCCATTTTGATGCCCTGGAATTTGCCATCCCACTGTCCATTGAAGGAAAGCGTTGGGGGGTGCTTCTTTTTTCTCTTTCTCTGGAAAATGTAGAAGGAGAGGCCCGGGCAATTCTTTTTCAGATAATGTTGCTCACCTGCATGGCGCTTGTGATTTTCTTTGGACTCATCTATTTCCTCAGTCAAAGGTTTATTCGACCCATTATTGATCTCTCCCAGGCAATGGCGGAGGTGGAGGTAGGAATGGTAGAAAAGATCATTCCGGTAACAGGTAAGGACGAATTGTCGCGGCTGGTTGAGAGTTACAATGAAATGGTTCACCGAATTCGCGAAACCAACGAAGAAATGAAATTGGCACATGAAAAGCTTCTTCAATCAGAAAAACTGGCAACCCTTGGTGTCCTCTCCTCCAGTGTCGCCCATAGGATCAATAACCCCCTGGGAGGTCTGTTTAACTGTGTGCACATGCTGCAGCGCCGAGGAGAGGACCCGGAGTTCAGGCAGAATTACCTTGCCCTTGTCGAAGAAGGACTGGACAGCATTGAAGAGACTGTCGGGCAGTTGTTATGGACGGCGGGAAAGAGGGACGGTGAGGAAAAACGTTCCGATGTCATGGCGGTTCTCTCCGGCGTGGTGAAATTTCTGGATTATCGAATGAGAAAGCAGGGTATTCTGTATACGGAAGCTATAGCAGATGATCTTAAAATTCCTGTGGCACCTCATGATCTCCAGGAAATATTACTGAATACAATGATAAATGCCATTCAAGCGATGGAAAGTGGCGGCAGGTTGATGACTACTGCGGGGAAGCAGGGTTCAGAGATCATTTTAAAGGTTGAGGATACAGGTACAGGTATCCCGGCTGATAAACTGGACAGGGTGTTTAACCTTTTTTATTCTACCAAGAAGGCTGGCGAAGGAACAGGCCTGGGGATGTGGATGACCTATGAATTAGTTAAAAAATATAAAGGTAATATAGAGTTGCAGAGCGATGAAGGGGTCGGTACAACCGTTTTTATCACCATTCCGGAGAGTATATGAATAAAAGTATATTAATTGTGGAAGACGAGAAGATACTCCGAATCTCTCTTGCCGATGCCCTGAAAGAAGAGGGCTATACTGTTCTTACCGTACCCGATGGAGAGGAGGCAATTTCAGCAATAAAACAAGGTGCTTTCTCGCTCATAATTACCGATATCCGTTTGCCCGGCATCAGTGGCATGGAAATATTACGTCAGAGTATGCAGATTGCACCGTCTGCCCCGGTAATAGTGATGACTGGCTATGGTAACATCAAGGATGCCGTTGAATCTATGCGGATAGGTGCTTTTGACTATATCACCAAACCATTTGATCTTGATGAAATGTTTGTCACGGTTGAAAAGGCACTGGAGGTCCATGCAATTACAGAAGAAAACATTCGCTTAAAAAAGGAACTCAGTACGCACTTTAGCGCAGGAAGGATTATTGGTGAGAGCAAAGCAATGCAGTCGGTTTTTGCCATACTTGACAAGGTAAGCAGAACTGAATCGACGGTTTTGCTTCTGGGTGAATCCGGGACCGGTAAAGAGCTTGTTGCATCAACCATTCATTACCAGAGTGCGAGAAAAAAGGAAACTATCGTTCGGGTCAATTGTGCTGCATTGCCCGGCGATTTAATTGAAAGTGAATTGTTTGGTTACGAGAAGGGTGCTTTTACCGGGGCGGATGCAAAGAAACCCGGTCGTTTTGACCTGGCAGATAAAGGAACTCTCTTTCTTGATGAGATAGGTGACCTGCCTGCTCTTACGCAAACCAAAATACTGCGCTTTCTTGAGGAGAAAACCTTTGAACGTCTTGGCGCCAATTCGACCGTCTCTGTCGATGTGAGAGTTATTGCTGCAACCAACAAAAATCTGGAAAAGGAGATTGCAAAGGGGACATTCAGAGAGGATTTATACTATCGGCTTAATGTTATTCCTGTTGTTTTGCCTCCCTTACGTAAGCGGGTTGAGGATATTCCCTTGCTCATTGATACTTTTTCCCGCAGTTTTAATGACCAATTTGGTACAAATGTTAGTTTCGGAAACGATGCCACTACAGAGTTGCTCAAGTATGATTTTCCAGGAAATGTAAGAGAACTTTTTAATGTGGTGGAAAGGTGCATCGCCCTGTCAAACAGCAAGACCATAAAGCGGTCTGATCTCCCCCCACATATTTTAAAGAATAAGCAGGAGAAGGTCCCGCTCTTTTCTCTACAGCAAGTAAGTGCCGAAGCAGAGAAGGATCATATTGTGAAAATACTGAGAGTCACTCAAGGTAACAGATCAAAAGCCGCTGAGATCCTGGGGATCAACCGGAAGACACTCTGGGAAAAAATCAATAATTATGGCCTGGATATATAGATTTCAAAAAAAAGAATATTTTTGTACTTTTTCTGTTTTGTTACGACAATGTAACACTCAATCTCCCGCCAAGTTGCCTATCTTCTTGATATATATTGAAAATGGCCTTTCAATTTGTTTCCGTATGCTTTTTTCAAAGACTTTTTCCCGGTAAATTCGCATAATCATTTGTAATTACATAATAATTAGTAGAGTGATATGAGGTTGTGTTACTTTGGTGTAACACTTTTACCCTCATTTTATATGGCACAGAAAATGCTTCTATCTATGGTGTGACTGTTTTTGTGGTGGACGGTAAAACAATTAACCTGTGGAGGTGTGCATGAAGATTAAGCGACGGGACTTTTTAAAGTTGTCTGCAGTAGCAGGGGCCTCGGCTGCATTAAGCGGCTGTGTTGGAACCAATGAGCCAAATATGAATGCTCTTGCTTCGGGAACGGCAAAGGCAAAGATCGGCGAAATGCCGGGTGAATGGAAACCTTCGACCTGCCAGGGTTGTACTACCTGGTGCCCGGTGGAGATTTTCGTTCAAGACGGAAGAGCCGTAAAGGTTCGAGGAAACCGCTATTCCAAACAAAACGATGGGAGTGTCTGTCCACGTGGGCACCTGTCGCTGCAGCAGCTCTACGATCCGGACCGTATCAAGGTTCCGATGAAGCGCACGAACCCCCAAAAAGGCCGTGGCGTCGATCCTGAATTTGTGCCAATCAGCTGGGATGAGGCTCTCAACACGATCGCCGACAAAATGATGGAACTTCGCCAGGCAGAAGAGCCGGAGAAGTACTGTCTTATGCGTGGACGCTATACTTACTTGAGAGATGTCATCTATGATGTCATGCCCAAAGTATTTGGATCTCCAAACAATATTTCCCATAGCTCAACCTGCGCCGAGGCGGAGAAGTTCGGATCATTTTACACCGAGGGATTATGGGACTATCGAGACTATGATCTTGATAAGGCAAAATATATCCTGATCTGGGGCTGCGATCCGGTTGCCAGCAATAGAATGGTCCCTGCGGCCATCCAACGACTTGGAGACGCCCTGGACCGCGCTACAGTTGCAGCGGTAGATCCGCGTCTTACTACCAGTGCGGCAAAGGCAAATGAGTGGCTGCCACTGATGCCGGGTTCCGATGGTGCCCTTGCACTTGGCATCGCTCATGTGATTCTGTCTGAAGGGCTCTGGTATAGAGAATTTGTCGGTGAGTTTAAAGATGGCGTAAACCGCTTTAAGTCCGGCAGGAAGGTTAATGAGGCCGACTTTGTTGAAAGAGAGACCCACGGTGTGGTCAAGTGGTGGAATATTGCCGTTAAAGACATGAATCCTGCCAAGGCCGCCGAATTGAGCGGAGTCGACCAGGATCAGATTATCCGTGTTGCCCGCGGAATGGCCAAAGCTGCACCGAATGTCTGTGTCTGGATGGGCCCTGGCGCAGCAATGCACGTCCGGGGTGGATACTCAGCCATGGCTGTTCATGCCCTTGGAGGTTTAGTCGGCGGCATCGATAACGAAGGTGGGTCGTTACAGACGGCCAAGATTCCCGTCAATAAACTGAACAAAGATATCCTGGCAAAACATCAGGATGAGCTGGCCAAAAAACATTCAAAATTAGAAAAAATCGACCAGCGAGGACGCCTCGAACTGCCGGCAATCAGCAAAGGTAAATCAGGCGGCGGAGTTTCTACCAATAATGCCGCTACCGGTATTTTAAATAAAGACCCGTATGATATCAAAATGCTCGTTGGTTACATGAACAATTTTGTTTTTTCCTGCAATGGTACCGACCGCTGGGAAAAGGCCCTCGCGAATGTGCCGTTCACTGTTCATTTGACGACCAATGCCTCAGAATTCTCAATGTTTGCAGACATTGTTCTGCCTTGTACTGTGAATAAATACGAGAGATATGGCTTTGTAAAAACAAAAGCTAACAGGTTCGCCACCTGTACCCTATTGCAGCCAGTCGTCGAACCGGTATGGGATGTTATTGTTGATGAAACAGAGTTTCCGTTTTTAATTGCCGAAAAGCTCAAAGATCGTGGTTTCTCCAACCTGTATGACTGTCTGGTCGAGATGTATTCCGATCCTGAAACCGGCAAAAAACCGGCAAACAGCAAGGAGTTTACTGTATTTGCCCTGAAGTACTACACCCAGCCGTTGTGGGATGGCAAAAAGGATACCCACGGCGATAAGATTAATGGCTGGGCCGATATGCTAAAACGCGGTATGTGGAATTCTGAGGCTTATAAGTATAAGTCTCATTGGGGCGGCAAGTTCGAAACAGAGAGTAAAAAGTTCGAATTTTATAGTGAAACCTTAAAGAAAGCTCTCAGCTCCCATGCAAAAAAACACACAGTTGATGTTGATACCGTGCTGGAAAAAGCCAACTATACTGCAAGAGGGGAATTGGCCTTTGTACCACACTATGAACCCCCCCTTCGTCATGGCAGCAAGATAGACTATCCCTTGGTTTTTATTGATTACAAATCAAGACTCAACAGGGAAGGACGCAGTGCCAATTGCCCATGGTATTATGAATTCAAACATGTTGATCCAGGCGATATAGGGGGGCAGGACACTCTCCGTATCAATCCGGTTGATGCGAAGAATCTGGGGATAAAGGATGGTGACAAAGTTCGTCTTTCATCTGTTGCAGCCAGCGGTGAATGCATTGCCCGTCTTTGGGAAGGTGTTCGGCCGGGAACTGTAAGTAAATCTTACGGCCAGGGACATTGGGCTTATGGTAAAACAGCGACCGTTGATTTTGCTAAAGCTGAGCCTCGAGGTGTAAACAACAACTCCATCATTCCATGGGAGCTGGAAAGGCTCTCCGGATCAAACGCGCGAAATGGTGGACATGCAGCAGTGCGTGTCGAGAAGATATAGCTAACAGGAGGACAAGATAATGACGCAATATGCAATGGTAATAGATTTACGTAAGTGTGTTGGTTGCGGTGCCTGTGCTCTTGCCTGCAAGACAGAGAACAACACTGCCTTGAGGAAAAGCGGCCAGACCCATAATTGGGCAGATTTTATTCATGAAACATCGGGGGTTTTCCCGAACACCAAATACCGGACGTTGCCGGTTCTGTGTAATCATTGCAGTGATGCTCCGTGTGTTGAAGCATGTCCGGTAGAACCAAAGGCCATGTTCAAAACACCGGAAGGTATCACTATGCATAATGATGAGCGCTGCATCGGTTGCCGTGCCTGCCAGGATGCGTGTCCCTACAGTATGGACGAGGTTATTAAAGATGGTGCCTCAGGTGAATATAGTGTTATCAGTTATAATGAAGAAGGGGAACCAACTCACGCTTTTTATACCGACAAGACAGAGCTTATAAAAGGTTGTTCCTCTTCCGGTGCTGAGCAGGCAAAACTAGCCGGTGCTACCCCACCTCATGAAAATATGTACTCACATCCAGACTATGAAAATGTCCGGAGGGATAATATCGTTGAAAAATGTATCCTTTGTGACCATAGACTCAAGGTAGGAAAACAGCCATATTGTGTTGTTGCCTGTCCATCTGGTGCCAGGGTTGTCGGGGATCTGTATAATCCAGAAAGTGAGGTGTATAAGCTGCTCAGGAAACATACATCGTTCGTATTGAAACAAGACGAAGGGACATCGCCAAATGTCTATTATATTCGAGAGTATTCGGCTCGCTAAATATCAATACTAGTATGGCACTGTCCGCTTCCCTCACAAGGGAAGCGGACAGTGCGCTGTTTCAAAAATAATACTTATGAAAGACACTAATACAATAATACAACGTGGCGATTGTTTTAAACTCTTGGCCGCCTGCTTCTATGAACCGGATAGAGTTCTATTTATTGAAGAAAATGTCGGAGAAAAACTTGGGCTGTTGTTCGACAGTCTTGCCCTCAATGGTGCTGACACAGCTCGACAAATGCAAAAAGTCATGGAAGGGTTGGATCAGGAAAAAATGAGCATTGACCATGCAGCTCTTTTTGTCGGTCCATTTGAGTTGCTTGCTGCTCCTTACGGGTCGGTCTATATCGAAAGGAATCGACGTGTCATGGGAGAATCAACCGTAAGTGCTGCCCGCTATTATCAGGAGATGGATCTGTCGGTTGACATAAAAGAGCCACCGGATCATATCGTCATTGAACTTGAGTTTTTGTACTACCTGTGCAGCAAAGAAGCAAGCGCTGCCGAAAACGGACAGTCTGATGATGTGAATCGTTTCAGAGAAATGCAGGCACGTTTTTATCACCATGCCATGAAACCGTGGGTTGGTGAGTTTTGCGCTGCAATTCGAGCGGGAACTGATAATGGTTTTTATGTAAAACTGGCAGAGTGTCTCGACAGTTTTATGGGTTCCTGCGAAAATATTTATAGTACTGCACCCCCCACAGCAGCTAGGTAAGACGAATTTGATATGCCTTCAATTGCATTGCTTGTAAATATGTTTTCTGAACCGTCTTCTCAAGCAGTCCTGCTGCCTGAAAGATGTCTGAGAAAGCGCCTCAACACCAATCAGTGTACAAGGTGTTTAGATGTTTGCCCCTCCCATGCACTGGCTTTGAATGGCCGTGAGATAGTTCTCGATGAGACGCAATGCAGTGGCTGTATGGCATGTGTAACAACGTGTCCCCAGGATGCTTTGGCATGTGACATTGATCTGGATGAATTGCTTTACACAATTAAGACAGGCAGGGACGTAATAGTTTCTTGTGTGCGCCAGACACAGACCCAGCCTGATGAGGTTGTAGTGCCCTGTGTTGGCGTTTTTTCGAAACAATCTTTGACAGCGATTGCTGTCAGCGATTGTCGATCAGTAACATTTGATATGCAGGGATGTTCGAAATGTGTCAATAGGGAAGTAGCAACTGCTTTTATGGCAGATTATAAACTGGTCATTGAAAATTTGTTGGATATTGCGTCTTCACATCTGGTAATTTCTCCAATAAGCGAGCAGTCACATAACGCAGTGGTTGATAGAAGGTCATATCTTACAAGTTTCAAAAAATTTATTGTCGGTGGTACCAAAAAGCGTCTCACTTCCGAACCTGCGTCTTCACATCATCCAACCAATAACGAGCGCAGGGTGCCATACAAAACGAAACTTGTTCAAAATCTCATCGTTGACCAGACGGAGGATGCTCGGAAGAAAATTCTGTCAATACTTGGGAATAGTCTGTCGGTAAACGATAACTGTACCTGCTGCCCATTATGCAAAGGTATTTGTCCCACCGGGGCGATCAAAATTGAACGTTCGGAACAGGGAAAAAAAATCAAATTTGAAATGCTCGATTGCAGCGGTTGCGGACTATGTGTCGAGTTTTGTAAGAAAGGGGCGCTCTCACTGAGACTGTAAAAAAAATG
>JBARUU010000047.1:0-113892 GCA_049645925.1 Desulforhopalus sp.
GTGCTTTTTTAATGCTGAGAAATAGCTATCTGAATCACCAATAGGGTACTTGTGTGACGATACCCGAGTGTCAGTTACTATCAACCACGGTGCCTAGCAACATTTTGACCAATCAGAGTTAAGCTCGAAATCTCATCAAGCTGAGGAATAGATTACCGACTAGCGCAGCTTAATACGCTAGTCGGTATTAAGGGGTGGGTTAACTATCGGCAAAAAATCCTTCGTGAAATACAACATTTCCTTGTGAAACATTTTCGGTAAATGGCAAGACTAAGAAGAACTCTTGCGGAATACCTTCATAGACTAATTCAGGGATGTTTGCAAACCCGAAACGTTTATAGTATCCGGGATCACCAACGAGTACACACCCCTTGCGGTTCGACTCTTTCAGCATAGACAACCCTCTGTTAATAAGGATTTTTCCAATGCCTTGCTTTTGATGCTCTGGCGCCACTGAAACAGGACCGAGGCCATACCACCCTTTGGAGCCGTCAGAAATTGTTACAGGTGAAAAAGCAATATGTCCGACCACTCGACCATCAATTTCCACGACAAGCGAGATTGTCAAAGCATCTGCTGAACGTAATGAGTTTATTATGAAATGCTCTGTGTGACCGCTAACGGCAAGTGTTTTGAAGGCAGCTATTGTGACTTCAGTTATTGCATCAAGATCTGAATTTGTTTCATTTCTTATGATCATTTCAAACTCCTATTTCTTTGTTTCATTCGATTAAAAGGCAAATTTGGAACTCTTTGCGTTGCCGCTATCTCGCTTAACATGTCGGAAACCAGCAGTTTGATTTCAGGATATTTTTGCTCTCCAAGTGCCCTCATGTAGAGAGCCGAGGCTTCTGACTTCGCTCTTACAGTTGAGTTTCTTGTTTTCATTTTTTTCTCATTTTCTTTATGTTCTTTATTTTCTGTGAAACCCATTTCCATTGCTCTTTTTCAACACGAGCGGCACCTTTTGTTTCCCGACTAGAAAAATAGTCGAGTTCACGCATGATTTTTTGATAACTATTCAACCTGGCGGCAGTTATCTTTCCTGTAGAGACGGCTTGGAGCACGTGACAGCCGGGCTCATTGGTATGACTACAATCCTGAAACTTACATAACCGCGAAAGCTCATCGAACTCCGGAAAAGTCGATTCTGCTGTAGAACCTCCAAATCCTAGGCCAATTTCCCGTATACCTGGATTATCGATGACCATTCCGCCAGACGGTAAGACGATGAGGTCACGATTGGTTGTTGTGTGTTTTCCTTTTCCAAGCCTCTTACTGACTAAACTTTTAGCCTGTATTTCTTCACCGTATAAACGATTTATCAGAGTTGATTTACCTGCACCGGATGAACCGATTATGGCAACGGTTTTACCATGAGAAAGAGTACCTTTTAAATGCGTTATGACCTCTTCGCTCTTAGCTGAAACCAGATGTATCGGCACTCCAAATGCGACAGATTCAACTTCATCAAAATAGAGACTAGGATATTGGTGTAAATCCGCCTTTGTTAGTATGATTTCCGGTGTAATCCCGCAATTATAAATCATAGCCAGATATCGTTCTATTCGTCGCAGGTTAAAGTCACGGTCCAATCCACAAACAATGAATGTTTTGTCGATATTTGCTGCTATAATCTGGTCCTGAATAGATGCCTCACCGTTCTTGCGTTTTTTCCCACCCGATGCTTTTCTGATGAGGGCATTCTGTCTGGAAAGAATTGTAATAATGAGAGAGTCTCTCAGTAGAACCCAATCTCCAACAGTCGGGTAATGTATAGCTGGATTATTAATGAGGCTACCTGCCATTGTGACCAGCAATTCTCCATTTCCCCGACTTACTAGGAAGCAGTTTTTCCTCACGCCGATGACCCTTGCCGGGGATGACGCAACATACCGCCCCTCAAGCTGCTCCTGGAAAAACGGGGACCAGCCCATATTGAATAGATGTAAATGAGAGCCCTGGGTTACTTCTTGAATAGATATATTTTGTGATATCATTGCATTTCCAAATAGTTGTTTGGTTTCGAAAGGCAATTGAAAAATGAGCGTCAACTATGTTTGTCAACTGTACACTTATCGCCAATCAATATGTTTAACGTACTGAAATTACTATTAGGAATGTGTTACTGAAAGAAGATACAACTATACTGCACAGGTTCGATCGAACCAATCAGGGGAGAACAAATCAAAGATCTTTAGAATATGATCTTTGGGGTTTGGTACAACAAATTGCTGATCAAGCTTCTGTGCGTTTCGCTACTTCTATTTCAGTAACAACTAGCACAAAATCCATTACGTGGATAAGCATTAAACCTCCTTGTATTTAGAAAACGAGCATCACGCTAAAATGTACAATTAAATTTGTCAATAAAAACTTGCGATGAGCTATTATGGCAACCCAGAATGACAGGGTCATTACTTCAAGTAGATATTCTACTGAAAGATTGCTCCATTTTGTGTCGGATCGAAAGTTGATACTACTTTCAAATCAACCAATGACCTAAAGCACAATCTGTCGTTTTCACGGTAGAGATGCTTCCAGAACCAACAGTTCGCGAACCCACATGGTGTGCTGTGGGATTAATTCTAAACCGTCAATTATAAATTTATCAGATTCTGCTTGATTTTCAACAGAGCCAATACCGGCAACGGGGAAAATTATTTTTTGACAAGGAGCCTTTTAATGGGTGCCCCTTGCCTCAGCTGCTAACGAGCGTGAATGGGAACATAATCATATTCCAGCTCACCCGTATAAATCTGGCGGGGTCGAGCAATCCGCCAATTAGGGTCATCCTTGCTTTCTTTCCACTGGGCAATCCATCCGGGAAGCCGGCCCAGGGCAAACATCACCGTGAACATACTGGTGGGAATACCTATGGCCCTCAAAACGATCCCACTGTAAAAATCGACATTGGGGTAGAGATGGTGATCTATAAAATAGGGATCTTTTAAAGCTATCTCCTCAAGCTCCCGTGCGATGTCCAGTAGCGGATCTGCTATCTGCATAGACTCTAAAAGATTATCACACATCTTTTTCATAATTTTGGCCCGAGGATCATAGGTTTTATATACCCGGTGGCCAAATCCCATAAGCCGGAAAGGATCATCTTTACTTTTTGCTCGCTGGACAACTTTTGTGCAATCGCCGCCATCCTTCTGAATAGTAGTGAGCATATCAATAACTGCCTGGTTGGCCCCGCCGTGCAGTGGTCCCCAAAGAGCGGCAATACCTGCAGAAATAGCAGCATACAGGTTGACCCGGGCGCTGCCCACCATGCGGACAGAGGAAGTTGAACAGTTCTGCTCATGGTCCGCGTGCAGGATCCAGAACACCCTCAGGGCGCTGACCACCTCCGGCTTAATCTCATACGGTTTTACCGGGGTATCAAACATCATATTGAGAAAATTTTCGCAATAGGTCAGATCCGGACGGGGTAAAACCAGTTCGTGCCCCCTGGAAATCTTATAGGACATGGCGGCCATGGTACGCACCTTGGCCAGCAGCCGGGTCATGGTAATGGTGATTTCCTCTTCCAGAGTATCAAGCGAGGGATAAAAGCTTTTCAGGGCATTGACCATGGACGACAGAATACCCATTGGGTGCGATGCCCGGGGAAAGTTCTGGTAAAAGGCCTTTAAATCGGTATGCACAAGGCTGTTGTCGTTAAGCATCACTGAAAAATTGGTCAGCTCGGCCCTGGTGGGGAGTCTGCCGTTGATGAGCAGATAAGCCACCTCCTTGAATGAAGACTTTTCGGCCAGCTGTTCCACGGGAACGCCACGATAACGTAGAATACCCTTTTCACCATCCATAAAAGTAATGGCGCTCAGACAGCTGCCGGTGTTGCCATAACCAGGATCCAGGGTGATGAATCCCGTCTCAGCCCTCAGCCTGGATATATCAATGGCTTTTTCTCCTTCAGTTCCGATAACCACGGGAAGCCACACTTCTTTTCCGTTATAGGTCAGGGTTACAAATTCGTCCAAGGTATCTCCTTTTTTTATGAATCGCCAGTGCCGCTAAAGTTGGCATAAGTAGTTTTGCTTTTGAAAATCATCCACACAACTTAGAAAAATATTTTCATTTTTGTCAATAAAATTAAATCAACGCAAGGTGAAGTTTCATTTCTGTCAATAAAACTAAATCGTTGACCTGGGGTTCGAGTGGAGAAAATCAGCTGGTGCAAAAACCGGCACGGCCATACGGCACGAAAATCGAGCCATTATTACCCTGGCCTCTGATGATTGATACTACTTTCACCTCTTGTACGACACTGGCGTCATGTTCATGCAATCAGTTACTATCAAACACGTTGCCCAACGCTGCTGTTGAAGTGACCAGCAACGTATAATCTGTCGAAGCAATTCGATCCTCTTTTCTTGAGATATCGGTCAAGGCAAAAAACTCGTTCCAAAATCACGTATTGACAACAATCTCATGGTAACATACACTGGAGACATTATGGTTAATGTATATCCATAATAGCTGATATTTATAAATTTTGGAGGATCATTATGTTTGACGAAAGGTTTAAGACGGTAGCTAGCAAAGAAGGTGTTGTTTCCATAGTGTCATGTTCAGATGACGAGGCTCATGTGGTGAATACCTGGAATTCCTACTTGGCTTTTCCAGGTGAGAATCGGATGCTTATCCCTGTTTATGGAATGAGAAAGACTCAGAAAAAAGTTGAGAAAAACAACAACGTATTGCTTACCCTTGGCACTAAAGAGATCGAAGGGAAGATGGGACCTGGAACAGGATACCTTATCAAAGGAACTGCGAAATTCATGAAATCCGGTCCGGAATTTGACATGATGAAGCAAAAATTTTCTTGGGCTAATCGTGTACTTGAGGTAACAGTTTCATCTGTAAAGCAGACAATTTAAGCTTTCACATTGTTTTTTCTTTAAGCATAGCGACACCTCCTGATCATTTAAGCTGTGAAAAAGTTCAGAGCATCAGGTGTTAGGAGGTAGTCGTTCTTGATAAATTTTCTGGTCAGTGAGAAAAGAACTATATAAATTATCATATTGTAGTTTTTTACTATTACAGGACATAATGACGGACAAGTAAGGCAAAAGCATTTTATATTGGAGAATCAGATGCAGTTTAGTGTTGGAGTAGAGTACGCATTTCATTCGTTGTTCTATATGGTTGATCTTCCAGAAGGTAAAACTGTTGGCATCAAACAAATCGCAGAATTAAACGCAATATCAGAAACATATTTATCAAAATCTTTCGCTAAGCTGAGAAAGGGTGGTATTGTACGGTCCGTACCTGGGGTTAAAGGCGGATACGAGCTAGCAAGACAAGCAGAAGATATTTCATTTTGGGAAATCATTGAGGCGATAGAAGGACCTTCATTCTTTTTTCAGTGCGCTGAAATTCGAAAAAAGAATATTTTTGTAGATGATCCGTCAGTTTTTACAGATAAATGTCCGTGCTTGATAAAAGTGGTTATACAAGAAGCTGAAGAACTATTTAGAGATAAGTTACGCTCTAGATCACTTCGTTGGTTGCATGATCAAGTCCACAGTGATTTTCCTAAAGATAAGAAAAATGCCATTGAAAATTGGGTTAATACTTTATGAGTATTAATTTGTCAAAACCCGTCCAGCTTATTATTATTCCGGTAAAATTCTATTTGCCAGTGTGCCGAACAACTATCACACTTTGACATACCGTCCGTACGAGATTGTTCACAGAAAATCAACCGAGACACTTGCTCCTTTTCTGACCATCATCGGCGTTGATACTACTTACAGATCAGTCGCGTGAGAAACTATCAGTATGATACTTTATTACACACCTACATTTATTCTCACTTAATGTGGGTCGGTTGTTGTTATTGTGGGTCCAGGATTTGATTGATTGCGGGTCTGGACGTTTATGATTGCAGATCGCTACAGCTAAGATAACATTATAGCTTTGTAAAATGGCTTTTTCTACGGGCTCGTTATGTAGCAACGGCTATGGGTTGAGCAACAAACCAACTATACCTGTTAGATCAGGAATCAGCCAAGGGAGTAATGACTTGCAGATTCAAGAACTTTTCGCCGTTGCCTGCGTATCAGACATGGCAAGAAGCGTCAAATGGTACGCTCGTCTCATAGGACGTGAACCGGATGACCGACCAATGGTTGGCCTTGTTCAATGGCACGGATTAAGTGGTGCCGGACTTCAACTTGTGCTAGACCCCGAAAAGGCAGGAACAAGTCTTATCACCATTGTAACCCCGAAGATGGATCGCGCTCGGGAAACACTTTCGACCGTCAAGCTTGAGCTTGAGCCCGACATCCAAGGTGACTTTGGAATAATTGCACAGGCAAACGATCCAGATGGAAACCGCATTACGCTAGCAGAACCTCCGCAAGGAATATGAGAACAGAAAATCGCCACACGAAATCGAGATGCTACATAACAACCGATTGTAGCGGACAGTCCGCTGCGCGGCCCGCCCTTGAACCGGAGCGTTCTCGGCGGCAGCGCGTGGCTTGACTATAATTATGATAATCTAAGATTCAAGGAGAGTAACAATGACAGAGAACAATACAGGGCAACCGCGCACTCCCAGCAAGGCACATAAGCTATTGGATGTATTTGTGGGAAAGTGGAGTACGAGGGGACAAACTAAAGCCACCCCGTCTGAGCCGGCTATCGATATAATTGGCACCGACACATATAAATGGTTGCCAGGCGAATTCTTCATGTTTCATGAGGTTGATGTTCGTATGGGAGACAACGAGGCCAATGCTATCGAAATTATCGGTTATGAGCCGTTGAGCCAGACGTATCCCACGCAGTTTTTTGACAATCTAGGAAACACCGGCACCTTTGAAGCAAGTGTGCGCGATGGTGTTTGGACATTCGCAGCAGAATCGGAGCGTGCTGAAGTTGTGATTAGCGAGGATAGTAACACCATGACTATTAATTGGGAGCGAACCACCGACGGCTCAAATTGGTTGCCTTGGATGGATTTAGAACTCATCAGAATTAGAGACTGAAGATGACCAACCACTGCCGAACAAGGCGCTGCACCCGACCGCCTACAGCCCTTCGCTTCTATGCCAGAATAGTTTTCGCCTCAAAAAAAAAGAAAATCAGTCATGGTTGCCTCCGTTTTCTTGATGAGAAAAAACAGAATTTTAGTGACCAAATTATATCATTTTGTTGATCTGGATTTTGTTACGTGGAGTGTTGTGCTCTACGTCACAAGAAGCAGCTATCAGCCATGCTTGGCAGGAGTTGTCGTTTTATCCCGTATAATTCTACATCAAGACATATTCAGATAATGCATGAACTTGTGCTAGACCGGTTCTCTTGCTTTTTTCCCAAGAGATAATATTGACTGATTATGTTTGCTTTTTTCAGCGAGTTTAAGATCGTCAAGTATATTTGCAAAGCCGCTTGCCATGTATTAACCACATGATGCCAAAACAATGTTTGGATCATGGCAAACCTGTTTTCAGGAGAACCTGCTCTTTTAGCACTCTGTCCCATTCCTTTTGCGGTACCCTCAACCTGTCTTTCGATTTCTCGCTGCAACACATGTTGTCTATAATTTCATCGATAATACGCTTTCGCTCCATCTCGAAAGCAAATCTATCTGTGACAAATAGACTTGCCAGCCGATCATGTTCTTCAAGAAATTTTCGATCCTTTTCCGATTTAGGTAAAAAACCAGACATCGGCTCAACCTTTTAGTAAGGCTAGTTGTCTTTACCTGGTGTCACCTTCCACGTGAACCGATATTATCAAAAACATCTATTAAACTAAGCCCTACAGCTTATTTGGCATTTATGAATAATATTTTTCTAAAATATGTATTTGATTACACATTTTTTTTGTGATTCAATACCACTTTGAAGGGATGAATTTTACTGTTAGATATTTTTCACATATGAGATCACAGAGTCAATATCTTTATATTATATTCGCCAGGGAAAATCGAAGATATATCAATACGAATAGTATCAAAGGAGAAAAGATGAAAAATTTAAGTCTCGCAGCAAAAATCGGCATGGGGTTCGGTACTGTAATCCTGCTTCTTGTTATCATTTCGATATTCTCTTGGCGTGGGCTAAATGGAGTATCGGATGGTTTTATGAGTTATCGCAGTACGGCAGACGAAAACAACTTTGCGGCCAGTCTGCAATCCAACACGTTGATGGCCCGATTAAGCGTTATTAGTTTTTTTAAATCAGGCAGTGACAAGGATGCCCAGAAATTTGCTGGCATTATGGAAAAAATGTATACACTTCTCGATAATGCCCAAAAAGAGATCCACAACCCAGAACGCGTCTAAGTCGTTGATTTTATAGAAGAAAAAAATTAAAGAATATGAGAGCGCTTTTAACAGGATAAAAGAGCTGTACTCTGAGTATGATAAAGTCATGAACGACGTCCTGGTTGTTTATGGTAGCAGCGTTGCGAATGACCTCAACGAATTAATGTCATCGGCCAATAACACTAAAAATACCGGAGTGTCCTTTCATTCGGGTGTTGCCCTTGAGCATCTGCTGCTTGGTAGACTCTTTGTGGTAAAATTTCAGAACAGCAGTGCTTCAACTGATGCTGCTCAGGTAGCTTCAGAGTTTGCTAAGGTATTTACAAACCTGGACCAAATAGATAGGATCCTCCAGGAACCGGCCCTTCGTACCCTCAAAGAGAAGATAGAGAAAGAATCTAAAATATATCTTGATGCCTTTGTTCAGTATAGCGAACTCATCTATGAACGGGATGACATCATACAAGGAACCTTGCAAAAAATAGGCCTTGAGATGGCAACAGCAGTTGAGTCTATAAAAATTTCCGTGAACAAAGAACAGGACGTTCTGGGTCAGACTGTTCAGTCAAAGACCAAAAACGCTATCCGCTTAACCTTGATAATCAGCCTTATTGCGGTTATTGCAGGCATTGTCTTCAGTATCTTTCTTACCCGATCCATTACAGGTCCGGTTCAAAAGGTTGTAGATTTTGTCGATAAAGTCGCCAAAGGAGACTTTACTTCCTCCCTTATGATTGACCAACAGGATGAAGTCGGCAAGATGTCAATTGCACTGAGCAATACTGTTTCTGAGCTAGGAAAAATGATAAAAGATATTATCACCGGAGTGACTACCCTATCCTCATCTTCGACTGAATTAGCCGCCATATCTACTCAACTTTCATCAACATCTGATAGTGCATCAGAGCGCGCGAACAGTGTTGCTTCCGCATCTGAGGAAATGAGTGTCAACATGAGCTCTGTTTCGGCAGCCATGGAACAATCAGCAAGCAATGTCGGTATGGTTGCGACAGCAGCTGAAGAGATGTCTACTACTGTCTCGGAGATTGCGGGGAGTGCGGCAAAAGCTAAAACAATTTCTGAAAATGCAGTAGTCCAGTCACAAGAAAGTGCCAGAAAAGTAACCGAACTGGGTACCGCAGCTGATAAAATTGGTAAGGTTACAGAGGTCATAACGGAGATCTCCGAACAGACAAATTTACTTGCACTCAATGCGACTATTGAAGCTGCGAGAGCAGGAGAAGCAGGCAAAGGTTTTGCCGTCGTCGCAAATGAAATCAAAGAACTCGCCAAGCAAACAGCTGAAGCTACGGTAGACATCAAAGTTCAAATAGAGGGAATGCAGGGCACTACCAGTTCAACCATTTCCGATATTAAGACTATTTCTGAAGTTATTAATGAAATTAATGATGTTATTACGACCATCGCGACGGCTGTTGAACAGCAATCAGCTGCCACTTCTGAAATATCAGAAAATGTAGCCCAGGCTGCTGCAGGTATAAGCGAGGTGAATGAAAATGTTGCGCAGAGTACGGTTGCTATCCAGGATGTTAACCGCGATATCAGTGAAATTAGTAGTGGCTCCATTGAAATAAATAGCAGTAGCCGGAATGTAAATCAAAGTGCGAATGAGCTTTCAAAACTTGCTGAACAGCTGAGTGACCTAGTAAGCAGATTCAAAGTAGCCTAGGAGAGAAATGGTCACCCTTACTTTTAATTAAGGTGGGGGTGGCTCAAAAGCCCCTACATTAGTATGTCTCGTTCAGCCCAAAGGGGGAGAGGACTATTATGATTCATTTTCTTTTTATTGGGCAATCTGAAAAACTGCTCCATTTTCACCTTAGCTGGCCGCCTGGTAGCACTTTCTTCTTATGAAATATTGATAGGTCAGGTGTCATCCTTCAGGGGCCAGACTGATTGTCAAATTTGATAGAGCCTGAGTCTCGGTGTCTGCCAGATCAAATTTGAGTTTCTACTTTTTATTCTACTTTTTATTATATCCCGGAAAATACGATCAAAGGCCGATATCCTCTGCAATCGCCTGCATGGCGGTAAGACTCAGTTCACAAAAATCAGGCAACGGAATGCCTGCTTGTTCGCATTCGGCAATGATCTCCCGGTCGGCCCCTCGGGCAAAGGCTTTTTCCTTATAACGTTTTTTCACTGATTTAGCCTTTACCGCAGCCAGCTTCTTTGCCGGATTGACGAGAGCTGCAGCTATAATCAATCCGGTTATCGTTTCGCCAGCGGCAAGAGCGTGATGAAAAGCAGTGGTGCGCTTCTCCCCTGGCCAGGCAGTAAGATTATGCAGTCGGACGGCCTCGATAATCTCCGGCTCCACTCCTTTTTCCTGTAATATCGCAACAGTCTCAGAGGTATGAGTCGTCAGATCAGGGTGTGTTTCAGTATCCAGATCGTGAAGGAGCCCGGCAAGTCCCCACCTCTCCTCATCTTCTCCGAGTCGTTGGGCCATGGCACGAAGCACCGCTTCTGCGGCCAGTGAATGGTTGACGAGGTTCTGGTTTTTTATATGTCTACGGACAAGTTCCAACCCTTCTTCACGACTCACACCATAGTTCATGTTCTTTCTCCCAAACTATATTTGACACTCTCGTACAACATAGAAACCCGGTTGGTTAAGTTAAAAATTCATATTCGAGGTGTAAGATTATTCTCTCATTGCAACAACAAGACAGATAAGCACCCTTCAAAACAGAGCATGAACTCCGACTTCGGATGAAGTGTTTTTACGACGCCATTAGTATTTCAAGCCAACCCGGTCACGAACAAGATCCAAAGTCACCGCAGCTTTTTCCCGTGCTTTCTCTCCTCCTTTTGCGAGAATTGCCCTGAGTGTTGCCGGATCGGAAAGATATTCCTGTTTCTTCCGTCTGGCCTCACCGTATTTGTCGTTCAGCAGGTCAAGCAATTCGAGTTTAAGGTACCCGTAGGCAGCACCGCCGTTAACGTAGAGATCATGGATTTCTTTCATCCGTGCCGGTGTAGCAAAGAGCTGCATAATCTGATACAGATTGCATTTTTCCGGGTCCTTTGGATCCTCGATCGGTGTGGCATCAGTCTCAATGGCCATGACCCTCTTCTTCAGCTCCTTTCCTTCCATAAAGATCGGAATGGTATTGCCGTATGATTTGGACATTTTCTGACCGTCTATCCCGGGAACTATCGCGGTTGTTTCACTAATCGCAGGCTCCGGCACAACAAAGGTCTCTCCATACTGGTTATTAAATTTAATCGCCAGATCCCTAGCGACCTCAAGATGTTGTTTCTGATCTTTTCCGACGGGAACCTTCTCTGCCTGGTAAAGCAGAATATCGGCCGCCATGAGAACCGGATAGGAAAAAAGGCCATGGCTTGCGGTAATTCCCTTGGCCACTTTATCTTTATAGGAATGACAGCGCTCAATGAGGCCCATAGGGGCAAGAGTGGAGAGGACCCAAGTCAACTCGCACACTTCAGGTACATCTGACTGCACCCAGAAAATACACTTTTCAGGATCAAGACCAAGAGCCAGGAAATCGGCGGCAGCCTCCAAGGTCCCGCCGGCAAGCTTCCCGGGTTCATGGACCGAGGTAAGAGCGTGCAGGTCGACGATAAACACGTAGAGTTCAGCGCTCTCCATGTGAGCAATCATAGTCTGCATCATACCGAAATAATTACCAATATGAAGCTGACCAGAGGGTTGTATTCCTGATAATATTTTCATAACTGTCTTCTAAATTGTAAATTTTAAGAGATTGATAAAATACGCCATAAGAGCGGTACCATAACGTAAAAAAACAAAAAAAGGGAGTAGGGAAATACACATTCCCCACTCCCCTTTTATCTTAGGATCGTGATAACAAACTCAAGAGTTACTTCACCTCTTCAAAGTCGGCGTCGACCACGTCGTCATCGTCATCCTTCTTGGGCTTGGCTTCGCTCTCTCCGCCAGCCGCTGCGTCAGGATTATCTTTGGCTGCCTGGGCATACATAAGCTCGGCAAGTTTGTGAGATGCCTGGGTAAGCGCTTCAACAGCCGTTTTAATGGCATCAACATCGTCACCGTCTTTGACACTTTTGACATTCTCTATCTCTTTTTCAACATTGGCCTTGGTTTCGGCATCAACCTTGTCGCCGAGATCCTTCAGACTCTTCTCAGTTGCGTGAACAAGAGCGTCAGCTGAGTTACGGGTCTCAACAAGTTCTTTGCGACGTTTATCTTCGTCGGCATGAAGCTCCGCATCCTTGGTCATCTTATCAATTTCTTCCTTGGTTAACCCTGAAGAAGCAGTGATTTTGATAGACTGCTCTTTTCCGGTCCCCAGATCCTTCGCTGACACACTGAGGATTCCGTTGGCATCAAGATCAAAGGTTACCTCAATTTGCGGTACTCCGCGCGGTGCTGTAGGTATATCGGTCAACTCGAACCGGCCGATGGTCTTGTTATCCTGAGCCATTTCACGTTCACCCTGCAGCACGTGAATAGATACCGCCGGCTGATTATCGGCAGCGGTCGAGAATATCTGGCTTTTCTTGGTCGGTACCGTTGTGTTCTTTTCAATCAATTTGGTGGTTACACCGCCAAGCGTCTCTATCCCCAGAGAAAGCGGAGTTACATCAAGCAGCAGAACGTCTTTTACATCACCCTGCAACACTCCACCCTGTATTGCCGCGCCGATAGCCACAACCTCATCTGGATTAACACCTCGATGGGGCTCTTTGCCGAATATTTCTTTTACCTTTTCCTGCACTTTCGGCATACGGGTCATACCACCGACCAGGATAACCTCATCAATATCCGATGCGGAAAGACCGGCATCTTTGATTGCGGTCATACATGGCCCTACCGTGCGTTCGATAAGATCATCGACAAGATTCTCAAGCTTGGCACGGCTCAACTTTAAATTCAAATGCTTGGGACCGGAGGCATCGGCAGTTATAAACGGCAGATTGATGTCGGTCTCTTTGGTCGTTGAGAGTTCCATCTTTGCTTTTTCAGCTTCTTCCTTAAGGCGCTGAAGTGCCATCTTATCGCCTCTGAGATCAATCCCCTGTTGACGCTTGAATTCATCAGCCAGCCAGTTCACTATCCTCATGTCGAAGTCTTCTCCGCCAAGAAAGGTATCACCATGGGTCGACTTCACCTCAAAAACACCGTCACCGATCTCAAGAATGGAGACATCGAAAGTACCGCCGCCAAGATCAAAAACGGCGATCTTTTCCTCGCCCTTTTTATCGAGACCGTAGGCAAGTGAAGCTGCAGTCGGCTCGTTGATAATTCTCTGGACGTTCAAACCGGCAATTTTACCGGCATCTTTGGTTGCCTGGCGCTGCGAATCATTGAAGTATGCAGGAACAGTAACTACTGCATCCGTTACTTCCTCACCCAAATATTCTTCAGCAGTCTGTTTCATCTTTGTGAGAATCATTGCTGAAATTTCTGCAGGCCGATAAACCTTACCCTCTACATCGACAGACACGCTGCCGTTGGTGCCTTCTACAATTTTAAACGGACTGATCTCAACAGAACGTTTCACCTCAGCATCGGTAAATTTTCGTCCAATAAGACGTTTTATCGCATACAGGGTACGTGTTGGATTCGTTACAGCCTGACGCTTGGCAACCTGCCCCACCAATCGTTCCTCATTATCCGTGAAGGCAACAACCGATGGAGTTGTCCTGTTTCCCTCAACATTTGCAATTACCTTGGGTTCTCCCCCTTCCATAATCGCTACACATGAGTTGGTAGTCCCCAGGTCTATTCCGATAATCTTACCCATCTTCTTTCTCCTTAAATCATTCTCAGCGGATTATATATCCGTCCCACATTCCTAACATTCAATTAATTGCTCTACCCATGGTAGTGGCAACCTCTTCTAAAGTTGTCATCTTCCCTTATTTGTCAAGAGATTGACACAGTTTTCGGTATTGCTTATCCCTTCGATTCTTCATCTTTTTTACCGGAAGAGACAACAACCTTGGCAGCCCGTAAAAGCCTGTCTTTATAGTAGTATCCCTTCTCAAATTCAGAGACGACGTGATTTGCCGGGATGGTATCACTCTCAGCCATAGTCAATGCCTCCTGGTGCTTGGGGTCAAATGGTTTGCCGACACTTTCTACCGACTTAACCTCAAACTTTTCCAGTGTTCCGATAACGCTTTTCAGGGTGAGTTGAACACCTTCCAGCAAGGCAGCAAGATTTTGTTCAGCAGGTACACCTTCAATTACTCCCTGGCTCACAGCCCGTTCCAAATTATCGACTACAGGCAAAATCTCTCTAAAGATTGTTTCCCCTGCATATTTGAGGCTGGCTAATCGTTCTCGCTCCATACGCTTTTTGAAATTTTCGTTTTCGGCTGCCGCCCGCAACATTTTATCGCGCAGATCTTCTATTTCTTTTTGTGCATCCGTGAGTTCTTTCTCCAGATCACGTCCTACCTCCCCCCCTTGCTCTTCTGCTTCAAGTATCTCTTCAGGGGTGGTACCGCTTTCAACTTCAACTGCTACTTCAGAATCATCCTGAAGACTATCATTTACTTTCTCCTCGCTCACCCATTCCTCCCTTGTCTCTCCATATTTCGATTGTTGCACCGGCATGTCAAACGATTATTCCGGTCACACCAAACTCAAACCTGTGCCAACAATAAGTAGCTGGTTTTTCATTGTCAAGTAACCCTGAACCAATAATGAATAACGAAAAAATGATCGGGAAAAAGATAATAAAATCAGAGTAGAGGATACAATCAAACAGGGGAAAATATTATTAACCAGTTTACTTTGGCCTGCCTACAGGTCTTCATATCTGTTAATTTTACTCAGCAGCGTCTTTCGGGTAATCCCAAGCCTTCTGGCTGCCTCACTCTTATTACCGGAGGTATCGGCAAGAGTCTTCTGAATGAGCTGTTTCTCGGCATCAAAGAGCGACATATGTTCAGCCCCCCCTCTATCATCCTGTTTTGTTGATTTTTTTTGAATTGACAACGGAAGGCTTTTCTCGGTCAGTTCAGTACCCCGCATTAATATAATGCCCCGCTCAATTGCGTTTTCAAGCTCCCTGACATTACCGGGCCAGCCATAGGTGGAGAGTGATGCCATACATTCAGGAGTTATTTTTTCCAACAACCGTCTGTTTTTTTCGGCAAATTTATGAGCAAAATATTTTACCAGTTTCGGGATATCCTCCTGCCGTTTCCTGAGAGGCGGTACCGTAATCATGACGACGTTCAACCGGTAAAAAAGGTCCTCTCGGAAAGTGTTTGCGGCGACCTCTTCTTCGAGGTTCCTGTTTGTGGCAGCTATGATGCGAACGTCCACACTGATCGTCTCCTCTCCGCCGACCCGCTGCAATTCCTGCTCTTGGAGTACCCGCAGTAATTTGACCTGCATAGCCTGAGAAGTCTCACCAATCTCATCGAGAAACAGTGTGCCGCCATTCGCCTGAACAAATTTACCTTCCCTCTGTTTTTCTGCTCCGGTAAAGGCACCTTTTTCATGCCCGAAAAGTTCGGATTCAAGAAGATTCTCTACAAGAGCAGCACAGTTTACCTTGATAAAAGGCTGTTTTTGCCGTTCGCTGTTATGGTGCAATGCCTCGGCAACCAGCTCTTTGCCCGTACCGGACTCGCCATATATAAGAACAGTTGCCTCCGTCGGAGCGACATAGCTGATCATCTCCAACAGTTCAAGCATCGGTGGTGACGTTCCGATTATTTTAGTCTCCAGCTTTGATCGACCTGGGTCCGGCTGTTGTTTCCTGCTGACGACCTGATGGTGATCCACCGCCCGCAGCAGAGCGAGACGCAACCGATCAAAATCGAGTGGTTTGGTAAGATAGTCATGGGCACCCTGCTGGATAACCTCCACCGCATCATCGACCGAAGAATAGGCGGTCATTATGATCACAGGCAGACTTGGCCTGATTGCCTGGATCCGTGTGAAAGCCTCGCGGCCATCCATCTTGGCCATCCGAACATCCATCAGGACCACATCATAGCTGTTTTTTTCGACAGCAGTTACCGCAGTGGTGCCATCATCCGCCTCAACACAGCGCCAACCCCATTCTTTCAGCATAGAGCAGAGCATATAACGATGCACCTGGTCATCGTCCACCACCAGCACAGTTACCGGTTCTTTTTTCGCCGTCACCGCACGCCCCCTCTCCTGTGATGTTTTATCGTTTTCATTGCAATCCGTCACTCTGTTGTATAGATCTTAAAATACCAATATATGTGATGATCTTCCTATAAAAGCAAGGCAAAAAACTTGGATTTTCTTCTCACTGGGTGTATGACTGATGCAGTACGTGCACAAAGCTGTTCCACACTCATTCCCCGGAGAGAGTTATTATGAGCGACATTTCGATAATCGCCGTTGGCGGAACTATCGACAAGGTCTATTTCGACGCAAAAAGCGAGTATGAAGTAGGGCCACCCAATATAGAGAGAGTACTGTCGGAGCTCAACCTTTCAATCAGCTACAGTATCAACTCCCTGATGAGAAAAGACAGCCTAGACTTGACGACAGAGGACCGGACATTAATCGCCGAGACGGTGGCCAGTGATCTCTCTGACAGAATTATCATCACCCATGGCACTGACACCATGGTGGATACCGCACGAGCACTTACAGCCATCGCCAATAAAACTATCGTCCTGACCGGTGCCCTGGAACCGGCTCTATTTAAAACCAGCGACGCAGTATTTAATATAGGTTGTGCCATAGGTGCCGTCCAATCGCTGACTCCGGGAGTTTTCATCGCAATGAACGGCAAGGTATTTCCTGCTGATAAGGTGTGGAAAAACCTTCTGAAAAACAGGTTCGAAGACCTCAAATAGCCCGGATATCTCACCAGCCGATCTCACCACGCCTGTTCATTGCCACAATGTTCATGAGAAATGTGGGCTAGCTTCCCACAGCACCAGGTCTAGCAAGGGGGAATCCTAGCGCTCAAAGGAGTAGAGGAGATCTGCACCGGTGGCCTCTGAAGAGCTTCTCGTTTCCACGGAGAACCCCCGTGCCAGATCGTATCGTACCCGAAACTGTCCCAGCTGACTGAATATATTCATGTCATACCCGATATAGAGATCCTTCGTAAGGCGCTTGCCAACGACCAGTGAAACATTTTCCTTGGAACTGCTCCCCTCAAGGTGCACATCATCAAGCAGCAGAAAGCTTCCAAGGCCCTGAACGAATTTTGCGCTCCCCTCAAGCCCCAGAGTCAGAGCGGCTGCCTCAAGAAGATTACCTTCCTGCTGGGATGAGTTGGCCAGGGATCTTCCCACGATCATAAGCGATAAAATCTCGGTATCTTCCATAAACGGGTACGAAAAAAGATGGTATTGCAGGTCCTGAACCAGTCCACTGATATCCATCCCCACAATATATTCTTCTCCTTTTGCTTCCTTATCCGTGACTTTCATCTGTGCTCTTACATCGAGCCCCGGATTGTCTATCGGCCCACCACTGAAAAGCATCCGCCCTCTTTTTATTTTAAGCGTCCGCCCATAAACTGTAAAAGTACCATCAATCAGATCAAGTTCTCCCCTCCCCTCAATTGAGTTACCCGGAGGGGTATTGACCTTCAACTCTCCCCCGAGTTTACCCGCCAGGCCATACCCCTCGACACGAACATCATCTCCCAGGCGAACGTTGATATCAAGCTTGAAGGGCCAGCCCTTCAGCCGCTCTTCCTCGGTGCCGTTTACAAAAACGACGTCTTCGGAGACATTGACAGAATCACTCATCTCCTCCGGTGCAATTACCCCGAAAGGAACGGTAATCATGCCGTTTATCTCACCTTGATCACTGCTGAATCTCAAGAGCACATCCGGATTTACCCGGATAGTGTATTCCGGAAGATTAACCAGGAGAAACTCTTTTCCATGTATCTCCAATTCACCTTCAATTCCCTTCACGCCATATTGAAGCGTCCCCTCTGCCGTCACTTGTCCCGGCCCCGAGGTTGCTGTCGCTTTTATTTTTGCAGCCTCATCTTCAGCCTCAACAGACAGCTTTATATCTGTTAAGGTGATGCCCTGATAGGGAAGCTCTATGCCGCCGTCCGGGAGCTGAATCTCACCATATATTTTCGGCCGCCCTACCGTTCCGGCAAGAGTAAAAATAGTATTCGCCCTGCCGGTGGGTTCCACCCCATAGCCGGTAAAGGCTCCGAGCATGGCAAGATTAAAGTTTTTAACCTCCAGGTTTCCCCTCATCGGAAGAGTTAAAAACGGGGCAGAAAAACGACCGGCACCGTTAACGCCTGCAGTTAACAAAACCTGACTTCCATTTTGCATTCGGATATTAAAATTCCCCTGTAAATCGGTATCAACGATGTTCAGAGTGAGAACGGAATCATCAAAGGGAAGAGCAACCATCTCGGTGTCTCTACCAGCCATAAAAACATCTGCCGCCAACACTCTGATCTCTGACTTGGCCGAAATAACGCTGCTACTGTCGCCGTTTGCCGAAAATTCTGCATGAACCATCCCACTTGCCGGAACAGTGATCAGCTTCAGTTGGTTGAGCCATTTCAGCGGTATCGAAGACACATCACCATCGACATTCCATAACAACTCTTCCCCCAGCTGGACGCTCCCTCGCATACATGCGGAACTTTGCCCATTCTCCAGACAGAATCTTTCCAGCAGCAGCCCATTTTCCGATACCGTGACAACTGTCCCTGTCTCCTGTTGCCACGCACCGTACTGCCCTGCATCGAATCGAACCTGCGACAACTGTCCCCGCCAATCATCCTGATAGGTGCCGCTGGCTTTACCCCACAACACATTTATGCCGGCAACACCATCAATAACTATTTGATGTTCTTCCAGAGTGCCGTCAATTTCAATGCTGCCTCTGTCCACCGAATAACCAGCCAGAGAGATTTCCTCAGCGGAGAGAGAACCGCTCAACCTGCCATCGCTTTTCAAAAAAGTGTGAATTTCCGCCTGCAATAAACCGATACTGTCATCTTTATGGCTGAGCCCGGCTCCCTTGATTGTGGCATCGATTTCCGGACTATCGAGCTTGCCTTTCACACTCCCATTTATACGTATGCTTCCACTGCTTTGCGGCAGAATTGTACCAATGTTCGGCGAGGAAAGGGTAAAGTCTAAGGCCAGGTTATCTCCTGCACGCCCATTGAGCACCAATTTCGAGGAACCGCTCTGTAATACCAGGCCGGCTGTATGGAGACTCTTGTCGGCGAGTTTTATCTCGCCCCCGCCGGACAGTTCATGACCACGCATTGTGCCGGAGATTTTCTGTACTTCAAGCAGACCCTCAAGCCCATCAGCGCCTCGTCTCCCCTCTGTCATAAATTGCCCGCTGACACTGCCTGGGAACTCAGGATATAACCATGAAGGATCAAAATTCTCGAAACGAATGTTCCCAGACCAGCGAGGCTCGCCAGCCCATGAGAACAGTCCACTTTTCATATGCGCCACACCTTTCGCGTCACCGCTTCGAAAAGTCAGGCCATCGGTACCTATATCGCTTTCTCTGAGAAAAATATCTCCAGCCGCCGAGACCTTATGTTCCCGCAGCGCACCATCCATACTGAGAATGTGAAAACTGGCAACAACCCCGTTTTCCTTAACATCTCCAATACTTACAAATTCAGCATTGAGTCGTCCATGCAGCTCTTTAGTGATAACCGAAGGATCAAAGTTGTTAAATACAAACCGCCCTTCCCAGGCAAAAATTTCCTCCCACGAAATTTTCCCGCCTTCGGCTTCGGCAAAACTTTCCTCACGATCAATCCGCAGTGACTGGAAATCAATACCTGCCAGGTCTCCAGTCAATTCGCTTACAAGATGCATATCCTTCAGGGCATCCCAGGTCCCGACAGACTGAACCCGTCCGCGGTATGTATTGACATCTCCGGTAAAGTCAGCGCTTACTGCGGCCAGCTCTATTTTGGGACAGTCTTCTATCAGAAGAGAGAGATCTACATCTTTTGCCTCAAGCGTTGCCGTCCACTCAGGATTGTCCAGAACATTCACTATATCTGCACCGATACGAATATCACCAGGACTATATATTCCAACCTCTAGATGTGGTTGCTGAAGAGGGCCGGTTGCAGAAAATGTCCCTGTGATCGGATGAAACCCGTAGCCGGCAAATCGCCAGTTGCCCAGCAAATCCAAGGTCCAGTTTCTCTGTACCTCAATGTTTCCGTGCATCGCCAGCCCTATGTCCGGACCCTGCACATCAAATTCCTTTACAGCGAGTCGATCTGAGTTGCCCTCCAGATTGAAGGCAGCCTTGTCAACGAGGAACACATCTTCCTTATTACTGCCTATTATCCTTAGTCCGGTCAGCACAATTTTCTCAGCCGAAACAGCAATGGGTACTAAAAATTGCGGGAGATCAATCTTACTGCTTACCACCATTTCTCCCGGAGTGTCCTTCAATGTGACATCCACAACGGTCACAGCAATTTTTGTGATATTGAGCTCTGCCTGAAACAGCCTTTCCGGACGCCATGTGACTTCCAGTCTTCCGATTTCAATATTTGCGCCGGCACCGAAAATTCGAAGGTCGGTCAAGGACCAGCTTCCAAGCAGTTTCCCCTCGACCCGGCCAATAGAACCTGCATCAATTAATCGATTGACACTTTTTTGAATTAAGACCAGACCGGAATCTGTCGCGAACAGAAAAAAAAGGCAGGTAATCGGAATGAAAAAAATGATCATGAGGGGGAAGAATAATCGTTTTTTCACATCCCTCCTCCTACAGTCAGATGTACACGAACGGGACTGCCATCTTCACTGAAGCCAGAGGCCAGATCCAATCTGATCTGGCCGAAAGGCAGACGATACCGGACGCCTGCCCCCGCCCCCTGACTAAAATCGATAGACAGGTCATCCGTTGCAGTCCCAACATCCCAGAACGTTGCCAGGCTCCAGTTTTCAGCAACAACACGTTCAAGCTCAACACTCCCCACAAGCAGATACCGGCCGCCGACAACTGCTCCGGAAGAATCTTTTGGGCCTATTGACCTGAAACTGTATCCACGAACAGTGCTGTCGCCGCCGGTATAAAAACGTAGAGAAGGTGGCAGGGAATCTATAGAATCAACCAGGGTCGCCCCGAAGGTGCCTCTGCCGATCAAACGCCAATCTTCAAACGGTGAGATTATCACTTTGCTGTTTACCGTGGCCTGCAGAAAGCTGACATCGGAGACCAGTCCGTCAAGACCACCAAGAATGCCCAAAGATGCCTGCAATCCCTTTTGGGTGTTTACAATGTCATCAGCCCATACTGCACCCGCCTTCAGCGATGGTACAAGCAAAGTCGAGTCGCCACTGGTATCGCCAACATCGTACATCTCGTCACGGAATTCCAGACCACCGCTCAGACTAAAACGTGGCCCCTTATACTCATGGGAAACTGCGGCGGTGAACAGCTGTGTATCAGTATCATCCCATTGTCTGTCCTGATAAGCGAAATTATGTACAAGTTTGTTGTAGCGCGGGTCACTTCGCGGTATATCATAACGCAGGGAAATAATGTTTTCCAGTTCTGCTAACTGGAAGGAGCCGCTCATTTTATGCCCTCGGTTATTTAGCAGCCTGTTTGACCAGTCAACCTTACCTTTGATACCGGTATCAGTGGCATAGCCAAGCCCCAGGCTATATTTGTTCAGATTTTCAGGAGCAGTGAGTTCAATCTCTACGGGAACATGGAAGTTTTCAGCCTCGTCTGTCTCTCCTCTTACCCTTACCCTGCTGAAATAATCCGTACGATTAAGAATAGACTGCATCTCGAAAAGTTTTGCCGGATTATAGGGCTCACCCTCTTTATACGGAAGATATCGATCCAATAGTTCCTGTTTGAGGATCTGTTGAGTACTGGTTGTCTCACCAAAGAGGTACTGGCGGCCACTGTCAAGAACCAGATAGACGGAAGCACTGTTGTTTTTTCGGTTTATACGCAGTGCTCGTTCTGTGTAGGCAGCATCAAGATACCCCTCACTAAGCGCAACATAGACGAGTTTCTTTTTCTCCTGCTCATATACCTCCTGATTCAGGACAGCACCTTTTCTGATGAAAAACATTGAGACAGCAGTCAGAAGTGTTTCATTTTTTCTGCCGCTGCCGGTGAGTTCCACAACAACATTTTGAACAATGACAGGCGGACCCTTGTCAATAATGTACCTGGCGCTATACTTCTCACCGTCTCTTTCCAACGCACCTTTGATGACCGGATTATAATAACCGTAAGGGGCTAAGGCGGAACGAATATCCTCTTGAGCTTGCCTGTGCAGCCGCCTGATGGTGTTCGACTGTAATTGAGGATTGTTCTTCTGCAGGTTGATGTTCAGGCGGGCGAGGACATTTTTATAGAGGGGATCATCGACTCCAGTTACCGCAACATCCAGTGCAATTGATGCCATAACTGTGGTTGATTCAAGAAATATCAAAACCATAAACAGGAATATTATTCGACAAGACAAGGATGTTAGATTATGAAAAAGTGAAACTTCCGAGCTGAATCGCAGTATCCTTACCAACCGTTTCAAATGCATGAAAATTGTACCTTGCAAGCCAGGACTCTTAAGATGAGATTGGAAACAATAAACATAACAAAAATAGTCAACGGGGGTTATGGTTTCGCCTACCTTTCTAATGGGCAAGTCGCTCTGGTCCGGCATGTTTTGCCAAACGAGAAGGTAATAATAAACATAGAAGAAGCGAAAAAAAACTATCTTTTTGGCACATTACAGCAAATCCTGGAAGGACATCCCTCCAGAATAATCCCACCCTGCAAATATTACAGGCACTGTGGGGGATGCGATCTGCAGCATTGCAACTATGTTACCCAGGTTGCTCTCAAAAACAGTGTTGTCGAAGAGCTCCTGCAACGACAAAGCCGGGAGGCAGTCCGTGAATCGGTTCATCTTCTCGCCCCCCCTCTTCCCTCACCATCTGAGTTTGCCTACCGGCAGCGGATCAGACTTCAGGTTGGGAACAGAGGTGTTGTAGGATTCCGTCGCTTTCATTCCCATGACATCATTCCAATTGACGCCTGTCTGCTGGCAGGAGAATCCATAAATAGAGCGATTACCGCTCTCCAAAAACATGAAGATGGTGGCAGACTCTGTGAACTTTCAACAGAAGTTGAGTTGCAGCTCAACCCACAGAGCGGTAAAACCGTCTGTATTTTCCATTTTTCCAGAAAAATCCGTCCTGCTGATGCTGAATCAGCAAAAAGGCTTTGCCGGGATACAGTAAGTATTGAGCGGATTTTTTTTATCGGCACGGATTTTCCCATCACAGGTCCATATTCTGAATTCAGCCACACAAAACATGAAAAAACTGACAACAAGTTTGTTGTAGATTATCCGGCAACCGAAGCAAATACCCGTCCGTTGAGCCTTTCCTGGGAAGCAGGTGGATTCTGTCAGGTCAACCTGGACCAGAACATCCAACTCATTGAGACCGTAATCAATTTTTGCCAATTAGAGAAAACCGATACTGTTCTCGATCTGTATTGCGGCATGGGGAACTTCGCCATCCCCCTTGCCAGGTTAGCAAAAAACGTGTTCGGCATTGAAGGCCAGGCTTCGGCTATTCGAAGCGCCAGGATCAACGCGGCAGAAGACGGCCAGACCAATACCTGCTTTCTGAAAAGTCCGGTGCACAACGGTTGCGTTGAACTTGCCCAAAAAAATCAGCGGTTCGATTGTGTACTGATCGACCCGCCCCGGCAGGGTGCACCAGATCTGGCCGATCACCTGGCAGCAATTACTACAAAACGGCTGGTGTATATCTCCTGTGATCCCGCCACCCTTTGCCGTGATCTGGCAGCTCTTACCGAACAGGGATTCATTATAAAAAAAATCCAGCCAGTCGATATGTTTCCCCAGACCCACCACGTCGAAACTGTCGTGCTGCTTGAGAAGTAAGGCTGGTATCTTCCCTGTTTTTCCTGCAATTCAACTATCCGCTTGCCGCAATACTCTGACGCATAATTGATCAGCACCCTGTCACTTTTGATCACTGCATTCCCTCTTCCCACACTTTACAATACCCTGACAGAATTCTTCTTGACAGCTGATTTATAATTACTGTATTAATACTGTATCAATTTACATAAAGGAATAGTATATGCTAAAATATACCATCGACAAAGACTCGGACACTCCTCTGTATATGCAGATCAGAAACAACATTGAAGATGCAATTCTACAAGGAAAATTAACCCCCGGCGACAAGCTACCCTCAGTGAATGTTCTGGCAAAAGACATAGGGGTGACCCAGGCGACTGTTCGCCGTGCACTTCAGGATCTTGGCGAGGCTGGTCACACCTATTGCCATGTCGGCCGCGGTACATTTATCAGGGACGCAGCAAGAGGGCAGGAAGGAAAACCTGAGACTTCCGGCAATTTCACCAGCTCCGCAATACCAGCAAACAATAAACGGCCATCCATAGGCCCGTCGCGCAAATTTGCAACAAGGCGACTGCGAATGGGAATAGGCAAAGCCCTCCGCGACATCATGTCGCTTGCCGACAAGCCAGGAATCATTCGCTTCACCAAGGGAGTGCCGGACCCCGGCCTGCTGCCCGAGTCCTTTCTGCAGGAGACCACAGTGGAAACCCTTCAGAATGGTGGCAACGAACTCCTTGAGGCAACGGATCCCCTCGGAAGATTTGATCTTCGCCGGGAAATCGCCGAGAGATTCAGCAAACAGGGCACTCCGGTCAGCCCTGACCAGGTACTTATCACTAATGGCTCAATGCAGGCAATCAGCTTAGTTGCCCAGGCAAACCTGGAGGAAGATTACAAGGTGATCTGCGAGACCCCATGTTTCAAGGGCATCACCGAGATTTTTGCGACCTCCGGCCAATGGGTCGAGACCATCACCCGTGATGCCCAGGGGCCCATGCCTGAACTGCCGAAAGGACGACCGGGGGAGAATCCTTTTCTGCTCTATCTCTGCCCGTATGCGCACAACCCCATGGGAACCAATCTCAGCAACGAACGATATTCGATGGTAGTTGAATGGGCGGGAAAAACCGGCAGTCTTGTTTTAACCGACGAAATATTCAGGGATCTCTGCTTTGACCAAAACCAACAGCCCAGCCTCATGCAGGAGCTTGGTGCGGAACAGACTGTGGTCGTAAGCTCTCTCTCTAAATCGGTCATGACCGGTCTGCGTCTTGGCTGGTTGATCAGCTCACCTCAGCGTGTGCAGCAGCTTGCAGAACTTAAGCGGCTCATGGACCACTCATGCCCCTCACTTATACAGGGGCTGGGTCTCACTGTCTTTACATCCGGTTATTTTGACAGCCACACAAGAAATATGCAGGCCATATACAAGAGCCGCCGCGATACGCTGCTGAACGCACTCGACCGATATATGCCAAAAGAGGTTACCTGGGTGGCCCCCGAGGGTGGTTTCTCCCTCCTGCTTGAACTTCCCCGGGGCTATTCCAGTGTCGCAATGTTTCTGGCCGCCATCGAAAAAGGTGTAGCCTTTCTCCCCGGCCCTTTATTTGACATCGACCATCGCTTTGTCCACTGTTTTCGCCTCAGTTACGCCTGGGCAGATGAAGAACAGATCAAAGAGGGCATCGAACTTCTGGCGAGTGCGGTGGAAAATTTTATCAGCCGTCCACCTGGCGATTCCGGCCTGAGCGGCATCGGCAGCTATCAATAGCAGGGACATGATGGCAACGGTTCTCTTAATTCAGATCCAATTTTTCATACCCATGGTGACACAATGAATCCGTTAATATACGAAGTGATGATCGAAGAGAAACGCCGTGATATGTTGAAAGAGGCTGCGCGTCAACAAATTATTACCATCTATAACGCAAAAAACCCAAGCCGGCAGGCAAGAATGCTGCTTGCGCTTGGCAATTTTCTCATACGTCTGGGGGAAAGGGTAAAGCGCCGCTCGACCAGATCGCTCAATATTGGTGACGACTTTTGTCGCGAATAGTTACCTTTGTGGAGTTGCAAAGCTCGACCAGATAGCCTATCTTAGTAAACGTGACGCGGGAGCTTGGTGTAGCCGGGCTGAGAGGGGTTTCATGGATAACCCGACCGCTTGACCTGATCCGGATAATGCCGGCGGAGGGAACAGTGTGACATATGTAGCCGTCTCCTGACCGGAGGCGGCTTTTTTATTGTGCTCACAGTTTTCGCAGACTATGAATTCTGCACTTCTATCACTATGGAGGTTTGTATGAAAAAAGTATTGCTCTTTGCAGGATACCTTGCCCTGTCGATTGGTCTATCCCTGGGAACGGCTCAGGCGGAAAGAACTATCACCCTCATGACCCATGACAGCTTTAATATAAGTAAAGAAGTGATCGCAGCCTTTGAAAGAGAAAACATGGTCAAGGTCCGTTTCCTTAAATCAGGAGACGCCGGCGCCGCACTGGTACAGGCCATTCTTGCGAAGAACAACCCTCTGGCCGATGTTTTCTTTGGAGTCGACAACACCTTCTTTTCCAGGGCGATTGACGCTGATATATTTCTCCCCTATGCCTCGCCACTCCTCGCCGAAATCCCGGCCTCCCTGCAACTCGATAAAGAAAGTCGCCTGCTGCCCGTAGACTATGGCGATGTCTGCCTCAATTACGACAAAGGGTGGTTCCAAAAAAAGAAGATGGCCCCTCCGACTGACCTGGCAGACCTGGTCAAACCTGAATACAGAGGTTTGACCGTGGTTGAGAATCCAGCGACCTCCTCACCGGGCATGGCCTTTCTTCTTGCCACCATCGGAAGATTTGGTGAAGATGGATACCTCGACTTCTGGAAACAGCTGCGAAAAAACGAGGTGATCGTTGCAAATGGTTGGGAGGATGCCTATTACGGCCATTTCACTTCAGCCTCAAAAGGTGACCGTCCCATCGTCGTCAGCTACGCTTCGAGCCCACCCGCCGTCGTTTATTATGCTGAAACACCCCTGACTGAGGCTCCCACTGCCGCACTGGTTGCTGACAATACTGCTTTTCGCCAGATCGAATTCGTCGGCATTCTACAAGGCACCAAAGAACTTAAACTCGCTCAAAAGCTGGTTGACTTTATGTTGAGTAAAAGCTTCCAGGAGGATATTCCTTTGCAGATGTTTGTCTTTCCGGCTAACACAAAGGCCAAGCTTCCTGAGGTTTTTATCAAACATGCGGTTATTGCTGATAAACCGGTAACGATCAGCCCATCAGCAATTGAGGCCAACCGGGACAACTGGATTGAGGCCTGGACGAATGCTGTCCTTCGCTAAAAGACCGTTTTTGAGTCCGGATATCTCACCAGCCGCGGTAGCCGTGTATGGGATAAGCGAAGCGATGGGCATAACAGGTTATGCCCATCGCTTCAGCGCCGCTGCAGGCGCGGTGCGATCGGCTGGCCTTTGATGAACGTTGTGTACATTTCGGGACTGCAAGAAACCTGACCATATCAAGATATAAGCCAGCTCCTGCACGTTGAGCACAATGTTCAAAAGGCAGGATGCAATCCGGGTTAGTTGGTTTTTAAGGGAGGATAATACGTGAAACGGCCTCAACCTCTGTTCCGCTGGATGCTTTTCTCCCTGCCCTTATTTTTTCTTATTCTTTTCTATTTTTATCCGCTTATAAAAATTGTTCTGTTAAGCTTCCTGCCGGAGGGCTCCTGGAATCCCGGCCAACTCAGTAAGCTGGTGAACTCCCCCATCTACGTCCGCATCCTCTGGTTTACCTGCTGGCAGGCCGCTTTGTCTACCGTCATCACCCTGATCCTGGCTCTCCCCGGAGCCTATGTTTTTGCACGGTATCGTTTCTTCGGCAAGAACCTGCTGCAATCACTGATGACAGTCCCCTTCGTGCTGCCCACGGTTGTCACCGCTGCGGCGTTCAGGGCCCTGCTCGGACCAAACGGTTTGCTTAACAGCTGGCTTATGGCCGGTTTTGATCTCCCTCATCCTCCAATCAGAATCGATCAGACCGTCAGCTTTTTTCTTCTCGCCCATGTGTTCTACAACTACACTCTGGTTCTGAGAATTGTTGGCGGATTCTGGGCCGGACTCGATCCGGACCTGCGCGCAGCGGCCAGGATGCTGGGCGCCTCTCCCTGGCAGACCTTTCGCAGAATCACCCTGCCCCTGTTAATGCCGGCTATCGGCTCTGCAGCACTGCTGGTCTTTATCTTTTGTTTTACCAGCTTCGGAGTAGTCCTCATTTTAGGAGGCCCGGGCTACGCAACCCTTGAGGTGGAAATTTACCGGCAGTCAGTGCAACTCTTTAATCTGCCCATGGCAGCAGCGCTTTCACTGACCCAGATTGCTGTCAACTTTCTCCTCATGTGGTTTCACGCTCGACTCAGCAAGCGCTCGCGAATCGCCTTCTATGCCGATGCAGCAACAGCGACAGCAACAAAGACCGAGACACCCTGGCAAAAACTCTTTATCGGCACAAATCTTGTCTTCATGGTGGTTCTCTTACTGACGCCGCTTGTCGCCCTGGTGACCCGCTCGGTAACTGGTGAAAACGGTCTGACACTTGCTTACTACTCTGCATTGTTTACCACCCAGGCCAGGTCTGTCTTTTTCGTCGAACCGATTTCTGCTGTCGCCAACAGCGTAGGTTATGGTCTTGCTGCCATGACAATAGCGGTGATACTTGGTCTCCTTGCCTCGACCTTTCTCGTCTCGGCCCGTGGCAGGACCTCCTCTTTTTGGGACGCGCTCATCATGCTGCCTCTTGCCACCTCAGCGGTAACGCTTGGCTTCGGATATATTATTACCCTGAATAAACCACCGCTCAACCTGCGCGACTCGCTGGCTCTGGTTCCTATCGCCCATGCGCTGGTCGCTTTTCCTTTTGTTGTCCGCTGTATTCTGCCCAGCCTTCGGCAAATTCCGCAGTCTTTGAGAGAATCGGCTGCCTTGCTCGGTGCCTCTCCCTACCAGGTATGGCGATGGGTAGATATTCCGATTATCGGCCGTGCAATTCTTGTGGGGGCGGTCTTTGCTTTTTCCATAAGCATGGGCGAATTCGGCGCTTCTGCTTTTGTCACCAGGCCCCATAATCCGACCATGCCGGTGGCCATTTTCCGCTTTCTGGGCCAGCCAGGCGATTTAAACTATGGACAGGCCATGGCCATGAGCAGTATCCTCATGCTGGTCACCTGCCTCGGCTTCTGGGTGCTCGGCAGACTTGACAGCTCAAATAAGACTTCGAGTTCATTTACATGAAAGAAAAGGTTTTTAAGAAAATACTTGAGGTGAGTCACCTCTCGAACCAATATGAAGGGCAGTCACTCCTGCAGGATATCAATTTTTCTCTGGTGCAGGGTGAGATCCTCTGTCTTCTGGGTCCCTCCGGCTCCGGCAAAACGACCTTGCTTCGACTTCTTGCCGGGCTTGAAAAAGAAGATGCCGGTACGATTATGTTTCGCGGTGAAAACATCCGGGATGTTCCGCCTCATAAGCGAAACTTCGGAATGATGTTTCAGGAATACGCACTCTTTCCCCATAAAACCGTGCTGCAAAACGTCGCCTTTGGTTTAGAGATGCAGCGTTGTTCTGAAAATGAAGTAACCAGTCGAGTGCAGACTGTTTTAAAAATGGTCGGCCTTATCGGTTTGGAACATCGCAAGATCGATGAATTGTCGGGGGGTGAACGGCAGCGGGTAGCCCTTGCCAGAAGTCTTGCCCCCGAACCGCAATTACTGCTCCTGGACGAACCCCTCGGCTCCCTGGACCGCGCCCTCAGGGACCGATTGACCGGAGAAATCAGGGCAATTCTTAAATCCCTGGCCGTCACCGCCGTTTTCGTTACCCACGATCAGGCTGAAGCTTTTAGTATTGCTGACAAAGTGGCAATACTTCACCATGGCATCCTCCAGCAGTTCGACACTCCCGAAAACATTTATCGCACCCCGACAAACAGTACCGTTGCCACATTTCTGGGTTTTCGTAACCTCATTGAAGGACAAGTTGATGACAGCTGTTTGTTCCACTCTCCTCTCGGCACCACATTTACGATCGACCGCCCTCCCCCTCCCGGCGCACCAGCCATGCTGCTGATCCGACCCGAGGCGGCGACCATCGCACCTCCCCTGGCTTCTCAAGCTGGTGAGATTCGAATATCAGGAACGGTTACCGCTCGGCAATTCCAGGGAAGCACATACAGAATAACAGTGCATATTGAAAAAATTCCACTCTCTTTCGATCTTGCAATCGACCCGGAACCACCTGAACCCGGTCAAAAGATACATCTACTCTTGAATCCTTCGGCGCTTTCCCTGATAACCAGTTAGGATTTCTTTTACTGAAATACTTTTTTCAATAAATCCGTGACGCGGGCCGAAGGGTCATTTCGAATTTTTGATTCCTCCTCAGCCAAACGGACAAACAATCCATCAACGGATTTTTCAGTAACATAGGTGTCAAGATCGACAACATAGTCTCCGGCAAAGGGAATGGTATCAATTTTATCGGATACCGACTTGTAGGATTGGGTGACACCGACTTTCCCCATGGATTGTTGTACTATTGGTTTAAAAAGCGCTTGCAGCTTATCGGTTGTTTTCCCTTGGAAGTAGACAGTAGCCGCGTTATCGCCACCATTGAGAATTTTATCCGCATCTGTAAACGTCATCTCCTTGATTGCATCAACGAACAATGCCTGAGCTTCCGGAGCCGCCGCTTCAGCTGCACGGTTCATGCTGAGTTCAAAAGCATCCAGTTGTGAATCAAAACCGGTAGTGCGCAAGATCTTCTCAAATTTCCTGATAGACTCGGGTAAGGGAATTTTCAGTTTAGGATTTTTATAATAACCGTCTGTTTGCGAGAGTGCCTGAACTGTGTTGTCGGTACCAACTCGCAGTGCCTCTTTTAATCCATTGACCACTTCACTTTGAGAAACCCCGGAACTGCCACCAATGGTTTCCTGTACCTTATCAAAAAGGCTCCCGAAATCGGTACTTCCTGCGGATAACGGAATTATGCATGAAGTAAAGATGTAAGCACATGTAATAAATGTTATTTTATTCATCGCTTGCTCCTTTTTATTCATAGAATCTGTAGCCAATCAGGTTATCAGTCATGATTATTCTTCGGCGAAAGACTTTATGCATCAACACCAAAATAACAATTACTCAGAGCGTATAAACCGGTCACGCACTTTCGCACTATGCGCTCCCGCTTCAACCGTATCTACAAAAATCCTTTATTGAGAATAAATGCTTTGGCCTGTATATTGGGCTTTGCCCTTCAGCCTTTACAAAGGACACACCATGGAAATCGCGCTGGTCACTATTTTTTGTACCTCTTTTGTGCTTGCACTCTCCGGTGCACTTATGCCCGGTCCACTCATGACAGTGACCGTCAGTGAAAGCTCCAGGCGAGGAATGATCACAGGCCCGTTGATGATTTTTGGACATGGTCTTCTTGAGCTGGCCCTTGTTGTCGCTCTTATTTCCGGACTCGCTCCGGTTCTTGTGAGAAATGATGTTTTTGTCCTTATTTCACTAACAGGCGGCGCAGTCCTTCTCTGGATGGGTATTTCCATGTTGCGGACCCTCCCGGCCCTCACTCTCGATTGTCATCCCACCTGTAACAAACCCCGAAATCTTGTCCTGACGGGAGTAGTTCTGAGCGCGGTTAATCCTTATTGGTTGATCTGGTGGGCTTCGATCGGACTTGGCTATATCATGCATTCCCTGAAATATGGGATGTTGGGAGTAACGGCCTTTTTTTTCGGCCATATTTTAGCAGATCTGGCCTGGTACGCTTTGATCTCTTTTGGTATCGCCAAAGGTCAACATCTTTTCAGTGACAGATTTTACAGGAAGCTGATCGGCGGGTGTGCAGTCTTCCTTATCCTTTTTTCCTGCTGGTTTTTCTTCAGCGGCGTTCAGAAAATGCTGGCCGTTCTCTGACGAAGGTTTTTCAAACAATGACCTCAAAAAACTCATCTTTGCAATATACCTGCAATGATTACCGGGAGGAAATGGTCCTTCTTGCATTGCAGCACAAGCTGCAGCGCACAGACCTTACAGAGGCGAAAAAAAAGCAGCTGCGCGAAGAGATCATCCGTCTTGAGCGCAAAATAGGACTTTGAAAAAGATGACAGCCTTAATTTTTGCCAACGGAATAATGGCTCCAGGGACAGACCTAACGACCCTGTTACAACAGGCAGACCTTGTTATTGCAGCTGACGGTGGTGCCAATCACTGTTCAGGACTCGGTATCACCCCGGATATTCTGATTGGCGATCTCGATTCGATCTGCCCTGCAATCTTAAAGGCGTTCGAACAGAAAGAAGTTGAGATTCACCGGCATCCAAAGCGAAAAAATGCAACGGACCTGGAACTGGCCCTTGATCTGGCTGCCCAGAAAGGGGCACACACGATATGGCTGATTGGTGCTCTTGGAGGCAGATGGGATATGAGCCTTGCCAATATCATGCTTGCTGCTGGAGACAAGTATAAAGATACCAGGATCTTTCTGCGGGAACGGGACTGTTTCATACGTATACTTCATCCAGGCACAGTGTATACGATCAACGGGATGCCAGGTCAAAAAGTTTCCTTCCTGCCCCTTAAAGGCGATGTAAGAGGGGTTGATTTAGATGGATTTGAATATCCCCTGGTCCGGCATACCGTCCCCTTCGGCTCGACTCTCGGAGTAAGCAACATCCAGAAGGAAAAAGAGGCATCAGTACACCACACAGAAGGAACCTTACTCTGCATCGTCTTTGATAAAAAATCGCATTCCCCCCACTGACAAGAGCTGGATTGCATACTTCGCTTCCAGCTTCTTGTTTCTTGTTTCTTGTTTATGCTGGCAGGATAATAATCTTTACACCCATCAACGTTAGCAATGGCACAGGACATTACCCGAGCTACTGAACGAGCAATTTTTGATTGGGATATATGATAAAATCAGGAGGAAGGTTGTTCAGTTCCAGGATTTTCTGAGCATCGAGGCTGTATTTCAACGCAATTCTATACAAATTCTCACCTTTTTTAACGACATGGTAGACCGCAGCGCTTGATGATACGGTTTGCTCTGGTCCTGAATCTTTTACTGGTTTTTCTGTAGCATTGGCGGCAGGTGCTGTCGACTTCGGTTGTCTTACAGGTTCCCCAGTGAGCCGGGCAGTAAGATCTGCAATCTGTGCGGTATTGGTCTTAACCCGCAGCTGCAGTTGTTCAACCTTGGTCTCCAGCACGACACTGTTTTTCAGATCTGTCAGTTCAGTCTGCATGTTAAAGAGCTGTTCCCTGAGACTTCTCTCAGAAGCGGACTCTTCCTGCAGGGTTTTGAGTTGTGATTCCAATTTCCCCAACTCACTTTCCAATGCCGCGACCCGACCAGGATCAATTGTATCGGCGTTGTATGACCGAACAGCATAGAAAACCAGGAAAAAAAACAAAATGCTCAATACGCCATAGATAAGGTTTTTCAAGAAACCATATCCCGGTGGGGATACCGGTTCCGGTTCTTTGTAATCTTTTTGCCATTCTGCAGCGAGATTTCCGGTAAGATATTTCAGGCTTTCCTCAGGAAAGCTATCGAATTTTATGCCCAGGGCATAGGCAAACTCTTCAGTGGTATCTGTCAGAGGCGAAATCCTGACAACTTCGCCGGCAGTGGAGACGACATCGTTATACTCAGGAACTTCAATCGCGATACGGACCTTTTCATAGAGATCGATTTTTTCCTGAAGATAGAGGAGTGCACCGCCGCGACTCAGATTCTTAACCAGGCCCTGCAGGGCCGATTGTTCACTGATAACAGTAACTGGCCAGCTGATTTCAGCCCGCACGCTCTTGCGTCTTTGAGAACTATATTTACTTAACATCGATTATGTCTGTTTATAGAAGAAATCCAACCACAAAAAGATAGAAAAATAACAGGGCACATTATTTTAAAAGAGTATGAATATCTCTCCTCAACTACTTCGGTTTCCTGCAATTCTATCATTAATTATATATCATCACGAGTTGAAAAACCCTGCTCTAATACTCCAAATCACTCATTACCCTGCAATACCGTTAGCGCCCTGGCATCGATTTCCTGTTTTTGTTACAGGAGGGTCATTTCCTGCAGAAAAGAAAACCTCAGAGATAAACCAGGGACACCGAAAGATCAACGCGAAGCGAGCCTCTGTTTTGTGCAATCAACAACTGCTAAAGCATATAGTAGAGAAATATAAACTTCAATCCGTATAAATACCCATATTGATCATCAATATCAAGGCATTCGGTCTATTGCCCCGATGTTCCTGTGCACAACAATTCGGCGTCAACTTTGATACATTGTGATGAAAAAGAATCATATCCGCGTTGAGCCTTTGTGGCCTGTATAATTGTCATGCTGTGAATACTGTCAAAGTGCCAAGGAGTACCTCAAACAATAGAAAGAACAGAAAGCCGTCGAGAATAAAAACCTTGCAGTCATGTCTGAGATATGAAAATGTATGTCACCTGACCTGCCACCTAATCTTTTAATTTTTCCTCAAGTCTTTAATGCTTCAACTGCCCAGAAAGCGTCACGATGAGGATAAGAACCCGTACCTATGTTGAAAAAATTCTCAGCAATACCCCTGTCTATTCTTACCCTTATGACCTCGGGCTGTTTTCATAGTCCTGCACCATATGTGCCGGCAGATGCTGCGGTCAGTGTGCAAGGGGAAACGATAACTGAGTGCCAGAACACCATGTCGTGCCTGCAGATTCTCATCATGTACGGATCTCACATCTGTGCCCATGCAGCACTTCGTTTGGAATATCCAACGGGAAAATCCCTCTTCTGGGACCCGGCCGGGGGATATGGAAAAGCTGGAAGTGTCTTTGCGGAAAGAGACAGGGATGTTATTCACAGAAATGCGCCAACCCTCAATGAATATATCTTTTTCAGAACTGAAATAGAGACTGCCGCAGCTGAAATATTTGAATGGCGGATTGAGGCGCAACAGGCAGACAAACTCTATAATATCCTGTCCCGGGGCACGGATGACGCAGCTCCGGAAGGAAAATTTTCGCCCCAGGGAGCAGGGCTCTTCTGCTCTTCTCATGTCTCGGAATTTCTGCAACGTTTTGCAGGTGACCTTCTCACGGTTGAAAAGGTATTCTATCCGCATGCCCTGGCAAAACAGCTCTATACCCAATCTCCGGACAGGGTGATAATTATCAACTTTGACGACTATATTTCTATTAGAGAAATACAGTAGAGAAAAGAAAAAGGCTTACCAGACAAAATGTTCAACAATCGCCTGCCGCAATCCTCTGCAGTCCGGTAACACAGTTGTCCCGTTTGGAAAAACGACCTCGCCCTGAATGCCAATAAACTGCAGGTTGGTTTCCCTGGCAGCATTATAATCAGTCAGAGCATCGCCGATAAAAACACACTGCTCGGCAACAAGGAGGTAATCGGTGAGAAGATTGCGGATATGAACTGGTTTTCTGATTGGCGACCCTAGAATTTCCTGAAAATAGCCTGACATTTTCCGGTGTTTGATTATATGCCTCAGCTCATCCTCAGGGGTGCCGGAAATAACAAAAACAGGCAGACCACCCGGCAGACTGTCCAGAAACGCCCTGGCACCGCAAATCCAGTCGACACCGATAACCTTCTCGACAACCAACCTTGAGTACTCTGCCGCCCAATCACGAACCTGTTCATCTGTTAAGGGCTGCTTGATGATATCCTGATGGGCGTGCCGTATCTTTTCAACCCTGCTGATGCCACCATTTTGTTGGTGATAGGAGAGAATTTCTGCAATAACTTCTCCGTCATATTCGCGAAACAGAGTACGAAAAGCTTCAGTCTTTATGGGATTCGAATCCACAATGACTCCGTCAAAGTCGAAGAAAATTGCCTGCAGTGGTTGTTTATTTATCATGTGTATCTTTTTCCTTGATGGTTAAGTAAAAACTCTTCGTCTCCTTCGTTGCTGCAAATCTCACTACCATTATTACGACGTACCCAGGTACGCCGAAATAATGGTAAAATTCACACGCATCGGATAAAAAGCTTGGCTTAACCACCACCTATTTGAGGTTTTTGCGAGATTGTCTTCTTTGCAAGTACCATAAAAGATATTTGGAGATAGGTGGCTTCTGCCCTATGTTCTGATATAGCCCACTAATCACTCCACCATACGGCAACAATCAGGAAGACGATAGTGAAAAACAGCAAGAGCAGCGCCAACTCATCCAAATGGCAGGTAAGTCCCCCCCGAATCCTGACCTCCACTCCGGTGATGAATGTCATGACGAGCAGGGTTCACTGCGATAGGACCGGTATCGAAAAGGACTTTTTCAAACTGGACTTTCCGAGCTGGGTGAATATCGTGGCCTGTACTGCCAAAAGCGAGATCATCCTTATTCGCCAATATCGTTTCGGAACTGATCGTATAGAGTTAGAAATTCCCGGTGGAGCTGTTGAAGACGGAGAATCCCCACTCGAAGCCGGGCTGCGTGAGTTGCTTGAAGAAACAGGGTATACAGGCGATAATGGCAGGATTATCGGCAAGGTTTGCCCGAACCCTGCACTTCAGGACAATTTCTGCTATACGGTCCTGGTTGAAAATGTCAAAAAAACCATCGAACCACAGCTTGACGAGATGGAGGATATCGAGGTTTTGATCGTGCCGGTGAACGAAGTCTTTGCCCTCATTCAGAATGGTACAATTCACCATGGCCTGGTTTTGAACGGTTTGATGTTCTACACTATGACCCAGCAGGAATCAGGTTAGCCGGCAACGTGACCTCGCTGTTATGTGGTGATTCACTTTTCGGCTTTTTTTAAAAGAATTGACAGAATGACCATTTCCCGGTAATTCCTATAGTGTTAGTACAATCGACGGACAAGCGGCGGGAATCTGCCGCTTTTTTTATAGCTCCCCCATATTTCTATGAGTATTTATAATGAGTGAAGAAAATCAAACCCTCGCACAACGCAGAGAGAAAGCAGCATCCCTGGCAGAGCTTGGGGTTAACCTGTACAGCAACAGTTTTAAACCCGCCAATGCGGTTAAAGAGCTTCTGCCAAAAGGAGATGGTCTTGAACCGCAGGAGGCAGAACCCGGTGGAACAAGCTATTCAATCGCCGGACGGGTCATGGCCATGCGCAAATTCGGCAAGGCCGCCTTTTGCACAGTCGCCGACAAGAGCGGGCAGCTCCAGATTTATATAAAGAAAGATATTCTCGGCGACGAAGTTTTCGAAACGTTCAAGAAATGGGATATTGGTGACATTATCGGTGTCGAAGGTACTCTGTTCAAAACCAAAGTGGGGGAACTTTCGATTCAGGCCCGGAAGATAATTATGATTTCCAAGTCTCTCCGTCCACTCCCTGATAAATGGCATGGTCTGACCGATGTGGAAACCCGCTACCGTCAACGTTACGTAGACCTGATCGTGACCCCTGAGACGCGTGATACATTCAGGAAACGTGTGGAAATTATCCGGCTGGTCCGTGATTACCTCAACAGCCACGACTTTATGGAAGTTGAGACACCAATGATGCAGCCAATTCCAGGTGGAGCGACGGCCAAGCCTTTTCAAACCCATCATAATGCCCTGAGCATGGATCTCTATCTCCGAATCGCACCGGAGCTTTATTTGAAACGTCTTCTCGTTGGCGGTTTTGAACGCGTCTTTGAAATCAATCGCAATTTTCGCAATGAAGGGCTTTCCACCCGCCATAACCCTGAATTCACCATGCTCGAGTTCTATCAGGCCTATGCAACCTATGAGGATCTGATACACCTTACCGAAGAGATGGTCTCCACCATCTGTCGGAAAGTTAACGGCACCATGGAAATTACCTACCAGGGTACAGCTGTTAATCTGGCACCTCCATGGAAAAAACTGACCATGGATGAAGCGTTGATTGAGGTTGCCGGCATCAATAAGGATATTCTTGCAGACGACGATAAAGTTATCGCACTTGCAAAAGAAAAGGGTATCCAGCTCGAAGAAACTGCCGGAGCAGGCAAGGCCAAAACAGAGCTTTTCGAGTTGCTGGTAGAGGAAAAGCTCATTAACCCGACCTTTATCACCTCCTACCCAACCGAGGTTTCCCCGCTGGCCAGAAGAAATGAACAGAATTCGACGGTGACAGACAGGTTTGAACTTTTTATCACCGGACGTGAACTGGCCAACGGTTTCAGCGAGTTGAACGATCCTGTTGATCAGCTTCAACGCTTTGAAAAGCAAATCGCCGAGCGAGGTGAGGACGATGAGATCCATCCCATACTCGACGCCGACTACGTCCGCGCCCTGGAGTATGGGATGCCTTCAGCCGCCGGTGAAGGCATAGGAATTGACCGGCTGGTCATGCTTCTGACCAACGCACCATCCATCCGTGACGTCATCCTTTTCCCCCACCTCAAACCCGAGGCAAAGCTGCAGCAGGAAAAAGAGGAAGAACTCACCACCTTAACACCCCACAAGGGAGTATAAGTGCCTTGGTGGTTCCTTTAAATTTCTAACTTCATACCTTAATCAAGATTTCTTGTTTTTATTCCTCTCAACGGGGTATTGAAAAGAGAAACAGGTTTTCATGGGCAAGGTACTAAAACGGTAACACTCTGATTATGTTTGAATGGTTCGTCGGCCTGCGATATCTCAGGGCAAAACATAAGCATGGCTTCATCTCGCTCATCTCGCTGATATCCGTCGCTGGAATCACTGTGGGAGTAATAGCCCTTATTGTGGTGCTTGCTGTCTACTCAGGGTTCACCGACGGATTACGCGACCAGATCCTTGGAGTCAACTCCCACATCATAGTCCAGCAGCTGGGTGGGTCCATCTCCAACTACCAGCTGGCAAGGGATCGGGTTCTGACCGTAAAGAATGTTACCGGCGCCACCCCGTACCTCTATGCCCAGACCCTGCTGAGCGGCTCCGGCGGAGGGACTGGAGTCGTCCTGCGGGGCATGGACCCTGCAACCGCTGAGAATGTGGTTGGACTCTCACGACAGATGACTAAAGGATCAATCCACGACCTCGATCAGGACAAATCAGTGCGGGTGCCAAACATCATCCTCGGAAAAAATCTGGCAGCAGAGTTGAGGGTCGGAGTGAATGACCGGGTCCGGCTTATTTCCCCTTCAGGCCCTCTGACTCCGATGGGCATAATTCCAAAAGTAAAAACCTGCAGGGTGTCCGGTATTTTTGAAACCGGTATGTTTGAATACGATTCAACCCTGGCCTATATGTCGCTTGCCACTGTCCAGAACTTTCTGGGGCTGAGCGATGTCGCCCACGGGATTGAGGTGGCTGTCAAAAAAAGTGCGCTGGGAAAAGCCGATCAAATCGCCGAGGAGATTGCCGAACAACTTGGCCCGGGTTTTGTTGCAAAAGATTGGATGATGATGAACAGCAACCTGTTCGCCGCATTCAAGCTTGAGAAAATAGGCATGTTCATTGCCATGGCACTCATCATCTTGGTGGCAGCACTCAATATCATCAGTGCTCTGGTCATGGTTGTTATGGAAAAGAGCAAGGATATTGCCATTCTCAAATCAATGGGAGCAACCTCTGCTGCCATCATGAAGATTTTTTTCCTGCAGGGACTGGTGATCGCCATTGCCGGCACCACAATTGGCGTTAGCGGGGGACTAGCATTATGCGAACTTCTCTCACGCTATCAGTTTATTGAGCTGCCATCCAACGTCTATCCGATGACGACCCTGCCGATCAAGGTGCTGCCTATGGATGTCACAATAATTGCAGTGAGCTCTATAGTCATAACCCTGCTGGCAACTCTTTATCCTTCCTGGAAGGCATCTACCGTTCATCCAGCAGAGGTACTCTCCTGATGGCTTTGTTCGACGCGAAAAATATCACCAAAATTTATGGGAACAGTACAAATTCAGTGACAGTACTGCAGGATATCTGTCTCTCTATCGAGCCTGGGGAAATGACAGCTATCATCGGTGCCTCCGGATCAGGCAAAACGACCCTTCTGCAGATTCTCGGGACTCTCGACCAGCCGACCGGGGGAGAACTTTTCTTCCGGAATGAACCGCTGATGGAAAAAAACCCTAAAGAACTTGCGGGATTTCGAAATGCATCAGTCGGTTTTATCTTTCAGTTTCATCATCTTTTGCCCGACTTCACAACCATAGAAAATGTCATGATGCCGACATTGATAGCGGGAAAAAAAAGAAAAGATGTACAGGAACCGGCCAAAGAACTCCTCGACCGGGTTGAGCTTGGCCACCGGCTGCACCACAAGGTTGGAAAACTATCGGGGGGTGAACAACAGCGCGCTGCTCTTGCCAGGGCCCTGATTATGAAGCCCGATATCTTACTCGCCGATGAACCTACCGGTAATCTCGATTCCAGAGCCGGAGAACTTGTTTTTAACCTCTTACACGACATGTGTCGTGATCGCCGACTTTCGACGATAATGGTCACCCACAATATTAAACTCGCTGAACGGATGGACCACTGTCTTACCCTGAAAGATGGCAACCTTAGTCGGAACGGGCAACTCTAACAGCAGGATACCCCCGATATCTCTCCAGCCGAGGTTGCCGTGCCTGGGAGAAGCGAAGCGATAGGCAATAATCGGTTATGCCCATTGACACAATGTTCATGAGCAATTCGGGTTAGCGCCAGTCGTCTTTCTCTTGCAACGGACCCACTCTTACCCGTCCGGAACCTAAGGTAAACTGTCGCTTCCTCTCACCTTTACCAATAAACTCAGGCTGCAAACCAATACGCTCAGCAACAATTGCCGGATCGGTAAGGGGCTTTCCAACCAGGTCCCTCACGCCCTCTTCAGCCGGAGTAGGCAGCTTCTCTTCGACCAGACTCTGCATGTCCAGTTCCTCAGGCAATTCCAGCTCCACCGACGACAGATATTGTGCATCAATGCCAATTAAGGGCTTTGTAAAAGTTCCGGATAATGTAAACGGGACGGAAGCGACTGAAGATTTTTCTTTGGGTTCCTGGTCATTTGACATTACTGCAACCACCTTCTGATCAACCATCAATCCCAGTTGTTCATTCACAAGATCTGCAGTACCGGCTATCACAACGTCGGCAGAAGAAGAATTCAGCCTTGTGTCATGACTTTCAACCAGACCATTTCTGATGGAAAAAATGCTCTTCAAATTGGAAAAATCGGTAGCAATCTGCAATTCAGCTGAAGCGGGGTCGTCAGCATAGGTTTCAATATTTCTTTTTGTATTAATCAAATCGACTCCCTTCAGAATACCATCCCTGACAATCAGTATTCCGTCTGCATGCAGACTTTTTGTAATATCATCGATGCTCTTTCCGGAGAATGAAAGAGTTATATCCATATCAGTGCTGCCGCTCAGCAAATCCGCAGCTGCAAAGTCACGCAGCAATGGTCCGGCCCTGATACCCTCTGCCTTAAAAACGATATTCGTTTGAACTATGTCACTTTGTAAATCAACTCTCAGAGAGGACTGCGCCTGCCCGCTATAGAGAGAAAAGGACAAGGGATCCGCATCAAAAACTCCATCAGCGGCGCGGAGGTGGACATTGACATCAGTCAGCGTCCCCCCACCCACTTTCAGATCTTTAAACTGTATTGCTCCTGCCATATCCAGTTTCCACCAGCTATCACAGCCTTCAGAAGCTTTACAGTCTGCGGCCAACCTCTTTTTCTGACTGTTGTTTTTCCATTCAAATAAAAGATATCGATCAAGGTCAAGGCTATCTATGGTTGTCACAAAACCCAGGTCAGGGTGGTCAAAATCTTTCAACAATAGAGAGACATCGATTGAACTGTCATCAACCTTCAATCTACCCTTTTGAATCGCAAGCTCATTACTGTCTCCTGTGGCGATGAGATCAATGCTGACAGACCTGAAAGTATCTGCATCAGCTGTGACAAAAGGAAAATCGACTTTAAGTGCATCGCAGAGTTCCCGCACTGAAAACGAAGGTACCTGCAGATCAAGCGCATATTCCGGATTTTCAGACAGGTTACCCAACGTACCTTGCACCTGTCCGGAGAGGCTGTTGGCAAAGCTGAAGGCCAAGTCAACAGGCAAGACCTCCTGCCCTGGATTTTTGCCAAGAGGTCCCATCTTCCCTTCAGCAGCCAGAGTCTTCCCGTCGATGGTCGCCTTGAAATCAACCATAACCTGATCATTTATTTTTATGTTATTGAGAACAAGCATCAGATCATCAATCCGCTCTGTGGAATGCTCAACTGTATCAACCCAGGTGATTCTGCCATCCGTAACCACAAAAAGCGCAACGGATAGACCTTCCGGAAAAGACCACGTTGTACGGGGTGTAAGGTATGGGGTCTTGTTCTTGCCGGAATAGTTAGCCCCTATAGAATCCCAGTTCTGCTGCCCGTCCCCCCTCCTCTCAAGAGTAACATCCAATCCGCCGATAATAAACCGACTGACTTCCACTTGTCCTGTTAACAGGGGCAGTAATCTGACTCGAGCTTCAAAGGATTCAATTTCGATAAAACTCTCTGATGCATACCCATCAGGATTACCAATTTTCAAGTTTGAGATCGAAATATTTAACCAAGGGAAAAAAGATAATCCAAACCCCGGGCCAAAGGAAATCGGCCGCCCTGTTACATTGCTCAGTTTCTTTTCAATTTCTGGAACATATCTCTGGACGTTGATGATTGTCGGCAAAACTATAATGGTTATGACTGCGAGAAACAAAAAGGCTACTGCGGGGGCAACCCCATACTTGATAAATCTTCTCATCCGGTAAACTCCATATACATCAGCATAGTACACATCTCTAAAAACATTGTTTATGTCCCCTTGACGGGACACTTCGCCACGTTCGACACCTACTATTGAGCGTCACATGGCACATGTTTAAAAAGCAGCTGTCCTAAAATGTTACTCTCCTATTATCACTACTAAAATTGGCAAAATTAATAGCTATCATAAAAAGAGAGGTCAAGTCTAGGTATAATTACCGAGGTCGATATGATTTCACCGTCTTTCCATGCAGGAATAAGGTTATGAAGAATCGACTCCCTGGGTATTGCGATCCAAAACAATTATAAAAAATCACCTCTTTTCCGATATGTACAAAGTTTCCAGCCCACGGTAATTTTTTGACAGATTCTTTCTTCGTTTTTACCTTATCCAAGTAGTTTCCATCCTAAAACGAGGGATTTAACTAAATTCAGGCACTCGATACATTTAACCGCAGACAGATATCGATATTTGGAGGATTAACTTTTGAGAGGAACGACGGGCTGGGAAAAAACACCGTTGCCGGATGGGAACCAGGTAACGGTCAGGGTCGTCCGGAGCAACCCCTTCCTCTTTTTCTACACCGATTGACCGGCTTTTCTTTCATACTAGCCAGCGCAATGAAATACATTGTAATAAGGAGATACAACAATGGAGAAACAGGCTCAAACCATGGTACTCGCCTCTTTTGCAGCGGATTCTCTCGCTCTTGGAGCACACTGGATTTACGATACAGAAAAAATCGACCAACAGCTTGGCAGGATAACAACACTCCGAGCGCCACTTGAAGGCTCCCATCATCCTACCAAAAAGCGTGGTGATTTCACTCACTATGGTGACCAGAGTCTACATCTGCTTGAATATCTTGCTGCACAAGGTGGGCATTTCGATGTTACTGAGTACAGCAGGGAGTGGCAATCCTTCATCGAGCAATATCCAGGCTTCATGGATCACGCCACAAAGGATACCTTGAAAAATCTCAAGGCCGGAAAAGAACCGACAACATGCTGTTCCGAGTCCACTGATCTCGGTGGTCCGGCAAGAATTGCTCCCCTTATCTACTGTTACCGAGAAAATCTCGATGAAATGCTTGCGGCAATTACAGCATTGACAACATTTACTCACTGCGGCCCCGGAGTTCTCGACGGTGCGCTGTTTCTTGCCAGAAGCTGTTACGAAATTTTACACGGCTCCACACCGCGAGAGGCTTTTGGTCTTGCCCTCGAACTAACGCGGGATACTCCTGATCTCGACCTTCGGCTTCGAAAATGTTTAGAATCGACACAGCAGGACAGCCGCCGCCAAATAAAAGAGTTTGGTCAAATGTGCGCAACCAACGCAGCCCTGCCGGGGGCTGTTTATGCAGTGTTGAAAAACGAGGATAATATAGAAGAGGCCCTTATTGAAACGGTGATGGCTGGTGGTGATTCGGCAGCTCGTGGTATGGCTGTGGGAATGATTCTTGGCGCGTACCATTCAAAAAACAGCATCCCTTCCTCCTGGATCGAGAAGCTCACCATGCTTAACCGAATAAAATCTGCTTTTGGCAAACTGCCATAGTGATGAACCAACGTTACACGTGGAAAACGCCCTCCCCGTGTTAAGAAAACGAATTACAAGGAACGACTTCGAATTACATTTTTGAAACAGCGATATGCATAATGTAATCGGATCCAGAGGTAATCATCCGGAGCGATTGCAGCTACAAACAACCACCTGAAATAACGACCAAATAAAAAAGAAACGGTTTGTCGACATTTGGCACGCTGTTTGCTTTATAGATAATGTTCCAAACGGAACATAACTAAGCCCCCCCCAATCGGGTAGAATTTACGTAATTTGTATTTTCTGCCCGATTTTTTTTTGCTGTTTATCTCTGGTTTATCAAAGCCTGTCGGTATTCATAATAAGCCTGCCGGGCGGCCACATAGGGATCCACCGAATACCGTTTCAAATCGTCATAAACATCCGGATTCAGCGACAGACTGTTTACCCTGTTTGTGGTGTAATAAGCCACATCAAGAACGCGATTATCATGAAAATAAGGTATCGGATGAGTATAACCATCCGCAACCAGACCTACAGAATCACGAATATTTGAAGGTCCGAGGAACGGCCAAAGGATGTAGACACCTTCACCCATACCCCATTTTCCAAGGGTTTGACCAAAATCAGCACGCCTGGGTTCAATTCCAAATTCCTTATTAGCTACATCCGCAAGCCCCCATACACCTACGGTACTGTTAATCAAAAATCGTTCTAGAACAACGCCACTTTGCTCAATATTTCCCTGTAGAAGTGAGTTAAGAAGCCGTACCGGCATGGCAAGATTATAAAAAAAGTTATCAAAAGATTCTCGTAATTCACGAGGCATAACCCATATATAACCATCTGTTACCGGTTTCAGGATCCATTCGTAAAAGACATCATTGAACTCAAAAAAAACGCGATTTACAGGCTCAAGAGGATCATAGACACTAACGACAGGTTCTTCATCGAGAAAGTCGCTTTCGACCTGGTCGTCTCCAAGGAAATCGGGGAAGCTCTCCTGAGCTGCGAGATTCCCGCCGGTTCCTGGAAAAGCCAGCAGCATCAACACAAAAATAGCAAAAAAAGAACGGGAAGTTTTCATAAAGTATCTGTTTCGTAGTTAATATTTGACAAGGATTTATCGCTCTATTTCCAACAATACCCATGTATCGTCATTTTTTCACGCATTGATCATGTGGCATAGCTCATACCGTTATATCATGTGTATAGATTTGTAATTCAACCTCAGATAGTCAATCTGTTATTTGATGGAGCGTGACAAGCGTGTGGGTCCTACCTCAATTCTTCCTCCCGGCAAGGCCAGGCAATGAGCTCCGGGCAGATGACCCGGCCTGTCAAGTTACAGGACAGGTTCAGATTATAAACATAAAGAGTCCGGCCAAAATCATAAGAAAGCTAAAAGGTATAACCAGAGCTTTTGAGGTCACCGTATCCCCGGCCATCGCCCTTTCAATGACTCTGTAGGTCGCGTATAAAGATGCCAGTAATCCTCCAAGCACCGTTAAAAATTGCAGGACATACGTAGAATCGGAACTGATCAACCTAATACTTTCATATGAATGATGCACACCGGCTAATTCCTGCAGGTTTGGTACAATTCGACCTGCTCCCCTGACAAAAAGATCCAGATGAACTGCCATATACCCACCAAGAATCAGTGGAATACATCCATACCCAAACAACGGCAGCAGCAGTTTTTTATCCATTTTGGCATAGAGAGACTGCAGGTTGATCATAACATAATAACCAAACTGAAAACCAAGAATCGTCAGGAAAAAGAGAATACTTCCGACGACAGATTCCGGTATGGCCAGCCCCGCATCCGATAAAACCGTAACCAGCCAGGTCGTCAGCAAGGTAAACTCATGGTGCAGGGAAAAGGGAAAAAAGATTGCTCCCATGGATACAATCAGGAAACTATCGGCCCGCCTCGGTGTTTCCAGAGCCCACAACTCTTCTGGCGCCAGCCGGATATTCAGCTGAACGGAGCTATTGTCACAATTCTTAATACACTTCGCGCACATGATGCAGTCCCGATTGTTGTCAACCAGATACGGGTGTCTGAACATCGGACAGCCTGCTATATCAGCATCGCCGGTAAAGCACGAGTGGCTTTGACAGCGGTTCAGGCAGACATGCCTGTTCGAACGCAGCTCAACCACCGCCGGCATCGAAAAGATAGCATTCACGGCCCCTAGAGGGCAAAGATACCTGCACCAGCTTCGCCTGGAAAATAACACGCTGAACAAGATCGAGCTAAGGGTAATGACCAGGATGATCCCGCCGGTGAGATAGGGGTTATTATAGGCATCCCACACAATCTCAACCCAGAACACAAGGATGCAGAGCACGGCCATGATCCAGCCGGAATTGTTTTTTATAAAAATCGGCGTCTTTCGGGTAGGCTTGACAATATTTTGCAACAATGTTCCCGGCACGGCAAAAGAGCAGACACTGCACCATGTTCTTGCCAGGAAAAAAAACGAAAAGAATAAAAGAGGCCAGCCGACATACCAGCCCAGGGTGAGGCCAATATTGGACTGTGGATTCGACGGCCCGAAAAAGAGAAACAGGATAGTCAGCAGAAAGACACACCCTATTACGACCTGGGGAACTCGCGGAAAAACCCAGCTTGAAAGAAACTTCTGCATCCAGCCAAGCCGCAGGAGATTGTACTCCCATTTACCTTCGGTTTTCGGCAGCCCCAGCAGAATCTGTTCAGGAATGATTTCATCTTTTTTGGCCAGCATAACCGCCCGACGAATAACGCTGGACAATTCAGTAAGGTTACCCGGCCAGTCATAGTTCATGAATATCCCAAGAGTTTCCGGACTCACCTTGTGAATATTTTTTCCATATTCCTTGCTGTGACGGCCTAGATAATGAGAAACGAGTCTTGGCAGATCTTCCTTGTGATTACGCAGGGGCGGTACATTAAAATGGTGTTTTTCAAAAAGGGCCAGGAGTTCGGGCAACACCTTTCCGGTACTCTTGAGATAGTCGATGGAATACGTGCTGATAAAAGCAATTCTCGACTGCATGGCAAGTTGTCGTGTGCTGTCGACATGCCTGTAGGTTTTACTTTCAATTATTTTTACAAGCTCTTCCTGAAGCTCTTTTTTCATGAGGTGGATGTGTGTGAACACAACAGTTCCACCGGCTGTCTGTTCAAAAAAACCCGCCTGGCGGGCCTGAGCAAAAGGAAAGCCGCTCTGTTCCGTGCCAAAAAGCTTCCTGTCCAGCCGCACGTTTTCAAATTCCCGCAGGTCGATTTCTCTATATTGCCCATCGATACGGCTGCTTTGCTGATGTATCTGCCGCGCGATAATTGATTTTCCGGTTCCCGCCTCCCCCGTCAAGATGAAAGGAGTAGTGATAGAGGCAAACAAGTCTATTACAGCCTGAGTCTTTTTAGCAGTTTTTGATGTCCGGATATCATCATCTCTTTGCTTTGCCAATCTTCGAAGCTGAATAGCCGACAAACATTTATCCTTAAACAGGATGACATCATCTGCGGCTGACATATCTTCATACGGAGCCTCTCCACCGGTCGAGTCAATCTGGTCGAGAAATGCAACTCGTAATCTTTCGGCCAAAGCTGCATCAAGCTGCTTATGAATCCTGCTGTTGGAAAGAAAGGCGATCCTGAAATATCTTTTGTCAAAGCAGATGACCACCAGGTCGCACAGGGCGCGCACGGAAAGTGATCGGGGTTTTCCTGTGAGAATACCGGTCTCACCAAAATGGCCACCAGGTCCAATTCTGCCGACAATTCTTGACACGCCTTCGTCGCGCCCGAGTACCAGCTCTGCCTCGCCCATAGCTATTACGAAAAAAACCTCGCTGACGTCTCCCTGCCGGTATACATACTGACCCTCGGGGATTATCTGCACCCTGGCAACCTCAGCAAAGGACGCGATCTCTTGGGATGTAGCGTCTTTGAACAAAAGAGACTGCTGAAGATGCTGTGCTATGACTTCTCGTTTCATGTACAGTCGGGATAAAATGCTGTGTGTTAAGGACGTATTCCGTTTCCTGGCATCCCAAGCATCCCACCATTATCAAAACTGCTGGTGCTGTAAATGCAGGTCAGCGAAACTCTCCGGGCGACTATCAGTTCACAGTTGTAAATGTTGTTCAATAACCTCGGCCAGGAGTGGTGCTATTGAGTAGACATCCAGTAATTCACCACCTTCTCTTCCAGGATACGTGTCCGACCCCATCACTCTCGAGATCGGCCCCTGTGCAAATTTTTCCATGGAATCACCCGCCATAACAAGATGTGTTGCATGGGCGACAACCTTTCTTGCACCGGCATCCATACACCTTTTGGCGGTTTGAAGAATGGAGCCACCAGTGCGTATCATATCATCGCAGATTATTGCCGTTTTCCCTTTCACCACACTGGAAACCTGCCCAACAATAGTCTTGTCGGTGTCATAGCGGTCTTTATCTGCTGCCGTATGCGGACAATCCAGAAGACTGGCCAGCCGTGCAACCCTTTTGGAAAACCCATAATCCGGTGAAACCAGAACATAATCGGTCAAGCCACTCTTTTTTATCTTTTCTACAACCATATCGTCTGACCAGACATGTTTGGTATGAACTTCTCCCGCGTGAGCATGCAAAACAGCTTCTGAATGCAAATCAACAAAGGCGACAAAATTGGGTCGTGCCCTGAAAATCTGCCTGGTACGAGTGATTCCCTTGGGGAGTTCAAGGGTGTTGGGTTTGGCCCGTTCCATCGTTGAGTAACCAAGAAACGGGATGATGACATTAATGGAAGCGGCATTCCAATACCTCCCCCCGGAAATGAGGTCCAGTAATTCCTGATGAGAACTGTCATCATGCGTCACCCCGAGGATAACCAAATCCTTGCCATCAATAGATTTAGGAAAAGCATGGTGGCATTCACCATCAGCAAACCGCTTCCGCTCCATTTCCGTAAATGGCATCCACAGTCTTTCGGCAAGTTTATACCCCAATTCTGTGGACGCTTCGTTGGCCACAAGAATAACATTCTCGGTTTTCGTCATTTTTTCTTCCCCGATGTGCTCCACCTGTCCTTACCCCTGCAACTCCCTGACTATTGCATCGCCCATTTCCGTGGTGCCAACCACCTTTGATTTATCACTTGTCAGATCGGCGGTTAGGATGCCTTTCTGCAGGGTAGCGGCCACACTCTTGTCGATGGCAATGGCTGCATCGTCAAGGCCAAAGCTATACCGCAACATCATCGCTGCAGAGAGGATCTCCGCGATGGGATTGGCTATGCCTTTTCCTGCAATATCCGGAGCTGAACCGCCAGCGGGTTCATAAAGGCCGAACCTGTCACTGTTCAGTGACGCAGAGGCAAGAAGCCCCATGGAGCCCGTCAGCATGGCCGCTTCATCGGAGATGATATCGCCAAACATATTGCCGCACAACATAACGTCAAACTGATGAGGATCACGCACCAACTGCATGGTGGCATTGTCAACGTAGATATGGTTGAGCTCCACATCCGGATACTCTGTAGCAACTTCCTTCACTACTTCACGCCAGAACACCATCGTAGTCAAAACGTTGGCCTTGTCAACTGAAGTCACTTTGCGCTTTCTGAGCCTCGCGGCATCAAAGGCCATCCTGGCGATGCGCTGTATTTCCGACCTTTTATAGCCCATGGTATCAAACGCCCGCTCATCAGCGCCGCTCCCCTCTCTGCCTTTAGGAGTGCCGAAGTAGATGCCGGAGGTTAATTCACGCACACAAAGAATGTCAAACCCCTCACCAATGATATCCGAGCGAAGAGGACAGGCCGCAGTCAATGATTGAAAGACTTTGGCCGGCCGGAAGTTACAAAACAGATCGAAATGTTTCCTGAGAGGCAGCAGAGCACCACGTTCCGGTTGCCTTTCGGGAGGCAGACTTTCCCATTTCGGGCCACCGACAGATCCAAACAGAATGGCATCGCTTTTTTCACACAGCGCAAGAGTTGCTGGAGGTAAGGCGTCGCCATGATTATCTATAGCAATTCCACCGATATCGGCATATTCATAGGAGAGTTCGAAGGAATATTTTTCCTGTGCGGCATCAAGAACCTTGATAGCCTCTTTCATCACTTCGGGGCCAATACCATCTCCAGCGAGAACTGCAATTTTCTTCATTATTTCACCTTATATTTTTTTGGTTAATTATTTTTTTTAGCAAATATCATAATAGTCCGGTCTGCTTTCGAGAAAGGGAGATTACACTCCACAACACGATCAAGAGCATAGGGGGAAGCATCTACAACATCAGCAGCTGCGGCAAGTTCTTCCTTCCACTTCGGTCCCTTCATACAGATAAGCTGCGGGCCTGAGGAAGAAAATCTCTCAACCATTTGCAGAAATGATGCAAGCTCCGTTACCGCCCTTGCGGTTATATGCGTAAACTCCGATGACGATGGAAGCTGCACTTCATCTTCCGCACGACTTGAGAGTATTTTCACGTCTTTCAGTCCAAGCGTCCTGACTATATGCCCAAGAAAGCTCACCCTTTTCAGCCGGGGTTCCGCCAGGGTTACGACCAGTTCCGGGCATGCTGCCTTGCAGACAAGGGCAGGAAATCCAGCTCCGGTACCGATATCGAGAAGATGTGTTGTGGGACCGTCAAGAAAAGGCAGAATACTCAGGGAATCGAGAAAATGGTTTTCGACAATCTGTTCATCACTGGTGGATTTTGCTATCAGGTTGACCTTTCTGCTCCATTTTTTGAGTTCCTGGAAATATAAAATCAACCGTCCAGAGGCATCAGCGGAAACGTCGATCCCCATAATTCTCAGTCCTGTTTCCAGCCGTTGACTGAAATCAAACATTATTTACCAAGCCGAACTGCGACGGAACGGGCATGACCACTCAACCCTTCGAGGTTGGCCAACCGCATGATATGATCACTGTCCGCCGCAAGCGCTCCCGCTGAATAGCTGATGATGGAACTCTTCTTTAAAAAGGTTTCAACACCCAGAGCTGAAGCGAACCTGGCTGTCCCCATGGTTGGTAATACATGATTTGGGCCGGCAAAATAATCGCCCGCAGCTTCCGGGGTATTATCACCGAGAAAAATGGCTCCGGCATGACGGATATGTGGTAACTGAGCCCAAGGGTCCGCAATCATAAGTTCAAGGTGTTCGATGGCTATTCCGTTTGCTGCCTCAATCGCCTCCTCCAAGTCGTCAGCAATCAGAATCACTCCCCGATCAACTAAAGATTTTCGGGCAATTGACTCCCTGGACAATAACGGCAGCTGCCGTTCGAGCTCAATGAGCACCTCTCTCGCAAGTGGTTCATGAATCGTAATGAGAATCGACAAGGCCAATGGGTCGTGTTCCGCCTGAGCCAGCATGTCGGCGGCAACACTGGCAGCGCTCGCAGTTTTATCGGCCACGATGAGCACCTCTGAGGGTCCGGCAATCATATCGATACGTACCATGCCTGACACCTGCCTTTTCGCTTCAGTGACGTACTGGTTACCAGGCCCGACGATAACATCCACTCGGGGAATGGTCTCGGTACCGAATGCAAGAGCAGCAATAGCCCAGGCTGATCCGGCTTTATAAATCTCGGTGATGCCAATTTCCTGGGCTGCGACAAGCAAATGCGGACTGACAGTGCCGTCTTCCCCGGGCGGAGTGACCATCACCCTGTGGTTTACACCGGCGATTCCAGCGGGAATTCCATTCATAAGGACCGAGGACACCAATGGCGTGGAGCCACCTTTCCCTCCCGGAACATACAGTCCTGCAGAATCGACAGGACGAACAAGTCTGCCGACAATGGTCCCGTCCTCTCTGGTCTGCATCCAGGAATCTTCCATTTCCCGTTCATGAAATGTCTGGATACGCTCAATGGCCCGACTCAGGGTATTGAGGAATTGTTTGTCGACCAGGTTGTATGCATTCTGCAACTCTTTGCCGCTTACCTGTAACTGCTCTGCAGTGAGGTCTGGAGAGTCGAATTTACGACCATATGCGAGAACCGCCTCATCTTTGTTCTTCTTGACTGAATCTAAAATTCCTATAACCGAATTTTGGCACGAATCATCAGCTGCCTGGAAACGATCAAGCAGGCTAACGAGAATTTTTTCGCCTTCCGGACTGGTAATTGTAACCGGTGAAATCAACATTTTTTCCTCTAAATATAAACCTGCACATCCGCTCAGGGGTAAAACCACGCCTTGTATTCCAGTAACATTTTGCACAACATAGCGATCCACACCTGCGACAAGCGAGATCGGCATCGCACTATAAGCTATTTACAGTAAATTATAAAGTTCAACAGTACAGGAAATTGTCAATCCTCTTAAAAATCAAATTTTGTCTCTGCCCCACTGCATATCAAAAGAATAAATGTGTTTACCCCCCCCAAACCCTAACTTTTTCTTTACCCCAAAACAACGTAATCACTTTATTTCGCCAGGAAAATACTTACTATTTACAGGCCCGGCAGTATATGTTTTTCACGACATCAGCGAGCAGCTCAAAGATAATAATTTAAGATTGTTCGTTATTATTATTAATTAAGCAGTGAATTAAAAACAGTTTTATTGTTACTTCACAGAAAAATGATTGTGCAAAAAAACACACTCCCCCCAAGAGGCACTAAAAAGTACACTTCGGGTGGAATTATTGACTACCCCACTCCTCTCAACGGGGTGAGAATATCTCAGGTTGTTGCTGAACGACCACAACACCCACTGGAGTAGATTTATGGATTTTGAACCAAAATGGATTGCCTGGGAAATAACACGGCGCTGTAACCTTAAATGTGTGCATTGCCGGTCCTCCTCAGAGCTCGACATCAATGGCCATCCTGATTTTTCATTCGATGAAGCAAAAGCGATCATGGATGATATCGCCAGTTACGCCAGTCCAGTCCTGGTGCTTTCCGGCGGCGAACCACTTTTACGCGAAGATGTGTTTGATATCGCCAGATACGGCACAGAGAAAGGATTTCGTATGTGTCTTGCCACCAATGGCACCTTGGTGACAGATGACATCTGCCGTAAAATAAAAGATGCGCAAATAAAAATGGTTTCCCTCAGTCTGGACGGCTCAAACGCTGAAACTCACGATAACTTCCGCAACCAGAAAGGGGCGTTTGATGGGACCATGAATGCCATCAGACTTTTTAAAAACCACGACATCCCGTTTCTCGTAAACTCCTCGTTTACTGTACGAAACCGTGAGGAAATCCCTGATATCTACCGACTGGTTAAACGTCTTGGCGCAACTGCCTGGTACATGTTCATGATCGTCCCCACCGGCCGAGGCGAAGACATAATGGAGGAACTGATCCCCGAAGATGTCTACGATGAGATATTGCAGTGGCATTATGAGGTAGAAAAACAGGAGAACGAACTGTTAATGCGGCCAACCTGTGCCCCACATTATTACCGCATTGTAAGACAGAAAGACAAGGAGCAGGGGGAGAAGCACAAACGCAGAAGTCTGCAGTTTTCCACAGGGGGCTCAAAAGGCTGCCTTGCCGGACAACTGATCTGCCTCATCGACGTCGACGGCGAAGTGCAGCCGTGCAGCTACTTTGCAAAATCTGCTGGCAATGTAAAGAAAACTCCTTTTAAAACTATCTGGGAGGAATCAAAACTTTTCCTTCAACTTCGTGATTTCAAAGGGTATAAAGACAATTGCGGGAAGTGCGAATATGTCGGAGTCTGCGGTGGATGCCGTGCCAGGGCATATTCCATGACCGGAGACTTCCTTGCTCAGGAACCTTTTTGCAGCCATGTTCCCAGGCAAATAGTTCCAGCAGATGGAGCGAAATAGTTGTTAATTGGAATCTATTTTTTTAAAAATCTCATTAAACCAACATGGACCCTATGAACAATACCTTTCTCAAAGCATGTAGAGGTGAAAAAACGGACTACACTCCGATCTGGATGATGCGTCAGGCCGGGCGTTACCTTCCTGAATACCAGAAGGTTCGCGGAAACGTTACATTCCTGGAACTATGCAAATCTCCTGATCTCTGCGTTGAGGTCACCCTGCAACCGATAGATATACTGGGAATGGATGCTGCAATTCTTTTCTCTGACATCCTGATTCTCATGGAAGCCATGGGAGCATCACTGGAATTTCATGAAGGCCAAGGCCCGGTATTCCCGGAAACGATCAGAGACCAGGCAGCATTTGACAAATTGATCATACCCGATGCAGACGTAGCAACCGGCTTTGTTATGGAAACGATCAGGTTACTGCGCAAAGAGCTGAAGGTGCCGCTCATCGGCTTTGCCGGAGCCCCCTTCACCTGTGCGACCTACCTCATTGAGGGAGGCTCGTCCAAAGTTTTCTGGGAAACCAAAAAAATGATGTACACAAATCCTGTATTGTTTCACAAATTGATGGACAAAATCACTCAAAGCACCATCCTTTACCTACAGGCTCAGGCGAGGGCGGGAGCCCAGGCCCTGCAACTCTTTGACAGCTGGGCAGGCATACTGGCACCGTGCGATTTTCAGGATTTCGCGCTCCCCTATGTCCAGAAGATTTTAGCTGCACTCAAAAATTTCGATATTCCTTTGATTTATTTCGCCAATAATGGTGCAACCCTGCTTGACCTTTCCGTTACTTCCGGTGCTGATGTCATTGGCCTTGACTGGCGTATCAACATTGGCGATGCAATTAAAAAAGTAGGCAGGAGAGCCGTACAGGGCAATATCGACCCTTTTGCCCTGCTTCTCCCCAAAGACCAGCTTCGGGAGCGAATCGGCCGGTTACTCGACGGTGCAAAAGATGCCCATGGCCATATTTTCAACCTCGGTCATGGAATTCACCAGTTCACACCGCCCGACCAGGCAAAAATTGCCGTTGATGCGGTCCACGAGCTGAGCAGCAGGTAGGTAGTTGTTGGGATAAGAATATCGTTGAGGGTTAGATCAACATAGCAAAGTATCGTTTATGGGAATAATACCATCCATTCAACAATGTCTTGATTTTCATGACAGGTTCGAAATGCTTGAAAACATCCGGGCACACTCTTTTATTGTGGCCCGGGTGGCGGAATCACTGGTCGATAGTTTGCGCCGAACGGGCAGGACTGCCGGTCCTCTGCCTGATAAAGACGAGGTTATCGCCGGGGCATTGCTCCACGATATAGCCAAAACGCTCTGCTTGAAAACGGACTGCCGACACGCAGAAATCGGTCGGCAAATTTGTATTGAACTCGGATATCCCAAACTTGCTGAGGTTGTCGCAGAACATGTAGTCCTGAAATATTTTCCGGCTCATCTTTATGTGCAGGGCATTTTCGGAACCAAGGAGATAGTGTTCTATTCCGACAAGCGCGTCTGTCATGACAAGGTCGTCTCACTTGAAGAAAGGCTTGACTATATCCTCAGTCGATACGGAGACAACAATCCAGCCAAGGAAAAACTTATCCGCCTCAATTTCAACCAAACCCGGGAGTTTGAAAAATATCTGTTCAACTTTCTTGATTTTCCACCCGAGAAAATCACCCAATATATGTCACACGAACAATTTTCCAGGAGCGAATGACCTGGCTGCAGAGAACCAATTTAGCATCAGTCCCACTCTACCCTATTAGATTGGCTACATAAAATTCAGTTGAGCAACGCCAAACACCTTGACACGAATACTGTTTATCGAATAACTATACAGTCTTTCCACCCACATTGATATAATCCGGACTTGCCCACAGCGGCATCTGACCGGGTTGCGAATGGCTTTAACAATGACTGTCGCGAACAGTCTCATAGCAGTAATAACTACTATTCATTTCACAAGGAGGTATTTTCAATGAGAGAATTGAAGCGAATTGTTCCTGCAGCTGTTGCAGCGTTTTGTTTGAGTGCAGGGGTTGCCATGGCAGGAACTCTTGATGATGTAAAGGCAAAAGGTTTTATTCAGGCAGGTGTCAACGGTGATCTTTTTGGTTTTGCAAAACCTGACGAAAAAGGCGTCTGGAAAGGACTTGATGTTGATACTGCCCGGGCGATTGCCGCTGCAGTATTCGGCGATGCCGACAAGATAAAATACACCCCACTCACTGCCAAAACCCGCTTTACGGCACTTCAATCCGGCGAAATCGATGTACTTACCCGTAACGCCACCCAGACCCTCAGCCGCGACACCGATCTTGGACTTGATTTTGTACAGGTCAACTACTATGACGGACAGGGTTTTCTTATCCCCAAAAAACTTGGCGTTACGAGTGCCAAGGAACTGGATGGTGCATCCGTCTGTGTTCTGCCAGGTACCACCACCGAACAGAATGTGGCCGACTATTTTCGCTTTAACAAGATGAAAATGAACCCTGTTGTCATTGAGAATACCGCGGAACTGTCCAAGGCATTTTTTGCCGGGCGTTGCGACTGTATGACCTCTGATGCCTCCCAGCTTGCAGGTATCCGAGCAGTTGCCCCAACGCCTAGCGACTACATGATCCTCCCGGAAATCATCTCCAAGGAACCTTTGGCCCCGGCCGTTCGTCATGGTGACAACCAGTGGAAAGACATCGTAAACTACTCAGTGCTGGCCATGATCGCTGCAGAAGAACTTGGAATCGACTCAAAAAATCTCGACGAGATGATGAAGAGCACCGATCCAAAAGTCCAGCGTTTTCTGGGTGTAACTCCCGGTAACGGTAAAGCACTCGGCTTGGATGAGAAATGGGCCTATAATATAATCAAGCAGGTTGGCAACTATGGCGAGGTATTTGAGAGAAATGTCGGCGTTAATACTCCTCTGATGATTGAACGCGGTCTGAACGCGCAGTGGAACAATGGCGGTTTGATGTATTCACCTCCTTTCAAGTAACCGGCAATCCCCAAGTAAGATGCCCGGAGTCATACTCCGGGCATGAGTATGTAGATAGGTAATTATGAACGCATCAGCACCGGAGAAAATTCCGTTCCTGCGGGATCCAGCCAAGCTCTCAATTTTGTACCAGATTATCACTGTTTTTGGGGTTGGTCTACTCAGCTACTATCTTGTAAACAACACGCTTGCCAACCTGGAAAGGCAATCAATCTCGACAGGATTCGGTTTCCTTGAAAGGGAGGCCTCTTTTGAGATCGGGGAAGCCCTTATTCAATATTCTGCTGCAGACTCCTATGGTCGCGCACTTTTAGTGGGATTCCTGAACACCCTGATTGTCTCTTTTATTGGTATAATCCTGACGGTCATTCTAGGCACCATACTAGGTATCGCCAGGCTCTCCTCGAACTGGCTTGTTGCCAAGCTATCGGCCATTTATATTGAATTATTCCAGGATATTCCAGTCCTGTTACAGCTCTTTTTCTGGTATGCCTTCTTTTATGAGATACTGCCCTCACCCCGGCAGGCTCTCAATCCGGTTCCCGGGCTCTTCCTCTGTAACCGTGGAATGATCTTTGGTGTGCCGCTCTGGCATGAAGCCTATAAATATGCGATAGCAGCCTTCATCGTTGGTGGAGTTGCTGTCTTTTTTCTGCGACGGTGGGCGGCAAAACGCCAGGCGGCCACCGGCAGGATATTTCCCACTTTCAGAGTTTCACTGGCGCTGCTTATTGGCTTGCCCCTTCTTGCCTGGTGGCTCACCGGTGCGCCTACGGAGATGAGTGTCCCACAACTTGCCGGTTTCAATTTCAAGGGCGGCATTACCATTAGTCCGGAGTTTGCGGCCTTACTCCTTGGCCTCGTTCTCTACACAGCTGCCTTTGTTGCCGAAGTCGTTCGAGCTGGTATCCAGTCAGTCGGCAAGGGCCAGACAGAGGCTGCAAAATCCATCGGTCTGAAACAGGGCCATGTGCTTAATCTGGTCATCCTGCCACAAGCGCTGCGGGTTATTGTACCGCCGCTTACCAGCCAGCTACTCAATTTGACAAAAAACAGTTCGCTTGCAGTCGCCATTGGTTATCCCGATTTTGTCTCTGTTGCCGGAACTACTATCAACATAACCGGCCAGGCTATCGAAGGCGTAGCACTTATTATGATCGTCTACCTTATTTTCAGTCTGTCTACTTCGGCAGTCATGAACTGGTACAATAAAAAAATAGCTCTTGTTGAAAGATAAATATCGCTATGGAAGATATATTCACCCCCCATGCCTCCGAAACTGCAAGGGAACTGAAGCCGCCGGTCACTGAAGTCGGAATCATCGGCTGGATGAAAGCCAACCTGTTTAACGGCTGGTTCAATTCCGCCTTGACCTTGGTGGTTCTTTATTTACTCTGGCTGACCGTGCCGCCTCTGATAAACTGGGCTCTTATCGAGAGCAGCTGGTTTCCCTCTGCCGACCAATGCAAAGCCGGGGAAGGTGCATGCTGGTCGGTAGTTACCGCCAATATCCGCTTTATCCTGTTCGGCTTCTACCCCCACGAGCTTCAATGGCGGCCGCTGCTGGCAGTGGTTATCCTGATTAGCTTACTGTTCTACAGTCAGAACCGTAACCATTGGAGAAAATCCCTGTTCTACGGTTGGTTGATTGGCCTCTTTACCATGGGCCTTTTATTAAAAGGTGGTCTCTTTGGTCTGGAAGTGGTCGAAAGCAGTAAATGGGGCGGCCTTCCTCTGACCCTGTTACTGTCGGTTTTCGGTCTGACAGCTGCCTATCCGATAGGGATAATACTGGCCCTTGGCCGCCAGTCAAAAATGCCGGTCATTAAATCGTTTTCTGTGGTCTACATTGAACTTATTCGAGGTGTACCTCTTATCAGTCTGCTTTTTATGTCCTCAGTGGTTTTTCCCCTCTTTCTGCCGGAGGGAATGATCATCAACAACATTCTGCGGGCACAGGTTGCTATCATTTTGTTTACCGCAGCCTATATCGCTGAGGTTGTCCGTGGAGGACTGCAGGGAGTAAGCAAAGGGCAGTACGAGGCGGCTGATTCTCTCGGACTCAACTACTTCCAGACCATGCGGTTGATCATTTTGCCCCAGGCATTGAAAATTGTCATCCCGCCCTCGGTAAGCGTCCTGATCTCTGCCTTCAAGGATACATCGCTGGTGGTGATCATTGCCCTCTATGATTTACTAAAAACAACCCAGACTACCCTCACCGATCCTAAATGGATGGGCTATTCTGCTGAGGCCTATATCTTTGTGGCCCTTATCTATTTTGTCTGCTGCTTTTCCATGTCCAATTACAGCAGACGGCTGGAAAAAGAACTCGACACCAGCCTGTAACGAATTTCAACAGACCAACCGTGACAAGGAACCAGGAATAAATTAATGAATCCCAATCAAGCAGACAAAACAACCAACGAAGCCCCTATTATCACCATTGAAAACATGCATAAATGGTATGGTGATTTTCATGTTTTAAAAGATATCAATCTGACGGTTAATAAAGGTGAGCGTATCGTTATCTGCGGCCCCTCCGGTTCCGGTAAATCCACATTGATCCGCTGCATTAACCGACTAGAAGAACACCAGCGCGGTAAGATAATTGTCGACGGTATAGAACTGACCAACGATCTTAAAAATATCGAAAAGATTCGCACCGAAGTCGGCATGGTGTTTCAGCATTTCAACCTGTTTCCCCACCTCACCATCCTCGAGAACCTGACTCTTGGCCCAATCTGGGTTAGGAAAACACCGAAGAAGGAAGCAGAGGAAATAGCCATGTACTACCTGGAAAAGGTGCGCATTGCCGAACAGGCTCTCAAGTTTCCCGGCCAGCTTTCCGGCGGTCAACAACAACGGGTTGCTATCGCCCGGAGCCTCTGCATGAAACCAAATGCCATGCTCTTTGACGAACCGACCTCTGCTCTCGATCCGGAAATGGTGAAAGAGGTTCTTGATGTCATGATCAGCCTTGCCAAAGACGGTATGACCATGATTGTTGTCAGCCATGAAATGGGCTTTGCCAAGAGCGTTGCCCATCGGGTTCTCTTTATGGATGGAGGCGAGGTGCTTGAAGAAAACAATCCGGAAGAATTTTTCAACAATCCACAACATGAGAGGACCCGACTCTTTTTAAGCCAGATCCTTGATTAATGCCAATGAACCTGTTCTATAGATTACCACTGTATCATCAGCCCACCAGGTACCCTAGAGACCCATCTTTATAATGGGCTGTTTGGTTGGATAACTATGATTAATTTTTCTTTGCTGGCAGTATTTATTCCAACATGTTTTATGATTTCCCTTACCCCTGGCATGTGTATGACGCTGTCTCTTACCCTTGGGATGTCCATCGGAATTCGCCGTACATTCTGGATGATGTGGGGTGAACTGGTGGGTGTTGCACTGGTGTCAATTGCTGCAGTTGCCGGAGTCGCAACCGTTATGCTTAGTCATCCGGCCCTGTTCATGGCATTGAAATACTGTGGTGGAGGGTACCTGCTCTATCTCGGCATCCAACTCTTTCGCTCACAAGGCAGGATGGCTATCGTCAGGAACCGACAGTCAACACAAACCATCAGCCGTAGAGAGCTTGCCGGGCAGGGCTTTATAACCGCAGTATCCAATCCCAAGGGGTGGGCCTTCACCCTTTCGTTATTGCCACCATTCATTGACCGGGCGTATCCCATTTTTCCACAGTTATCCGTCCTGCTGGTCATCCTGCTGGCCATAGAATTCATCTGCCTGATTATTTATGCCGGAGGGGGGCGCCGTCTCGGGACCTTCCTGGACAAAAAGGGCGGCAGCGATTTTCTTAATAAGACAGCCGGGGCCTTAATGATTGGTGTCAGTGGCTGGCTGGTATCCAGCTGAAGTTTCCCAGAACCATTGGCGGTTCAGATGGAAAAAATGAACTTGAGACACAGCATCAGAACTCCTGTATACAAAACAGTCATTCCAAGACCTGCCCGCATGTAATCCTTTGTTTTATATCCTCCCGGGCGCATGATCAGCGCGTTAACCTGGTGTGTCGGTAATATAAAGGTATTAGATGCTGAAACCGCAACAACAAGGGCGGCAACCAGCGGATCAGTGCCTATCGACGCAGCCATATTCATAGCCAAAGGAATCATGAGTACTGTCGCCCCCACATTGGAGGCTACCAGAGAAAAAAATGAGGTCAGCAAAGAGATCACAAGCATTAAGAGCAGCGGACTGGGGGTACCGATCGCACTAAGAACCTTTTGGGCGATATACGCTGCCGTTCCGGTTATCTCAAAAGCAGTGCCGAGAGGGATGAGACCGGAAAGCAGGAACACTGTACGCCAGTCAACCGCTTCATAAGCACGGTCCGCTGGGATTATGCGCGTCAGCACCATACCCAATGCTCCGGTAAGCAACGCGATTGACAGCTTCACATGTAAAACCAGGGCCAGTGTCAGTGCCAGAATGAGGAAAAAAACAGCACAGCGAGTACGCTCAGGTTTGAGTTCTTCACCCCGAATGTCATCAAGCAGAGCAATGTCCAGTTGATCGGTTAACAGTCGAAACTGTTTCCATCGCCCCTGCATCAGAATAGTATCACCCTGCTGCAATTCGGTGACATTTATCTCATCCATGATGATCTTATCCCCACGAACGATAGCCAGGGGGTTAATTTGATAGAGGCTGCGGAACTGCAGTTCCTCCATTGTATGCTGACTAAGATCTGAATGGGGAATGACAACGCCCTCGACGACTCCCGATTCATCGGGAAAGTTTTCATCGGCGAACACGTCATGCTCTGGCTTAATGATCCACCCCTGTTCATCAACCAGCCGTTGGATATTTTTTTCGCTGCTCATGACCCAAAGAGAGTCCCCGGCATCAATAACCGAATCTTTAGTAGGAGCGAACTCTTTTTTGTACCCCTCATTTTTGGCAATGCCGACTACGGTTATATGGTATCGTGGTCGAATTTCCAGCTCACCAAGAGTCTGGTTAGGATAAAATGCAGGCACCGCAAGTTCGTAGCTATGCCCCACTTCATCGCCATAGATATCCTGTAAGCGCCTGTCCATACACCCATCGTCATCTAAGCTGCAGACATCAGATGGCAAAAACTTCTTGCCGAAAAATGCAAAATAGCCGATTGCGGTAAGGAGAAGTGCAATCCCAATTGGGGTCACAGCCAGGAGAGAAAAGGGAGTAAACGGTTGATTAGCAGCAACTCCAGGATTGTTCTGCCACCATCCTTCCATAAGGTCATTCAACATAATAAGCGGACTTGATCCAATCAGGGTAAGACAGCCGCCAATAATAGCACAAAAGCCCATGGGCATCAGGATTCTACTGGCGGAGAAATTCAGCTGCCGGCTTATGCGCATGGTCGCGGGCATGAAAAGAGCTGCCGCACCGATATTCTGCATAAAACTGGAAATAATCGCAACGGTAAAGGAGATCACTGCCATAATTCTGGTTTCACTACGGCCGACGATTTTAATGATCTGCCCGGCCACCGCATTCATCACCCCGGTTTTGTTCAATCCGGCCCCAATGATCATCACCGCAATGATCGACACTACTGCATTGGAGCTGAGGCCGGCAATCGCCTGCTCAGCTGACAAGACACCGGTCAACGGCAACAATACCATCATCAGCAAGCCAACGAGATCGACACGTAACAGATCAGTAACGAAGAGAAAAATAGCCAACCCTAGTAACCCGAAAACAATCATCATTTCCTGGGTGATCGCCGCCGTTTCCATACACATTTCTCCTGAGATTTCGTCTTCATCAAACGCCTGTGCAAAAACAAACCCTCTACGAGTATCGTGCACAGGATACCGACGTTCCAAACAAACATCAAGTGTATTTTATCTTTTCGTTAAATTCTTAAAAACACCCGTTTGGTCTGGGAATAGAACGACCACTTTCCTCATGATTTTTTCAACCAATCCAGCTCTGGGAGTTGACAATACCCGTCAATACCTGTTTCGTTAGAGCAGCAAGCCCTGGGTCGTCTCATTTGGTCACAAAAGCCGGGTCTCTTTACGGCACCCTCCAGCGAGGATTCTCATGACAGAAATAATTGACAAGACGTATTTTACTGCACTTACAGCCGCGAACCCTGAAATTCTCTGCCGGCAAGGCAGGAGTAAGTATTCTGAAGATGCGCATGAATATGCCCTTGAGGTATGGGGTAATCGTTATTTGGTAGACCTCACCAATTCGGAACTCAGATACGGGGATACAAAAGGCCCACGCCTCCATGAATATTTGGGACTTTTTGCAGTATATTATCTCCTGCTGGAAAAAGATGTGGTTTTGAGTGGAGAATGGATTTCGGAAAAAGATCTCCCAGGTGGTTCTGCCTTTTTCAGGGGGCCACACCTCATACCAACAGACCTTATCAGTAATCGTTTTAATAATGATATCAATAGATTTAAGACCATATGTAAAAAACTGGGGGGGACGCCCCTTGATATGGCCGATGCGGCCTTCCGGTTTTCAATCACCTCCGATATCCCTGTTGCCGTCCTGTATTGGATTGGCGACGAAGATTTCCCGGCCGAAGCAAAAATCCTTTACGATCGATCGATTGCAGAACTTCTTTCGCTTGATATTCTCTTCGCTCTTGCGGTTGGTGTGTGTGCTCGAATCAGCACCGCATTTGACAAACAGGAGGGGGATTACAGATAAATTAAACCGGCTACCCTCAATTGAGAGTCGCCGGTTCAATGCGGTTTCTTCAAAGTACTTATCGGTTAATACCCACTGCCTACGATGAGATTGCTTTTGGTCTTTTTGGCATAGGTATTTTTCTCTTTGCCCTTCCACTCATATTTCACCCACGTACCTTCGAGAGTTGCCTGCATGAGCGCATCATAGACAGGAGGCGCCTCTTCCTTCAGACTTTTACCAACAAGTGTTGGGTGAACGAGCATTTTTCCACCCTCTTCCATTACAAAAGCATAAGGGTCGTACGCATCGGCTTTATAGCCATTGATATCCTTACCATTATCAATTCCTGCCACAATGGTGTCAACATTTTTACTGATAGCTGTTTTATCTACAGCCCAGCCACCTGCTGCTATAAAAAAAACTGCGAAGAAAGATAGAGCAATAACTGATCGTTTCATTGTTTCCTCCTTTACGAAAGCAACGGTCATCATCCCAGATAAAGATCGGGCCTGATCGTCAGTTACCCCGCTGCTTTCTATGATGAGATACCATTTCAGAGGTTTTGGCTGCCGGACCTCTGAACTTCATTAGACTGAACCAATATATCAAGCCTGCTTTCGTAGTACCGACATAACCTCCTTATCTATTGATGTGAAAGTATGGTTCAAAGCACCAAAGCCCCCCCCTGGTACCTATCCCGATAACCAGCGTGCAGTATCGGCCATGTATTATTCCATGCAGGTGAAAGAAGAAAACAAAGAGGCTTTCTATTATCCTCTAATATTTCCAATCAACAGAATTGTTATAGCATGTTTCGTGCCAAAGCAAAACACCTATGTATTTCCTGCTCCATGGGATCCGGCCAGTAACTGACAAGGTAAAAGGTTGCGTCTTTTTTCACACACGTGTGCAAAAAACGTTAGGTAATTGGCAGCATGATGACTCTTTTCAACTAGACAAAAACTAAAAATATTTCAATAAAATATAATATTTTCAGCATGAAGAAAGAGTGCATCGCATATAAACGAGTCCTGGCCTGTTTTCTCTTCGCCCTTCGAAGTTTTACTGCCTCGAATTACATGTTGAATTAAAAATTGGTGTTACTTTTGCTGTAATCTAGTGCGAATTATCAGCGAGATATCGATGGCGTCTAATTGCTATATCGACAGTAATTATCAAATGTAAATAGATGAGGGAATTGAATGAGGAAAACATTAATTCTGGGGATGGCGATATGAATGTCGGGAACGCTGACACAGGCTCATGCCGGCAATGCAGGCAAGGGTAAAGTCCTTTTTGAGAGCACAAGCCTTGGCGGGGCGACTCGTGGAAAAAGCTGCATGAGCTGTCATGCTGGTGGTGACGGCCTGGGTAGCGACTTGTCTGATCGCGAGCAGTTCACAATCATGGGTATGGATAAAGAAACCCTGGCGGATGTCGTTAATGTCTGTATAGAACACCCGCTGGGTGGCAATGCTCGACCCTTTGAGTGAAGAAATGAGAGGTTTGACAACTTATACCAAAACGTTAGTGGCCCACTAGTATTATGTCCAGTGACAAATGACGCCAGTTCGTGTTGCAGTATTTTCTATCATTTCAGCATATAATGGTATGTTGAAATGATGGAAAATTGTACCGCACAATGCATGCGGAGTTCTCTCTTGGGTGTATCGAAAATATTAACTTCCCCGCTGTTTTAAAGAAACCGCCATGACGTCTCAACATTGCCAGCCCTGCAGGTTCACCCCGGCAATGAGATTTCCACCGGACCAACCATCATGTCAGAGGCCAGAAGATCGGAATTACCACCATCAGCACAGCCAGAATAAGTAATGTAAGGGGAATGCCTACCTTTAGATAATCGACAAATTTATAGCCACCCGGGCCCATCACCAGCACGTTAGCCGGATGTGAGATTGGGGAAGTAAAGCTTGAGGAAGCGGCCATAGCTATCCCCATCATCAGGGGATAAGGTGAAATACCAAGTCCAGCCGATGTCTTCAGCGCAATGGGCACCATCAAAACAACCAGAGCGGCTGTGGGTATGATGCTGGTAGCGATAAAGGTTATGACCAATAACCCGAACAATACACCATAGGGGCCGAATGGACCGAGCAATGAGATAACGTTTTCAGCAACAAGTGTAGCCGTACCTGTAGTATCGAGAGCGACCCCAAGCGGCAGCATCCCGGCGATAAGAAACACTGCCTTCCATTCAATATACCGGTATGCCTCATCCATGGTCAGACATTTGGTCAATACCATAAAGGCAGCCCCGATAACCACCGCGATATAAATCTGAACCCAGCCCAAAATAACCGGTAGCAGGACAGCCGCCATTATCATGAGTGCCGTTGTTGCCTTCTCCTCCCGTGCAGCTTCCTGCATATCCTCGGTAAGGACGAGAAAATCGGGTTCACGGCCAAGAACAGCAAGCTTTTTCCAGGACCCAAAAAGCAGTAAAGCATCACCAAACTGCAGCTGCAGGTCACGAAGTCCAGTACTGACAACCTGGCCTTTGCGCCAGACTGACAGGACTGTGAGACCAAACTTTTCACGGAAGCTGATGTCCTGCAGGGTCTGTCCTGACAGGCCCGAGTGGGGAGAGAGTATTACCTCAACAAGCCCCACCTTGTCATCTTCCAGGACAGATACATCCTCTACTCCTTCCTGATCTTTGATAAATACACCTTCCAGCCCCTGCAGCAGAAGTATCGCTACCAGATCAGACATGCCAGCTACAATGAGTCTGTCACCAGGTTCAAAGTACACATCAGAGGAAGGAATCACGGCTGAACCGTCCTCTCTGAGAATGTTGAGAATCTGGACATCAAGTGCGTCACCAAGACGGCTCTCCGTCACTGTCATACCAAGGAGAGGGGAGCGGTCGGGGATGGTAAAAAAGCGAATTCTCCTGCTCAGCCCGTAACTCTTTTCTACCTCCTCCCTGTTCAGCAGCAATGGTGGTTCGATACCTGTCTCACCTGCTAAATCATCAATTTTTGCAAGCGGACCAAATACCACCAGAATATCACCTTCCCGTAACGGTAGCGATTTCATATTTTCATTGATCGTGCGACCCTGATGTTTAATTGCCAGGACATTGAGTGAAAATCGGTTTCGAAAACCGATTTCAGAAAGGGTTTGTCCAACAAATCGACTGGTGGCGGTAAGATGTACCTCTGCTACGTTCATAGCATCACTCAGTATACTCTCTTTGCCTACATCGTTTGTTACCGTGAGAAGATGCCCCCAGTTGTTCATCTCCTGAATACGATCGAGACGACCTTCGACAATTAACTCATCACCTGCCATTATCTTCTCTGACGGCTCAGGTGCAAGAAAAGTTTGCCGATTGCGGTTGATTCCAACCACATTCAGGCCGAGCCGAGCCCCGAGATGACTGGAAACCAGCGTTTGCCCGACAAGAGCGGACGCTTCGGGAATTCGTATCCGAAAAAGCCGCTCCTGAATACGGTACTGGCTCAGAAGTTGTTTTTCGCCGTTCTGCTTTTCCACCAGGGAATTCTGCCTGGGTAACAGTCTGGTCCCGACGAATGCCACAAAAGCCACTCCACTGACCATCACCACGAGGCCTACCGGGGTGAAATCAAATAAACCAAAAGGTGTCAGTCCATTTGTCCGCAGGGCCTCGCTGACCAGAATATTAGGAGGTGTACCTATCATGGTGGTAAGTCCACCGAGCAGTGAACCATAGGCCAGCGGCATGAGCATTTGTGAAGGAGAACGCCCGGTCTTTCTGGTAATGTCCATCACCACCGGCAACATCAGTGCCGCGACAGCCACATTATTCATAAAGGCGGATAATCCGCCTGCGATCACCATAATAAGAATCACCAGCCTTGAGTCACCACTGCCGGCCACCCTGAGCAAATATCTGCCAAGAATGTTGGCGATGCCAGTCCTCGTCAGTCCACCACTTAGTATAAAAACCGCCCAGATGGTCACCACCGCAGGGTTGCTGAATCCGGCTAAAGCCTCTATAGGGCTGACCAGACCGGTGATGGCAAGTGTCCCCAGAACCAGCAGCGCCAGAACCTCCAGCGGCATCACTTCGGTGACCAGAACAGCGATAACCACTACCAGTATGCCAAGGACAAGTAGTATTTCAGGTGTCATATGATTCCTCTATCTTTGCTGTTTGCAGGTGCATGATTGTCTTTTTTCGTATATGTAACAAAAAATATCTTTCTCGGGAAATGTATACTCCCCTTGTGGGAAGTTAGCTTCACTTTAACGACAGCCATCTTCCACATATACACCGGAGTGCGGTTTCGCTCCATAGCCATGGCACCTAACGGAACAGACTCTCGGTATTTCAATAAAAAAGGTTGCCGACAAACAGCCGAAAGGTGTACAAATACATACTAAAATTTCATGCACGAATGCATGTATCGGCCATTTTGCAGGTCAGATCAAATCTGGAGAGCTGAGAGGCGAAAGAGTACCCCCTGCTCATCTTTCACGACTCAACTATAACTACTTTATACAGGAGATAACCAATGAATTTACATACTCGAAAATGTATCATTATCCTCATTGTTTTTCAGTTCTTCATTGTTTCAGGGCTGGTTCCGGCGGCCAGAGCTGCTATTGTTCCGACCCAGACACTGATCGAAGCCGAGCAGGGGGACACCACCCGAGCCCGGATACAATCGATGCTTGCACAGGAGGATGTGCGTGCAGAGTTAATGAGACTCGGTGTTGAGCCAGTCATGGCCGAAGAGCGTATCGCAGCCCTAACGCCGGCGGAATTGCAGCTGCTTCAAAGGCATATAGACGAAATGCCTGCAGGGGCCGGAGGTGGAGCGCTTGCTGTGATTGGTATTGTTTTCCTGGTTCTGCTGATTTTGGAACTTGTCGGCGTTACCAACGTTTTCAGTAAAATTTAAATGCGATTTGCTCGGCATCTCTTTTTCTCTGCTGTGATCGCTGTCTGTTTGCTGACCGGCTGCTCATTGCACCGGTCAGTCCAACTTGAGATCATTCCCGATACAGATGTTGAGCTTACTGACACTCCTTTTTTCCCTCAAAAATCATACCAGTGCGGTCCCGCCGCACTGGCAATGGCGCTCATGGCATCAGGAGTCGCCGTCCACCCTGACGACCTCACCGACAACATCTACCTGCCAGGCCGAAAAGGCAGTCTGCAACTCGAACTGATAGCTGCGATCCGATCTTACCAGCGCATTCCCTATCTTCTTTCTCCGGAAATTGGTGCTGTTGCAACCGAGATCCAGGCAGGCAGGCCGGTTCTGGTGTTACAGAATCTCGGACTGACCATGCTTCCCATATATCATTATGCGGTTGCTGTCGGCCTGCAGTCGACAGGTCAAATAGTGCTCCGCTCCGGCACCACCCGACGCCTCGTGATGGATCTGGATGATTTTATCGTCAGTTGGGAAAAAGCAGGGAGATGGGCCCTAATCGTTCTAAAGCCGGAAGAACTGCCTGAAGACATAGATCTGATAAAATATCTGGGGACACTTGCTGAAATCGAAGCCACAGGGAACACCGCTCTGGCTGAAGACGGATACCGGACTTTGCTCAAAAAATATCCGGATCATCCGACCACACTCTTTGGACTGGCCAATACCCTCCTGGCCGGAAACCAGTTGGCTGAGGCCGCTGCCACCTATCGTGAAATATTGAGCCGTGACCCGGCACACGCGGCAGCAACAAATAATCTGGCCGAAACGCTTGCCGGCATGCACTGCTTCAGGCAGGGTCTCGACCTGCTGGACACATTTCTTGAGAAAAACAACCAGCACTCCGATCTGAAAGCCACTCTTCTGACTACTCGCCAAGAAATCATTGCCAGAATGCAAACGGAAGTTGAAAGAAACACCCTCTGCAGGGAATAAACGGGATTATAGAAAAAAATCTTTTTCTTCTCCATATACCGCTCATCATTTTTGCAGCGATTGCTCCTGCATCTTGTGAAAATAAAGAGGTATCAGAACAAACCATTCCAACCGTTCGTCAAAACGGACAGCGACACCACCTTCTTCGCTTCGTACTATAACTCCACTCACTTTATCAATGATCAACCGACTGCCTGTCCCCTCAAAAATGATATCAATATCGCATTGACAACCTGCATCGGGACAATCCTTCATTTCCAGAAACAAGCCCGTTATGCTGACATCGCGGACAGTTCCAGAGTACTTTTTATTAATTTTTCCTAGATGACAAATTCCCTTTGAAACAAACGGCATTCGAACCGAGACTCTGCGGTCCTCCGACTTTTCCATATTGCAATACCCTTCTTTTTACAAAAACAAAAATTCTCCGATTGCACCAAATCCAACAATACCGAGAAGACGCCTTATGCAATCGGCAATAATAACCATAAGAAGGAGGATGATCATAAACCAATAATGTAATAAAATCGACAAGCAGATTCCAAACATTTAGGAGTTGGGATGGCGAACGCCCCTCATTCGAAACAACCCACAATTACCAGACCTGCCTGACGGGGCATGACGTTTGAAACAGTATTGAGAAGCCAGCAATTGTCTTTCTCTGTGAAGAAGACGAGAGATCCTCTGGGTAATTGTTTTGCATGAAGGTTGATGTATTCAATGACTTAAGAGAGACAGGTTACATTTTCGTCCGGAAGGCACCAACTATACACTAATGAGAAATTCGGATTAGATGTTTACGGCTGTTACAGGAATAGTTTTTTCGCCAAAGGCTTTTGCTTCCGAGCACGTCTGCTGATGAGAGTCGTCCAGGTCTTATGTGATATCAAACTTATATCCAACGCTGTATACCGAATGAATACATTCCAGATCGGGAGCAACCTGTTTAATTTTTTTTCGCAGTTTCTTGATATGGCTGTCTATAGTTCGATCGCAGACAATCCGATGGTCGGTATATATGCGGTCCATTAATTGGTCGCGGCTGAAGATCTGTCCGGGTCTTGCAGCCAAAATATTCAGAAGCTGAAACTCCACTGCGGTCAAATCAAGCTTTCGTCCCTTTACGGTGGCAAGATAGCACTTCTCATCGAGCACGAGCATTGCATTTTTCTGTATTGGCTGGATGCCGCGGCGCAAGACAGCTTTTACCCGCGCCACCACTTCACGGGGGCTAAAAGGCTTGCAGATATAATCGTCGGCACCCAGTTCCAGTCCGAGCAGCCGGTCGATCTCTTCAACCCGTGCAGTAACCATAATAATCGGCACAGTGGAGAAGGTGCGAATCTCCTTGCAGATCTCCAGCCCATCCTTATTGGGCAGCATCAGGTCAAGCAGGATGAGATCGGGTTGATTTTCTCTCACCAGGGGACCTACCAACATTCCATCATCAAGACACTCGGTTTCATAACCTGCCTGGTGGAGATAATCACGATGAAGATCCGCGAGCCGCTGTTCATCCTCTACGATCAATATTTTCTGTTTCATCTTATTCTTTTTCTTTCAGGAACTGAGAGGAAGTTTAATTTTAACCCAAACACCGCCAAGTGGTGATTTACCAGCCTCAATTCTGCCCTGATGGGCTTCAACAATGTTTTTACAAATCGCCAGCCCGAGTCCGACACCACCGGTACCGCGATTACGCGACCTCTCCACCCGGTATAACCGATCAAACAATTTCGGCAATTGACCTGAGGACACTCCAGGACAGGAATCGAGGAAATGAATAGCAAGGTAATCTTTTTCTCTCTCCAGTTTAACCTCAAGCCTTCCAGGGGCATCGGTATACCGCAGGCTGTTTTCCAGTAGATTGGCAAAAAGCTGCTGAAGACGATCAGGATCTGCGAGTATTAAAGAAGAGACAGCGACCTCAAGGTCCGTGCTCAGCTTCAACTCTTTCTGACGAAATCGCTGCTCAAACATTTCCGTTGTTTCTTGTAAAATCCCTACCGGATTAACCTCCATATATTTATAATTCAATGCCCCGATGTCCGACATTGAAAGTTCATAAAGATCACCTACCAGCCGTTCGAAACGCATGATCTCGCGATGAATCGCATCAACAGTTTGCGGTTCCGCCTGCCTGATGCCATCCTGCAGTGCTTCAATTTCTCCACGCAATACTGAGAGAGGTGTTCGCAATTCATGGGAAATGTCAGCTACCCATTGTTGCCTGTTATGTTCATTTTTTTCCAGAGTCATTGCCAAGATGTTAAAATCGTCTGATAGCCGCCCCAGCTCATCTCCTGTAGTAACCGGAATACGAGTTTTAAATTGCCCGGCAATCAGTTTTCGGGTCCCTTCGGTGAGGGCGTTGATAGGACGCAACAGTTGGATCGTCACCGGATAAGAGAGTAGAAGAGAGAGTGCCACAATAACGACAGTTATCAAAATAAATGACTCGGTTTGCTGTTCCAGGAAAAGAAGATCACCTGAATAGGAAATTTCCCTCACCGGCATCAGTCCCAGATATCCGATAACCTTTTCTTCATAGCTAATTGGTCGCAGTGAAAGATTTTTCCCTACATCACTTGAAGGTCCTCCTATAATCCTTTTTTTATCCGCATCAAAAAGGATAATTCTCGGCCCCAGCCCCCTTGGATCTCTGGGTGGCATAAGCCCTGGCGGTGGGGATGGACTGGCTCCACGATTTTCTCTTCCCAAATTGCCAAATCCTTCACCCATCTGGGGAGGGGATAAAGCATTTGTATGCAGTCGCTGCCAAAGAGGATGATTTTGCGTTATAAACTGCCAATTCCCATGGTGATTGTAATACGCGCTCAACTGTCCGCTCAGCCGATCCATCTGTTCCAGTTCCTGGCTTTTGACATAATTTAAAAACCCACGATCAAAATTCCATTGGAGAAAGAAAAAAAGACTCGCCCCAACGACGACACCGGTGAGCAGCAAGGTGGAAAAAAGCTTATGTTTGATTTTGATATTCACTGACGTCCCTTTTCGTAAGTATTCCCATAAAATAATGAGCTGTTGTTGCCAGGATAAATGGGAAATGTGGAAGAAATATGATCAGGGAATAGAAAAACTCAACCGATGTCCACAATTCTTCCACATTTCCAATCTAGTCTATCACAGAGGACAATGATGCAATATAAAACGTCCGCCTCGATCAGGTGAATATGTTTCACAGATAGCATAAAATGATATGACTCAAGCAACGATTCTCTTCATTGGTAAAAGCACCAGCCGCTATTCAGCCCTGAAGGAGCTCCTGGGGATTGAAGACATTACAGTCAACCGGATTGAGCATCCCTCTGAGATCGAAACTTCTCTTGTGCAGGAGCAACCGGACCTGGTCACCCTCGACTGTCCTGATGAGGGGGGGCGACGGCCTTGCACTATGCCGTAAAATCCGTGCCCTCTCTTCTGGATTATTAGTTTTGGTTTCAGCTCAAGAAAGCATTCATTTTCAAACGCTTGCCTTAAGCCTAGGCGCCGATGCTTCGCTGATCAGTTCAGGCGGCGCACAGCTGGCTGCAGCTAATATCCAGGCGTTACTGCGACGTTTTCTACCCAAGGCATCTCAACAATTATTGTTTGGGAGTTTGATTATCAATAAAGGAAAACGTGAAGTCTTTGTATCCGGCAAAGCGGCCTCCCTTTCAACCCTTGAGTTCCAGCTGTTAGGGTCTCTTGCCCAAAGGGCCGGATGTGTCGTCTCCCGGGATGAAATTCACAAAGAAATCTATAACACAGACTACAATGGATACGACCGCGGTATAGATCTCTGCATTTCACGTATCCGGCAGAAAATTGGCGATCCCCCCAACACCCCTCGTTACCTGAAAACTGTTCGTGGGGTAGGTTACCAATTTGTCGATGGTAATTAGACAAACCGGGCTGATGCAGTACAACCGATACAAACTGTTACATTCATGAAACATTAAAGCCACAAACCCATTGCAATCACTTGTCGATGAGAAATGTGGGATAGCCGTCGAATCTTAAGGCTCAATATAACCATCAAAAAAGAGGTCAAATATGCTAACAGCATAAGCAGCACCAGCAGTGCTATGCCCCCTCAGCCACCTCCACCATCTTCTGAACAAGCTCTCTCCTCCTATTCACAAAACTGCAGCGATGACATGGTGACTCAGCTTTTAGAGCTCATGCAGAACCGGGAAGATGCCGATACCAAGAATATGGCTCCTATTGACATAATAACATAACGGAAATTATTTTGATCCTCCCTTACTACCGTTATACGGTTGAACCGGTCCTAAGCTGCAGACGGCAAATCCCTCCCTGCATCCCTGTCCCCCTATCGCCATCTCTTGTGAAACATACCTTCTTTCAGAAGAGACAATCCTTCATTCACCTTTTCTCGTCTTGCTGCCAATTCCACATTTCCTCCATAATTGTTCCTTAATTCAGCGCTAATAATCTATGAAACCGTACTGCATAGCCAGTTGTGATAGCGTGGCCGCTGTACATTATTACTAATCAGTTATTTCCCCACAAAGGAGATGAAAAATGAACGGATACCAAACACTGAAAACAGTTTTACTTATGGCGGTACTGGTCCTGATGCCACTCACCGGTTGCGCAGACAGTGACAGTCAGGCCCACAAACGACGGATGGGACCACCGCCCGAAGCGATCCAGGCTTGTGCCGGGAAAAAGGCAGGAGACAGCGTGGAATTCACTGGAAGGAGAGGCGAAACAGTCAAGGCGACCTGCCGGGAAATCAACGGCCAACTAGCTGCTGCCCCCGTAGGAGGACCGCCTCAAGACGACCGTATGTAACTGTAACATCCAGGAAAAGTAACAGGCCTCTATGAATCAGGGATGCAGAACAGCATGATACAATGCACCTGACAAGGCAGGACTTCACTTAAATAACGTTTATTCCTTAAACGGTATGTTTATGTTTTCCCCCGATGTAGGACCCGCGGCACCAGTTTCCCGTTTTTTTCACTCGCCTTTTGTCAAAAGTCGCCACTCATCGAAGCTACCCGATATGCTCCTCCTTGCAGCTTTGTCTGAGTTAAGTTTTATTATAATACAAAGATGCATCATTTTCATTGACACATTCCAATGGGTCTTACATATGACAGAAAAACCGGATCAGGTCCTTGAGAGCATTCACCAACAATTTCTTGAATATTATGATGGTTTTTTAAAAATCGCCGAGCGGGCGCCTGAGTTGTTTGTTGCAGGTAAGCTGGATGAGCGCCTGCAGGATGACTTAGTGAGAGTCCAGCTCTATCGTGTGGCGACCGATAAAAGCGTTACGTTTGCAAGTAATACTTTTAAGGAGGCCGTATATGATCGCGGCAGATGGGAGCAGCTGCGGCAACGATTCAAAACAACATATAAAGATAAGCTGGCTACCACGTATTTCACCTCTGTAATGCGAAAAATTTTCGCACAGAAAGAGTTATCGATTGAGTTTGGAGATGACGGCATAGAACATAGGCAAGTTGCGCCTGACAAAATAGTCAACTGTTATCCGTTACAGAAACGTAGCCAACTTGGTAAAACTATCCAGATGGCGCTCAACGATTCTGTTTTTTCCGATTCGCTTTCTGATAATATCTCTCAAGATACCGATGTTATAATTGACATTATCAGTGAACAATTAGCAAAAGAAGGCGTACTGACTACTTTTGAGGTATTAAAACAGCCGTTCTTTCGAGGAAAAGGTGCCTATTTGGTTGGTCAATTACGAACAAATGTTGAAGTTGTTCCTGTAATTATCAGCTGTATACATTCTGCCGAAGGGGTAAAGGTCGATGCTGTTTTAGTTGGATATCAAGCGACGAGAGTTTTTCTTTTTTCTTCAACACGATCCGCGTTTACTGTTTCAACAAGGCATTACCAAGAGCTATACAGTTTTCTTCAACGATTATTCCCGGGCGAAAACCCTGCCTACATTCTTGACATAATAGGTTTTTCTCACCCGGCAAAGATTTCTCTTCTGCAACAGCTACGGAAAATTTTTCAATCAGGGGAGCAGTGCCGGTACCTTGGAATCGGTCCGGTTGACCTTGTTTTTGGCGTAAAAGGATTTCCTCTGGTTTTCAAGGTGTTGCGACGAGACTTGCCTGACAAACAGAGCGTTGTTAATAACTTCATAAAGGTACATACGATCGATCGCCTTGGGCAAATTCTGGATTCTCTAGATTACCGAAACCTACAATTTGACCGGAATCAGTTTTCTGAGGCGTTGATTGGGAAATTAGAGACTGAGCAGCCGGAAGATGTGACTGTCACCTCTGACCATGTTTTTTTTAAACGGGTATATGCCGCGCGCCGGATAATACCTGTTATTGAACAGGTCCGTACTACCAGCAAGAAAGAAGCTCGGCAGCTCCTGTTGAAGGTCGGATGGAATATTAAGCATTTAGCCGCCATGGGATTTCTGCCGAAATCTTTGGGGTTAGGGCATTTCGGGCTCACCTCATGGGGTCGGGTTGTATATTTGGACAATGCCTCTCTTATCGATATACGATTGTTTCACTTTTGCGGGCAGCCAGATTCTGCCTTAGGTATGGAACAATACACCGTGGACCCGGCTGCCTTCGAACAGGAGCTCAACATTCCACGGCAGCATAGGGATATATTTCGGGCAATACACGGAGATCTTTTCTCAGCCCATTTCTGGGAGGACATAAGAGTAAAAGTTTACCATGGCCGGTATCCTGATTTTTTTCCATACCCGTCGCGTTTTAGATTGGAGTCGAGAAAATTCCGCTGTTCAGTTTTTGAAGAATTACAGCGGATGAATGATACGGCGGATGCAAAGCAGATACATATGGCTCTGGACAACCTGGCTGTTGTCGATGTAGAACTTGCAGGCTTGAGCTTTTTGCGGTTGGAGGTTCCTCACCCCAGCGCGCGAGTATTGGTCATTGAACCCATTGGTCCGGTGATCATCGCTCAGCTACACCGCCGGTTTAAGGATGTGACGTTTGATGTCCTGCAAGCAGAATCAGAGGTCGTTGAGAGTGCCGGACAATGGAGCCCTGGCATTCACGGCAGGCTTAACGCGCTGGTTCAGGTGAGGAAATATGATTATGTGATAGGCTATATTAACGAGACATTTGATGAAGACTTTTTCTGTCTGGCTAAGTTAAAAGGATTCTTACTCCTATCAACAGGCACTCATAACATCGATGTCCAAGCGGCAACGAGTTTCCATACTGTCGTCACCAATGCTCCCGGCCCCACAACAACAACTGTTGCCGAACAAAATATAGGCTTGATACTGGACGCCATTTATTCCAAGGCCGTTCGGTATGGACAAAGGCCTGACGGGTTTATCAAGGCAGCTGGCGATGTTACCATACTTGCCCACCCGTCAGCAATTGCCCAGGCTATGTGGCTGTGTTTTTTGCAGAAGACCTTGAAGCTCGATGCAATGTTTTCCTTTGGGGCTAGCGAACTGTATGTACGCACCGGGGTTGGCGAGCGCGCCACTGTGTATCACGATCAAATAGGCCAAAACGTTGAGGCCGGTATTCGTCGGAGTATAGGGGTTATTGGTTTACATGGAGCAGGCCTTCATATCATTGAATTTTCCATCGTACACGAAGTTTCAACAATTTATGTCCTTGATGATGAGTACAGGGATCTTCCTCCGGAGACAAAAGAAAGACTTGAGGAAATGCTCTCTGTTAAAAAGGAAACATCCAAAGTACATGATTTATCAATCCAGCTGGTACCGGTGAGTCGTGCAGAATTGTTTCTGCGTGCGAATTATTGCTTTACTACCGAAATAAGTACTTTCAAGTGCGGTATAAATGCTCAACTGAGTGATAAAATTCATATTGATATTGAGGAAATTTTTGTCTGCGGCCTCCTGGATCTTTATACTTCACCCACATGCAAACTCACGCTGGGTATTCAAGGTTTGGGGCGTATTGGAGAAGCCGTTGCACAGCGTGCGATTAGTCTGGGTATGAGCATTCTTATCTACCAAAGAGATCCTGACCGACCGAAATATCAAAAAAAACTGGCAAACCTTAAAGAACTGGCTGCTCATCACAACAAATGGGTCGGCCAATCAGTTACTGTTCTATATGCTGAAGATAAGGCTGCATTTTTCAAACAAAGCAATATCATCACAACCCTGGCTGCAACCACAGACAAGACCCGAGGATGGGTGGACCCAAAAGGATTAGAGCAGTTTGCTTGCCAGGCTTCGAGCCCTGTGCGGGTGATCGTCAGTGCCGGCAAAGGACTTGTGGACGAAGATGCATTACTTCAATTCTTAAAAAGGAATCGTGATGCCGAGGCAAGGCTGGATGTTCTTGCCGGTGAGCACGAAGGGAGGGCTTACCTTAGGCTTGTCGATGATGACGGCCATCCGCTGACAAACATTAAAGTCACAGGGCATACCGCAGCTGCGGTTCGGGAAGTACGACAATTAAAAATATTCAAGGCTCTGGATAACTTAAGAAGGCTTATTGACGGCAGAATTCCTCCCAATATAGTCAACAATCCAATAACTCAAGGGAAAAGCGCGGCAACGCAATCCATTGTTAAGATCGAGGATCTACGATTCTTTCGTATGAGTGTTTCTTCTCCCAGGGCAAGGGTACTTGTCATTGAGCCTTTGCCCCCCGAGCTTGTCCTTCAGCTTCAACTGCAGTTCGGCGATGTCTCCTTTGATATCCTGCTGGCCGAGTCTGAATTGATAGAAGTCGATGGAGCGTGGGCTCCAGGGATCAACAGCAGATTGAATGCAATTGTGGCCAGTCAGGAATACGATTATTGCCTGGGGTATTGCAATGCAAATTTTGATGCGTCGTTCTTTAAGCAGGCACGGTTACAAGGCCTCATTCTTTTTGCAACGGCGACCCATCACATTGATTTAGAAACGGCTACCCAAATGAGAACAACGGTTACCAACTCACCGGGATATACGACAGTTGCCGTTACGGAACAGAATATCGGCATGGCTCTGGATGCGCTCTATGGAGGCTATGTTCAAGATCATTATTCTGAGGGAGTTATCGCCCTGAATCACATCGATGTTGAAAATGAAGGACGGGCAAGAGCGGTAGCGCAGATCATGTGGTTTATCCTACTGAGGCGGGCGTTGAGACTGGATGCCATGTATGAGTTCGGCTCGGGAGATAAATATGTACGCACCGGTGTTCGGCGGGATGCAACTGTTTATCATGATCAGCTCGGACAACACAGCCAAGCGGGTATACATAACAGCATTGGTATTATTGGATTGGATGAGGTGGGATTAAGCCTTGTTGAACTGGCAATGGCGTACGAGGTGTCAACGATTTTAATCCTGGACGAGGAGTATAGTCGCCTATCAGAGCGACAGAGGACTCGACTGGATGACTTGTCGAAACTTTTGCCCGAGGTTTCACAAACAAAGTCTTTCACCATTCAAATACAACCTGTCGGAAAAGACGAGTTGATCCATAAGGCAACATATACCATCAAAACACCGGTTGCGTACAAAAATGATTCCTTAAGAGAAATAAAAACCAGGAGTTCAATAAGCGTTCATGCCGACAAGGTTTATATAAATGATCTTAATATATTTGATCGTTCACTGATCGGTTTAACCTTTGGAGTGCAGGGTTTAGGTCGTATCGGTGAGGCAGTTGTTCAACGGGCACTGGCACTGGGGGCGAATGTCGTTGTTTGCCAAAGGAACCCTAAACGACCAAGATATCAACAGAAACAGAAAAGATTACGACGCTTGGCGCAGAACCGGGCTAGGATTTACTGCAAAAAAATAGATGTGGAGTATGTGGATAAAGCCGAACTGTTTACAACCAGCAACATTGTCACAACCTTGGCGGCAACGACGTCATCAACCCGATATTGGGTCGACCGCGAGGCTCTGGACATGCTTGGCAATGAAGCGCAAGGCTCTGTAAGGGTCCTCGTTAATGCGGGGAAGGGGCTGTTAAATGAAGCGGATCTCGCGCCGTTCTTACGAGAACGTCACGACGTAGAGGTGCGGCTTGATGTTCTTACCGATGAACAAAAAGGAAAAGCCGGCCAACGGTTTATGGATTCAGAAGGCAGGCCGCTTGGCAATCTCAAGATTGCCGGGCATACCGCAGCTGCCGTTCCCGAACTGCGCCGTCTTAAAATCATCAATGCATTCAAAAATTTACGACTCCACATAGACGGTCACAGGCCCAATAATATCCTGAATCCAAAAATAATTACGGAGCGCTGAATTGTACCTATTTTTCCTGGAATTACTGAGTGTATAGACTCATGAAAGACCAGGCTTTCTACCTGTTTTCTTTGATAGTTCCGTAAAGATAAACCCGGATGACTCTTGTAGAATATCACCTTTATGCATACAATAATTTTGAGTTTCCTTCATTCATTTACTGTGTCATGGCTTGCAGTGTATGTCACACTTAGAGAAATATCGCTTGACCCTCCTTTGGGTGATATCTATCGTTAGTTAGAACTTACACAATAAGGAGGGAGGCATGTCAGAATCAATCACAAAACGGCTGTTGTTGCCAAATGAAATTGCAGAGAATTATCCAGATGTGCTGAACGCCGATGCTCTCGCTGCCCTTGACAAAATGGCGGAGGTCAACGGTGAACGTATCTCCCTCATGGAAAAGCGGTACAATAGAAGACAGCAGAGATTTGCAAATCACGAGCGAATAACCTTCCTGGACAGTGATGGGATCATAGGCGGCACTCATTTAACAGTTGCTGACGCCAGGGCTGGTAAGTTCAGCGGCCCATGCATTCCCGCAGATTTAAAGCGACAATGGATCCAGGGTACCGGCCCGGCTACAAAGCCTGGCGCACCGCTTGAAAGCAGCATACGAAACGTGGCGTATGCCCTTCTTTCCGGTGCAGATGGCTGGATGTTTGACGGCGAAGATGCCTTGGGTCAGATCAAGACCATGTCGTTGGACAATATTCGCAATCTGAAACTCGCCTACTCAAATGACCCGATATTTCTCGGGGTTGCAGAGAGTGTCGCCAGGGATATGAATAGATGGGCTGAATCCTTTCTTGGCCGAAAAATCATAGAAAACTGGCAGGAACAGCTCAAATTCACTACCAGGATATTTCGACCTCGAGGTCTCCATCTCGATGACCGGCATTTCAGGGATACTGACGGCAGGGGACTCGCAGCCTCCATTGTCGACACAACGCTTTACCTTTGCAACACCTATGAAGAGTTGCAAAAGAGCGGTTTCTCCCTGGTGCTTTACCTTCCCAAAATCCAGACTGCCGAAGAAGCGGCCTTTTGGAAAAAAATTCTGGATACCCTGGAATCCATCTTAGGATTGTCGGAAAATTCGATACTCGCATACGTTCTTCTCGAGCAGGTTGAAGCAACATTCCAGATCATGGAGATACGTGCCGCCTTAGGTGGCCACTTTGTCGGTTTCAACACCGGGAGATGGGATTATATCAACAGCGTTGCCGACGCCATGGGTTGGGACAGTAATTTTATTAATCCCAATATTGAAGAAATCGGAATGACGTTCGGCTATATGAGGATGTATGAAGACAGGGTCCGACGTTGTGTAAACACCCCGGATAAAAACGGGAGATTTGCGCTGTTTCAGGGTGGAATGGAACCGAACATCCCTGTTGGCTCCGCGGAAGGGGTCAAGGAAAGTATGGAAAAGGCCCTGGCCGGTGCCGAGCGCGAACAAAAGGCGGGAGCCAGCGGGAAATGGGTTGCTCATTGGAAAATGGTCCACATCGTTCGACCGGTGTGGGAACAAATCGGTGAGGACAATCAGCTTGGCAGATCTTTTCCGGAGCTTGGTTATGAACACAAGGATGCTGAAGATTTATTTCTAATGGAGGATGCCCCACGCACAATTCGCGGTGCAAGAAACCTGCTAAGTGTTGCTTTGCAATATGGAAATGCCTTTGCGCAAGGGTTCCAGGCAGCTGCGCTAAAAGCGGGGGATTTTTTTGGCAACGATGACATTCTCTATCTCATGGAAGATATGGCAACCGGCGAGATTCGCATGTCCATTCTCTGGGAATGGGTGCACAAGGCGGCGGTCATTACGGAAGACGATCCTGAGACGGGGATTGCGGCAGGACAGATATTTACCAGAGAGGTTTTCGATCGTTTATTAGAGGAAGAATACAAGAAACTTCTGCAGGCGGACGACCGGGATGTTCACGAAGATTCAAAAACGACAACCCTCCCTCTTGTGTATGAGATGGTTAAAGACTATATCAATGAGCAGGTGAAAATCCCCTGGTATATTGATTTGTTGAATATAAATCTCAACAACGACGACCTGGCCGAAGGCAAACGACGTGTCGCAGCTTATATAGAAAAATTCAAGGTAACCGGTCAGCGAATTACTGAAAATCTGGACTACGGAAAGTAATTACCAGGGAGAAAAAATGTTAGAAAAACAAATAGCTGAACTCCAACAGTATTTCTCCAGCCCCAGGTTTAATGGGATCCAGAGGCTTTTTTCCGAACGCCAGGTGGCGGAACAGCAAGGGACCATAGCCAATGACTATACCGTGGCACGGGAAGCCGCTGAGGGCTTTTTCAAACTGTTGCGAGAACATTTTAATAATAAGACCTCAATTACAACCTTTGGTCCCTACTCCCCCGGACAGGCGGTAACCATCAAAAGGGCCGGTATCCAGGGTATCTACCTGGGAGGGTGGGCAACCTCTGCCAAGGGTTCAATTACCGAAGACCCCTCTGCAGACCTCGCTTCCTACCCCCTGAGCCAGGTCCCAGATGAAGCAGCACCGGTCGTAAGGGCTCTGTTGACAGCAGACAGAAACCAGAAATTCTTTCGTTCCCGAATGACCCAGGAAGAACGGAAGAAAACCCCGGAACACGACTTTCGCCCTTTTATCATCGCTGATGCCGATACCGGTCATGGTGGTGATGCCCATGTCCGCAATTTAATACGACGTTTCGTTGAGGTTGGTGTTCCGGGATACCATATTGAGGACCAGAGACCAGGAACTAAAAAATGCGGTCACCAGGGCGGCAAGGTTTTAGTTTCAGTGGACGAACAGATAAAACGACTCAACACAGCCCGTTTTCAATTAGATATAATGCAGGTTCCGGGCATTATCGTTGCCCGCACCGATGCAGAAGCCGCTACCCTGCTCGACAGTAATAACGATAGCCGGGATCATGCCTTTATCCTGGGTGCAACGAACCTGGATGTTCCTCTTTATAAATTCTGTGCCTTGGCCCTGCAACGCATGTTCAACGAATCCGGGCATAAGGATATACTCGGACATCTGCTGTTTGATCTGGCTGAAGAACAGTATCAATTAGCCATCAATTGGTTTAAAGCCGCCGATATTTACGAAAAACTCGAAACCATAATTTCAGGAAAAATCTCAGATGATAGATTTGAGTTAGATCATATGCTCGATGAGGCCATGACTATTGTGGTGCAGGCCTGGGAGAGTGATGCCGGTATTAAAACCTTTCCGGAAGCCGTTGCAGACCAGTTACAACTCCTTCAGCAGGATGGTCAGGAAACTGAAATGACCGTTGAAGAATGGATGGAGTATGCCAAGGGTGCATCGCACTTTATGGCAAGACAGAAAGCGAAACAGATTGGCGCCAATATTACCTGGGACTGGAATCGACCCAGGACGACTGAAGGTTTCTTTCAGATACGCGGGGGCATCAATTACGCCATCGCCAAATCTTTGGCGGTTGCTCCCTTTGCCGATATTATCTGGATGGAAACCAAAACGGCTCATTTACCCGAGGCTGCTGCATTTGCGAAAGCCATCCATGCCGTCTATCCGGACAAAATGCTCGCCTATAATCTCTCGCCTTCGTTTAACTGGGATACGACCGGAATGAGTGATGAGGAGATGCGGCAATTTCCACATGAGATAGGGAAATTAGGATATGTGTTTAATTTCATAACCTACGGTGGGCATCAGGCAGACGGGCTGGCAGGCGAGGAACTGGCAACCGCTCTCAGGCAGGACGGTATGCTAGCCCTGGCAAGATTACAGCGAAAGCTGCGATTACTTGAATCCCCCTATACTACTCCGCAATCCCTGGTTGGCGGCCCGAGACTGGATGGCGCCCTGACGGCATCATCGGGAAGAACAGCAACCACCAAGGCAATGGGGAAAGGATCCACTCAATTTCAACACCTGATCCAGACCGAACCTCCGATTACACTCCTTGAAAGCTGGCTGTCCAAGTGGTCTGAACTCCATAATGTTACAAATGAGCTCAACGTTCGACTAAGGCCGAAAAATCCAGGTTCCGACATATTGGAGCTTGGCGTTCTCGACGAAGCAGGCAACAAGGTGGCCGAGGTTATATTTACAATAATGCGTGATCGCGAAGATAAGGTATTTCTGTTTATTCGCAATCAGATCATTCCTGATACTACTCTTCGCAGAAAACGGCTCATGACCCTCCTTCAACTCTTTTTGATACACCGATACAAAGGAGATGTCATTCAGTACGTGACCCCGACCGATGACAACCGTCATCAAACCAATGGTATGAAACGATATGGCATTTTTGATGATGTTATTGAAGAAATTGGTGATATTATCGTTGCCCACATAAACAAGGAGATCGTTGCCGAAATTGCTGGCCATGATGGCCAAGGCATATATCAACTCATGATCAAGGGCAATAGTTCTGCCTAGACCAACAACCTGCTGCCGGCTGTAATGAATTGATGAGTGATTTTCGCCTCCGGGTTTCAATATCTCCATTAATTGTAGTGGCTTGCAAACAAGAACGCCCAGAGTCGCCAACAGACTGGCCACGGGACCACATTAATTAAATATGCAAAACGTATTGAATTTATTCATATTAACCAACACTTCTGACCATAGCCTCCAGACCAGGGAAAACAATGCCTAACAAAAATACCATTTATTATACGATGACCGACGAAGCGCCAGCATTGGCGACTTGTTCTTTACTGCCAATTCTCAGGACCTTTACTTCTGCTGCAGGCATAGACTTGAAATTAAGCGACATATCTCTAAGCGCACGTGTACTTGCTGTTTTTAACGACCGCCTAAAAAAAGAGCAGCGTGTTGAAGATGGGCTGGCTTTTCTAGGTTCATTAACGCAGGACGAAAACGCAAACATTATCAAGTTACCAAACATCAGTGCTTCACTGTCACAGCTTAAAGCCTGTATCGCAGAACTTCAAGAGCAGGGTTATAGTCTACCAGAATATCCTGAAGTACCGCAAAACACCGAAGAGGAAGCGGTAAAAGCAACGTACGCCAAAGTACTTGGTAGCGCAGTAAACCCTGTGCTTCGCGAAGGTAACTCTATCCGTCTTGCTCCACCGGCCGTCAAAGCTTATGTAAAAAAATTCCCTCACTCAATGGGCAAGTGGGAAATGTCTTCTCGCTCACACGCTGATCACATGCGTGAAGGCGATTTTTTCTCTTCAGAGCAATCTGTAACCGTTGAAAAAGACACTAAAATACGCATTGAATTTGTTGCACCAAACGGTGAAATCACAGTTAAAAAAGAAGTGTTTCTAGAGGCTGACGAAATCATCGATAGCATGTTCATGAGTTGCAAATCACTACGAGCATTCTTCGAAAAATCATTAAATGATTGTCGTGATGCCGGTGTGTTGTGGTCACTTCACGTTAAGGCAACTATGATGAAAGTATCTCATCCAATCGTGTTTGGTCATGCGGTATCAGTGTTCTACAAAGATGCATTTGAAAAACACGCAGAAACCTTTGAAAAAATAGGCGTAAACCCTAACAACGGCTTGGCTGATATTTATGAAAAAATTCAAACCGTGCCATGTACATTACGTGAGCAAATTGAGCGTGACATCCAAGCGTGTCACACCACTCGTCCGGAAATGGCGATGGTTGATTCAGTCAAAGGTATTTCTAACCTCCACATCCCAAGCAACGTAATCGTTGATGCATCTATGCCGGCAATGATTCGTAATGCTGGCAAGATGTGGGGCCCAGACGGTAACGCTAAAGACACGAAAGCAGTAATGCCTGAGTCTACGTACGCACGCATCTACCAAGAAGTGATTAACTTTTGTAAGACCAACGGTTCTTTCGATCCAACGACCATGGGTACAGTACCTAACGTTGGTCTAATGGCTAAGCAAGCAGAAGAGTACGGTTCACACGACAAAACCTTCGAAGTCGAAGCCGATGGCATAATGCGTGTTGTTGACCAAGAAGGCACTATCTTAATGCAACACAACGTCGAGAAAGGCGATATCTGGCGTGCATGTCAGACTAAAGATGCTCCTGTTCGTGACTGGGTTAAACTTGGTGTAACTCGTGCTCGTCAGTCAAACACCCCTGCGATATTCTGGTTAGATCCACAGCGTTCACATGATATGCAACTGCACCGGAAAGTAGAAAAGTATCTACAAGAGCATGATTTGACCGGCTTAGAAATCTACAAAATGGATTATAACTCTGCTATTCGTTTCTCGATGGAACGTCTAATACGCGGTCTCGACACTATCTCGGTAACGGGTAACGTATTACGTGATTACCTAACAGACTTATTCCCAATTTTGGAACTCGGTACCTCAGCAAAAATGCTTTCAATAGTACCAATGCTTCCAGGCGGTGTTATGTACGAAACCGGTGCTGGCGGGAGTGCTCCGCGTCACGTACAACAAGTTACTGAAGAAAATCATCTACGTTGGGATTCGTTAGGTGAATTCTTGGCAATGACCGTTTCTTTAGAAGATATGGGTCGTAAGCAAGCCAACACTAAAGCCGCTATCTTATCTAAAACTTTGGATGAAGCGACAACTGAATTACTGCAAAACAACAAATCGCCTTCACGTCGCACAGGCGAATTAGACAACCGTGGTAGCCACTTCTACCTGGCAATGTATTGGGCACAAGCAGTTGCAGCGCAAACAGAAGACCCTGAAACAGCAGCTAAATTCGTCAGACTTGCGAAAGTATTAACTGACAATGAAGCTAAGATCTTAGCAGAGTTCAGCGCTGTCCAGGGTCAAGCAACTGAGCTAGGTGGATACTACCACCCGGTGCCGGAACAGGTTAAAGAAATCATGCGTCCAAGCGCTACATTGAACGCTGCCCTTGAAGACGCAATGACCTGATGCGGGGCTGGTAAGTGGACATTATCCTGCACATTGCTGGCAAACTGAACCACCTTCTTGCTATGACATGATGGCCAGGTAAGCAAGCAACGAGACTCGGAAACCAGCTCCCCCGACAACTGTAGGTGAGGGGATAGTCATGGTGACAATCGGGGCAACGGAACCTGGCTTATCCTTGATGAAGGTCGCAATATAACCAACAGAAATGACACTGTTTTCTGGTAATGGAGTATTGATAGGTCAGGTGTAATACTAATTGTCAGGTTTGGTGGAGTCTCTGTCTGAACGTCTGACAGATCAGATCTCGGTTTCTACACCTGATAGTCGGCTAAGTGTTACCTTATCAAAAATATTATGACCATTTTTTTACAATCAACGCCCTCGATTCGCCCAGATTCCCCAGATAAACAAGAGGACTGCCAACACTATCAATGTAACCGACAACCACCCACCCGAGCTGTTATCCCTTATGGTTATACCGACGACAAGTAAAGCTACAGAGAAAATCGTCCAGGACAGTTTGTTGATCGATCTCTCGAGCTGAACAAGCAGTCTGCGGCTTTCCGGGGCAAAGGAACTCTTCAAGGTCAAATCTCCCCGCTGTGCTTCTGCAATCATCGCCTCGACACTCTTTGGAAGGCGATACAGAACCTGACCGAAGGTGACAATTTCCTTCAGCCATTCCTGCCAGTTCATTTGAAGCTCTCTTTCAGCAAGTCCTTCTGCAAATGGGATTATTTCCTGCCACGGATCAAACGACTCATCAAGATTGGTGGCAATGCCGGAAAGGATGGCAATGGCCCTGGCAGCAAAGAGCATATCTGCCTGAAACTGAAACGGTGCATCATAGATGACGTCACGATACTCCCGCATAAAGTTCTCTGCCTCGGCCAGAACAATGTTTTTCATCTGCCGGGCATCTGCACCCCAGAAACGATCAAGCAAATTCTGATGAACCTCTTCCAGTCTTCTTAAATCGGCTCCGGGAAGCAGTGTCCCTGCCTGCACATAAGCCTGCACAATGCGAAAAGCATCGCGGGTACCTACCCCGACGACATATTCCCGCAGCGCCGACCTGAGTCGACCGGGGATTACGGTGACCATGCCAAAATCGACAAAGACAATCTGGAAGGGACGATCTGGTTGATATTGAACTTGATCACCGGGACGAATCTCTGACAAACCCCGCTCCTGTTCCATCCCGGTGGGCAGCGGCCTGATAAAAATGTTACCCGGATGGGGGTCGGCATGAACAAAATGGGTCTCGAAAATCTGCTTCAGATAAAAATTGTACATTTTCTTGGCGACGTCCACCGGATCGATGCCAGTCGCGGTGATTGCCTGCCGGTCGGCAACCTTGATATAACCGACATTTTCCATCGTCAGAGTACGGGCAGCAGAATAATCCCAATAAATGCGTGGAACATAAACCCCGGGATCATCCTGAAAGTCCTGGGCAAAACGTTCGGCATTCTTCCCCTCAGCACCAAAGTCAAGCTCTGCCCTCGTTACTGTAGAGAACTCTTCCATCAACCAGTCCAGATCGACCCTCCTGCTGACCTGCGGATAGCGCTTAAGCCAGCCAAGAGCGAGGGTAATCGCCGCCAGATCGGTTTCGACAAGAACCTCAATATCCGGACGCAGCACTTTGACGACGACGTCGGTGTGGTCAACAGCGAGACGGGCGGTATGCACCTGACCAAGCGAAGCGGCCCCTACGGGCACAGGTGAAAAATATTTAAAAATCGCTGTTATCGGCCGGTCAAAATCCTCTTCGATCTGGCGGATAATTGCTGCGCTCTCTTCTGCCGGAATCTCATCCTGCAACCCGGCAAGTTCACTGGTTACTTCCCGCGGCAGAATATCAACCCGAACGGATAAAAACTGGCCGAGTTTAATCAGCACTCCGCCCATCTCAATAGCCAGTTCGCGATAGTTTTGGCTGATCTCCTGCCAGCGCTTCATTGGATCTGTTCTCAGCCAGCGCAAAACCGGTCGATTCAAGATGACATCCCAGAATATAAAATGCAGAAACGTTCGGATAAAAAACTTGCGGACGGTGGAATATCGCTGACGATCTATTCTGCTCTCACTGGCAACAGTCCCCTTCGGCCCCCCCTTTTTTATCAGGGAATGCTCAGCTAATTTATTTCTTCCGGTTCCTTGCTTCCCCTTTGTGGTCACATTCACGATCCTCTTTGTTTATGATAAATACCAGACAAAGGATCAAATTCAGCCGGGTATCATTCATACTCAGTATATTGCCTTACCGTCGGTTTCTGTCCTTATTGCACAGTATAAATACTCACCCTCGAAATGCTAAGATTTCTATGGTAAAGTGACTGCTATTTCGAAACAGGCTCACTGACAACGCATCAGAGCGCATCGGCAATTCGGCGCGTTAGCCCCTCGAAAGGTGCCAGTGATTTTAAGACGATTTTCAACTGACCGACAAAAATGTTCATTGCTAAAAAACTAGCAAAAATTACACAAACAGGAGGTAGAAATGGATAAATGGGTATGTAATCTTTGTGGGTATGTTTACGATCCGGCAGCAGGTGATCCCGACAACGGCGTAACTCCCGGCACGGCCTGGGAGGATGTTCCAGAAGATTGGCTCTGTCCTATTTGCGGCGCCGGAAAAGATGAGTTTGAAAAAGAAAGCTAACGGAGTTGACGCAGATCGCATTAGTCCTATGAGCCAGGGCTTTTGTGCACAAACGTTTTCCATGTTATTTTGACTCCATCATTACAATGCCTTAGAGTACGGTAATGATGGAGTATATGCCAACGCAAGATAGCTTTAGAACGAGCATTTGCTACAGAATATGTATACCGATCTTCTTTAAACACGGATGTTAAACACCAATTCTTACGTACTTTTTATCTGCTCAGATATCGCAGGTATTTTATCATTTTACGAGTTTATCAATACGGGCATCCGGTTCAATCACTTTCAATTCTCTGGGGGTTTACGTGATACATCAATTCGATACGGTAATTGTCGGCTCAGGTGGCGCTGGCCTCTATGCGGCGCTTGAAGCGAGTCAAAAATCAAAGACGGCTGTTTTGTCCAAGCTTTATCCGGTACGAAGTCATACCGGAGCTGCGCAAGGCGGTATCAGTGCAGCTTTGGGCAATGTAGAAGAGGATAAAGCCGAATGGCATGCCTTTGATACGGTTAAAGGCGGCGACTACCTTGTCGATCAACAGGCTGCACAGACTCTTGCCGAAGAAGCAATCCAGGCTGTTTATGATCTTGAAAACAGAGGTTTGCCATTCAATCGCACCAAAGAGGGCCGTATCGACCAGAGGCGGTTTGGCGGCCACACCCGTAACTTTGGAGAAGGGCCTGTGCGTCGTGCCTGCTACGCCGCGGACAGGACTGGTCATATGATTCTGCAGACCCTGTATCAACAATGCATAAAGAATGAGGTCTCCTTCTTTGATGAATACCAGGTGCTGGATGTCATCCTCGAAGGCGACACCTGCAAAGGAGTCGTCGTTGTTGAACTTGCTACGGGAGAACTGCATATATTTGCAGCCAGAGCAGTCCTTTTTGCTACCGGAGGTTTCGGTCGCATGTTCAAGATTACTTCCAATGCCTACGCCAATACCGGTGACGGTCCCGCCGTTTGTGCACGCCGGGGAATTCCCTTAGAAGATATGGAATTCTACCAATTTCATCCAACCGGCATCATGGGACTTGGCATTCTCATATCCGAGGCCGTCAGAGGCGAAGGTGGTATTCTTCGCAACCGGAAGGGCGAACGTTTTATGGAACGATACTCTCCAACACTGCTTGATCTGGCTCCACGTGATATCGTAGCCAGGTCAATTCTCACCGAGATACGTGCCGGTATGGGAATACGCGGAGACTGTAAAATAGATGATTATGTCCACCTTGACGCCACACATCTGGGAAAAGAAACCCTGATGAAGAAACTTCCTGATATTACCGACTTCTGCAAGACCTATCTCGGTATCGATCCGGCGGACGATCCCATTCCGGTCCTGCCAACGGCCCACTATGCCATGGGTGGTATTCCGACCGATGTCCATGGCAGGGTATTCAAGGATAAAAACAATACAATTGTTAAAGGCTTATACGCCGCTGGTGAATGTGCCTGCGTCTCCGTCCATGGAGCAAATCGTTTGGGGACGAACAGTCTGCTCGACCTGGTTGTTTTTGGCCGGCGGGCAGGACAGCATATTGCGGATTATGTCAAAGATGCAGACGAGGCGGTAGTTGATGAATCGGCATCTCTCGACGCCAGGGGGTGGATTGAACGCATCACTGATGGTTCTTCAGGACCGCATGGTGGCCACATTACTGAGGAAATGCAGACCACGATGATGGAAAAGGTCGGCATTTATCGAAATGAAAATGAGATGCAGACCGCGGTTGATGAAATTCAGGCACTCCGTCGGCGTTACCGCGATGTTCGTGTCCAGGACACCAGCAAGAGCTTCAATACCGATTTGCTGGAGATGATCGAACTGGGCAATCTCCTTGATCTCTCACTTATTACAGCAACCGCAGCACTGAGCCGTCAGGAGAGCCGAGGGGCACACAGTCGCGAAGATTTTGAAGAAAGGGATGATGACAACTGGCTGAAACATTCCCTGGCCTATCTGGAGGATGACTCTGTACGACTTGACTATAAATCGGTCGACACCTCCATCTGGGAACCAAAACCCCGTACTTATTGATTTACAGGAGCCTACCATGAATATCATCCTCAAAATACAGCGTTTCAATCCAGATACAGATAAAGAACCCTATTTCCAGGAATATACCGTAGACGTTGAACCAAATGAACGATTGCTGGATGCCCTGACGAAGGTCAAGCGGTTCCAGGACGGCAGCCTGGGGTTTCGTAAAAGCTGCGCCCATGGTGTCTGTGGATCGGATGCCATGCGCATTAACGGTAAGGACGGGCTGGCCTGTAAAACACTGGTTAAGGAAGTGGTCGAAAATGAGGGGGACACCGTGACCGTCGAGCCCCTTCAGCACCTCCCGGTTCAACGTGACTTAATTGTCAACCAGGATGATTTCTTTAAGAAATACCGCTCCGTACAACCGTATCTGCAGAATGAGGAAAAAGTAGAGAGGCAGGAGAGGCTGCAGTCCCAGGAAGAGCGCATGATCTTTGATGACACGACCAACTGTATCCTCTGTGCCGCCTGTTATTCAGCCTGTCCTGTCCTGGACAAGAAACCTAGATTTATTGGACCGGCAGCCTGCGCCCAGGCGTATCGTTTTATTGCAGACTCACGGGATCGCGCAAGAGAAGAGCGGTTGCAGATGCTGCACACTTCAGAAGGAGTATGGGCCTGTGATAATCATTTCAAATGTACAAAGTGCTGCCCACGCTCCATTCTCATCACCAAACGAATCAACCAGACCAAGCAGATGATTAAAGACCTGAAGAACGTAAAATAATACCCTTGCCTCCTCTTCGGATCGACGATGGGTACTGCAGAATCCTAATGCGGTGTTTCATATGAATCCAGCAGCATTTCGGCGCCGTTTGATTCATCCGCTTTCACGTCTGGCCGACTGTTAAGGATACGGGCACAGGAATTCCACCTGAGTACCGCTTCCTGACTTTTGGGGTCGCCTGCGGAGTGCGCATTGTCAAATGCTTCCATTGCCTTGACAAACCAGTCATACGCTGCGGTTCCACACCCTGGACCGCCCTGTTTGAGATGAAACTTCGCCCGTCGTTCAAAAATGACTCCGTGGTAATACGATTTACTGTAGGAGCTGTCAAGTTTCGGAACAATCTCCTGCGCCTGCTCAAAGGCCGGATTAATGCCTGATTGTGGAAATTTATCGGTCAAAGCCAGCAACAGGGTGATAAGGGCTTCCTGGTGATCGGGTTGAGTTTCCAGGATATCCAGACAGATGCTTTCAGCCTCATCAGGCTCACTCAGTAACCGGTACCGTTTAGCCTTATCCAAGGCTGCCGAAAATGCTTCAGATTTGAGAGGTTTCAATTTGATCATTTCGAGTGTCCTAGTAAATGGTTTATTTAACAGTATTCACTGGATAGGTACTCTAACATCATAGGAATTAAATTGGTATTTACAAGGGACTATTTGGATTTCAGGCCCTTCCTGTATCCTCCTGATATTCATCTATTATAATGCAGCCCCGCATATGCATTGGGGTTTTGTTGATGTTGGCAGGGAACAGAGCAACATGCCGGGTAAAAAAGGACAATTCTTCGACAAATCCACTTTCCTGCTCTATTTTCTTCTGTGATATGAATAAAACAACACTCCCCTCTCTTTCTGATCAACAACTCCCGCTCGCTGGAGCGGTGAACTTTCGCGATCTGGGCGGCTACCTGACGGCCGGAAATCGTCAGGTAAAAAAAGGGCTGGTCTTCCGTTCAGACCACCTCTCCCGCCTGACAACAAAGGATCAACAGGTACTGCAGCACCTCCAGTTTAAGATGGTTTGCGACCTTAGAACCGCACGCGAACAACAGATTGCGCCTGACGATCTGCCGACTGACAGCTCGATTGTGTTGCGTTCTCTGCCGATTCAGGTAACTCATTTTGATCCGACAACTGTTATGGATCGACTGAAAAAAGGAGATGATGCCTGGTTGTCCATGGATTTTTTTATCGATCTTTATCAACGCTACCTTGATGATTTCGGGCCGATCTGGGGGACAGTACTGGGGCTTATCGCTTCCCCTCACAACCTGCCCCTGGTCTTTCACTGTACTGGAGGCAAGGATCGCACCGGAATCTGCGCAGCTCTTCTGCTGAAGGTTCTTGGTGTGCAGGAAGAAACAATCCTCGTGGATCATGATCGTTCAAACATCTGTAATGGGGAACGGTTGCAGTCCATTTACGCCAATTTCGCAGCCACCGGTATCAGCCCTGACAAGGCCGCACCTTATCTGCAGGCACCTATGGAACCACTTATCGCCATGTTTGATCACTTAAAGAGAACCTACGGTACCGTCGAGGACTACCTGATAACGAAGGCTCACCTGGAGCCGAAAACTATTAATATTTTACAGAAAGGCCTGCTGCAGTGAGTCATCCATCGGACCGCATCAGTCTGGTGGACCCACCGGGTGTACTTTGGCGACTGCGTCGACAAGCGTTATTTTCTACCCTTCTTTTTTTCTCCACCTGGCTGCTGACACTCTATCTCTGCTGGCCGGTCTTCCGGCACGCCCCCATCACTCTCCCAGCACTTCTCCCTGGGTTACTGGTGGCTCTCCACATCCAGACATATCTGTTTCGTTATCTGGAAACCAACCATGGTCCAGGTCAGGAAGGGCGAGTTTTTCCTACCCTCGGGGCAGCTAATTGGATGACACTGCTGCGCGGCAGTGCGGTTGTTGGTCTGGCCGGCTTTTTACCCATTGCCTTTCAGGGCGGTGCCGGGTTGCAATCCTCAAAATCCTTAATGGACTGGACACCAGGGCTCCTCTACCTCACGATTTCCATAAGCGATCTTCTTGACGGTTTCATCGCCAGGAAGCAGGGCCGGGTGACTGAACTCGGCAAACGACTGGATATCGAGTCCGATGCCGCAGGATTGCTGGTGGCCTCGTTGCTGGCTGTCGCTTTTGATCGATTACCGGCGATCTATCTGCTTGTTGGTCTGGCCTACTACCTGTTTATCCTCGGCATCCGGGTACGTCGGCTTCGAACTCTGCCAGTGGTCGCTTTGCGATCAAGACCTTATGCAAGGATCATCGCCGGTTTTCAGATGGGCCTGGCAGGGATGGCACTTTTACCGATCTTCCATCCAATATACACCACTCTGGCTGCTCTTGTTTTCATGACACCGCTGCTGATTGGTTTTCTGAGAGACTGGCTGGTTGTGTCCTGCCGACTACAAACAGATATCAACCAACAGTCAAATCTGGACCATCTGGCGAAGTCTTTAATGAAAAAGACCATGCCATGGACGTTTCGCCTTGCTATTCTCGCAGGCGGATCTTCAGTGCTTATCGGCGGCGATGGTCTCTCAGCTTCACACTTTACATGGCAACTGACCCTCAGCCTCTGCTGTCTCCTTGGCGGTGTCGGCTTCATGGGTCGCAGTGCTGCTCTTCTTATCGTTCTTATACTCGGCTGGAGCGGTTCACCGTTTGGGATATCTTCTGCTACAATTGTTCTTTTCGTCTCAAGCGCAGCTCTCATGTTATCAGGCACCGGTATTTTTTCTCTTTGGACTCCTGAAGAGAAAATCCTCTATCGCAGCGGCCAGAGCCTATGAAAAGCCAAACGCAATCAACTACAGGCACACCATTGAAACTGTCAATTTTCAAATGGTGGGTACAGAGAAACCGGCGTTGGTTACTCGGACTTCTTGGTGTGATAGTTGCCTGGCACGCCCTGCATGGGGTTGGTTGGGCTGAGGTATGGGCGCTGGTTGCCCGAATCAGCCCAATAGCCATTCTCACCATTGTGGGCATCAACCTCTTTATGCTGCCATTTATGGCAGCCAGGTGGTGGCTTCTTTTAAAGACCCTGGGCTCACCGGTCTCCTTGCTCTCCATCACCGCATATCGCACCGCTGCAAACAGTGTCAACTATCTTACCCCCGGCCCCCATTTTGGAGGAGAACCGTTATCGGTGTATCTCCTTCATCATCGGCACGGAACCCCCCTGTCGTCGGCTGCGACCTCGGTGGCTGTAGACAGGTTACTGGAGCTTCTTGCAAGTTTTATCGTCCTCAGTCTCTGTCTGCTTAAGCTGACCTTCGACGGGACAGGTCCCTTTACCAGGGAAAGTGGACTCATTTTGGTGATAACTGTCCTGCTCCTGTTTACCATCATGCTGACTGTACTTTTTTCCGGTGGAAAGCCTCTATCAAAACCAGTGTACGTGCTCATGAGGTTCTGCAGGAGGTATTTCCCCGCCATATCCTTTACAACCGGCACATGGATAGACATCATTGATCAGTGCGAGGTTATGGCGGAATCACTGTTTCACTCCCATCGTTTTCAATTTCTGTTTGCCAATTTTCTTTCCATTCTCCACTGGGTTGCAGTCTTTGCAGAGTTCTGGTTGATGTCCTGGTTTCTTGGATACCCCTTATCGCTTCTGCACCTGTCTGCTGTAGTAGTCGTCGCCCGACTCGCTTTTTTCACTCCCCTGCCGGCCGGAATCGGGGTGCTGGAATCAGCCCTGCCCTGGATGACCGCCTCGCTAGGGCTGGGAGACATCCTGGGGGTGAGTCTTTGCCTCATCATCCGATGCCGTGATCTTGTCTTCAGTATGATCGGATTAGGGTTGGCGATGAAGTATTTGACTTGTCAGAAGAAGGTCGGTATCATCGACAATATGTCAGGATGCCAGGGTGTAAACGATCTTTTAAAAAAACAATAAGACGGCCGGGCATAACGGCCAAAGGATCCCCATGGATGATGATCAGCCTCAGGGCACCACTCACGGCCGTGGCAGAAAATCCACGGTAACAGAGGGTATGCGTCTTAGTGGTCACCAGGAAGAATGGCTCGACCAGTTGCCCATTCTTTCAAAGAAGTTTCTGGAACGTCATCGACGACCACTGGTCACCGTTTCCTACGCCCAGAGCGTCGATGGCAGTATAGCAACCAGCAATCGGGAACCGCTTCAGTTAAGCAGCCGGCAATCAATGGTATTAACGCATCGTATCCGCAGAGCCTGTGATGCCATCGTCATAGGTATCAACACCTTGATCGCCGACAACCCCCTGTTAACTGTCCGCCTCGTCGATGGGGCCAGCCCCCAGCCCATTGTTCTCGACAGCAACCTCCGCATCCCGATGCAGGCCCATCTCCTTGATCGCACCGACCATCACTGCTGGCTCGCCTGTTCAGACAAAAATAGCCGTGAGCGGGTTCGTGCAGTTGAAAGCCGGGGGGCAGACGTCATCCGCTGCCATCCAGACCATCTCGGCAGGGTTAATCTGCCGGCGCTCCTTCATCTGCTTGGTGAAAGAGGTATAAGGAGCATCATGGTGGAAGGCGGGGGGCAGGTCATTACCAGTTTTATTGAGGCCCGCCTGGTGGACCAGATGATCATTACCATTGCCCCACGCCTGGTCGGCGGTCTTCCGGTCTTGCATCGGCCTGTCGTTGAAAATGGTGCCAGGTTACATCTCGATTCCGTATCTTATCTCCCCTGCGGCCCGGATATTATTCTCTGGGCCAAACCGCAATGGCAAAAATCATGAGGCAGCATCGCCTGGAATTTTCGGAACCCGGAAGGGTGACTGTACTCGATGGCCCTGCCCCCCGACCCGCTGCCAATGAGGTCCTTGTCGAGACACACTGTTCTGCAATCAGTCCGGGGACAGAGATGCTGGTTTATCGGGGCCAATGGCCGCCGGGAGTGGCTGTGGATACAACTATAGATACTCTGGCGGGGGGGTTTTCCTACCCACTGACCTATGGTTATTGTGCGGTGGGGTTGGTGATCGCAACCGGAGATGCCGTATCAGGCAATTGGCTCAATCGCCGGGTTTTCTCTTTTCAGCCCCATGCGAGTCTCTTCTGTGCGCGCCCTGAGACCCTTCAGAAAATTCCCGATGATCTGGACGACGAAACCGCCCTCTTTCTCCCCAGTATGGAAACGGCGGTCACCCTCCTGCTTGATGGATGTCCCCTGATAGGTGAAAAGGTCGTTATCATCGGGCAGGGTATCATTGGCCTCCTGACTACGGCCCTTTTATCCCGTTTTCCATTGGCGTCACTTACCACCCTTGATTCATATTCATTGCGGCGTAAAGCATCAATTGGTCTTGGTGCAGACGAAAGCCTCAACCCAGATGATCCAGCCGTTCCTTCCCGGTTAGGCGCCGTACCCGGCCAGGGGGGCGAGGCGGATCTGGTGTACGAAATTTCGGGTAATCCATCCGGGCTCAACAGTGCTCTTTCGCTGACCCGCTTTAACGGCAGGATCGTCGTTGGCTCCTGGTATGGCACTAAAAAAGTCGATCTTGACCTGGGTTCTTTTTTCCATCGCGGTCGCATCTCGATTATCAGTTCCCAGGTAAGCAGCATACGTCCGGAGCTCACCGGCAGGTGGCAGCAGAGTCGGCGTCTGCAAATCGCCTGGGAGATGCTGCGCCAGGTTCGTCCTTCCGGCTGCATAACCCATCGTTTTTCGCTGGTCGATGCACCTCTGGCCTATGAACTGATAGATCGCCATCCTGAGGAGACGATTCAGGTCATATTTAACCACTAATATGTCAGCAAATCCAACAGATACCAAAATGCATACAGGGAGAACACATCATGTACAGTCTTGGAGTACGGCGCGAATTCACCGCCCGTCACTATCTAACAGGCGGTGACTGGGGCGAGGAGAATATCGAACACTCCCACAGCTATCGGCTGGAACTGGTCCTGAGAAAAAAAACTCTGGATCGTCATGGTTTTCTGGTTGATATTGTCGAGGTGGAACGTCATATGGATGAAATAACCGATGAATTTCAGGGCAAAGTTTTGAACACCCTTCCCGCCTTTGAAGATAAGAACCCCAGTATCGAACGTCTGGCCACTCTCATCCATGATCTATTAAAAACGCGGTTTCACTCTTTTAGGCTGGAGGACCTGACCGTCACCATCCGGGAAGATGATATTGCCTGGACCTCCTACCACGCCTCCTTCTAATGCGCATCGGCTTCATCATCTACGGCAGCCTGGATACCCTCACCGGCGGCTACCTTTATGACCTTTTCGTGGTTAAGGGATTGAGAGAACTTGGTCATGAGGTGGACGTGATCAGCTTACCTTCCGGTTCCTACCTTAAACGGCTGGCGATGGGATTGACCCCGGGACGGTGTCGTCAACTGCTGGCAGGAAAATTCGATATCCTCATTCAGGACGAACTCTGTCACCCATCCCTTTTCATTATAAACAGACAGCTTCGTCGGCATAATGGCCCTCTGTTGCTGGGCCTCGTCCATCACATCCTCAGCAGAGAACCTCGCTCACGCTGGTTGAATATGCTGCTGGCTATGGTCGAGCGACGTTTTTTGGCCTCGGTCGATGGCTTCATTCATAACTCCCTGACCACCCAGCAGACAGTTGCCTCCCTGGTAGATCACCAGCAGCCCCAAATAATAGCCAACCCGGCCGGTGACCGCTTTGGCAGTCCTCTTTCTTCCGAAATCATCAGCAAAAGAGCCCACCGTCCCGGTCCCCTGGAACTGCTCTTTTTAGGCAATGTGATCCCAAGAAAAGGCCTGTTGCCCTTGCTAGAGGCACTGGCCGGAATTCATCGTGATTTCTGGCGCCTGTCCATAGTGGGAGACCTTGACTTTGACCATGCTTATACAACCAGAGCGCGGCAGTTCGTTCAGCGACACGATCTTTCAGATTCGGTCCGGTTCATGGGGCCGCTTGAAGATGAAAACCTTATCGAAATCTTGGGTTACAGCCATATCTTCTGTATGCCTTATGCCTACGAGGGTTTCGGCATTGCCATTCTTGAGTCCATGGCCTTTGGTTTGCCAGCTATCGGTTGCCTGAGCGGTGCCGCGAGCGAGACAATCAACCATGGAAAAAACGGTTATCTGCTCGCTGCCGACGACCTTAAGGGACTTGAAGCACTGCTTTTACAACTGTACCAAAACAGAGAAGAACTGCAGCAACTGGCCCTTGGCGCTTCTGCAACCTATAGGAGCCGCCCCGGCTGGCAGGACGGAATAGCTATTATTGACACCTTCCTCAAACAGATTGTGAATCAAAAAAAATAGAGAGCATATCGCACCAACCCCGAACGGGGGACTGCGACAATCAAAACGATATCAATATTAAAGGGTTGTACTATGAGCCACCGGAATCACGATAGAGCCGAAGATGAAGACGGGAAAAGCTTTGATCCACGATATCTTGCCGCAAAGAAGAGTATAGACGACAGGGCTCTTAATCACCATGTCTGGGATGCCCTTCGCCAGGCTCTGTCGCAGATCACAGGAGATGAACCATGCTCGATTTTAGAGATTGGTTCTGGTATCGGCACCATGTTCCAAAGAGTCGTGGAGAGGGACTTACTGACCGGCCCAGTCACTTATCTGGCCACCGACAACGACCCGAACCAGCTCAAAGCCGCCCGTAAATACCTCACAGACTGGGCGGAACAGCAACCTCATACCCTGTCCTGGTCATCGGAATACCAGGGCAGACTCAGAACTGCGAAGGCCGACATATCACTGGCATTACATCTTGCATCCGCTAAAGAGCTTGCAGAAAGCGCACTCAAACCGGGCCCTTTCCACCTCATGCTCGCTCATGCGGTGCTTGACCTTATCGACTTTCCTGCCATTTTACCGAGACTCCTGGAACAACTTGTGGATAAAGGCCTTGCTTACTTCACCTGTAATTTCGATGGAGAGACCGTCTTTCTGCCTGAATGTGAGGGTGAGAGAGAGATCCTAAGACTGTACCATGCCTCAATGGACGCACGGCTGGCGGGAGCGAGCCACACCGGCCGGAGAATTCTCACTTTCGTACAACGACCAGGGCTGGAACTGCTGGCAGCCGGAAGTTCAGACTGGATCATCCCCCCCCGGAACAGTTGTTATTCCAGCGATGAAATATTTTTTCTGCATAGCATCATTGAAACAGTGGACCAGGAACTTTCCAAAACAAACCGGCCATTGCTCGGCCTGGAAACCTGGACCCGACATCGGCACCGCCAGGTTGAGGCTGGTACATTATCGTTATTGGCCCGCCACCTCGACCTTCTGATTCAGCGCAGGCCTTCCTCGCCATGAACACTGGAAAGCTCCAATATCCTTCACTGATAACGGTCCCTGCAGCCTTTCTTTTTCTCAGTGCTCTGCTTAATTTCAACTATCCCGACAACCATTATTTATACTGGCACCTGTTACAGCCGTCCCTTGATGTCTGGCTACTGCTCATCCTTCTCGCCATCACAGCCTGCCTGGGGAAACGTCTGCTCTTCTGGACCACTCTGCTGACCTGTGCTGTCTTCCTGGTTCTGCGGGTAATTCGCATCGGCGACACAGTTGTCCCCATGTACCTCAACCGTCCCTTCAACCTCTACATCGACTCCAATTATCTCTTCGGACTCTACGACCTCCTCAAAACATCTTCACGTCAGGCAGAGTTCCTGGTGCTTTCTGTAAGTGTCACGATTTTAGTGCCGGGGATCATCATTTCAAGCTGGTACGCATGGCAGACAGCGGCCAGGGGGCTTCTTGACAGGCAGGCACGCTTCTCGTTATTCGTTATTTCGGGACTCATCCTCTGCACCGCCTTGTTCAGGGGGTGGCGGCCGACTCACCCTCCGGCTCTCCTTCGTCTCGGCCAGGAGATTCTCTCAATCAGTCAGCAGCTTGATCGACAGCAGGCCCTTGTCAACCGTATGGAGAAAACCGCCCGTGAGAGGGCAACAGGCCCTCGCGCCTTTCAAGGACTGGAGGGTGCCGATGTTTTGCTGTTCATGGTCGAGTCATACGGTCGGGTCGTCTTCAGCCAGAATCAATACCGCCAGACAATGGAGGCCTCCATCACAGATTTTGCTAAAACTCTTCAACAGCATGGCTTTGTGGCGGTCTCTTCCTATCTCGACTCACCGACCTATGGCGGGTCGTCATGGCTGGCCCATGGCACCCTGGAGTTTGGTATACGGGTGGAAAACGATCTCGACTATACAGCGCTGCTTCGTTCCTCCCTCTCTCCCCTTGCCTCCTTTTTCAGAAAGAGTGGTTATCACACGATCTCTGTGATGCCGGGGACCCGCCTGCCTTTTCCGGAAGGGGCCTCATATGACTATGACCAGGTCTATTATTCCTGGCACTTCGGATATCATGGCCCGACTTTTGGATGGGCCCCCATGCCGGACCAGTTTGTGCTCGACCGGGTTCATCGCCAGGAATTTCTCGAGCGAAGACAACCGCTTTTTGTCCGCTACATCCTGGTCAGCAGCCATGCGGCCTTCAATATCCAACCCCATTTCATCGACGATTGGTCGATTATCGGTGACGGCAGTATCTACAATGAACGGGAACCGGTCTATTACCCTATCTACTGGCCGAATCTCGAAAACGCAGGAGATGCCTACCTCAGGTCTCTTCATTACGAATTTACGACACTTGGGGACTACCTTGCAAAATTTGTCAGTGGTGACACCCTGGTCATCATTATGGGAGATCACCAACCCAATTTACAACTTACAGGGCCAGACGAACCCTGGTCGGTACCGGTCCATATTATTAGTCGAAATCCCAGTTTGCTCATCCCGTTTCAAAATCGCGGGTACACGCCGGGACTCATCCCCGACCAACCACTCCCCCATGCCGGGATGAAGACTTTTTTTCAGGACTTTCTACAGGATTTCGGGGAGTGATAGGTAAGGAAAAAGCTTTCGTCAGAGGGAATGTTGACAATCCGACCACCGAGTTGGTTATCAGATAAGTAACGCATTCCACAATCCATTAGCATTACCTGCCAGTAGTACAATGTGTACCCCGACGATCTTGTGGTGTTGCCAGCCATGGACGTTTTCAGCAGTTGTTTTTGGACGAACCGAGATCCTAACCAGCAGCCTCCAGCAGATCATCAACAGGTGGGTTATCTCCAGCCTCTGCACTCTGGAAAAAATATTGGATATTATTTTGAGGACTTACAACGACAGCGCCACCAAGCTGGAGAGGGCTTCCCTGAATCGAGCCGGGCATAATACCTGATGTGATCGCGGATAATCCTCTGGAGAATGCCTTGAAACCGATAATATCCGCAATGCCGCTTTTAAATTCCAGAAACCGGTAGGACTCCCGGCCGGGATCCGTTAGAAGCGTTCCCCGATACCCTGTGACTTCCCTGAATTTTTCAAGATCTTTACTCTTGCCGTTGCCTATGACAACGAGCTGAGCCCCTTTGTCTGTGAAATCTTTTAGATGCTCTGCCAGTTCAGCAACCTGCTGACGGCTAAATATTCAGCCAAAATGCCGAACAAAGACAAGAACAGCTGTCTGATCCTGCCACAATGTAGAAAGTTGGATTTCTTCTTCGAGATCGTTATAGACAATTAGTGAACCAAGCCGATCAACGGAAATCTGAGACGGAACCATGTCACCCCTCCCCATGTACCAAATTGTAGTTTGCATCTCCTGGTAAAACGAGACCGAGCCTGCATAGCTGGCCTACCGCTATATATGTAACGAACAAAATAAGCATTTTTATGCAGAAGGATACACATCAACGCAGGAAGGAGTTAAATGATGGGCCAAATGTTCTTCAATCCATGATTGAAGAACATGGTCTTTCCGACTGAAAAGAGCCGATAAGGTTAATATCCGGAGCTAATTTGCATTGCTTGATTTTCAATGGCATTACTCTCAGCTCTCCTCAAGTTTCGTCCATGAACATCTCCGACATGCGTTATGACGCTTTCCAGGCGTAAGATCATGATTACAGTATGGCCGTGTTCAGCAAACCGATGCCAGTTTTTATGATCAGTACCTGATTATCGACTGTCGAAAAAAAACATAATGACTTGGTAAATTCTTAAGAATTTTCTTATATACCTATTGTCTCTTTGCAATCGACAGCCGGAATTTTCCTGCAAAGACGCAATTAATAAAAAAATATATGCAATGAACAAAGGAGAAGAAGATGTCTGAAAACGAGCTGTACGATGTAGTAATTCTAGGTGGAGGACCCGCAGGTCTCACAGCGGGAATGTATGCCATGCGGGCGGCACTCAAGACGGTTCTGATAGAAAAAGGCCTGCCCGGCGGACAGGTTGCGATAACAAAAGATGTTGAGAATTACCCCGGTTTCATTGAAATAGGTGGATTTGAGCTTTGTGAAAAGTTTCTTGAACACGCCAAACATTATAACATTGAGATTGTCCAGAACGAAGCTGTAGCAACGGAACCCGGAATTGATTACCATTCAGTTCGCCTGGCTGATGGTACTGTTTTGAAAAGTCATGCGGTTATCCTCGCTGCCGGTGGAACAGCACTCAAGCTTAATATTCCTGGAGAAGAGGAAAATTTTGGTAAGGGTGTTTCCTACTGTGCCACCTGCGATGGTTTCTTTTTTCGTGACCAGACGGTAGCCGTCGTCGGCGGCGGTGATACAGCCCTGGAAGATGCCCTGTACCTCGCCAAGATAACCCGTAAGGTGTATCTTATTCATCGTCGTGATGCCTTTCGGGGAAGTCGAATCCTCCAGCAGCGGGTTTTTGCCGAGCCACGGATCGAAGTTTTATGGAACACGGTGGTCACTGACATCCAATCCAACGAGACCGGTGTTCGGGGTCTCCACCTTAAAGACACCCAAACCGCCGAAACACGCTCAATAGACACCGACGGTATTTTTATTTTCGTTGGCTTTAAACCAAACAGCCAGATTGTTCCGGCAGGAATTAAGCTGAGTACCAGCGGCTATGTTATCACCGATGAAAAATGTGAGACGACGATTCCCGGTATCTTTGCCGTCGGCGACCTGCGCCAGAAGTATGCCAATCAGATCGTTCTTGCTGCGGCCGATGGCTGCACCGCCGCATTAGCGGCAGCTCATTATATTGAAACCCGTACAGCTGGCTGATCCGTTTTTTTAAAGATCAGAGAATAGCTCTACCTCAGGCCGAAATATCAGTCCCGATTTACTACAGTAGCTATGACGTTGGCTAGATACATCGATGATATAAAGAAGGTGGCCTCATCTTGGGTGCCTGATGGTCAGAGCAACCTTCAGGCACCCAAGATGAGGCCACCTGTCTATTTTTAATGTGCCAACAATATTTGAGATTTCCGATGCTCTCTTACTTCATGAGATCAGGATAGAGCTTTTTTTCGCATTCATGGCAGATTCCATGGGAGAACACGGCATCCGAGTGTTTGCTAATGTAATCTTCCACCTGCTGCCAGAACCCTTCGCCATCCCTGATTTTTTTACATGAGGCACAAATCGGAATTATTCCTCTCAAAGTCTTCACTTCATTTAAAGCCTCCTGCAATTCAGTGATCAATGCATCTTTTTCCGCCTCAGCCTTTCGCCGCAAATCAATATGGATGCGCAGCGGCCGAAAGACTAAGACATAGAGTGGTGGAAAAGCCAGGATCGACAAGAGTGTGGAATCAATAAATACTTCCTGAATATTATTTAATGGCGGAAGGTATATTAACAGCAGCATGACCAGCGCCTCTAAAACAAAAACAGCGCCTACAACAGACAGCAATATATAGAAAGGGTTGTTTATTAATACAAGAACACGTGGAGAAGAATCCCATCCATCAGGTTGTTTTTCGGAATTTGATGCCATCATCGTTCTCTTGTAGATTTTGTTCATTGAATGAAATTCTGCCAGCATACAGGTGTTGCGCAAAATGAAACAACTTGGGGAATTTTATTGAAGGTTGCCCCCCATTCAACACCACCAAAAACACCTTTCAAGCCACTGGTTGCACGTACTTCGTGTTGACATGGTGAATGTCTCGCCCACCCCAACCTCGATTATCATAAATAAGTATTAACAATAAGCTTTAGTCGATCAATATCATCCCCCAAAGCATCATGTTTGTGCGGAGAACACCAACCTATTATTTTTACTGAATTTTTATATTTTCAACATGTAAAATCCCTAAAAACAAAAAATCATGTACAAAAGATCTGTCAAGTGCGTGGGTCTGTTACAGAGGATGAATCATGCTCGTATACGACAAGAAAAACGATGACCATGATAAAGATACCTGCATGAAGCATTAACAGAAAGAAAGCCGACAGCATCTGCCCCGTGGCATTCATCATACTCACATCCAAATGGGTTCTTTGTGCAAAATTGGCCTTGTAGCTGCTCTTATCCTCCTGGCTGGGCATGTAAAGTGTGAAATTATTACCGGATACTTTGTACGGCACAACCACCGCGTGTTTTTGATATATATACTGTGCGGCAAATCGACTCCTGTCGCTCTGTTCACCTTCGGATAATAATTCGACAATTTCCGGAACAATACCTTTCCTCGTGGTGCCATCAATATTTTTTTGCTTCGAAAAATTTTGCTCAACACCAACCAATAAGAAAACGATATTCATTAAGAATATTGCGACATAAATGAGCGAAAAGACTTTTTTGTTTTCTTTTACTTTCAGCCAAAAGCTGACCGGCAGGAAAATAGACAGTACAATAACATGTGGATATTGAACATATTCTTTCAAAAAAAAATCAGGATAAAATATGCTCCCCAGTATCAGTACCAACCAGAATAAAATCGTAAATGGGGGGAGAAACTTCATCTGTCGTCCTTTTAAAAAGCATCTTTTTTTGGAACTATTCTTTACACAAACATCATCATAAATTTGTTACTGCTGTATTCAATTCCAGAGGGAATGAAATTATGCATTTTCTTTTGCTATATGAGTTTTTTCTTTCGGAATAGACATCCAAAAGATGATTACCAAAACAAACTGTCCATAACACAATATTTGCTTGCATGCCAAACATGCGTTGCCAAAACCTATCGACATGCATCCCAAGCCATAATGCCGACTGCTTTGAGACTACTCCTGGGATAGATGCAAATGAAACAAGTAATATCATCAGTACAAAAACTGCATAACCCCATAAAACTCCACCTATTTGAAATTCCTTCATTACATATGTCTACGAAGCCATTTAATTATACAGATGCAATCACAAAATCATTATCATTTATTTGTGGTCTAGTCGTCAAGACCGCAAACTCGACAGCAATGCCCTGCCCATTGCCGTCACCATCATACAAGAGTGCACCAGTACTCGTATTATAGAGGATGTAGTCATTCTCATCGGCGGCTACCCCGGTTGAGCTGGAATGAAAATTAACGGAGGCCAGTGTGCCTTCATCCACGAGTGAACTAAATATGCTGGTACCCAGAAGCACTTTGTCCTGGCCAGCGGTAAAATCGACGATATTATCCTTATTGGTCGTACTGTTGATGGTTGTATCAAAGATAAAGGTATCATTACCATCACCTCCACGAAGGGTATCGTTTCCTAAACCGCCGGACAGTTGATCGTTACCGTCTTGACCTCTGAGGGTATTGTTTTCAGATGAACCCATGAGGACATCAGCAAAGTCAGAACCAAGAATCTTCTCTATTGAGATAAGACTATCACCTTCTGCGGTGCCACCACTCATAACTCCACTTGCCAGATTAACAAGGACGGATTCGAATGAATCCCTATAATCCGCAGCATCGACACCATCACCTCCATCCAAAAAATCGGCATTAATCCCTCCTCGAAGGACATCGTTACCTAGGCCGCCAAACAGTTGATCGTTACCACCTCTGCCCGAAAGCGTGTTGGCTTCTGCATTACCAACTAAAGTGTCATCGTGTTCTGAGCCGAAGACATTCTCAATTGATAAGAGTGTGTCACCCTCTGCGGTGCCGCCACTCATAGCTCCGCTCATCATGTTTACCGCGATGGATGCCAATGAATCACCATAATCCACCACATCGCCACCATCACCGCCATCCAGGATATCAGCGCCACCACCTCCACGAAGGATATCGTTACCTAAGCCGCCCGACAGTTGATCAATACCGTCTTCCCCCTTGAGGAAGTCGTTGCCCTCCATTCCAAGCAACATATCATCTCCGCTAAAACCAATCAGAATATTGTTGTCAGCTGAACCCGTGAGGATATCTGCAAAGTCAGAACCAAGAATCTTCTCTATTGAGATAAGACTATCACCTTTTGCGGTGCCACCACTCATAACTCCACTTGCCAGATTAACAAGGACGGATTCGAATGAATCCCTATAATCCGCAGCATCGACACCATCACCCCCATCCAAAAAATCGGCATTAATCCCTCCTCGAAGGACATCGTTACCTAGCCCACCAAACAGTTGATCGTTACCACCTCTGCCCGAAAGCGTGTTGGCCTCTGCATTGCCGCCTAAAGTGTCATCGTGGTCTGTGCCGAAGACATTCTCAATCGACAGGAGTGTATCGCCCTCTGCGGTGCCGCCACTCATAAGCCCACTCGTCATGTTTACCGTGACGGGTGCCAATGAACCCCTATAATCCGCAGCATCGACACCATCGCCACCATTCAGGATATCAGCACCATCACCTCCGCTAAGGATATCGGCACCCAGCTCACCATAAAGTTTGTCATGGCCACCCATCCCATAAATTTGATCATTTCCACCACCAGCATAGATAATATCGTTTGCTTCAGTACCGGAAATAGTATCGTTTTCATCTCCGTAGTATTCACCACCTTCGACCTCAGGAACTTTGGCCATTATCTTCGAATGACTGAACACATTGCCATCACCGAAATCATAAGTGAAATTGGCATAGTCCCGACCACTGATTATAACAACTATATCGCCCTGACCGTAAGAAACATCCGGTCCGTATTTAATCAAGAGATCGCGATTGCTGGGATCATCAACATACTCACCACCATAACTCCAAAGTTCATCGTGATAGCTATGTAACTCGTCCTGCTCTATGTCGTTATTGTAATCATTATAAGACATCAGATTGTTGACATAGGCCAGATCAGCAGTGAAATAAAAAGCTCTCAAATCAGCAATATTCAGATTGAAGGAAGAGTCGTAGTAGCTGAAACGGAGAGCATTACTGCCTTCCTGATCATTGATGAAGTCAAGGCCGCTATCGCAAAGGATATATGTGTCGTTACCTGATCCCCCTTCCAGCAGGTCAATGAAGCCCATATCCGATATTTCAGACCCTCTTGCATCAAGTACATCATCACCATCATTACCTCTCAGGATGTCATGTCCATCATCTCCTGCTAATACATCATTTCCCAGTCCACCCTCCAATACATCACTACCATCGAAGCCAGTAAGTTCATCATCACCAACACCACCAGATATCTCGTCATGGCCATTGCCGCCGAAAATTTGATCGTTCCCTCCATCACCAAACAATTGATTATCCCCTTGCCAAGAGATTATAAAATCATCCCCTTCCTCACCGCGGATAATGTCATTGCCCGATCCGCCTTCAATAGAGTCAGCTCCGTCACCGCCCCAAATAACATCATCTCCCTCATTTCCCAACAACTGGTTTGACACGGCATCTCCGATCAGTGTGTCCGCAAAAGACGTGCCTCCTAAACTTTCAACCGAAACCAGCTGATCACCTTCGGCATCTCCACCAGTTCCAAGGCCTGAAATCAAATCCACGTATACACCAGCAGTCGAGTTCGCATAAATGACGGTGTCATTTCCCTCTCCACCGTTCAAAAGATCGGCACCAGATCCACCTTCCAAATAGTCATCACCACTACCACCATGGAGGTCACCGTTTCCTTGCTCACCATAGAGAATATCATTACCGTCGTCACCTCTCATTTGATCCTGACCGTCACCGCCATACAAAGAATCATCTTCACTGCCTCCTGACAGATAATCATTTCCTGCATCACCATAAAGTCTATCAAGGCCGCTGCCGCCGAGTAAGGCATCATCACCTTCTCCACCATAAAGTACATCATTCCCGTCGTCACCAGCTAAAACATCGTTACCTATCCCACCATAAAGGGTGTCATTTTCCGAATCTGATTCCCATGTCATAGGAACCGAACTCGAAAATATTTCGTTTTCATACAGAAAATTAAGTGTCTTCAATGCCTGAATCATGTCCCAAGAAAGTCCAGCCCCACCAGTGAGAGAATCATTCCCACTTCCTCCATAAATCGTATCACTTCCAGATCCGCCAGTGATATAATCATTGCCTCCACTGCCATCAACAGTATCATCCCCCCCCGGCATATATTATCTCACCCTCTTCACTCCCTGTTACATTATCTACATCAGAGCTATATTCTTGATATGTATGTATCTGATCGAAAAAATCCTGATGTGAGTAGACACTCCCGTTGCCCACCTCAAAGGTGAAATTGCTGGATCTGCCATTTATGACAACGACATAATCGCTGCTGCCGTAATGAATAACCATATCCTGGCCGGTTGGATCATAGATTGCAATGCCGTATATATTGACAGTTGACCACATTATTTCAAATTCGGAGTTATCTGCAAAAGAAATTGTGTTGCTACCTTCAACATCAAATAGAGTATCGGTTCCGTCACCGCTATTGAATATATAGGTGTCATTACCGAGACCACCATCTAAAGTGTCGTTACCATAACCTCCAGTGAGAATATCATCTCCATCCTGACCGAACAAACTGTCATTACCATCATCGCCATACAATTGATCGTTACCACCTTCGCCTTGCAACTGGTCATCTCCCTCACCACCATAGAGAGTATCACTTCCACTGCCAGAATTGTCCCCGTTATCACCTAGTAGTGTGTCATTGCCTAAACCGCCGAAGAGCAGATCATCCCCTCCTTCTCCTACCAGGGTGTCAACACCGTCGTTCCCATAGAGATGATCATTATCAGCACCACCCCATAATGAATCATTATCAAGACCTCCATCTAAGGTGTCCTCCCCTTCATCCCCATATAGGTTGTCGGCCTGATCTCCACCATTCAAGGTATCATTGCCTTCTCCACCGAAGAGAACATCCTCCCCAGCTCCACCATTTAAAACATCCTGCCCACCTGCGCCCTGCAATTGATCATTACCTTCGCCACCAGTGAGAAAATCATCACCATCCCCCGTACCGTCTCCATTATCACCCATGAGAATATCATCACCCTCATTACCGAAGAGCCAGTCATTTCCTTCCTCACCTATTACCGTATCCTGATCTCCACCACCCCACATAGTGTCGTTACCAAAACCACCACGGAGATAATCTTTGCCCTCGCCGCCATCCATGACATCATCCCCGGCAACCACTTCTTCAGCATTCAAACCGGATTCATATGGATCAAAATAAAAATTAGTAGTTATAAAGGAATTTATACAGCCATTGGTAAAATAGGTGAACGTGACTTCATACCCCTGATACATGGAACCACCTGATGAATAGAAAACAGCATCACCCAAGAGAATATCCTGTCCGTCTCCACCTTCCAGAACATCGCTGTCACTTCCACCCGCCAGCACATCATCGCCGACGTGGCCCAAAAGAGTATCTTTTCCCAAAACTCCTGAAATAAAATCATTATCCAAACCACCAAGCATATAATCAGAACCGGCAGCACCAAGCAAAACATCACTGCCTTTGCCTCCATCCAGGTAGTTCCCGCCATCCAAAAATGTCGGATCCGAGTAGAGCCAATCTCCCCAGCCAACCAGTACATCGTCACCATCATCACCACTTAAATAATCATAACCTTTCCAACCAGATAGGTAATCACCACCATCATTCCCATTCATCACAAAGGCGTCAGCTTCTGATTTATAAAAGTATTCGGATACATCTGCTCCCTCATCATTATCTTGAATAAGGTTATTATTAATGTCATTCCAAGACCGTATTCCAAAATATCCGGCTGTGGATTGCCATAGCCGATCGGTTAACCCGGTGCCAGCGAAATTCCAGGTGTAACTAAGTTCAGAAGGATCGATTGCTTTATACTCCTCCAGAGTTATGCCATAACCACCCGACGAGAAATTCTCGATAGAGAAAGAATACGGGCTATCGCCAAGACTTACACTCAATGTCCCGGTAGTATCGTCCAGTATCGCCCGAAAGGAATTATCCTCATTTTCATAGTAGTTCTGATTTTCAGAAACCTGGGTTAGAGTGCCGGCAGGTAACTGCTGGCCATTAAAAAAGATGATACCCTGATTGTCACTGTCCAAAACAATATCACCTGCACCGACATGATAGGTGTCACTTCCCTCTCCACCTTCCAGGCGGTCACTCATATGATCGTCCGAGCCATCATCCTTAGTACCGTAGAGTGTATCATTGTCCGCCATGCCTTTGAGGGTATCGCTGTTTTCACCGCCATAGATATGGTCATCGTCCGCCGTGCCGATAATCGTGTCATCGCCCCAGCCGCCTTCTATGCGGTCGATATTGGTGACTGTGATCCCGGTTAGATCGATGACATCAGCGCTCCCTGTTCCGGCTATGACATTGACGCCGCCACCGCCATCTATTATTTCTATTGAATTGGAGCTGTTTAGGTTATTGACTCGGATGGTGTCGTCTTCGGCGCCACCTAAGATTGTATCGGTGTCATCACCGCCATTGAAAACATCATATGCAGCATCGTCACCCTGAATGAAGAAGGTGTCGTTGCCGGAATCGCCATTCATGGTGTCTTGGCCTGTGCCGCCTTCGATATAGTCGTCACCGCCAGCGCCTGAAAGCGAGTCGTCACCATCCATGCCGTACAGATGATCTTCTTTGGAACCGCCAGCAATATCCGGATCTCCTTCGCTTGAGCCAAAAATGAATTGCTGGTAATTGTCTTTCTTTGTCGCCAAATCGGAATAAACTGCATTGAGAGACTGTTTACCTGTGGTCAGATCGGCATAATAATAAGAGGGCAGATTCGGATAGACATCTATATTAATTGGATCATATGGATTCTTCGCGCCGGTATCATGAATGTTTTCATAAAGAAGCTGAACCAGGAAATTGGTACGGTCCTGGAGATATTTGTCAGATAGTTGACCGTCTGGAGTTGAGGAAGTACAAACATCAAGCTCACTCTCCTTATTAAATTTCGTATAATCTGCACCGATAACGGCAAAGGGATTGAGATTCGTCAGGGCATAGCGGTAAGCGATATTACCATGTGAAAGTGTGTTTATTTCTGAGGCGGTCAATGGGATGTAGTTGCCTTCGCCGTCGATAGTGCAAAATGATTCGATGGTCTGACTTGGAGGCTCGGGAAGTTTCGCAGCTATATCTTTGATATCTCGATATAGTTGGTCTCGGTCAGCATTATATTCACTACCTGTTCGTTTATTGAAATCAGAAACAAAAAGGACTCCAAGCGAGGAAACAACCGACTCGAGGCTATATTCCCCAATATTAGATGATGCCTTGAGAATACCAGTTATTGAATCAAGAGTAAGGTTACTATCAAATTGTGCAAGAAGGTTGTAGACGGAAAGTGAATCCGTTATAGCCGGCATGAGGTGAGCATCAATAGGGCCTTCATTAGTGCTTTCGGCAAAGAGCTGTTCTTGATCACTGGCTCCAGGTAAATCACCAATCAGAGAAACCACATCCCCTTCGATACGAGTATTGATGATCTCACTGGTTGCCCATCCATTACCAATCTGGCTGGAACCAGAGTCCCGATATTCAGCATCTTCTAATAAATCAAAAAACCCCTCACTGGTCAGTGCTGTGGTGCTGAGTGTTAAGTGTGGAAAAGGAATAGTTGACCAATCAAGAGCCAAGTTGGTGTCAAAGCGTGGCGCGTTGAATGTCAATGTGGATTTCACTAGATTCGGAGCTATTCTACTCATAATCATCGCCAGATGACCACCCAGCGAATGGCCTGTGACTGCAACGTCGGACTTACCAACCAAACCACCGCCCTCATTTTCACCGCTTCCAGTGACAGTTACGATGGTTGGTGCTAGCAAGGCAGGTTTTGTTATTACACCTAGAACACTCTCTTCCTTATGGTAGATGTATTGAATCGCTTGCAAACCCACCGGTGTTATAAGTCGTTGATACCAGTTGTACATGGCAATGGCTTGATCAATGGCAATGCCATCGGAACCAATGTCCGCAATGTTTGTGGGCCAATCAGTCGAAAATGCGGTTGGTTCTGTGCCACGAATGGCCATGTATATCTTGTTATCGGACACATCCCTGAAAACTGTCCCAGAAAATCCGCTTGCTGGATCGGTGTATTGGTCGACTACTGCGTATTTATTGGCGAAGGCAGAGACGGACCCCAAGTCTAGGACCACCCGCTTAGTTAATGTATAGTGTTCATAGTTTCTCAATCTAACCAGTGAGGTATTATGAAACGGAAGAGACGGAATCACAGTGCAGAATTCAAAGCCAGA
>JBARUU010000048.1:0-23188 GCA_049645925.1 Desulforhopalus sp.
ATCCAGATCTGCTTACCTATATTCCTTCATTGCATGAAAACCTGGTGGTCCTGGGTGGTATTGCCTTTTGCGGGCTGACCTTTCTTATGGGTGAGAGGCTGTTTCGGGGACATGTCTCGGAGCATCACTAACGAATCTTGAATAATCAATCTATGGCAAAATCACCGTTTTCTTTCTCGTTGTGTGTTGCAAAATCGGGTATGGTGGCCACATATTATTATTTGAGGAGAATGCCAATGGCAAGAAAGAAACCACAGGTTGAACCCCTAAAAAAAGAGCTGCCTATCTATCCGATTGGAGTGGCGGCTCAATTACTGGACGTTCATCCACGAACTCTGCGCATTTATGAGGATGAAGGCCTGATAAAACCATTCCGGAAGGGTAACAGGAGACTCTATTCCACTAATGATATAACATGGATAGGTTGTTTACGGAGACTCATCCACGATGAGGGTATATCCATCCCCGGCATTAAAAAACTCCTGCATTATGCAACATGTTATGAAATAGCTGATTGTCCTAAAGATGTCCATTGCAACTGTGATGCCGTTGTAGACAAAGCCGTTCCACGGAGTCTTCGTGTGGCAGGCGATGCCCTGGAGGAGCGAAGGGCGAAAGAAAGAGATGTCGCCGCACGAAAACAGCAGGACTTACAAATCAAAGAGAAAAAAGACCGAAAGGTGCGATGAGTAGAGTGGTTCATCGCACCTGTCTTTTGTTGACAATAAAAAACGGCCTGTTCACTTCTGGTGGAGAGGCCGTTTCTTATCGGCAGAATCATGGAGAGGCTCATATTCATCCTTCCAGCTGGTCCTCATTTATGATCGAGCGGTTGAACATAAAACGGGCCAGATAGAGAAATGGTGTATCGATTGCGGCGACGACCCACTTCACCACATAGGTGGTGATAAGAATCTGCACAAATTCATTCTGCGGTAACAATCCCCAAAAAGCAATAAAGGTGAAGATAACCGAATCAAGCAGCTGGCTGACCATGGTGCTGGCATTGTTTCGCAGCCAGAGAAATGTAGCTTCAGGGAAAAGATTTCTCCAAAAACTATATGCCCAAACATCATGTAACTGCGAGACACCATAGGCAATAAGAGATGCCAGAGCTATCCTGGGAAGAAGCGAAAAGATGTTCTGTAAACTCTCTTGAATGAAATCGAATTCATTGGGTCTGAATATCAGAGCGATATTCATGATGATCACGGTCGCTGTGAGGGAGAAAAAACCGATGAATACCGCTTTTCTTGCCGACTTTTTGCCATAATTTTCCGAAAGGATATCCGTGACAAGAAAAGAGGAAGCATAGGTAATGTTGCCCAGAGTCACTCCAATTGACAGAAGATCGACCATCTTGAGAACCTGGATATTGGCGAGGATGGTAGCGATTGGGATCCAGATATAGAGACCAAGCTTACCAAAAAGACGATACGATAAAAGTATTGCACTAAAGTTAGCAAGCAGCAGGAGGAGCCAGAGGAATTCGTTGGAAAAGGACGTAAGTGACAGGGGAAATGGAGTCATGTAAGAGCCTCAAGGTAAATGTTCCTGAAGAACAGACAGAAAATGAGCAGAGTAATGCTCAGAACGGAGAGGCTTTCCCGCTAAACGGGATTGGTGCTGTTACTTGATTAGTATCCTGTAAATAACCGGAACAGGATAATAATTGTAAGTGCACAGATGCATTATTAAAACCATCAAATCAGATACATCGGTTTTGATAAGGCGGGTAGCCGTGACCGCCGTCGACACAGCCGCACAACGTAGCAGATGTCGACAGTTGGCGCAAGTCCGGAACTGCAACGAACATTAAAAAATGACCAATTCTTTTATTTTATGTTTTGTCTGTGTAGTATGACGGATGAATTATGAATTACACGCTGTTCCAAAATGAAGAAATCCGGATTTCTTTGTGAGGTATTTTATGTCTAAGAAAGCATACTTGCCGGTAAAGCAGAAACAGGTCTCGACTCTTGTGTTCGAACAGTTGAGAGATAATATTTTCCGTGGCCAACTGAGCCCGGGAGAGCAGCTTCTGCCGGAGCGTGAACTGGCGAGCACCATGCAGGTCAGCAGGACCTCGGTACGAAACGCTATTACTCAGCTGATCACCATGGGATATCTGGAGACCCGCCAGGGCAAAGGAACATTCGTCGTTGACCGGAGGGGAACAGATACCAACAATCCTTTTGCAACTATTATTTCACCTGGTCGCTCTACCGTGGATGAACTCCTTGAGTTCCGAATTGGTCTCGGAACTCAAGGAGTAACATTGGCGGCTGAGAGGGCTACTGAAAGCGATATTAAATTTCTGGAAAGTGTAATGGAGAGGTCGGGAAAGAGTGGATCAAATGCCCAGGATGAGACCGAGGCGGATATTGCATTCCACATGGGCATCGCCTATGCAACCCATAATTCTGTTTATGTCGACCTGACGAGACAATTTTATGAATACATGTTTTTCAGACTCAAGGAACTGCACTACCTTCTCTACGAAGTTCAAGCCAATCTTGATCAGATTGAACAACAACATGCCGCAATTTTAGCCGGAATCAAGGCACACGACCCTGATGCGGCTCGCGCCAGTATCGTCTACCATATCGGATTTCTTCGTGAGGTCCTCCGCTCGCATAGTGACTCTTGAGGACGAACTGTACAGATACTGCAATCCTATATTGAGAACAGTGGTATCTCAGTGTCCTTCATGGTCGAAATAAAGTTTTTCAAATTCCTTGGCAGCAGTCCGCAGACTTTCCACATTGGCCGGATCTGTGGTTTGTTTGCACTTCATGCTGAAGACCAGCATCTTGTGAAGAGCTGTGAGTTTCTGAACATATTGCTTGTCGTCAAGTTTTATCCTCTGGGTCATAAAATATTGAGTGACGATCTCCTGGAGAAGCTCGGCATGTTTTTCCTTGTTGGTCACCCACCGTACTAATTGGTTGGCGTTGTTTCCTTTTTCCAGCTCGGTAATCATCTGCATGGACTTCTCAATTGTAGTCGAATGCTCAAAAATCATTTTCATGCGCGCAGTGTCATCGTATATGCCGCAGGGGATTTCACAGTGAGCGGATGCATTGTTAAGAAAAAAAGAAAAGGATGCGAGCACAAAGAAGACGGTAAGCAGGCTTTTTTTCATCATATGTCCCCTATCGTTTTGTGTTTTTATCAAATGAGAGGTGTGTTAGAGCGTTAATCTTTTTCCGGTTGGTATCATTTTGGTCAATATATGCAGCTGATACAGTTTGTCAATGAGACGGATACTCCTTATCACCGGTTTTTAAACTGTTGCTCAGGTCGCTTTTATCACCACGAGAGTAATATCGTCTTCCTGAGCGAGATCTCCCCTGAATGTATTCACCTCCTGGACTATAGTTTCCTTTATGGCTTGAGCGGATTCTTTTGACTTGGTCAGGATGATTCTTTCCAGTCGCTCATGGCCGAAGAATTTCCCATCCTTGTTGCAGGTTTCGTTGATGCCGTCCGTGCCAATGAGAATGATATCTCCGGTTTGGTAGGCTGTTTCAGTGTTGTCCTGAAAAACGAAGGTGTCGTCCACTCCCAGCACAAGTCCGGCACCGGCAAGATGTGAGAACACCTGATCTGCGGCGTGAAACATCAATGCCGGCTCGTGTCCTGCACGAACCCATGTAAGTTTTCTTGTCCCGGCGTCTATTTCCAGAAAAAACATGGTGGTGAACCTGCCACTCTTTGAGCAGTCACGGGTAATATAGTTGTTAATTTCATTGAGAAGTCTGGCTGGGCTTTGGTAGTTATGAACGGCAGAGGTTAGAAAGGCACGCACGGAGGTCATGAGCATGGCAGCTCCGATGCCATGACCGCAGGCGTCTGCGACCACGATGCCGACCTTGTCATCGGGGAGGAGAAAATAGTCGTAGTAGTCTCCTCCGGTCTCATCACAATAAATGGAAGTGCCGCTTATATCAATGTTGTCGAGGTAGGGGCTGCGATCGGGGAGGAGGTTTTGCTGTACTTCTTCAGCCATTTTCAAAGAATTGATTAATTTAAAACGATGACGCAGGCCGTCTATCATGTGATTTGTATGTTCAGCGATAATGCCGAACTCGTCGAAGGTGGCGACCGGTACCTTGGTAGAAAGGTCACCTCTGCGCACCTGCTTTAAGACCTTGGTTTCATTTTCGAACAGAAGTTTAAGGTTACCGGAGTAAGCGAATATAAGGTTCACTATCAGCACCATGAGGATAGCCATGATGAAAAAAATTTCATAGGTGACTGAGAGCTGCGCTGCATGGATGGATTGTTCATCCTGGGCAACCTGAGACAGCCATTCTATATCACGGTTGAAAACCAGAATCAGCACAAGGGATACCATAAATGACGAAGTGAGCGCCACAAAGGTGAATTTTCGGGTCATGGGAAAAAGACGCTTGGGCAGAGACGAGAGTGCGTCCATTGCTTTTGCCTGAAGTATAACTTTTCTTTCTTGAGCCAATGAGGAATCGAGACCGATAAAAAAACCGGCGATAATAGAACCGATCATGAGTGAGGCGAGGTTCGCTAGTGGGATACCGAAAACGACACTGTCATAGGCGTTGATGAGCAAACCGGCAATAACGCAGAGTCCGAAGTCGAGAATAAAAGCTCTTCTGGGTTGAGCCATCTCGGGTGCCGACTCGACGAAGAACCTTTGCAAAAAGGGCCTGGGAAGCAGCACGGTCAGGAAGCCGACCAAAATAATTATCCCCAGGTTCACGGGGGATAGCGAGGCTAAAATAGGTCAGACCTGTCCGCCATAATAGGTGAGTGCCAGGATTGTAAAAATATACTGAAAAATAATTCTCATGCTCAATTGTCTTCCCGGATATGTGGAATAACTGTCGTGGAACATCCCAGCAGCGTACATTCGATACATGGGAATATGCACGTTACTCCAGCAAGGGGTATAATTGAATTAATAAATTAGAGGTGAGAATATCATTGTCAAGGGTAGCGGAAAGGTAAGATGACGGTTACCTGGAGGAATTTACCCGTGAACTTCCAGAGGATTGACAATATTATATTTCGCTATCTTTCTGCGCAGAGTGTCTTTTGAGATACCTAATTCTCTGCATGTCATCATTTTTTTCCATTTGTTACGCGTAAGGGACAGTTGGATAACATTTTTTTCGATTTCCAGAAGAGACAACCCTTCATAGGCTGAGAGCAGAGGCGAATCGAGCAGTTCTTCCTGGCGTCCAAAGGTCTCAGGCAAGTGTTCAAGCTGGATAAAGCCACCCGGGCAGAGGATAAAACCGTATTCTATAATGTTCTCCAGTTCACGAATATTGCCCGGATAGTTATATTTCATCAGCAGAGTGAGCACCTCTTCGCTTACCCCCGCAATATCTTTTTGTTTTTCTGCTCTGAATTTCTTTACGAAGTGCTCAATGAGCAGAGGAATGTCTTCAATTCTCTCTCTGAGAGGCGGAAGAAGGATATTGACCACATTAAGGCGGTAGAAGAGGTCATCCCTGAACTCTCTTTGTTTTACCAGCAGAAGAAGGTCTTTGTTAGTGGCGGCAATAATTCGTACATCGGCTTTGATTGGAATATTTGATCCCAGAGGTTCATACACTTTTTGCTGAAGAACCCGGAGCAGTTTGACCTGAAGGGATTGGGGGATATCGCCAATCTCATCTAAAAAAATAGTGCCGCCTTCTGCAGCCGCAAAACGACCAAGCTTATCCTTCCTGGCATCGGTAAATGCGCCGGCTTTATAACCAAAGAGCTCAGATTCAAGCAGAGTATCCGGCAGGGCTCCGCAGTTGACCACAATAAAGGGCTTGTCGTTTCTGGCCGAAGCATGAAAAATAGCGCTCGCCACCAGTTCTTTGCCCGTACCACTCTCCCCGAGAATTAACACATTGCTTTCGCTTTTTGATATCTCAGGCATGATCTGAAAAATTCGCTGCATAGCCGGACTCTTGCTGATCATCTGTTCGAAGGTGTACCTCTTGGTCAATTGCTGGCGCAGGCTCATTTCTATACTGAGATCGCGAAAGGTCTCAACTCCGCCAAGAACATTTCCATCGTGATCGACCAGGGGGGCGGCACTGATGCTGACAGATACCTTGTTGCCATTACGATTCTTGATGGTAATCGTACGATTTGCAACAGGAAGCCCGGTGTAGAGGCTTTCAGCGATAGCACAGTTTTTTCCGCAAAGTGATGAGCAGAAAACATCACTACAGTATTGACCTATCGCCGCCTCGCGATTCCAGCCGGTAATCAGTTCTGCGGAAAGGTTGAAGGAGGTGATGCGCCATTCCCGATCCACCGTAAATACGCCGTCTGCCACCGAGTCCAGTATGAGTGCTTTTTGCAGTCGGTTGGTGTTATTTCTAAATGACTGTACCCCTCCAAGTATGTCGCCGTTATGCCCGACAAAAGGGGCTGCGCTGACACTGACTGGGATTGAATAACCATCTTTGCCGATAATAAACAATTCCTTGTCGATAATGGAAATTTTCTCCTGCATGCAGGTATTGAGCGGGCAACTCTTGAAATGAGTGCTGGAAAGGAGGACTTCGGAACATATTTTGCCGAGTACTTCCGGTTCGGCGTAGCCGGTAATTTTTTCAGCAGCCTTGTTGAAAGAAGTAATTCTTCCTTGAGGGTCTACGGTGAAAACCCCATCCGCGACGGCGGCAAAGACAAGTTCATATTGCAGAGTTGCAGTTATGTCGGTAAAGGTCTCAACACCGCCAATGACATTGTCATACTTGTCAAACATGGGGGCGGCAGTCAGTTTTACCGGGATAGAGCGGCCACCTTTGGCCTCAATGTACGCCATCCGGTCAGAAACGACGCTCTTGGTATGGATACAATCTGAGATCGCGCAGTTCGTGCGGCAGATGTTCGCTTTAAATATTTCCTTGCAACTTTTTCCTAAAACGTCCGTCTCGTCCCAGCCGGTGATTTTTTCTGCAGCACTGTTAAAGCTGGTTATTTGCCAGTTCTTATCGACAGTAAAGACACCTTCTGCGATACTGTTTAAGGCCAGGCGGCTGGCTGCGAGAGGTTCTGAGACATCGGCAAAGACGATGATTGCCCCGACGGTGATGCCGTTCCTGCCGGGAATTGTAATAATTCGAGAAAGAACCTCATCTATGTTACTGTCTATCGGGATACCCAGATTCATTCCGGCATTTTGACTGCCTTCTCGATAGGTGAGCCGGGTGATATGCGAGCGGATAGCTTCGAATCGGGGGGCCCCTTCGAAGATATCAAGGCAGTGTTTGCCGATTATGTCCTGATTTTCAAGACCCAGGATGATAGAGGCCTTTTGGTTGCAGGTAGTAACGATCCAGTTCTCGTCGACTGTAACATATCCACTGGCCAGGCTTTCCGATTCGGGCTCATTGTGTTGTGGCATGTTCATCCCTTTGACAAAGGTGAGTAGAGATAGTTTTTTTCCACATTTCATTATATCCTTAAGCGCTTTTGCAAACAAGTCCCACGCTGTATATACTGGAGTTTGTGAGAAGAAAATGGTATCAGATATGAAAATGCATGCTCCATCGCAGCTTTTGTCCTTATTTTGGCAAAATAGAAATGATGGGGATACTCCAAGGTAAAGTACCCTGGCATGGCAGCGATGAGCCGTTGCCGTCATTTTATATAAGATCAGTCATTAGCTCGAATGGCACTGGGGAACCGCTATGAAAAATGATTGTCCACCATTGGCCACCATTTCTAAAAAGCCGGACTGCCGTATCAGTCCAAAGGGGTTGGCGAAAGGGGTCGGGGTGGAGCTTTTTCACTCAATCCAGGACCCTTTACTTGTTGTAACCCCCCAGGGGGAAATTGTGCAGGTAAATTCGGCTCTTTTGAAAGCGGCCAATAAAAGCCCCGATGAGATTATCGGTAAAGGGATCTGCCAGATTATTCACGGTGGTCGCTGGCCCCATATAAAATGTCCATTGGAAGAGTTTCTCCTGACCAATTCATACAGGGTTGAAGATACCAGGCTGCCCGGGCTCGGCGGTGAATATAGCCTGACTGTTGTTCCTGTGGAACAGGGTCCGAAGGACCAAGATCTGATATTGTTAATTGCCAGAAAGCTTACCCAGGATGAAGTGAGAAAGGTTGAGTCTATTCGTACCGCCCAACTGGCGGCCATTGGGGAATTGGCCGCCGGTGTGGCCCATGAAGTGAACAATCCTATCAACGGAATTATAAATTTCGCCCAGCTGCTCTACGATGATTGTCCTGCCGAAAGTGAGCAGGCTAGGATATTGAAAAGGATCGTCCAGGAGGGCGAGAGAATTGCAGCAATCACCTATAATTTACTCTCTTTTGCCAGAGAGAACGAAAACGAGCAAACACTTGTGGACCTTAACGAGGTGGTTGTTGACAGCATTTCTCTGGTCGAGCATCAATTGAAAAATGATTGCATTCTGGTCACCACGGATTTCCAGCAGCCTTCAACGCTTATTATTGGTAACCATCTACAGCTTATGCAGGTGGTGCTCAATTTGATCAGTAACAGTCGCTTTGCTCTCAATGCGAGATATCAGGGATCGGCGGATGATAAAAAAATGCATCTTTCCTCCAGAGTTGTCGAATTAGATGGCAGACACTATTGCCGCCTTGTTGTGAGAGACCATGGAACCGGAATTCCTCAGGGCATTTTAGATAAGGTTTTTGAACCATTTTTTACAAGCAAGCAGGCAGGGAAGGGAACAGGGCTTGGGCTCAGTATCAGTTATGGGATTGTAAAGAATCATAGCGGTACCCTTCGTGTTGATTCCATTCTTAATAAATATACTGAAATGATTATCGAAATTCCCGCTTCGGAGAAGTAATGCAGATAAATAAGCAGGCGATTCACATTCTCATTGTCGACGACGAAGAAAGCATACGTATCACCTTTGAAATGTTTTTGAAAAGGGAGGGGTATGGCAAAGTCACCACCGCTGCGACTCTCGAAGAGGCACTGGCCCTGATCAACGAACAGCCGTTTGATCTCATTATCAGTGATATTGTCCTCGAAGGCGCCAGCGGAACCGAGCTTTTGCGTTATATCAGGCAAACCGGGGTGCAGTGTCCGGTGGTTATGGTCACCGGATTTCCTAACCTTGATAGTGCCGCCGAGGCAGTACGGCTGGGTGCCTTTGACTACATATCCAAACCGGTGAATAAGGAAACTCTGCTTCGTTTCGTGCGGCAGGCCCTGAAGCATTGGCAGCTTGTCACCGAAAAAAGCGCTCTGCAGCGTGAGAATGAAAAATTCAGACGATATCTCGAGGTAATTTTCAGGTCGGTAAGTGATGCCATTATCACAGTGAACGAAAAGATGGAGATCACCCAACTTAACAATACCGCCCGTTTGTGGTTGGGGGAGCTGGATTCTGATACTGTCCACAACCTCAAAGATCTGCCTGGCGCAATGGGCCAGGCATGTTTTCTTGATGCCAGCATGGTCGTTGAAAATGGCGATGTGGTCAGGGAACATCAGGTTGAGTGCTTCAAGCCGGATGGGACTATTCGTATGATAAGTCTGAACGCGGCTCCAATACAGGACGCAGTTGATGAGTTCAATGGTGCGGTTATTGTCGCCCGGGATATTACCCTTGGCCTGCCGGAGGAGAAAAAGAACAAAAGGGTACAGTTTCATTCTTTTGTCGGTGGCAGTAATGTCATGCAGGAGGTTTACCGTCTGATTGAAAATGTCGGCAAAGTTGATACGGCTGTCTTGGTGACCGGCGAATCGGGAACAGGAAAGGAGCTGGCCGGTGAAGCCCTCCATGCTGAAAGCAGAAGAAAAGATAAAGTTCTTGTTAAAGTTGACTGCGCTGCAATGCCTGAAGACCTGCTTGAGAGCGAGCTCTTTGGTCATAAAAGAGGGGCTTTTACAGGGGCGGAACGTGATCGACCGGGAAGGCTGTTGATGGCCGATAAAGGGACTCTTTTTCTTGATGAAATCGGAGATATATCTCCAAGGATGCAGTTGCGGCTTCTGCGGTTTTTACAGGAGAAAACGTTTACTCCCGTAGGGCAGGATCGTTCTGTTCAGGTGGATGTCCGTATTATTGCCGCAACGAATGTGGATCTCAGGCAGAAAGTCAAAAACGGCGCCTTCCGTGAAGATCTCTATTACCGACTGCAGGTGGTAGAGATTCCTCTGCCACCCCTGAGAGAAAGAAGAGATTGTATTGCCCCTCTGGTTCATCATTTCCTTACAAAATTTCGCAAATCACTTGAGAAAAAAATAATTAATATTTCTGATCAGGCGATGGACAGTCTCATATCGTATGCGTGGCCCGGTAATGTGAGGGAATTGCGGCATGTCATTGAGCGGGCATGTGTTCTTTGCACCGGCAAAACTCTCCTGCAGGAGCATCTTTCAAATGAGATCCTCCTTGCGGCACCCGGTGAAGAAAAAATGCGTCCAACTGCTAACCATCTTCCTGAAAGGTCTATGGCAGGAGCCACCTCAAAATATGAGCCCCTGGAGAGTGAGGAGGAGCACATACTGAATGTCTTGAGAGCCACGGGGGGCAACAAAACCAAAGCAGCAAAACTCCTCGGTGTTGACCGCAGTACATTGTATCGGAAGATGAAGCGATATAAGCTGTAGAAGCTGTTGAAGACCCCTTGCGATTTTTTCTTTTTTGTTCCAAACACAAACCTGATTTGTTGCATAAACGTTGCGTAAATGTTGCAAATATGTTGCTGGAGTGGTGAGCAGCAGGCGATGCAACACTATTGCATCACTTTGAGCTTGCGGTGTTGTTTTAATAAAAGTCAAAAAAAACATGTCGTTACGATAAATTGACGCATTTGCTCATGATGCGCTGCTGAATTACTGCCTGAAGTATCCTTCCCCAGTTGTATTTTTTGAAACCTCTCGTTTTGATAATTTCAAATATTTCTATATATTTATGTTTTTTGATATGATCTCTACGACAATGTGGCATGCAACCTGCAACACCTTGAGTACGACATAGTAGGGGGGTAAGCTTCAGTGCTCACCCAGACACTCATTAGAGTCAGGCATGGAGGAAGAGAATGAAAACTCAGATCGCGGCAATCAAAACAAATACTAAAGTACGGTCGGAAAACAAAGTTGACGAGCAGGTTTCAAAAGTCGGTTTCGCGGTTATTGGACTCTCTTCCTGTGCAATAGGCATTTGGGCTGTGGCCAGCCTGATGGGCGGTATATACGCCAGTGGCGGTCCTGTCGCTCTTGTTGCCAGCTGGTTCAGAGCTGTTATCGGATAGTTTAACAACATATAATTGACAATACAAACAAAGGACAGATGAAAATGGCAAACAGCGCACGAATTCAACAGAAAGACAGTGCAAAAGTAAGGGATAAAGGAAGCGTCTCAACTGAGGTTTCCAAAGTCAGCATCACAGCCGTCGCAATTATGGGTGTTGCCGTCGGCCTCTGGAGTCTGGCCTGTATCGTAGGCGGCCTGGCTGCGAGCGGCGGCCCCTTACAGCTCGTCGGGAACTGGTTTAAGGCCGTAACTGGAATGTAATTTCCCCCAGAGCTTCACTGCATTACTAGACAACTATTTCACGGCCAGGATGCATTGCAATCCTGGCCTTTTGTCGTTGTCTTGTTTCAAGGTGATATACAACAACAGCAAGAACAATCTTCAATTATTTGAAAAAGTGCTGTATAAAAGTAAGTACTTTATCATCACTTACTTTTAACTGGAGCCCGAATGGCAATACTCGTCAGGAATCTTTTCATTTTCTTTATTATTCTATCCGCTTTATCTGTGGGCGGACTCTTTCTCAGTATCGAACAAAGATTGCCGGAAAGAGATTACAGTGAGTTTCTGCAGGATCTCAATAGCAATGATATAACCAACATTGATTTTACGGGGAATAGGGCAAACACAACACTGAAATCTGGTTTTAAATATGCTGTGCGGGTGCCTGACGTCGCCACCTTGGCGGAAAAATTACCCGCATCGACGATTCGTATTACCTTGCATCAGGATTACACCAGCTATTATTTTCAGGGTGGGCTTTTCGCCCTGGCCCTGTCTCTCGCCTTTATTGTCTATATTTCTCTTACGGTAAGAAGAACGGAAGAGGAAAAAAACAAATTCGCCAGCGATAAACTTATCAGCCCTGGCGGCAGCAGGGAATCTGTGACCTTTGACGACGTCGCCGGTGTTCCGGAAGCTAAAGAGGAGTTGGAAGAGGTTGTTTCTTTCCTGAAGGACCCCCAGCAGTTTAATCGACTCGGAGCATTCATGCCGAAAGGCTTGCTGCTTCAGGGACCACCTGGAACAGGAAAAACCCTGCTGGCCCGTGCAATTGCCGGAGAGGCAGGGGTACCCTTTTACAGCTTCAGCGGCTCAGACTTTGTTGAGATGTTTGTCGGAGTCGGCGCCTCGCGGGTTCGTGATCTTTTCCGTGAGGCCAAAAAACACACCCCCTGTATTGTGTTCATAGACGAAATCGATGCCGTCGGCAGCAGCAGGGCTTCGGCACCTACAGATGGCCAGGATGAGCGGGGACAGACCTTGAATGCATTGTTGGTGGAAATGGATGGTTTCAGTTCAACTGACAATATCATGGTTCTGGCCGCCACCAATAGACCGGACATCCTTGATTCCGCGCTTTCCAGGCCTGGCAGATTTGATCGCCGGATCACTCTCCTGCCTCCGGATGTTAAAGGCAGGGTTAAAATTCTTGAGGTCCATAGTAAGAAAGTGGCACTGTCTCCTGATGTGGACTTTGAAGAGATAGCCCAAATGACTTCCGGCTTTACCGGCGCAGAGCTGGCAAACCTTGTCAATGAGGCGGCGCTTCTTGCCGGCAGGGACGGCTGTGATTCAATCACCCGAAATCATTTCGATCTGGCCCGTGACCGGATCATGCTTGGTGTCGAACGAAAAGGTATCATTCTCACCGATAAGGATAAACGTGTCCTGGCTCACCATGAGGCAGGACATGCCATTATTGCCAAAATGCTCCCGGATTCAGATCCGGTTCACAAGATAACCATCATTCCCCGAGGCCGGGCATTGGGTCAGACTCAGCAGTTGCCGCTGGGCGACCGGACCGCCTACAGCAAAAACTATCTGACCAATAGAATTACGACTCTTTTGGGCGGCAGGGCAGCGGAAAAGATAATTTTTAACAGTCGAACGACACGGACGGAAAATGATCTCCTCCAGGCGACTGAAATTGCAACAAATATGGTATGCCGCTGGGGTATGAGCGAGGCTCTTGGCCCACAGGCCTACGCGGTTGGTGATACGTCCTTTCTGGGGGATGATGCCTCACTCAGATTCATGATGAGCAATGATACCACCAGCCTGATTGACCGGGAGATTAAAGGCTTGTTATCGAGTTGTTACAAACAGGCTGTTGAAATTCTCAAACGTGAACGGCTCTTTTTAAAAACGCTCTCCGATATCCTTTTTCAGGTTGAGACTCTGGACGCTGAAGAATTTGAGATTATCTACCAATGCTCGATCACGAAAAAAGCCGAGGAAGCCGGCACTGTTGAAAAAGAATCGGAGTGCAGTGTCTGTCCTGCCAAAGGTCACTGTCTGGAATATAAAGCGAACTAACACCCCGAACCATCATAAAAAGTTCTTATAATATTGTTAAACCAATGTATTCATTAAAAAGACTGGTCTGGTTGGCCTTTTTTGTCGTGTCCGTACTTCTTGCCGGAATAATTCTTTTGGGAGGATACCAATACCGATTAGCCGGTAATTATAGCCGTGTCATCAAACAGAATGAGAGTGCCCTTTTTCATTTTTTGACTATCCGGGAGACGATTACCGAGACGCTTATCGCCGGCAATTGGGTTCAGCTGGAACGGGTCATCGGCGACATTGAAAAACTGAATTCCGAACTCGCGCGGTTGAAGGAAAATAAACTGGTTTCCGCAGAGCTGAAATTGGCCCTCGTCGATAAGATTGACCTCACTGGTCTTGCAATCCTCCTGCGGCAGGTTATAACTGACCCTGACAAGATAAAACGCAGCAGGCAATTGCAGGAACAGTTACGGTCAATCTCTGACTACCTTCTTCAATACGACCGGATCATCGTCGGTCAGGCCAGGGAGCGGATCGTCAATTTTCAGATGGTAGTCATAGGCGCGCTTGGTCTGATCATTAGCCTGGCAAGTTTTTCTCTTATTTTGCTGTACCGCAACACTGTCTCACCACTCCTGCAAATGTCCCGTCAGATGCAGTCGGATACCTTCGAGGTAAACGGTCTTTCTCTTGAACAACCAGTTGCTAAAGAGGTTGCGGATCTTGCTGACGCAATCGGGCAACTGGCGCTTCGCTCAGGCGGCGGAGCAGGGATGGAATCGAACGGCAGGGATGTGAATGCGCTTCTGGCCGAGAAGGTTAACGAAACCACGAACAGGCTGAACGGTATCATTAATTACGCGCAGCTCCTGTCCGATTCCGCAGACCAGCTTCCCCTAACTGAGGAACACATTGTTATGCTGCAGAAGATTATTGACAGCGGGGCCTATATCGCCAAGGAGTGGCAAAAGATAAAATAGCAATATCAAAAAGAAAGTGAAAAAGAGCTGACGGCGGCGTTGTAAATGACTGCTGATTATAGAATAAAAAATGGGGGAACGTGTTCTGATGGCACTCTTTCCCATTTTTGTTTCTCTCCTTCTGCTATATGAACAATCAGCCGAATGAAGAATCAACGAAATGAGCCCTCAGCCAAAGCGGCCGGTTATATAATCTTCTGTCAATCGGTGCTGGGGATTGGTGAAAATCTTATCAGTTGCCCCGACTTCGATAAGATCGCCCAGGTGAAAGTATGCAGTGCGCTGGGAAACTCTCGCCGCCTGCTGCATGGCGTGGGTAACGATGACAATTGAGAATTGAGCCCTCAGCTCGGCAATAAGTTCCTCAACTTTTGCTGTGGCGATCGGATCGAGTGCGGAACACGGTTCGTCCATCAAGATAACTTCAGGTGATACGGCGATGGCTCTGGCAATACACAGACGCTGTTGCTGCCCGCCGGAAAGACCGGTGCCGGGCTCCGTAAGCCGATCCTTGACCTCTTCCCACAGTCCCGCTTTTATAAGTGATGTCTCAACGATTTCGTCAAGTTCAGATTTGTTTCTGGTCATCCCGTGAATTTTTGGACCGTAGGCAACGTTGTCGTAAATTGATTTTGGGAAAGGATTCGGTTTTTGGAACACCATACCGACTTTCGCCCGAAGAGGGACAACATCGACCGAAGGATGGTAGATATTGATAGTATCAAGACAGATATCGCCTTCAACCCGGCAGGAAGGAACGGTATCGTTCATCCTGTTCAGGCAGCGGAGAAAGGTTGACTTCCCACAGCCGGAAGGTCCGATCATCGCAAGAACCTCGTTGCAGCCAACATCAATGCTTATCTTGTTGATTGCGCATTTCTCACCGTAATAGACCTCGACATCCCTGCAGGTCATACGTGGGTTGTCCACGAATGGAGACCCGACGGTCTGTCTGCCGGTTTTGAAGCTATGGGCCTGTTCAGATTCCCGGGCAATATCTCCGCTCAGCATGGTCGGGAACGCATGACTGGTCGCTTTGGCTGCGAGTTCCATTTTTTTCTCCGCATGTACATGTTTTTGGTGCCGTAACGAACGGCCGGCCTGATCCTTTTTTGAAGGGATCAGGCCGGCTAGTTTTTCCTCTGATCCGGTCAAAATGATTATTTCATTTCCATGGTCGCAAGAGAGGCCACGTTTTCGGCGAACATCTTTCTCTCTTCGGCTGGCATTGGGATCATCCCTTTATCAGCAAGATATCCTTCTTCACCCCAGGCCTTCTCGCTGGTGAATTCATTGAGGTAACCTTTCATTCCGGGAATGACATCAACATGGGCTTTTTTCACATAGAAAAAGAGGGGTCTGGAGACAGGGTAAGCACCCTCGGCGATTTTTTCGAAGGTCGGTGCTTCACCTTCGATGAGAGAACCCTGAATAACGTCAGCATTCTGGTCGAGGAAAGAGAAACCGAAGATACCAACCGCGGCGGGGTTTGCCTGGAGCTTCTGGACAATGAGGTTGTCGTTTTCACCAGCCTCAACATAGGCTCCGTCTTCCCTGACAGTGTGACAGATTTTTTTATATGCACCCTTGTCGCTCTTTTTCATTTCCTTGATAAAATCAAAAGTCTTTGCACCGCTTTCCATGGCCAGTTCCACAAATGCATCACGGGTACCGGATGTCGGCGGTGGTCCGAGAACTTCAATCTTGGTGTCGGGCAGTGCGCTGTTTACCTGTTTCCAGGTCTTATAGGGATTGGCGATCAGTTTTCCCGGATTTTTTGGATCGGGTACATCTTTGGCGAGCGCAAGAAAGATATCTTTTCGGCTCAGTTGCATAGGGGCAACTGTCTTGGAATTAGCCAGAACGATTCCGTCATAACCGATCTTCACTTCGACAATGTCCTTCACTCCGTTTGCCGCGCAGGTCTTCATCTCAGAGGGTTTGATCGCACGGGAGGCGTTGGTGATGTCGGGGAAGCTGACACCTACACCGCCGCAGAAGAGCTTGAAACCACCGCCGGATCCGGTTGACTCGATTTTTGGAGTTTTGGAGCCGCTGGTTTTACCGAACTGTTCAGCAACAACAGTGGCAAAAGGGTAGACGGTTGACGACCCGACTATGGAAATATAGTCACGGGCAGCCATTGCGGGAACAGTCATAGCGAGGGTCAGTGCACCCGCTGCCAGAATACTTTTTACTTTCATTTTTTTCTCCTTGATTTTAGTGTGTTACTATAATTGTGGGTCTAACGGTGACCATTAGAACAGATAATTATTAAGATTCTGTTACCATTTAATTTCAAATTTCTTACGAAGGAAAACAGCCAGGCTGTTCATGGCAATGAGAAATGTCAGCAGGACCATAATTGCCGCGGAGGTCTTCTCGGTAAATGCGCGTTCAGGGCTGTCTGCCCAGAGATAAATCTGGACCGGCAGAACCGCAGCCGGATCAGTAATGGTCGAGGGAACATCGACGATAAATGCAACCATGCCGATCATCAGCAGCGGGGCAGTTTCACCAAGGGCCTGAGCCATGCCGATTATAGTCCCGGTCAACATCCCGGGCATGGCAAGCGGCAAAACATGATGGCCCACGGTCTGCATTTTTGATGCACCAACTCCAAGAGCCGCTTCTCTTATTGAGGGTGGTACTGATTTTAGGGACGCTCTGCCGGCAATAATAATGGTCGGCAACGTCATCAGGGTAAGTACCAGTCCGCCGACAACCGGAGTTGAGCGGGGAAAGCCCCAGAAGTTTATGAAAATGGCAAGTCCCAGCAGTCCGAATATTATCGAGGGGACTGCAGCGAGATTGTTGATATTGATCTCAATGAGATCCGTCCATTTGTTCTCCGGCGCAAATTCTTCCAAATACACTGCTGCCGCAACTCCGACAGGAAAGGAAAGTGACAGGGTGATAAGCAGGGTTAGAAAGGATCCTTTTGCCGCACCGAGAATTCCAGCAAGTTCAGGCTCTCTGGAATCTCCGGAGGTGAAAAATGTCCGATTGAATCGTTTTTCAAGTCTGTCGTCGTCGATCAGGTGATCAATCCATTCCAGCTGGTTGTTTCGAATGCGTCTGTTGGATTCATCCTGATTTCGATCAATTTTACCTTTCATGAGCATGTCGACATCATCATCGGCCAGCACCCATATCTTTCGTTTGGTGCCGATGATCTTCGGGTCGGCCTCCACAAGATCCTGGAGTTTATAGGCTGCGGCGGGGCTGATCAGGCTATAGAGCTGCTTTTTGTCCCGGCGACCTTTGACTTCGGGAAACATAGAGCGCATCGATTCCTTTACCAGACCAGGGAAGTCTGCACTGGCGAGATTTTCCTGGGTGAACTTTTCCTGGGTAAAATGGACATCCAGCGCGATATACGTCTGGGTAAAGGCTGAGTATCCATCAGAAAAAATGGTGTAGAAGAGAAATGCAATAAACGAAAGTGCAAGGACAATAGCCGACAGTCCGAGACGTTTGAACCATCTCTCGGCACGGTATCGTCGCTTGAGTTTCTTTGTGGGCTCAACCAGACTGGTTGTTGTTCTATCTAGTCTGTTCATAGTTATTTCCAATAGATATTCAGGTGACAGCAGTGTGTTTGCCATCGTATGTTATTCGTACTGTTCACGGTATTTCCGCACGACCCGCAGGGCGATAAAATTGAGAAACAGGGTGAAGGCAAAGAGCAGGAGACCAAGGGCAAAGGCGGCCAGAGTTTTCGGGCTGTCAAATTCCTGGTCGCCGACAAGTAATGTGACGATTTGTACGGTTACCGTTGTTACTGCCTTGAGCGGATTAAAGGTGAGATCGGCTGCCAACCCTGCAGCCATGACAACGATCATCGTCTCACCGATGGCCCTCGACACGGCCAGCAGAATACTCCCTACAATTCCCGGCAGTGCTGCGGGTATGATGACATATCTGATAGTCTCGAAGCGGGTGGCGCCAAGCCCAAGAGAGCCGTCACGCATGGACTGGGGGACTGCATGAATAACATCGTCGGAGAGCGAGGATACAAAAGGAATAATCATGATACCCATGACCAATCCAGCTGCAAGTGCACTCTCTGATGACACCTGCATCCCAAAGGATTGACCTAAATTCCTGATCAGCGGGGCCACGGTCAGGGCAGCAAAAAAACCATAGACGACTGTTGGAATGCCAGCGAGAATTTCCAGCATCGGTTTTGCCCAGGTGCGCATACGCGGACTGGCGTACTCAGAAAGATAAATAGCGGCAAGCATGCCGACCGGGATAGCGACTGACATGGCTATCAAGGCTATGAGCAGCGTCCCGACAAATACCGGTACGGCACCGAACGCACCCGAGGAGCCTGCCTGATCGACTCGCATGGCGGTTTGGGGACTCCATTGCAGACCGAAGAGGAAATCCGTAAATGGAACACTCTGGAAAAAACGCAACGCCTCGAACAGTACCGACAGGACAATGCCGAGGGTGGTGAGGATGGCGACAGTGGAGCAGGCGATCAGAAAGACTTTAACTGTGCCCTCAACGAGATTGCGGGCCCGTAAATCTTTGCTGATGCTTCGGTAAGCTATAGCTGCTGGCAGAATACCACAGAGTGCGGTGATGACCCCGACAAGATTTCTTGCCCAACTTAAGGTTGCGACATAGAGGTCAGCTGCGGACTGAATAGCCGGAGCGGTGTTATGCGTGGCGAATCCTCCGAAGGCAACATTCTTGATCTCGTTTACTACGAGGGTAAGTTCATTTGGTGAAAGCTGCAGAAATTCAGCCGGCAGACTCCTGGTAATCATCGAGGTGACGACTGTCCCTTCCAGGATACGCCATAACAGAAACACCATCAGTGCCGGAATGCCGCTGCTTAGGGCAGTGAACATGCCATAGTGGCTGGGAAGGGAATGCAGTGATCGTACGCCACCAGATGCTTCGGCAACCGAATTGGCTCGGGAAGCTCCGAGGAAATATGCGCAGGCAGCGATAAACAGAATAACAGGGAGCAGGTATGTATACATTATCAGTGTGGTCCGGCCAGAAGTTACTTTTCAGAAGCAAGGAGAAAACAATTCTCAGCTAAAACGGGTAATAGTGCCCTCTACAAAGTAGATGACTTCCTCGGCAATATTGACGGCACGATCGGCTATCCTCTCAAGATGACGGGCAAGCAGGTAGGTGTTGATGTGAAAGCCAGGGTGCTCAGGATCTTTTTTTATTCTTTCCTTTACGTCCTCGTAGCAACGGTTTCTGCAGGTATCCACTATATCGTCATCGAGAAAAATCGATTTGGCGAGAGCGGTATCTTGGTTCACCAGGGCGTCAATGCTTTTTTTCAGCATGGATGCAGCCTTGTCGCTCATTGTTGAAAAATCATAGTGGGTTGCTGCCTGGTGCTTGAATTTTGAAATGTTGTCAACGCGCATAGCTATATTTACAGCGATATCCGCGATTCTCTCCATCTCATTGTTGATCTTGATCACAGCAACCAGAAACCTGAGGTCGGTGGCCACCGGCTGGTGAAGTGCGAGAATTTTCAGGCAATCCTCTTCGATTTCGATCTCCATCTCGTCAATTTCATAATCATCGACAATAATTGCCTTGATGACTTTTGGGTCTCTGGACTCGATCACCTGTGTTGCTTTGCGAACACGTTCTTCAACCATACTGCTCATCTTCAGCAGTTTTTTGTTCAGTTTAGAAAGTTCATGGTGAAAGGTGTAATGGTGGTCCATGGTATCGAATCCTATAGTAAAATGTAGTATCGTGCGCAGCGAACGATATGAGTCGGACGGTTGCATGCTACTTTAGGTAGGGAATGTTTTTTGTGCGTTAGAGATATGTTAAGATACGGTTAGAATGGCGGGAGAGGGGTTGCAGAGGAACGAAAAATGGTACACGATATGGACTGAGGGAATGGATTTGGCATGCTGGAGTAATCCAGTATGCGGCAAACGAATTTTCCATCAATGTTCGGATCAAACGATCAAGAAAATTCAAGCTGCTTAAGGGCAGCAAGATCATCAAAATAGTGTGCCATGGGAAAAGTGAATGTTCTTATAGTCGAGGATGAGGCGGATATCCAGCAGCTGGTCAGTTATAATCTGATCAGGGCCGGGTTCCATGTAACCTGCGCCGACACTGGGGAAGAAGGAATGGAACGCCTGCGGTCAGAGGAAATTGACTGTGTGTTGCTCGATCTGATGTTACCGGGAATGAGCGGGTTGGAAGTATGCAAGGCGATGAGAAAGATTGAATCCAATATTCAGCGTTCAATCCCAATCATTATGCTGACTGCCAAAGGTGAGGAGGAGGATGTGGTTGCCGGACTCGAGTGTGGTGCCGATGACTACATTACCAAACCTTTCAGCCCAAAAGTATTGATTGCCAGAATAAAAGCTGTAATCAAACGATCTTTTGCCGACCAGAGTGAGTCAGATGAATCGAGGAAATCGATCATTGTTGTCGACGGACTGGAGATAGACAAGGGACGGCATGAAGTGAAACTGAACGGCGCCGAGATCCAGCTGACCACCACCGAATTTAATATTCTCTCTCTGCTCGCTGCAAAACCCGGTTGGGTCTTTACCCGGCAGCAGATCATAGATTTTGCCCGTGGATACGATTTTCTCATCACTCCCCGGGCTATCGATGTGCAGATCTTCGGTCTGCGAAAAAAACTGAACGAGTACGGAAAAATGGTCGAAACAGTCAGGGGTATTGGCTATCGATACAGATCGACACCGGACGAGCAGGCGCAGGTAAATGATCAAACCTAAAAAACTTCTCTGGCAGATTTTTCCTGCCAATATTCTGATCATCCTCATTGCAATCATCGCCGTCAGTTGGTACGGCACCACTTCTTTGCGTGAGTTTTATCTTCAGGAAACTGAGGCGGATCTTGAAGCCCGGGCCAACCTTGTCAGTTCCAGGGTCTCTGAATACCTGCTGGCCGACCAGATTGAAAGGTTGAGGGACTATTGCATCCATGCCGGGCGGGAATCGGGAACACGGATCACGGTCATCAGCTATTCAGGCAAGGTTGTTGCAGATTCCAATGAGAATCCGGATATCATGGACAATCACCGCCATCGGATTGAAATTGAAAAGGCTTTCACCGGCGGAGTTGGGAAATCAAGACGATACAGTAAAACTCTTGATGAAAATCTGCTCTATGTGGCCGTTCCGTTGCGAGTTCCTCTGCCGCTGGATACGGAAAACCTTTCATCAGATGTTGTAAATGCGGTGCTCCGGACCTCCGTCTCGGTTACCACACTTGATAAAACACTGGCCGGAATCAAGGTTCGGATAGGAGTCGGTTCAGTGGCGGTCATGGTTCTCGCCGGGCTGATAACACTGTTGATTTCCCGCAATATCAGTAGGCCGCTGGAACAGATGACCAAGAGTGCCGAACAGTTTTCCCGTGGCGATTTCAGCGAAAGGATGTTACCGCTGGCCAAAAAAACAGCGTCGCTGGAGGTGATCACCCTGGCGTCCTCCATGGATCGGATGGCTGAACTCCTCGATGAAAAAATACAGACCATCGTCACCCATAGAAATCAGCTGGAGACTGTTTTTTCCAGTATGCTTGAGGCGGTCATTGCAATTGATACGGAAGAGCGGGTCATCAGCCTCAATGATGCCGCTGCCGGTTTGTTTGACGTCGACAGGAAAGCCGCTCCGGGCAGAATAGTCCAACAGATTGTGAGAAACGTCAATTTGCAGCAACAGATCAGCCACACCCTCACTACCAGACAGTCTGTTGAAGATGAAATTGTTCTTCACGACGGCAATGCAGACAGGTTCCTGCAGACCAATGTTGTCACTCTGAGTAATGGAATCGGCGAACATGTCGGTGTCCTGGTGGTGATGAACGATGTGACCAAACTCAGGCGACTGGAGCGTGTCCGAAGGGATTTCGTGGCGAACGTTTCCCATGAGTTACGGACACCGATAACCTCGATCCGCGGTTATGTCGAAACACTGCTGGATGGAGCTCTCGATATTCGTGAGGATGCCGAACGGTTTCTGCACATTGTTCTGCGCCAGTCGGAACGGCTCTCTACCATCATCGATGATCTTCTGGTGTTGTCAAGAATTGAGGAAGAGTCAAAGCATGACCAGATTCATCTCGACAAAGAACTGCTCCGCCCGGTGATAGAGGCGGCCATACAGACCAGTCAGCTGAAAGCCGATGAGGCCGGAGTGGCGATGGTCATTGATTGTCCTGATGATGTTGCCGTCGAAATAAATGCAACTCTTCTGGAGCAGGCGCTGGTTAATCTGCTGATCAACGGGATCACCTACAGCAAGAAGGGTTCGAAGGTCACAGTGAAGGCGGCAGTAGAGGAGGACGCCCAGGGAACAACCGTCCGAATCGCCGTGCGGGATACCGGATGTGGCATCGCGAAAAAACATCTGCCGCGACTGTTCGAGCGATTCTACCGAAGCGATAAGGCCAGAAGCCGCACCCTGGGGGGTACCGGGCTGGGGCTTTCCATTGTCAAGCATATTGTCCAGGCCCATAACGGCAGGGTCGAGGTAGAGAGTGTTGAGGGGGAAGGGTCAGAATTTACTCTGGTTATAAAAGGATACCGGCAAAGTTAAGGAGAGCCGCCGGGAACGATTACACATCAGTAATATGTGCGCCAATGAGAAAAGGATTTGACAAAATCGTTACCT
>JBARUU010000049.1:0-62981 GCA_049645925.1 Desulforhopalus sp.
AGTCAAGAGTCGAGTAGCCCAGAGGAGTCTCACCTCTAGGCTCTCACAGTTCCGGACGTGAGCCTCTCGACTCATCCGGCTCCTATTGTTCAACCGGAGGTCGCATACCAAGCATCTGCCAATGTGCAAATAGCTGCGGATGAAGAAGAGCTAAACGCCCTAACCAGTGCGTCGCTTTTCGTTGCTGGCCCCTCAAGTTCTTAAATTTCCTCATGACCCATTTTATTAATATGCGATTCAGGATATGAAAAACTTTGAACATCTCTGATTTATAGAACTTCGCATAATAATTAATCCAGCCTCGCAGCTTGGGGTTGAACATCCGTGAAAAGTCATCAAGAGACTTGTCTGTACGGTTATGAATCCGCCAACTCCGCATCTCATCACATATTGATTTTACAGCTTTGTTACTCATGGCCGGCAGGAATCCGACGAAGAAATCACCTTTCTTGCTCATAGCTACCCGTGGCCTGAAGGTATAGCCCAGGAAGTCAAATTTACAGTTTGGGTAGTTCCCCCGCCTTTTATCCTCCTTGCAGAAGACGATTTTCGTCTTCTCTGGATGTAACTCCAACCGGCACTCTTTAAGCCGTTGTTCAATTGCAACTCGTAGCGTTTTAGCCTGTGACTCACTACTACAGTGACAAACCACATCATCGGCATACCGCTCGAATGGAACTTTTGGAAATTCTCGTCCCATCCATTTGTCAAAGGCATAGTGTAAAAACAGATTTGCCAACAATGGACTCACTACCCCATCCTGTGGAGTTCCTTGGTCACTTGTTACTAACGTACCATCTGGATGTTGTACAGGGCATTTCAGCCACCGCTCAACATAGAGCAAGATCCATCGGCAATCTGTATGCTGCCGTACTGCCTTCATCATGAGCACATGGTCGATATTATCAAAGAAACCTTTGATATCGAGATCAACTACCCACGCATATCGCCAACACCGTTGACGTGCCACCCCAACCGCATCAGCAGCAGACTTACCAGGACGATACCCGTATGAGTCTACGTGAAAATGCGGTTCTAACAAGGGTTCCAAGGTTTGTTTGACAACCATCTGAGCCATACGGGCAGCGACTGTTGGGATTCCCAACGGTCGCATCTTACCATCGCCTTTTGGTATCTCGACTCGACGCACTGGAGACGGAAAATAACTCCCTGATGACAGACGGTTCCATAGTTTGTAGAGGTTGTTTTTCAAATCCTCTTCAAAGTCGACTAACGATTGTCCATCAACACCAGTTGCTCCGCGATTTGCCTTTACTTTCCTGAATGCATCCCAAACTTGCTTTTTAGAAATCTGGAACGGCTTTGCTTCGTCCAAAAAGATCCTCCCAAATTCTGGTTGTCTCAATGTTTTAAGCTGAACAATGTAGCTCCTTCGCTCCACCTCCATTACAGAAGCTTCATTACTACTACAAGCTACTCCGCCCCTGTGCTCCGCATCGGTACTCTCATCCTTATGGGGGCTCCACTTGGATTTCTCCCTTAACATCAGAACGACAGGTTCCCACGTTCCGCACGAAAGCCAAGATCATGTTCACGCCACCTTTATGCCGGACGCCGCTCGGGCAATAAACAGGCACCCCCCCGAACTTATCCTGGGATGGAAATAGTTCCCAGTTTTGACGACACCATATAGTTTCGACACCTCATCAGTGGTTCGTTGTTACTCGTCTCCATGATCCGTACCTGACCCGATCATTGCCGGGCCTTTTGCCTTAACGCTCATCACCATGGCTCTTTACCACAGCAACTTAAGGTGGTTTGGTGCCTGCTCCTGTAAGCCGACCCCGAGGGACCTACCCTCATCTTTCGTGCAGCCCCGTGGCGCACTATTTCCACAATATCATAACCGGAAGAAGTGGTAACAGATAGAAATTTTCTTTCAGACTCTACCAAAAATTAATTCTCATTGAACTCGAATCATGGCACTACTATTAATGGAGTTGACTAACAAGTTTTACCAGTTGGAACGATAATAGTCCAGGAGCCGTAATTATAATCAACCTGCCGCCCCTTGATGCAAATGTGAATCGAATTCTTTTGCCACCCGGCAAGTTCGGTGTGCTACGAAGCTGCATAAGTTTTTTTCCGTAATGGCAGGCACTGTGTAAAGACCTGTATCGTGTTAAATTTATGAAGGATTATTCTGTGTTGTTCGGACGATGTTTTTTCACTACCTTGGTTGAAACGAACCGATACATAAATGAATCAAATTATTTCTTTTTATTCTAGATGATTACTTTGTTTTGATACATTTCTGTATCAAGTTTTGGCGACTGAGCCCTTCGTGTTTTCCCCTATCTTGCTGTTTCTGCACAACTAAATAAAGACACCTAAAGTGGCACGACTCTTGCTTTTTATAAATTATTCAACAGATTCAGTTAACTTTTTAAAAGGGGTGATTAATGGACAATACAACGACAAACGCAACTCTCCAGGAGCTTCGAAGCAGGGTCATTGCCAAGGGCAATGCAAGTGCCACAGACCGGTATATCGCGCATGCCCAGGGGGCAATAATTACTGATGTCGAAGGGCAGGATTATATCGACTTTGCCGGCGGAATTGCCGTGATGAACGTTGGCCATTCCCATCCTAAGGTGGTCAAGGCGATAAAAGACCAGGCCGAAAAATTTACCCACACCTGTTTTATGGTGGCTCCCTATGCCTCTCCGGTAAAACTGGCGGAAAAGCTCTGTGACGCTGCTCCGGGCGACTCACCCAAAGCTGTAATGTTCGCAAACAGCGGGGCGGAAGCGGTTGAAAATGCGGTGAAAATAGCAAGGTACTATACCCAGAAAACAGGTATTATCGCCTTTGAGAATGGATTTCACGGCCGCACATTAATGGGCATGACTCTCACCTCTAAGGTGAAGCCGTACAAATACGGTCTCGGGCCTTTTGCCCCCGAGGTATACCGGATGCCCTTTGCGAACTGCTATCGTTGTCCTTTCGGGAAAGAATACCCAGGCTGTGAAGTGAGTTGTGCCGATCATCTTGAGGAATTTTTTATCAATCATGTGGCCGCGGAACAGACAGCTGCGATCATTGTTGAACCGGTTCAGGGCGAAGGTGGTTTTATCGCTCCTCCCAAAGAATATTTTCAGAAATTAAAGGCTATCTGCGAGAAAAACGGTGTGCTCATGATAGCTGATGAAGTGCAGACCGGTATTGGTCGGACCGGTTATATGTTTGCCATGGAGCACTATGGCGTCGAGGCCGATATCACCACCGTCGCGAAAAGTCTCGCTGCCGGAATGCCTCTCAGCGCGGTGATCGGTAAAAAAGAGATAATGGACTCGGTCCATCCTTCGGGGATAGGCGGTACATATAGCGGTAACCCGATAACCTGCGAGGCGGCACTCGCCGTCTTTGATATCTTTGAGACGGAAAACCTCCTGGAGCGCGCTAAATTGCTGGGCGAAAAACTTCAATCCACTCTTGGCGGTTTTCAGGAAAAACATGCTCTGATCGGCGATGTGCGGGGAATAGGGCCCATGATAGCTATGGAACTGGTTCAGGATAAAGAGAACAAGACACCGGCACCGGATAAAGCGAAAGCCCTGGTCAAATACTGCTTTGAGAGAAATCTCATCATTCTGGCCTGCGGTACGTATGGCAACGTCATTCGTTTTTTAATGCCGCTGGTGATCACTGACGAGCAGCTTGATCAGGGGATGCAGATCATCGACAATGGTCTGACGGCTATCAGATAAACCTGTTGCAACGGGTCAGCCGGCGCATCATCTTGTGAGATGGGCCGGTTGAGCTGCTGCCGTTTTCAGAACAAAACCCTGCGAAGAATAAACAGCACCAAAAAGTTTCATACACCAGCGAGGTAACAGATGTTTGGATATTACAATCGTATTTTGACCGTTGATCTCACGGCCAGGACGTCAACCATTGAGCCGGTGGCGGACCAGGTTCTTGCAGAATGCTTTGGTGGTAAGGGGTTGGCGACACGTCTGTTGCTTGAGCGAAACAAACCGGGGGTCGATCCGCTCTCTGCCGATAATCACCTGATTTTTGCCACGGGCTCCTTCTGCGGCGGGCGACTCTGGGGAGGCAGCCGGTACGGGGTGTACACCAAATCCCCGCTTACCGGTTTTTATGCCGAATCATACAGCGGCGGCAAGGTACCTGAAGCTCTTGATTCTGCCGGGTTCGATGCCATTATCCTGACCGGCTGTTCTTCAAGCCCCGTTGTCCTGACCATTACCCCTGACGGGGCCGGGTTCCATGATGCCGGCAACCTGTGGGGGACTGATTCGATCAGTGCAGAAACAGAAGCCGTCGAAAAATTTGCGCCGAACACTCCCGGTTACGGTAAACCAGGCGCGTTAACAATCGGACCCGCCGGTGAGAATTTGGTGAAATTCGCCCTGATCGCCAACGATAAATGGCGCTGTGCAGGCAGGGCGGGGGCCGGGACCGTAATGGGTTCCAAACTCGTTAAGGCCATTGTCTTCCAGGGAGACAGGAAACGGGACTATTTTGATCCTGACGGAGTCGCCCGGTATGCCAAGGAGTTTGCCGGTAAAAACAGCCAACACCCCGGCGTAAAAGCCTATAAGGCCATGGGCACGACGATGATGGTTTCCCTGATGAATACCGTGGGGGCTTTTCCGGCAAAATACTGGAGTGAAGGCTCCTGCGAGCACTGGGAAAAGATAAGCGGTGAGCAGTATCATAAAGACCATGAGGTAAAACCCCACGCCTGTGCAAAATGCTTCATGGCCTGCGGCCGCATGGCAAAGATAAAAAAGGGCCGCCATGAAGGGTTGCAGCTTGAAGGCCCCGAGTATGAGACAATTTATTCTTTCGGTGGCCTGTGCATGGTTGAGGATATGGCCGAAATTGCCCATCTCAATGACCTTTGCGACAGGTTGGGCATGGATACCATCACCGCCGGTAACCTCTGCGGGCTGGCAATCGAGGCCAGGGCCCGGGGCAGGATAGATTTCGATATCGAGTATGGCAATGCCGACCAGATAGCCGAACTTGTCCGGATGATATCCGCCCGGGAAGGTATCGGTGCTCTGCTTGCCGATGGGATCATCCCCGCATCCCGGGCATGGGGGCTGGAAGATATCGCTGTTCATGTGAAAGGGCTTGAGCCGGCCGGTTATGACCCTCGCGCCCTCAAGGGAATGGGCCTCACCTTCGGAACCTCCCCGCGGGGCGCCTGCCACCTGCGAACAACCTTTTACAAGCCGGAGCTCTCCGGTCTCATTCCACCGGAACAGGTAGAAGACAAGGCGGAAATGCTCATAGATTACGAGGATCGGCTGAATATTTTTGACACCCTGGTGCTCTGTCGTTTCTATCGGGATCTGTACAGTTGGGAGGAGCTTGAAAAAAGCCTGTACCATGTAACCGGGCAACCGAATTCGAAGGCAGAGCTGCAGGAAGTGGCCCGAAATATTGTCAACATGACCCGGACCTTCAACCTGCAGGAAGGGCTGCAGGCAGAAGATGATCGCTTGCCCCAGCGTATGCACAGGGAAGCGCTTCCTTCAGGAAAATCGCTGACCTCAGCCGAAATGGAATATATGCTCCGGGATTATTACCGGTTAAGAGGCTGGAATGAGGCCGGTGTTCCGGGAAAAGAATAGACCAACTTTCAAGCAACAGAGAAGCAGGGCAGGGTGGTGAATCCCACCTCTCCCTGCGGCGAGGGGAGCACATAATGTATCCAGCAAGCCAAATTGAGAAAGTACTGAAGATTCTGGCCAGAAATGTTGAAACCAGCGTTCAGCCGAACCTCGTTCAATCTGCGCAGATTGCCGGTGAGCTGAACCTGACTCTTTCGGAAACCAAGCAGATCCTGAAGATAATGCATGGGATGGAAGTGATCGAAAGTAATATGGAGACGGATTATTCACTTATTACCAGAGCCGGGCTTACCAGTTTGTCTCTGTAAAACAGAGCTCCAACCGGATTGACGACAGGCTCCTTGTGTTCGGTAAAAGGTGGTAGCGGGGTATATCGATTCTAAAACTTTTCAGCAGCGGCACCGCATCTGCTGAGTTGCAGAATGTGTGGATAGTATTCTCTATAAAATAACATTCATCATTACCTTTGGCCTCATTGCCCTGCTGACAGTCAGGCGGTCGGCGAGGGTTCGGTCCGCGTCGGATTTTTCTGTTGCCAACCGCTCCCTGCCGTTCACCGGAGTGTCCTGGGTCATTATCGGCACACTTGTCGGCGGGGTGTCCACCATCGGTACTGTCCAGACAGCGTATACCCACGGCATCTCCGCCTGCATTTTCACCTTTGGCAGCGGTCTTTCCTGCTTTCTCCTCGGCTGTTTTTTTGCCAGAGCCCTCAGGGAAGAGGGCGTGGTCACCGTCTCAGAATATCTCGGTAAATTTTTCGGTCAACGGTTCCGGTATTACAGCAGTGCGCTCAATTCCACCGGAATGTTCATCCACGTCGTGGGCCAGTTTCTGGCATCGATTGCCATCCTGCAGTCGGTCTTCGGCTTTGGAGATAGTCTCTCGGTGCTCATCACCATGGTGCTGATCGGGATTTTCGTGGTCTCAGGAGGTATTGCCGGTGCAGGCATGATCGGAAAGATCAAGTTCTTCCTGCTCTATGCCATCATGGTCATAAGCGCTGCGGTCTCACTCTATAAAGGCGGGGGACTGCTGAACATTATCGAACGGCTGCCCCAGGATGCACATATGCTCAGCTTCGTCGAGTATGGCTTCAAGCCGGCGGCAGTCGATATGTTTTCGATGCTGGTAGGTGTTCTTTCGACGCAGATTTACCTGCAGGCAATATTCTCTGCAAAAAACGTCCGGGAGGCCCGAAACGGCGCTTTTCTCAGCGCAGCAGTCATTCCACCTGTCGGGGTGTTGGGGATAGTCGTCGGTCTCTACCTCCGGGCCAATTTTCCGGAGGTTGGGGAGAACCCGGCCCAGGCGCTCCCCTTTTTCCTCTACCACAGTTTTCCCCCGGCAATCGCCGCCCTCTTTTCAGCAGGGATCCTGTTGATTGTCCTCGGCACCGGGGCCGGGCTGGTCCTCGGTGTTACGACGAATATGTATAGTGATTTTCTCTCCGACCAAAAGGGGTTCCTGCAAAGAGTCCAGCCTGTCAGGCTTTTAAGGATCTGTACCTTGCTGATCCTCATCCTCGCCTCGGCTCTTGTTTTTACCGGACTGGACTCTACCATTCTCAAATGGAGCTACATGTCCATGGGGCTCCGGGGATCGGCGGTGTTTGCAGGGCTCTTTATCCTGGTCTTTTTTAAGAAGTTCGCGCACTCAGCATGGGTTCTTTTTCTTCTCTACATCATTCCCGTCGTCTATGTTGTGCTGAATGTTTTGTAACGGAGGATTTCGATATCGCTATATCCCCAGGTAGGCTTCCTTTACATGTGGATCATCAATTAAGTCGGCTGCTCTCCCTTCCATTACCACACGGCCATGCTCCAGCACATATCCGCGATCACTGAGACTGAGTGAATGTTTCACGTCCTGCTCCACCATCAGTACGGTCATCCCCTGATCGGCAATCTTGCGGACAGTCTCGAATATATCCTTGATCAGGATGGGGGCCAGCCCCAGCGACGGTTCATCAAGCATGAGCAGATGAGGCTTTGACATCAGACCGCGGCCGATGGCAACCATCTGCTGTTCGCCGCCTGAGAGGGTCATCGCCGTCTGGCTTTCCCGTTCCTGGAGCCGGGGCAGCAATTCATACACCTTCCGCAGTGTCTGTTCCGCATCCTTGTTGGCCCGCTTGTTATATGCACCGACCAGCAGGTTGTCTCTCACGCTCATCAGCGGGAACAGACGCCTCCCTTCGGGAACATGGATGATGCCGCTGGTGACAATATTCTCAGGAGGTTCCGTATGGATCGGCTGTCCATCGAAGGTGATCTTACCCGATTTCGGTGACATCAAACCGGAAAGAGCCCTCAGCAGTGTTGATTTTCCGGCACCATTGCCACCGATGATACTGACAACCTCACCCTTTTCAACGTTGAGCGAAAGGTCGAATATGACCTGGACATCGCCATAGGAAACGTCAATGTTGTTCACTTCAAGCAGCGGCATAATCTTCTCCCAGGTAAGCCTTGATAACATTTTCGTTGTTGGCGATTTCTGCCGGTGTGCCTTCGGCAATTTTTTTGCCGAACTGAATCACGACAATTCGATCGGACAGGGCCATGATGGCTCGCATAATGTGCTCGATAACAAAAATAGTCGTGCCCTGATCCCGAATACTTTTGAGTACCTCTACCATCTCGTCCACTTCGGACGGTCTCAGGCCGGCCATAACCTCGTCCAGCAGGAGGAGCTGCGGCTCGGTGGCAAGGGCCCTGGCAATTTCCAGCCTCTTTCGGTCGGCAATGGTGAGGTTGCCGGACAGGACGTCTTTTTTATCGGCAAAGTTGAGTGACTCCAGGACCCTGATGGCTTTCTCTTCGGCAACCGAGCGACTGTTGGTTGTCGCAAAGCTTGCCACCATGACGTTATACAGCACACTTTTGGAGGCAAACGGCTTGACGATCTGGAAGGTACGGGCCAACCCTTTTTTGCAGAGATCCCATGGTTTTTGCCCGTTTATCTTTTCATCGTTAAAGGTGATGACTCCTGCGGTTGGCGGAAAGACCCCGGCAATACAGTTGAACGCCGTCGATTTGCCCGCGCCGTTTGGCCCTATCAGTCCGAGGATCTGCCCTTTTTCTATGGAAAGGTCCAGCGAATCGACCGCCCGCAGCCCTCCGAACTCTTTTGTCATACCGGCTACTTCAAGAAGAACCATTATCCTATCTCCCAGTCGTTTTTTGGGTTATGCGTTTGACCACCTTATGATACACCCGGGTGAGCGGTTCCTGCAGGCCCCTTGGCTGGTAGTGCATCACCAGGATAAGGACCAGCCCGAAGATGACCAGATGCATGCCGGGCAGGGTGTCACCAAAGTAGATTCGGGAGAAATCACCGACCGGCCGGAGCAGAAGTGCGCCAAGAACCGGCCCTGCTATTGAGCCGCGACCACCGATCAGGGCGATAAAGGCAATTTCAAACGACAGATCCAGCGAGATAATACTTTTGGGGTGGATATAGAGGGTGAACTGGGCGTAAAACGTCCCGGCCAGCGCCGTCAGAAACGAGCTCATCGCCATGGCAATCAGTTTCGCCCTGGCAACGTTTACCCCGAGCGCCATTGCCGCTTCCGGCTCTTCCCCGCCGGCATTGAGGTAATAGCCGAGTTTTGACCGTGAAATGGCATAGGTCAGAAACAGGACCATGATGAGCATGATAAGGATGATGTAATAGTAGGGTTCCTTGCTGGCAAACATGAAATTTGCCAGCCCGGTGTCAAGCGGTGGGATCTGCAGGCCCCGCGGACCATTGATATTCAAGGGGCCGATGAAATCGACATTTTCGACTATCACCCTGAATCCTTCGGCAAAGGCAATAGTGGCAAGAGCAAAATATGCGCCCCGCATCTTGAATGTCGGCAGCCCGATCAAGATACCGGCAAAGGTTGCGATGACGCCGCCGACCAGCATTCCGATCCAGGGGCTGATGCCGTACTGGAGAAAGAGGATTGTCGAGGAGTAGGCACCGATTCCGACAAAGGCCGCATGGCCAAGAGGCAGCACCCCCGCAAAGCCTCCCACCAGATTCCAGCTGGTTGTCAGGTAGGCGTAGAAGTAGAGGAGCACCAGGATATGGAGATAGGTGGCGCTCCGAATGACCAGCGGCAGGCCAAAGGCGATGAGCAGAATACCTATAAAAGCCGCTTTGTTGATCTGTTTATGGTTCATTGGGTAGTTATCCTCGTTTTATAGGTTACCAGTCATGTTTTTGTCCGAATAACCCTGAAGGCTTGACGAACAGGACCACAAGAAACAGCCCGTACACAATTGCCTCGGTCCATGTGGCCGTCATAAACTGCGGGCCGACAGATTCTATGAGCCCGATAATAATTCCACCGACCAGGGCTCCGCCAATGGAGCCAAGCCCGCCGAGAACGACTATGATAAAACCTTTGATATCGAAGAGGACACCTACCGTCGGAAAGACATTATAAAACGGGACCAGGGTGACAGCGGCAATCCCAGCTGTTGCTGCCCCTATCCCGAATGCGACATTGTACACTTTATACTGGTTGATTCCCATCAGGCTGGCCGCTTCACGGTCCATGCTTGTTGCCCTGATTGCCCGGCCCATATCGGTTTTCTGGAAAAACCAGTAGACAGCAAGGGCGGTGACAATGGCTGTAATGCATCCGTACAGCTTAGGAACGGAGATGAACATTTCTCCGAATTCGAGCATCTGACCACGGAGAGGATTATCAGGGATCGAACGATATTGCGGCCCGAAAATCAGCAGGGTCAGATTGTCCAGAATATACCAGATACCGGTGGTGACAATGATGACCGTGAGGGGTTCCCGGACGTTCTTTTCGGCAATGAAAATTGGTTTTATAACTATGTTCTGCAGGTAGTAGCCGAAGAAAAACATTGCGGGGGCAACGAGGACGACTGACAGATAGGGGTGGATACCGGAAAGGGTCACAGTCCAGTACGCCAGATACATTCCCACCATTAATATCGAGCCATGGGCAAAATTCACCACTTTGAGCACGCCGAAAATGATGGTCAGCCCCATGGCCGTCAACCCATAGATAGATCCCATAAGGATACCGTTGATGGTGTCCTCGATGATATAGAGCATGACTGTCTCCCGGGAAAAGCAAAAAAAGGAAGCGTCCGGAACAGAGCAATTTTTCTCTCTGTTCCGGTATGAACGCAACTACAGAAAACGGATGCTTATTTACCTGGCATTGGGAAGACAGGGGTATACCCTGCCCGACGAGCTGCTTTCGGCCAGATAGTGATTCTTTCCAGGCCATTACCGACATCGTTTACCTGTACCATGACCAGTGAAGCATTTTCATTCTGGCCGGTCTCGTCAAATTTAACGGAATCGTAGCCAACAATCATGCCGGGGCCGGAAGAGAGGTCGGTTGCGGCCAGTGCTTCTCTTATTTTCTCAGGATCAAGTGATCCGGCGCGCTCCAGGGCATCTTTCAGCACATACATGGCCACATAGGCATCGACCGCTTCACCGGTCAGGTTCTGACCGTACTTCGCCTTGTATTTGTCATTGGCTTCCTTGGCTCCGGCCTTGTTGACGTCTGTTTCCCACTCGACGATATCAAAGAGGTACTGGGCGTTCTTCCCGGTGGTTTCCAGAAAAGACGGGTCGGCATGTCCGCCGCCGCTGGTGATAATCGCCTTCAGGTTAACTTTATATTCAGACAGGGTGTTCGTCAGCAGGATGGCATCCGCTGCATTGGAAACCAGCATCAGAACATCCGCCTTTGATCGGCGAATTTTCTGGACAACCGGACTCAGGTCTGTTGCCGCTGAAGGATAGGGCTCGTCCAAAACAACCTTGTAGCCGCCTTCTTCCGCCAGTTTTTTCCACTGCCCAGCAAAACCTTTACCCCAGTCACCGTTTTCGTATACAAAGGCAATACGCTCAACCTTGGTACCGAATTCCTCTTCCATATCCTTTAAGAAAGAGAACTGATCACGGGTCCACCAGCTGTCTTTTGCCGCAATTCTGAAGACGGTCTTGAAACCTTGATCGGTAATTTTATCAGAGACGGATACCGGGACCACAAAGGGAATCCCATATCGTTCTGCAACTGCTGTTGTCGGATAGGTTACGGCGCTGTTCCAGCAGCCGGTAAGGACATTTACCTTCTCGGTGTTAATGAGACGTTCCGCCTCGGCGACACCTTTCTCCGGTTTTGACTCGGAGTCGGCGAAGACCAGTTCCAGTTGAGCTCCGCCCAGCGACTTGATACCGCCTGCTGCGTTGATTTCCTCAACGGCCATTTCACGTGCGGCTTTTCCCTGCTGTCCGACAGTCGCAGATGGGCCGGAAAGGGGAATGATGTTGCCGATCTTCACATTTTCGGCATGACCGGTGACATACGAGCCTGCAAGCAGAGACATTGCAAGAGCAGGGATAGCGATTGTACGTAAAATCTGCATAAGATCCTCTCGGTTTGATTTTCCGCCCTGTTTGGCGTGGAATACATTCACCCTGCATTTCAGGTGAACTTGGCATACCTGCGCCGGAAAGAGCCTGGGGAATGCAACGAGCATATCCACCGGTTTGTCATCAGCGCAGATTCATTTATGTGGAGGGCAACGCAATTAGTGTGCCACTGGGTGTTATGGGCTTAATTATTCATCTGCTGTGACATCAGGGTTATGTCAGGGCCTGTTGTGGCGGGTTTTGGTGAAGCCTGTCAACCACTTGTGTCAACAATGGTTTACATTGTCAACCATTGTTGACAGCCTTTTGCAAAAAAGGGATATGCGGGCTGGGCATAGCGGTTGACAGCTGTACGGCTTGTAGGTCTTGCCTCCGGCAACCAGTGGGCCAAGTGGGTGCTGAAGGAGGGCGTTTACAGTTTCTTTCTTAACCGTTTATTGAGGGCCTGCCTGGAAATTCCAAGCAAACGGGAGGCCTGGCTCTGGTTGTTATCGGAGAAATTGAGGGCACTGTCAATCGCGTATTCCACCAGCTCTTCCAGCGTCGGAAAGTGACCGAAAAGGGCTTCAAGCGGATTTTTATTTGTGTAAATACCTTCACTATTGTTGGCTGAAGCCGCCCCTGACAGCCTTTCCGCAATAAGGTCTTCCTGAATATGCCCGTTTGTGCAGCGGGCCACTGCATCTGAAATATATGCCTTCAACTCCCGTATATTTCCCCAGAACGGATGCTGCATCAAGAGGTTCATTGCCTGGTGGCTGATAGTGGGTATCGGCTTGTTCATTGCCACAGCTCCATTGGTTATCAGGTGGTCGACCAGGAGCGGTATGTCTTCTCGCCTGTCCCGGAGTGGCGGTACTTTGAGCAGGTGGGTGCTGAGGCGATAATAGAGGTCCATTCGAAATTCCCCCTCCTGGCCGGCGAGCTTGCTCAAGTCTTTATTGGCTGCGGTAATGATGCGTGCCCGACACTGTTTCGGCTGATCTGACCCCAGTGGGTAATAGACTTTCTCCTGAAGCAGACGTAGGAGTTTAACCTGTGATACTTCGCTGAGATCGCCGATCTCGTCTAAGAATATCGTCCCCTCGCCGGTTTTTTCAAGCATCCCGGCTCTCATTGTGTCGGCACCGGTGAATGCACCTTTGGCATGGCCGAAAAGGGTGTCGGAGAACAGGGCATCGTCCAGTCCCGAAATATCGACCGCGATAAAATCGCCAGGCAGGCCGCTTACTTCATGTATCGCTTTGGCAATAAGCTCTTTGCCCGATCCTGTCTCTCCGAGGATAAGTGTCGGCAGGCCGCTCGTCGCAATAGACTCGATGTACTGGAAGAGCCCGAACATGAGGGGGCTCTTCGTCACTATCTGATCAAACGCTTTGTTTAAATACTTCCTGCTGCTGAAAGATATGCCTTTGAGCGACATCACCTCATTACGAAGGAGGCCTATTTCCAGGGCATTGCGCAGAGCAGAACTGAACATTTTTAGATCAATTGGTTTCACAAGGTAGTCTTGCGCGCCGAGCTTCAGGCATTCAACTGCCGTCTCTATCTCTGAGTCGGCGGTCACAATAATGACCGGAATCTGTGGTTTTTTTATTTTCAGCTCCCGCAGAACATCCTGTCCGCTCATGTGAGGCATATTCAGGTCCAGAAAAACCACCGGCGACTGCATGCTTTCAATCGTGGCCAGGACACTCCGGCTGTCACTGAGGGTCCTGACGTTCTTCATGCCCATGGATGTCAGCAGCAGGCTATACGCTTCCAGCTCTGCCGGCTCATCATCCACCAGCAGTATCGGGCAGTTCTTCATCTTCGATGTGATCATGCGTTACTTTCCGTTATCATTTTTTTCAGTTTGATGGTAAATCGTGCCCCGGTTTCCGTATTTTCCGCCAGAATTTCTCCGTCCATCTCTTTTTCTACTATCATCTTCGACATGTAGAGTCCCATGCCGGTGCCGGAAGACGCACCTTTAGTAGTGAAGTATGGATTGAATATCTGACGCATCAGGTGCTGTGGAATGCCGATGCCACTGTCACTGATCTGTATGAAGACCGTCTGTTCATCGGTGCTGATGGTTATTGCTATCTTTTTGGGTATCGGTTCCCCATATTTTTCACCGGCATGCTGAATAATCGCATCTTTGGCATTGACAATAATATTCACCAGGACATGCACAAATTCTCCCCGATACCCATTGACGATCAATGAGTTTGATCCGGTCTTGTTTATGACGGTGAGTGAGATATCGCCGTGTTTCATCTGTGCTTCCATAAGCTTAACCGCACTGATGACCACTTTCAATACATCAACAGGACCTTTGGACTTGGATGGTTTGAAAAAATTTCTGAAGTCGTCAATGGTTTTCGACATGAAATGGATCTGTCCGCTCGCCCCGATAACCAGTTTCTCCACAAATGATTTGGTGAGCATATCGTTGTATTGAGCAGCCTGCAGACTTGAAATGTAGGTGGACAGGGTGTTGAGGGGCTGTCTCCACTGGTGGGCAATGACCGCCAGCATTTCACCCGCCGTCGCCATCTTCTGTGCCTGCATGAGTTGTACTTCGGCGTCGACACGCTTGGAAATGTCCCTGATACTGCACAATGTTAACTCCTCATCGTTCAGGTTGAAAATCTTCAGGTTCACCGATGCGGGAAATTCCAGGCCATCAGATCGTATAAAAGACCATCTGAAAATTTGCTGTTCACCTTGGTGGGATGCCTGCATTATTGCCTGGAACGAATCTTTGCTGCGTGCGCCGTCAGGCTGGTAGGCGGGTGAGATGTCAAGCAGACCTTTTTTGAGAAGTACTTCTTTGGTAAAGCCGAATATATCAAGTGCCTTGTGGTTGCATTCCGAAAACCGTGCATCTTTGCTGATCAATATTGCGTCATTGGCCACATTAAATAACGTCTGGTAATAGGTTTCGACCTCCTTTCTTTTGATAATGTTCCATTCAAGATCCTTGTTTATCCCGGTCAGCTCCTCCTTGTGCTGCTGAATTGCGGAGCTGTACCTCTTGCTGAACAGAAACAAGACCAGGCCGCTGCCACCGACGATTACAAGGGCTACAAGTGCCAGGATTCCCAACACCCTGAGCGCCATTTCCGTTGCAAAGATCATGGTTGTCTTGCGGGTCAGGGAATACGCCTCGTTACGCGGTGCGGTAACACACATGAACCAGTCTGAATTGCCAATCAGGCTGAAGGAAAGCACATGGTTCTGCATATCCTTGCCGAGGTATCCAACTGTCCCGATATCCCCTCTGATGAAACTCTCCAGCCTGTTTCCCAGATCACGTTCGATATCCTGTAATTTTTCACGCATGACATAGTCCTGATTCGGGTGAACCAGGATAGTGCCGTTTCGCTGAACAATAAATCCATACCCGGTTTCACTGACCTTGAGGTTCAGGACGTTTTGAACCAGGGTGTCGAGGATGGTATCCGCACCCATCACCCCCACGGTTTCACCATCAACGATGAGGGGTTTGACCAGAGCGATTACCAGCTTATTGGTAACAAAATCAATATAGGGTGTAGTAAAACTGATATCCCCCACCTCAACGGCGCGTCTGTACCAGGGACGGACCCGGGGGTCATATCCCTTGGGCGGCAGCCAGTCTGCGCCATCAATCAATACCCCGTCGTTTCTCCCGATATATACATCGGTAAAATGGCCGGCTTTCATTGCCATCTTGAGCGGTTTCAGCGTGTCGTCATTTTGCCCCAGAGAGTCAAGATCGACGGCGTCGGCGGTCGCCGCCAGGATTTTCATCTGCTGGTCAAGCCACATTTCAACGGTATCCGCCGCCTTGACGGCAAGGTCCTCCTGCTGGGCGGCGATTGTTTTTTCAACAATGTGCTGAGTAATTCTGTAATTAATGCCCGCTGCAATGAAAAAAAATGTCGCCAGAACAGCCAGTGTACTCAAGTGTTTTTTGATCCACAGATTCATATCGTCCCAATGTCTTCGAGCTGAAGGCTCTGCATGATAAAGCCTGTTGTCTTAAACCGTGATGTTCATCCCTGAAAAGCCATTTTATCGTGAGTCATGCACTATTATTCCTACCGACCTGAACATGGGTTTGCAATAGTTGGTCCAAAAATATGCAAAATGGCCCGTGGAAACCGATGACAGGCGGGCCTGTGGGTTGCAGTAAATTGCTCTTACCCTTCCTGGCGGGGCTGATGTTGCAAAGAGAGAGCTGTCAAAAGGACAGTGAAGGAAAGAGACTGCTGTCGGTATGGGGAAGAAAGAGGGCGGCCATGTAATAGTTCATGAAGTTTATGTTGTCTGAGAGCTCCAGGTTGGTAATGATTCTGCGGACCTCTGTTCGTTCCCGGAAGCGGTTGTGGTCAGTCAGGCTGATTTGGCAGCCCAGCATTGAGGCGTTACCAAGGTAAAAAAATCTTTCTCTGTCAATATCCGGCAGCAACCCGATGGCTATTGCCCGTTCCAGATCGATATGGGCACCGAAATTGCCGGCGAGAATAATCCGGTCCACATCGGCAAACCCGATTCCAACCGATTCAAGCAGGGTCTGGTACCCGGCGAACATGGCACCTTTGGCCCGGATCAGGTTGTCCAGATCAATTTCGGTAATAACAATATCATCGCCGATCATGGTATCGTGTGACCAGGCGATGACATATTCCCATCCTTCGGGCCCTTTTCGGATCCTTTTGTGTCTGTTTTGGCCAATGAACTTGCCGCGCCGGTCGATGATTCCCGCCTCAAGTAATTCGGGTACGATGGCGATTACGCCGGAGCCGCAGATCCCTCTGGGATTGGTGTTGCCGACGGTGACAATCATCGGGTCGAGGGTTTCCGGATGGATATGAATATTTTCAATGGCTCCGCTGGTGGCCCGCATACCGCATTTGATGCCACCTCCCTCAAAGGCAGGACCGGCAGAACAGGCGGCGCAGACCATCCAGTCGCAATTGCCGACAACAATCTCTCCGTTGGTCCCGATATCGATAAAGAGGCTGATTTTTTGGCTTTTATGCATCTGGCAGGCGTGCACACCGGCAACGATATCGCCACCGACAAAGGATGCAATGCAGGGGTAGAGGAACAGCCGAACCGAGGGGTGTGCCATGATTCCGAGGGCTGCCGCCTTGGTCAGCGGAAACTGGCTGACTCCGGGGACATAGGGGGCCTCCCGAATGAATCTGGGATCGATGCCGAGCAGCAGGTGAGCCATTATCGTGTTGCCCGCCGCCATTATGTAACTGATATCACTGGGGCTTATAATAACGGTCCGGCACACCTCCTCTATGATGCTGTTGATTGTGTAGACAGCCTTTTCCTGCAGGGCACGCAGTCCACCGGAGCGCCCGGAATAGATGATCCTCGAAATGACATCCTCCCCATAGCCGATCTGGGAATTATAGCGGGAGGTTTCGGCAATTATATGACCGCTGTTCAGGTCGATCAGGACACCGCTGATCGTTGTGGTACCAAGGTCGATGGCGAGGCCGTAGAGTTGGTCGGTAGTGTCACCTGGCTCGACAGCAATGATTCGTTCCGGCTCATTAGCCTGTTTTCCCTGGAGCAGAATAACAGTTACCTGCCAGTGGCTCTCACGAAGTGTTGTGGATAGATCGTGGATAAGTTCCGGGTGGTCATAATCAGGCTCCTGCATCCCCGTCCTGAACCGGCAAATTTCCCTGATCAGACGCTGCATGTCGGGGATGTTGTCGTCAAGAGTCGGTGGTGGCAGGGAAAGAAAGAGTTTGCGAACGGGTGGGGATATTGTCCAGGTTCCGACGAGATTCTCGATCGATTTGGCGGAAATTGTCCTGGTTGTTTTCGGTTTTGACTTAAGCGATTTGCCGTCTGATCGGACTATTTCCGGAATACGTATGGTGACATCGGAGACAACGGTAGAGATACAGGCCAGTCGGGTTCCCCTGCTGATCTCATCCTGAGTAAGGCTGGTTGTGTTCTGCGAGTGCAGCTGGCCCTCCACAAGCTCGACCTTGCATTTCCGGCACACCCCGTCCCCTCCACAGGATGCGTGGATGTACACACCGGCCAGGGCAGCTGCTGTCAGAAGGTTTTCACCGGAAGTGACGCGAACCGCAATGTCGTCCGGCAGGAAAGTGACGGTATGTTCCATAGTTTTTTTGATTGTCTGGTTTGCTGAACTGGTCTCTGTCGAAACAGCACTGTTACCGATGGAGACACCTTCATTGTACGCTGGCTTCAGCCTCACTCTCAGCCTGTGGCAGTGAGACGATAAATGTTGCTCCCTCTCCGGGTGTGCTATGGACTTCAATTGATCCGTCATGGCTCTTTACTATTCCATGGACCATCGCAAGTCCCATCCCGGTACCCTTGCCGAACTCTTTGGTGGTGAAGTACGGATCGAATATTTTATCAAGAATGTTCTCGTTGATACCGGGCCCGGTATCACTTACGGTCAGTCGGACATATGGAACCTTTGGCACCGTATTATCTTCTTTTCCGGCCTCGTTAAGGAATGCATCACCTCTCAGTGAGACCTTGAGAACCCCACCATCCTCTTCCATTGCCTGGGCAGCATTGGTGCATAAATTCAATATTACCTGAATGATCTGACTGGTATCCGCAAGAACCCCTCCGCAGTCCGGATCAATCTCTGATTGAATATCTATGGCCGGTGATATTGACGACCGCAGCAGGTTCAAAGCCTGTTCAACCAGAGGGCCGATGCGGAGGTATGTTTTTTTAGTGACATTTTTACGGCTGAAGGCCAGGATTTGTCTCACCAGTTCTTTGGCTTTCTCGCAGGCGTTGAGTATTTCCTGTATATCTTTTAGTGCCGGACTGGATTCGGGGACGGAATCTTTAGCCATTTCGGCAAAGCCGATTATTATGGACAGAAGGTTGTTGAAATCATGGGCAATACCTCCTGCGAGTGTTCCTATCGCCTCTATTTTCTGACTGTGCCGTAGCTGTTGTTCCAGTGTTCTCTTCTCTTCCTCCATCTGTTGACGTCTTTTCAGGTGAAACTCGTTTTTTTCGAATAACTCGTTTGCGGTCCTGATAATTTCACCGACTTCGTCATTTTGATGCAACGGAAGTGATTTAATCCGCGCACCATTGATCGTTTCAGGGTCAAACCTGGCAAGTCCCCTGGCAATCTTCATAAGCGGCCTGGTCAGCAGCAGGTAAAAGATGCAGAGCAGGATTGCTGCCAGCAGTAAATTCTGCATTATCCCGAAAAAGACGAGATAGGTTGACCTCTGGTAAAAATGTTGATAGGCAATGTCGTTGTTTACAGTGAAATTGAGTGTGCCATAGGAATACTCCGGTATGTCCGGATCTCTCAGGACAATGGATTGTCTGGTGAACTCATCAGTCATGAGTTTTGTAAACCAGGCTGTCGCACTCGGTGTATTGGCGTTCCCGGTCTTTCTGGTTAACACATTGTCAAATTCATCCCGTATCTCGACCTCGACAATAAATTCATATTCGAGCAGGCCATGCGCTATCTTACCGGCTCCATCTCTGTCAATTTTATAGGCAACCTCAGTAAGACTTGGTTTAGAAACCGCGACAATTTGATCGATTGTTGCTTCCAGAACTGTCTTTTGATGGAGGTAGTCGCCGACGAGATACAGGCCGCTGAGTATAAAGCCGAGCAGTATGGCAACCACCACCACGATCACGGTCAGTCTTTTAGAGAGATTAGATTTTGTGAGCTCTGTTATGGACATGCTTGATATACCCGCTATGATCAATAAGGCTTAAATTGATCACCCTGGTGATTCAGCTTATACTCTTCTGCATATAATTCCGTGTATTTTTTTAACAACTCATTCACCCATGTATAATACCCGTCCTCCTGCATCATTTTTTGTATCGCCGGCAGCAGATAGAGGTATGGTGATTTTTTTGACATCGAAAGATACAGATTTCCAGAAAGAAGCGGATTCGGCAGGTCGATAATTCGCTCCTCCAGGCCGAAGGCATCCCGCATAGCCAGGCCGGAATGTCTGCCGACCGGTATGAAGTCAATCCGCCCCCGTGCCAGCATGTGAAAGCTTTGAAAAAAAGTTGAGACCCGTACAACAGTTGTTTCGGTTTCTAAAAAATTGTCAAATTCCTGGCCGATACTGACCCCTAAAACCATAGCGGTCTTCCTGCCGGCCAGGTCCTCCCACTTCAGAAAGGAAAACGGCCTGTCTCTTCGAACAAACACAGCGTTTTCATTAAACCCCATTGGGGTTGGAATGAACCGGGAATATTCCTGCCTCCTGGCATTGATAAAAGAACAGATGTTCACGTCTATTGTACCCTGATCAACGAGTGCCTGGCAACGTCCCCACGGGCCTATATATTTCAGATTCGTCTCAACACCGGCTCTTTTAAAAAGTTCTTGGGTTATTTCTGCGCAAGCGCCAATAATAGTATTGCCACTTTTCCAGTTCCATGGGGGGTAGTCATGATGCCCGCAGGCGGTAATCTTCTTATCGGCGTGACAGGGGATTGCCAGAGCAAGCAGCACCAGGATCGAAATGAATAAAGAAAGTAGATCTCGATGGGTACGTGCAGGGAGCGATGGTGTCATTGCCTGTCCTTTACGAGCTGTCTGTACAAAGTTTTCTTCAACCCAATAAGACCGGATTGTCAATCAATGCTCTTCAAAAGATTACTGATGGGGGATATGCATAGTCACTTGATACGTTCCAAAAAGTCAAGAAAATATATTGACTGCTGGAAGTGTCAGCCGGTTTTACCGCTCGGGCGTCAACGCGGAGAAAGTGACACAAAAGCCTGGTATCACCGGCTGGGGGCTGAAAAGGTTCCTGCTATTGTTTGAATCGTTCCATCATCTTAACCACGCTGATTCTCATCCGGTCAATTGCACGACTCAACGAACCTATCTCGTCTGTTGTCCCGATGACAATACTCTCATTAAGATTTTTGCCAAGACTGATTTCTGTGGCCCTGTTCTCAAGTCTGGTGATTGGAGCTACCACGTATCTGTCAAAGGAAAACCAGATAATAAGGGTGAGGAGCGTGATTCCGCCCAGGCCATAAAAAAAGAGCACTGTTGCGGACTTCCGGGCAGACTCCAGTGCTTTCTGGATGGGCACGTAGGTAATAAACGCAGCCACCGTCGCTCCTTCTTTCCAGTTGTATCCGTTCTTCGTGCCATATATTTCAATCTGGTCTTTTGGAGCATCGGCCGGGTCGCCATGACAGCGCAAACACCCCTTGCCAATTTTAATTGGCCGGGCAAAATACAAAAAACTTTCCCCGTTCTTTTTAAGGATGCCTTCTTTTATTTTGAGATCTTTATTTCTGTCAAACTCGGCAATAAGAGCGATCTCATCCCGGTCCGCTTTGTTCGGCGGATAGAGTGGATCAAGGGTGGCCTGTTTGAATCGATAGTCCGGCAGTTTCTTTGTGAATTCATCCCATACACCACGGGTTAGGGCAAAGCCGGACATGAGGTTAGGATAAAAACGGTCCTTGTCGACAATTTTCATGACTATTGGTCGTTGTTCGTTTCTGTAAAACATTCTTGAGGATTCAATAAAAGTGGAAACAATAGTTCCCTTTTTTCTCGCTTCGTCAAGGGACCCTTTTACTGTGAATCGATAGCTGAGAAACGCGAGTGCGACGGTCGCAAGCAAACTGCAGATAACGATAATGCTGATAAAACGTACTCGAATGCTCATAAACTCTCCCTGTTGAATTAAGTTTTTAAAAAGTATTAATCAATGCGTTGTGAATGCATTTTTTAGTTATGTTCATTTTGAATGAAATCAAAAAAAACTGTGAAAATCAAGGAACCTTTTTGATTCTATTCGAAGATTTTTTTCCAGATATCATCCTTTTACAGAAAGATACCTGTAATTGCAGTTCAGTGAGCGGAGATTCGTCACCGTCTCTGCTGCTTTTGAAATTTGAGATGAGAAATACCTGGGTGAAACTGCAGGGAGTCGACGCGACAGCGCTGGTGATAGTTTGGTGTTCAAGAGCGGATGGTCCAGGATCATCGCAACAACGAGAAGCAGGTGAACCCGGTGTTGCGATCTCCGTTTCCTCTTGACAATGTGCGGGATGGGTGGCACTTTTTTGGTTCTGTCCAGAGCTGTCGAGAAGCTGTTTGAATCCTTTGAAGAGTGGTTGAGATGTCGCGTCTGTATCCTCTGTTATTTCTTGTTTTTTCAATTATATTCTCTCTCCGTCCACTTGTCGCGGCAGATCAGGCCGGGCCCCCCCCGCCACAAGATATTCCGTTGGTCAGGCAGGCGTCACCGGAAGAAACGCTGGTTATGCTGAGTTCCCTTATGGAATTGCAGAACAACCTGAAAAAGCAACTGGACCTGACCCGTGCCAAGATCAGAACAAGTGTGTCCGATGCGGAAAAGGGGAGACTGGAGGGCGAGTTGCTTCGCCTGGATCAACAATTATCCGATTCATCCTCAGATTTTGAGCGGATCGCTACAGGGGTGGAAGTTGGCCGGTTCGAAGAGAAAAAATCGGAAACCTTCAGCTGGAAAGACGAGGTAACCACCCTGGTGGAGCCGGCGATAAAAGAGCTTAAACGTCTGACGGTGCGTGTCCGTAAGAAAACAGAACTCAAGGATACAATCACTGAGTTGTCCAGCATTAAACCCATTGCTGCCAATGCGGTTCGACAGCTTGAGCGCCTGTATGAAGCCACGGAAGATCCCAATATTAAAAAGCAGGTCAAGGAACTGCTGCCCGAATGGCGTAACAACGAAAACAGGATCCGCAACAAACTTGAGCTGGCTCAGCTCGAACTGAGTCAGATGCAGGACAAGGAGGTCAGTCTTGTCCAAAGCTCCAGTGAATCCATCCGTGATTTTTTTCGTGTCCGGGGACTGTATCTTCTGGTGGCCATGTTCGCTTTCGGCATCATTATTTTGATCGGCCGACTCCTCTATCGTGTGGTGTTCAGGTTTTTACCCGGGGCTAAATTGGAGAAAAGGCCTTTTCATATTCGTCTGCTTGATCTGTTGATGCGGGTCTTTACGGTGGTTGCAGCTATAATGGGCCTCTTTTTTGTGCTCTATCTGGCGGAAGACTGGTTCCTGCTCAGTATGGCCATCATTTTCTTTCTTGGCCTCACCTGGACCGTTCGCCAGGCTGTGCCAAGGCTCTGGCAACAGGGGCGTCTGATGCTCAATATCGGTTCGGTCCGAGAAGGAGAAAGGCTGCTGCTGCATGACGTGCCCTGGAAAGTTGAGACCATCCATGTCTTCTGCAGTTTGTTTAATCCGACTCTGGGGCTCCATCTTCGACTGCCTATCGAAGATATTGTCGGCATGGTTTCTCGGCCGTATTCTTCGGAGGAACCATGGTTTCCATGCAAAAAGGGTGACTGGGTGGTGGTTGGTGACCGTCCCCGGACGAGAGTTGTCAGTCTCAGTCATGAACTGGTCGAAACGGTAGAGCGTGGTGGCAAACGATATCTCTTTAAAACCGAGGACTTCCTCGGGCAGAATCTGGTCAACCTTTCCCGTAACTTCCGGCTGCGGGTTGTCTTCGGTCTCAGTTATGACCTGCAGGCTGACATGACGACAACCATTCCCGCTCTCTTGAAAACCTTTATCGAGGAAAAACTGGCAGAGGAGGGCTATGCCGAGAATTGCCTGAATCTGCTCGTTGAGTTCAAGGAGGCCGGGGCTTCGTCCCTCGATCTGGTTATATTAGCAGACTTTAAGGGGGAGCTGGCAGATATCTATGCCAGGCTCGAACGGTCTATCCAGCGGTGGTGTGTCGATGCCGCCACCATGTATACCTGGGAAATACCATTTCCTCAGCTCACCTTTCATTGGCCGGCAAGAGAGAAAAAACTTGCCGATGAATCTCCAATGCAGAGTGGGGAGGAGCTTCCGCCGCCGGCAGGTTGAGCATTCAATTCGAGCAATCCGAATGAGACAAACCCGTAAAAACATCTGCTAAAAGTTGTCGGCGAATAACCTCACATTTTCCTCATAACTGAGAGAAGACACGAGACATCATGGGAAGGCGAGCATGTTGTTACGAAAGTGCCCGCCCTGCTTGCCGCAACCCGGCCTTTTCCTGAAAATCATTGCCGGAGCAGTTATGATTGGGTAGGATTAACTGGCACTTCTGTAAATTGAACCAAGCGGAACCATTGAGACAATACCGGGGACAAGGATTTGTTCTTTCCTGGAACTGCAGGCCCATCCAGGAAAGCGATTTCATATCAGCTGAGCAAAACCCATCTCCGGTACCACTTTTCACTCTAATGAATAGATGCCTCATATGAATAAGAATGGACTTTATCTGCAATTGATCAGTATTCACGGCCTGATCCGGAGCCACTCCATGGAGCTGGGGCGCGATGCCGATACCGGTGGCCAGACAAAGTATGTCGTTGAGCTTGCCAGGGCACTGGCTGGTCATGAAGATGTCGCCCAGGTTGACCTGTTTACGAGGCTGGTTCGTGATAACAATGTTTCACCAGATTACGGTCAGCCGATCGAGGAGATTTGCGATGGAGCGCGCATCGTTCGTATTCAGTGCGGTGGAAGGAAATACCTGAGAAAGGAACTTCTCTGGCCCCATCTCGAAGAATTCATCGATAAGACAATCAAATTCATTACCTCCCAGGAGCGGGCACCGGATATTTTCCACGGGCATTATGCCGATGCCGGTTATGTTGCCAAGCAACTTGCCGCCGCCTTTGATGCACCGTTTTTTTTCACCGGCCATTCTATGGGCAGAAATAAACTGGCAAAGTTGCTCGCCGACGGTCTGAAAGAAACCGAGATTGACCGCCAGTATAAAATCAAGAGGCGCATTGATACGGAAGAAAAGATAATCAAACAAGCGGACATGATTATCACGTCAACCCAACAGGAGATAGACAAGCAATACGGTCTCTATGACAATGGGGCCGACGGCAAATTTACGGTTATCCCGCCGGGAATTGAACTTGATGCTTTTTATCCCTATTATGATTCTCAACTCGATACTGATCTCCTCAGTGAAGAAGCCAAACAGACAAAAATCACCCTGATCAATGAACTGTACCGATTCTGGGCAAAGCCGGAAAAACCTTTTATTCTTGCCCTTTGCCGACCTGATCACAGGAAAAACATTGCCGGTCTGATTGAGGCATACGGTACAGATAAAGAACTCCAGGCTATCGCCAATCTTGCGATATTTGCCGGTATTCGTCAGGATATCAACTCAATGGGAGAAAACGAGCGAGCCGTCCTCACCGATATGCTTTTGCAGATGGATAGATATGACCTGTACGGTAAACTGGCAATTCCTAAAAAACATGACTTTGCCACCGAGGTTCCCACGCTGTATCGGATGTGTGCCCAGAGCCGTGGGGTCTTTATCAATCCTGCGCTGGTTGAGCCTTTCGGGCTGACGCTGATTGAGGCTTCGGCCTGCGGCCTGCCGATTGTGGCGACAAATGATGGCGGCCCTGTGGACATCATTGCAAACTGTGAGAGCGGCCTGCTGGTCGATGTCGCGCAGCCTGAGGCGGTCAGTGGTGCGTTGAAGGAGATTCTTATCAACGAGAGCCTCTGGGATACTTTTTCGAATAACGGTATAAACGGAGTGCGCAAGCACTATTCATGGACAGCTCATTGTACAAGAACCATGGAGCAGTATTATCGTCTATTGCCGGATCACCATGCTGAAAATAACTCTCACTCAAAGGGACAACAAAACTCTATGCGTCCATCTTTTGGTAAACGTCTGACAAGTTTAAGAAAACTGATGATCACCGATATCGACAACACCCTGATCGGCGATGATGAAAGTCTCTACCAGCTGCTCACCCTGCTTGATAAACACCGCAGCGATCTCGCCTGGGGAGTGGCAACGGGACGAAGCCTGGAATTGACCCTGGAAGCGATGACGGAGTACGATATCCCGATGCCGGATATCCTCATCTGTTCGGTCGGCACAGAGATGTACTATGGGCCGGATCTTCGTATGGATAAGGGTTGGCAGCAGCACATCTCGTATAAGTGGAAACCGGAGTTTATCAAAGATACGCTGGCGCAGTTTGATTTTCTGGTGTTTCAGGAAGCGGAAGGACAGCGCAGCCATAAAATCAGTTATTATCTGGAAAATAAAGATGATCGATTGCAGCAAATACAGCAGAGTCTGGATGAACAGAAATTGCGCTGTCAGGTCATTTATTCCCACAATCAGTTTCTCGACATCCTGCCCATCCGGGCATCAAAAGGCAAAGCGGTGGACTATCTGCAATACAAATACGAGTTTTTACCCCGTCACATTATGGTTGCTGGAGATTCAGGCAACGACGCAGATATGCTCAAGGGAAAAGCCAGGGGGCTCATCGTCGCCAATCACAGTGAAGAACTGGAGTATCTGAAAGACGCACCACGGGTGTATTTCAGCCAGGGTGAGTATGCAGCGGGGATCATAGAGGGGCTGCAGCATTACGGTTTTGTCTGATGACATTGCAGATGAAGTTTTTGAAGTCTGGTGCCTGCCTGCTTCACCATCTCAAAATATCAGTTCCGTATATCGGCTTGTACAGGATCATATCGTATGCTCTCTGATTATTGTGTTATCTCTGCCGCAAGGCGTTGAAACTGCAGATGCTATAACATTTCTGTTCGTGTCCTGTGCTCGAGATTGATATAACCAGGAGCTGCCGGTCAATTAGCCAACCAACTGAGACTTTTCTCGACCTGCTTTCCGGTCCTTCCCCAGCCTGAAGAGTTACTTGAGGGGCATTCCAGTGCCCCCCAGCCAAACGATGCCGATAAAATTGTGAGAATAGTAGTGTGATACCGCGTAGGACACTTGCTTTTTTTGCTCTAATTCTTTACTATCAGCAAATATTTGACGGTATTCTTTGTTGTTTCTTCAGGCACTTGAAAGGCAGTTGCAATTCTCATCCCACACCTGGACGTGATAACTGTCGGAAATGTGCTGTTTCGTTGCCGCTACAATGCACCATGTTGATTTACATGAGAAAGTATCTCTTTTACTGATAAAGGGTTGGTAGTAGTCATTTAGGCCACTGTACCGCAGTGGTGTCGATAAACCAAAGGAGGGGAAACAATGAAAAGAATGTGTGTAATGGCAGTCCTGTTCGTTACCAGTGTGCTCATTGGGGGAACTGCAGGGGGAGTTGCGGCAGCTGATAGCAGTGACTGTGAATCCTGCCACCAGGAGAACAATCCCGGGTTGTATCTGCAGTGGAAAAATTCAGCCCATGGCGAAAATGATGTTAGCTGCCTCAGCTGCCATGAAGCTGACAAAGGTGATGCCGATGCTTTTGAACATAACGGAGCTCTCATCGCTACCATGGTAACCCCAAAGGATTGCGGCGGCTGCCATGCGCAACAGACCGAAGAGACCACCAATTCGTATCACGCCCATGCCGGTGAAATCCTCTCATCCAATGACGCCTACCTGGCCCATGCTGCCGGCGGGTGGCCGATTGCCATTGTCGGCTGTGAATCGTGCCACGGTGCCAAGGTGATCATTGATGAAAACGCACCAAACAAACTCTCCCCGCTGACCTGGCCGAACAGTGGAATCGGCCGCATTAATCCGGATGGATCAAAAGGTGCCTGTAATGCCTGTCATTCCCGGCATTCATTTTCCAAGTATCAGGCACGGCAGCCTGAGAACTGTGGCAAATGTCATCTGGGACCTGATCATCCGCAAAAAGAGATTTTCGAGGAATCCAAACACGGCATTGCCTACTATGGGTACAAAGACAAGCTCAATCTTGACAAAGATGAATGGGTTGTAGGGGTAGATTACTATGAGGCTCCGACATGTTCCACCTGTCATATGTCGGCTACGCCCAATCAACCATTGCACCACGATGTCGGTAAACGTATCTCCTGGACCCTGCGCCCGCCTATCTCCAAGTATAAGGATGACGCCGGCAAAAAACGGTTGGCCATGGAGGATGTTTGTCTTAATTGTCATCAGCAGGCCTTTGTTGATGGCCACTATTTTCAGTATGACGGGGTCGTTAAATTATATAATGTCAAGTTTGGCGCACCGGCGACTGATATTATGAAAATGATAAAAGACAAAAAACTGTTAAAAAATAAAGCCGCTTTTTCAAATGATATCGAGTGGGTGTACTGGGAACTCTGGCATCATGAGGGACGACGGGCACGGATGGGTGCTGCCATGATGGGGCCGGACTATGCCTGGTGGCATGGTATTTATGACGTCGCCCATAATTTCTATTTTGAATTCATCCCGGAGGCGCGGCATTTCAACGATCCTGAAATCAATGCGTATATCGATAATCTTTTTGCTACCGATCCGATGCATAAATGGTTCAACACCAATACTGCAGATATAAAAGGTGCCATTAAAAGCGGTGAATTCCAGAAAATCTATTCTGAGCTTTTTAAGCAGGATATCAAGTAAGCTGTCGTCGTAAAAGCGACATACAGTTGATCCCGCAGTCAACTTAGATGGCTAACGACCAGAGGGGCAAAACCGGTTTGCAGGTTTTGTCCCTTTTTTTATCTTTTTCGGGCTGGGGATTTCCCGCGACCTCAATCCGGAGAGGGGATCTATTGCCTCATTGTCTTATACGCTGGAAAGGCTTAGTGTTTAACGAAAGGTCCAGCTTCTTGAAGTCTCCTGAACAACGGGCTTCTTTTCAACATGACATTGGGAGTGTTTGGTTACGTGAATACTATGGAATCAACTGCTACACATTATTCAGGGCAATTAGACCCACAGCCTGCGGTTTCCTCATTATCGTTGTTTCCAAAGGCTTCGGCGGCTTTAACGACAGATCTCTATCAGCTTACCATGGCGCAGGGGTATTTTCTGTCGGGAATGGAGAGTCGTGCGAGTGTTTTCCACATGTTTTATCGGCATCCGCCCTTTAAGGGGCGGTATGCGGTGATTGCCGGGATAGGTCCTTTTGCCGACTGGCTTGAAGCCTTGAGGTTTACCGAAGAGGATGTGAGATTTCTCGAATCTGTTGCCGGAAAAGATGCCAACCCGCTTTTTACAGCTCCTTTTCTGGAATTCCTGCGCAAATGGAAATTCCGGGGAACAATAGACGCAGTGCCGGAGGGTACTGTCGTTTTTCCCCATGAACCGATAGTCAGGGTGCAGGCACCGCTTCTCGATGCCCAGGTCATCGAGACTGCCCTGTTGACCATGGTTAACTACCAATCCCTTATCGCCACAAAGGCATCACGGATTCGTTTTGCTGCGGGGAGTGATGAAGTTCTGGAGTTCGGCCTGAGGCGCTCGCACGGGCTGGATGGTGGCTTATCGGCAAGCCGGGCGGCCCATATAGGCGGAGCGGATGCCACATCTAACGTTCTGGCTTCGGCCCGCTATGGTATTCCTGTCCGCGGCACGCACGCCCACAGCTGGGTGATGGCCTTTGCCAGTGAAGCCGAGGCGTTCACAACCTATGCGGACCTTTTTCCACATAATTCGGTACTTCTGGTGGATACCTATGACACTTTGGAAGGGGTGAAAAAAGCCATTGATGTTGGTCTCAGGCTTCGGAAAAAAGGCAGCGATCTCATGGGAATTCGTCTGGATTCAGGAGACCTTGCCTATCTGTCTATTGAGGCTCGACGCCTTCTTGATGCAAGGGGATTTCAGGCAACGAAAATTGTTGCTTCAAACGATCTCGATGAGAGGCTTATTACAAGTTTAAAAACCCAGAATGCCCCCATTGATATCTGGGGTGTCGGAACCAAACTGGTAACGGCGTATGATGATCCAGCTCTTGATGGGGTGTATAAACTCGCTGCTATTGAAAACGCTGAAGGCAAGCTCGTAGCCAGGATGAAACTGTCCGATCAGCCGGCTAAAAGCAGCATTCCCGGATGCCTGGGCGTGGCGAGGCTCCGGCGGGATTCACACTGCGTAGGCGATGTAATCTTTGATACTCTCTCGGAATTGCCGCCGGGGAATGGCGAAAAGGTCATCACTATCATTTCCCCCGAGGACCCCTGGAAACGAAAAGTTATTCCGGTTGCGGGGATTGAGACCAGGCAGCTGCTTGAACCGCTTTTCAGCAAGGGAGTGCGAGTGGGCGAGCGAGAGTCACTCTCCTTGATGCGGAGCAGAACGCAGTCAAGTCTGGCCGGTTTTGATAAGGCCATCCTTCGTTTTGACAATCCCCATGCCTATGCTGCGGGTTTGTCACAGGCTTTGTTTGAACGTCGCGAGGCGATGAGGGACCAGGAATTCGAAAAGATCAAGACTCGACTGGCCACGGTATATAACAACAAATAGGCTGAAGGCTATTATTCCCACACATTGATTTTTTTATTTTGTCTCCCCGGTGTGGTGTTGGAGAACATCCTGTTCTTTGCAACACTCAGAAGCTCAAATTTATCATGAATAACAGTAATAATAAACAGTTGCTTTAGTGGTGCTAAAAGGATAGGTTTATTGTTAGCGTGTCTTGGCTCTGGTTGGGAGGTCAGCTGGTATCGGGTCTTCTCAGAAGGCGATTGCTTTTCACCTCAATGATGGGAGTGAGCCTATGCGACGAATCAAGCAAACGGTCCAATCTGTTCTTGAACCCCTGGACATCCAGATCGACGGCAGGCGTCCATGGGATTTGCGAGTACACAATCCTGAGTTTTACAAAAGGGTTCTCTCCGGCGGCTCCCTCGCACTGGGTGAAAGCTACATGGAGCGCTGGTGGGATTGTGATGCCCTTGATCAGTTTTTTGAAAAAATTCTGGAAAATCGTTTCGACAGAAAGATACGCTCAAACCGGGCACTCCTCTGGGAAATTCTCAAAACAAGGTTAAAGAATGCCCAGACCAGAAACCGGGCTTTTATTGTTGCCAGGCGTCATTACGATATCGGCGACGATCTCTTCAGAATGATGCTGGACAAGTGGCTTAACTATTCCTGCGGATATTGGCATAATGCAGAAACCCTGGACCAGGCCCAGGAGGCAAAACTACATCTGATATGTCGGAAACTGGGATTGCAGCCAGGAATGACAGTACTTGACATTGGCTGCGGCTGGGGCGGTTTTGCTAAATTTGCCGCGATGCATTACAGGGTAAGGGTAAAAGGGGTTACCGTTTCCAGGAAACAGATAGCGTTTGCCAGGGAGTTTTGTAAAAATCTCGATGTGCAGATCGAACTCTGCGATTACCGGGATCTATATGAGCCCTTCGATCGGGTTGTTTCAATCGGCATGTTCGAGCATGTGGGGTGGCGAAACTACCGGACATTCATGTCGGTTGTGCACAGATGCTTGAAAAAAAATGGCATTTTTCTGTTACATACCATAGCCGGAAACACCTCAGTTACAGCTACGGATCCCTGGATTGACAAATATATATTCCCCAATTCCATGATGCCTTCTGCCAGCCAGATCAGTGAGGCCGCCGAGGGGCTGTTTCTGCTTGAAGACTGGCACAGTTTTGGACCGTATTACGATAAAACGCTTATGGTTTGGTTCGATAATTTTACAAAGAACTGGAAGAGCATCAAGGGGATGTACGACCAAACGTTTTACCGTATGTGGACCTATTATCTCCTGCTTTGTGCAGCCAGCTTCAGGGCTCGGAGAAACCAGCTGTGGCAGATTGTGTTTTCAAAAGGCGGCATGAGACAGGTATTCTGTCATAAAGCCGATTTTTCACATGATACCGTCAGTCGCCGGGAAGAAAGCTGCCAGGCGGCATGTTCCTGAAACAGAGAAAATTATCTCACAGCATGATCTGGATCAAGACGGGGACCCGGCTCTCTCAGGATGAATATCAGTGACCGGCAAAAAAGGTGTGCAGGATGCAGATAAATAGTGGGGTTCAACAAATAATAAGAACCAGGCTGAGCGCATACATGGATTCGATTCCGATCTGCGGTGAAGAAAGGACTCGTCTGCAGCACTACACGATTTTTCTCTTGGCGGGTATCCCCACCATGGTGATTTTCGGTCTTGTCAATCTATGCTGCGGCAATCATCTCCTCTGTGTGCTGATTTTCTTATCCGGCGCTGGGCTTTTGACAGGGCTTTTTGTACTGCGAAACGGAAGGGACGCACGCATCGTCTACCGTATCAATATTGCTTTCTTTGGGTTCTTAATTATCTTCATGCTGATGCTGGGAGGCGAAGACGGCTCGAAAATTCTTTGGATGTATACTTTTCCGCTGATAGCCTTCTTCCTCTTTGGCAAGGGAGAGGGGCTGATTTGGAGTGCAATCATACTGCTGGCTACCCTGATTCTGTTTTGGGGACCGGTCCAAAGCCTGGCACTCTATCCATATGCCTCGGAATTCAAAATCCGTTTTATCACCACATACTTGATAGTTTCCTCCATAACATACTGGTTCGAATACTCCCGCTATAACTATCGACTGGGGATAGAGGAGAAGAACCGCAATCTGGAAGAGGAGAAAGACCGTCTCAGGTTTGAAATCAACAATCGTGAACGGTTGGAAAAGGAATTGAGACGACTGGCCAGTACCGATCCCCTTACCGGTGCAGCCAATCGTCGGCATTTTATGGAGATGGTGGGCAGGGAGTTCGATCGTTTTCGACGGCATCGACATGGAATGGCACTGGCGATGATGGATATTGATCATTTTAAGATGGTCAATGATACCCACGGTCATCCGGTGGGGGATGAGGTTCTGCAACTATTGGTAAAAAAAAGTCATACTTTTCTACGCACATCCGATCTTATAGGCCGCCTCGGTGGAGAGGAGTTCGGGGTTTTGCTGGTTGAGACCAACCTGGAGGGTGCCAATCTGGTTGCCGAGCGCCTCTGCCGGAAAATATCCAAGGTACGATTGAGTGTTGATGGTGGAGAGGTGGCGATTACCGTCAGTATCGGTATTGCCAACGTTTCTGAAGATGATGAATCGTTGGAATCTATAATGAAGCGTGCGGATAAAGCGCTCTATCTGGCTAAAGCCAGGGGGCGAAACAGGGTTGTCTGTCTATGAATATTCCCCCTGTACTCTAGCAAATGAGAAAGCAAAAGGAGGGCGGCAATGAGGAGGGCGCTTATCGTTGTTGATATCCAGAATGATTTTCTTCCCGGCGGCGCACTGGCGGTGCCTGACGGAGATTCTATTCTGCCCTTTGTGATTGACCTTATCCAGACGGGTCGTCATTATGATCTAATTGTCGTTACTCAGGACTGGCATCCAGAAGGGCATGGGTCCTTTGCATCGTCTCATACCGGAAAGAGCCCGTTTCAGCCGGGAGAACTTGCCGGACTTCCCCAGATGCTTTGGCCCGATCACTGCATAGAGGCTACGTACGGAGCGGGTCTTGCTGCTGGTCTTGAGGAGGCGCTTGCGCAAATAAAAACTGAAGGACGTCGTATCCACCATGTCAGAAAGGGTCTTGATCAAAATGTCGATTCCTATTCAGCCTTCTTCGATAATGCTCGATTACGGGACACAGGGCTTCAGAAGACTTTGGGGGAGAACGGCATAACCGAAGTGGATATAGTCGGTCTGGCATTGGACTATTGTGTAAAGGCCACCGCTCTTGATGCCGCATCACTTGGTTTTAAGACACGGGTCCTGCTGCAGGGAACCCGTGCAGTCGATCCCTCCTCGGCGGCAGGCGTCGTATCCGAGCTCACCGAAGCAGGTATCGCCTGTATGATAGAGAACAGCTGATACTGCTTTGAAGTGCCTGCACTCACCCGCCGGTACCCCTTGACTTGTGAGGTGTCAGGTAAGGTTATTGTCCCGGTGAGTTACCTTCCGGGCCACAGATTTCAGAGAAATCAAATTTCACTGTCCCAGAAATGACAGGCCACCTGGTGGCCGGGGCCAATTTCCAGCAGGGGCGGTTTTTCCAGTGCGCACACTTCCCGGGCGATAGGACAGCGGGTCCTGAAGACGCAGCCGGATGGCGGCGACAGGGGAGATGGCAGGTCGCCTTGCAATACGATTCTTCGTTTGTTTTTTTCCTGATCCGGATCCGGAATAGGTACCGCCGAAATCAGAGCTTTGGTATAGGGATGTTTGGGATTGTCATACAGCTCGATCTTGTTGGCTATTTCCATGACATTACCAAGATAGAGCACCATGATCCTGTGGCTGATATGCCGGACAATGGAGAGATCGTGGCTGATAAAGATCAGCGACAAATCGAATGATTGCTGCAGTTCCTGAATAAGATTGATGATCTGGGCCTGGATGGAAACATCCAGGGCCGACACCGGCTCATCGCAGACAATCAGTTTGGGGTTGAGGATCATTGCCCGGGCAATACCTATCCGTTGACACTGCCCGCCTGAAAACTCGTGGGGATACCGGTTGATCATCAGCGGCAGCAGGCCGACTTTTTCCAGAATCAGAGCGACTCGCTTCTTGCGTTCCGCACCGGACAGCTCTGGGTAGTGCACCGTCAACGGTTCTGCGATGATATCACCGATCGTCATTCGTGGGTTAAGGCTGGCCAGCGGATCCTGAAAGATGATCTGTAGTTCTTTGCGATAGCGGATCATCTCGCTGGGCGGCAACCCTTCCAGGTGATTGCCGAGCCAGATTACCTCGCCAGCTGTCGGTTCGAGAAGCTGCAGAGCCCCCCGGCCCAGGGTAGACTTCCCGCAGCCGGATTCACCGACGATACCGAGTGTTTCACCGGCGTAGAGGTCAAAACTCACATCATCGACCGCCTTCAGCGGTGTCGGAGGGGTGAATAATCTGCCGCTTGGGATGGGGAAATAGACCTTTAGACCGCGGACTGAGAGAATTGGCGACCCGGTTTTGTTTATCGGTGTTGTGTTCATTGCCTTCTCGTATAGACTTATATTTTGCAACAACGAAGCAGGTGAAGAGTTTTCGAAGTCTACGATTATCGTAGATGCCGTCTTCGCTATAATTTTTCCAGATGACAGGCCTTTTTTCGTGCTGCCGCAATAATGCGGAGCCCTGGTCTCTCGGCCCAACACCGCTCCATTACATGTTCGCAGCGCGGTGCGAAGCTGCAGCCGCTGGGCAGATCCTGCAGGTCCGGTGGTTGACCGGCGATGGTATAGAGGGCGTCACTGCCGGGGTCATCGAGCCTGGGCATTGAATCAAGCAATCCCCTGGTGTATGGGTGCTGTGGGGTATGGAAGATTTCACTCACATCACCCTGTTCGACGATCCGTCCGCCATACATAACCACCACCCGGTCACTCAGTCCGGCTATCACACCGAGGTCATGGGTAATCATGACTGTGGCCATATTCAACTCCCGACCGAGCCGGGCGAGGAGTTCGAGAATCTGAGCCTGGACAGTCACATCCAGCGCCGTCGTCGGCTCGTCGGCAATGAGCAGTTTCGGTTGACACAACAGTGCCATGGCAATCATTACCCGTTGGCGCATGCCGCCTGAGAATTCATGGGGATACATCCGGAAACGCTTTCTGGGCTCGGGGATGCCAACCAGATCGAGCATCTCTACTGCAGTGTCTGCAGCTTCCGTCCCATTCATACCCCGATGCTCTACCAGTACTTCCGTCATCTGTCTGGAAATACGGAGGTACGGGTTGAGAGAGGTCATCGGATCCTGGAAAATCATCGAAAATTCCACGCCTCGGAGCGTATTCAGTTCGGCAGCTTTCATACCGAGGATCTGTTTTCCTTCAAAATTGACCTTTCCTTCCGCCATGCCGTTTTTTGCAAGCAGTCCCATGATAGACATAAAGACCTGGGTCTTTCCGGAACCCGACTCCCCCACAATACCAAGGCATTCACCGGCCTGTACCGAAAAGCTGACATCACTGACTGCGCAGACCTCCCCGTCATGGGTATGAAAGCGTGTGGTCAGATTTTGGACATCAAGCAGCATAATTATCGATCCTTGGGGTCAAGTGCATCACGCAGGCCGTCCCCGATAAAATTGAAACAAAACAGCGTCAAGGCCAGGAAAACAGCAGGGAAAAACAGCATCCAGGGAGCCGACTCCATCTGCTTAGCTCCCTCGGAAATGAGTACTCCCCAGCTGGTCAGCGGTTCCTGGACTCCGAGACCAAGAAAGGAGAGAAAGCTCTCGGTCAAGATGACCTGGGGGATAGTCAGCGTCATATAAACAATGACCGGGCCGAGTACATTGGGGATAATATGTCTGACGATGATTTTCCTGTCGGATACTCCTATCGCATGGGCCGCTTCAATAAACTCTTTTTTCTTTACCGACAGTGTCTGACCTCGAACTATCCGGGCCATGGTCAACCATTCAACGGCACCGAGGGCCACAAAAATAAGAAAGATGTTTCGGCCGAAAAAGACCATCAGCAAAATGACAAAAAACATGAAGGGCAGGGAGTAGAGAATATCGACGATGCGCATCATTGCGCTGTCCACCCGACCTCCTAAAAAACCGGCAGTTGCTCCATACGTGACCCCTATGAGCAGACTGACCGTAGTGGCCAGTATGCCAACCATCAGCGAAATACGGGCCCCATGGAGGGTGCGAACAAACAGGTCACGGCCATTGCCGTCTGTCCCGAACCAGTGTTTCAGTTCCATGTTGGGCGGACCGGGAAAGTCATACCCCCAGTCTGGATCATCATAGGCCCACGAGGAAAGGTAGGGGGCAAAGATGGCGAGCAGTACAATCAGTCCGAGCAGAACCATGGAAACAACAGCAGCTTTATTATGAAAAAGGCGTCGAACAGCATCCTGCCACAGGCTTCGTCCTTTGACGGCGTCTGCACTTTCCAGCCCGGTGAGCCGGTCGTTTTTGAATGGTTTCTTCGTCACTTATTCAACCTTTACTCTTGGATCAAGGAACCCGTAGAAGAGGTCCACAATCAGGTTCAGTAAAATAATGAGCACCGCATAGAATATGACAACACCCATAACCACGGGATAGTCCCGGTTCAGTGCTCCGTTGATGAAATATCTACCGATTCCAGGAACATCAAAGATAGATTCAATGACTACCGAGCCGGTGATAACAGCAGCGGTGGCCGGCCCCAGATAGGAGATAACCGGCAGCAGGCCACCTTTCAGCGCATGACGGATGACAACAATTTTTTCAGGAAGGCCTTTGGCCCTTGCGGTACGGATAAAGTTGGAATGCAAAGTCTCAACCATACTTCCCCGGGTGAGGCGGGCAATATATGCAATCTGCGGCAGGGCCAGAGTGATCACCGGCAGAATCTGGTTCTGCACGGCCCCGCCACCCCAGCCGGCCACCGGAAGAAGGTGGAGGTAAACACCAAAGATCAAGGCCAGAAGAGGGGCCATGACGAAGTTTGGGACGGCAATGCCGGTCATGGCGACCCCCATCACCATGTAATCAAAAGAAGAGTTCTGCTTGAGTGCGGCAATTGTCCCTGCTGTCACTCCAAAGACGATGGCCAGAAAGATGGCTGAAAGTCCAAGCCGCAGACTCACCGGAAAACCGGCGACAATAAGGTCTGTGACTGTAAAGTCGAGATACTTGTATGATGGGCCGAAATCACCGCGCAGGATATTTTTGAGATAAATGAAATATTGTTCATAGACAGGTTTGTCGAGATTGTAGGCCTTGAGGATATTCGCCTCAATCTCGGGCGGCAGCTGCTTTTCCCTGTCAAACGGGCCGCCGGGAGCTAACCGCATCATAAAAAAAGCGACGGTAATGACAATCAGAAGTGTCGGAATGGCGATTCCAAGGCGACGGAGAGTGTAGGCTACCATACATTTGCTCCCGGCTGGAGTCCAGCTTCTGGAGGAATGAGGGAGACGTCCCCTCAGGACTCGTCACCGGAACATATGCGTTCCAGTAACGGGTAAAAAATCACTTCAGAGATATGTACCTGTAACGATGAATAAATTTTGGATTATCAACAACTCCGGCAACATTTTTGGAGACAAGACTTTTCGATACGTAATGGTAGATTGGGATGACAGGGTGGTCGGCCATAGCGATAGCCTCGGCCTTTCGCATCAGTTCCCCGCGCTTTTCAAGGTCGGCGGTTACTTCGGCTTCCTGCATAAGTTTATCATATTCAGGGTTGGAATAACGGCCGTAGTTGTTTGGACCGGTGCGGGTCTCAAGCAGGTAAAGAAAATTCTGGGCATCGTTATAATCGGCGATCCAACCGGCACGGGCAACCTGGAAATCCCCCTGTTTAAGGTCGGCATAATGCACCTTCACCTCGGCGTTGAAGAGTTCTGCTTTTACTCCGATCTGCTTCCACATGGAAGCGACAGCAACCGCAATACGTTTATGGTTTTCCGAGGTATTGTAACGAAGAGTTAATTCCAGCGGATTCCCTGGACCATAACCGGCTTCTTTCAGGAGATTTTTTGCCTGCTTGACACGGTCACCATAAGGGACATCCTTCCAGTCCACCTCCGATGGATTATCGTAGTTTGCAATTCCGGGAGGAACAAAGGAGTAGGCAGCAAGCTCACCTGTTTTCAACACCTTATCAACGATAGCTTTCCGGTTAACCGCCATGGACAGCGCCTTGCGGATACGACCATCATCAAAAGGCGGCATTGAGGAGTTAATGGGATAGTAATAAACACCCATATATGGAGCGATGCGGGTTTCATCCGGCAGGTTTGCCCGGAGCCATTTGATCTGGTCAGAGGAGAAATCCATAGCTATATCAATTTCACCTGCACGGAAACGTTTTTGCACAGCTGCACGATCTTCCTGGGTATAGAAAATGATATTATCCAGAGAAACAGCCGCGTTGTCCCAATATTTGTCGTTTCTGGTTAGTTTTACGTGAGTGTTGGGTACCCATTCTTGAAGTTTGAACGGACCGTTGGAAACCATGTTTTCCGGTTTGGTCCACATTTTCCCCACCTTCTCGATAACATGCTGAGGCACCGGGTGGGCTGTCTGGTGGGTCAACAATTCGAGGAAATAGGGGGCCGGACCGGTGAGAATGATTTCCAGGGTATAGTCATCGATTGCTTTTACCGCCAGGCTTTCCGCTTTGGCCTCACCGGTATTGATGGCTTCAGCACCTTTGATGATATAGAGAAGGGAGGCATACTCGGCGGCGGTTTCCGGCAATAGAATACGCTGCAGGGAATAGACAAAATCATGCGCAGTAAACGGGGTGCCGTCGGACCAAACACTTTTCCGCAGCTTGAAGGTGTAGATTGTGCCGTCTTCAGATATAGTCCAGGACTCGGCAACGCCTGGTACAGGTTCCGCTTTGGCGTTCTCTGTGGTAAGCCCGATAAGCATATCGCCCAATATCCAGTTTTCCCAGACACCGCTGGTCTTATGGGGATCAAGGGAAGCAGGTTCGCCCATGACGGCTACACGTAAAGTTCCTCCCGCAAGCGCAAAGCTTGAGAAAAAAACGAGCAGCAGGCCAACAACAGTAAAGGCTGTGCACAAGTTTAAAATATTTTGTCTGACTGTACTTTTCATGCGTCTTCTCCCGGTTTGTTTTTGGATTATCCAATGATTACAATTCGTGAAGAGATAATTGAAAAAAGTGCCATGTCTGCCTTTGTTCCCCCGTATTTAACAATTATTTAAAAATGTGACAAGACTGAACGATCGTCAGGAGGTGTGGATTCCAATCAAATGAATTGTCGTTCAGCGCAGGGCTAACACGTTCTTTGCTTAGAATTTTTGGAGAGTAGTCGTCATGACATGATGAATGTCATGTGTGTAACAAAATAGAATCCTATTCTTTATTAAATAAGTCTTAAATTCTGGGAGGTCAAATTCAGAACGATTACAACATCCGGCTTAAGCCACCTTTTTAGGGGGTTTGGTGAACGGTTACATCTCAAGAACACAATAATGGCTGCGTAAAACGTAAAATTGTTAAAAAGAAAAAACGTATTCTGTGAGAACAGAGTTGAGGTTCAAGGCGATACTTTCTTCGATTTTCGATAGTTGGTAAGTGTTACCCCGGTAAGTACCAGAACGCCTCCTGCCAGGACGACAGGTTTCACCGACTCTCCCAGGATAAGCCATGAGAGCAGAATGGAAAACAAGGGAACAAGGTTAATGAAGATGCCGGCCCTTGTCGCTCCTATTTTTTTGATCCCCTGATAATAAAGGGAAAACCCCAGGGCTGTACCGCAAATCCCAAGATACGCAAGACTTGCCCAGTCCGGAGTGGATAGTGTGGAAAGATGACTGAACAATCCTTCGCGGGCAGCCGGAACTGAGAGCAGAAGGGTTCCGATTATCGATGAATAACAGACAGCTGACAACGGGGAGAGGGTCGCAAGAACCGACCTGCCGATGAGCGAGTATGCGGACCAGCTGAGCACGCATCCGACCAGCGCCTGTTCCCCCTGGCCGAAGCCACCGGTTAAAAGCGAACCGGGGTGGCCGTTGCTGATGACGGTAATCGCTCCGGTGAGAGATAGGAGAACACCGCTTGCTTTCAGCGAAGTGAGACGTTCGTGTAAAAAAAGTGCGGCGAATAGAGTAATGACCAATGGTGTGCAGGCAACGATAAGCGAAGCGCGACCGGCGGTGATATGCTGCAGTCCGCTGAAGAACATGACATTGTAGGCGAAGACACCGGTCATCCCGAGCAGGATAAGCGGCAGCCAAAGTTTTCTGGGCGGCAGGATAAACCTGTTTTCGATCAGTCGTGTCACGACAAGCAGGGCGACAGAGGCGATGAGAAACCGAAGAAAAGCAGCACTGGCCGGATCAACCGCACCTGCGAGCAGCCTCCCGGCAATAAAAGTACCTCCCCACAGCAGCATGGTGAGAACCAGGGAACAATAGGTGAGAAGAGGCATAGGTATGTTAATAAATGTAGAATAGTTAAAATTTTTATGACCTTTGCACGAGCATAGTTTCCGGCAGATCCGGTGTCAACATTTTCTTTAAAGTGGTCACTGCGAGAATGTAAAAGAATTTTGAAGTGGTATGGTAGTAGCAGCTTCGGTATTTCAAACGAAAGACTGGGAGGAGGGAAGTGGTCAAGAAACTGAAAATGTCCAAGGAAGAAGTCAGCTGGATTCTTTATGATGTAGGGAACTCGGCTTTTGTGCTGGTAATTGTCACTGCACTGATGCCGATATATTTCAAAGATGTCGCCGCAGCCGGTATGAGCGGTGCTGAATCAACTGCAAACTGGGGTTTTGCTAATTCGGCCGCATCACTTATTCTGGCAATTCTTGCTCCGGTTCTTGGAGCAATGGCAGATTATAAGGGTATGAAAAAACGGTTTTTTCTCTTTTTTCTCTCTGTAGGTATCTGCTTTACCCTTTCACTGCTCTTTGTCGGGGAGGGACAATGGTTCCTTTGCCTGGTTCTGTTTATCTTTGGCCGGGTCGGATGGGCGGGCGCCAATATCTTTTATGACTCCTTCCTGGTCGATGTCTCCAGCCGGGTACGCATGGACCTCATTTCAACCCGGGGATATGGCTACGGCTATATCGGCAGTGTTATCCCTTTTCTGGTTATTATCGGTATCATACTTGGCAGTGGTATGCAGGAAGGTCCGCCGGTCACGGCCTTCAAGGCGTCTTTTCTTATTGTTGCGGTCTGGTGGCTGCTGTTTTCTCTGCCGGCGATGAGAAACCTGCGACAGGTCTACAGTCTGCCCGCAGATCCTTCACCGGTTGCCGGCAGTTTTAAAAGACTCTGGCGCACCGTAAAAGAGATCCGTCAACACAAACAGGCGTTTATCTTTTTGGCGGCTTATTTCTTTTACATTGACGGGGTGAGCACGATAATCACCATGTCTACCGCCTATGGTCGGGATCTTGGCTTTGGGGTGACCATGTTGATTGTGATGCTGCTCTTTATCCAGATTGTTGCCTTTCCGTTTGCTTTGCTTTTTGGCAGACTGGCTGAATTTTTTACCACCAGGCGCATGCTTTTTGCCGGAATAGGCGTCTACTGTCTGGCAACCTTTATTGCCTTTTACCTGCCGGTCATCAATGATCCTTTCTGGAAAAACAGTGCCTTCTGGTGTGTCGCCTTTTTGATCTCCTCTTCCATGGGAGGGATACAGGCCCTGAGCAGAAGCTATTATGGTAAATTGATCCCGGCAGAAAAAAGTGCCGAATTTTTTGGGTTTTATAATGTATTTGGAAAGTTTGCCGCGATAAGCGGCCCGCTGTTAATGGGATTGGTCGGAAGGGTGACTGGAGAAACGCGGTGGGGTATTTTGAGTCTTCTGGTGCTGTTTATTATCGGCAGTATCCTGCTCAGCGGAGTGAAAGACTCCGCTCGGTAGGAAGGGTGCTGGAGTGAGTATTTCTCGGGATGCCCGAACCGGATATCTCACCGGGCGCGGTGAGATCGGCTGGTCTTTGGTGGGCATTTTGTCGAAATAAAACTCAATAGTAACTGGCTGCCCGGCTTTGTCATTCTGCGTGCCTGGCCGATTTCGACAAAATGCTCATGGAAGAAATTCGGGCTAAGCCGGCAGTTTGCAGGCGTTCAGGAAATCCTTGATACCGTCGATATCCTTGAGTCGGCCATACACGGTGATAACGTCACCTACATTCAGTTGGGTGTGACCGCGGGGAATGAGGATCTGACCTCCCCGCTTAATGGAAACCATGTTGATGGTCTCAGGCAGCGAGAGATCCTTGACAGTGGCGTTACTGCAGGTGTCTTCTTCTTTCAGGACAAATTCGACATATCCGTTTTCTTTCGACTTTCTCAGCTCCACCTGATGTTCGACAATCTGTCCTCGCTGTTTCCGGACAATACCGACATCGTAGGCACGAAGAATATCGCTTCTGCTGATGATGCCGCACAGACTTCCCGACCCATCTCTGGAGACAACGGGCAATCTCGCCAGATCACGGGGAGACATCTTTTGGATGGCAACCCAGATAGGTTCGTCGGGAAAGACCGTAATCGGGTCTTCAACTGAAAAATCGGCAACCTTTAATCCCCGTGAACTGAAATTTTCCGTTGACTGTGCCCGGTGCACATCCTGCAGGGTTATAATTCCCCAGAGTTTGTTGTCATCGGCCAGTACCGGAAAACCAAGGATGTTGGTTTCCTGAAAAAGAGCCATGGCTTCTGAAAAGGATGCATCCTTGTGAATGGTAACCGGCTTGCTCTTCATCACCTCGCTGACCTTGACGCCCTGCATGATGTCCATGTCCCGGCCTTCCGAGAAACGGACGCCGCGTTTTGCAAGCTTCATGGTGTAGATGGACTCCGGGTGCAGCCACTGGGAAAAATAACTCGCAGTCACCCCGGCCACCATGAGCGGCAGAATCATGAAATAGTCGTTACTCATCTCAAAAACAATGAGCATTGCGGTCAGTGGTGCCCGTGCTGTAGCTGAAAAGACCGCTGCCATGCCGACCAGGGCAAAAGCACCGGTGTTATCGCCGATTGAGGGGAACCAGTAACTAAAAAGATGGCCCATGGCACCGCCGAGCATGGCCCCGATAAAAAGCGATGGCGCAAAGACACCACCTGAGTTTCCGGAACCGAGGGTGAATGAAGTGGCCAGCGGTTTGAGAAAGATAAGAAGTACTAAAATCCAGAGCGATGCGTTGCCTTGAATTGCTGCCTGGATAAAGGGGAAACCGGAGCCGTACATATGGGGGATGGGGGTTTCCAGGCCGCCCCCATGGGCCCCTGACCCCATCGGAAAGGTGAGGTTGGGCAGATTCATATAGATCAGACCAAGTACACCAAGAAGCAGGCCGCCGACGGCAGGTTTAAAAATCTGGGGGAATTTCCAGCGGTCAAAAACGTCTTCCGAGAAATTCAGCATTCTCATAAACATAATACCGACGATAGCTGCGACCAGCCCCAGAAAAAGATACAAAATGATCTCTACTGAGTTGTTGAGGCTGTAGGTCGGGACCTGGAAAGCAAACTTGTCACCGATGATGGACCGGCTGACCACCGAAGCGGCAACGGCGGCAATAACAACGTTGCCGAATGCGCGCATCTGCAGGCCGCACATGAGTACTTCAATGGCAAACGCCACTCCGGCAATGGGAGCATTGAAGGTTGCGGCAATACCAGCAGCGGCACCACAGGCAACAAGGTTACGGATGCGCTCGTCGGAGAGTCGCAGGATCTGACCGATGGAAGAGCCAAGTGCAGCGCCGACCTGTATGATTGGGCCTTCACGGCCGGCGGATCCACCGGTGCCGATACAGAGCGCCGATGCCGCAATCTTGGCAGCAGCCACCCTGGCCCGAATACGGCCGCCACGTAGAATCAGGGCCTGCATGACCTCCGGGACGCCATGTCCTTTTGCTTCCTGGGCAAAGAGGATAAGCGGACCGACAAGCAAGCCTCCAAGTATAGGTACGATCACGTAGATCCATTTTCCGAGAAAGGGAATCGCTCCGGAAATCGAGCCGTAGGAAAAATCCTGGATGGCAAAGATCAGTTTAACAAAGAAAACGGACGCCAGGCCGGTGCTTGCTCCAACAATAACAGAAAGGATGAGCAGAAGAAGTCCTTCCGGGGGGGAGAAACGGTCAAGATACCAGCTGAGGGCCGATCGTTTTGGGGTCATTTAAGGTTCCGCCGGGGAAAACATTGCCATTTGAGATTGTTATGATGCGAGGCTCACAACTGACGGCTCAACTGCAGCAATAATTATCGAATAAGTATAAAATTATATTAAACAGGCACAACATACATTTGTTGCCCTGAACCTGGAACTAATACCGTGTTCCGATAAGAGATTCAATAAATATTTATTGATTACCGGCAGGATCCGGTTAATCTGGGACCGATTCCATTTTTGCAGACCTCCTGCGCCGCCATCAAAATTGCAATGCCTTGCGTGCCTCCTGCCGAAGAAGCATATCGACAATGACCAGGGCTGCCATGCTTTCGACAATGGGAACGGCTCTGTTCACCACACACGGATCGTGACGGCCTTTTGCTTCAAGGATCGCGCTGTCTCCTGAAAAGTCAACGGTTTCCTGAGGGAGAGAAATGGTTGCCGGCGGTTTGAAGGCGATTCGCAATTGTATCGGTTCCCCGTTTGAGATACCGCCCTGGATTCCTCCGGAATTATTAGTGCTCGTCCCAAGCTTGGTCTTTTTTTGAATAAATGGATCATTATGTTCGGAGCCGCGCATTCTGGTACCGGCAAACCCGGATCCGATTTCAAAGCCTTTCGTTGCCGGGATGGCGAGCATGGCCTGGGCCAGTTTCGCCTCCAGTTTCTCAAAGGTCGGCTCCCCCAGCCCCACCGGCATATTGCGGATTACGCAGGAGACCACGCCGCCGACCGAGTCACCTCTCTCTTTCAGCTCTGTGACCAGCTTCTCCATTTTTGCGGCGGCGTCATGATCCGGGCAGCGAATGATAGTTTCATCGACTTCTGTTCTGGTAATGGTGTCACTGTCAATGGGTCCGGCGTCAAGCTCACCGACACTGCTGACCCAGGCGACGATCTCTATTTTATATTTTTCCAGTAAAATTTTGGCGGCCACTGCCCCGGAGGCAACGGTGCCGATAGTCTCTCTGGCACTGGATCTCCCGCCGCCGGAAGATGCCCTGATGCCATACTTCATCTGGTAGGTATAGTCGGCATGTGAAGGGCGTGGAATGTCACGCATATCGCCATAGTCTTTCGGGCGGTGGTCCTTGTTGGCAACCTGAAGGGCAATGGGGGTACCGAGGGTCTTGCCATTTTCAGTTCCGGAGAGGATCATAACCTGATCAGCCTCCTGTCTGTCTGTGGACAGAATACTTTGACCGGGACGTCTGCGATTGAGTTGAGCTTGAATATCTTCGGTTGAAAGTGAGAGGCCGGGAGGGCAGCCATCAATAACTACTCCTACTGCTTTGCAATGGGACTCACCAAAAGTACTGATACGAAAGAGTGTACCGAAACTGCTCGACATGAATCATTCTCCTCTCAACTATGATGGCGTCGTAATGATACGAATAATATTACGCCTGGCATATGCATTTTTTACTTAGCCATCCAAAATTTTATATTTTTACGAGGTTATCAATTTATTGCTGAAGATATCTGGATTGAAATATGGGATGAATGCTCTGGGGTTGTGTTATAGACACAGGCTTTTGTCTTCCCGAAATTTGTCTTACGATGTGCATGAAACCCATGTTTGTAAAGCTTTCACGCGAAAGTAAAAAACGATGTAGCGGCATGGATTAGTCCGAATTTTTCATCAGTTCCTGCACTGTCAGTGCAGGATCCGTTTCTGAGCCTCCAGTAACTGCCCCCGCGCGTATAAAAATAAGCCGATTGAACAGCCGATGATGCCTGCGAGTTCATACATGTTTAAACTTTCGTCCAGCAGGAACCAGGCGAGAATTGCCGTGCTGACCGGGACAACTGACATGTAGATGGAGACAGTTATTGTGCCGAGGTGCTTGATTGCATAGGTGGCAAACATGAGAGCAAAAATGTTGACCATTACCCCCTGGTACAGAGCCTGACTGATGATATCTTTAATGTCAGCATCAAAAAGAGCATGTGGAAAGATGAACCAGAGCGGCAGGAAAAGTACTGAGTTGACGACTGATACCGAAACCAGCACATCTTTCCACTCGAAACCCCAGTGCTTAATCCCGATCATATGGGTGGTATAGAGCACCGCGGCAATCAGCAATAACACTATGCCAACGGAATGATCGATAGAAAAAGTATCGCCACCGGCCATAACAAAATTGGATAGAAAAATCAGGCTGATTGCCCCATAACGTACCAGCGATATCCGCTGTTTCAGGATATACCATGCAGCAATTGCACCAAGTACCGGCAGCATGCCATTCACCAGAACACCAACATGAGCTGCTTTCAGTTCACGCAGGCCGTAAAAGGACAGCATGGTGTACGGAAAACCTATTCCAAGACCCACCGTCAGGTACTGGTAGAGCGGGTATTTGGGCCAGTGATGGCGGAAGATGAGAGGAGACACACAGACCATTGCTGTGACATATCTGAGCAGGGTGATATCAGCCGGTTGAAGGACGGTGTGAACTCCATACCTGGAGATTGTTATCCAACCGGACCAGATTATAACAACACAGATGCAGGCAAGGGAGGCCCGGCGATTGTTCATGATAGTCCTGGTCGGTTATGGACGACTGGCCTGGATCTTATCCGAAGCAGAAAGGGCTGCTATCTTCAGGGCTTCGGAATAGGTCGGATAGTTAAAAATATTATCAATGAAAAGATCGATTTTAGCATTGTGGATAAGAGCTATCTGGGCAATATGTATCACTTCAGTTGCTCCCCCTCCGAGGATATGCACTCCGAGAATTTCCCGGGTATCCTGATGGACAATCATCTTCAGCATCCCTTCACGTTCCCCTGAGATCTGCCCCCGCGGCAACTCTCTGTATCTGCATCTGCCGATGACGATCTTATACTCTCTTGCTATGGCTTCCTCTTCGGTAATGCCGATATAGGAAATTTCCGGGATTGTATAGATGCCAAATGGAAAAATTTTCGGAAACGACTCGACCCTCGTTTTCAGCGCGTTCAACGCCGCCAGCCTGCCCTGAATCATGGCAGTGGCAGCCAGGCTTGGCCAGCCGACAACATCGCCCATCGCATAGATATTAGGGGTTGACGTCTGGAAGAGTTCGTTGACTTCGATGTAATGATTTCTGTTTAAACGTATTCCTGCATTTTCGATGGCCAGGCCTGCGGTATTTGCCTCGCGGCCGAGAGCAAAAAAGAGGCAGTCGGCGCTGATAACCCTGTTACCCGTCAAGGTTATCTGTGCCCCTGACTCATTTCTTTCTATTTTGAAGTCACCACAGTTATGTATGTACTCAACATTTCCTTTCGGAAAATTTTTCTGCAGTTCGCTGGAAATTTCATGGTCGAGAAACTTTAACAGTCTTTCACCCCTGTCGAGGAGTGTCACTTTTACCCCAAGTGCGGCAAAAATAGTTGCATACTCGGATCCAATAACCCCTCCACCCACAATTATTAAACTTTTAGGGACCCTTGCTATCTTCAGAATGGATTTTGAGTCGACGATCACCTCATGATCAAACGGCACATAGGGTGGATTTCGGGGTTGCGAACCGGTGGCAATGAAGATCCGATCACCCGCCAGGTAGGTTTGCCCGTTATTGTCCAGTTGATCGACAATAATTGTATGGGCATCATGAAAGCGGCTGTTGCCGCGGATGATGTCAATACCGTTTCGCTGGAGCTGGCCTGTGATAATTGCATGCTCCTGAGTGCGAACGTTATGCAGTCTTTGTTGCAATCTCTCCATGGAAATTTCTGAATCATGGGTGGAGCAGTAGTCCTCCTCAAATACCTTGCGCTTCAGGTGACCGGTGAGATGGAGGACCGCCTCACGAAGGGTCTTGCTGGGAAAAGTCCCGGTATTGACACATACGCCCCCGAGAGAACCCTCCTTTTCCAGAATCAGAACCTTTTTGCCGGATTTTGAGGCGGTAATTGCTGCGGCTATCCCGGCTGGACCTGTACCGATAATTATGAAGTCGTACTGTAATGGTGTCATGAGCAGGTGAAGCGTCTTTTGGGAGAGAAATATCCTTTAGTGAAAATCACAGATCTACACTGCTATCATAGATCTGTCAGTTAATCAATTATTTAACGAGGGTTGTAAAGACTCTTTCTTTGTGCCGCCATGAAGGAGGATGGACCTCAAATACAATGTTTTTCCAATAAAAAACAGAAAATATTCTGTAAGGTCTTCAGGGTGAAATGGGGGGAAAGTACTCAGGGTGCCTGATCGACAGACACCCTGAACGCAGATCTAACACCCCTCAAGGGGCATTCTGTTCAATACCCCCTCCCGCAACAGAGGAGATACGTTCCTTCACGAAATGATTTTCTTGCAAAAAAACAAGAAAATCATTTCGAGGTCACTCAATTTTGAATTTTGATACCAGCTGCGTCAGATTATCTGACAGCGCCGACAATTCATCGGCAGAGGTGCGGATCTGCTGGCTGTTTTCCTTGACTTCGATGGATCTTTCCTTTACCTGCCCGACACCTTGTGACATCTGTGAGGTCATCTGGCTGCTGCTGGCTACATTATGATTGATTTCAATGATGCCCTGTGAGGCCTGCGTTACGTTACTGACAATTTCATTGGTGGTAATCGACTGTTCTTCCACGGCAGTTACGATGGTGGTGACGATATCGTTGACATCACTGATGACCGTGGTGATGGCTTCAATATCTTTCACGGTATCACCGGTCTGTTTCTGGATTTCATCGATGGCGGCTTTGATTTTCCCTGTGGCGGCGGCAGTTTCCCTTGCAAGTTCTTTTATCTCATTGGCAACTACTGCAAAACCTTTCCCCGCTTCACCCGCCCTTGCCGCCTCAATAGTAGCGTTCAGGGCCAGGAGGTTGGTCTGTTCGGAAATTTCGGTAATCGTCTCGGTTACCGTGCCGATAGACCTTGCAGCTTCTCCCAGTTCCTGAACCCCTTCGTGGGATTTCTTTGCACTGCCGACAGCTTCTTCGGTTGTAAGACGTGCCCGGGAGCTGTTTTCTGCGATCTCTTTGATAGTGGTTCCCATCTCCTCGGAAGCGGAAGCAATCATATCCAGGTTGACCGTTGATTCCTCCATAGCTGCCGAAACCGAGTTCATGTTGTCAGACACATCTCTTGCGTTATCTGCGGCCTCATCAGCGATGGCTGTCGTTGAGTCGGCGTTGGTCACCATATGCTCAGATATACTTGCCAACTGGTTTGACGCTGCAGCGAGGGCCTGGGATGATTTGATGATATCTTCGAGCATCTCCTTCGACTTACCAACCATAATTCCAAGAGAGTTGGTGAGCTGACCAATGGCATCTTTGTTTTCGGAGGCAAATTCGATAGTGTAGTCGCCATCTCCAACCCTGACGCTTTTTTCTGCCAGCTCTTTCAATGGTCGGTTGATGGACCGGACAAGAAAAAGGGTCACCAGGATACCCGCTCCAATAACGATGAGTCCCACCAGCATGTTGTTGCGCAGCATCTTAACATCAAGACCGTCGATGATATCTGCCCTGTTGAGCCCGACGGCGATATAGACCCCCCATTCCTCCAGTTTTTTGATGTAGGAAACTTTTGCATTGCCTTTCCAGTCGTATCGGATGAACCCTTCTGGGGCACTTTTAAACTGGGGGAGGAGATCGTAGATGTTTGTCGTGGAATCAAGAGTCGGGTGAATCAGGATATTTCCGGTATCTTCATAAACGAAAAAATAGCCGGGACCGATTTTGGTCTGGGTAATGAAATCCTTGACCTGCGAATTAAGCATTACCTGTCCGACATAGATTGCCCCTACAATCTCGTCGTCTATATCGCGAATTGGAGTATAGGCGGTCAGATACCAGTCATTGACGACAAAAGCCTTTCCCCGGAAGGTCTCGCCTCTCATGATGGTTTTATAGACAGGACTGTCCGAAGGAATATAGGTGCCGACTGCCCGCTCGCCGTCCTGTTTTTTTACGGTGGTGGAGATGCGCAGAAGTTTATCGTCCACAAGCTGGAAAATTGTGGCCGAGGAACCGGAGATGGCTTCAATGTTGTCGACAATATCGTAGTAACCGTTAATATAGCTGACCCCCACCTGAAGCTGGGGGATTTCCATTGTTGTCGCTTCCTTGGTTATCTGGTTAACGAGCCTCTCTTTACGCAAATTGCCGTTATCGAGAAAGAGACCTCCCTTGGACTTCAGCTCCTGCTCAACCAGCAGCAGATCCCCGTCCAGTTTTTGCCGCGTGATTCTGTCGTACATGAGCAGCGAGTTGTATGCACTTTGATGGATATCCTTTATTGCATCCTCTCCAAGGGTATAGAGTCCATCATTGGCCATTCTAATCGCATTGCCGGAGGTGATCAGGATGGAGACAACGGCGATACAAACCACCGCGATAAAGAGTTTGGTGGTAAACTGCACATTGCGAAACTTTTTGAACATTATTTATCCTTACTAAGAGATTTTCTGGGTTAAAGAGCCTGATAATACAGATACTTTGTAGTATAGCGCCGTAAAGAAAAGAGTGTTAGCAAAAATTTAAAAAAGGTTATTTTTTTATGAGGAAATGATGAGCAGTTGAGAGCTGAGGTGAGATTTCACCGGGAACTTTTGCCGAGACCCCGTATGCGCTGATACCATCCGGCAAGCACGGTTGAGGGTATACCAAGACTATAACCACAGACAATAAGCTGGTTGATCAGGGTCGTCCGCACTATACCCATATTCTGCCAGCGTCGGGGGGATGTCGTTGCGCGCTCGGGAAGGGTGATGACTTTGCCCTTCTTTTTTATTTTCTGGATGAAAACAAAGTCTTCCATTATCTCCATTTCCGGAAAGCCGCCGAGGGCATCGAACGATCTGCGGCGTGTAAAAAGGGCCTGGTCACCATAGGGATGATGCAGAAGGCGGGAGCGTGCATTGGCAAACCAGGCAATGACGGCGAGACTTTTGGCCGGGCTGTCAATTGCGAGGGAAAAGGCACCGGCGGCAACGGCCGGATCACTCATGGCGTTAATAATGAGCCCTGGAAAAGTATCCGGAAGCTGAGTATCCGCGTGGAGAAAGAGGAGTATCTCGCCCTTGGCCGCGGCAGCCCCTGTATTCATCTGTCTGCCTCGGCCTGGGGGGCTTTTAATGGTTTGGCACCGGGCTTTGTCTGCTATAGCAAGGGTCGCATCACTGCTGCCCCCATCGACGACAATCACTTCGCAGTTCTGTTCATCCTGCAGACAGGCAAGGGTTCGACCCAGGACGTCTTCTTCATTGAGGGTCGGAATAATGATCGAAATGGTTGTGGTCACAGCATCCCCCGATCTCTTGCGAAGGAGATGTCTGTCGGCAGGTCGATGTCTCTCAGCACAGGCAGGGTTGCAACGCTACATTCTGCCTGTTCGAGGCGGTTCGCTGTAGTGGCAAAGAGTGTTCCCGTCGACCATCTCATCTTTTCAAAGAGCAGGGGAAGCACTTGCGGTGCGCGGTCTGCGATGAGGCCAATGAGATAATACCCTCCATCCTGACTGGGACCGAGGACAACTTCTTTGCTCAGGAGTGAAGCGAAGGCCTTTTGTAAGATATCTGTATTTATATCAGGTATATCACTGCCAATAAGCACTGCTTTTTCAGCTCCGTTGGCAAAGGTTTGCTCAAAGGCGGTGCGCATCCTCCGGCCGAGATCACCAGCCACCTGCTCTACACAGGTCATCGATTTCAGCCAGGAGGTCATCTTTTCTCTGGTCCCTCCGGTGTAGTGAACTGTCGTCTTGATACCAGCGTTTTGCTCAAGCAGCCTTGCCTGCAACACTATGCTCTCGGTGAGCCGTTTTTGCAGCAGGGCGGCACCTGTTGCACCAAGTTCGGGGATCAGTCGGGTTTTGGTGTTTCCGGCTTCAGGGTATCTGGTAAAGAGCAGCAGTCGGCAGTTGGTCAGCATGATTGGGAGAAAGGGCAGTTTTTTATCTACCGGTCAGAAATTCTGTGTTGGTACGATTATATCATAAAAGGTTCAAGGAGGGACCGGATGAAGGCAAGATCCATATAGTCCTGCAGCTTTTTTCGGGTATCCTCATTTACAATCCCCTGAAAGTCGGTCTGGTAGGCAACCCAGGCCATTGCTGACCAGGAGATACCCCGCAGTAAAACAAAAGGGAATTTGAGTTCCATCCTCTCCTCCAGAGTATTCCGCAGGTGGGATGAGCGGATATCCTTTTTATATTCGCGGAGAAAGAGATCAAGATTATCCGGTGTGAGTCTATACTTCGTTTTCCAGAGTGTCGTTAGAGGAGAACAAAAATGACACAGGTCAGTTGAAGGATCTCCCCATCGCGGCATTTCCCAGTCGATGAGATGGAGGGTCTTTTGTGTTCGATTAACAATGAAGTTACCCGAATTTACCTCGGTATTGACGACACAGAGCCACGGATCATCGAGAAAAAACTGTTCCCTTGTTCTTGCCGTTTCAGCCCAGGCGACCACCTCCGATAGAAAGCTGTGGATACTCGGATCGGCCAAATCTGACTGAAAGTAGGTGTGGAGCAGACCGGTGCATTCTTCATAGATCAGGGACAGTGGCTGATCTTCGACAATGAGGTGATTCTTCGATGAAATGACCGGGACCTGGTGCACAGTGGACAGTGTTTTGGCTGCACCAGCAAGATCAAGGCTGTAATCGAGCGGGCAACCAGGCAGGTATTCCATGATAGATATACCGCGGTCGATGCGACTGCGGCTGTCATCAACCCAGATGGGCAATGGAGTGACGCCGGAGTTCTGCAGGAGCTGGAGAGTCTTGAATTCATAAATGATCTGGTCATCTCTTCCTATTTGAGTTCCCATATTGATGCGGAAAACAAGCTGGATATCCTTTGAGTGCAGAAGATAATTAAGGTTATATTCACCTTTTGCAAGGGGAGAGACAGTAAATCGGCGGCCGGCCATCATGGGCACCTCGTCCCAGGGCTGTTCCCCCAGATAACGCTGTACCCGGGTAAGATAGTAATCAAAGGGATCAGAGGCGGATATCATGGTGTCCGGGAATGTGGGAAGATATGGAGCCGTTCCGGTGGGAAGTACAGTCTGACGGATTGTTCGAAATGATAATCTGGGCGCAGGGAGAGGGCGGTGAATGTTGTGTCGCCGGCCCGAATGGTCAAGCGGGTCGTGGAACCCTCGAATTGCACATGAATTATTTTTCCGACCGTCCCATATTCACTTTCGGTGGAAGAGAGAACAATATCTTCGGGTCTGATGACGGCCCTGGCCTCCGGTGAATCATCAAGTGGTGTGGGGCAGCTGACGAAACCATTTTCGAAAACTCCGTTGTGAATTTTGCCGGTAATGAAATTCATACAACCAAAAAAACGGGCAACGTCCGGATCGGCAGGGTGATAAAAGAGTTCAGTCGGCGTTCCGGTTTGCCGAAGGCTGCCGTCAAGAAGCAGACAAATCCGGTCGCTGAGGGCAAAAGCCTCGCTCTGGTCATGGGTGACGAACAGCATGGTGGTTCCCGTTTGCGCTTGCACACTGCGTATCAGTTCCCGCATTTGCTGACGAAGCTCCGCATCAAGATTGCTGAGTGGCTCGTCGAGCAGTAGAATGGAAGGTTCGAGTACCAGGCCGCGGGCCAGAGCCACTCTCTGCTGCTGGCCTCCGGAGAGTTGGTGAATTTTACGGGTCTGAAGTCCCTCCAGGCCGGTAATCTCAATTATTTTTTTGATCTGCTTTTCGGCGGCAGCTCCTTTCACTTTTGCCATTTTCAGTCCAAAACCGATATTTTGACCAACATCGAGAAATGGGAACAGCAATGGTTTTTGAAAGATCAGTACTGCATCGCGTTTTTCTGCAGGCAGTTGATCAACAGGGGAGCCGTTAATGATAATGCGGCCGGATGTCGGGTGCAGCAAACCGGCTATCGCTTTCAGGATCGTGGTTTTTCCTGCACCGCTCGGGCCAAGCAGGGAAACTATTTCGCCATCGTCAATGTCTAGGGAGAGGTTTCTTATAACCGGTTTAGTATTGTAGTTGATAGTCAGGTTCTGCAATTCCAGTTTTCCCATCAGCGCACTCCCTTCAGGCCACTGCGACCCAGGTTATGAGCACTGCCAATGAGGGCAAGGAAAGCAGGCAGGATGAACACCAGGCTGACGGCTGCAGCCACCGGACGGTCGCCGCTGTCCATCAAAGAGAAGAGGAGGATCGGCAGGGTGAGCATTTTGCCGCCTCCAATAATCAGGGTGCTGAGATATTGCGACCAGGACAGCAGAAATGAGAATAAGGCGGCCACCGTGATTCCGGGCAGGATCATGGGAAACATAACCCGCAGAATTATTTTTGCGGGCGATGCACCAAGGGATCGCGCCTGCTCTTCAAAATCAGGATTGTAATCATTGAATACTCCCCAGATAACAAAGATTGTATAGGGGAGGCAGAAAGTGAGGTGGATAAGCACCACCCCGATAAAGGTTTCAGCCAACCCCAGCCGGATGAACCAGAGGTGCAGACCCATTGAGACTGAAAGTGGTGGGACGATTATCGGCAACATCAAAAGCATTGAAACCAGTTTTTTCCCGGAAAAGTCATAAAGGCCCAGTGCCCTGCCGGCCGGGATGCCAAGGGTGAGCGATATCAGGGTGGTCACGATCGCCAGGGAAAAACTGACGAAGAGACCGGAGACGAGCTGGCCCCCCGCTGTACCTAACACATAATTCCAGGCCCGTGGTCCAAAGGATTGCGGCAAAAATCCCGGATAGAACCATTTCTCACTCATTGACCAGAGTATAAGCGGCAGGAAGGGCAAGAGCACGGCAAACAGCACAGATAAAAGCAGTATCCATTTTTGTGTCTTCATACGGTCAAGCCTCTTTTGCGGCCAAGGTGCAGCACGAACTGGGAAAAGACGATCGCCAGGGTGACGATCACGGCAATTATTAACCCGATAGCTATCCCTTCCGGCCGGGACAACAGGTCTATATCACTGTAGTTTTTGTACGCCCAGACCGGGAGTGCCAGCGGATAGGTGCGGCCGAGCAGATAGGGTACCTCAAAAGCCCCGAAGGTGAAGGCAAAGACAATGAGGCATGAAGCTCCGAGGCTTGGAGCGATGATCGGTAAAATAATGGAGGTAAAACGCTGAAATCTGGAAGCTTTCAATGTCGCGCCGACCTCCAGAAGTTCCGTTCCCATGTTCTTCAATACGGCGAGCAGCATAAAGGTAATAAAGGGGATTTCCTTCCAGATGTAGACGCAAAGGATACCAATCCCCCAGTTGTCGTTGACGAGCAATGGAAATGATGAAGGGCTGGAGATAACTGAGAGAGTTGACAGGAAACGCGAAAACAGTCCGGCAGGAGCCAGCAGCAGGATCACGGAGATAGCGATAACCAGATGCGGTACCGTCAGTGGGATCTGCAGGACGAAATTGATGAGCCGACTGTCAGTCGCCCATCGGATGAGGGCAAGAGCGAGCAGCACACTGACCACGGCGGCGATAAGAGTAGAGGTTACCGAAATATACAGGGTAAGGAGCAGGCTTTTTCCAAAGTCTGGATCCTGCAGAACCTGTATGAAATGTTGCAGGCCGATGGTTGAAAAACCATGCGAGGGTAAATGGCCGAGGGCCTGCAGCAGACCAAGCAACAGACCTCCCCCGAAAAGGAGGACAATAATACAAAGACCAGGGCCAAGCAGGATAAGCAACCGCCGGGCTGATGACTTCCGCCCGGTGCCTCTAAGTGGTGGGGGAGGGGATTCGGAACCTGTCATTTATCTGTTCTTCAGAACGTGTTGCACCCAGCCTTTTTCTAAATCGACCAGAATCGTGCTCGGTGGTTCCGGCAGTTGATGAGCCTGTAATTCAGCGTCACCAAGGGTTGCCTTGCCCCGTGGGAGGGTCGCAAACTTTTGCTGCCAGGCAGTGGGCAATTTTGCCGGCGTGATCGCCGGAAAATCACCCCAGACATCAGGCGTGGCTTTTTCAAGTTGCGCTTCCGGCGAGAGGAGAAAGTTCGCTACGACCATGGCTGCCGCTTTGTCTTTTGCGTTATAGGGAATGGCTACAAAATGGGTATTGGTTATGGTACCCTCATCAAACACAAAGGTCCGTACAGTCTCAGGAAAAAGGCCGTCTAAGATATTGCGGGATGCCTCCCCCTGATGATAGGAAAATGAGAAGTCAACCTCACCGTCGGCAAAGAGACTGTTCATCCTCACCGGGGAATCGGGGTAGGTATCCCCGTTTCGCCACAGAAAACTCTTTAGCTCTTTTAGGAGACCATAGGTCGCGTCAGCAGCCTTTTGATATTCGGTTTCCGAATACTCTCCCTGCCACAAATCAGCGGATCCTGAGGCGTGATAAAAGAAATGACGAACAAACACCGACCCGGTGAAATCCGGCGGGGCCGGGTAGGTGAATCGGCCGGGATGGGTCTTGATCCAGTCAATGAGAGCCGGTATCGACTTTGGAGGATGAGGTGTTCTCGCCGAATCGTATATCATGACCATTTGGGCACTACCCCACGGTGACTCCATTCCCTCAACCGGGGTGCCGAAATCATTTTTTACCGCTGGGCTTGACCAATCGACATATCGCTGGTTCGGCAGTTTTGTGGCGAAAGGGCCGTACAGAAGATCGTGTTGTTTGCATGTGCGGAAATTCTCACCGTTGATCCACATCAGATCGACACTGCCATCACTGTCTTTACCGGCCTGTTTCTCTACCACCAGTTTACTGACTACCTCGGCAATGTCTTTTACCGGTACCTGTCGCAGTTGTATGTTGTATTTCTCTTTCAGTTCCTTGGCCAGGAATCCATTCACGTATTGGTTGACGGCCGGGGAGCCCCCCCACATATACCAGTCGACCGTCTGGCCGCCGGCTGTCTTTACAGCTTCCTCCCAGGACATTGTTGCTTCTGCTGCTTCCATCTTGCAAGGAACTGATACCAGTGAAAAAAACAGTGCTAAAACTGTGAATCTGAAAAGAGTAATCACTTTTTGCATTTCTTCGCTCCGTTTACGAGCTTCCCAATTACAACACGTACTTCGATGTTGATTCTATCGGTAGGGTGGTCACACAATTTCGACCGTTTTTCTTCGACAGGAAGAGTCCTCGGTCGGCTGTGTCAATGAGCTGTTGTTTGGTTATGATATCTTTTGGAGAGCAATGGGCACCGCCACAGCTGATAGTTATATTAACCGCACTGTTGTCTACAAAGGTTGTTACTGATGCAGCGCAGCGCCTCAGTCGTTCGGCGAAAACTTTGAGACCTGCCTCGTTTGTTTCAGGGAGTATAACGGCAAATTCCTCACCGCCATATCGGGCCACTATATCACTTGGACGTACTGCTGCCTGAATAGCTTTGGCCATCTCGATCAAGACCTGGTCTCCCCCCGGATGGCCGAAGGAATCATTCACTCTTTTGAAAAAATCGATGTCAAACATGATCAGACTGAGGGAGTGTCCATACCGCTTGGCCCGAGCCATTTCTTTTCCAAGGACTTCCTGGAAATATCGATGATTGTAAAGGTTGGTCAAACCATCCCGAAACACCAACTCTTCAAGCCGGACGTTGGCTTTTCGCAGTTCATCGGCAAATTTCTCAGACTTTTCTTTCGATTCCTTAAGCTCCAGCACCAGTTGCTCATAGGAGAGGTTGAGTTTCCCGAGTTCATCGTTTGCTTCCTGCAGCATCTGGGAATAGGGTTTCATCTTCCCCGGAGGTATATCGAAAATCTTTAGAATATCGAGGCTTTTTTCGGCAACTTCATCAAGGAGAGCCCTGGTCTGGTCGGCTGTGATGTCAAAATAATCCTCCATCTTAGTCTGCAGTTCCCGGACGTTTTGCGCCGTTTCTGTTCCGCTGTATATGAGCGACAACAGATTTGCCACATACAGCACCGAGCATGTTCTTCGATAATCCTCAGGGGCACTCTCCGGTTCGTGGTGACAGCTCATCGGCCGTACAATAGACTGGGGGATTCCCCAGCTTTCAAGAACCATACAGCCAAGCTGCTGATGATCAAACTGGTAGATCCTTCGCTCCGAGGTGATCAGATCGCCGCCCCATTGCGCAATACACTTTTCCAAGACCGTAATGTATTCCTGCCCCTTGCTGAGATACAGGATCAGAATACCGATGTCCTGGAGGAGGGCGGTAACGAAAATATCCTCATTCTTTTCCTGCAGCATCCCTGTTATTATCTCCGCCGCCACCGCTGCAGTAACAGAGCGACGCCAGAAATAATCAAAATTAAAGGGGGAATTCATCTCACCACGCAAATCGTTGGCGATAACAAAAGAGAGTGCGATGTTTTTTATGACATTGGTGCCAAGAATGGACAATGCCCTGTTGACATTGCTCACTTCAAAAGGGAGTGAATAAAATGCCGAGTTGGCTATCCGCAGTAATTTGCTGGTAAGAGCCGGGTCTGCAGAGATTATTTTCTCCAGATCGTCCAGAGAACTCTCCTCATTCTGGATAGTATTCAGGATCTGTGACGCTATTCCGGGAGGCGAAGGAAGATTGATCTGTTCGCTGATCAATTGCTGAATTTGATTATTGGAGACGTCTGTTGCCATCATTTCACCTGTTAGAGGACTCTTGTTGATGAGTGCATCATATCTCTGTTGGCAAAATATGCAAATATTTTGATGCTTTCAAAGAGCTAAAGGGTGGACCTGTCTGAGGTTAATCGTTTTTTTAGTTGATGGCTTTCGAGGGATTTTTTTATTATTGTAACCAGAATGCTCATTGTGTGCATCCCCGGATGGGACAAACTGATGCAGCATTCTGATCAGTGCCGTTATTCGGGAAATGTGGGAGCAATGGTACAAATTGTTTATACGTCACTCCACATGCGCCAGTTATTTAAGGATAATCGATGAAAATTATTGTCGCACCAAATGCCTTTAAGGGAAGCATGAGCGCAATAGTTGCAGCTGATGCAATGAGACAGGGGATCCTTGATGTAATTCCGGATTGCGAAGTTATATGCGTACCCGTTGCCGATGGCGGGGATGGGCTTACAGAGGTTATGGAGGCGGCTCTGTCGGGGACACTCATATCGAAAAAGGTAATGGGGCCCAGAATGGAACCGCTCTCTTCCACCTTCTGCATGGCAGAGGCGGAAGGGGTGGCGGTTGTCGAAATGGCCAGGGCAAGCGGTCTGGCCATTCTCCCGAAAAACAGGCAGGATCCGACCAGGACATCCACCTATGGAACCGGTGAGCTGATCCGGGCAGCACTGGACAAAGGCGCGCGGCGAATAATCGTGGGGTTGGGTGGAAGTGCAACCTGTGACGGTGGAATCGGCATGGCTTCAGCTCTTGGATACAGATTTTTAGATGATGACGGCAGGGCACTGGTGCCGGTCGGTGACTCTCTGCAGCACATTCGCTCAATAGATAGAAGCAAAGTCGACGAACGTATACAAAATGTGCTTGTCGAAGGAGTCTGTGATGTGACCAATCCCCTGACGGGAGAGCATGGGGCATCGTTTGTCTACTCAGCACAAAAAGGTGGTTCACCTGCCCAGATTAAAAGTCTGGACGAGGGGCTTGAAAATTTAGCTGCGGTAATCCTCCGGGAGATGCGAATTGACATACGTTGTCTGGCCGGGGCCGGGGCTGCGGGCGGACTGGGCGGCGGCTTGCACGCTTTTTTAGGGGCAGAGCTGCGCAAGGGGATTGACCTTGTCATCGATATAGTCAACTTCAAAGAAAAAATTCGCGGTGCAGATCTTGTCCTGACAGCTGAAGGACAGATTGATTTTCAGACCAAGTACGATAAAGCACCGGCTGGTGTCGCCCGTGCGGCAAAAGAACAGGGAATACCATGCATCGCCGTTTGCGGTGGTGTCGGAGAGAGGATAGACGAGCTGTATGATCTCGGATTCAATGCCGTCTTTTCTCTTTGCAGAGGGCCTGTATCGCTTGATTTCGCGATACAGGACGGTTTCAACCTGCTGCGCCATGGAGTGGAGCAGGTTGTACGGACCTTTCTGGCTGGAAAGCAGAGCAGATGACGGGATAGACGGGTATTTCTTTATTTTTCCTTCACCAGAAAGAACACCATCTGAAGTGATTCCTTAAAATGTATAGTGCCCGGTTCGAATGCACTCTCCCTGGCCATTTCTGCCATTTGGAATCGGGCCTGGTAGACAGGGGAACCTCCGGATTGAGGGGCTATCGAATAGATAGGGCCGATTTGTTCCGGTATGTGAGCTACCAAAATTTTTGCTTTCTCCATTCCGTCGGCAATAGCTCCGCGCAGGGCGTCTTCTCTTAATTTCTTCTCTTCTGAAGAGCTGAGCTGGGTGGAGTTGATCCGGGCTACCTGGGCATCGATAATGGACCGGATGAGCTCGTCGTAGCGGCTGAGGTCTCTCAGGGTCACTTCAATAGTTCTTGAAACCTCGGTACCGGCATAGATTTGAGCCCTGTTGTTCCAGTTGTAATGCGGGGTGATCTGCAACCGTGCCGAGCTGATATCATCTTTTGCTATTCCCAGTGCTTCGAGTGACTGTATCAGCTTTTTCGATCTCTCTTCTATGGTGCTTCTGGCCTCGGCCACCTCGAAGCCGGTCTCTGTGATGCTCAACGAAAGATCGAGAATATCGGGGGTAGTGCGTATCTCATGTTCACCGGTAACAATTATATGTGGGACATCCGGAACAGGACCTGCAAAAGACGGATGGATGAAAAATGCAAATAACAGCATGGGGATAAGGTAATATTTCACAGGGCCTCCTTGCGCTTTTGATGCGTAGCCTGGCAGAATAGTGGTTGTTTCTTCCGCCCCTTGGCTCGTCATGATGAGAAATGGGAATGTTGTCTGATAATATAGCAATGCGTCGATTGCAGCGCCAAGATAATTTCTGCTTTTTGTCCTGCCCTGCCTGGCCGGTGCCGAACTGCGCCCCCGGTAAAAGGGCACGCTTTGTTGTCCTCAGTTCATCCTGTCAGCCGTTTCTTGGTCTATTTATCCTATTGAAGAACAGAAAATTTATTGGTATCAATGTTGTCAAGCGGAGGAGTGCCGGAGCGGCTGAACGGGACGGTCTCGAAAACCGTTGTGGGGGCAACTCCACCCAGGGTTCGAATCCCTGCTCCTCCGCCATTTATGATTGAAAGGTATTGTTTTCTATTAACTTATTTTTTTAATTTTATCTTATACCATCATGTAGACCATCAATAAAAAAACGTAGCTTCAAAAACAAAATGCCGCGTCATCTGTCTTCTTTTTTTATTATGGGCCGAGGAGGCTGCCACTGCTCTCTTTTTTCTCGTTTCACCTACCCTCTGTTTCCTTCTATGTAAGGTGTTAGCAAGAATTCGCTGATACACTCCTTGCTGAAACCATATCATCAGCTCTTGCCAGGAGAAAACGGCATGACCAGATCGCAATAGGAAGATTTATTCACTGAGTGGTCACTCTACGAGCCCAATGAGCAACGATTGATGATTGACGAGTATATCTTCGCATCAATGAGGGAAATTATGGCAGAGGCAGTTTTTTGAACTTCCTGAAGGACAAGCTTGAGATTGAAGGATATTGGGAAAAGGTTGGTTTGGCTTAAGTGCTGATTCCAATCTCATCCCATCTTCTTGCTTCCTGAGAAAAAACATTCCTTAAATTTTTGCAGAACACCCATCTTTTCTTTTCACTCACCCAGGCCCTGTTTGGCTATTAAAACACTACTACCTCTGCTTCTCATTGACAAACTGGAAGATCTAAAGGACATTGTAATATTCCTGACAACTTACTTACTCAGTTCCCCTCAACACGAGAGACTGGTGCGATGGAACCATTGACCTTGATTGGATTAGCTGCTGCGGCTGGATTTGTTTTTAGAAAGGTGTCCGAGTGGTCTGATTCTGATGATGGCATATCTCGTTCATTAGACCAAAGACGTTCCCAAATAGTCCCTGGTAAAATAGAAGACACAAATATAGACGATGATTTAGAGCGAATTGAAATATTGACAGAGTACAAACTCGTCAAAAAACTTGTTGATAAAGGTTTTCCTATAACCTTTGTAACCGGAGGAGCTGGAACAGGTAAGAGTACTTTTGTGAGGTGGTTGGAGAATAATTATTCAGGCTCCGTACTTTTAGCAGCACCTACAGGGATAGCAGCAATGAATATTGGAGGTAAAACTCTTCATTCACTTTTCCAATTACCTCTGGGTTGGATAACCCGCCCGGAAATTAAGAAGGCCCCTTACCGGCTTGATATTCAAAAAGCAAGTCTTCTCATCATCGACGAAATCTCTATGGTTAATGCCAATTGGCTTGATGGTGTTAGCGGCTTTCTGCGTTTAAACCGTTGTGTCGACAAGCCCTTTGGGGGCATCCCGGTAGTAATGGTTGGTGACCTTTTTCAACTTCCTCCCGTTGTAACGAAAGACCTTGTTGAGTATTTTGAGAGGATTTATGGTGAATCAAAGTTTTTTGCTGGAAAAAGTCTTTCTGGCGCACCTTTCTATGCTGTAGATCTAAAAAAAACATTTAGACAGGGAGATCAAGATTTCGTTGACATCTTATCTGATATTCGGGAAGGTAGAAACCTAAAAGCTGCTCTAAAGAAAATAAATTCCACTTGCAC
>JBARUU010000050.1:0-66751 GCA_049645925.1 Desulforhopalus sp.
AAAGGCATTTTTTTGTAATGGGCAATATTTTCCTTGAAAGAATCACCCGTGGGGGATGCCAGGCGGAGGGTGACGGAAGGAGTATCCGCAGGGGTGACGAGTAGGGTATAGACTGCATTATTACAGATCACAAACAACTCGCTTTGGGTATCTGCGTAGATATATTCATTCCCGGAGTCCTCGATCTTGAATTTTATAAAGGCATTGTTGCCGGAAAAATGCCCGGTTATGCCCTTTTCCTGGGAGAAAATCAAATCGTTCATCGGTCCCGGGCAGACGATCCGGTTGATATCTCTATTGGAGAGTTCAACAGTTGTTGGGATCTCTGCCTGAATCACGGTATCCGCCAGGCAGTTGCCGATTGCCGCAATAATCAGGGCAGCAGTTGTCACAACGACTTTAACCACGCTCTTCCTCCTGTCTTTGGGCAAAATTTTCCTTAAACGATACGATATAGAATTTGCCGTCCCGCAGGCGATAGTTGATCAGATAGGTTTTGCTTGTGTTTTCAAGCAGGGTATCCCCGGCAAACTGTTTGAGGTTGCCGAAAATTTCAATATCGTCGTCGCCAAGTTTTATTGTCTCCAAGTAGAAAACCGAACTGACCTGGGACTCTTCAACCCTGCCTGCCAGGGAATACCAGGCCTTGGATGCCTCAGGGTATGATTCCGGAGCATAATAGGACAGAAGCTCCTCAAATTGCATCCGGGCTGTCGGCGGAGAATAAGTGGCAGCCAGGTTGACAATCCTCCTGCTCAGGTCTTTTGTGTAATTGTCGGTCGGTCTGCCCTGGACAAATTCAACCGTCCCCGTCATTTTGGGCGGGATTAAAATAACTCTCTGGTATTTAACAGCCCGGTACACCATGAATGAATTGAAGATAACGGCAAGGGCCATCACAACGATGATGAATTTAAGTAACCTGTTTTCAACAAAAAGATTGCTGGTTTTCTGGAGAAAAATGTTTGTCTTCATTCATGAAACTCTCGTTGGAAATATTCGGGATAATTCTTCATCTGTATGAAACCGAACATGTAGAGAATATGCTTGAGAAAGCCTCGGGCTTTCAATCTCTTGGTACGGGTATAAAAATATTGGGTCACCAGAAAAACAAGCCACATTATCTTTCCGTAAAGCAGAGCCAGCGTGAGGGTAAAGACAAAGAGGATCAGTTCATCGGTCTCAAACCAAAGTACCTGAATCGGTTTAGAGAGATATTGGGGAAACTTGTGGGTGAAATTGTGTTCGTTCATCTGAAATCCTTCCCTTTCAGAAGTGCAGTGTCGGTTAAATGATCATTGCGCCTACAGTCTGAACAACAGCGTCGGCTTTCAGCAGAAATGCGCCGCCCAGCACAACACCTGCGGCCGGTAAAATCATTTGTCGAATCGCCAGAATTGCCGCAAATACCATGCAGGCTACTCCGGCGACAAAACCGATGGGACCTAGCAGGATCTGGTTCACGCCGATATCGTAGAGATCATAGGCAAAGGAGCCTGCTGCGGGTACGGCCATGGCCATTGCATTAACCGACATAAGGCAGGCAGCAAAGAGTACGGCAAGGATTGTAATGATTTTTACCTGCCGTGCATTCTTTGAGTGGGCTATGAAGCTGATGTCCATGGGTTTTTCTCCTCTAAGGATGAGTAAAGGCACAACTGTTCATTCACTGTGGAACAACCTGGTATTTGTTTATGGGCACGTTGTTAGTTCAACCCGTCGATTTTTATAAAATTTCTGTGAGTTATTGGTAATGGGATTTTTTGCCCCTTGGCCCTGGACAGTTGCTACAACAAAGCCATGGTCGCGGAGAAATTCGGCAACAGCATCAGCCCGCTTTCGAGAAAGGTGCTGGTTAAGTTTTGCTGAGCCAAGTGGACAGGTATAGCCGGTTAATTGCAAAGGTACTTTGTCTGTGATTCCATATTGTTTCAGATCAGATAGGATATTTTTTGCAGTAGGAGACAGGATTGCGCTGGCCAACTCGAAATAGACCAGGGGTAACCTGGAACGGGCTGCCACTATTTTCTTCAACTGCCGGTGTTCACAGATCAGAAAGGTAGCGCTGGTAACATCCTGAGTCATTGCCATCCGAAACCTGTATAGTTCCTGCCGAACTTCCATTGCTTCCGGTCTTGTCGGTGTCAGCAGGATGGTAGTCAGGGATAAAATTATTATTTGGTATTTGGTATCCATCTCTGCTTTCTTTTTTCCGGCGGTGTGACCAGTCGATCTTTTTGTTTACTCCGAATTCTTTAAGATCGGGTCGTTTGGCTCGCTTTTCGTAAGTGCCAATAAATGTTGTTTATTACTTATTTGTTTGTGCTCTGTAAGAGAGCATTCCGGTCACTGTCTGCACTACGTTTCTCCCGGTGCCTGGCAACCTGTACCCGGTTTCTGATTTTATACAGACGGTTTATGTGCTTTTTATTGAGCAGAAAATGGAAGGTGGTCTGGATTTCCTCGATGATTGCGCGCATTGGTAGTGTCGTCCCTGGTTCCAAATTGCGGAACCGGCTATAAGCGTACCGTTCCCATTTGGTTGGTAAATCGGCAGTTCTCAGAAAACTGAGTCGTGCCTTCATCGAAAGGCGACTCAGTTGCGCTCTCAGTAGTTCTTTTTTACCCCAGACCTGTTCAAGAAAGCGCAGGCCGATCAGGTCTTCCCGGCAGAGAGGATCCTGGACAATGCCTTCACGATTCAAGTAGCGGAGAGTGCGTTTTGGAATTGAGGTACCTGCAGCGTATTCAGTGATTGAGGTCATAACGAGGCTCTGGATATTCGCTGAATGCTGTTGCTTACCAGTCGGCAGGCATGACGGCGGCTGACCTTGAATTCCCGGGCAATATCCGGGGTGCTGACAGGGGTTGGCTGCTGGAGAAGCCAGAGGCAGATTTGCCGCTGCCGCTTACTGATCAATTGTAATGCCTGCTTGATCCTTTTGTCTTCCGGTTCCATTGCCTCATCTGTTTCTTCCTGGACAGGGAGGAAATAATCCTCCAGGCAATGGACCGTCTGAATGCCGGCTGCCAGTTTGATGCAGCTGGTTCTGAAAATAACCCGGAAGAACGGTATAAATCGTTCTTGCTGGTCATTTTTTCTGCAGCAGATAAGTGCTTTATACGCGGCAATTGTTGCCTCCTGATAGAGATCTTCGCTATCACCGGCCATGAACTTGAAATAGGGCGAAGCAACCTGGCGAACGAGCCTTTTGTTAGCACCAATCCACTGCAAGGCGGTAGCCCATGTCTTCTGGCTGGAGATCTGTTGATTGTCTTGTATCGGACACGTCATTTTGTCGCCGACCTCCTTGTCTTATGTTTTTCCCTAAAAGATTAATATAAGATTAAAGATGATTAGGTAGTTTCGGCCATCCGGCTGAAAGCACCTGTTGACCAGGTTCTTGGCCGATTCGAAAAATCAGGATTGCGACTGCTATGCCCCCTTTGTGCGACCGCTATGCCCCCTGGTCTACGACTGCTATGCCCCCCCTTACGACCGCTATGCCCCCTGACTGCGACCGTTATGCCCCCCTGTTACGACTGTTATGCCCCCCAAGTGTGACTGCTATGCCCCCTTGTTACGACCGCTATGCCCCCTTGTTTTTCCTGATGAGGCAGTTTTGGTCCCTGTTTTCGCACATGAACCTTGTCTTCACTGTCAATCGTCCACGAAAGAAGTAAGTTGGCCTTGAGTAATTCTTCCAGGGCACCTCGAAGTTTGCTGCGGAAATCCGATAACCTGCCGCAGCTTGAGCCACATAAATGCCTCAAGGTGAACACCTTCATTGGATATGGATTTCGGTGGCTGGCGTAGAAGCCATGCAGCCATTTGGCTAGGTTTGTTTTTAATCTGATTCGTTGTTGCCACTGTAATTGGGTCCAACCGGCATCAAACAGCTCCCCAAGTTTTGGATTTATTTTTAGGAAATAGGTCTGTTCCCGGTCGTTGTAATAAAATTCGTCCACTAATGATCCGGCATAGGTATATTTCCCATTGATGGACCTATTGGGGATATCAACGTTGACCTCCAAGGCAGTTGCGGTCAGACGTCGTAAACAGTCTTTCAGCCATTCTCGACCTGATTTCCCTGTCTGACGGCCTATGGCGCTCAGAAAACTCTTGATCTGGAAGCGTATGTAATTTTCCGATGTTCTTTCGATGTGGCGGTTTTGCAAATGAAGGACCTGGGCCATGACATCAAAATCCCCCTGGTTGAGTTGCCATCCGGTGTAGCGGATATCGAGTCCTTTGACGGCAGCAATTATGTCACCTTTGACAGCTCTTCGGTGTCCCCGCCTTATTACTCCAAAAAGGGCAGAGCGGAGGCAAAGGTTTGGCACGCCCCGTGTTTTTTCCGGCCAATCAGGTAGGAGTGGAATTTGCTCCAACTCTTGTACCTTTTTCTGCAGTTCCGGAGATAACAGGTTGAGGCAATGTTCCTGGATAGGGTTGATTGCCGGTGAGATTTGATGGTTATCCCCATGGGGTGTAGAATCATTCTTTCTTGCTTGAATTTTTGATTTTCTATCGGCTTTCAAAGCTGTTAATTATTGGCTCTACATTTCTACGCAACGGCGACTTACCATAGATTAATGGTGTTTGATTTCCTTTTGCGGCCAACTCGTTTTGTTGATTTTCCTCCTTTTATCGATTTGTCCATAAACGCATCAAGGTCAGATTTTCTGAAGAGTAATTTGCCTTTTTGCTGTCCCGAAGGTCTTGAAAATGGAATTATGCGCTGCTCAACAGCCAACCTTCTGAAATGATCGGAAGAGAAACCGACATAGTCTGCTGCTTCCTTCAAGGTCATGTTTTTTGACAATGAAGGATCTTTTTTGACCAGGAGACTAAGAATCCTCTTTTGGGTCTCTTCGATTGCCGTCAGTCTGGTATCTATGTCCATAGTCACCCCGTTCAGGATAAATATATTTTTCAACCGCTTGTCTGATTTCTTCCGGTTCCCCCCAAACCCAGGTCGATCTGCTGATACCGGTTACGACCTCAAGACGTGTTGCAACAGGTGGGGGGCAACGCCTTCTGCCATGAATTATGTGGCTAAAGAAATCTGGCCCAATTTTCGCCAATTGCGCTATTTTCTTTTTGGTTATTTTCTTTTTTGTAGTGCTCATAGACAATTTAGTTACCGAAAGTAGAGCATAAGTCAACATTTAATTTATTTTATAAGTCAATTTGCTGTTTTTCCTTCCATTTATTGAGCCTGTGCTCTATTATTGACCTATGGAACAATCAATTTCCAATCAGTTTCGTGTAGCGTTAACCCATTTGTTGGCCCGGGAAGGTCGAGGTGCACAAACTCGTCTATCCAGTCAACAGAAAATTGATCGTGGCTATCTCAATGCAATTGTTAAGGGTCGAAAATCAGGGTCTGAAGAGATACGATCTAAAATCGCCAATCACTTCAATTTGGCCTACGAGGAGATGTTTATCCTTGGCCGCCGTATTTTGGAGGGGGGAGGGGAGCCCGATCTAACTAATGTCAATGCGTTTGGACTATCAACAACTGACAAATTTCCAGTGTTTCAAACCTCAGAGGACGACAGCGAGTTCGAAACCGTACAAAAAACGGAAGAAGTGGCAGCAAATATCTCAGATAAAATCTTGAAAGTGATTGAAATTCTAAAATCAGGCACAAGTTACGCTGATAGTTTGGCAGGCCAAATTGATACTTTCCATGAGGCAATAAGCACAGAAGAGGAAAACCGAGCTTTGAAAAATAAGTTGAGTGGGATGGAATCACGGATAGCCAGCCTGGAAAAAAACCTGGACGGTAAACAAGAGTGAATAAAGAAACTTGTATGAGGGTTCCACAGGTTTTCATTGGAAGAGAAGTCGGGATGGGAGGAACGTGAGGCCATTTGTAAATTTTGACAATTCACCAACGAAGTCGGTCTGGTGTTATCTGGATTTTATATGTTTTCTGAGCCGATAGAGGAAGTTATTCCATCCCCAAAGAGTTGATTCGTTCCACCGCCTTAAGTTTGTGCTCGTTGAGCAAATGTGTGTAACGATGAACCATCTGCAGGGTCTTATGACCTAAAATTTCTGCCAGAGTCCTAATATCCACCCCGGCCATCAGGAGGTGACTAGCCGCAGTATGGCGCAGATCATGGAGATGGACATCCTCGAGACCTGCTTTGGCTCTGGCTGTCCCAAATGATCGTTTGAAATAATGACAGGGAACATAGACAGATTGCGTTGAGCGGATACGGCGCTGCGGAAGAAACACGTGCATATCTTTTTGGGCATCTGATGGACGCATGGAACGGAGCACATTTTCAGCCATCTCTGTGAGAGGCACATAGCGCATGTCGGTCTTGGTTACCTGGAGCTTGACGAGTCGTTCATCAAGGTCTATATCCCCCCATTTCAAGCCGGCTGCTTCACTGGGGCGCATTCCGGTATGCATCATCAGCAGGAGATAAGGATAAAGCTTTTCGTTTTTGCTCGTTCTGGCGACATCAAGCAATCTTTGAGCCTCTTCTTTGGTTAAGAAGCGAGTCCGTCCGTTACGGATCTTTGGCTTGCTTACCTCCCGAACTGGGTTGTCTACTGGCAGCCCCCATTCTCGGCGAGCAATGTTAAACATATGGGAGAGTAGAGCAAATTCCTTTTGTATTGTAGAGGGGGAGATGCTTTTCAGTCGAACGTCACGGTAGGCTGCCAATTGTTGGGGATTTATGGCAGCCAGAGAGATTTCTGGATCGAACCAGTTAAGAATTGCCTGAGCTGAATCTTTGTCTCGCCGCTCTGAATTCGGCATTTTCTTTGATGATACCTGCTCCAGGTACCTGCTTAGCGCTTCGGAAAAGAGGAGTTTTTCTACGGGACGAAAATCTTGGTATCGTCCCATTCGCATTTCTTTTTCGACATCGGCGGCCCAGCTCTTGGCTTCTCCCTTGGTGTCAAATGTTCTGGAAACTGGAGAAAATCCTTTCATTCGAATCGTTGCAGTGAATGTCGTCCGCTTTTTTCCCTTACGGCTTTGAATGCGTGCCATGGCAAATGCTCCCGATGTTTTTGTTCCATTTCTGTTCCACTTTAATATCAGTTTATCCAAAAATAAAGCAGAAAAAAGCAAATAGGGGGCGTGTGCATCTGGAAAAAAAAGGAGCTAACCAGCATAAAATACTGATTAACTCCTTGATTTGTCTTGGTACACCCGGAGGGATTCGAACCCCCGACACCCGGATTCGAAGTCCGGTGCTCTATCCAGCTGAGCTACGAGTGCAGGTTTGAGGAGCAAAATGGATACCATGTTCGCTGGCCAAGGTCAATGGTTATGTCTCGGCAAAGGCTATTTCGTGTCGCTTAGCTGATTTGGATGTTCATTTGTATTTCTTCACCGGCACGGTGCAGCCAGTTACTAGACTTTTTTCTGCACTTTTAAAACGAAATGTCTCGTTTCAGGATAGAAGTAGCCTAACTTTTTGAAGGTGCCTTGATATTGCTCGCGAGCTGCAACAATTCATTATTTCAAACGCTTGAGTACTGTCTAGAGTCAAATAGAACCATAATATAACGGACAGTTACGTACTAAAATACAATTAACAGTCACGATATGAAGAAAGCTCTCCGTTGATTGTTGACAACGTGCTGTGACCTTGGTATTGTATCTTAAGTCATTGTAGTATGGTGATATTGCAAAAAATATATTTCTGTTTATTAGAGACTCATCATTGCCGGAAGCTCTGGAATAGTTCCGGCAATCCAAAACGCGCGATCTTAAACTCACAAAAAGGGGGTTGATATGGCACGCAAGGAGAAGAATGTAGACATCTCGCAAGAACAGATTATTGAAGTGTTGGAGTCTCCTGAGATCCAGGCCTTGATCAAAGAACTCAATTCTATGGCTCCTCCGTTCGAAGAATTAGCCCAGGAAGAAATAGAAGATATCCAAAAAACCGGCAAGTTGCTGGCCACAAAAGCTGAAGCCTATTATTTCGGATACCTAAAAGCGGCAGGACGAGGCATAGGTCCACAAGCAGATGGATCAATCGTTGGAGCTGTTGTCGGGTCTACTGTCGGCACGGTCGTAGGGCAAATCGTAGGTAAAAAGCTGGATTCTTCGATCAATGTCAGAGATTTGGTCATTAATCCTGCGCTCCGCAGCAAGAAATAGCGTACCTACATTTAATAATTCGATTGCGAGGGCTGACAATGATGTTTAACAAGTCCGAAATTGTTAAGATCCTGATTCAAGCAATTATTGTCGCTTGTATCACTGCTCTCGCGGTATATATCTTTCGCTAAAGTTATATTGTCCACCATTTAAAGGATTTGGAAGATAACCTGTCTTAGAAAGATATTAATTTGATTCACCCATGGAGAAATTGCGTGGAACAAATTCAGGCTCTGTTGATCCGGGTACGCCCATCTGTCCATTTTTCTATCGAACCTGCTGAAGATGAACAACTTGGTCTCTTGTATATCGCAACGTACTGCCGCAGCAAAGGTTACCTCGTAAGTGTACTTGACGAACCTACGATAACTTTGAGTATTGTGGAGGAAGCTCTTAACAAATCAGATGCAGACGTCATAGGGTTCTATTGCGATCACGAGAATGCTATGACTCTTATGTCCATGATTAACAGCCTCAAAACGAGACACCCTCAAAAACTCATAGTTGTTGGCGGGCCTCAGGTTTCAGCCGAACCCTGGGATGAGCGTATGCTGACAAGTTGCCCTGCTGATATCACCGTTCGTGGTGAGGGTGAGTTCACGTTTCTAGAGATTCTCAACTGGAAATTTAAAGAAAAGGGTACATTAAAAACAATACAAGGCATCTCTTTCATATCCGATGATGGGACCATTTTTCGCACCCCTTCCCGTGGCAATAAAATTGATCTGGACGTCTATCCAATTCCCGACCGAAATCTTAATTATTATGGCAAGACACCAAATGGAAGCGAAAATATCCTAACTTCCAGGGGGTGCCCTTTTAGGTGTGCTTTTTGTTTTGAAGGACGAGACCTCGGTTGTCGAAAACGCTCAGTGAGCTCAATTCTAGATGAAGTGGAGATGTTATTACGTGACCGCGACATGCATTATCTTGCAATTCTTGATGATGTCTTCACCTTAAGTGCTTCAAGAGTCAAAGAAGTATGCGAGGGTTTTAAACGTCTTCAGGATAAGTATCACCGGTTTGCCTGGTTCTGTGAGGGAAGGGCCGAGATCCTCCGCAGAAACCCGGAAGCCATCCACATCATGAAGGACGCTGGTTTAGTCAGGCTCCAGATTGGCGTGGAAACAGGGAGCCAAAAAGTCTTAGACGCATACGGTAAGGGGATTACACTTGACGATGTCAGAGAATGTGTCGATATTTGTTATGAAAGCGACCTCTTAAGTGTTGTTGGGAATTTCATCATTGGAGGTGCTCACGAATCGGAACAAACGCTCAAGGAGAGTATCGACTTCGCCTGCGAATTAATGGATCGAGCCCCTGGCTGTTATGATTTCAATACCACAATATACACCCCATATCCCGGAACGAGGATGTATCGTGATCCTGCGACCTATGGAATGCGCATTATTGATGGGGACTGTGTGACAGGTCCTGGTGACAACTATGCCTTTGTTGAAACCGAGGAGCTGAACAAATGGCAAATTCTCAATGCGCGGCATGTCTTCATGGAGGCCGTAGAGGCACATGCTCTGAGCTTATTGCCACAGGTCAGCGAAGAAAGAAGGAAACGGCATTTCCACACTTTTTACACCATCAGAATGAGTACCATATGGGTACAATTAATGTCGGCACAGAGCAACCTGTACAATTACTATGGATTGCAGGTTAGCGGTGGAAAGAAGACAGTGCCGGAAGTACCGGATGAAAATATTGAATCATATAAACCTGTCCGTACCATTCCAATTGGGGGAAGCTCGGATGGGCTCCTAGTGGCTTCCTACACAAATCCCCCGATACGCTTTAACAAGTTAGGCAGTATCATATATGAATATTGTTATGGCAAATTAACAGTTGGTGAGATTGTTGATCGGCTTGGGTCTGAACTTGACTCTAAGAGAGACACGGTACGAGATTATGTTGTAGAAACTCTCCGCCAGTTAGATGAACGAAAATTGGTGCTGCTTTCAGAGGTTTAACCGTAGAACATCAGCTGTGAAAAATTATTGTCTTTGTCTCTTTGATTTCAATCGCGATAGTACGGCTCATCAATTTCATCGCTATATCTGTCCGTTTTAATTCTTTTCTTCATCCAACATAATCAAGCCTTTTAGGATAAGTGGTTCTATATCCTCCTCAAGGATGACGTCACCTTCAACCAAGGGAGAGGTGTCAGTAAATCTGAACTTCCCCTCTGTCCAGGTCATCGTTTCAAAGAGTGCTGATTTGAGTTGTTTGTTAAAAATATCTGTTATTTGTGATTGTTTGACGTATCCCCTTTTTACAATAATTGATCCCAGTTTTTCCCATTGGTCTGCTGCCTTCTGGTCCTCAAGACAGGTTTTCAATTGCTTATTTGTAATAAGTTCGGACTCCAAAAGAGTCTGGCCAATCGGTTTTCGACCTTGCCGGGAAAATGCATAGTTCAGTTTTCCTTCGGTGAAGATGAAATGTGTTGAATTTTCTTCACAATAGACAATCAGATGCCCGGAAAGAGAACCGAATTTTATTAATTGAAACAGGTTTACAGCGGAGACCAGGCTAAGGTCACCGTTGAAGGAGCGTATGGTTGTGGTCGTTTTGTTGTCAACCTTTGATCTCTGCTTATTTACCATGTATGTTTACTCTGTTACGCTTAGCTGATCTGGATGGTTGTTTTTTTATTTTTTCACCGGCACGGTGCAGCCGATTGACTCGGCTTGTTTGATGAAAAAATCATCTGTCATTCCTGCGATGAAATCGCGGACTTTTTCTTCTGCGCTGTATTTTTGTAAATAATGGGGTGTGATATCGGTCATCAGATCGACGTCACCGGACAGTTTCTGCGGTGAACAATTCAGGCACTCAAGGTAGTGGGTGAAGAGCCTCTGATAACACTCTCGGATGAGCGGGTTTTGCTGCTTGGTTTTCGGGGCCAAATAGATGTGTTCATAATTAAATGTTTTTAATTCCCTGAGAGCTGTAGCGGCCTTTTCGCTAAACCCGATATGAGAAGGGCCCGAGTCTTCAACCTGACTGTGAGTGATGAGGTCTGTCACCAGATTGTAAACAATGGTGCCGTTGGTATTGCCAAAAACTGTCTGGCAGTTCCCTGGAAGGTCTTCCCGTCGGATGAGTCCCAGGATAATCGCGTCTTCGATATCCCTGCCGATATAGGCAATTGTATCTGCCAGCCGAACAACGCAGCCTTCAAGAGTCGAAGGCATATTGGCAAGCTTTGGGTTCTTTGACTTCTCTTCCATTTTTTTATCAAACGCCCCGAACGAGTCAATAGGTTCAGGACGCAGGTATTGAGAGTGGACTTCGCCGTCATGACAGAGAATGCCGTCTAGTACCTGGAGAGTGAGGTTCCACCCCCTGCCCTTCCGTTCGAGTTTATCCAGGAGGCGAACCGACTGGATATTGTGCTGAAAAGGTGGCAGGCCATGATTCAGGCAGATGTCAGAGAGAAATTTTTCACCATCGTGTCCGAATGGCGGATGACCGATGTCATGGCCAAGAGAAACCGCCTCAATGAGATCCTCGTTCAGGCAAAGAAAACGGCCTATTGTCCGGGCAATTCGGGCAACCAGCTGCACATGAAGAACCCTGTGAGTGATATGGTCGTTGGCGACAAGGGAGAAAACCTGGGTTTTGTCAATATACCTGCTGTACGCCCGGGAATATAATATCCTGTCTGCATCTAGGGCAAACTGCTGGCGATATGGTGCTATTTCCTCACTGAATCTTCTTATTCCCTGTGAGGACCTGGTGGCAGCCCGAGAAAGTCGTTGAGACTCCTGGTCGTCCAGTTTTGTGAGCTCTTTGAGAAGCGGGGTGAGATTCATCCGGGCAGTTAATTTATCCATATTGATATAAAAAGAATTTGTGGCTACACTTCATTAAGTACAATTACTATATACTTGATGATAAATTATGCAAAAAGGACATTAAAGGAAAAATAAATGAGGATATCAATAGAATATTGTTCGAAGTGAAACTACAGGCCACGTGCCTCCAGTTTGGGGGACGAATTAAAAGATGCCTTCGGTGCTGAAGTCGAATTGATATCTTCTTCAGGAGGAGTGTTTGAGGTAGTCGTTGATAACGAATTGATTTTTTCAAAGAAGAGTCTGCAACGTTTCCCGGAAGAAGAGGAGATAACTCTTTTACTGCAGGCTGGTCAACGATGAGAGCAGGTGATGATCAGCTGGGCTTAGGTGTATCGAGACAGTGAGAGACGCAGCTTTCGCAGTTATCATTTTGCTTACCCCGTTTACAGTAATCGGCAAAGCCTTTGATCATGTCGTTCCCGCCTCTGGGGCAGATTTGCATGAATTCGGTAAAGCTGATCATCCGGGCAATAATTTCAGGCGGGGCAGCATGCTCAATCTTGCAGGCACCTTCTTCGGCAATCGAATCTTCTATTGTCAACACTTCGATAAAAAAACGCTTCAAGGCATCGTGTCGAAAAATAACATCCTCTGCAACCACCTTTCCCTCACTTGTCAGGGTGATTGCTTCGTACGGAGCGTAGTTGATAAGACCTTTTTTAGACAGTGCACGCAATGCTTCTGTAACGGAAGCGCGGCTTACATGAAGCCGAGCGGCAATCTCCTTGCTTCTGGCAACAAGCTTTTCTTCAACTATGTGATAGATTGCCTCAATGTAATCTTCGAGACTTGCGCTAAGATCCGTTTTTTCTTTCATATTCAATTGTTGTAGATTAATGGATAGTGAGAAGGCGGTTGTCGGGCGGGCGACAACAGACTCTCAATACAACCGACTTGAATCATAGCTAACCCCGACAAACAGGCTAAGTAGCTTTATGAAATTCTTTCAAAAACAAAAAAGAATTTTTAAAGTACTAACACTCCACAGGGGGGTGTAAGTACCTTGGTGGTTCCTTTAAATTTCTAATTTCATACCTTAATCCAGACTTCTTGTTTTCTTGACAGGTTTTCAGGAGCAAGGTACTAAAATACTGTCCTTTTCCTGGAGAGTCAAGCAAGGACTTCTAATTGTGAAAATGTTAATGAGAACAAATGCTTTGTGAACTGCGAGTAAAAAATCTGGCCCTGATCGAATTCCTTGAACTGGGTTTTGACCAGGGGGAAACGGGTGGTCTGGTCGTTATGACCGGTGAAACCGGAGCGGGAAAATCAATCATGTTGCGGGCAATCAATCTTCTTTCGGGGGGGCGAGCATCTTCCGACTGGATCCGCAGCGGTGCCCAAAGCTGTGAGGTTGAAGCACTGTTCGAGATTAATCCAGGCCATCAACTTCTCCTGCAAAAACTGGAAGATGGCGGTTTCGGCAGCGAACCTTCGCTGGTCATTAAACGAATGGTGAGCAGTGAGGGACGCAGCAGGTTTTATGTCAACGGTTCTCTTGCTACAGGCAAAATAGTGTCGGAGTTGAGCCAGGAATTGTTGAGTGTGGCCAGTCAGCACGATCATCAACAGCTGCTGCAGCCGGCGCTCCATCTTGATTACCTGGACACCCTGGGCGATCTTTGGGGGGACCGGCAGTTCCTTGGTAAAATACATAAGAGCTGGCAGGAAAAAAAGACAGAACTGAACGAACTGAGGCATCAGGAACTGGAAAAGGAACAAAGGCAGGATTTCCTGAGATTTCAAATGGGTGAGATACGAGAGGCGCAGTTGCAGCCAGGCGAAGATGAGTCGCTGATTGCTGAAAAGAAAAGACTGAAAAATGCCCAGTCGCTGATAAGTCTCAGCCAGGCCACATACCGGCTGCTTTCCAACGACCTGATGGACAACCTCAGCACCTTGCGTCAGAACCTGGCCCAGTTGGCAGCAATTGATCCGGGAATAGTCAAACTCTCCGAAGATATAAGCGGATACACGTTTCTGGCAGAAGACTATGTTCATGAGTTGAAAGAATATCGTGAATCTCTTGAAAGTGATCCTTATCGTCTGGAACAGGTGACCGAGCGTCTCGATCTTATCCAACAGCTCAAACGAAAATATGGTGAGTCGGTGGAAAGTGTTCTCGACTTTGCCGAACAGGGGGAAATCGAGCTGCAACATCTCGACAACATGGACAAAGAAATTGCTGCTCTTGAAAAAGAACTGGCAGTGCTCGAGCACGACATGTGCGATCAGGCTCAACGGCTATCGGATAACAGAAAGGCAGTGGCGCAGTCCCTAAAAGAGGCAATGAACAGAGAGTTGTCTTCGCTTGCATTCAACGACGCCAGTTTTCAGATGGTCTGGAGAGATGTGGAGCACCTTCCGGAAACGCTCAGGTCGAGTGGTTGGGAAAGGGGAGAATTCTTCTTTTCCGCCAACCCGGGAGAGCCGGCAAAGCCGCTGGCTAAAATTGCCTCCGGAGGTGAATTGTCGAGGCTGATGCTGGCTATGAAATGCCTTTTGGCGAAAAAGGATATGGTCGAAACCGTCATCTTCGACGAGGTGGATGCCGGGATAGGTGGAGAGGCCGCCGAAGCGGTGGCCAGGAAAATCCAGGAGTTGTCAGTGCATCATCAGGTCTTCTGTGTTACTCATCTGCCTCAGATTGCTGCCCGCGGAACTTTGCATTTTCAGGTTGCCAAGAAGGTCGGCGATGGTCGAACCCAGTCCGATGTTATCCGACTCTCACCGGAAGGTAGAGTTTCGGAACTGGTCAGGATGCTGGCCGGGGATTCCGCCACCGAACAGACCCAGGCATGGGCGGAAGAACTTTTGGTAAAAGGGGCGGCTGTATATGAAAAAAATTAAAGCACTTTCACTCTTCTCAGGAGGACTCGATTCCATACTGGCGACCCGTTTGGTGATGGAACAGGGGGTAGAGGTAGAGGCAATTCAGTTTGTCACTCCCTTTTTCAACTATGATATTCTGGACGATATCGATGGACACAAAAAGCGGATGCAGCGTCTATACGGAATACATGTAGTAGTTGAGGATATCAGCCCCGGCTATCTGGAGCTTTTGCGCAATCCGGCACACGGTTTCGGCAAAAATTTTAACCCCTGCATCGACTGCAAGATAATGATGTTTTCCAGGGCTAAAAATCTGCTGGCGAAAAGAGGCGCATCCTTTCTTGTTTCCGGTGAGGTTCTTGGTCAGCGTCCGATGTCCCAGCGTCGTGACACCATGAACGTCATTGAGCGGGATTCCGGAACAAAATCGATTCTCCTGCGTCCTCTCTGTGCCCAATTGATGCCGGAAACGGAGGCCGAGGCACAAGGGTGGGTGGATCGCAGTAAACTCCTGCGAATGAGCGGGCGTGGTCGATCGGCTCAGATCGCGCTTGCGGCAGAATATGGTATCACCGAGTTTCCTGCGCCGGCCGGTGGGTGTACCCTCGCCGACCCCATCCTCAGTAAGCGTATTGCCCAACTCTATTCCTTTGATTCTGTCTTGAAATCGGCTGAGATAGCCGTACCTGACATTCGGGTACTGCTTGTCGGCCGGCAGTTTATTTTACCTGGCGGCGGGTGGCTGATTGTCGGCCGTGATGAGAAGGATAATAACAGGTTGGAAAAACTTGCTCAGGGAGAGGATGCAGTATTTCTCATGGAAGAGTGGGCAGGGCCGGTTGCCATCCTGAAAAAAGCAGGCAGTCAATATCCGGACAGTGAAAAACTCGAGAGGGATGTTCAGCTTGCCGCTTCTCTGGTTGTCCGATACGGGAAAAAGTTGCCGGAAAATACGCCCAGGGGAGAAGTAACCTGCACCCTTGGAGGGAATCGTCGGTTGATCAGCGCTGAGCCTTTGGCCGATGAAGTCTTCCGGGAGTGGGGACTCAACTGAGTCGGCCCTGTGACTTTTTTAAAGTGATGGAACCTCCAGTCCAGAGAAGGGGGTAATATAAAGAATCCCGTTTTTTATCCGGCTACCGTTCAAACAACCGGTCGACGGCATCGCGGTATTTTTCGGGACTGTTACTTTTTAGAATCTTTTTGAGCAGTTTCTCTTTCCCCGGAAAAGATGCAATGAGATAGAGCCAGAGGTGTTTCACCCGACCAAGAAGATGACTGGGACCGGAAAGTCTCTCTGTGTACCTGTCGAACAGATCATCGTGGAATGTGTACAGGCGGTCTCTTCTCTTTTCTTCAGATTGTCTTGGATATCCTTTAATTTCTTCGCCAAGAAACGGATTGCCTAAAGCCCCTCTGCCGAGCATCCAGCGGGTGACGGTAGGGAAACGGTCAGCCAGCGACCTGTATGTCATTATGTCATTAATGTCGCCGTTGTAGGTGAGGGTGTGACTGCTGAGTTTCCTGCACACGGCAAACCCCTCAGGGTCCGTTTTCCCGCGGTAGAGCTGTTTACCTAGCCTGGTATGGATAATTATTTCTTTCAGCCTAAAGCGATTGAGTTCCGGGAGAAGAACCCTGGTTTCGGAATGGTCATGAAACCCCAGTCTTGTCTTAATCGATAATTCAATATCCAGCTCAGGTAAAACCCTGTTGAGAAGGGTAACTATTTTTTCCGGATAAGGGAGCAGGCCGGAACCTCTTTTCTTGCGGGCGACCATAGGAGCCGGGCAGCCAAGGTTCCAGTTGATATGTTTGTAGCCGAGTCCCGCGAGACGATGGGCCAACACCAGAAAGTCTTCCGGGTCGGTGTGAAGCAGCTGCGGGATAATCGGTATTCCGGTATTGTGCACCGGCAAAACATCGCGGATCATTTTGTCTTCGTACAGCGATTTCTTCTGAGGATTGATAAACGGTGCGACTGCAGCGTCAAAGCCATCAAAATGGCTTGAAAAGGTTTCCCGGAACAAGGCGTCGGTAAGTCCGCGAATCGGGGCGAGATAGAGAAACGTGTGCGGCTGGTCCATATGGTGTTTTTCTTGTCGAGAGAGAAAGTGTTTTTCTTTGGCTGGATATGGTATCTTGAGTGCCTTACGGATTATTATTTTTCATAAAAAAACGAAGAGATCTCTGTTGGTTTTGAAATAATCTGCAACAGGCACTTGTCCCCGCAGAGCACGGGGACTAAAAAGAGTACCCCCTGGTGGGGTGTTAGATGATTATCTTGAAATTTTATGGACTGGAATATAGTCAAGTGCGAAAGGAAAGGAAAGGGTGGATTGTGCAGCGCTGGATAATTTGAGGGGAATTTCTGAGAGCTACCCGGATGAGTTGCTGCGGGCCTTAATGCAGACGGCGGCAACGACAGACATGAAACTGTTCCTGGTAGGAGGTACCGTTCGCGATGGCCTTCTTGGCAGGATGTCTCATGATTTAGACATTGCTGTCTCCGGTGCGGTTTTAACATGTGCGAAAGCCCTGCAATGCGAACTCGGCGGAGGGACTCTCGTCGATCTTTCCGGACCCGACGGTGAAGCGATTCGAGTTGTCTGGCGAGGGGAACAGATCGACTTTTCTGCCTTTCGGGCAGGCGCTCAATCGATTGAAGAAGATCTGCCCCTCCGGGACTTTAGCATCAACGCAATGGCCGTACAGCTCTCGGATCTGGTTGAAGACCGGAATAGCTGGGTATTGCTCGACCCCTGCGGCGGCCTGGCTGATTTGCAAAGAGGACGAATCAGACATTGCCCCGGAGCCTTTCCCGCCGATCCTGTGCGGATGCTGCGTGGATATCGAATGTGTGCCACCCTCGGGTTTCATCTGGAAGCGGAAACGAGAGAAGCGATAGTACGATATGCTCCCCTCATCGTTGATGTTGCTGCTGAGCGCACAGGGTATGAATTGAAGTTGATTTTTAACTCGCAGCGAACAACAGAGACACTGTTGGAGATGAGTGAGACAGGGCTATTACGCCGACTTCTTCCGGAACTCTATTTGGGAGAAGGGGTGGAACAACCGGAATTTCATCATTTAGATGTCTTCAATCATTGTTTCCTTGCGTTGCAGATGATGGAGGCTATTATTGCCAGGCCGGAACATTTTTTTCCGGGACATGGCACGGAAATTACCAGTTATCTCAAAGATGAGAGGGTGGTGCGATGCCTCAAATGGGCTGCTCTCATGCATGATATAGGAAAGCCGGATACCAAAGAGATTCGCGCCGACAAAGATGACCGGGTCACCTTTTATCGTCATGATGAAGTGGGTGGAGAACTCTTTAAACAGTTTGCCGATCGCTCAAAATGGAGTAATGCGGATACCGATCTGGTCGGTGGTTTGATCACGATGCATATGCATCCGTTTCATCTCTGCAATGTGCAGCGGGAGGGAACAATTTCAAAGCGGGCAGCCTTAAAACTCTGTCATCGGGCTGAAGGTTCGCTGACCGGATTGTTTTTACTGGCAATGTCGGACAGTCTGGCCAGCCGCGGTGAGAAGAAACCGGTCCATATGGAAGAGGAACTGGTACGCCTCTTCGAAACGGTCGAAAAAATTTACGACGAAGATATTGCACCTGTGCTGCGCGGACCTCGTCTGCTGACCGGTAAGGACTTGATTGAAAGGTATAATCTTAACCCGGGACCACTCTTTTCAGAAATTCTCGATGGCATCGAACTGGCGAGGGTGGAGAGAAAAGTGGTCGATCGAAAATCAGCTTTTGCTTGGGTAAACGATTTTTTGCAGGAAAGGAACCAGCGGTAAAGGTTGGGCTGAAGGCATAACTGATACTGGTTTTCGCCTTGTCAAAGAAAAATAAATGGACTAAAACGTGCGTAAAATAAACGATTACTATTCCAGGAAGGCTAAAAAAGAAAAATATCCGGCCAGGTCGATCTATAAACTGGAAGAGGTGCAACAAAAATATAAATTCCTTCGCTGGGGAGATAGTGTGCTCGATCTCGGATGCTACCCCGGCAGCTGGTCTCTGTATGCCTCTGAAGTGATAGGGCCGAAAGGAATTGTTGTCGGGGTCGATCTCCAGCAGGCAGATCAGTCTGTGCGGCCGGGAGGGGCGCCGATACACTGGCTCTGTCAGGACATAATGGAACCGGAGATGATTCTGATGGTCAGAAAAATTCGTCCGGCATTCAAAGTGATTGTCTCCGATCTGGCTCCGGCAACAACCGGCAATAAATGGACGGACGCCCAGAAATCGCTGATTCTAGTGCGGAAAACCCTGGCCGTCGCCGAGGAGCTTCTGCTGAATAAAGGGCATTACATCTGCAAAGTTTTTCAGGGAGAGGATTTTCCTCAGTTTGTTGATGATTTAGGGAAGAGATTTGCGATGGTCAAGGTGCTCAAACCGAAAAGTTCGCGAATTGAAAGCAGAGAAGTGTTTGTGCTGGGAATGGAATATAGGAAGTGAGGACGATTTTTATTTAGCCAGCCATATCTCAGAAAGAAAAGAAAAATAAAGAAAGGTTACATATTAAAATTACAACCAGGTGTGATACATGTCAGGACATTCTAAGTGGTCGACGATCAAGCGAAAGAAAGGGGCAAATGATGCGAAGCGGGGGAAGATTTTTACCCGCTTGATCAAGGAGATTACAGTAGCAGCGCGACAGGGTGGCGGTGATCCGGAAGGAAATCCGCGATTGCGGTCGGCCATAGCCTCGGCAAAAACCGAAAACATGCCGAAAGACAATATCACCAGGGCTATCAAGAAGGGTACCGGTGAGATCGCCGGCGAGGTCTACGATGAGATCATGTATGAGGGGTATGGTCCCGGTGGCGTGGCCATTCTCGTCGAATGCTTGACGGATAACCGAAACCGGACAGTTGCAGATGTACGGCACTACTTTGCGAAAAATAACGGCAATCTAGGTGAATCCGGCTGTGTGGCCTATATGTTTGATAAGAAAGGATTGATTCTTGTCGATAAAAGTAACGTCGATGAAGAGGTGCTGATGGATGCTGCTCTCGAGGCCGGTGCTGAAGATGTTGTCGAAGAGGAGAGTGAATTTCAGGTTCTGACTGCTCCGGAAGAGTTCGATGACGTTCGGGGTGCTCTGGAAGAGGATGGTGTCAGTTTTCTCGATGCTTCTGTCTCCATGATTCCGCAAAACACCGTGGAAGTGGCCGATGAGAAGGTTGCCCGCTCGCTCATGAAACTGATGGAAAGTCTTGAAGATCATGATGATGTGCAGAATGTCTATGCCAATTTCGATATAGATGATGACCTGATGGAGCAGTTGTCCGAATAGGGCGTCGCGGTGGAACGAATCATTGGAGTTGATCCCGGAAGCAGGATTACCGGCTATGGAGTTATTGATGCCGATCGCGGGCAGTTACAGTTTGTCGCCTGCGGGGTTGTAAAAACGACGACCAAACATCCTTTTTCTTATCGACTCAATGAAATCTTTGAAGGCATAAATGAGGTAATTCAGGTTCATGGGCCTGTTGTTGCTGCCATTGAAGATGTTTTTCTTGCAACCAACCCCCGTTCGGCGCTGAAACTTGGACACGCCCGGGGGGCGGCAGTTGTCGCCGCCATGCAAAACGGACTGGCTGTTTTTGACTATAGCCCTCGGGTGGTAAAGCAGGCGGTTGTAGGATACGGGCAGGCGGACAAAGCGCAGGTTCAGCATATGGTTCGGATATTGCTCAGCTTGTCTGGCGCGCCGAGTGCCGATGCCGCCGATGCCCTGGCTGTGGCGATATGCCATGCCAATCAGTTACAAATATGACGCCATCCACGTTGTTTTTACCATCTTCTCAACTATTATAAAACATGATAGCCACACTAACAGGCAGGGTACTCTCAAAAGGTTTCGATCGAGCGGTTGTCGATGTGGTCGGGGTGGGGTATGAAGTTATCCTGTCAACCGACAGTGTTGTCAGGATGCCGGAGAAAGGTGAAGACGTTTTCTTTTATATTCATACCAATGTCCGGGAAGATGCAATTACCCTTTTCGGATTCCTGGAGGAGCAGGAAAAAGAGCTTTTTCTTATCCTGAAGACTGTATCCGGCATTGGTCCAAAGCTTGCTCTGGCCATGCTTTCGGGGTTACGGGTTGGCGAGATATGTCAGGCGATCAGCGCAGGGGATATCAAGAGACTGACAACGCTTCCCGGTGTCGGTAAAAAGACGGCAGAGCGGATTTGTGTTGATTTGAAAGAAAAGGTGGCCCATTTGGTAACCGGTACTGTCTCGCCGCAGGGTGACAATGCCGGGGTCGTGTCAGCGGCAGGTTCCGCAGCGTCCGATGCGATTTCAGCATTGATGAATCTGGGATACCCGGATAGCGTTGCCAGAGGAGCACTAGGCAAGGTCAAGAAACAGCTTGGTGAAAACGATTTCAACACGCAGAAAGTGGAAGTTCTTATCCGGGAGGCTCTTCGAGCACTAGCATGAATTTTGAGGAAGACATAAGTTCCGAAAAGCGGATAGTCGCACCGGAGCCCCAATTGCGTGAGACGGGGAGTGATAACTCCCTGCGACCTCAGAAGCTTGCCGATTATATCGGCCAGGAGCAGGTCCGCAAGAGCCTTGCCATTTTTATCCAGGCCGCGCTCGGTCGCGGCGAACCGCTTGATCACGCTCTTTTTCATGGCTTTCCCGGTCTCGGCAAAACTACCTTGTCCTATATAATCGCCAATGAAATGGGGGCGGGGATAAAAGTCACTTCCGGTCCCGTTATTGAAAAACAGGGTGACCTCGCGGCTATCTTGACCAGCCTCCAGGAGGGGGATATTCTTTTCATTGACGAAATACACCGGCTCAATCACGCGGTGGAAGAAGTACTCTATCCGGCCATGGAGGATTTTCAACTGGATTTGATTATCGGCCAGGGACCGGGAGCACGGTCGGTGAAAATGGATCTCCCGAGATTTACGCTGGTCGGGGCCACAACCCGTACCGGTCTTTTGACGCCACCGCTAAGAGACCGCTTTGGGGTTGTGCTGCGATTGGAGTTCTACTCGCCTGAAGAGCTTGTCACCATTGTCCAGAGATCGGCGAAAATTCTGGGTATGCGCATTGATCGAACCGGTGCGCTTGAACTTGGCAAACGTTCCCGGGGGACGCCCAGAATTGCCAACAGATTGCTTCGAAGGGTAAGGGACTTTGCCGAGGTAGGTGGCCATGTCGTGGTCGACAGTGTTGTTGCCAATGAGGCGCTCAATCTTCTCGGAGTGGATCAGTTCGGCCTTGATGATATGGATAGAAGAATCATGCTGACGATTATTGATAAATTTGAGGGTGGTCCGATTGGCCTGGAAACCCTGGCAACGGTTGTCTGTGAAGAAAAGAACACTCTGGAGGATGTCTACGAGCCTTTTCTGATTCAGTCCGGTTTTTTGAAAAGAACGCCGCGCGGTCGGGTGGCGACCGCAAGAGCATATGAACACTTTAAGCGAAAGGTTCCCAGGCAGATGGTCATTCAGCAGTCTCTTTTTGATGAATGATGGCGCGTCGTGAAAAGCCCGATCTCTTTCGTTGTATATCGAGCTTTTTACCTGGCCACTGTAGGGACTGCTGTTGGCCTATTACGAGTTTAGCAACAGTAACAAGAGGCGAAACCTGCTCACCCTAAAAACAGGATGCTATTATGCGAAAGACACTGGCAGAAATACGGTCAATGAAGGCGGAAGGGAAAAAAATCTCCATGCTGACGGCCTATGATGGTTCAATGGCCCGATTGTTGAGCAGCTGTGAAGTGGATATCTTGCTTGTCGGGGATTCCCTCGGTATGGTTATGCTTGGGTATGATTCAACTGTACCGGTAACAATGAATGAGATGCTGCATCATGCCAAAGCTGTTCGACGTGGTGCGCCTGATGCTTTTATTCTTGGTGATATGCCGTTTGGGGCCAATCATACCGGTGAACGGGATGCCGTGAAAAACGGAATACGATTTCTGAAAGAAGCCTGTTGTGATGCCGTAAAGCTGGAAGGTGGGCTGGAGATGTGCGGTGTTGTTCGTGCTCTTGTCACTGCTGGGGTACCGGTAATGGCTCACATCGGACTGACACCCCAGACTGCCAGCCAGCTCGGCGGATATAAACTGCAGGGGAAGGGACTCGATGATGCCAGACGGCTTCTTGCTGAAGCAAAAGGGCTGGAGGAGGCCGGTGCCTTTGGGCTGTTGATTGAATGTATCCCTGACAAGCTGGCTCAGGTGATCACCGAGTCGATCACTATTCCAACTATCGGGATCGGGGCCGGGGTTCATTGTGACGGTCAGGTGCTTGTCACCCATGATCTGCTTGGAATGTTCGATAAATTTACCCCGAAATTTGTTAAGAAGTACGCAGATCTCTCTCCTGTCATTAAAGAAAGTATTCAGCAATATAATGCGGAAGTGAAATCGGGTTCCTACCCGGGCTCCGAGCACAGCTTTTCCAGTGCATCTGATTATCAAGAGTTGTTGATCAAGTAAATCTGTTGAGGTTCTACCTAAAAAGCCCTTCTCGGAATTCTCTCCCTGTTCAATGGGTCGGCTGACAGACATTCTCCGGCCCATTTCTATTGTGAAACTCGTCTTCTCTCTCCACTTTACTCCACCATGTTAAAAAACAATTTTTTTGTTTTTGGTGCTGCTTCGTTTAACTATTTGATATTATTGAGTTAAAGTTAGTTTGTGGGTAATCCGTAAGTTGGGGTTTTGGCCAGCTGTTTTGTCGATTCTCACTAGATAGTGTGGGGTTGTGCCTAGCGACACCCAATATGTTGTGTGTATTCTTGAACGTCCCTGTTGTGCTTATCTAGTTGAAGTTACAATTACTTTTTACTTGACACTGCCTTTGTCACTATATAAAAAGGAGTATAGTGGGGCAAAATGGGGTAGATGTATTAAGAAGTGGTTGGATGAGGTTTGGGGAGAGTATTTTTGATACAGAGTAGATTCCGAAGCAGGACATTTCACATACTCGACACGAAAGGGAGATTGAATCTTCCCAGTCGTTTTCGTGAGGTGATGCGTCAAAGCGGCTCGGATATTCTCATGGTAGCTCCCTGGAAAACTCATTTACGTGCGTATCCGATCTCCGAGTGGGAAGCTCTTGAAACCAAGCTGTTGAGGCAGGGCGGCGAACAGGGCCTTGCCAGCTTTGTTCGCTATGTGATTGGTGGAGTTGTTGAATGCGTTATCGATAAACAGGGGCGTATTCGACTGCCTGCCGAGCTGAGAGATGATGCCAACCTGAGCAAGGACATCGCTTTGACAGGAATGGTTGACTGGATAGAAATCTGGGATAAGGAAGCATCGCTTGCAGAGACTGACGGTACACGCGATAATTTCGAAGATCATCAGGCCAGCCTTGCCAGGATGGGGATACTCTGATGGACGGTGATCGTCCGGTCGAGCAGATACATACATCTGTATTGCTGGAGGAATGTCTCCACTACCTGGCTCCTGAAACGGGCAAGGTGTATGTCGATGGCACTCTCGGTTTAGGCGGGCATACCGAAGCTATTCTGAAAGCTTCAGTGCCAAAGGGAAGAGTTGTAGCTTTTGAGTGGGATGAAACTGCTCTGAGTCATTCCCTTGAAAGATTGGATGACTGCAAGGATCGATTAACGGTTATCCGGCGAAATTTCGCGGAACTCGCAGAAGGGTTAGAGGAAATAGGTATTCAGGAGATAGATGGTCTATTGATAGATATCGGGGTTTCCTCACTCCAGCTGGACATAGGAGAGAGAGGTTTTAGTTTTCAACGTGATGAGGTTCTCGACATGCGGATGGACAGTCGTGGGACAACAACCGCCGAATCCATCCTGGCAAGCTGCTCAGAACAGGAACTGGCAGATATTTTTTACTATTACGGAGAAGAACGACAGGCACGACCCATTGCCGCGGCGATCGTCCTCAACAGGAAACAGGAGAAGATTCGAACAACGAAGCAGCTGGTGTCAATAGTTGCCCATGCGGTGCCCAAGCGATTTCATCCCAAAAGAATACACGTTGCCACCAAGGTATTTCAGGCATTGCGGATAGCTGTCAATACAGAATTGGAAAACCTGGCACGTATACTCGATGATGGCGTGAAGTTTCTCAAACCAGGGGCGAATTTCTGCGTGATATCTTTTCATTCTCTGGAGGACCGGATAGTAAAAAGAAAATTTAAAAATAATAAAGAGTTGGAAGTACTAACTGTTAAACCCGTAATGTCTTCACCGGAAGAGATTGCGGTCAATCCCCGATCACGAAGTGCGCGGTTGAGGGTAGCACGGAAGAGAAAACAAAACGAAGGGGGATACGATGAACTATAATAATTCTACAGAAGCGTATATGCGATCCGCGGCAAAGATAGGATTACGGCAACACGTTCGACCACGAGAGCTTTCTGATCTTTCTGCCTGGCTCGTGCTTTGGAAACCTGTAGGGAAGGTTCTCCTGATGATTTTCCCTCTGGTACTGGTTATAAATATGCTTGTAGCATCTGCCGTCACAAATGCTGACCATATGATCGTCCGTGTTGGTAATGAGCGACACGAGTTGATGGATAAAAACATTGAGTTGCTTGCCCATAAAGCAAGGCTTTGGGCACCAGCCAATATACAGCAGCTGGCTGGAGAGAAATTAGCACTTTATGCAGATTCAGGAGATCAGGTGGGAAAATTTAACCGCGGGACAGGAACCTTTGTTTATCCCAACCCCGGCAAATGATAGGAATGCCGGAGACTCTTTTCAGTACCCCCTTGCAGGGTGTACGTACCTTGAATCAGACTGTTTTCTTGTGTTTTTGCAAGAAAACAGTCTGTGGGGTACAAAGTATAAAAAATGATAAAAAAATCCCGCCTCAGAATACGAAAAGAAAAAAAGGGGAGGCGGGTCATTGTCTATCTGTTTATTTTTGCGGTACTCGGAGTAGTCGGTTACCAGTTTCAAAAGTACAACGGTATCACGACCTATATACAAGAGGTCCTGCACAACTTAAAAACCACATTTTCCTCAAATGACCCTGTCAGAGGAACATTTTATGACAGGAATTTTAAACAGCTCGCGGTAACTTTAGAGCGGGTTTCAGTGTATGCAAGAACCCGAGAGATTGATTCCATTCAAGAAACGGCAACACAGCTTGGCAGGATCCTGGTTCTGGACAGCAATAATCTGGAGGATCAGCTGGAAGGCGGGACACTCCGGCTCTGGATTGCAAAAGATATCAGTCAGGAGCAGGAAGAAGCCATTAAGGAGCTTCAGCTACCTGGGGTATACCTACAAAAAGACGACAAGAGATACTATCCACATGATTTTCAGGCGGCCCACTTTATTGGTTATGTTGAAGATGGTATAGGTCTGTCCGGGGTCGAATTCTATTATGATCGACTTCTGGCCAATAGAAAATTAAACAAACAGGAAGAAAGTCAGCCTCTTAGTGGTGGTCTGGATCTGGTGTTGACCATTGATCTGAAAATACAAAGTATCTTGGAGGATATCGCTGAGGATATCGCCGAGAACGAGCAGGCTGAAAAGGTTGCTGCATATCTCCTGGAAGCGGAAACGGGAGAAATAATTGGTGGAGCCAACCTGCCTGGGTTTAATCCCAATACTTTTGCCAGATATTCTCAAGAGCAAACCGAGAATATGTTTCTTGTTCCTCTGTGTATGCCGGATAAATTTCGAGTTTTCCTGAGGGATGCGACTATGTTGCATGCGTATGAATCAAATGATGTCTCGACTTCTGCCTGGAGTGTGCTGCCGGAAAATAATACTCTGGGCAGTCAACTGCGTTTGTGGGAGTCGCTTGGCATGAATGACTCTCTGGAGACTGATTTTTATGTGCCGCCACAGCCTGGGAAGGCTGTTATGGATGAACAGCAACCGGTCAATGTCTCCACAACGAATTTTGGTTTTGTGCCAAATTCATCATCTCCTTTGAGTCTTCTGTCGACTTACTCTGTTTTGCTCAACAAGGGAAAAAAAATTCATCCCTTTATCGTGAAAAAAGCGTTTGGGGAAAGCGGGCTTGAAGTTTTACTGAACAACGAAGAAGCAAAAGCTGCACAGGTGGATTCGTGGTCGGATGCGGGACGTGAGAGAGTTACGTCTCTATTCCAAAGCATGGCAACAAAAGGAACCGCGAACACATTTTATTTCAGGGACGACATCCTGGTCAGTATCGATAAAGGTGGCAGCCGTCAATTGCTCTTTAATGATTTGTTGTTTGTTACTGTCCCAGCTGAAAATAATGACTTGAATATGCTCGTCGTTGTTCAGCGGGGACCGCAGGGAGTGGAGAAAAAAGACGCTAAAAGTAAAAAAACTATTGAGCAGATAGTTGAGGAAAAAGTAGAAAGAATCTCCGTGCTGCAACAGATAGCAAAATCGGTTGCGGATGTGGTTGAACCTGAAATGAGTGATGAAGATAACTACCAGGGAAAAAACCTGCTGATCACTGGAATGTCGAGAGGTGGAGAAAAAGGTAAAACAGAGACACCAGCACCAGGTGTCATGCCGGATCTGAGAGGGTTGAGTCTCAGGAAAAGCCTTCGCCTGTTGCAGGGAAAAGATTTCGAATTGAAAATTCAGGGGACAGGACGAGTTATTGATCAAAAGCCGAGGCCGGGGAGCTCCTTAAAAGGAATAACTGAATGTCTGTTGATTCTGGAAAGACAGGAGAAGATTGCTCCTGGTAAATTTGGAAAACGGCCGAAAGAGAAGGCTTCATCCAGATAGCTTCATCCAGATAGTAAGGGAGATACATACGGAGTTTATGTCAGACCTCAACGTAGTGACGGAAGCAACATAAAATATTTCTGTAAATCACATTAAAATTCGAAGGTGCGAATTTATTTATGTTCGGTCTCGATGTAAACTGAAAATCTTATCAGACAACTTATGATTTTATCCAGAAGACAGAATACAGTTGCATCCCTTCTAAAAGGACTCAAATACAATCTGCTGTGCCCCCCAGTGGGTAGGTCAATTGATGAACAGCTGATCGCCTGTATTTCTGTTGATTCGCGAGATGTTGGCGCTGATAGTCTTTTTGTCGCACTGCCTGGTGTTGTAAATGATGGCCATGACTACATAGGGGCAGCTGTAGCCGCCGGTTGCCGGGCAATAATCTGCAGATCTGGAAAATTAAGCGAAGCACAGGCAAAAGATCTGCATGTTACTGTCATAGAGGTCGAAAACACCGCAGGTACATATGCAGCTGTTGCAGCTAACTTTTTTGAGAATCCCGCAGAACAATTACGATGTATCGGAATAACCGGAACGAATGGCAAGACAACAGTTACCTACCTCCTTGAACAGGTTTTGCTGGGGGCCGGACTTACGGTCGGCGTTGTGGGTACAGTCAATAACAGATATACCGACAGGCATGGTAACAGAACGATTCTGCATACACGGTTTACAACCCCGGAGGCGTTCCAGCTTCAGCAGCTGCTGCGGGAGATGGTGGATAATGGCGTGGATTATGTCATTATGGAGGTGTCTTCCCACGCTCTTGCCCAGTCCCGCATAGGTTCTATACTCTTTGATGTCGCAGCCTTTACCAATCTCTCTCGCGATCATCTGGATTATCATGCTGATATGGAAGACTATTTCCGAGCGAAAACCATCCTGTTTACCGAACATCTAAAAAAAGCCGGGACAACTGTCTTTCCAATGCTGCAGGACAGTTTCGAGGCTGGCGAATGGATTCGCGTGTTGCATGAAATTTGTCTCAAAAACCGTCTCAAAACGATACGATGGGGAGAGACAGAGGGTGCTGAGATCCAGTTGCAGAATTTTACTTCAATGCTTGATCGAACCGACATGGAAATTAAGGCGCCATCTGGATTGCATGCCTTCTCGTCCCCGTTGATTGGCCGTTACAATATAGATAACATTTTGACGGCCTATGGTCTTGGCCTGGCAATGAATATCGATGACGAACTGATATGTAATGCCCTGTCCACGGCAACCGGGGCTCCAGGCAGGGTCGAAAGAGTGACCACCGGCTCAGGTTGGGACTCAAAAGGTCCGGTTGTGCTGGTTGATTATGCCCATACACCTGATGCTCTTGAAAAAGTGCTGACAACTGTAGCGGCGCTTCCACACGGGGAGCTTTTCTGTATTTTTGGCTGCGGCGGGGACAGGGATAAGGGAAAAAGGCCATTGATGGGAGAGATTGTCGGCAGGGTATGTGATGTTGCCGTCATAACCGATGATAACCCTCGTACCGAGGATCCTGATCAGATAGTTGGCCAGATTCTCGTCGGACTCAGCAAGACTGCACTGCCGGTAAAGAACAGAGGATGGTTTTCGGCAAGAAACAGCAAAGATTGCGGATGTGTGGTAATAAGGGACAGGAAAAAGGCCATTGAGGCAGCGATTCGAGCAGCATCGAGCGGGGATATTGTCGTTATTGCCGGAAAAGGGCATGAGCCTTATCAGTTGACGCTTCAGGGCAAACGGTTTTTTGATGATCGACTGCAGGCAAAAAGTGTTCTCTTCTCCTGGACTGCTGAGCTGGTTGCTGCTGCCGTCAGCGGAGTTCTGCATCCAGGAAAAGATCCGGCAAAATTGCTTGGGCCGGTCATTACCGACAGCAGGGTTGTTGCCGAAAATGGAATTTTTGTTGCCTTGAAGGGGGAAAGTCATGATGCCCATGATTATGCCGTACAGGCGGCGGAAAATGGTGCGACCTGTCTGGTGGTTGAGAGGCTGTTGACCCTCCCTTCCGCCATCGAAACGTGCCAGGTCGTGGTTAACGACACCCGGCAGGCATTGGGCGACCTCGCGGGTTTTCGTCGAAGGGCTCTTGCCAAGCAGTGTGACCAGGTGGTTATTGGGCTTACAGGCAGCTGCGGTAAGACAACAGTCAAAGAGATGGTTGCCCCTATTCTCGCGAGGATCTGGCCGGAAGGCCCTGAATTTCCCGCAAACTGTGTACTGAAGACTGCAGGGAATTTTAATAATCTCATAGGCCTGCCCCTGTCGCTTTTGCCGCTGGATGTCGGCCATCGCGCTGCGGTTTTGGAAATGGGTATGAACAGCCCCGGTGAGCTCAAACGACTTGGAGCAATTGCCGACCCGGATATAAGCTGTATAACCAATATCCATGGAGCACACCTGGAGGGGTTGCAGTCAATTGAAGGTGTAGCCAAAGCAAAAGAAGAGCTTTTTGCCGCGACGAAAGAGTCGGGAATGCTGGTGGTCAACCTTGATGATAGCAGGATCAGGGATCTCTCCACTAAATACAGAAATCCGAAAATAGCCTTCGCAGTCCATAATGAAGGGGGAGTGCTGAAACCGGATGTATGGGCTTCTGAAATCCATATAAAAGAAGGTGGCGTCATTACATTCACCATGCATTACAAAGAAGAGATGGTCGAAATTCATTTGTATATTGCGGGGGAGCATAATGTCTCTAACGCCCTGTGCGCTGCGTCAATAGCACTGGCAGCGGGAGCAGGACTCGATCACATTGCCGCCGGACTTGCCGATTTCAGGGCGCCGGATAAACGAATGGAAATGCTGCGTGCACATTCCGGATTCACTGTTATCAATGACACCTACAATGCCAATCCGGCTTCGATGGCCGCAGGTCTGAAGACATTAAAAGCAATTGCCGTACGGTCAGCTGTTTGTCTGGTCGGAGATATGCGGGAACTCGGAGCTGGTTCCAGGCAGGCTCATTTTGAGACTGGAAAATTGATTGCCGAACTGGCGATTGATTATGTCGGTGTCGTTGGTGATTTCAAGGAAGACGTGGTAAAGGGTGCTCTGGAACACGGTTTTAACCTGGAACGTCTCCATATGTTCGATGAAAAAGATGAGGCGGTCGACTGGATAGAAGATATGACTGACCGTAAAATACTGGGTAAAGATGATGTGGTTCTTGTAAAGGCTTCCCGGGGCCTGCGTTTTGAGACAATCGTGGCACAAATTATTGATTTTTGATTGAGGAGACGGGTTCCTGCAGTCCCTTGATATATTTGTTGAACCAATTACCAGAGAGTTGTAATCGTTATGTTGTACCACCTTCTTTATCCGCTCCACACAAGTTTGAGCGGCTTGAATGTTTTTCGCTATATAACCTTTCGTTCGATAGGCGGAGCGGTTACCGCTTTTTTGATTGTGCTGATTCTTGGACAGTTTTTTATCAGAACAATGCGCCATTTTCAGATTGGCCAGGTAGTACGCGATGACGGGCCGGAGACACATCTCGCCAAGCAGGGGGTGCCGACAATGGGAGGATTGCTTATTCTCGCTGCCGTAGCAATTGGCACACTGCTTTGGGCCAGGCTTGATAACACCCTGGTTTGGATGGGGTTGTTTGTAACTCTCTTTTATGGCTGTATTGGGGCCATAGATGACTTGAGAAAAATACGAAAAAATAACTCTAAAGGTTTAAGTGCCAGATGGAAGCTGGCACTGCAGGTTATCGGAGCGTCCGTTGTTGGGATTGTTATCTTCCTACATCCTGGATTTGATGGACATCTCAGTTTGCCTTTTTTGAAAAATTTTCGTCCGGATCTTGGTTGGTTTTATATTGTTTTCGCAATTATCGTCATTGTCGGAGCATCAAATGCAGTCAACCTGACAGACGGGCTCGATGGCCTGGCTGCCGGCCCAACCGTTGTCACGGCGGCAGTCTATCTGGTGTTTTCTTATTTGGCGGGTCATGTTGTTCTTGCTGAATATCTACAGATCCCTTATGTGCCGGGCAGTGGTGAGTTGGCCATACTCTGCGGCACGCTGTTTGGCGCTTGCCTCGGATTTTTATGGTTCAACGCTTATCCTGCCCAGATGTTCATGGGTGATGTGGGGTCCCTGGCTATCGGCGGCGCACTTGGTTCTACAGCTATTATTATCAAGCAGGAATTTCTGCTGGCGATTGTTGGCGGGGTCTTTGTCATGGAGGCCCTGTCTGTGATCATGCAGGTCGGTTACTTTAAAATAACACACGGGAAAAGGATTTTTTTAATGGCGCCTTTTCATCACCATTTTGAAAAAAAAGGATGGCATGAGCCAAAGGTTGTGGTCAGATTCTGGATCGTTTCGATTGTTCTTGGTCTTGTTGCCATTGCCACTTTGAAACTACGATAGTGAATAATCAATCTCTGATATATAGAGGCGTTAAAGTTGCGGTTATGGGGCTCGGGGTTTCAGGCCGGGCTGCCGTTCGCTATGCCCTGCATTGTGGCGGAGAGGTTTTAGTTTCCGACAGCCGGCCAAAAGAGCAATTTCTCACAGAGGAGGGAGAGTTCCTTGCAGCTTCGGGTGTAGCATGGGAAGCGGCTGGCCACAGCCGAGAGTTTTTGACCAAGGCTGACCTGCTTCTGATCAGTCCCGGAGTGAATCTGGAGCTCCCGCTCTTGAGGTCCTTAAGAGATGACGGTGTACAAATTGTCGGCGAGCTGGCTGTTGCTGATGGCCACATTGATGTGCCGGTGGTGGCTGTAACAGGGACAAACGGTAAAACTACCGTGACAACACTCATTGGCGAAATACTGAAAAGTGCAGGAAAACGCGTGTTTGTGGGAGGTAATATCGGCACCCCCTTGTATGAGTATCTCCTCTATCCTGGTGACTACGATATAGTTGTGGTCGAAGTGTCGAGCTTTCAACTGGAAAGTGCAGGGGGATTTGCCCCTGATGTAGGCCTGTTGCTGAACATCACCCCAGACCATCTGGATAGGCATTTCTCTATGGAGAGGTATGCCCGGATAAAGATGAACCTGTTTCAGCATCAGCAACCGGAGGCTATTGCTATTATAAACGGAGACGATCCGCTTTGCCGTGAACTTCCATCGGGTATCCGGTCAGCAGTTCGTGCATTTGGCACAAATGATGACCACGCTGCAATTATACGGGACGGTCGTATTCTCCTTGCCGTTGATAATAAGACGGAAGAGTATCGGTTTGAAGGTATGAAACAGCCGAACGGTATCACTCTGATGAATTTTGCAGCAACGATACTGGCGGTGCGTTCTCTCGGGTGTACACATTCGCAAATTCAGGCAGGACTCGAGGCATTTCGTTCTTTGCCGCACCGTATTGAGTTTGTCGCCGAAGTAAACGGAGTCTCCTACTATAACGACTCTAAAGCGACAAACACCGGCGCGGTGGTTGGTGCCTTGGAACAGTTCCCGGGAAATGTCATTCTTCTTGCGGGGGGGCGTGACAAAGGTGACGATTTTGGTCTACTGAGGGATAGTGTGATGTCAAAGGTCAAAAAAATGGTGGTTCTTGGTGAAGCTGCAGCTCTTCTTGGAGCAGCACTGGCCGACGTGGTAGAAATGGAAACCGTGGCTTCGATGGAAGATGCAGTGCGTGCAGCAGCAAGAAACGCCCTGCCTGGAGACGTAGTGCTGCTCTCGCCGGCCTGTGCGAGCTTTGATATGTTTTCCAGTTACGGGCATAGAGGCCATGAATTCAAAAGGGCAGTGCTGGCAATGCAGAACAGCTCTGGGCCACTCAAGATGGGGTATGCGGCTTGTGAGCACAAAAGAGACTAAAATACGGCTCCTGCTCACCGGTGGCGGAACCGGAGGACATTTGTTTCCGGCGGTGGCGACCGCTCAGGAATTCAGGGAACAGATGCCGGATACTGAAGTGCTTTTTGTTGGCACCAAAAGAAAGGTGGATACAAAAAGTCTCGGAGCCTATGGTTTTGCCAGTGAGAGTATCCATTGCTACGGTTTGAAAGGTAAAAACCCACTGGAACTCGTGAAAGCTTTCGCGGTGATGCCGGTATCATGCCTCCAGGCTCTTGGTATTATCCGCCGTTTTAAACCGGATATTATTTTCGGAGTCGGTGGATATGTGACTGGTCCTGTCGTGGCGGCGGGGAAAGCGCTTGGTATTCCTGTTGTTATCCACGAACAGAATTCAGTACCGGGGCTGGCAAATCGCAAACTCGGAAGGATGGCGGACAGGGTCTGTCTGTCTCTTCCAGGAAGCGGAGCTGAGTTTTCAGCAGAAAAAATACTTTATACAGGAAATCCGGTACGAAGCACAATTCTGGATCTGGCGGCTAAATCGCAGCCTCTAAAAGATGGGAAACGAACTCTGCTGATCCTGGGAGGAAGTCAGGGTGCCCAGGCAGTCAATACCTTGATAACCGAGGCGCTCTGCTCTTTAACTGAGGGAGAGCTGCAGGAAATAAGAGTGATCCATCAAACGGGAGACAGGGACGAGGAACAGGTAAAAGACGCATATACAAAACGTGGGATCGATGCCCAGGTTGCCGGGTTTTTCGTACAGATGCATGAGGTCTATGAACAGGCTGATCTGGTAGTCTCAAGGGCCGGTGCAACCACTCTGTCTGAGATTGCTGTGCTTGGAAAACCAGCGATTCTCATTCCTTATCCGTCGGCTGCGGATAACCACCAGGAGAAAAATGGCCATTATTATGTTTCAGGAGGCGGAGCAATACAGTTCAGCCAAAAAAAACTTACTGCAACGCAGCTTGCCGAGGCTGTTTTGGCGCTGATACATAATCCGGAAAAACTGGCAGAGATGGGGGGGGCCATGACAAGGCTCGCATTCCCGGATGCTGCAAAAAGAATTGTATCGTGTTGCTTAGAGGAAATTGAGAAGCGTCAATAATGATAGTGAAATTTGCAACAGCGAAGAAGATGAAGCTTTTTACTTAGCCATCTGCCGATTGAAATTTTTACCGGTTTATCAATAATGAATAGAAAAACGAAACATATCCATTTTGTAGGAATCGGTGGGATCGGCATGAGCGGTATAGCAGAGTTGCTGCTCAATCTGGGGTATAAGGTTTCGGGGTCAGATCTGCACAGCTCTGTCATCACTGAAAATCTGGCACGACTTGGAGGAATCATTCACACCGGCCATAAGAGTGAATGGATGGAAGGGGCTGATGTGGTGGTGACCTCCTCGGCAATTTGCCAGTCAAATCCTGAAATTGTTCGGGCCAAGGAGACCCATGTCCCCGTGATCATGCGGGCGGAGATGCTTGCAGAGTTGATGCGGTTAAAGAAAAATGGGATCGCCATTGCCGGCAGTCACGGTAAAACATCGACAACCTCCATGGTCAGCTGGATGCTGGCCGCTGCCGGCCTGGATCCAACCATCGTTATTGGGGGCAAGGTTGATGCGCTTGGTGGAAACGCTAAATTAGGAGAAGGTGAGTACCTGGTCGCTGAAGCCGATGAGAGTGACGGATCTTTTTTGAAGTTGTCACCGGTTGTGGAAGTTGTGACAAATATTGATCTTGAGCATCTCGACTATTATCGGGATATTGACCACATCAAAGAGACGTTTCTCCAGTTCATTGATAAAATCCCGTTTTACGGCGCGGCCATTGTCTGCCTCGACGATGCAAACATTGCAGACATTTTGCCCGCAATCAAAAAGAGAACGATAACCTATGGCTTGACACCTCAGGCAGATATTTATGGCGACGATATAACCTGGTTGGATGGCAGGGTGTATTTCACCGTAAAGGATGCATTCGGGATCCGCGGGAAAATTAGCATTACCCCACCTGGAATCCATAATGTCTATAATGCGCTGGCAGCGGTCTGTGTCGGCCTGGAACTGGAACTTCCTTTTGAAAAAATTCAGACTGGATTGCAGAGTTATCCAGGGGTTCAGCGAAGGATGCAGCAAAAGGGAAAAGCTGCCGGGATCGCTGTTGTGGATGATTATGGTCATCACCCTACTGAAATCCGGGCAACACTGGAGGCAATAAAACAGGCGTGGCCCCAAAAAAGACTGGTGGTTCTCTTTCAGCCCCATCGATACTCCCGGACCAAAGCTCTTTTTAAAGAATTTCAAACCTGCTTCCATAAGGCTGATTATCTCATTATGTCAGACGTTTATGCAGCAAGTGAAGAACCTGTTCCCGGTGTGACCGGTGAAAATTTGCTTGAGGCAACCAAACTTCATGGCCAACGGCATACCAGGTACATAGGAGACGTGGAGCAAATGGCAGGAGAACTGCTGCCAATGTTACAGGAGGGAGATCTGGTACTTACCCTCGGGGCTGGAAATATAGTCAGGGTTGGAGAGGAAATACTTCGACTGTTGCAAAAAGATACTCGGCAGAACTGATGAATCGAGCACAACAGGAAAAATTATCGACGCTGATCTCAAAACCCATTCAATGGCAATGCAGATTGGATCGCTACACATCTCTGGCAATCGGAGGACCGGCCGAAGCCGTTGTCAAGGTTGAAGAGCGGCAGGAACTGCAGTCTTTGCTGGCCTTTTTGGCTGAAGAAAACGTGCCATGGAGGACAATCGGTCGCGGTACCAACCTGGTTGTAAAAGATGAAGGTTATCCCGGGGTGATACTTATATTGGGAGCTGAATTCAAAAATATCGATAAAGAATCTGCGACAGCTGGTGGTAGCGTCATCGTTCAAGCAGGCGCTGCCTATGCTCTTGCGCAACTTGCCTTTAAATGTATGGAATGGGGGGTGTCCGGTGTTGAGTTTGGCTGTGGCATTCCGGGATCCCTTGGCGGGGCAGTGATAATGAACGCCGGAGGATGGGGAAGTGACATGGCATCGGTCGTCGAGAGTGTCAGACTGATGAACGCTGAAGGTGAGGTACTCCTCGGTCGCTCGGAACTCGATTTTTCATACAGAACCTGGAAGGGGTTCGCCGAGCATATGGGAAAAGCAGTGGTGGTAGAGGTTGAACTCGAATTAACCGTAGGAAACCCCAATGAAATCAAGGAATATTGCAGTGTTTTACAGAATCGCAGGAAGACAACGCAGCCCTGTGAATTCCCCAATGCCGGATCTTTTTTCAAAAATCCATCAAACGACAGTGCCGGCCGGTTGATTGATTCAAGCGGATTGAAGGGGGTGACTGTTGGAGGAGCCATGATTTCCGAACATCATGGCAATTTTCTGGTGAATAAAGGCGGCGCCACCGCAGAAGATGTTCTGAATCTCATGAAGATGGTTCAGGTGAAGGTGAAACTCGACAGTGGTATCGACCTGGAACCAGAAGTTCATTTTATCTGAGAATGACTATGTTACTCTCTATAATAAAAAAAATATCTTCGCAGTTTGAAAAAAACAAAACACGCGAAAATGGCTATCTGAACAAGGACATGCAGCGGCATGTTCTTCCCGGGCATAATAGTCAGCAGGGTGGTCAATATCCAAAACGGAAAAATCGGCTGGCCCACATTCGGCAAGTATTAGCCAATAAAAACAGGACAGGCCATGACAGCTATAAAAGGCCGGTCAGTAGAAAAAAAACGGTTTTCAATGTAGTCGGATTGGTCACCTTTACCTTTTCCCTTCTCCTCTTTATTGTAGTTGGAGGGGGGCAGCTCATTTTTGAAAATCTGCAATCATTACGATTTTTTCAGGTTTCTGAGATTGTAATCTCCGGCACCCATACCTTCTCTCAAGAAGAACTGCGGGATGCCTCGGGGATTATTCTTCACCAGACAAGCCTCATTGGTTTGGATTGTTCCCAAGTGGAGGAGTGGTTGGCTTCCGTGCCGATAATAGCGCGCGCTGAAGTTCGACGGAATTGGCCCTCAGCTGTCGAGATATCCATTGTTGAGAATGTGCCTTTCGCGCTGCTGCACACGAAGGAACCGGATGGTGGTACATTGCAGTATATCGACAGGAACGGTGTGCCCTTTCTTCAGGTCGGGCCGGGAGCTGATATCGATTTTCCCGTTATCACCGGACTCACCGGGATTGATGATCCTTCATTGAAAGAAAGAGCCCTGGCGGAAGTTTTGGTTTTTTTGAAAAAGGTAAACAGCAATAATCCACATCTTCCGGCACAGTCGGTATCAGAGATTCACGTAAACCGAGATGGAGAAATGGTCGTCTATCTGGTCGAATATCCATTCCCAATTTTCTTTGGAAATAGTAATACTGGCAAGAAATATTCTCGCCTGGTACAGGTTCTCAAAACTTTGTATAAAAAGCAGAAAGGTAAAGAGGCGATTTCTCAGGTTGAATATATTCAGATGGATTATTTGAATGACAAGGTGCTTGTCGCACAGAGGTAATCAGGTAAGAAAACAGAATGGACGAAAATATTAAAACTGCGGTGACTACAGACATTGATGTTGTCGGATCCGAGAAAAATAGAGATTTCCAGGAAGCAGGTGAACTGGTCGTCGGTCTCGACATTGGAACGACAAAAATCTGCTGTGTCGTAGGGGAAGTCTTTGATGACCGGGTCGAAATAATCGGGGTGGGGACCGTACCTTCTCTGGGTTTAAAAAAAGGTGTTGTCGTCAATATTGAGAGCACGGTTAATTCTATCCGGCAGGCGGTGATACTCGCTGAAGAATCGGCTGGCTGCGATTTGAGTTCAACGTATGTCTATGTCGGAATTGCCGGAAATCACATAAAAGGGTTCAACAGTCCCGGCATCGTCGCAGTGAATAACCGGGAGATCAAGCAGGCGGATATTGACGAGGTAATCGCTGCCGCACGGACTGTTAAGATCTCTGAAAACCAGCGTATTATTCATGTCATGCCCCAGGAATACATGGTTGACGACCATACCGGCATCCAAAACCCCATAGGAATGACCGGAGTTCGTCTGGTTACCAATGTACACATAGTAACCGCCGACATCGGCGCAGTACATAATCTGGTTACCTGCTGCAACAAGGCGGGGCTTGAAGTGGCTGAACTGGTCCTTGAATCCATTGCCTCTGCTCAGTCGGTTCTGAGCAAGGACGAGATGGAGCTTGGTGTTGCATTAATTGACATTGGCGGCGGAACGACTGACCTCGCTATTTTTTGCGACGGGACGATTCGCCATACCTGCGAAATCGGCCTTGGTGGACATAACCTCACCAATGATCTTTCAGTCGGTCTGCGTACTCCTCTTCAGGAGGCGGAAAGGTTGAAAGAGGATTTCGGTGGTGCGATTGCTTCCTTTATCCGACCGAATCTTGTGGTGGACGTTCCAACAGTCGGTGACAGGGAGCCGCGAAAAGTAACACAGAAAGTGCTGGTGGAAATCATCGAAGCTCGGGTAATTGAGATTCTTGAGATGATGAACAGTGAGCTTATAGCTTCGGGACAGAAAAATAAGATTAACGGCGGAGTGGTTTTGACCGGCGGGACAGCTCTTCTCGCAAACCTTGTCGAGCTGGCGGAACAGATTTTTGATCTGCCGGTTAGAATAGGGTATCCGACCGGAATAACGGGCAGGGTCGAGGAACTTCATAGTCCTCGCTGCACAACGGCAACAGGGCTCGTGTTGTTTGGCAGGAATACCGGGAATGAAATGGCCAGACAGGATACCACCGTCATTGGCCGGGTTAGAGAGTGGATTAAAAAAATCATGTGATTGTCAAGTTTTTTGTTTCAGTGACTACTACAGGATGCTATAGTATTGCATTGATAATATTCGTACTTTATCTCTGCATGTGTTGGATGTTCAAGTTACAGACGAGGGGGTAGACATGCCGTTCAGGATGGCTGAATCAGAGGGTGTTGCAGTCGTGAAAGTTATTGGCGTTGGTGGTGGTGGCGGTAATGCCATCAACACTATGGTAACCAATAGGCTTCAGGGTGTAGAGTTCATTGTTGCCAACACTGATAAACAGGCATTAAATCAGTCTAAGGCAGATGTCTGTCTTCAGATCGGACCAAGTATAACAAAAGGACTTGGTGCAGGCGCTGATCCGGAAACCGGAAACATGTCAGCCATGGAGTCTGTCGAGGAAATCAGAGAAGCCCTGAAAGGCAGTGACATGGTATTTGTCACTGCGGGACTTGGCGGTGGTACTGGAACCGGTGCGGCTCCTGTGGTGGCCAAGGCGAGCAAGGAACTGGGCGCTCTGACCGTCGCTGTAGTGACAAAGCCATTTAGCTTTGAGGGGAAATATCGGGCCCGGAATGCCGAAGAAGGCTGGCAGGAGTTACAGAAATATGCGGATACGATCATCACCGTTCCAAATGACAGACTCCTCTCCATCATGCAGAAGAACAGCAAACTTTCCGACATGTTGGCGATGGCGGATAATGTGTTGTTGCAGGCGGTAAAAGGTATTACCGATCTGATTAATGTACCTGGGTTGATCAATGCGGATTTTGCCGATCTGCGAACTGTAATGAAGGAAGTCGGTCCTGCTGTCATGGGTTCAGGTGCCGCCACAGGCGAGCACCGCGCGACCGAAGCAGCCCGGAAGGCCATCGACAACCAGCTGTTGGAAGATTTCGGTATAGATGGGGCTCGCGGTCTGCTTATTAACATCTCTGCCTCGGAAGAGAGCTTCACTATGGCTGAATTCATGGAGGCTTCCGCTCTCATTCAGGAAAAGGTTGATGACGATGCAAAGGTTGTTATTGGTGCCCTCTATGACGATGCACTGGGCGATGAATTGCATGTAACTGTCATCGCCACCGGGGTAGGAGGAATGGTCGACAATAAAGAAACTATCGATCCGGTGCAGGATCACATGCGGAAACCGGCGCCTCCACGAGAGTCGGAGACAGTCATGCAAGGGGCACCGGCTGCACCGAACAAGCATCCCCGTGTGACACGCTTACCCGGATCAAACTTTGATTCCCTGGACAATATCGGATCTTCAACAGCAACGGATGGAAAGTCAACAAAATCGATAAATTGGAATGACGATTATTTAGAGACGCCCACCTATCTGCGAAAAAAAGCGAATTGAGAGATCCCGCTGAAACTTCAAATTGAGGCTGGTGGACGAATCGAAAGGGGATTGCGAGGCGTTCACCTTTTCAACTTTACCATCCTCCAACCCCTCTGAATAACGCGGGATTCTCTATAACGCCCCCTTGGTGCAAGCGAACCATCATCTCCCCGGGAGAAAAGATAATGACTAAAGGGGATGAGACTGACCCTGTCCTGGATTCAATCCGTAAAGAGAAAAGAGAAGCCGGGCTCGAGTCGTTTAAACTGGTTAAATATTTCTCCTTTTCGAGTCTGGCCGCCATTCTGGTTTTTACCCTCCTGCTCTCCTGGATTATTTCAAACAACGCCCGAAAAATCATGCTGGAGCAAAATGAGGAGTATTCTCTTTTGCTGGCCGAAAATATCAATCAGCAGGTTTTCAGGCGCTTTGTTCTTCCTGCAGTTATCCGCTTTGGTGGTATCGCACTGCGTAAACCCGAGCAGTTTGAATTGCTTGACGGGATCATCAAAGGGGTCACCCAGGGACTGAAGATTGATTCGGTGACCATATATGATTCAAGCATGAATATCATTTCCTATTCGACCCTGCCTGAACTCATAGGTCAAAAGGATGCTGGAGGTGCGGAGTACTATAAAGCCCTGGTCGGTATTCCCAATTCCCGACTCACCTATAGCGGTTCTGTTCTAAGTCTGATGCATATCACTACCAAGGTGGAGTGTGTACTGAAAACCTTTATCCCCTTTCGGCAGGTGCGTCGGGATGGGGAGGAAGGTGATCTCATTATGGGTGTGATAGAGATCGAAAAAGACCTGTCACGCAATTATGCAAATATCCTGAAGTTCCAGGGACGGATCATAGTTGTCTCCAGTGTCGTCATGGCCATTTTGTTTCTGGTGTTGCGATCAATTGTCTCGCGGGCCGGAGCGATCATTGAAAAGAGGGCTGTTGAGCGATTGAAGCTCGAGGACAAGCTCAATCAGGCAGAAAGGTTGGCTCACCTGGGGAAAATGGTCGCAACGGTGAGTCATGAGATCAAAAGTCCCTTGGGAATTGTACGCAGTACGGCAGAAATACTGGAAAAAAGGATCGCTAAGATTGCCCCGGGCAATGAGCATCTTGCAAAAATCGTGATTGACGAGACAGTGCGGTTGAATAATATTGTGATTGAGTTTCTTGATTTCGCACGACCACAGAAGGCCCAACTCAAACCGTCCAGTGTGAATGAGATAGTCAGGAAAGTACTCGACTTTCTTTCGCATGAGTTGAAGCGTCAGCATATAGAGCTCATAACCGACCTTGCACCCGACCTGCCGAAAAGCAATCTGGATCAGGATCTCTTTTATCGGGCCCTGTTAAACATATTGATGAACAGTTTACAGGCCATGTCTGAAAACGGCCAGTTGCAGGTGAGTACCAGCAGAACCACTTCAGGCGGTACAGAAGTGACTGTTAGAGATACCGGGATAGGCATGTCGGCTGAAAAAATTACACAGATATTCAAACCCTTTTTCACAGACAAAAACAAGGGTACCGGGTTGGGACTGGCTATAACGAAAACTATAATTGAAAATCACAATGGTGAGATAGCGGTAGAGAGTGAAGAAGGGGAAGGGACCACCATCACCATCTCCCTTCCGTTGGTAACATGAGTGACGGTCATCTCTGTGTCAGAAACATGACGTTTCTTGACAAGGGACCTTATTCCTTTTCAGTCGAAAAAGGGGAATGTGTTGGCTTGGCCGGAAGATCCGGCATTGGGAAAACCCAGTTGTTCAGGGCTATAACCGATCTCATTCCTGCTGGAGGCGAAGTACTGCTGGAGGGGATTCCAAGCAGTTCATTTACCCCGGCAAAATGGCGTTCAAAGGTCACCATGGTGCCGGCTGATTCGTCCTGGTGGTATGATAGAGCAGGTGACCATTTCCCTGTATCTGACCGGATACCTTTCATTCAGGAGAGTTGCAGGTTCCTTGGGCTGGACCCTCACGTGCTTGACTGGCAGGTAAGACGGCTCTCTACCGGTGAGCGACAGCGGTTGGCTCTGGTGCGAGCCATACAGAATAGACCGACGGTTCTGTTACTCGATGAACCAAGCTCTGGACTTGATGCTTATCATACCGAGCTTATGGAGAAGTTCATTAAAGACTATCTTCTGCTTCACAAGCCGGCAATAGTCTGGGTGAGTCATGACCCAGAACAAATTACCAGGGTCGCCGGCAGGAAGTTGTGGATGGAACAGCACAAACTGAGCGAAAGACCATGAAGCAATCGACCTTTTGCTCTTCCATCCGGTTGCTATGTATGGCACTTATTCGGTGAAGGCATGGACGTGATAAGTTTAAGCAGCATTGATCTGGCAATAGCGGCCTCTCTTCTGATATTGCTTTCCGGTCTTAGCATGATGTTCAGTCTCGGACTGGAGCGGAAAATAATTTTCTTCGGCTGTCGGATGACAGCACAGCTCCTGTTCATAGGTCTGGTGCTTCGTTTTCTGTTCGCCAGTGGCAGTTTCCTGCTGGTGTTGCTGATGTCGACTGTCATGCTGGTTGCCGCAGGACGTGAGATCCAGGCCAGGCAAAAGCGCAAAATTATCGGTCTTTCAGGGTATCTGATCAGCATCGGTGCCATGTTTGTCTCCTCTTTTTCCGTTACACTCCTCGCCTTGCTGGTTATTATTCGGGTAGAACCGTGGTACACTCCGCAGTATGCAATCCCATTGCTGGGTATGCTTCTTGGCAATACAATGACAGGCATTTCCCTGGCCATGGACAGGATGACGGATCAGTTATATGGACGGCGGGATGAGGTGGAGCAGCGTTTGCTGCTTGGGCAGACCTGGCAGGAAGCGAGCCGGGATGTTCGAAGCGACTGTATGCGGACCGGGATGATGCCGATCATTAACTCTATGGCGGCTGCAGGTCTTGTCAGTTTACCGGGAATGATGACCGGACAGATCTTGGGGGGAACGCCGCCGGTTGAGGCTGTAAAATATCAAATTCTTATCATGTTCCTCATTGCGGCTGGAACTGGATTTGGTGTTGTGAGCGCCATCTGGATGTCTGGTATGCTTCTCTTTGACGACCGTCATCGACTCCGCCTGGAGAGCCTAACGATTAATAAAGTATGATGGAGTGAAGAATGGGAAAACGAATAGTGATTATTGGGGGCGTCGCAGCAGGTCCGAAAGCGGCTTGTCGGTTAAAACGGCTTATGCCCGACGCAGAGGTTACCGTCATAGACCAGGACAGTCTAATCTCATACGGCGGGTGCGGTATTCCTTACTATGTCTCAGGCGATGTCGCAGATGAAAAGGAGTTACGGTCAACAAGTTTTCATATGGTGCGTGATGAGTTCTTTTTTGAGAAGGCCAAGGGAGTAAAAACCTTAACCTCTACCCGGGCCTTGGCAGTAGACCGAAAAAAGAAGACGGTACAGCTCGAATATCTCAAGACAGGAGAGAGGACGGAAATTGCCTATGACACGTTATTGCTTGCCACAGGCAGTCAGCCGTGTTTACCGCCGATTCCTGGAAACATGGCGGAAGGGGTGTTCACCATCAGTGATCTCCATAAAGCCATTGCCATTAAAGAAATGATTGCCAAGGGGAAAGTAGGGAAGGCCGTCGTGGTTGGAGGGGGAGCAATCGGCATTGAGATGGCAGAAGCATTGACTGATCTCTGGGGTGTCGAAACAGCAATCGTTGAGTATATGGATCAGCTTCTTCCCAACATTATAGACTGGCCACTGGCTGCAATTCTGGAAAAACATCTTCGCGATAACAATGTTGATGTGTTTCTAGGTGAAGCTGCCGAAGAAATACTTGTGCAAGACGGTAAGGCGTGCGGAGTCCGAACAGGGAAGCGGACCCTTGAAGCCGATCTGGTGATCATGGCTGTGGGAATTCGACCACGTTCGCAGCTGGCTGTTGCTGCAGGACTGCTTGTGTCATCTTCAGGCGGAATTGTTGTTAACGAGCGGATGCAGACATCCGATCCGGACATATACGCTGCAGGCGACTGTGTTGATATAACCCATCTTGTATCCGGAAAGCGTTTTGTGGCTCCGTTTGGCAGCATGGCCAACAAAGAGGGGCGGGTTGCGGCTGATAACATCGCCGGTATTCCCTCCGTCTTCAAAGGCGGGGTCGGGAGCTTTATTGTTAAAGCGTTTGAACTTTCGGTTGGCTCTGTCGGTCTCAGTCTTGAAACTGCCAGGACCGAGGGGTTTGATGCCGACTACTCTCTTTCTTCCCCCTCTGACAGGGCCCATTTCTTTCCGGGTCAAGACATCATCTGCCTGGAAATGGTATTTGATAAACGTACGAGAAGGGTTCTCGGTTTTCAGGGCACCGGACCGGTGAATGATGCACTGTCGGCCCGTATTGATGCGGCGGCGGTGGCCCTCAGTGCCGGGGCAACAATTGATGATTTTGCCAATATTGAAATGGCCTACTCCCCTCCATTTTCTCCGGCTATTGATCCTATCAATGCTGCGGCGTATATTGCGGACAATCTTTGTGATAAGCGCATGCGGCAGCTTTCAATGGAAGATTTTTATGGCTGGATGGCAGATCCTTCGAGCCATCCCGACTGGCAGGTGCTGGATGTTCGTCACGAAAAACAGGCTGCTCCCTTTGTTGAACGTTTTGGGCTGGGACTATGGAACTCTCTGCCATATGAGCAGGTACGCGACAGGTTTTCCGAACTGCCGATGGATAAAACCTTTATTATTTTTTGTAACGCCGGTTCACGATCTTTTGAAGTTCAGGTGTTCCTTGATTATGTTGGATTGAACAACAACTTGGTACTTCCGGGTGGTTTCAATGTTATGAGACGAATCGGGGCTGACTGGCTCCCGGTAAAATAAAGGTATCCGTTCCTGAAAATCCACATCCATACCTCCGATACAGGAAATAAAAATCGGGATTTTCGCCGTCTCCCCTTTTGTCTGCCCCGGATTAAAACCTGGGTTAGACAAAAGGGGACACTTTGTGGTATGGTCAGCCACGCGCGTTGATAGGCTTTTTTAGTGTAGGAATCCAATTCCCGGAAAAGAGTATTGTCATCCCCCCTTGTGATACGACTATAATAAGCCCCCCATAAGGGCAGAGCTTTAGTCTCGGTAGCCTTGAACAGTATAGGGACTTTTTTTCCATAAGCTGAGAATAAATTTTGAAAAAGTAATGATGTCCGGAGTATTTATGGCTGAACTGAATCCACAACATATGATTGAAGAGCTGCAGGATAATATTAGGACAGGTGATGCCCTCAAAGCACAACTCGTCCTGGCTCATCTTGAACAGGTTGATATCAAGACGCGCAATCGTCTGATCTATCTGTTATCCAGGGCTGATGCCGATTTCTCAGTACCACTTTTTATATATCTTGTGCAGGACCAGGTGACGGTGGCTGATGAGATGCCGATTATTCGTGAAACCCTGCTATCCATCCTCCTTGCCTATCCGGAAAAGCTGGTGGCGTTTCTGAGTTCATCGAAAATCAGTGATAAGACAGAGCTGATCAGAGTTGTCGGTGAGCTGCGTTTTGACGAGGCGACCTCTGCTTTGCTCAATATTGTAGCATCCTCTGATAATGAAGCAGAGATCCTTCTGATTATTGAGAGCCTCGGCCTGATTGGTGACCCACTGGCAATCAATACTTTGACGGATTATCTCTATGCTGCCAACAGAGAGCTCATTATAGCAGCTGTACAGTCTCTTGGACAGGTTGGGACTCCCACTGCGATGCACCGACTTGCAGAGAGAATGGGGACAGATAATGAGATCGATTATCTGATACTCTCAATTTTTTCTGAAGTGCAGGACCAGATTTCGCTTGAAAAATTAAACGATACGATTCGTTCACATTATGCACATATGCGAACTTTTGCCAAATCGGAGCTGGTGAGGATTGGACCAAAGGCGGTACCCGTCATGATTGACAACCTTCTTCATGATGACCCGGACTTCCTTATTCACACGTTGAATGTGTTGGGAGATATCGGCGATGAGTCGGCGGTTGTGCCGATTCGAAAATTACTGACCAATGAGCCCAAAAGCGCTAATGTCCGTTTTGCCGCCTATGAAGCACTAGCTCTTTTGCCTCTGAAGAAAGGGGCATACACCCTCACAGCTGGTTTGACCGACCAGGAAGACCATGTGTGCATCGCCGCAGCGAGGGCGATTGACAAGAATTTTTCTCCGATTCTCGGCGCGGGTATAAAGAATCTGCTGCGCGGTCCTGAAAGTGAGGCGAGACATATTGTCAAAATCATTGTCAATGCCCAGGTTGATGCTATTTTTATTCATCTGGCAGATGATGAACTTTTTGAGGAACTTGCCCTCTATTATCTTCCCCATGCTCATAAAGATATTCGCCGCCATTATCATGAGCTCCTGCTTCGGGCAGGAAAAAATAAATTCGCAGATAAACTCACCGGTGAAGAGGAACAGGCCATACGTCCCAAAGTAGTTGCTGTTGATGACTCAAGAATGATCCTCAACATCTACAAAGCTACGCTCCATGAACTGGGCTACGATCCGGTGCTTTTTGAGTTCCCGGCATCTGCTCTTGAATGGCTACAGACTGAGAAACCTCTGATGGTCCTTACTGATCTCAATATGCCGAATATTACAGGCATTCAATTAGCGAGAAAGGTTCGGGATAAATATGCAGCCAAGCTGCTGCCGATAATTATGGTGACGACACAGAATGAGAGCCAGGACAACGAGGAAGCGTATGCGGCAGGGGTAAATGCCATTGTCCATAAGCCATTTAACTCAAAAAGCCTAGGTGCCGCTATGGATAAGGTTTTGACCCCGATGGAAAAGCTGGGATAAGTTTCTACACCAACTTATCTTGCTGTCCTTTGGCAAGAAGATACCTTCTAGGTCATTAAGAGAGAAGGGTGTTGACGCGGTCAAAATATCTCCCCACTTCATCCGGTTTATGGGCGTCGGAGCCGAGGACGAAAGGAATGTCGTAACATTTTGCCATAGCCACAATGCGCCGGTTGGGAAATTGTTCTTTTCGTATGGCGAGACCCGAACTGTTTATCTCGATGGCCATTGCTTTTTTACTAACGGCCTGGAGCAGCTCGTCGATCAAGATATACTGTGATTCATTCAAACTGATACCCGGTAAAAAGCGAAGCGCACCATCAAGATGGCAAAGCATGGTTCCTGGCAAATCCCGGACCGCTTCTATCAGGGTGGTGAAGTAACGACTGAGAAGTTTTTCCGCGCCGATCTGCATGGCCGACAGGATGTTCTCTTTCTTGCTGCTAAAGAGATTGAGGTGATGCACCGCTCCTTCAATTTTCAAAAAATGGCAGGAGATACCAACCTGATCCCAATGTCTTCCGGCAAGTCTTTTTTTAAGAGTATCGCCGCTATCAGGATTGTAACCACATTCAACTCCCAATCCAATTTCGATAGTATTCTTATACTCAGTGCGCAGTCTTTCCCCTTCTGAAAAATAGTAATCAAAGTCCTTTTCAGAGAGCCAGGTCTTTCCAGAGGTATAACTGATACCTTCTTCCATATGTTCCAGGAAGACGATTTTTTTAAGCCCCATTCGGATAGCGGCCTGCACATACTCTTCCATCTTGCCGGTTGCATGACCGCAGAGGGATGTATGTATATGATTATCGCACAGAGAGATGGCGTGAAAAGCGGGACTATTTTTCACAAGTAATGGGGTGGGTCCGTCCGGTCGGAGGATATGCTGAATCAGGCATTTCCTTTTGGAAAAAAATGCAGTACCCCGTCGATATCAGAAGTATCGCAGACATGTCCGAGTTCAAGTTCAAGATCCAGGTACTCTTCTATCCCATCAATTTTCAGGGAAAGGGCAGGACCATCTGGAAGATGATAGACGACGGTACTGACACCGGATAAATCGATTGGACGACTAAATATTTTCATTCTATAAAACCCTTGTGATACCGGTCACCCGGTATACTTTAATAATAACGTTAACCTTCAAGCACCATGACATATACGAACTATTCGGCAAAACTGCAAGAGATAAGCGCTATAAATCTGCGCATACTATGGTTTATCGACAAAAAAAATCAAATCCGACACTACCTGAAATGAAGAGAAATTTGAGCTCAGTGAGGGGCCTGGCTTCGAGTAATGGTTACCCGGATATCTCACCTCGGCTGGTGGGATATCCGGGGTAAGGATGAGGTTAAAAGGTGAAATTGGTTTACACAATCGGCGGAGATGTTTATGATGTAAGGCTGTTTGCTGGAAACTCAACCCTGCCGAGAGGGTACCGATATACTATTTACTTTTAGGTGATGTAATGAGCAATGAAGGAAACAAGACTAAAGAAAAGATAATTTTTGGTAAAGAAAAAAATCCATCGTCAATTGAACCCAAAAAACTCACTCTGGACAGCCCTCTGAAATTTCGCTGTCATCCTGGTGTAAGTTGTTTTACCGCATGTTGCGGTGGTATTAAAATTGTTTTAACGCCGTATGACATTCTGCAACTGAGCAAGAGACTGAAGATTCCTGCCCATGAATTTCTCCATAAATTCAGTACACCCACCTACCTTGAGAAAACTGATATGCCGGGCGTAATGATTAAGTTACGTGAGGAGGATAACAAATGTCCATTTGTGACTCCCGAAGGTTGCACTGTCTATACTGATCGTCCTACCGCCTGTCGGTACTACCCCGTCGGCATGGCTGATTTCCACGAAGGTGGCTCAAGAGATGCCGATGGCAACGAGCTGGAATCAGCAGAAGAAAAATTTTTCTTCACGGTTAGAGAAGACCATTGCAAAGGTTTTGAGGAGGATAAAGAGTGGACCATTCGTAAATGGCGTGCCGATCAGGGGGTTGATGTACGGGACGAAATGAACAAGGAATGGTTGCGACTGGTGATGCGACGTAAGTCCTATGGTCTCCAGGCAACACTTTCGGAACAGGCGAAGCGGATGTTTTTTATGGCCTCTACTGATCTGGCTACCTTTCGTAAGTTTATCTTTGAGAGTTCTTTTCTCGACACCTATGATTTAGATCAGGAGACCATTGACAAGATCCGGGAAGATGATGTGGAACTGATGCTTTTTTCTTTCAGATATCTGGCGGCGACTCTTTTTGGCGCCAAGGCTTTAAAGATTAAGGAAGAAAAAATTAAAGCAAAAGTGGCACAGATGAAAGAAAAGCAGGATGAGACAGTTCTTCAATCGATCAAAGAGTATGAGGAGCTGAAAGCTGAAACAGCAAAGAAGAAGACCCAGACAGGGATAGAAAAAAAATAACCTGGATGGGGAGCTAACAGTCTCGTTTCAGAGAGCAGCAGTAGATAAAAAAAGGCCGAGTGGTAATTACCACTCGGCCTTTTTTTATCTACTGCTGCTCCATCCTGAAATGCAAGGATGGAGCAGGTGAAAAATATTATTATTCTTTGGCTTCCGGCTCAAGGGCTGTTGCCAGGCTCTTGAGGAATTTCCAGCTCTTGAGAACGTCTTTCTGAGATTCAGCCAGCAAAGCGTCGGCCTTACTCGGATTAACCCGCTTCAATGTACGATAGCGGTTTTCGCCAAGGGCGTAGTCTTCAAAGCTGATGGTCGGCTCCGCTTTAGAGTCTATGATCAGCGGGTTTTTGCCCTGGGCTTCCAGGTCCGGATTGAATCTGTACAGCGGCCAGTGGCCGCAGGCAACAGCTTTTTTCTGCTGCTCAAGGCCCAGAGCCATGTTGATGCCATGGTTAATGCAATGCGCATAAGCTATGATCAGTGACGGTCCGTCGTAAGCTTCCGCCTCGGCGATTGCCTTAATCGCCTGGGCAGGGTTGGCACCGAGGCTGATCTGGGCAACGTAAACATTGCCGTAGGTGGCAAAAATCATACCCATATTCTTTTTGGGCATTTTCTTGCCGCTCGAGGCAAACTGAGCGGTGGCTGCACGTGGGGTGGATTTGGACATCTGACCACCGGTGTTGGAGTACACTTCGGTGTCGAGTACGAGGATGTTGACATTCTCGCCGGATGCAAGAACGTGGTCAACACCACCATAGCCGATGTCATACGCCCAGCCGTCACCGCCAAAGGCCCAGACAGATTTCTTCACGAGAAAGTCAGTGACATGAAGCAGGCGACGGGCGATTGGATTGCTGCTGGCTTTAAGAGCTGTATTTAGTTCATCAATCCTGGCCCGTTGAGCTTCGATATCCATCTGGGTAACCTGCACCGCCTCTTGGATAGCTGTTGCCAGATCCTTTCCAACGATACCAGCCTCTACTGCGCTGGTCAGGAGCTCTGCAGCCTGGCCGCCCAGTTTATTAACGGTAGTACGCATACCGGCGCTGAACTCGGCATTGTCTTCAAACAATGAGTTCGCCCAGGTGGGCCCGCGACCGTCGTTGCGCTTGCTGTAAGGGGTAGTTGGCAGATTACCACCGTAAATAGAGGTACAGCCGGTAGCATTTCCAATGTACATTCTGTCGCCGAAAAGCTGGGATATCAGTTTGATATATGGAGTCTCACCACAGCCGGCACAGGCACCGGAGAACTCAAAGAGCGGTTGCATCAACTGGCTGCCTTTGACGGTGGCCAGGCTGACGTCAGCGGGGTTGATTTCCGGCAAAGAGAGGAAATAATCAACGTTCTTGGACTGAACTGCTTGGATTTTTTCACTGTTTTGAACCATTTCCAACGCTTTGGTTTTCGCAGGACAGACACTGACGCAAAGGGTGCAGCCGCAACAGTCTTCGGTGAAAATCTGCAGAGCAAACTGCTGACCTTTGAAGGCCTTACCGACAGCATCAATTGTTTCGAAGGCTTCCGGAGCATTTTTTACTTCCGGTACTACTTTGATGCGGTTCGCTGCGTGAGGGCATACGAGTGCACATTGGCCACACTGGATACAGTTTTCAGGAATCCAGCGTGGAACGGCTACGGCAATGTTTCGCTTCTCGTACTGGGTGGTTCCGGTTGGCCAGGTGCCGTCCGCCGGGATCTGGGACACTTTCAGCTTGGTGCCGTTACCTTCAATGATCTTGGCAGTAACCTCCTTGACAAACTTCGGTGCATGCTCGGGAACAACCGGAGGTATGGATTGTCCATCAACACTGGTGCCGAGGGGAACTTCAACGATATTCTTTACCGCGCCATCAACTGCGCTGTAGTTCATCTCAACGACTTTGTCGCCTTTCTTGCCATAGGTCTTCTTGATAGCATTCTTGATGGCTTTAATGGCCTCATCTTCGGTGAGAATACCGGAAATCAGGAAGAACGCTGTCTGCATGATCATATTTATACGGGCACCGAGTCCGAGGGCAAGACCCAGGGAAACTGCATCAATGATATACAGTTTGGCCTTTTTGCTGATCAGGTCTCTTTGTACTTTTCCAGGCAGTTCGTTCCAGACACTGTCTTTGTCAAAGCTGGTGGTCAGCAGGAAGGTGCCGCCTTCATCGAGGTTGGACAGCATATCGACCTGCTTCAAAAAGGTGAAGTTATGGCAGGCAATAAAGTTGGCTTTGTCGATCAGGTATGGAGCAATTACAGGATTTTTACCAAAGCGCAGATGGCTGGTAGTGATGGACCCTGATTTTTTAGAGTCATACACAAAGTAACCCTGTGCAGAGTTATCCGTTTCGGTACCGATGATCTTGATAGTGTTCTTGTTGGCACCAACGGTACCGTCGGATCCGAGACCGTAGAACATGGCGCGATAGACATCCTTTCCTTCGATATTAAAAGAGCTGTCGTAGCTGAGGCTCGAGAACGTTACGTCATCGTTCGGACCGACACAGAATTTGGACTTTGGTGCCATGGCGTACATATTATCGAATACAGCCTTAACCATTGCCGGAGTAAATTCTGCAGAACCCAGCCCATAACGACCGGAGAGCACCATCGGCGGATAGATAGAGCTGTTTGACTCGGATGCTTCACCAATTGCAGCGCGAACATCAAGATAGAGAGGATCGCCGGGAGCACCTGGTTCCTTGGTACGGTCAAGAACGGTGATTCTTTCCACGGTGGCGGGAAGAGAATTGACCATTGCCTTGCAGTCAAACGGACGATACAGGCGAACCATGACCATACCTACTTTTTCGCCCTGGGAGACAAGGTAGTCGATAGTCGCAGCCGCTGTTTCGCACCCTGAACCCATCATGACGATGACATTTTCCGCATCGGGAGCACCATGGTAATCAAAAAGATGATACTGGCGACCGGTGATGCCGGCAAATTTATTCATGGTCTCCTGCATGACAGAAGGGACCGCATTATAATATTTGTTGACGGTTTCGCGACCGGTAAAGTAGACATCCGGATTCTGTGCGGTACCGCGAATGGTTGGGTGATCAGGGGAGAGCGCTCTATGCCTGTGTTCAAAGACCAATTCCTCGTCGATCATTTCAGCCATTTGATCGTAGCTGATTTCCTCAATTTTCTGGATTTCGTGGGAAGTACGGAAGCCATCAAAAAAATGGATAAAAGGAATACGGGAGGCAAGTGTTGCCTGGCTTGCGATCAGTGCCATATCCATGGCCTGCTGAACGTTTTCCGAGCAGAGCATACCCCAGCCTGTCTGACGGGCGGAGTAGATGTCGCTGTGGTCGCCAAAAATGGACAACCCCTGGCAGGCTATGGCTCGAGCCGTCACATGGAAAACCGTCGGAGTAAGTTCACCGGCGATTTTGTACATGTTGGGGATCATCAACAACAGACCCTGAGAGGCGGTGAAGGTCGTACAGAGGGCTCCGGTTGTCAGGGATCCGTGAATGGAGCCGGCAACCCCGGCTTCGGACTGCATTTGGTTGACAACGGGCACAGTGCCCCAGATATTTTTCTGCAGGGTGGCAGACTTGGAATCTGCTTCTGCAGCAAGAGGGGTAGATGGGGTAATGGGATAAAGAGTGATGACTTCACTAGTGGCATAGGCGACATGGGTGCATGCCTGATTGCCGTCAATCGTAACCATCTTTCGCGACATGATTTGTTCTCCTTTGTTATTCCTATTTGTTGAGCCAGCAACGTGGCGAAAACTGCCGAAATAGTATAAATGTCCTGAAGGGTCTGTACTGTCGTGCAAGAAACACCCGGTGATAATAGTATATGGTTCACCGAATTACAACAAATACAGAGATAAATTTCGTCGCGCACTATATGCTATTTGCCTGGCCTGTGCAACGAATGAGAATTGCTGATTGGTATCATAAGTAAAACAGAATCACAGAAACGGTGTTTGTGCTACTTTTTGTTGTTAGAGCAATGGTTGTGGTTTGAAAGAATTACGCTTTGAAAGGATATACATATGTTGAGAATTCAGGATCCTGATCTGAAAAATATACTGAATTTCCTTGCCGGGCACGAGGAGTTTGTCTTTCTCGACACTTCCCGTCCGGATCATGAAAATGTTGAATCATTATTGTTCCTTGAACCGGTTGACCGACTTATTTGCAGGGTTGGCGAAAACCTGGATATGTATCTTGCTGGTCTTCAGCGGCGATTGGGGGAAGGGTTCTATCTTGCCGGTTGGATAGGGTATGAGTTCGGGGCAATGCTCGAAGGAAGAATCGATACAGGAAACAGTCACTTTGCGGACGATCAACTGCTATTAGCCGATTTAGGGGTTTTTAATAAACCATATAAGTTTAACCATTATACAGGTGATAATGATTTTCCTTCCGGGCCTTGTTGTCAGCCGCTGGAAGGGGCCTATACGGTCTCAAATCTCAGACCTAATATGGAAAAAGATGAGTTCCTGAAGGTACTTGATCGGGTGAGGCAGTATATTATCGCCGGTGATACGTATCAGGTGAATTACACCATGAAGCTGCTTTTTGATTTTGATGGTTCCGCTGAAATGTTGTACTCCGTCCTGCGAAAAAATCAGTCTGTTGCTTACAGTGCCTATATTCGAAACGGCGATGAACGGACCTTATCGTTTTCACCGGAGCTGTTTTTCAGGAAAAAAGGCGATGAGATAACGGTCCGCCCCATGAAAGGGACGGCTTCAAAGGGAAGAAACAGTATGGAAGAGCAGCATAACAGCCGGGAACTCCATCATGACATCAAAAACAGGAGTGAAAATGTTATGATTGTCGACCTGTTGCGCAATGACCTCGCACGGTTGATGCACGGACACGGTGAGAGCAGAGTTTTCGTTGACTCCCTGTTTGACGTCGAATCTTACGAGAGTCTGCTGCAGATGACGTCCACAATAAAAGCAAAAAGTTCGATAACAACTATGAAAAATCTGCAGCTTACCCAAATTTTTCGTGCTCTTTTTCCCTGTGGATCGATAACCGGTGCCCCCAAAATCCGGACTATGCAGATCATCAACGAGTTGGAAAAAGAATACCGGGGGGTGTATACCGGTGCTATTGGTTATTTCGGTCCTGACGGTTCAGCGGTGTTCAATGTCCCCATACGGACAGTTCGGCTGCAGGGGAAATCAGGGGAAATGGGCATAGGTGCAGGAATAACCCACGATTCGAAACCAGAGGAAGAATGGATGGAATCTCTTTTGAAAGGACGATTCCTGACTCACTCCCAACCTGATTTCCAATTGTTCGAAACTCTTCTCTGGCGGCCCGATGCAGGGTACTGGTTACTTGAAGAGCATCTTTATCGACTTGCCGGTGCTGCACGTTTTTTTAAATTCTCTTGTGATATAGAGGCCGTACGAGGGCGACTCTCTCATGAGGAATCAAATTTTGAAGCAGTGTGTTATCGGGTTCGACTGGAGCTGTCCAAGGATGGTCGGATATTGATTTCAGCTGTACCTTGCGATACACCGGCGATCACGGAGCTGCCATCTGCCCCGCAACCGGCAGACGAAACTGCCTTTGCGACTGTCGCCTTTTCTTCCCGGCTGATAGATATTGGAAATTCATGGCCTTTTCATAAAACGACAATGCGTTCTGTATACGATGCAGAATACCAGCAAGCCCGTAAAAAAGGGTGGTTTGACACACTATTTTGCAACAGGGCCGGGGAAGTGACGGAGGGATGTATAACAAATATTGTAATTTACCGTGAAGGCAAATACCTGACCCCACCGGTTACAAGCGGCCTGCTGCCCGGCGTGATGCGCGGGCAACTGCTGGCCAATGGCTCTATTCCAGTAGTTGAAAAAGTGCTGACCAGGCAGGACGTCATTTCCGCCGAGGCGCTTTTTGTCTGCAATTCAGTGCGTGGAGTAGTCAGGGTGAAGTTACTGTAAAATTAGATACTCTTGACAGAAATTAGTTGATCATGTAGTCATCCTGCTCGGAAGTGATGTCCACTGGCGGGATCAGCAGTTTATGTTGCTTGCCCAGTTCTCTTACTGCCGTCATGAATGAAGAGGGGAGTGGGATTTCCCGCTCTTCTATGAGGAAATCAAGGTCTTTCGCGCGAAGAAGGATCGTCGAGCTGTCACTCCCTTCCTGATGGTCACACAATGTTTGAATTCGCAGTGCATCGGTGAGTATTGCATGCAGGGGCGCCAGGTCTTCCTTGATGTTCAGAAGTTCCTGCTCAATTTCCCCCCAGTTTTCTTTACGGAAACGGATAAATTTTTCTTCCGGATTCTGCGTACCGAAGACCTCATTGGTAACCGCACCAGCCAGCATAACCAGTTTGGTCTTCTCCAGGCCCGGTCGTTTTTTTATCAGATTGCTTCGCACCTCTTTGTAGAGAACCATCTGGACGATGCTTACTCCTTCGCGCAGGGAGAGTATGAGTTGCGACTTTTTTTCGGTATTTTCTGTTTCCATTTGATCAATGTCCAGTAAAAATGTGGAGTGGGTAGAAATCCCAGACGATGAGAGTGACGTACAATGTTTCAAACACCAAAATTAATGAGGTGATTACAGCGTTCCATCAGAGAATTATTTTTACCGCCGGATACCCTTTTAACGCGTCATAGACTTTTAGTCGAAATTCTTCAGTCGGCACTGTAAGCTCCGCATTGAGACAATGATACTTTCCCTTTGAGCTTGCATGAGAATGGGTAATCTTTACCGAAAGGGGTGAACAGGCAGAAACTATGATATCTTTGAGGAGGCTGCAATCTTCTCCTATGACCTTGTACACCCAGGTGCAGGGGTATTCAATTTCAGGACGTTTTGGTAGTGATATTTGGGCTGGTTTCTTGCTCTGGCACATCATTGCTATCCTTCTTGGAGGTTGTAATAGTCTCCTTGTAGGGGAGAGGTTAGGTTGGAAAGTAATAATGAATGAGTCAGCAAGAGTCAAGCAAAAGACCGTTTATGGGGGAGCGGGTTTTGTTAGGAGCGCCGAAATATATTTGAAAAGTCCCGAAATACTGTTTTGAATAATTCGGCCTCTGATGATACACTTGGACGAGACGAAGAGCGATACCTGTAGTACTCGACATTGTCATATCTGAAAAACAAGCGAACCGAAGAGGATATCTTTTGGAATTAAGTGAGAAACAACTAGTTTTAGATGCACTTTTTGAGAGTGAAGCTCAAAAAAAGGCCATTTTCGATGGATTCTGCGGGATTCTTGTCCTTTTCGATCACAACATGAAGGCGCAGTGGATAAACAGGACACTCTTACAAAAATATCCCGATGCCCTCGGAAAAACCTGTCATGAAATCTTCTGTTCCAAAAATGATAGGTGTGATTCGTGTGCTTTTCAAAAGAGTCTGCTAAGCGGCAACATCGAATTGAGCACGCAACGCATAGGGATTTTTGGCAAGGATGGGGATGAGACAGTCTTTGATATAACCGCCTCTCCGGTAAAGGACCGAAACAGTAAAATATCGGGCGTTATTGTCATTGCCCAGAATGTAACAGAGCAGTATCGGCTGGAAAGACAGTTGCGGCATACCCAGAAAATGGAAGCGATTGGCACTTTGGCCGGAGGAGTGGCTCACGACTTCAACAATGTGCTTACCCCGATAATGGGGTATACGGAAATAATCCGTCTCAAACTGAAGAAGGATGGGTTTAGTGACAAGGCCGTCTACGACTATCTGGAGGAGATTCTCAAAGCATCAAAACGTGCGAAATCGCTTGTAGAGCAGGTTCTTACTTTTTCAAGGAGTATTGAAAAAAAGGCAGTACTGCAATACCTGCACCCCATTGTTAAAGAAGTCATGAAACTTATGCGGGTTACCCTGCCAAGTACAATCGTCATCGTCGAAAAGGTGAATGAGCAATGCGGGAGGGTGTTGATTGATCCGGTCCAGATTCATCAGGTACTTATCAATCTCTGCACCAACGCCGCTCATTCCATGGTCGGTATGCACGGGGAGCTCACTGTCAAACTCGATAAGGTATCGCCGGCCGGGGATGGCCGGGAGTGGCTGGAGCTGAGCGTTGCCGATACCGGCAGTGGAATAGAAGCGGAGCTGCTTGATAGGATTTTTGAGCCATATTTTTCCACAAAAGAAAAGACCAGCGGCACCGGCATGGGGCTCGCCATGGTGCATGGCATCATCAGCCGCCAGGGAGGGAGTATCAAGGTCGAAAGCCAAATTGGCAGGGGTTCGATTTTCAGGGTTCACCTGCCTATTGCCCAGCGGGAGACAGCGATCGAACAGGTCGTTTCTCTTGGAGATATGCAGAGTGGCTCCGGCACTATCCTGCTGGTGGATGATGAGGAGCAGGTTGTACAGGTCACCGGAGAGATTTTGCAGAGTCTTGGGTACGATGTTATCGGCAGGACATCGCCACAGGATGCCCTGCAGCTTTTCTACAGCTCTCCCTATGAGTTTGACCTGGTTCTTACCGATTTGACCATGCCCGGCATAACCGGTCTGGAGCTGAGCGAGCAAGTGAAAAGACTGCGCACAGATATCCCGATTATCCTCTTTACCGGCTATTCGGACCAGGTCTCCAAGGATGCAGCTGTAGCAGCGGGGATCGACCGGTACTGCATGAAGCCTATCTCAATGAGAGATCTGTCTACGGTTATCGGACAATATCTCGGAACAGGTACCGAAAAATCTTCATGGATCGCTTAACGATCGGTTCCGTTAATCAGACTGATCTGATCATTGAGCGTCCAAAGATCGTAAATATACCCAAAACCGAGTAGGCCACCTGTTAGGAGGTAAATGAGGCCGGTTACCCACTTTCCCATGTACATCCTGTGGATACCAAATAACCCGAGAAAAGCGAGCAGCAGCCAGGCGAGGTTGAAATCTATTCTCCCCTCATGATAGAGGACACCTGCGTCTCTGTTCATCCCGGGGATGAGGAAAAGGTCAATGATCCAGCCAATCAGCAACAGTCCAAGAGTAAAGAAATAGATTGTACCGCTTAACTGTTTCCCATAGTAGAAACGATGCGCTCCGAGAAATCCGAGAATCCAGAGCAGGTAGCCAACCAGAAGCGAATGAGTCGTAGTATTATCTTTTTCCATGGTCCTTGGTTATTGAATTTTTAAATTTTTGGATTCGGTTCCAGGCCGTTTCCACCCGTGTCTCAGATATCTTACCCTCGTCCAGACCTCTTAAAATTGCGTCCCTCACTCTTGTGAGTATTGACGGGTCATGGTCGAGGTTATTGCCAATGATCAGAAGATCCACCCCTGCAGCGAGCGCTTTACAGCATGCGTCCTCCAGTCCAAACTGTCCGGTGATTGCCTTCATTTGCATGTCATCGGATATTACAATACCATCAAAAAACAGTCTTCGGTATAAGAGCTCCTGAAGGGTTACCCGTGACAGGGTAGCGGGGTATCGATCATCAAATTTCTTATTAAAGAGATGCCCGACCATGATTGCATCTGCCAGGCCCCTCCGTATAAGGTGTTGATACGGTAGGAGTTCGTCTTCACTCCAGGTATCGGTAATGTCAACAAACCCAAGATGTGAGTCCGCGAGAGAGCTGCCGTGACCGGGAAAGTGTTTCGGGCAGGAGAGAATGCCTCGCTGTCGGTGTTCTTTAATCCACGTTTCGGCATGGGCAGTGACAATGGCTGGATCTGCTGAAAAACTGCGACCGCATTTCCCTATTATCGGGTTCTCCAGATTGACGTTAAGGTCTACAACCGGGGCGAGGTTGAGGTTTATTCCGGCATTTCCCAGTATCCGCGCTGTTTGCCGCGCACTTTCAATGGTTTTGAGCAGGTCAGGAGATTGACCGAGTTCAGCAGCAGAGGGCGTGACAGGAAAGCCCCGCTCTTTTTTAAAACGATTGACCTGTCCCCCTTCCTGGTCCACCGCAATAAGAAGAGGTCTATCAGCCAGCTCCTGGAGAGAAGCGATGAGCTCACTCAACTGGTTGGCGTCGATAATATTATTGCTCTTTTTGGATGCAGCGAGGAAGCGGTCAAAGAGAATGACGCCCCCTAGGTTCCTTTTGCTGATATCTTCAGTAATTGGATGGCCTGCTTCAAGAGTAGCACCTGTAAAACCCAGGATAAAGAGTTGACCAATTTTCTGTTCCAGAGAGGTGTGTGTCATATTTTCTAACTTCGATACTGTTTCAAGAGACTGGCGGTTCTGGTATGCCCTGAGGAGTACTTTTTGAGGATTGAATTGTCAAAGAATTTCTCGATGAGAATCCAATGTCATTATTTTGACAGACAAAGCTGGTTGAAAGAAAACAGGCGTCGAAGCGGGGGAGTGCAAAGTGAACCTGACGGCATAATATTGAATAATATCCAGGCAAAATGGTGTGTTGTCCTTTGTTTGAGCTGTTTTGTGTTATGAGAAATAATGTTGGCATGGAAAATGCTTAATAAAAATTATCAAAAGGAAAGGTAAAGATTTTTTCCCACTGGCCGATAAACATACAAAGCAAAAAAATCTTTTTAAAAAGTATATTATTTAGGAACATCGCTCATGACTTTCACAACAAAAGAAGCTCAATTTTCCGGATCAAAACTGCAGCAGGCAGAACTGGAAAAGGTTATGGTTGAGCTTGACAATGTTAAAAAACAGTCAGAACGACTTGATCTTATAAACAAGCTGCATGCACGAATGGCAGGGGTACTCAACCTGACCGGAATGATTGAAGCTTACTCGGTCTGGCTGATGCCACGGGTGAGCCATGAACTAATAGGCTATAACAACAACAGTCGAAGAAAACGACACCTGTTTTGTTCCGGTCATGGACCTAATAGACGCAAAGCGATTGCCTTTGCCGAGCAGCTGATTGAGGATAAGTCGCCCGTTGACGGTTCTTTCACTAAAAAAGATGGTCGGTTTGCATATAAATGGATCTTTGAAACCGCGGATGACGCTGGAATCCTGCTGATTCTTAAAAAAGGACAGGAGTTATCGCCGGAAGAAATCGATCTTATCAATCATTCTCTTGAGATCCTGGCGGAATGTCTGCGACGGGGACTCGAATACGAGGAACTTTTTGAGCGGGCAAGTAATGACCCCCTCACCGGTCTTTCCAACAGACGGGTATTTGAAGAGCGCATCGATGGTATGATTGACAGTGCGAAACGGTACCAGCATCCTCTTTCCATGATTTCTATGGATCTGGATAAATTCAAAGCAATTAATGATAACCTCGGGCATCAGGCGGGAGATGTGGTCTTAAAATCAGTGGCTCAGGTGATGAAAGGGGCCATTCGATCGACTGATCTTCTGGTGCGCATGGGTGGCGACGAATTCCTGCTCATCCTCGATAACACCAATCTCAGCAATGCCAGAATTCTGGCAGAAAGATTATGTGTCGCTGTAGACGATCTAAATATCTGGGCTGATGATGCTACGAAATTAGGTGTCTCTATCGGACTTTCACAGCTTAAACAGGACGAATCCCTAAAGCAGTGGCTGGAGCGTACCGATGATATTCTCTATCATGCTAAAGCCGAAGGACGATCGCGGGTTGCGGTCGAGTAGGTTGCCTGTATCGAAAAGAAAGACAACAAAAAGGCCGACTTGAAAAAGTCGGCCTTTTTGTCGTTGCAGCTACCAGGAAAAGGAGGAACGTTACTCTTTTTCAATGGCAATCTTGATAGGGATAGCATGGAGCGATCTGTTGAATTGTTCTGTATAGCCAAGGCTCCAGTCGCCGCATTTAATATCGTCACCAAGCAGTACGTCCAGTTCACGGACAATTCCTGTAATGTTAATAATTGGATGCCTGGAAAAAACCTGGGGGAGTCCCTGGGTAAGGTTACAGGCCAAACAGCAGTTTGGCCGTTCATGCAGGAGCAGATCCATGATCAGCATGCTTCCATTACATTCCCGGTATGCGAGTTCAATGTCATAGGACCCTTCATCGGCATCACCGAAAAGGGCTTCAAAAAAGTCATCGGCTCTCTCTTTCGGGAAAATTTTCTCTAAATTCTCTTTCGTCAGAACGTTTTTTATCGTATCGGTTGTCATAGGGTATAGTGGTAAAATATCAATGGTAGGGGTGGCCAGGAGCCGTTGGTTACAAGGGTCACGACCCATCAGTATAACAGTGGAACCAATTTTGTCAACCGACGTTGCGGCGGGAAATGGGCTGTGTTAAAGTAGCCGCCATGAAAAATGAAACAACTTCTCCATCCCCCGGTGCAGCCTCTGCAATTATTAACCTGCAGGAGTTGAACGAATCACAGTATACTGCGGTAACAACGACTGAGGGTCCGGTGCTGGTTATCGCCGGTGCCGGAAGCGGAAAAACCCGGACGCTTGTTTACCGGGTAGCCCATCTGGTCGAAAAAGGTGTCCCGCCCGAAGCGATTCTGCTGCTGACCTTTACCAGGAAGGCGAGTCAGGAAATGTTGTGGCGAGCGGGCAGGCTCCTGAACGAGAACTGTAACCGTGTCGTTGGCGGCACCTTTCACGGTGTCGCCAATATGCTGCTCAGGCGCTATGGTTCACGTATCGGGTTCGGCTCATCGTTTACCATTATCGATCGTGCCGATGCCGAGGGGATCGTCAATCTGCTAAAATCCTCCCTGGGACTTGGGAAAAAAGATAAGAGATTTCCCTCCAAGCGGGCAGTGATCAATATGATCAGTGGCTCTGTCAATCGCTCGATTGATCTCGAGGGCCTGGTGCAGGAACAATATGCCCACCTCTCCGAACATCTGGAAGATATTCTCACTCTGCATAAGCATTACCAGGAATTTAAATTCGACCATGGGTTGATGGACTATGACGATTTACTCGTCAACTGGAAACGGCTTCTCGCCGAGTCGCCCGAAGTGCAGCTTGCCATCTCGGAACGCTTCTCTCATATTATGGTAGATGAGTATCAGGATACCAATCTCATCCAGGCGGATATCATACGGCTGGCCGCTCACACCCACGATAATGTCATGGTCGTGGGGGATGATTCCCAGTCGATTTACTCCTTCAGGGGCGCTGATTTCTACAACATCATGCGTTTTCCCAAGGTTTTCCCGGAGACCAGAATCATTAAACTGGAGGAAAATTACCGTTCGACCCAGCCGATACTCTCGCTTACCAACGATATCATCAGAAATGCTGCGGAAAAGTATACAAAGACACTTTTTACCAGCATTGAAGGCGACCTGCGGCCAATGGTCTTTGCCGGCGCTGATGAGCGTGACGAGGCGGCCTTTATCGTCAGGACGATAAAACAACTGCGGATGAAAGGTGTTGAACTGCAGGATACTGCTGTCCTGTTCCGTTCGAGTTTTCACTCCTACAAACTTGAACTGGCGCTTGGGTCGGAAAGCCTGGAGTATGAAAAAAGGGGAGGGCTGAAACTGACTGAATCGGCCCATATGAAGGATATGATCGCCTTTCTCCGGGTCTTGGTCAACCCTCAGGATACCCTTTCCTGGAACAGGATCCTGCTCCAGCTGGAAAGGGTGGGACCCGCGACCGCCCAAAAAATTTCGGCAACCATAGCCAGGGCGACCGATGCGCTTCAGGCCTTAAAGGAGTATCCTCCGGGTAAAAACTGGAAAGATTCTTATGCACGGCTGGTGCAGTTGTTTATTGATCTGCATGGAGGTACCCCAACCCCCTCGGCCCTCTATGAAATCGCCCTCAGGTATTACCAGCCGGTTTTTGAGCGGCTCTATAGCGATGATTATCCCAAACGCCAGAAAGACCTTGATCAATTGAAAAGTATTATGGATGGCTATGGCGATCTGCAAAGCTTCATCGATGACACAACCCTGGATCCTCCTGAAGAGAGCGGGCAGGACGGTCGGGGAACCGAAAGGCTCATTCTGTCAACGATCCACTCCTCCAAGGGGTTGGAATTTGAAGCGGTATTTGTAATAGGGGTCGCCGATGGCCGTTTTCCACACGCCTCTGCGACCTTTGGCGAGCAGTGGGAGGAAGAGAGAAGGCTTCTGTATGTCGCTGCAACGAGAGCCAAAAGATATCTCTATCTGACCTACCCACGGCAACTCATGACTCCGGACAGGCAGTTTCGACGAGTCGGGATGTCACCTTTTTTGAGCGAGCTGAGCGGCGGACTTTTTGAGCGGGTTACCGATAACTCTGCAAGAGATCGGGATTATTTGAGTTTTCAATCGGACTCTTTACCTGGGACCGGTGGAACATTGCCCGGCAAAAAGAAAAAACAGAAGAAAATGGAAATGACAGATTTTTCTCTCGGGTGTAAGGTGAGCCACCCGTTTTTTGGAAATGGCGTGGTCACCAAACTCTCTAAAGCGCGATCGCTTGATATCCACTTCGACAGACATGGTTTGAAGACCCTCCATTTGGATTATGCAAAACTGACAATTCTTTGATCTGAGATGCGGCAGGACGGACAGCCTGCCAGCCGCGTTTCCCCAACTCTACAACATATTGCCATTATGACATACAAAGAAGTGCTGGCTCATCTTGATGCCCTGCAGATGCATAAAATCAAGTTGGGACTTGAGGCCATGCAGTCTTTTCTGAATAAAGTGGATCGCCCTGAAAGTCGCCTCAAATGTGTCCATATAGCCGGTACAAACGGTAAAGGTTCGGTCTGCGCCGCTCTCTCCGAGGTACTTGGCCGGGCCGGGTATCGGGTTGGAGTCTACACATCACCTCATCTCAGCAGTGTACGGGAACGATTCAGGATCGGCCGCGACTATATCAGCGAGGCATCATTCGCCGAACTCGGCAGCAGAATCTGTGACATTCTCGGCGATGAACAGATCACCTATTTTGAGTTCACCACCGCGCTCGGTTTGCTCTGGTTTGCAGAATCAAATGTCGATCTGGTTCTGCTGGAGACCGGGATGGGGGGACGACTCGATGCCACGAACGTGGTCACTCCACTGATTTCGGTGATCACCAGTGTCAGTATGGATCATGAGGCATACCTTGGCACTAATCTCACCGAAATTGCCGGAGAAAAGGCCGGGATTATCAAACCTGGTATTCCGGTCGTGTCGGGGGCGATTCATCCGGAGGTGGCTGCGGTTGTCAAGAAGGTTGGTAAGGAGCGGAATGCCGAAGTGTTCTCTCTTTGTCAAGATTTTGACTATGATGTGAAGATTGATAAAACCTGGGCGTGGACCGGAGGTGAATCTTTTGGCAACCGGCATATTTCTGGATTGCGCTGCAGTCGTTCGAGTCTGGTTCAGCCGGAAAATGATTCATTGAGTATTGCCGTATTGCACCTTCTTCAGAAACACGGTTTTAACGTGAGTGAGCAACAGATTTACGAGGGACTGGCTGATGTGAGGTGGCCGGGTAGAATGGAGTACTTTGAACAGGGGTTTCGCCAGGAAAATGGTAGTGCGAAAACGGGAAATAACACGAAATTTCTCCGGTATCTCCTTGATGGTGCGCATAATACTGATGGTGTCAGGAATTTGGCAAAAACCCTGGGTGAAAATTTTAAATATGGAAGACTTGTTGGGATCTGGGGTTCCATGATAGATAAAGATATCACCACCACTCTTGGTCTCATCCTCCCATTTGTAGATAATTTGATCCTCACTCAACCGGATGGCGAGCGATCGGCCACCCCGGAGCAGATCTATGCCCTGTTAAATGCTGAGCAGCAACAGAAAGCCAGATGTATAGCACAAGTTGACGAGGCGCTTCGGACAGCCCAGGAGACTGCCGAAGCCGGAGATCTCATTGTTGTCGGCGGCTCTCTCTATCTCGTTGGTGCAGTAAGACATCTGCTGCTTGGAGACCTGGTCTAGTGGCAAAGGATTTTTTCGATTTCGATGCACCGGATGACGCTGAGATCAGAGCTGAGCGAGGCAAAGCCAGAGACTTGCGAAAAACACGCTGGTGGCAGCAAAAAACAGCCCCGGGGCTGTGTCACTACTGCGGAAAAAAGGTTGCCTATAGAGATATAACCATGGACCACCTGGTGCCACTTGCAAGAGGCGGACGCTCGACCAAGGATAATCTCGTTCCCTGCTGCAAAGAATGTAACAACCTTAAAAAAAGTATGCTGCCTCTTGAGTGGGAAGAGTATCTTGCACAGACAGAGAAGGAAAATGGTCCATAAATCGAATAATTGCTATTTTCTTCTCGATTGTTTCCCCAATTTCAGTTAAAAGCATTGAGCAATTTTCATAATTTGATTACTTTTTTCCCTATGGGCGGGTAGCTCAGCTGGATAGAGTGTCGGCCTCCGAAGCCGAAGGTCGCGGGTTCGAATCCCGCCTCGCCCACCAGCACAAACAGGGCTGAATCATTGATTTGGCTCTTTTTTTGCCATTTCGAATCACTTCTATTTTTAATTCTGTGTAATCTATTTCTTGTTATTGTGGTCTTATATTTTGTGACAGCGTTGTGACAGCGTTGTGACAGTTTTGTGACAAAACGGCGAAATTCGGCATATATCTAAACAATTCAAAGTCTTAATTGTCGGCCTGTGTGAATAACTGGCTAATTAGGTTCTGAGGATTTGTCTTCAGGCAACATGAAAGGAAGTTTATCTTCTAGTATTACGAACTTTCCGTTTTCTTCCTTCATGTGGGTGTAGAATTCGGTCATATTTATCAAAAACAGCAGACAGCAATCCGAACTGGCATTTCAAGAATTTGCTCAGCGATAGTGCGCTCCTTCTCGCAATTTTAACGACAATCCTCTATTGCATCGGAACATCGCATTTTTATGGCCTGCTGAACACACTGGACACAGATCGTACCTTATTGACAGAAACTTCAATCAAATAATTTATTACGGTGCTTTGACTTTAAGTAGATTCTCCTTGAAAACATGTAACTATCTGTAATTGCAAGCATAGATTTGCTGTATATGGTATAATATGTAGAAGTTTAACGACATATACCTCAAAAGGCTTGCACATGATTCGATATTCAAGCAGTAAACAACTCAGGTTGGAAGGTTGCAGCCTTCCCTTTGATGGTTCACTGAATCCGAACAATCGATAGGTGAAGTGGAGCGAAGTTATTCCGTGGGATGAC
>JBARUU010000051.1:0-179680 GCA_049645925.1 Desulforhopalus sp.
TTTATTATTTTCGCCTTTGATGCAACCCGATACTGAGGAAAAGACGGTTACGCCAACCACCCCTGTCGTGTTCCTCAAAGACCGCGGCAAACTACTTGATTGACCACGTGACGTCAAGGGGAAAAACAACTTCGATCTTTTATTTTTTTAAAGGGAATGGATCAGATCAACATACCATCCCGATACTCTGCATTTTTCTTGAATGATTTATATGCACAAAAGAAAAAAAGACAGAATGCGAATTAATAAGAGAATGTTCATCGTATTTCAGCTGTAAAAAATTGTTGAAACCGGTAACGGAGATGGTAGGGAGAAGGCATGTTGATAGTAGCATTACTTTTATTTTTATTGAACGCATTGATACAATTACGATTCAGGCCCGATAAGGGTGGAAACTGTTTGTTCCATTATGTATATACATTGGTTGAAACTGTATATGCATTAGTTGAATCAAGTTTTACCTATTGCTGGTTGTGAATATGCTATATCAATTCAACATAATAAAATTGAATATCGAATCAAGTAATTCAAGGGAATTTGTAAGGGTGTATGATGGATTATTCTGAGAGTTTGCTGGTACATTTCAGGCGGGTTGAAGAACTGAGGAAAGAGGCGCTGGATTGTCAATCAATTGATTTGTCATCTCGGCAGTTGTGCGATCTTGAATTACTGATTAATCGCGGTTTTTTCCCCCTCAGCGGGTATATGAACAATGATGATTACACCTCTGTTGTAAATACAATGCGACTGGCGGACGGAACTGTCTGGCCGATGCCCATATGCTTAGACGTGGATGAGCAGATAGCCGATAAACTGAAGATTGGTACACGGGTCGCATTGAATGACCAAGAAGGGTTTTTATTGGCAATATTGACTGTTGAAGATATTTGGCAACCAGACAAACAGAAAGAGGCCCTTTCTGTTTATGGAACAGCCGACCCAACAGCACATCGTGGTGTAATGCAACTCTACGACAGAGTCAGTAACTGGTACATTGGAGGAAAACTTGAGGGCGTAAGCCTTCCGATACATTACGACTTTCAACATTTACGATTAAGTCCTTCCGAAACCGTCCGTGCATTTACCATGAATGGATGGCGTCGGGTGCTTGGGTTTCATACAGACGAATATCTGCACTGTGCCCACAGGGAAATGGTGATAACGGCCGCAAGAGAGGCTGGGGCGGCCATCTTTTTGCAACCGGTTGCCGATCTCAGTCATCCAGGGAATCTTGATTACTACACCCAGATTCGATGTTACCAGGCCTTTACCGATAAATTCCCGCCTAATATGATCAAGCTGGGTTTAACTCCTTTTGCCAGTCGCAAGGCAGGACCGAAGGAAGCCCTCTGGCAGGCGATAATTCGTAAAAACTTTGGCTGTAGTCATTTTATGGTTGCTGAGGATCATGCAGATCCTCTTTCCGAAAGTGATGAGGCTAAACGGTTCTATCCCAGAGGAGAAGCCCAGAAACTTGTTGATGAATGTGCTGCTGAAACAGGTATCGCAATGGTCCCCCAACGAGAAATGGGTTACCATCGCAATCTGAAAAAATATGTGTTGCTGGACCAGATACCCGATGAACAGGTAGCCTCCATTTCTTCCCGAGAATTACGCCGCAGAATGATACATGGAGAAGAGGTTCCTACCTGGTTTTCCTACCCTGAAGTTGTTGACCAGTTACAATGCTCTTTCCCACCTCGGTCAAAACAGGGATTCACTATATTTATGACCGGTTTTTCCGGCTCGGGAAAATCGACTATTGCAAAAGTATTACTCGTGAAATTTATGGAGATGTGCGATCGTCCTGTGACCTTGCTCGATGGTGATATCGTCAGGAAGAACCTTTCTTCCGAGCTCACTTATTCCCATCAACACAGAAACCTTAATATTACTCGCATAGGTTTTGTGGCGAGCGAGATCACCAAGAATGGTGGCATTGCCCTCTGTGCTCCTATTGCTCCCTACGAGGAATCACGTCAGGCAAATCGTGAACTTATTTCTCGCTATGGCGGATATATTGAAGTCCATGTGGCAACACCTCTAGAAATCTGCGAACAAAGAGATCGAAAAGGGTTATACGCCAAGGCGCGTGCAGGGAAGGTGAAAGGTGTAACCGGAGTGACGGATCCCTATATCCCGCCTTCCTGTCCAGAACTCACGATCGATACAACACATATTACGCCCATGGAGGCGGTGCAGGAAATATTGCTTTATCTGGAAGAACAGGGCTATGTTGTTTGAAATTGCATCCGGTTTTTACGAAAGAAATTACTGCTTCATTTTGTGTGGATACGATAGTCGGGATTGATGGGTTGATGTTTCATGATATAATGCCGATAGGTTGTACCTTAACCACTCAATAAATAAATTTTCCCGTTTGAGGAAGTCATGAAAGTAACAGTTTTTGGAGTTGGATATGTCGGCCTGGTGCAGGCAGTCGTACTGGCTGATGTCGGACATAATGTATGTTGTGTTGATGTTGATGAAAAGAAAATTGAAGATCTTAAGAACGGTGACATCCCCATATTCGAGCCGGGTTTGTCTGATCTGGTCCTGAGTAATTACGAAAAAAAGAGGATTGATTTTACCACCGATGCCATGAGGGGTATCGAGCATGCAGAAATGCAGTTTATTGCAGTTGGCACTCCCCCGGATGAGGACGGCAGTGCCGATCTGCAGTATGTACTTGCTGTGGCTGAAAAGATAGCCACACATATGGCTGGGAGTAAAATTGTTATCAATAAATCTACTGTACCCGTTGGTACGGCTGATAAAGTCAGGGCTCATATGGCTTCCATACTCAAAAAGAGAAATCTGGATCTGCCATTACATGTTGCGTCCAACCCTGAGTTTCTGAAAGAGGGGTCTGCGCTCGATGACTGTATGCGGCCTGAGAGGATCATTGTCGGTACAGACAGTGATGAGGTTGAAGAAAAAATTCGTGAACTTTATGAGCCCTTTAGTCGTAATCGTGACAAAATTATGGTCATGGACGTACGCAGTGCTGAATTTACCAAATATGCAGCGAACTGCCTTCTGGCAACAAAGATTTCTTTCATGAACGAAATGTCCAACCTTGCGGAAAGACTGGGTGTTGATATCGAACAGGTCAGGCGGGGGATTGGTTCAGATTCCCGCATTGGATATCAATTTATCTATCCTGGCTGTGGTTATGGCGGCTCTTGTTTTCCTAAGGATGTCCGGGCACTCGAGCGTTCGGCTAAAGATATCGGTTATGAAGCCGAAATTCTTCGTGCAGTAGAGAGCGTTAATTTCAAGCAAAAGGAGAAACTTTTTGAACATCTTTCCGGTTTTTATAATCAAAAAATGAGTGGAAAGACTATTGCACTGTGGGGCCTTTCCTTTAAGCCGAATACCGATGACATGCGTGAGGCCTCCAGCAGGGTAGTAATCGAAGCTTTGTGGGCAGCAGGTGCGAAAATACAGGCCTATGACCCCGAGGCAATGGAGGAAGCGCAAAGAATCTATGGAACGAGGGACGATTTTACCCTGATGGGTACTAAGGAAGCCGCGCTTCACGGGGCAGACGCGCTGGTTATTGTCACGGAATGGAAGAGTTTCCGGGTACCGGATTTTAAAAAAATGTTCGAAGAGCTGCGTGATAAAGTGATATTTGATGGAAGAAATATTTTCGATCCGGCGAGGGTTGAAGCAATGGGTCTCGCTTATTACGGGATTGGTCGCGGGCGATCAATAAAGAAAAATATATAAGTCTTTTTTATTTAAGAGAGCGAAGCTGAAAATGAAAAAAGCGTTAATTACCGGAATTACAGGTCAAGACGGAGCATATCTGGCCGAATTTCTACTAAAAAAAGGCTATGAGGTGCACGGAATAAAAAGGCGTGCCTCTCTTTTCAACACTGATCGAATTGATCATCTTTACCAGGATCCGCATGCTGGTGATCGCAATTTTATTCTTCACCATGGCGATCTGACAGATTCATCAAGCCTGATACATATCATTGGCAAGGTAATGCCGACGGAAATTTATAACCTTGCCGCTCAGTCACATGTTGCTGTCTCCTTTGAAGAGCCTGAATATACAGCTAACTCCGATGCCCTCGGAACACTCAGGGTGCTCGAAGCAATTCGTATTTTAGGACTGACTGAAAAAACGAAATTTTATCAGGCCTCAACCTCTGAGTTGTTTGGCGAAGTGCAGGAAACCCCCCAAACCGAAAAAACACCTTTTTACCCACGTTCGCCATATGCAGTGGCAAAAATGTATGCTTATTGGATTGTAGTGAACTATCGAGAGGCTTACAACATGTACGCCTGCAATGGGATTCTCTTTAACCATGAATCCCCGCTCCGGGGGGAAACCTTCGTGACTAGAAAAATTACCCGGGCCTTGGCCAGGATATATCTGGGGCTGCAGGATTGTCTGTATCTTGGAAATCTTGATGCTAAGCGTGACTGGGGCCATGCCAGGGACTATGTCCAGATGCAGTGGCTGATGCTGCAGCAGGAAAAGCCCGAGGATTTTGTTATTGCAACCGGAGAGCAGCACTCAGTCAGGGATTTTGTCAACGCAGCTGCAAAAGAGATTGGCATAGGCATCCGCTGGGAGAATTCAGGGGTTGAGGAGATTGGAATTATTGATCATGTCGACACCGGAAATGACAGCAATAAAATGAAGGTTGGTGAAATTATAGTGCGGGTCGACCCCAGGTATTTCAGGCCAACCGAGGTTGAGACCTTATTGGGAGATCCGACAAAAGCCAGGGAAAAACTTGGTTGGGTACCCAAAACGACTTTTTCTGATTTGGTGACTGAAATGATGCGCTGTGATCTGGTTGAAGCCAGAAGAGATGAACTCTGTAAGAGCGAAGGGTTCACCGTGCTCAATCATCACGAGTAGAGTGGAAAGACATGACCCCACATGAAAAAATATTTGTTGCCGGGCACCGTGGCATGGTTGGTTCGGCCATTGTTCGGCATCTGAAACAACTTGGATATGAAAATATTGTTACCAGGCCCCATTCAGAACTGGATCTGACCGATCAAACGGCTGTTCGTGATTTTTTTCTCGCTGAGAGGTTGGATAGGGTGGTATTGGCAGCGGCCAAGGTGGGGGGGATCCATGCTAACAACCTTTACCGGGGGGATTTTATTTATATCAATCTGATGATCCAGGCTAATGTGATTCATCAGGCCTTCAAAACTGGAGTTCAGCATCTGCTTTTTCTGGGCAGTTCCTGCATCTACCCTAAATTGGCACCACAGCCAATGAAAGAGACAGCTCTGCTGACCGGTGCTCTTGAGCCGACCAACGAACCTTATGCAATTGCCAAAATTGCCGGGATCAAAATGTGCGAGTCTTATAATCGCCAGTATAATACTTCCTATCGCTCAGTGATGCCGACGAATCTTTTTGGGTCAGAAGACAATTATCATCTGGAAAACAGCCATGTAATTCCTGCTATGATTCGCAAGTATCACCTCGCCAAGTTGGCCTTGGAGGGGAATGTAGAGGCAATTATCGCTGATGAATCTCGATACGGGATTATTCCCGATGATATCAGAAGAGCTATTGGCTATGTTGCGAAAACGAAGAGTCTAAGCAAGAATTGTCGACCCAGAGTAATCCTCTGGGGAACCGGATCACCGCGCAGAGAATTTCTCCATGTCGACGATATGGCCAGAGCCTGCATACATGTCATGAATCTGGATCAACTGCACTTCAATGGTGACAATCCGTCTTTTCTTAACGTCGGAACAGGGCAGGATATCACCATTAGGAGAACCGCAGAACTTATTGCCGAACTGGTCGGATTTACCGGAGAGACTGTGTACAATTCAGATCAGCCAGACGGCACCCCTCGTAAGTTATTGGATACCACGAGGATCAATCGACTGGGATGGCAGCCCAGTTTCAGTTTTAGAGAGGGCCTGGAGGATGCATACAGATCATATACGAGTGCAATAACTTCTGCCAGTTAGCTTTCTCACGTCTTATGGTTTATCAAGACCAGGGGACTTCTATTCCTCGATATTTCTCCGGAAACGGCGGATCATGTCGTTACGGATTATGTCATGATTCAGGTTGTAGATATCCTTTGGAAACAGCAGTTCCACAACCCCTGAATCAAAGATACGTTTCACCTCATATTCGTCGTGCGCCACATCTTTTTTATACATATAGTTCAGCCATGACCGATTTGTGTGGATGATAAATTCAACGCGCATACCGCCCAGGCGCGCAAAAAATTTCATCATCTCCGTCTTTGAGCTTGACCCGGTTGCAGTTGCCCTATACATGGTGCTGCCGGTCAAAGTGTCGGAAATGTCTTCCAATACCATAAAACTATCGGCCTTAGACGCAGAGCGAGTAAGGTGGTTCTGAAAGGTTTTTATGTCTGCAACGGAATCCAGAACAGCCATCAATCCGAGTTCGTCATCAACGGCAACGGCAGGGTTCTTTTCATTTTTACGAAGTAGCTTGAGTACCTTTGCTTCCGGTGGTTTCTTACGGATTGATACATAGATGGGGATTTCTCTGTTTCCCGCAGTAAAACGGCGGCGTTTGAGTAATGTGAGTTTCGAGCCCTTGGTCGGTTGTATCTTTTGACCTTGCTGATCTGTCAGAACCCTGACTTCGGTACAGCAAAAGGAATCCGCAGAATGTCGTGAGTGCAGGTAGACAATGTCGTGCCCACCAATTTTCAGGTTTGAGCTCCATACATAATCGTTTAGAAAATGCAGGAAGCTGGAAAATTTCTCTTCTATGCCGGTTTCTCTTTCCCGCTGGTCTATGCTGCCTGCAAGGTTCATTAAGATCAGCTTTCGCCGGGCTTCAAAACGAGCCTTTTTGTGATATCTGTCATTGAACATGATGAGCAGGAGAGTGACTGGATCATTGGCAACCTCGATTTCGTTAGTAGTGGCTACAAACGAGGCATACGGTTTGAGTATTTTTCCGGTCAGGGAATTAACCACCGCGTCAGCGGTGCGTGCATATTCATAGACTCTGGCTTCAATTTCCCTGGGTGTGCCGTTAAGACCAAACATGTTGCCAAGTAGAAAGCAGGCACGCTGGCTTCGCTGTCTCTGCTTATCTGGATGCCTGAGGAGTTCGTTGAGCTGGACGAAACTCGAGATTTCTAAAAATTCAAAAACCTGACTGCGAAGAGCTCTGTATTTAGTTGTGTTGATTCGTTCACGGCAGAGATTCTTAACCCACTTTCTGGTATGAGAGGAGAAAGGTTTTGTGATATCGACACTCTCCTCAACAGCAAGTGGGCCATGTTGCTGTAGAGAGGTAAATACGCTGTCTTCACTTATTACTGACATATTATCTTCCTGTTCAACCTTGAAAATCACAATATATGAATTATTACTTGCATCTCTCTTATCCTTTCGCTCTATTCTACTGACTATTGAAAATATATTCAGCGGTAAAATCGTTGGCAGCAGAGAATAAACCAAACAAAAAGATGAATGGAAATCATCCTTGAGTTTTGATAGAAATTTTGTTACGGGAAGGCTGGATGTTCGTTCGTAGAACCAGTCATCTGCGGTTTTTATTTACTTTCAACTTTATAATTGGAACTGAACATGTTCAGAAATTTCAGCATAGTGCCGAATATTATGTTTGGCAGAGGTTCGTTCAACCAACTAAGTGACATAATTGACCCAAAGCGATTATCTCCAGGGTCCTATTTTGTTTTTGTACTGGATGATGTCTTTGCAGGCAAGCCTCTGGAAGGCAGGTTGCCTCTTCAGGGAGACGACCTTAAGTTGCTGGTAAATGTCGATGATGAACCCAAAACCACTTATATAGACGCCCTTGTCCAGAAAATCAGGGACTACAGTGATATCAAACCAGACGGTATCGTAGGTATTGGCGGTGGAGCGACCCTGGATATCGCTAAAGCGATTTCATTGATGTTAAATAATCCTGGCTCATCTGCAGATTACCAGGGCTGGGATTTGATTAAAAATCCTTCGGTTTACCATGTGGCGGTCCCCACTCTGGCAGGTACTGGGGCAGAGATTTCCCGAACTACTATTTTGACCGGGCCTGTGAAAAAACTCGGGATTAATTCAGACTACACGCTGTTTCATCAGATTGTCCTTGATCCTGAGTTGCTTGCCGGTGTTCCGAAAGATCAGTGGTTCTACACAGGTATGGACTGTTATATCCACGACGTTGAATCCCTGCAGGGGACCTTTATCAATGAGTTCAGCAAGGCGTATGGTGAGAAATCAATCGATCTTTGCCGGCAGGTTTTTCTCGGTGATTATCCTGAAAAAGACGACAAACTGATGATGGCCTCGTATTTTGGAGGGATGAGTATCGCCTATTCCCAGGTCGGTGCGTGCCATGCTCTCTCCTACGGCCTTTCCTATGTCCTTGGTATCCATCATGGTATTGGCTGTTGTATCGCTTTCGACTATCTGGATGAAATTTATCCCGAAGGTGTTAACGAGTTCAGGCAAATGATGGAAAAACATGACATTACTCTGCCCAGAGACCTCACAGCAAACATGGATCAAGATGCCCTTGATCTGATGGTGACCACTGCATTAAATCTTGTCCCTCTCTGGGAAAACTGTCTTGGACCTGACTGGCAGAAGAAGATGACTCGTGAGAGGTGTCTGGAACTCTACCGGCGAATGTAATTTTGGATGATTCTGATCAACATACGGCGGGGCCTGATTCGCTCACACCTTGCCGGGTCGGTGTAAAACGAGCCCTACCCATTGTGCTTGGCTATGTACCTATCGGTTTTGCCTATGGTGTGTTGGCCGGAAAAAGTGGTTTATCCGACGCCAACACCATGCTTATGTCGCTTATCGTTTTTGCAGGGTCGGCTCAATTCATCGCGGTTGGTCTGTTCGCAAGTGGGACTGGGCCTGCTGCAGTTATCCTGACGACCTTCGTGGTAAATCTTCGTCACATGCTGATGGCAGCGTCGCTTGCCCCCTATCTATCCGGTTGGAAAAAGAGGTACCTCGCTTTCTTCTCCTGTGAACTGACAGATGAAACATTTGCCCTTCATTCTTCCGCGGCAGGAAAGTTGAAAAACTGCAGGCTGGAAGCGCTCTCGCTTAACGTGACCGCACAGGTCGCATGGGTAATCGGCACATTACTTGGAATTGTTGCTTCCAGCCTGATCGGAGATGTAAAACCTCTGGGGTTGGACTACGCGTTGGCCGCGATGTTTATCGGTCTTCTGGTTGGGCAGTGTGGGTCTTCGGTACGAATTATTACGGCCATTTTTTCAGGAGGCATTGCCACACTTTTGTACCTTGCCGGCTTTCATCAATTTCATATTATTATTGCGACAATCGCCGGGGCGACCCTGGGGCTTGGTGTTGAGTCATGGACCAGACGCTGATTTTCTGGACTATTGTTGGGATGGCTGTGGTGACCTACCTCCCCAGGCTCTTGCCGACACTTTTTTTAAGCGGCAGAACATTGCGACCGGTTATAACATCTTGGCTGCGCCTGGTTCCTCCCGCAGTTCTTGCGGCAATGCTCGTTCCATCGCTTCTTATCAGGGAAGATTCTGTTGAGCTGGGATTCAGCAATCTGTTTTTCTGGGCCGCTCTCGTAGCTTTTCCTGTGGCGTGGAAATGGAATAGCCTCTTTGCAACTGTGTTGGTTGGGATGGGGTTGGTTGCTCTTGGTCGTTATATTGGCCTTGGAATGTGACAGCGGATGGTTTTCAATGTATCTATATCCGAACGTGAGAAACTCGTCCAGCTACTTTTGCAATGGTTTCGACATACTCATCGTGATCTTCCATGGCGACGCACCTATGATCCTTATCACGTCTGGATTTCCGAAATCATGCTCCAGCAGACCCAGATGGATAGAGGCGTTGCCTATTTTCTCCGTTGGATAAAACGTTTTGCTGATGTATACGCTGTTGCTGATGCTGAAGAACAGGAAATCTTAAAATACTGGGAGGGACTTGGCTATTATGCGAGAGCCAGGAATCTCCATAAGACAGCCAAGGTCATTGCCACAGAATTTGGCGGTGAGGTTCCCTGCGAGTACGCCCAGCTGTTGACTTTACCTGGTATTGGGCCATATACTGCAGCAGCAATCGCCAGCGTGGCTGGTAATAACGACGTCCCAGTGATTGATGCCAATGTCACGCGAGTGTATGCAAGGCTCTTTGACATTGATAAACCGGTAAAAGAGCGAAGTGTGCAAAAGCGACTTTCTGAAATTGCAGAAACGCTTCTACCTCCGGGGAAGGCACGGTCGTATAACCAGGCATTAATGGATCTGGGGGGACTGGTCTGTACGCCGAAGAGTCCTCGTTGCCCAGAATGTCCCGTTGCTGGAGCATGCCTGGCTCTGAAATCCGGCACGGTAGCTGAACGACCTGTACTCGGTCAGAAAAAAAACATTATTACTGTCACAAAGGTGGCTGGCCTTATTTGCTGGAAAGGAAAGATTTTTATTCAGCAACGCAAGGCCAGTGAGGTATGGGGTAGACTCTGGGAGTTTCCAGGTGGCGAGGTGAAGGATGGGGAGCCTGATGACTGTATCGTTCGCAGTATTTTAGATGAAACCAAGCTGTCTGTGGTGCGCGTGAAACCTCTTACCACGGTCACTCACCAGTATACTCACCATAAAATAAATCTTCACTGTTATCTCTGTGTCCTGGAGGAGGGCAGCTGTGAACCGGTTTTGCGGTCGGCCAGCAGCTATCGATGGGTCTCTTCTGATGAACTTGACCTTTACGCATTTCCGGCAGGACCAAGAAAACTTCTTGAATATATACGATGTAACAGCCCGGATCTTTTCCCCAGTTGTTCCTGAAACCGGTTTCGGCAAAATCGAGATATTTTGATCCTCCGTCTTGTCCCGCCGGAAGCACGTTCCTCACGGCACTCATTCTGGAAAGATGACCGAATATAGCGAGACTTACTCTGCCAGATAAAGAAGCTCTACGGGACAGTGGTCTGATCCTAAGACATCTTTTAGGATAGCAGCATTCTTTATTCTTGGCTTTGCAGCTTCACTCACACAAAAATAGTCGATACGCCACCCGACATTTTTAGCACGGGCATTGAACCTATAGCTCCACCATGTGTATTGATCAGGTTCCTGGTTGAAGATCCGAAAAGTGTCGACAAAACCAGCGGCGACAAAAGAATCCATCCAAGACCTCTCTTCAGGAGTAAAGCCCGCATTTTTGGTGTTTGTTTTTGGGTTTTTTAGATCAATTTCTTTATGAGCAACATTAAAGTCGCCACAAAGGATCACAGTTTTTTTTGCCTCAAGCTCCTTAGCATAAGTGATAAGGCGTTCATTAAACCGAAGTTTGAAGTCAAGGCGTTTTAGTTTGTCACCACTGTTGGGGAAGTAGATATTTATAAGGAAATAGTTTTCGAACTCAAGTGTCAGGACTCTGCCTTCACAATCAAATTCTGGATCGCCGAGTCCATAAAGAACTGTCATCGGTTCCAGGCGACTGTAGAAAGCCACCCCGGAATACCCTTTGCGTTCCGCACTATGGAAGTAGGACCTATAGCCGGGAATATTTTTCAGTTCCAGAGAGAGCTGTTCTGGTTGTGCCTTGGTCTCCTGCAGGCCGACGATATCTGCATCGAGATCCTGCAGTATATTAACGAATCCTTTCTTTTCAATCGCACGAATGCCATTGACATTCCAGGAAACAAATTTCAATGGGATATTTTTGTCCATTTTGGCTCCAGGTCTCTTACGGGGCTTGACCCCATTTTGTGGACATTTGTTTTCAAGTGGACAGATGTCGCAGTGCGGGCTTATCGGTTTGCATATTGACTGGCCAAAGGCCACAAGAATTGAGTTAACCCCAATCCAATGTTGTGGAGGAAGCTTCTCCCGAAGGGCCATTTCCGTCTTTAGTGGAGTATCTGTATCAACATATCCCCATATATTCATAATGCGGTGTACATGAGTGTCAACACAGATTGCCGGCTTCTGAAACGCAACACTGACCACCAGGTTCGCTGTTTTTCGTCCTACTCCAGGTAACGTTATAAGTTCTTCTATAGTATCCGGCACTCTGCCGCCAAATGCCTTAAGTTTTTCAGGTAACATGGCTAAATGTTTAGCTTTGGTCCTGTAAAAACCAACCGGATAAATAAGCTTGGCGATTTCCTCTTCTGACAGGGTCGCGAAGCTATGAACGTCCGAAGCGCTTTTAAAGAGTCGAGCAGAAGATTTTGCGGTTGTTTCGTCTTTCGTTCTCGCAGAGAGAATCGTCGCAACCAAAACTTTAAAGGGGTCTTTGGTCTGTACAGCAATGAGATCGACCACCGGCACTTGCTTATCTTGAATGGTAGAGGCCACTGTTTTTAAAAACCGGTTTATGTCGATTGTCATCATATTGTGAGGGACCCTTAATTATTGTTTTTCGTCTTTCTATATATCTTTACGAAATCATAGTGCTATTGATTCAGGTTCAAAACAGAGGGTAGCAAAATAGTCTTCCACTTTTTCTGCCCGACGAATGAGTTCGACCGTGTCATCCATAGAGAGTAGTAGCTCCTTGGGACGCAGGTTACCGTTGTAGTTGAAGCCCATAGCACTTCCGTGAGCACCGGTGTCCTGAATGACGAGTATATCTCCGTCTTCAATCTTCGGTAGTGTACGCTGAACAGCAAATTTGTCATTATTTTCACAAAGGGACCCGACCACATCAACTATTTCACTTTCCATGTTCTCGGTTTTATCGACAACATCGATGTGGTGATAGGCTCCATACATGCCGGGACGCATAAGGCAGCTCATTGAGGCATCAACCCCAACATACGTTCGATAGATATTTTTTCTATTGATAGCCTTAGTCACAAGAACTCCGTGGGGGCCGGTTATGAAACGGCCGCTCTCCATGTATAAGGCCGGCTCATATCCATGCTGACGACTGAAATTCTTGAAAAGTGCGGTAATCTCCCTGCCCATAGCCGTGAGATCTAATCCTGCGACACCAGGTTCGTAAGGAATGCCGAGGCCACCGCCTATATTGATGAACTCAAATGTAATTTTGAGTTCATCTGATATTTTTGCGACCAGGTCCAGGAGCATCCGACTGGTTTGCACCATATATTCATAGTTAAGCTCATTGGAGGCAAGCATGGTGTGAATGCCGAATTTTTTGACACCCTTTGACTTTGCCTGGCGATATGCGTCAACAATTTGGTCGTCACTCACTCCGTATTTGGCTTCAGATGGGGTGCCTATGATGGCATTTCCGGTTCTTTTAGAGCCAGGGTTGTAACGGAAGCAAATTAATTCAGGTATATTTGGTACCTTGGCGAGCAGGTTAAGATCATCGAGATTGAGGATACATCCACCATCTTTGGCAGCTTCGACAAACTCCAACTCGCTGGTGTTGTTGGAGGTAAACATGATTTCTTCCCCTCGACCTCCAACCTGGCGGCTGAGACGGAGTTCTGCTATGGAGCTGCAATCAAAACCAAAACCCATTTCTTTCATGATGCCGAGAATCCTTGGATTGGGTAGAGCCTTCACGGCATAGTATTCCCGGAAACTTTTAATATCGGCAAACGCTTCTTTCAGGCTGTTACCTGTGTCTTTTATTCCAGCTTCGTCGTAAATATGAAATGGTGTACCATAATGACTGGCAATTGTGTCCAATACAGGAAAGAGGCGATCTTTGTAGGCTTGTGACATTGGCATATGACTGCATCCTTATTTAGTGTGTGGGAGTTGTATCCGGCTGGTTTCCTTGACCGTTGATAATACTGTTTCAGTACTGGTGGATATCACGCCTTCAATTGTCGTGATTTTTTCAATGAGAAGTTGGCCGAGGGTTGCCGTGTCGGCACTTCGAATCTTTACTAGGTAGCAATCGCTGCCCGACACGAAATGGACCTCCTGGATCTCAGGGATCAGGGAGAGTTGGGTTCCAACTGTCTCACACATGGCTGGGTTGGTTTTTATATGGACAAAGGCGACCTGTGTGCAGTTGAATCGCTCAGGGTTTAAGCGAACTTCGTAACCATCTATGATCCCTTGTTTTTCCATCTTACGAATACGTTCAAGGACCGCTGACGGCGCAAGGCCTACCTTCCTTGAAACTTCGATGTTTGGGATACGGGCCTTCTCTTGAAGTATGTTTAAGATTTCGAGACTAATAGTGTCCAACGTATTACCTCCTCAGGTAAGGATGAATATATTCTCTCTTACCACAGTGTCAAGAATTATATTCTGTAAAAATAACTAAATCGTGAATATATTCTGCCATGCACCTTTGTTTGTGACAAGAATTCTCTTTACCTCTTAACCCTGAGCAATTCATTTGATACATTGCTCAATAATTGGTAGAAAAAAGTTGTGCGTCAGAAGGATTGAATGAAATAGAGCGACAGAGCTTGGTTGGTCAGGCAAAATCCGGTGAAAGAAATAAAGAGTAGTTGGGCTTGGTCGAATGATGAAAACAGGAGGATAAGACATGACATTTTCAATAACACCACTTCTAACAGGAGTTCGGAACCCGGATCAGGGGATAATGACTTACCAGAAGGGTTATGGCAAAAGCATATGGCTCCCAATTTGGGCTTTTTTGTTACAAGATGACGAATATACTATCTTAGTCGATACTGGACTTGATGAGAACGAATTGTACGTTCCAGCACGTTTCACGGAAGAAACCGGCCTGAAACCGGCCTCAATAGTTGATTGTCTGGCGATTGCAAATTTGACTGTAGACGATATAGATATCGTCATCAATACCCATCTGCATGATGATCATTGTGGCAACAACGGTCTCTTTCAGAAGGCGCAGTTTTTTACTCACAAAAATGAAATCGATTTTTGCAATTCGCCACATCCTCTTGATCATCGTTACGATAATTTTTTTATCGAAGGGACGACGTTTTCCTTTGTCGAGGACGGCCAGGAGATAGTTCCCGGTGTTACCGTCATATTTTCACCGGGACATACACTCGGATGTCTCTCCGTAAGAGTTGAGACGGGTATCGGTGCTGCAGTTATCACTGGATTCTGCTGCAATCGCGAAAATTTTCCTGAAAATGGTCCTGCCGTTTGTCCGGGGGTGCATTTGGATGCGGTTGCCGCTTGGGAATCGATCCAGAAGATCAAAGAACTTGGGGTGGTTGTGTTACCAATGCATGACCTTGGATTAAAGAGAATAGAAGGCTAAGTGTTTAAATAAATTTAGTATAAGGTAGGGCAGCAAGGTCATGAGGGTCCAGGATAGATTTTGAAGAAGAAACCGTATTGAAGATGAGGAGTTAGCGTTGTCAAAAGTTACCATTATTGTACCCACTCTCAATGAAGCTGAGAACATTGATCTTTTACTTGAAAGAGTCTTCAGTATAAGACGATCTTTCAACCTTGACTTCGATGTTTTATTTGTTGATTCTGCATCCACAGATGAGACGTGTGATCGCGTGGTTCGTTGGCAAAAAAAGGAACCGGTTCGTCTGTTGCGGCACGGAATCAATGTGGGGTTGGCTGGGGCGGTTATTGCCGGAGCTAATTATACAGATTCGAAGTTTGTTCTTGTTATGGATGCCGACCTCAGTCATCCTCCACAGGCTATTCCTGAACTCCTCCGGCCTCTGCTCATTGGAACACATGATATGGTGATCGGCAGCAGATATGTGGAAGGGGGGACAGTGCCGGATTGGCCTCTCCCCCGGAGAATTTCTTCAATGATTGCAACTTTTCCTGCACGTTTTTTCTGCAAAGTAAAGGATCCACTCGCCGGTTATTTTGCAGTGGAGCGCAAACGGTTGACTGAGTTGTCTGATTCTGTCCCGGGCTTTAAGATTGGGTTGGCATTATTGGCCGAATATCGGCAAGAAATAAGAGTTACTGAAGTCCCCATCGAATTTCGTGATCGAGATTACGGAGAATCTAAAATGAATTACATGGTAGCTTTTGATTATTTGAGGCAACTCACCGCATTGACAATAAAACGGCTCAGAAGGGCATAATAGAGTGCAACCACCTGTATTGACAACTGTGTTTAAGGTGGTTTTACAGAAGCTTAGGCAAAGGAGACGGGTGGCGCAGTTTGTTTGACCAGCATTTTTAGTGCATTAGTCGCCATATATTATATTATTTTTCGCTGCCGCCCTCTGCCAGATTTTTGGGATCAAGCAACCGCTGCAGCTCCTCCCGGGGGATATCCGTCTGCTCCAATGCTACATCAAAAACCGTTCTATTTTCTTTTTGAGCAATTTTGCCTATTTCAGCGGCTTTCATATAGCCAATTACCGGATTAAGCGATGTGACCAGAATAGGGTTAAGGGCCAGGGCATTCTCAAAAACCTGACGATTCACTTTCATGTTTTGTATAGCTTTCTGGCCAAGATCCCTGGCACTGCCAGCCAATAATTCGATGGAGTTAAGAATGTTGGTCGCTGCCAGAGGCAGCATGGTGTTGAGCTGAAAACTTCCTCCCATTCCTGCCAGATTGATCGTGGTATCATTTCCAATGACTTGAGCAGTTGCCATGCAGACTGCTTCCGGAATTACCGGGTTGACCTTGGCAGGCATGATGCTTGATCCAGGCTGTAGGGCAGGTAATTGTATTTCCCTGAGTCCGGTGAGCGGGCCGGAATTCATCCATCTAAGGTCGTTGGCAATTTTGTTGAGTGCAATTGCACAGGTTTTCAAGTGGCCCGAGAATTCGACAACAGTATCAAGACTGCTGAGTCCCTTGTAACAGGAAGGGGCTTGTGTGAAAAGGAGACCGGTTTTGCTGTTAATACGCGCTATTGCTTTGGCGGGAAAATCAATGTGACAATTGACACCACTCCCGACGGCAGTACCTCCAAGTGGAAGGCGGTTCATTCTTGTGAGAGCTGATTCAATGCGTTCTACACATTCGTCAAGTTGGACGGCCCATCCTTCAAGCTCCGATTGTAGTTTTATCGGCAGCGCATCCATCAAATGGGTCCGGGCTGTTTTTATTACATCTATATGCTCAGCGCCAAATGCTCTTATAACTGAAGCCAGATCTTTGAGAGCAGGAATAAGTAACCTGACTGTGCTTTGCACAGAGGATAACTGAATTGCTGAGGGGATTACATCATTGCTGCTTTGGCAAAGATTGACGTGATCGTTTGGTGAGAGGTCGATATTATTATTCTTGCGCACAAGCCCAACGATGACCTCGTTGACGTTCATATTTGTACTGGTTCCCGAACCGGTCTGGAAAATTGATATGGGAAATTGATCAGCAGGACATGTTGACAGCAGTTCCTCTACAGCTCCACTGATAAGTTTTGCCTTATCGGCCGCAAGCAGTCCGATCTCCACGTTAGCCTCTGCTGCCGCAGCTTTTATAACCAACACCGCCTCAATAAAATACCATGGCAGAGGTTGTGACGATATCGTGAAATTTTCAATGGCTCGCTGGGTTTGTGCTCCATAGAGTGCATGAACAGGAACCTGGATCTCCCCCATGCTGTCTTTTTCTATTCGATGTGTAGTTGACTGCATTTCAACACCCTCCGCCGGCTCGTTTATCATTTCGCTGTTGTTGAGAGTTTTTTTAACAATTTTCCGAGGGTACGCTGTTCGGTTTCACTCAGTATCGAAATTCTATTTAAGATAACATCAGCATGGGTCGGGAATATTCGTTCAATAAACGACCTGCCTTTGTTTGTCAGGTGGATTATGTAGTACCGCTTGTCGTTTTGGTTTATCTTCCGATGAACAAGGTTAATTTTTTCAAGATTGTTGATGATTGTGGTTATGTTGCCCGGTGACTTCAGTATCTTGCCTGCGAGCTCTTTTTGAGCCATGGGGCCCAGGTGATACAAAGCTTCCAGGATGCCGAATTGACTGACTGTTAGTTCCGCAAGGAAGTGGTTATGGACGTCACTACAGACACTGTTTGTGCAACGAACGAGTTTTATGAATGTATTCAACGCCAACACATGCTTCTTGCTACTTTTGAATGTTGCCATTGCTTCCTTATGTGGCTTAATACAAAGATTTAGTTTGATATTAAACTATGCTGGAAGTGCAGAATTGTCAAGATGTCGAGCGGGATAACAGGGAGTGTGTTAAAAATAACAGAGGGAGGGGAGTTAGAGCCAGCTGACCGACATCATATCCGGCCAGCTGGATTTTCCAGATTATTTCTTCCAGAGGCCATGCAGGTTACAATATGCTCGGGCAGTGACAGCATCATCTGTGATTGGGAAGAAAGCGGATGGCTTTGCGGCTGGATTAAGGAACTGTCGGTAAACGGCATCTCCTGCGGAGAGTTCTATCCATTCAATAAAATGGGCATCGGTCATCGGATGATCCACCGAGCCGATATTAACCTGCCAGCCACCGTCACGTTTCTCAAGTGTAGGAACATGTTTCTCCACCGCTGCATCGGTTGTATTTTCGCTCTGCATGTTCATCTGCTGGCCGCAGCACATCAGTTCTGCGCCTCCTGCAGTAAGAACTTCAACAATATTACCACAGATATCACACTTATATACTCCCAACATTTTTGCCATTCGTTTTCCTCCTGAAATGATGAATTGGTTCCAGTGACATTACTATCCTCATGTCAAGTATCACATTGTAGTGAAAATAATTTGAGCAATTTCAATAGGATCTAAGGTCGAACTGGTTGTGTTATTGCTACTTCAATGCGCTAAAGTAATCACAGAGCGTACGGTCTGCAATTAATTTAGTTGCTTAATGTTAAAAAGAATCATTTCTAGTTGCAAATACGACGCAATCAACTGAAGAATGTTTTATTACAAAAAAGAGTATGCTAAGCTGTTCAGCTATGTAAATAGTGATTAAACGTCTGTAATGTGAATTAGGTAACCGCCAGTTACTTTTGTTCTGAATATGAACAAAAATAGTATGAGCGGAATGTAAATTAGGGAAAAGAGTTCTCGGAAAAGACAACTGATGGATTGACTGTAGAAAGATTTCTGAGCCCAATAACAGCCCAAATAAGGAGAAAAAATGAAAGTACGAAATCTTAAGAGGATGATAGTCGGCACCTGTATGATACTCTGCGCAACTGTTATAAATATCGAGGCTGCCGAATATGATCATGAGGTGAAGGATAAAGACATTTCTTTTGCCTGGAAAGTTGATGGGGAGACCCTTGCTGTAAAACTTGAAGCCAAGACTGATGGTTGGGTCGGGGTAGGTTTTAACCCTGTTAAAGAAATGATGGGCGGTAATTATATTCTCGGTTATGTGAAGAACGGGGTAGCCGAGGTCGTCGATGACTACGGGTATGATGAAAACAAGCATAAATCAGACACGAAACTCGACGGCACCACAGATGTTACTCTGGTTGGCGGAACTGAAGAAGATGGAACCACCATCATTGAGTTCACCATACCTCTAGAAACAGCCGATAAAAACGATAAAAAAATTGATGTGAACGGCGACACTATTGTTCTCTTGGCTTATGGTGCTGGCCGTGACAGTTTCAGGTCAAAGCACAGGTATAGAAACTCCCACAAGGTTAACCTGAGCACAGGGGTTTCTGAAGAAATAAAGTAGTCTGGTGTTACAGATGGGAAAAATTGGTAAAATTGTCACCATAGGCGTTCTGTTGCTTATGGTGACAGGCATCAGCAGTATTTTGCTGGCGGATAACAATGGAAATAATACATTGTCGCTTTTAGAGCAGAGTAAACAGGTTATCGCTGGAACAAAAGATGATGATGTCGAGTTATGGATAGAGGAAAAAACAGGGCAATATCTGCCTCTTGACCTGGAGTTTATGGATGAGGAAGGCAAAGCCATCCGTTTAGCAGAAATTATTGATCGACCGACAATTTTCCTGCCTATTTATTTTTATTGCCCAAATATATGCAGCAAGAATCTCGCCAACCTGGCTATTGCTCTCAATAGTCTTAGCCTTGAGGCTGGGAGCGAGTATCGAGTCATTGCTCTCAGTTTTAATGATGCGGAGAACCATAAAGATGCAGCACGGGCAAAAATCAATTACCTGAAAATTGTCGATAAGGGTTTTCCCCCCAGTGCCTGGCGTTTTCTGACCGGAGATGAAAAGGCAATAAAGGCCGCAACCGACGCTGTCGGATTCAGGTTTAAAAGGATAGACGATGAAACGTTTATTCACCCCGCCGCACTGATGACAATAGCGGAAGATGGGAAAATTATTCGGTATGTCTATGGTTCTTTTCTTGCTGGAGACATAGATATGGGTCTGGCCGATGCGGTAAAAGGGCGTCCTTCACTCTCTGTGAAACGATTGCTCGCATACTGCTTCAATTACGATCCGGACAAAAACAAGTCGGTATTTCAGCAAGTAAAAATAGGTGTGCTGCTATTTTTTGGCATAGTTATCGCGTTCGTTTTTATCTTCTTCAAAAGGAAACGGTCGAAGATTCTGGATGGTCGTAACGATGGCAGCATTTACTAACAAGGTGTAATTATGAGTGCAACGCAATCTTTTTATCATACATCGGCCCCACCCGGTCTCACCGGAATAAAATCTTGGCTGCTCACGCACGACCATAAAAGACTCGGTCTGATGTACCTTGGTGCGATATTCTTTTGGTTTGTGGTCGCCATGTTCCTTGGTCTCGCGCTCCGGACGGAATTGATGAGCCAGGGAAGAACCATTATGGATGCAGAGACATACAATGCATTTTTTACCCTCCATGGGGTAATAATGATCTTTCTCTTTGTTATACCTGGTATTCCTGCTATCTTTGGAAATTTCTTTTTGCCGATACAGCTCGGAACCGATGATGTTTTTTTCCCACGTTTAAATCTTTTTAGCTGGTATCTTTTCATGATTGGTGGACTCTTCGCCATCGTTTCTCTCTTTGTTGGAGACGGCTTTCCTGATACCGGTTGGACCTTCTACGTGCCTTTCAGCGTGCAGGATAATGGGAATGTTGGATTAACTGTAACTGCTGCTTTCATTCTTGGTATGTCATCGATGCTGACCGGTCTCAATTTTGTGACCACCTTTCACCGTATGCGTGATAAGAATATGGGATTGATGCAGATCCCACTCTTTACCTGGTCGCTGTATGCAACAGCATGGGTGCAGATCCTTGCCACCCCTGTTATTTCTATCACCTTTGTGCTGATCGTTTTGGAAAGATTTCTTTCAATCGGACTATTTGATCCGGATAAAGGTGGAGATCCTTTACTGTATCAGCATTTATTCTGGATGTACTCCCATCCTGCTGTTTACGTGATGATAATCCCTGGAATGGGAGTGATCTCTGAGATAATTCCAGTCTTTTCAAGGAAGTCTATTTTCGGTTATAAAGCTATTGTCTGGTCATCTATGGCTATTGCAGTAGCCGGTTCACTTGTCTGGGCACATCACATGTTTACCAGTGGCATGAGTGACATCTCTGTCTTCGTTTTTTCTCTTCTTACCTATCTTGTTGCCATTCCCTCGGCAGTGAAGGTGTTCTCGTGGGTGTCAACGATGTACAAAGGGTCGATAGAGATGACGCCGCCTCTTCTTTTGTCACTCGCGTTTATCTATCTTTTTAGTATAGGAGGTCTGACGGGCCTTGTGCTTGGTGCCGCCGGTCCCAATATCCATGTGCATGACACTCAATTTGTTGTTGCCCATTTTCACTTTGTCATGTTTGGCGGAACTGGATTTGCTTTCTTTGCAGCACTTCATTTCTGGTGGCCGAAAATGTTTGGAATCATGTATAAATTCAAACCTGCGTACATCGCAATTTCGTTAACAGTTGTGGGGTTTCTCTTTCACTATATGCCTATGTTTATCCTCGGATTACAAGGGATGCCGAGACGGTATTATGATTACCTGCCACAGTATGAGACAGGTAATTTTCTCGCCGGTTTTGGGGGGTATTTGCTCATCATCGGTATGGTGATAATGTTTGGTAATTTACTGATGAGCTTTAGACAAAAGGTTCCGGCGCCAGTAGATCCATGGGGTGGGACAACCCTGGAATGGACGGTACCTTCGCCCCCGCCAGTGCATAATTTTGTTGAAAAACCATTGGTTGATGGGTTTCCGTATGATTTTACAAAGGTAGCTGAACGTTTCCCACAGAGCGGCAAATAAGGAAAATTTCTATGAGTTCAGAAATTGACAGAACCGGTATTAAAATTGGCATGTGGCTGTTTCTCTATTCGGAGATAATTCTTTTTGGCGGCCTTTTTGTTCTCTATGCGGCATATTTACACAGGTATCCAGATTTCTTTGCCGAAGGAGGCAGGGAACTGAACAGGGTAATAGGGGCACTAAACACCATCGTTCTGCTTGTATCCAGTTTTACGGTGGCGGCCTCTATTACAGCTATTCAAAGAAACGCCAGAAAACAGGCAGTTGGTTTTCTGGCGTTTTCAATTTTCTGTGGATTCGTCTTTCTGGTGAACAAATATTTTGAATGGGGCGCAAAAATCCATCACGACATTTACCCCAATTCGGAAACTCTAGTTTCTGGAGAACCGGGAGTGAATATTTTTTTTGGTCTCTATTATACCATCACCGGTTTGCATGGCCTCCATGTCATCATAGGTATGGTGCTGCTTACCATCAGTCTGGTTATGGTGCTGTCCGGCAAAGTGACTTCTTCCAGGATTTCAATGCTGGATAATTCCGGCCTCTACTGGCACCTTGTCGATCTGATTTGGATTTTTGTGTTCCCACTTTTTTATCTTGTATTGTAATACGGTAACGAACAGTTTTGGAGACCCAACGTGGATAATCAAGAAAAACATCATGTGCTCAGTTTTGCTCAGCTTGGGATCGTTCTGGCAATTTTACTTGTCCTGACCGGTGTTACTGTTGGGGTGTCCTATGTCGATCTGGGATTCTTCAATATCCCTATTGCTCTAACAATTGCCTGTACGAAGGTTACTTTTGTTCTGCTCTTTTTTATGCATTTGAAATATGAAGGGCGGGTCATCAATATTTCTTTTATAAGTACGGTAATTGTTCTCATTATTTTAATCGGTTTTACCTTCTGGGATGTGGCATACAGATAACAGGTGGAGACTTTTATGACCCCGGTACAAGGCGTAGATCAGGCATTTTGGTACATACTCGGCGTATCTTTTCTTTTGCTGTTTGGTATCACTGTCGTGATGGTATACTTTGTCGTGAAATACAGACGCAGCAAGAACCCTGTTGCATCTGATATCCGCGATAATTACACTTTGGAAATCATCTGGACTGTTATCCCAACAATCATTGCACTTTCAATGTTTTATGTCGGCTGGTCTTCCTATCTTGGACTACGTACGGTACCGGATGACGCCATGGAAGTGCTGGTTGAAGCTCAGCAGTTTTCGTGGCTCTTTATTTATGACAATGACAAGGAAACCGAGAATGAACTTGTCGTTCCCCAGGGGAAAGCCGTAAAACTTAACATCACTTCCATCGACGTAAATCATAGCTTTTTCCTCCCGGCATTCCGGATCAAAGTGGATGCTGTAAGAGGAATGCCCACTTTTGCATGGTTTTATGCAGATACTGTCGGGGAATATGATATCGAATGCACTGAATATTGTGGTGTAGACCACTCCGCGATGGTCGCTACCTTGAAAATTGTTCCCGAGGCAGATTTCGAGGAATGGCTAGAAGAGTAAATGACCGATCTTATAAACGAGAGATACTTAGTATCTTTATTAGGAACTTGTGATCCGGTATGATTCGCAGGGTTGAGATTGCGAAAGTGCCGCTTTGTCTTCTTATCGGTTGCTCTGCTCTTTTTGGGTATATTCTTGCCGATCCCCATATTGCACTAAAGGCTTTGTTGACAGGTATCGGGGTTTTTGTATTGGCGACTGGTGCTGCCTCGATGAACAGTATGCAGGAATATCGTCTCGATGGCGAGATGGAGCGGACCAAAAACAGACCCGTGGTACTAGGTCTGCTAACGGTTCGACAAGCTGCAATGCAGTCGATAATACTGATGTTTATCGGGGTACTGCTACTTGCTGGGGCAACGAAATCACTTATGCCTGTTATCATGAGTATTTTGGCCCTCGCCCTCTACAACGGTGTGTATACCCCTTTAAAAAAAAGAACAGTCCTGGCTATTATCCCAGGAGCTCTTTGTGGGGCTTTACCTCCTTATATCGGTTGGTTAGCCGGTGGAGGGGAGGCGGGCAGCTATACAGCAGCCCTGCTCGTTGTTCTGTTTGTTCTGTGGCAGGTACCACATTTTGGTCTTATTATGCTCGTGTTTAAAGAAGACTATGAAAGCAGTAATAGACCGAACCTTTTGAGGCTTCTTTCTGAGAGCAAACTGAAACGTATTCTCGTCACCTGGGTAGGGGCACTGGTTGCAGTCATGCTTTTATTTCTGACCCTGCAACCTTATTTGGGGAGTTTTATTCGCACGCTCATCGTTTTGAATTGCTGCTTGTTGCTTGCTGTTTTTATTTATTATTTTTCTATTCGAAAAAACAATAATTATCGGTTTCTCTTTATAATTTTAAACCTTGCTCTTTTTTTTCATATGCTGTTTCTAGCCATTGGGCGATTAATAGTGATGAGATGATGGGATGGAGAAAAGAAATGGCAGTTCAAAATAGGAGGTCACTATGAAGATTGATTGGGGGTATATGCGCAGCGGTTGAGTTTCCTGTAAAAAAGCCGGGGCGGTTTTTAAAGAAAAGAATGTTTCAATCGAAACAGAAGTAAGTACGAAAAACCAGAGTTTTATCGGTGAGAAAGCATGGGAGGTTGTCGCCGGTGCTGAAAAGGTTATTATCGCCAGCGGTAAAAATATTGTAGAATTCAAACCCTCTGATGCCAACAAAGATGAAGTATTGAAAAAGATTACCGGTAGAACGGGCAATCTTCGGGCACCCACCGTAAAGTTGGGCAACGTTTTTTATGTCGGCTATAACGCTCAGATGTACGATAGTATGGGATAGCTATACCGTCCATTACTTTGGTAAAAAATAAGACAGGGTAAAGATAGAAAACTCATTTTTTACCCTGATATGCTTTTACGAAAGTGCTCGTATTGCCCCAAATGGAAAAAAGTTCGAGATGCTGAAAAAATTAATGGTGAGCCGTCAAGTATTCTGCAACACCTTCAGCTGTTGGCTTCATGGCGTCTTCACCTTTATTCCAGTTTGCAGGACAAACTTCGCCATGCTTTTCGGTAAATTGAAGAGCGTGAAGGATACGTAACGCTTCGTTAACGTTTCTTCCCAAAGGAAGATCGTTCACTACCTGGTGGCGAACAATTCCATCTCTGTCAATCAGGAAGAGCCCTCTGAGAGCGATGCCTTGATCAAGGAGTACCTCATAAGCTTTGGAAATAGATTTATCGAGATCTGCAACCAGAGGGTACTGGATCTTGCCAATGCCGCCGTCATTTACTTTTGTGTTTTTCCAGGCAAGATGCGAGAATGCTGAATCAATCGACACACCAATGAGCTGACAGTTGCTGTTTTCAAATTCTTTCACTGCCTTGTTGAAGGCTAGAATCTCCGACGGACAGACAAAAGTGAAATTGAGAGGATAGAAAAAAAGCAGCACATATTTTCCGCGAAAACTGGAAAGACTGAAATCATCTTTAAATGAGTTGTCAGGCATGACTGCAGTTGCTGTAAATTCAGGTGCCGGTTGGGTAACAAGAAGACTCATAATATTTCTCCATGAATAATTAGTTGAAGTTCAGGTGCGCAAAACATATTAGGTGAGCATAACTGTATGAGGAAAAAATTAGCTGCAACATATCACAAACAATACACTGCAGCTTTAATGAAAAATCAGTCTACCTTCCAGAAAGATTCTTTTTCAGCTCCACATAAAGGACAGACCCAATCCTCCGGAACATCCTCCCACGCTGTGCCGGGAGCCACTCCATTATCTTCATCGCCAATTGCAGGGTCATAAATCCAACCACAAGGACATTCCCACTTTTGCATTATAAATTCCTCTCTTTAATGGTTCAGGTAATGATAACTATTCTTATAGAATAGTCTACTATAACAAATGGTTTGCAGGAGTCAACAATAATATTTGGTAAAAATATCAAAGGTTTTTCTGTTTATTTCTCTTAAGTATTTCCTTACATGGTATCAACGCTGTGGCCGTAGCTGATACAATATTACCAGCAACACCGGGACCGTCGCCAGCTACAAAGAGACCCTTGATGGCTGTCTCAAGGTTATTGTTGGTTGCAATCTGAGTTGCGAAAAATTTTATCTCTGGTGCGTAAAGCAGGGTTTCGTCATTGGCAACGCCTGGAATGACTTGATTGAGTTGTTCAAGGCCATCCATCAGGTTAGTCAGGATTCTCTCCGGTAAGGCCATCGCAATATCGCCACAGGTCACACTTTTCATGGTAGGATCAATATAGCTGTTTTTTACGCGGTTCCATGTCGATCTACGGCCACGCTTAAGATCTCCGTATCGTTGAAGTATCGGTTTTCCACCGCCTATAAGGGTTGCTAATTTACCAATTGATTCACCATAAGCCTGGTTATCTTCAACAGGATCGGTCAGAACGACCTTGGACAGAAAAGCAAAATTGGTATTGTTGGACTTTTTATCCATAAAAGCATGGCCATTGACGCAGACAAAATTTTGATAGTTTTCTAAAGCGACATATCCGCCAAAATTTGTACAGAAGGTCCTAGTTTGGTCATCATATTTTGAAGTGCGGACGAAAAAAGTAGGGTCATAGATGGTTTCACAGAGATCCTGCATAATTTCATTATGGACTTCAACGCGAACGCCAACCTCAATTCCACGTTGGGAAACTTCGATGCCGTGATTTCTTGCCACATTGGCAACCCACTCTGCCCCGACGCGGCCAGGCGCAAGAATAACACTCTTCGCCCGGTAGGTCCCTCTGTTGGATTTCACTCCTTGAACAGTACCGTTTTTAACAATAAGCTCTTTCGCCTCCTCTGAGTGGTGAAAGAGGACTCCTTTGTCAGCGACGTACTCGGCCATTTGTGAAATATGGTCAGGAAGATTATCGCTTCCCAAGTGTTTTTGTTTGATGATGAGAAGATCTATGCCTTGTTTACGGGCCTCCTTCCGGATATTAAGCGCTCTCTCCATATCGGTTGGAAAAACTTTGCCGTCCATGTTGAAGCGGTTGAAGATAGATTCGGTTTCGTCAATCAGCCTGGTAGCAGCGGAGATGTCCATAAACTGAGTAAGGTCGGTTTTGCCGAGTTTATGGATGAAATTAAGCTTTCCATCGGAAAAAAGCCCTGCGCCACCAATGCCGCAGAGGATATTGCACGGCCTGCATTTAATACATCCAACATCTTTTATAGGACATTTTCGCTTGAGTGAAGCTTTACCTTTTTCAATAACCAAAACCTTGAGATTGGAATGTTCCGCGAGGTAGTAAGAGGCAAAAAGTCCAGCTGGACCACCACCGACAATGATGACATCATAGGTTCCATCTGACTTGTTCTGTTTCTTTGGCGACAATGTTAGGTCCTCGGAGATGGTCATAAATAAGTAAAAGGCTGAGTTGAAGGATTACCCTACCTTGTTCAGGAGAGTCAAGAGTTATATTAACGAGGGAAAGGGACCAACAGAGGGAGGTGCCAGTGATTGTAACGGTTCTGATAGTGCGGCCTAAAATACACTTATTGCAACCTGGTTCAGGCTGAGCAAACAGAAACCAGATTGCAATGACGAGATATTACTCGGAAGAAGCCACAGCTTTGGCAGGGGGAACAGCTTGTGCCATGCCATAGGCCATTCGTACTTTATTCTCGATGTCAAGACACATTTCAGGTTGATCGGCGAGAAAGCGCTTGGCATTTTCCCGTCCCTGGCCTATTCTTTCTTCCTTATACGAATACCAGGAACCACTTTTTTCAACTATCTCGAGGTTGACGGCAAGATCCAGCATATCACCAATCTTGGAAATACCTTCGCCGTACACTATATCAAATTCTGCTTCTTTGAAAGGTGGGGCACATTTGTTTTTAACGACTTTCACTCTCGTTCGATTACCTATCAAATCCTGACCATCCTTGAGTTGGCCTATTCGTCTGATATCCAGTCGAAGTGAAGAGTAAAATTTCAACGCGTTGCCCCCGGTTGTTGTCTCGGGGTTACCAAACATCACACCAATCTTCATTCTTATCTGATTGATAAAGATAAGGATAGTGTTACTGCGACTGAGAACACCGGTAAATTTTCTCATGGCCTGGGACATAAGGCGCGCTTGCAGACCAACGTGGGCATCACCGACATTTCCGTCGATTTCAGCCTTGGGAACAAGAGCAGCAACAGAGTCGATGACTATAACATCAATACCACCAGACCGAATGAGTATTTCTGCAATTTCCAGTGCCTGTTCCCCAAAATCGGGCTGGGAGACAAGAAGATTGTCGATATCCACGCCCAAACGTTCTGCGTAGCTCGTATCGAGAGCGTGCTCAGCATCAATGAAAGCAGCTGCTCCTCCGGCCTTTTGGGCTTCTGATACAACGTGCAGAGCGAGTGTTGTCTTTCCTGACGACTCCGGTCCATAGATTTCTGTAACCCTTCCTTTAGGTATTCCACCGACCCCTAACGCTATGTCGAGGCTTAGTGCACCTGTTGGTACGACGGGGATATTCTCCGTTTCCTGGGACCCAAGGCGCATGATGGAGCCTTTACCGAACTGTCTCTGAATTTGACTTATAGCATTATCAACGCTGCTGCCTTTATTTTTGTTAGCACTCACTGCCATGATATTGTTCTCCAGATAAAAAGTGAAATATATAAAACGACAAAGGATATTATCTACTATACAACGAATAATAAATAAAAATCTTAATATTTGATGGCGTCGTAAAAACTTTCCATCTCTTTCATTGCAACAGAATTTTTATGATTACGACGTACTTTTGTACACTGAAAAAATAAAAATTCTGCGCGCCTGGTATATGAAGTTATTGATCTATCCTTCTGAAAACATATGTTTTTATGAAACTGCTAAAATTAGAAATTAAAAAAATGAAGCTGTACCAAGTGCCTGTTTATTCAACCATCTGCAACAAATATTTTCGTACCAGATCAAGACTGCTCTGTGCTGCGATTTCCCTGATCTGGTTACGATCTCCGTGAAAGTGAAATTTGGTGACCCAGTTTTCCTCGGCAGTTGCTATGGCAATATAAACTGTACCTACAGGTTTCTCGGCGCTGCCACCGTCAGGTCCGGCTATACCGGTTACTGCAAGGCCGATATCAGCCCCGCTTTTTTCCCGTACACCAACAGCCATAGCTTCGGCAACTTCACGACTCACGGCACCTTGTGTTTCAATAACGTTGGACGAAACGTCAAGATAAATCGTTTTGAGAGAATTTGCATAGGAGACAACACCACCGAGAAGATATGTGGAGCTGCCTGGCGTATTAGTTATTTTCCGACAGATCGTTCCACCGGTACAGGATTCTGCAACGGCAAGTTTGAGATTGTTATCTGTAAGCAGTTTACCGACAACCCGTTCCATGCTGTCTCTGTCATACCCGTAAATTGAATCTCCAAGAACCGTATTGATTGCTTTACAGGAAGACTTGAATAAGCGCTTGGCATTGTATGTCTTTTTGTCTCTCACTGTGAGACAAAGATGTACTTCAGGAAACACTGGATAATAACCGATAAGGACGTCCGGTATGAGATCGAGAGTTGCAATACGGCGATTCACCTCTGTTTCCGGAAGATTAAATATCCGGAAAGTTCTCTGGTAGGTTGTCAAACGATGATCTTTATCCCACGTCGAAAGCTTAGGGAGTACTTCTTCAACAAGCAGTTGCTGCATCTGGCTCGGAATGCCAGGGAGAAAAAAGATAGGTTTGTCATCATGTATGAGTTGGTATCCGGCCATTCTGGATCCGGGATTCAATGCCTCCGCTCCGGATGGCAACCAGGCAAGTTTCTCTAATCTGCTCACTGGAGAAGAGGTTATCTCATCCAGGTGGGTTCGAATATTAGCGAGGATTTCGAGATTTGGCATGGTCGGACGATTAAGGGCTTTCGAAACCGCTTCATTGGTAAGATCATCGTCGGTGGTTCCAAGACCGCCTGTGACAAGGATAGCGTCTACCCGGTTAAGTGCCTGCTTCAATGCTTCGCCAATGAGAATAGGACTATCTCCTATGGTGTTCATTGCGTATATTTCATAGCCAGCCTCGAACAGGTTTCTGGCAGCAAAACTGCTTGTCGTATTGAGAATTCTTCCGGAAGTGAGTTCGTCGCCTATGGCAATTATCTCAATTTTCATGGTTCTTCACTCTTTCTCCCACCACATGGCTGTCTTTGCGTGACATGAGTTTGACAGCTGTGATGCTGTTTAATAATCTGTCTGGACCATCAAATCGAATCGCAACATAATTATCGGTGAATCCCTTCAATAAACCTTCGTTATCTCTTTGACCTTCGACAAGAACAGGTCGGATGCGACCAAGCTGCCTTTGATAAAACTGTGATCTCTTTTGGTCGCTGAGATCACGTAATGCTGCAACCCGCGTCTCTTTTATTTTTTTCAGAACCTGGTTATTAAAACCAGCAGCCACAGTTCCCGGACGGATGGAATAGGGAAAAACGTGTAAATAGGTAAAATCCAGGGAACGTAAAAAATGAAGAGCCTCTGAAAAATGTTCGTCGGTTTCGCCAGGAAAACCAGCAAGAATATCAATGCCGATAGCAGCGTCTGGTAAGCGTTCATGACAGAGAGTGATAACATCACGAAACTGTTCAACGGTGTATCGGCGGTTCATTCTGGCAAGAATTTCGTCATGCCCGCTTTGCAGAGGAATGTGGAAATGTGGTTGGATATTCGAGCGCTGCTGCATAAGGCTTAGCAGTGTATCGCTTATTTCAAGAGGTTCCAGAGAACTGATTCGGTACGATGTCTGAGGCGTTGCAACGGTCAGTTTGTCGAGAAGCGTGACCAGATCGCAATGTTTATCCAGATCTTTTCCGTAATAACCGAGATGAATGCCGGTTAGAACAATTTCCCTATGTCCTTGCTCGGTGAAAACCCTTGCCTGTTCAATGACTTCATCCATCGGCAGGCTTCTGCTGGGCCCCCGTGTGTATGGGACGATACAGTAAGTACAGTAACTTTCGCAGCCATCCTGCACGCGCAGATATGCTCTGCTGCGTTCACCAAAACGTCTGACTGGCAGGCGGCATATTTCTCTGGCGTCTCCTATAGCCCCCATAAGTATATCCTGCACGCCTTGCCCCTTGCCGAGCGCATGGGACACGAGTGCATCTTTTTTGCTGTTACCTATGAGCGAATAGCCTCTGCCCTGAAGTTCTTTGTCTGCAGAAATTTCATTTGCGGCAATCTCTGCATAGCAACCTGTAATAATAATGTCGGCCGTTGGGTTCTTCTTGAGCGCCTGGCGAATAGTCTGACGTGATTGTGCTCCCGCACCGGCAGTGACGGCACACGTATTGATAATTATCAGATCAGCGTTTTCGGGTCCTTTGACAATAGTCAGTCCGTTATCTCCCAGGGCGGTCTTAAAGGCTGCCGATTCGTATTGGTTTACCTTACAACCAAGGGTCGTAATAAACACATTTTTCATTTTTTACGTTCTTTTTATAGGATGATACCGGAGCCAAGAAGCTCATTACCCTGGTATACTACGGCAAATTGACCAGGAGTGACAGCCCGCTGCGGTTCCTGAAAGATAATGTCCCCGCAACTGTTATCGTTTAAAACGAGCCGGGCGATGGAGCCACGGTGGCTATAGCGTATCCGGACATTATAGTTCATTGTTGTATCAGGTGATGTATTGGAAAGCCAGTGGAGCTTTTCAACCCGGATCTGTTTTCTAAATAACTCTTCGTTTCTGCCGACAATCACCCGGTTTTCATTGGCATCCAAGCCAACAACATAGAGCGGGCTTTCGCTTGAGATTCCCAGCCCCTTACGCTGACCGATAGTATAACGGAACAGTCCTTTATGGCGGCCGAGAATTTTACCTGAGGTGGAGACAATGGCCCCTGTAATGTTTTTATCAGTTGTACGGCTTTCCAGATAACTCCCGATTTGATAATTATCAAGAAAACAGACATCCTGACTTTCCAGACCATGAAAATCATTAAAGCCGTGATCTTCAACATACCGATAGGTAGCATCCTTAGTCTTGCCACCGAGGGGAAAAATCACCCGCGCCAGCTGCTGTTGCGTAAGTCGAGAAAGAAAATAGGATTGATCTTTTTTAGCATCGTCCCCGCAGTACAGATGATAGGTATCTTCGTGTTTTTCAATTTTTGCATAATGGCCGGTGGCCACCAGATCCATTCCAGCCTCAAGAATGGCCTCCAGAAATAAACCGAACTTAATTTCCTTGTTACAAATAACACAAGGATTCGGAGTAAGGCCTTGGAAATAGCTACCGGAAAAATAGTTCAGTACTTTTTCTTCAAACGCCTTCTGCAGGTCAACTATCTCTAGTGAAATACCAAGCTTCTCCGCTACGTTCTCGACCCTGGCCTTTTGGGCATCAAAATCTGGCTGGGCGAGCCGCATGAAAAAGCCCTTCACGTGATAGTTCTCACGGAGAAGAAGGGCGCATGCGGTTGAGTCGACGCCACCGCTCAAAGCTATGCCAATTTGTTGTTCTTTCAAAAGTTGTTGTTGATTAAGCCTGAATTGTAATAGCCATGAGAAACCGAATAATGCCGGTCCCGAAGTTGTTTTCTTGCATTAGAAAAAAGAAAATAATTTCTATGGCTTTGCTTTAAAAAGGGTATAAAGAAGGAGTTGAAACCGGCTCTTTCTATCAATCCTTATGTCAAGTGGTTTCAGCTTTTTATAAAAAAAGAAATGCTCAGACAGTTGTCCAAGTAAACAATAAAAACTGAAGGAATACAATACTCCACCATGAAGAAAAATGAAAGCTGCAAAGGGCTCGTCCCTTCACTGCCGGAACTGCTGGCACCTGCCGGAAATTATGAAAAATTGGTGACGGCCATACACTATGGTGCAGATGCAGTCTACCTGGGTGGCAAAGGGCTCAGCCTCAGGGCAAAAGCCGGGAATTTTGATGATGATATGATGCGACAAGGGGTCCGATTTGCCCATGATCACAATGTAAAAGTATACGTCACTGTCAATGTAATTGCGCACAACAGAGATCTCTGCGGATTAGAAGAATATCTTACAACTTTGCAAAAAATTGACGTGGATGGGATAATCATTTCCGATCCAGGTGTCCTCAGTTATGCACGGCAAATTGTTCCGTCCCTGCCAATTCACCTGTCAACCCAGGCAAACGTAACAAATCATGCTTCTGCTGCGTTCTGGCTTACCCAGGGTGCAGGGCGGCTTAATCTGGCACGAGAGTTGTCCCTACAGGAAATAAAAGAAGTTCGGGAGAAAGTTTCCGGAGAACTGGAGGTGTTTGTTCATGGTGCATTATGTATTTCTTATTCGGGTCGTTGCATGCTCTCTAATTACATGACCGATAGAGATGCAAATCAGGGTAGTTGCTCACACCCGTGTCGATTTAGCTACAGACTTCTTGAAGAAAAGCGTCCGGGAGAGTTCTTCCCCGTTGAGGAAGACGAACGGGGCACCTATATATTCAATTCCAAAGACCTTTGCCTCCTTGATATATTGCCTCAGTTAGTCGCAACAGGCGTTAATTCCCTGAAGATTGAAGGCCGCATGAAGTCCATTTTTTATGTCGGTGGGGTGGTACGGGTATACCGAGCCGCGCTCGATTACCTTGCCGGTCTGCCCGCTGAAGCCTGGTGCACCCCTGCCGCAATCAAGATGCCGGAATATTTTATGCAGGAAATCCAAAAGACGGGTACCAGGGGAGCGACAGAAAATTTTATCCATGAACGACCGGGCAGTACTGAAATGATCTATACTTCCTCTCGTGCTGAACAAAGCTTTGAACCGGTCGCTGTTGTTCGTGAGTCTGGTGATGCGCCTCTTGTGGAGATTCGTAACCAGGTGGTTCCCGGTGAACAGATTGAATATATGAAACATGGCCTGGATCTGATACCGGTTCGGGTGGTCTCCCTGGAGAATGAGGAAGGTGCCTCTCTTGAAAAAGGGAATCCTGGGAATCTGGTCGTTATGCATACCGACCCACCACTCCCCGAAGGCGAGGTGCACGGTATTTTACGACGGAAAAGGCTTGAAAATAAGAAACAAATCCCTCCAACATGAGGGAATTTCCAGAAAGAGGAGGGATGTTTTCAATAAATTCGTTTGGTTGCTTGGCAGATTTAATTCAGCCAAATGGCTCAACTTTGTCATCATCATCATTGACTCCTGTTTTTCTGAACCGCTTTCTTGAAAAAAAGGGGGGGGCGATTTAATGATAATTAATAAAGAAAGGCGGTGAGTGGCGAAGAGAGCTGCGGGGATATTCAGGCAAGAGGCTTGATCCGAATAAGAAACAGGCAAAAAACATGATAATTCTACCTTGATATTCTACAGGGAAAAGATTTTATGCCATAACTCAACCCGGCGGTCGCAAACCGTCCGCTTGTCAATATCTCGATCAATAATACACCACATTGGGTAGCTGTCATTACACAGATACCACGGTAATTTCGATGTTTTTCATAAGACATACTTTTTTATGCGAAGATGTATCTGATCATCAATAAGGCATCTCTGATAAGTATAATAAAAACAAATAATTATTTGAGTGTCAATGTGGATACATGATATCCCCCGCTTATTATGAGCCAGAGAACCAATGAAATGAAATAAAAGCGTAACGTAACGAAACAGAAGACAAACGATTGGGCAAATACGTTCAGTCGATGTTCGAAAGTGGCGTTTCCCTGTTTTATACGTAATTGGCTATGGGAGAGATGGCCCAATGGTTTTTTTTTGTAATAAATCGTCGTAAAACTGGCGAGCAGGGCGTGAATGAGAGCGACAAAAAGAAAGGAAAACAGGAAGGTAATGACTCCATTTTCATTGAGCATGCTATCAACCTCATTTCGAATGTCGTGCCTTGAGAGGTGTCAGATTTCATTCACCCCGATGGAACTGAGGTGAATGAAGAAAATTGAAACGTATACATAAATAGTTGCGTCGAATTTGTTCTCACTCTATCTATGCTGTTGATTCAAACATGGACATCATTTTTTCCTGCATTTTTTGGGTGACAGCCATTCTATCGTGTCCATGATTCAACCTTTCGGCGAGTAGTTTCCCTGCTTCAGCTGCTGCAGCCATGACCTCTGGCTGCTTTGTTACATTAGGAATCATGTCTTCAGTGATTTTAACGCCGGCACCGTGGATCATGCTTGGAATTCCTACTTGACATGTCTCACCATGACCGCATGAGTAGCAAGAGGCGGCTCCCTGGCCCTCAACTTTTGCTACAGTCTCAATAAAATTATATAACATGAATTTTTCCAGATCATCAGCCGGAAATCCGCCGCTGGTTCCTCCTGCACCTACAGTTACAGCGAGTTTTCCCCAGAGGGTGTTTCCAGTCTGATGCCGAAATTGAAACCAGCGCTCTAAAAAGGCATGGGTGGCGGCATTGAGCGTCGAGTAATAATTTGGTGCCCCTATGACAAATGCATCAGCCTCGACAATCTTTTCACGAAGGGCGGCAAGGTCGTCGTCCACAACGCAAATATTATCTTTGACACAGCCAAGGCATGCAATACAGCCTGAAATTGATTTACCGCGCAGGGAAACCAGTTCGTAATCGATCTCTGTTGCTTCAAGAACAGTTTGCACAAGTTTATACACAGCAGAATTGTCTTTTTTCCGCGGACTTCCTGAAATTCCGAGAATTTTCATTAGTAACTCCTATAAGGGCTCGATTGGTGTATGGCGATTCAGCTCCCTATGATACGAACTTTTTGTGCGTAATTCAACAAGTAGCATACAACCTGGAAAAGTAGGGTCAGTGGCAACTCTTCAGTTTTCTCAAATGAGTACCGAAATAGACTGTATGAGAGGTGGGAAATTAATGATGTTAGGGATTAGGAAAAACATTACTGCTTCAACAAACAGGCGAAAATAGCAAGTTTAGGAGCTATTGTCTGGTAAAAAAACAGCGCAGTTCAATGCTGATTGCGTCAAAAACCGTATGCATCCCGAGGTGCTCGAAATACCGGACAGACCCGTAGTTTATACCCCAACGGGTACGATCCAGATCAAAATGTGCTTCCAGGCCCATTATTTTTTCACCTGGATGACTAAGGGTTGCTTCGAAGCCAAGGTCCGCGGTTACACCTCGAAGGGTTAATTCGCCTTGAATCAAACAGTTGACTGCCGTGGCATAGGCTTTTTCGGTAAGTCTCCCTTGTGTTATTTTATAGCTTGCTTTCGGGAAGTTACTTACAAAGAAAAAATCATCGGACGTTAAATGAGAAATTAAAACGGGTTGCAGGTCATCTCCTTTCAGGTTGATGTTTTCGATGGATTCCATGTCTATCTCCAGCTCGCCTTTTATAAGCCCGTTGGTTACAGCCAAAGAACCTTTACTAAACCTGATGGTTCCAAAATGTTTGCTGTTCTGGTTTCTTCCGGCCCATTCAGCTATGCTTTTGCTGAGATCAAGCTGATACATTCCGCCCGCCAAGGTAATAAATGTTTCAGGATCATCCGGCGCATCAATTGCCTCTCCCGTCGGTGAAAAATCACATTCCCTCCATGCTTCGAGGCCTCCCGCCAGTACCGCGACATTTGGATACCCGGCACGTTGGAGTTTTTCTGCTGCTACTTCAGCATCATAGGATCGGTTGCTCGACCCATATACAATCAGCTGTTTGTTCTTATCCAAAACGAGCTCTTGGACCTGATCCAAAAACGATACTTCATAGACACAGGCATTGTGCGCATCTGGGATGTGAATTTTTCTGAAATGATCACCCGGGAGTGTATCCAAGAGGATGTATTCACCTTTTGTCATTTTCCTGAGATCTGCGGGAAAAATTTGTTTATTTGTCATTTTTCAACTCCATGTAGTTTGATATTAAACTATTCATGTTCTGCCCGGTGTCAATAAATGTAAGTGTGACTATATTAATTCGACAGTTTGACGTTTACTGTAGGAAAAGGGTATGGTAGATACTATTGTTGAAATAAATATTAACAAAGTTAATGGGTTAGTCTTTGTTGATCTGGATAAGTCTGTGCATCCGCAGCGCAGGTTGTGGTTGCACCAGTCATGAGAAAATTGGTGTATTGCTCCGGCGGATAAATGTATTTTCAGTCTTTGGGCGAGAATCATTTGATATTTTTTGCTTGCAAATTCAATATCATCTTTTTTAAACGCCCTTTCTTTGGAAGCAGGGAAATAAAATGCAAACAGTTTTTGCAGGAAAAAAGATAATTATTGGTGTAACAGGATCCATCGCAGCCTTTAAGGTTGCTGGCTGGGTAAGTGAGTTGGCCAAAGAAGAAGCGTTAGTTTCGGTAGTGATGACAACTTCTGCAACAAAATTCATTGCACCCCTTACTTTTGCCGCCTTGTCTGGAAACGATGTTTATACCGAGATGTTTTCCGCAGACAAAGAAGACACAATGGCACACATCAGTCTTGGACGGGATGCGGATGTTGTGCTGATTGCACCTGCAACTGCTCAAACCATTGCTAAACTTGCAGGGGGGTTCGCCGACGACCTCCTGTCGACGACGGTGTTAGCAACGAGGGCAAAGGTATTGATTTGCCCCGCCATGAATAGTCGAATGTATGCACACCCTTCTACGCAACAGAACCTTGGCAGATTGAAAGAATTTGGATACACCGTTATTGATCCGGACTGTGGAATGATGGCCTGTAAGGAAGAAGGGTATGGTCGCCTTCCTGAATGGGATGCGGTGAAGGAAGTTTTGGCCCAAAGCCTTTGCCCACAAACCTTACAGGGACGACGCATACTCATAACCGCCGGCCCCACGAGAGAGGCTCTTGATCCTGCACGATTCTTAAGTAATCGCTCTTCCGGCAAAATGGGCTACGCACTCGCCAGAAGCGCTTTTCGGCGAGGCGGGGAGGTTATTCTGGTCAGTGGACCCAGCCCGTTACCCGGTCCAGCGGGTGTGACCCTTGTCAAGGTGCAGACGGCAATGGATATGTACAACGCGGTCCTCAAGGAGGCACAAAGTTGTTCGATAATTATAAAGGCCGCTGCGGTAGCAGACTATCGTCCCGGTACGATGTTTGACCATAAAGTAAAAAAGGAAGAGATCGACACCCAGCTGAATCTTGAGCGTAATCCGGATATTCTTTTGGAATTAGGCAAAAGAAAGCATGACGGACAAATCTTAGTCGGTTTTGCTGCGGAGAGCCGAAACCTCAGACAGGAAGGAACGAAGAAGCTGCATAAAAAAAATCTTGATCTTATAGCGGTAAATGATATCAGCGCTGACAGTACCGGCTTTGAAGTTGAAAATAACCAGGTGTTACTGATAGGGAGATCCGACGCAGAATCTCTTCCCCACACCAGTAAAATGCATACTGCAGATCTTATCTGGGACAGGATAGAGGTGCTGCTCCGTGAGAAAACAGGAAGGAATGGTTCTGGCTGAACCTTATAAATATTGTTGTCTTGCTCATCGCGCCCGGAAAGGAATGTGATCGATCTCAAAAGATGTGGCGTAACGCCTGCCACAACATTTATTTTGATAAACAGCAGCGCTTAAATTTCAGTCCGGATCCACAGGGACAGGTGGTATTTCTGGCAACTTTTTCTTTTTTTACCTTGCATTCCCCTCGTAGATAGAACCAAAAATCGCCTTCCTTTACAAACTGGCTTTCTTCCTCTAGCGTGCAGAGTTGACCGTTTTCAAGATAATATGAGATGAAGTCCACAATTCCGGTACTGTCCCTCGCCTGTCCATCCCGGCAATTGCGAATTTTTAGGCCTAACCACACGACCGGGTGGTCATCGAAGTTGAGATTCCTGGGACGTGTCTGTATATGCCAACTCAATAGTATATGTTCGACATTCTGCATCACAAATGCCGTATATCTTGACCTCATCAGCATCTCTGCCGTCGCCGCTTGCTGATGATCGTTTAAAACAGGCAGGCAGCAGGATGTGTAGTTTAAGCCAGTGCCGCATGGACACAGATTTTCTTTCATTACCAACAACTCCTTGTTGTATCTTAGGGATATCCTTATGGGGGTTAGAATAATCTGGAAAAAACTTTTAACAATAAAAGCACAAAGGGGCTGGCATGCAAAAGCAGATCGAAAATATCAACCATCTGTTTCAATTCCCCTCGCGACAACATCAGCAGTTTTTCCACGAGATGCGGTTGCGGAACAAAAGGTGTGAGACCCAGGGTAAGTGCAAGTAAAATGAGTATCGACCAGGATAATCGACGGAGTACAGTTTTCATTTTTTCAGGATGAGGGCTACGTATTCAGTTTTCGAACTACCAGCGTTGCAGTTTCTTCTATTGAGCTGCCGCTCGATTGAACGACGGACCTCTGGTACTTGTTGTACATTCGATTTGCCTGCATAATTTCTCTTTTGCAGGTGGCAAGCTGGGCATATCGACTTTCCGGTAAGCGTCTTTCTCTGAATTTTTACAGGGCATCGGGATGTATTGGACCGGCCTCTCGCTTTTTGTCTGTTCCGTCGACCAGCGGCAGGCAGATGGCAGCTGTTAAGATCTTTTTCTACACGAGGGTGGTTCGCCGTTTTAATACCATGTTGAGCGGTAATAAAAACCGAAACCGGTGTTCTGCCGGATCGGGATACGCCGACAATGATCAACTCGGCCTCATCGTAATCTTTTATTCCAGTACCGTCGTCATGGGCCATCGTGTAATGAATTGCATTGACCCTGTGGGCAGGCGTTGTATCATCTGGTATTTTAGCAGGTAACTTCTCGCAAATAGTGAAAAGGTGCAGTTCTGTGCCATCAAAGAAGGCGTTCTGTTGCTCATCAAACAGACTGGAAATTATTATGGGATATCGACCTTTGGACTGGCTTTGGGTTTTTTCAAGAGCCTTGGCGGCATCGACCGCATTGCGGACAAAAGGAATTCTTTCCTCTTTTAAGTGGTTGTCCGGTAACCGGCTCAACAGGGCTTTGCCCATATCTTTTGCAAGCATAGTCGTGTTACCGGAAATATAATAAATATCTCTTTGATTTATCATGTAAATATCAAAAAAATAATGAGTTATAATGGACTAATGATTTTATTTCATAAAAATAGAGATACAACGAATGGCTAAGCGATTCAATGGAAAAGCTGTAAAGACTTGGCGTAGGGGATGTCTGCAGTTTATCAGGGAGATACGTTCATTTTCCCTTGCCGGTATCTTCAAGTTTCTTTTACTCAAATTACGTGGGAAAGCTATCCTGGTTGTCGGGAGTTGCCGGAGTTGTGGAACCTGCTGCGGAAATATCTGTCTTGAAGGCAGCGACGGATGGATCCGTACAGAGCAGACTTTTTATGAAATTGTTAAAAAACACCCTGAATATCAAAGATTTGAGGTTATCGGAAAAGATCAGTATGGATTTGTCCTCTTTAGTTGCAACTGGCGCACACCACAAGGATCCTGCCTTGATTATGAGAATAGATTGCCCCTTTGTTCTAAATTTCCTGAAAGTTCGCTGGTTTTTGCAGGAGGTCGGCTCCCGGATAAATGCGGGTACAGTTTCGCGGAAGTTGTTCCCTTTGAAAAGATATTCAGAAAGGAATTGGAAAAGAATTCATGAAACGAATCCTCATTCTCGAACCTTATTACGGAGGGTCTCATAAAAATTTTCTGGAAGGACTGCAAAAATATGTGACTGCGAAATATGTGCTTTTTACACTTCCGGCTAGAAAATGGAAGATGAGAATGCAGTTTTCGGCTATCTGGTTTGTTGAACAGATAAGAACACTGCCTGTCGCTGACAGGCGGTTTGATGCTGTTTTATGTTCAACTTTTGTTGATGTGGCTGTTCTTCGAGCTCTCCTTTGCAGCCTGGATGGGTGGAACCAAAATACAAGGATGCTCACTTATTTTCATGAAAATCAGTTCGCCTACCCTCAACGGATTGATGATCCGGTTATTTATCAGTTTACTAATATTAACTTTCACTCTGCCCTTGCTTCTGATGCTATAGCTTTCAATTCGTTGTATAACCGGCACACTTTTCTTGCCGGCTGCCGCAACGGTATGAGGGCAGCATCAGGAATGAAGTTCCCCGGAATTATAAAGAAGTTGTCCGACAAGAGCCGAATAATTTTTCCGGGAATTGAATTTGCTGAGATCGACAGATTGAACAAGAAAAAATCAATAGAGGTACCTGTTATCGTCTGGAATCACCGCTGGGAGCATGATAAAAATCCGGAAAGTTTTTTTTTAGCGCTGGACGTCCTCCAACAGCGCGGTGTCGATTTTCGATTAATTGTTCTTGGGCAGTCGTTTAAGGGCAGTCCTGCTTGTTTTGCCAATGCCAAGACGAAATTTAAAGATAAAATCATACACTATGGCTTCGTACCATCATATCAACAATATATCGAATTACTTTGTAAGGGGGATATTGTTGTTTCGACCTCACATCATGAATTCTATGGGATTTCAATAATTGAAGCGGTGCGAGCAGGGTGTGTGCCTGTTTTACCGAACCGTTTATCGTACCCGGAACTCTTTGATAAGAGATTTCTCTATAGTGAAGATTCGTTTCCAGAGCGCCTTGAGTCGGTAGTAAAAAAGCTGTGTCGTTTGACTCCGGAAGCCGCCAGAGAGATGACTGAAAGGTTTAGCTGGCAGGGTATGCAGGACCATTATCTAGAATGGTTGCTGGGGGAAAAAACTGTTCCGACAAGTCGGCCAGAAGAGAAATAGCCATGATTGGGTTCAATTCCCAGAGGAGTGTAACAAAAACACTCCGAGTACATTACTTGTTTTTCATATCTGCCGCAAAGTCCAGCATTCTCTGAATAGGTATCCGGGCCTTTGTCGCAATCTTGAGAGATACGTGAATCTCATTTTTACCTGTTTCGAGGACTTCTGCCAGGTTTTGCAATGAATTCATTCCCATCCAGGGGCAGCTGGCACAGCTCTGACAGGTTGCACCTTCCCCAACAGTGGGTGCCTCAAGAAATGTTTTACTCGGAGCAAGCTGACGCATTTTGTTAAAAATGCCGATATCTGTTGCGACGATAAATTCTTTATTTGGCAGGGTGCTCACTGCATTAATGAGTACAGTTGTGGACCCGACTATATCAGCTTGTTCAATAACTGCTTCCGGCGATTCGGGGTGGACAAGAACCGCAGCTTCAGGATGAAGCCTTCGTAAACGCTCAAGGGCAATCGACCGGAACTCTTCGTGAACAACACAGGAGCCAGGCCAGAAAATCATGTCGGCCCCGGTCATTTTTTGCACATAGCTACCCAGGTGTTTGTCAGGTGCCCAGAGTATTTTTTCGCCTTTTTCGAAAAGATGTCGAATAATGGGCAGAGCTATCCCCGATGTTACCACCCAGTCTGATCTGGCTTTTACCTGGGCACTGGTATTCGCGTAAACGACTACAGTGTGGTCCGGATGTTGATCACAAAATGCTGCAAACGTTTCATATGGACAGCCCTCATCGAGAGAGCAGGTTGCTGCGAGGTCCGGCATAAGGACCCTTTTTTCCGTATTAAGAATCTTTGAGGTCTCGCCCATGAACCGCACCCCGGCAACGACAAGAGTCTGGGCAGGATGCGCAGTTCCGAATCGTGCCATTTCAAGGCTATCTGCAACACATCCACCGGTTTCTTCGGCAAGATCCTGTAAAGCACCATCGGTATAGTAATGTGCGACGAGAACGGCGTTCTGTTCCTTAAGCAATCTTTTGATCCGTTGTATCAAGAGTGACTTTTCAGAATTGGAAAGTAGAGGCCATTGTGGGTGAGACGGCACATGTACAAGGGGAATGGCCGGTGTAGTGACAATATGTTTTGATTCTCTTACCATTGTGTATATGCCTATAAAATAAACTGTTTTGATCTCTCGTTGCTGCACAACAATCCGAAACGTCGGCCAGCTTGTTCTGTTGAATATAAGCCTAATGGAACAATAATTAAACCCGAATTTAATACTTTGAAAAACTCTTTTCTGTTTTTTTAGAAAGAATTTCGTGGAGATATTTAATGTTCCATTAATGGAGATTGTAAAATTATGTTTATATATAGAGATGGTGCCGTCTGTGCCGGCTGATTATGATTTGAAATAAGGGTTATAAAGGGAAGGTGTTTTGTAAAGAAGTTTTCTGACTGCCCTCCAAATTTAAGTCAACAGTGTTTCACAATCTTTAAACACTCTATCTCGATACTCAAGCAAGAGATCCACCACTCTTCCGGCACGCCTTCCGATAAGTGTGTCGTCTTTAAACCCGCCTGATTTAGTTTCTTCGATGAATACCAGATCATCATACAGTTCATCTCCATCGGTTGTGGTTTTAAGCAATTCGAAGACATGGGGGAGGTAGGGGCTGTATTCTTCGTGATGACCCAGATCAACAGAAAAGTTGTGAGCATCCCATACATGATAAAGGATATTATCGGTAATCATATAAAGTAGTTGTTCCTGGTCTGATCTTTTTTTGCGTCATATGGCGATAGGCTTGCTGTCAACTGTAGACAATATGTTCGACAGACGACTGATTACCATCATCTGATAGTGCATTAGCAGGGACTATTTGAGCAGCCCATATTTAAGAAGCTCAGTAATCGTGTGCTTTTCCGCTCGTTTTAGTTATCAAAACGATGACGTTTCGCAGTTATGTTAATGGGATAATAAATCAAAAAAAATTAATTGGAATGTAAGGCTTTTGCCTTGTTGCATGAGACCTGAATAGAAAGATTTATAAAATCAGTAACCGTCAGCGTTTCAGGTCGAGCGTTTGGTTTTAGGTTTGCTTGTTCGATGGATTGCAGTGTGATTTTTTTATTAATGGCTTTATCATTTTTCATTGAATCGGCAAAAAAAGCAGCTCCGCTGAGAGTGTTGAGAATAGTTTTTCTTCGCTGGTTGAATGTCGTCCTGACTATCTGTCGAAACAAGGCGTAGTCATATCTTGGAAGTTCAGTCTCTCCACTCGTTGCGTATTTAAAACTGATTCTGACGACGACCGAATCGATCTTTGGTCTAGGGTGAAATTCCCCAGGTTTGAGAGTCATAAGTTTCTGAACCGTAGCACAGCTGGCGAGGAGCACTGTCGGAACGCCATAATCCTTGGTACAGGGAGTTGCCATCAGCCTGTCCGCGACCTCTTTTTGTAACATGATTGTGGCAGAATCTATGAGAGAAGCATTTTCGATAAGCTTAAAAATAAAAGGATTAGAGATCGAATAGGGAAGGTTGGCCAGTATCTTTAACCTTCCACCGCATTTATTGGCGATTTCTTGAAAATCAGCGTCGAGGATGTCCTGATGAACAAGAGTGACATTGTCTGGCAAATCTCCTTCCTCTTTATGGAGACGAATGATTCCACTGTCTATTTCATATCCGAAGACATGTTTCGCCGTTGCTGCAAGAGGGACAGTCAGAGCTCCGAGCCCAACGCCTACCTCCAGAATGATATCAGTATTACTGACTTGTCCGGCGCGAACTATAGCTTCAGCTGTCGATTTATGGACGAGAAAATTCTGGCCAAATCGTTTCTTCGGTGCCAGCTGGTTATTCTTTAGGGTATCGAATGTCTGTCCGTATTTAGTCATGGTATTATTTCCTTGGATTCTATCTCATAAAAATTGTCAATCAAGCACATGTTTTTTGATTCTCTTTTTCTTGATTTGCATAAAAAAATAAAAGGCGGGATAGTAGCTTGCCACTGCAAAAGGAAGAGCAAGGGAGAAACCTCCGACAGCCATCACGACCAGGGCCTCGTATCCTGATGCAACTAGAACTGTTAAAGAATTTTGAATCCCATCACCAGCTAAGGCTTGTTCCATGGCAATTCGAACATTGCCCAGATTCAGTTCGTAGGGGGTCAGATGATTACCGACGACTACTGAAAAATAGTAGATCGGCAGATAGGTTAGAGGGTTGCAGACTATCCAACTCACTATTATTCCGGCAAGTGCCGACGTTCTTGTCAAGATTGAGAGAAAGATGATCAGAATGGTGTGAAAAGGCATTGTTGGAGTGAGACCAATAAAAACACCTATTGCCGTCCCACCGGCAAGCGCATGAGGGCTTCCTTGTAATCGTTTGAATTTAATGTAGTAATATTTGATATAACGCCATAAGTTCATGAATAAAAATCTCAGCCCAGTCGGGAGCGGGAATAGACATCCTTATCAAGTGAAATTGGGCCGGAATTGTTGAATATATGGTATCCAGCCAGTGCAATCATTGCTGCATTATCTGTGCAGTACATTGGCTGGGGGGCATAGCAAGAGAGTCCTTCTGCGTCGCATCGTCTTTGAAATACTTCACGAAGCCTCGCGTTGGCTGAAACACCGCCGCCAATCACAACTGTGTTAATACCGTGTTGCTTGGCTGCAGTAACGCTTTTTTCAACGAGCACATCTACAACGGCTTCCTGAAACGATGCGCAGATATCAGCAATACAGGGCTCACAACCTTTCTGTTGTTGTTGGTTCACATGATTTAACACTGCAGTCTTCACTCCGCTGAAACTGAAATCAAGGGAGTTGTCATTGAGCCATGCTCGAGGGAATTTGACATAGAATGGGTTGCCGGTTTTAGCTTTTTCGGCAACCTGTGGACCCCCTGGATATGAGAGTCCGAGAAGCTTGGCGACCTTGTCAAATGCTTCGCCGGCGGCATCATCGCGTGTTCTTCCAAGCAGTTCAAAATCTGTAAAGCTTCTGGCAAGAAAAATAGAGGATGTGCCTCCTGAGACGATGAGAGCGATATACGGAAAAGGTGGTTTCGTTCGGTCAAGAAAAACTGACAAAATATGGCCGGCCATATGATCTACCCCTACAAGCGGAATGTTGCGTACATAGGAAAGTGCTTTAGAGTATGAGTAGCCGACAAGAAGAGAGCCTATAAGACCTGGCCCACGGGTTGCTGCTATAAGCTGTATATCCGAGAGGGTAACTTCAGCATTTGCAAGCGCTCTTTCTACAATAGGATGGATCGCCTGGAGATGTTTTCTTGATGCCAGCTCCGGCACAACCCCCCCAAATTTCGTGTGGATGCTATCCTGGCTGGTGAGAACATTGGAAAGGATGTTGTTGTCTTCCAGAACTGCGGCGGCAGTATCATCGCAGGAACTCTCTATACCTAAAATAAACATGCGGGGGGATTCTTTTCTGGTTGAGTGTAATTTTGATTGTGTTAATACTGTTATTCAGAGTAAGAATCGGTCAGCTAAGCGGAAGCGGTTGGCAAACAGCAGCTTCTCCAAATTATTAATAATGCAGTAAACAGTATACCGTGTCAAAAAAAATACAAACAAATTCTCCTCTTGTCGATCAGTTTTCCAGAACAATCTCCTATCTGAGACTCTCTTTAACTGATCGCTGTAATCTCCGCTGCATATACTGTATGCCTGAGGAAAGCCATGACGGTGATTCAAAGGTCAAAACAGGCAAATTTCTCACCCATTCAGACCTGCTCAGTTACGAGGAGTTGTTACGAATCGTCCGCCTTGCTGTATCAATTGGTATGAACAAGTTGCGCTTGACCGGTGGTGAACCACTCGTCCGCCGGGGGATACTGGATTTTATTCATCAACTCTCCTTACTCGATGGTCTAGAGCAGGTGCGGTTAACGACAAATGGTGTGCTGCTGGCAGAATACGCAGAAAAACTCTATGCCGGCGGCATACGACATATCAATGTCTCACTTGATACGCTACAACCCAAGAAATTCAAAAAAATAACCGGGAAAGATCATTTCAATAAGGTTTGGGAAGGTCTTTTGGAGGCAAAAAGACTCGGCTTTAAAGTCAAACTAAATGTAGTGGCCATGAGGGGGATTAATGACGATGAGTTCAGTGACTTTGGCCAGTTGGCACTTAATGAGCCCTTTCAGGTAAGATTTATTGAATTTATGCCAGTCGGTGAAAAGAACAGCTGGCAGAAAGAACAGTTTATCCGTGCGGAAGATATAAAAAACATCATCTCCGAACTTGGAGTTCTCACCCCTTTCCATAAAGAGCACGGAGAGGGACCGGCCAGAATGTTTGATCTGTTATCTCATGACAATAAAAAGGGGGCCGTTGGATTCATCAGTCCGATAAGTCACCATTTTTGTGATCAATGCAACAGGCTGAGGCTTACGTCCGAAGGAAAGCTGCGTTCCTGCCTGCTAAACGATAAAGAAACCGATCTGAAATGGCTGCTCAGGGGCGGAGCATCCGATCCGGAGATCATCGAGAGCATCAGGAGAACGATACTCGATAAACCGCAAGGACATACCCTGCAAAATGATCTTGCTGAAGACGGCCGTCCATCCTGTGGCGGTAAGATGTCACGAATCGGCGGTTGAAGAGTCACCTTGAGGGTATGAGCCGAGACATTCAAAATACGAACACGTCGATTTGAGAATCTCGCAGCCCCGTCGAATTTTTTCATCTTCCATATGACCGAGCATATCTAAAAAGAAAAGATATTTCCATTGTTTGCCTTTGATTGGTCTGGACTCTATCTTTGCCAAATTAATATCCTCCTTGGAGAGTGCTGAGAGGACGTCATTCAAGGATCCCGGTCGATCCATAAGACCTATTAAAAGTGATGTTCGATCCCGTCCGCTCCTCGATGGGGATTTTTTGCCAATCACTAAAAACCTTGTTGTGTTACCTCTGTAATCTTCAATTCCCTGAACAACAACCTGCAACTCGTAGGTTTTGATGGCAAGTGACGATGCTATCGCACCGATATTCGGATTATTGGCGGCCATCTGCGCTGCAGCTCCAGTGGAGAAGACGGGCAGGGTCGGTGTTGAAGGAAGATGCTTTCTTAACCATTCTCTGCATTGGGCTAGTGGCTGAGAGTGAGAAGCGACAGTCTGTATATCTTCCAAATTCCCAGATCTGCAGACCAGGTTGTGACTGATTTCAAGTTGTAATTCTCCACAAATCTGAACGCGGTATTTCATAAAACAGTCGAGTGTTGAAAAGACCGCACCCTCTATAGAGTTTTCAACCGGAACAATGCCGTATCTGGTTCTACCTTTTTCTACCTCTGCAAAAACATCATCAATGGTCTCCATTGCCTTGTAATCGGCGGAATGTCCAAAATACTTCACTCCGGCAAGATGGCTGAAAGTTGCTTCAGGTCCAAGAAAAGCAACCTCAGCTTTTTTTTGGGACAGTCTGCAGGTGGTAATTATTTCATGGAATATTGATTTGAGGGCATCCGGAGGGAATATCTCATTGTTGTCTTTTAAAAGTCTGTCATAGATTTGCCGTTCACGGAGTGGATCCCATTTCGCCCGTTTTTCCCCGTCCTTGAGGCGACCGATTTCTTTCGCGCAGGAGAGTCGTTCCTTGAGCAGCGACAGTATCTTATTGTCAATTGAATCAATAGTATCACGGACTGATACGATTGCCTTTTTCTGCTCAATTTCCATGTTGCTCCTTGCGGTTTACAATGTGAAAGGATTCTATACTGAATAAACGGTTTTGCCATAAATAAACTAGGGTAAAGAAATTGCTATGTCAAGGCGCAAAAGAGCGCTATAGTGAGCCTTTCGTTTCGTTTTGTCATACGGATAAAACTATACAATATATTGATATTCCAATTTATATTTAACATAAAAAAAGCAGGATTGAAATGAGTGAAAAGAAAATCCAGAAAACCTACGACGAAATAAATGCCCGAATTCGATCAGGTGAAGCTGTTGTTGTGACCGCTGAGGAGATGATCGATATAGTAAAAAAGAATGGCCCGGAGGGCGCTGCGAGAAAAGTGGATGTGGTAACGACAGGCACCTTTGCGCCGATGTGTTCCTCTGGATTGTTTTTCAATTTTGGCCAGATGGTACCAACTATTAAAGCCTCTAAGGTCTGGATAAATAAAGTTCCAGCATATGGGGGACTTGCGGCAGTGGATGCATATCTTGGCGCAACGGAACCGGCTGAGGATGATCCGTTAAATAAAATATATCCCGGCGAGTTTAGGTATGGTGGTGGTCATGTTATTGAAGACCTCCTCCGCGGAAAAAAACTGCTTCTTGAGGCGAAAGCTTACGGAACAGACTGTTATGCAGCAAAAAAAATGAAAAAAGAGGTGGGGCTTGACGATCTTCCCCATGCACTTCTGTGCAATCCTCGCAACGGATATCAAAACTATAACTGCGCCATCAATCTTTCAGACAAGGCGGTTTATACCTATATGGGGATGTTGAAGCCGGGATGTCGAAATGCAAATTACTGTAGTGCAGGAGAATTAAGTCCTCTGTTAAACGATCCTTTATATAAAACAATAGGTGTGGGTACCAGGATTTTTCTCGGTGGCGGCTATGGATACGTCACATGGAGGGGAACTCAGCATAATCCTCATGCCCCAAGAGAAGCAAATGGGGTGCCTGTTAAACCAGCCGGAACTATTATGGTGCAGGGAGATCTGAAACAGATGACAGCTGAATGGCTCCGGGGCGTATCTATCCTCGGATATGGTAGTTCTCTTGCTGTTGGACTTGGTATTCCCATTCCCATACTAAACAGTGAAATGGCTGCATACACAGGTGTTTCTGATGAAAACCTGTTCACCCAAGTTGTAGATTACGGGTATGACTATACCAATGGTATTGCCAGAAGTTATGGAGAAGTTAGTTATGCTGAGTTAAAATCAGGTGAAATAGTGGTAAACGGCAAAAAAGTTAAAACAGCACCATTGTCCAGTATCGTCAAAGCTCGTAAGATTGCTGAGATCCTGAAAAAGACTATTTCAGAAGGGCGATTTCTGCTCAACAAACCAGCAGAACTCCTGCCGGATGGTCTGGAGTAATTGACGACCTATGATTGAATGTGAACCAAAATATGAAAGCCTTCTTCAAATCCTCCGCAAGTATAAAAAAATAGGCATTGCTTACTCGGGAGGGGTTGACTCCACACTACTTTTACAGGCAGCCCTGGAGGCATTGGGAGATAAAAATGTTATTCCGCTTTATCTGCTTTCTGATTTGAATTCTATTGACTCTGTGCAGCACAGCCGGGAGGTGTTCACTGGAAATTTTCCCGGAATTTCAAGTTTGCGTGAAATCCAGGTAGATCCCTTGAAATGGAGAGATTTTGTACGAAATGACGATGAACGATGCTATCAATGCAAAAAAAGGATGTATACAGTGATGCTCTTGACACTTCGTGGTGAAAATTGTTTTGTCCTGGCCGACGGCACAAACGTTGATGATCTTACTGAACACAGACCAGGATTGCGTGCGATCAAAGAACTCGATGTGATAACACCTCTAGTGCTGGCAGGACTCCGAAAGACCGAAATTCGTTCTTTGGCAAAACTAAAAGGGCTGACAAACTTCAATCTCCTCTCAAATTCATGTCTGGCTACGCGGATTCCGAGAGGCAGTGTTATTAATAAAAAAACGCTAAAACTCATTGAGGATGCAGAACAATTTTTACATCAGTTAGGGTTCGAGGGATGTCGGGTGAGAGTGTACGATTCTATTACTTTGGTGGAAGTACAGGCGCAAGATGTCGATGTTTTTATTCAAGAAACTATCAGAATGCAGGTGCAGCAATATTTTCTGAGCTTAGGCCTCGGATCAGTGGCGCTCAAGTTAGAGGGTAGGAAAAACACATTATTCTAGACAAAACTTATTCAAAGGGGAGTAATTTAGTGCTTGATTCTGATTTCCGATTCAATTATGGTGGCTTGTTATGGACGTAATGCCGTGAATATAAAGGGTTGCGCCAATTCTTGTTTTACGTCAAAAAGAGATTAAAGAGAGATTTTTTTTGACAATTCAGGAGAGTTTAGGTAAAGCATCATTTTCAGGGAAAGAGGGCAACTAGTATTGTTGTCCTCGTGAAGCTTGTAAAGAAAGATAAAGCAGGGAGGAATTCATGAACAAGAAGGAACTAATTGAGAGTATCGCAGGTGCAGCCGATATCAGCAAGGCAGCTGCCGAAAAAGCACTGAACGGAACCCTCGCAGCGGTTGCGGAAAGTCTGAAAAAAGGTGACAAAGTTACACTTGTTGGCTTTGGTACATTCTCTGTTTCAAAGCGCGATGCTCGTCAGGGTAGAAATCCGCAGACAGGGAAAACCATCGAAATCCCAGCAAAGAAAGTTGTCAAGTTCAAAGCTGGCAGCAAATTGTCTGAGACTATCAATTAATTGAATCCTGCTAGTCATGAATCATCGATACGGTAACTGTTACTATGCTTTTAGCAGCTAGAATATCTCCAAGAGTTACAGTGTCTGATTGAGTACATTGCAAGGAAGCATAGCATAATCACGTACTGCACTTTCAGGCAAAGTGACAGCGTTGCTAAGCATTTTGATAGTTAGAGTTTGACAAAAGGCCGTTCCTTACAGGAACGGCCTTTTTATTTTGACCGTTTATCTCGGTTGACAGTCGAGTTTAATGAAGAGTATTTTGAGTTGTGTTGAGAGCTATGATGCCCGTTGCCTTTTACAGATCTGTTTAATGCAGGTAGTTGTTTGAGAGGAAGGGTTCAATAAACGAGAGACATTGATGAAATCTTTTGAAGAACTGTTAAAGGAAGCCACCACTATTCATGGCCATGTCTGTGCGGGTCAGGTAATTGGGGTCCGCATGTGTATGCTCGCGCTATCGCATCTTAAACTGCAGGATCCCAAAGGTATTGATCGTAAGAAATTGTATGTTTTTGTTGAAATTGACAGATGCGCAACGGATGCCATCCAAACTGTTACAGGTTGCAGTCTTGGCAAAAGGTCTATGAAATGGGTTGATCATGGAGTCATGGCTGCAACGTTTGTCAATCTTGAATCCGGAAAGGCTGTAAGAGTTACTGCTCTTGAGGAGGCACGTGAATCGTCGAAAAAATATTGTAACGACATGACAGATAAATATGCCAGACAATTGGAAGCATATAAAATTATGCCGGACGATGAACTCTTTCGAACTGAAGCGGTTGCCGTAGACATTCCACCGGAAAACTTACCAGGCAGACCTCTCTCAAGGGTCAGGTGTGAAAAGTGTTCAGACTGGGTGCAGGATAAAAGAGATGTTCTGGTTGACGGAAAAGTGCTTTGTAAGAGTTGCGCTCATGGACGTTATTACAGCGTGCTTGACTGACCACCGTAACAAAAGCAAAAGCTGGAATTCAAGGATTGAGGTGATTTGCAATGGTTGTGACTCTTTTAGATTATGGCGCAGGTAATGTCCGGAGTGTAAGAAATGCTCTCCGTGAACTTGGACATACCGTTCGAAATGTAACATCAGCTGAAGATATTATCACTGCGGAAAAGTTGATTTTCCCTGGAGTCGGAAGTTTTGGATTGGTCATGCATCGATTGCAAGAGGCAGGTTACATAGAACCTCTGCAGAACAGAATCCGGGGGAATAAACCGTTTTTAGGAATCTGTGTGGCACTGCAAGCACTGTTTGAAGGGAGTGAAGAGTCTCCTGGGGTTTCTGGGCTTGGCATTATTCCAGGTCAGGTGATTCGATTTCCAGAAACCGGTTTGTCTGTACCGCAAATTGGATGGAACGGTATCAGGTTGCAGAAGGAATCAAAACTGTTTAATGGTTACAATGACGAGAAGTTGTATTTTGTGCATTCCTACCATGCCCCAGTCAATGAGGCAACCCGAGATTGGATACTGACCATAACAGATTATGGACATGAATTCGTCTCGGCAGTAGAAAAAGGCAATGTCAGCGCATTTCAATTTCATCCTGAAAAAAGCGGTAAAGCTGGATTACGGATTCTCGATAATTTTCTGTCATCAGGACAGAATGACACAACGGTTATTCATAAAAGAGGTACGAATTCCGACCAAAAGACCAAGATGGCCAAGAGGATTATTGCCTGTCTAGATGTTCGAAGCAACGATCACGGCGACCTTGTTGTGACGAAGGGGGATCAGTACGACGTTCGTAGTGATGGAGAGGTCAGGAACCTCGGAAAGCCCGTGGATCTCGCAAAGCGATATTATGAAGAGGGTGCGGACGAGATCACTTTTCTCAATATTACCGGTTTTCGCGATTTTCCAATGCAGGATCAACCGATGATTGAAGTGTTGGAGCGAACATCGGAAAATGTGTTCGTTCCACTTACCATAGGTGGTGGAATCAGGGAATTTACCGACTCAGACGGTACTTCCTATACTTCCCTGGATGTTGCTTCTGCCTATTTTCGATCCGGGGCTGATAAGGTGTCCATAGGCAGTGATGCCGTTTATGCTGTTGAAGAATACCTGCACACAGGGAGGAAATCGGGGAAAAGTTCGATTGAGCAGATATCCATCGTCTATGGAGCTCAAGCGGTTGTTATTTCGGTTGATCCACAAAGAGTATATGTGCACCATCCCGACGATACAGCACATAGCACCATTCAAACTGCATTCCCGGGGCCCCACGGCGAAAAATACTGCTGGTATCAGTGCACAGTAAAGGGAGGGCGGGAAGGTCGTGACGTCGATGTCGTCCAACTGGTTAAAACATGCCAGGAATTGGGGGCTGGCGAAATCCTCCTTAACTGCATAGACAAAGATGGTACAAACAGCGGGTTTGATCTTGAGTTGATCACACTTGTGAAAAACAGTGTCTCCATTCCGGTGATAGCTTCCAGCGGAGCCGGAAAAACTTCCCATTTTATTGATGTCTTTCAACAAACATCAACCGATGCGGCACTTGCTGCAGGCATTTTTCACCGTCAGGAGGTGGCAATAGGGGATGTGAAAGATGCGGTTCTCGGTGCCGGCATTGAGATACGGTAATGCATCCAGATTGCCTGATCACTCATTCTCAATAAGTTTGTCTGTTTTGCATTAAAACCTTTTTCATGGGCAATTTACCGGAAAGCGCATATAAATAATTTCCTCTTAAATCGATAAGTGGGTTGTGCACCATAAATCAGAAAAACAGACCTCCACCTCCTTTTTGATAGGTTCGGTTTTATAGTGGACAAATTCAACGGGAAAATCATCGAATAGATATGGCTATTGATCCGTCCAGAAAAAGGAAAGGGGTTATCAGCTTCCTTTTTTTTATTATTCTCCTTGTTCAGGTCTTAAATGGAGTTTCCGTATGGACGTATAGAAGTGGAGTAGTTGAGCTTGTTGAACAAGGTAATGTTCGTCTGGAATTGTATATCAATTATTTACAGGGAGTTCTTGGTAAATACGAAAGTCTGCCGGAACTTCTGGCAATTGACAACAGTCTTGTCCGGGCATTACTGAACCCAAATGAAAAAAAAAGGATAGAGACACTCAACCGATACCTGGAAACGATCAACAAGGTGAGCGATACCCTGGATACCTATCTAATGAATAAGGATGGGTTAACTATTGCTGCCTCCAACTGGAAGGAAGAACGGCCTTTCATTGGAAGAAACTTCAGTTATCGCCCCTATTTCAAGCAGGCAATGAAAGGGAAACTCGGCCGGTATTTTGCGCTTGGTTCTGCCTCTTCGAAACGGGGGTACTATTTTGCCTATCCGGTACGCAAAGATGATGAAATACTTGGCGCTGTCGTTATAAAAATAAATATCGATTCCGTCGAGCAAAGTTGGGCCGACCGCGATGAAAATTTCTTGGTTTCGGACCCGGACGGAGTCATCTTTATCACCACAAATCCAGAATGGAGATTTAAAAGTCTCAAGCCTCTTGAGCATGAAGTGCTGCAGAGAATTACGGAAAGTAGAAGATATCAGGATTCCCCTCTTGAGCCCCTAAGTCAGGAGTTTCCGGCTCTTTTGGATTCTGTGCAGATTCTTGATATTTCAGGAGGACCAGGAAAGGAAACACGCAGGGTACTGAAACAATCGCAATTTATGCCACAGGCTGGATGGAATGTTCATATCCTCACCGATACCAGGATTCTCAGAAAAAAAGTATTGTTAGTTAACATTATGGTCGGGACTGGACTGTGTCTTGGCTATATTCTCATCATTCTTCTTTTTCAAAGAAATCACAGGTTAGCTGAACTGCATAGAGTCGAAGAAGAATCTAAGAAGGCACTACAAGAAGCTAACGAACAATTAGAGTCAAGGGTGTCTGATAGGACGCTGAAGCTTACTGAAGCTAACGAAATGTTAAGAAAGGAAATTCTCGACAGAAAGCAAACTGAAATCAAACTGAAAAGAACCCGTAAGGAACTGATACATGCTGCCAAGCTCGCAGTTCTCGGGCAGATGTCCGCTGGAATTAATCACGAGTTGAATCAGCCTCTTGCCGCTATACGAAGTTACACAGATAACGGAAAGCAATTGCTTCAGAAAGGTCGACTTGAAGATGCAATGTGGAATCTCGAGCAGATCAGTGAGTTAACAGAGCGCATGGCACAGATAGGTATCCAACTTAAACTGTTTTCAAAAAAATCCAGTGGAATGGTTGCTGTTGTGCCGCTGCATGGAGTTATTGATGGTGCTTTGGAAATCCTTAAACCAAGTTTGCATAAAGAAGCTGTAGAGCTTACTATCGACATTCAACCGGAAAATCTTGAAGTGCGTGCTAATTATGTGCTCTTGCAACAGGTGCTGGTGAACCTGATTTCTAATGCAATGCAGGCATTAGAGGGACAAAAAGTAAAAAAAATAACGGTTGAATGTTATGAAAAGGACGGGAAAGTTGTCGTTGCGGTCCGCGATAATGGTCCAGGTGTCTCGAATGAACACCTGAACGATATCTTTGAACCCTTTTTTACAACAAAAAAATCAGGGCAGGGGTTGGGGTTGGGGCTGACAATAAGTGACAGAATTGTCAGAGATTTCGGCGGAAACATAACCTTGGTACATTCAAATGAAGGGGCTCACTTTGAGTTTACCCTTGAAAAAATAGTGTGAAAATGACTGTACATGGCAAAGTTCTCTTCATCGATGATGAAAAACATATCCGACAGGCTAACAAGCAGACTTTAGAGTTAGCTGATCTTGAAGTGATCGTTGAGGACTGTGCTGAGAAAGGCATTGAAACACTTACCAGAGAATGGCCGGGAATAGTGGTCTGCGATATCCGCCTACCAAACATGGATGGACTACAGTTCCTTCAGGAGGTCAATAAAATTGATCAGGATTTACCTGTAATCCTCATTACCGGTCATGGTGATATTTCGACCGCTGTCAATGCCATGCGTGACGGAGCTTATGATTTTATCGAGAAACCATATTCAGCGGAAAGATTAGTTAAAACCGTTTTACGAGGATTGGAAAAGCGGGCTCTGACACTCGAAAACAGAAATCTGCGTAGAGAACTTGAGCTACACAGTGCACCGGGTCCACGAATAATAGGTAGAACTCCTGCGATGGAACTGCTGAGAAGTACCATTGCACAAGTTGCGGATACTGGAGCTGACGTCCTGGTGCTTGGTGAGACTGGTACAGGTAAGGAACTTGTAGCCAGGGCGTTGCACGAAAATAGCAGCAGAAGAACTAAAAATTTTGTTGCTATTAATTGTGGTGCAGTTTCTGAGTCCATTATGGAGAGTGAACTTTTCGGTCATGAGGCCGGTGCGTTTACCGATGCAAAATCGACACGCATTGGCAAATTTGAACATGCTAATGGTGGGACTCTGCTGCTTGACGAAATTGAATCAATGCCACTCCGGGTGCAGATTAACCTCCTGCGTGTTCTGCAGGAACGCTGTATAGAAAGACTAGGCTCAAACCGATTGTTGCCCGTTGATCTCCGGGTGGTTGCTGCCTCGAAGATTGATCTACGGGAAGCTTCGGAGCGAGGAACATTCAGGGAAGATCTATATTACAGGTTGAATGTGGTCTGTTTAGAGATTCCACCATTACGGGAAAGGCGGGAGGACATCCCTCTCTTGTTCCATCATTTTCTTCTTGTTGCCGGACACAGGTACCAGCAAGAGGTGCCGACTCCCGTTAATTCCCAGATGAATGCTTTGCTGTCCTATCCATGGCCTGGCAATGTAAGAGAGCTTAGAAACTTTGCTGAGCGATATGTACTTCTTGGACGACAGTTTGATTGGTCGTTGGACAAGATGCTTTCAGGCGAGGATAAAACACAGAATCGATCACTTGCTCAACAGGTTGAATGTTTTGAAAGGGGGTTGATTGAACATGCCTTAGTCTCCTTCAACGGCAGTATTAAAGACGTGATGGCTGCACTGGCAATGCCCAGGAAAACCTTATACGACAAGATGCGAAAATATGGTTTAAAAAAGAATGATTACAAATAGTTGTTTGATTTTGAAATCAATTTTCCGTATCTTTACTATTCTGATAGGGGAAAGGTATCTTGTCTAGACCTACAGGTGACTTGTCTAGACTTACTGGTGATCCCTTGTGATATTAAAACGGGTGGATTCCCGCCTTTTTATCATCGTTGTTATTGCGTATATTTGATATATGTATTTGTAATATAAGGAAATATTGCTACACTCTTCCGTTTTGTCACGAATGGGTGGAATTCCGCCTATTTTAGGGCTGAATATGAAGGTGTCTGTTTAAAAACACCATAATAACAATGCAGTAAAGAATATTTCAGTGTCTGGCCTAATATTTGCAAAATGTATTGAGCATATCAACGATAATTTCTGTGTCGTCGATATGGACAGTTTATCGAACTGTCGGTCAATGTTACCGGCTTAGCCGGTATATCAACATTCAAATTGGAGGGATTCATTATGTTCAGTAAGATCACCACCCTTGTTGCGACCGCCGCTCTGTCGGCTACGCTGTTTACCGGTTCCGCGCTGGCCAGTGACCCAATCACCATTAAGTTTTCCCATGTTGTTGCTGAAAATACTCCCAAAGGACAGATGGCAATCAAGTTTAAAGAAATGGTTGCAGAGCGTCTAGGTGGAAAAGTTGTCGTTGAGGTTTTCCCTAATTCACAGCTTTTTGGTGATAATAAAGTATTAGAGGCAATGCTCCTAGGCGATGTGCAGATGGCTGCACCGGCTCTATCTAAATTTGACAGATATACTCCACAGTTGCAGATCTTTGATCTACCGTTTCTTTTCAAGGATATGGCTGCCGTAGAAAAATTCCAGCAAAGTGAGAAAGGCCAAGAGCTTCTTAATACTATTGAGAAAAAAGGCTTAATGGGACTGGGATATCTCCATAACGGTTTGAAGCAGCTTTCCTGCAGCACGCCGCTGAGGGTTCCCGCAGATGCAGCCGGTCTTAAGTTCCGTATCATGACTTCAGACGTTCTTGCGGCTCAATTTCAGGCTGTCAACGCCACTCCACTGAAAAAGCCGTTTTCAGAGGTTTTCACCTTACTCCAGACTAAAGCAATCGATGGCCAGGAAAACACCTATTCCAATATCTACTCCAAGAAGTTTTTTGAAATTCAACCTTACATCACTGAATCCAACCACGGACTCCTTGACTATATGGTCGTAACTTCCAAAGAATTCTGGATGAGTGTTCCTGAGGACATCCGTCCTGAACTGAATGCGATTATTAAAGAGGCTATTGTTTACGGAAATAATGTCGCAGCGGAAAAAGGTCTGGAAGATCGTCAGAAGATAATTGACTCCAAACGATCTGAGATTCTTATGCTGACTGATGCTGAAAGAAGTCAATGGGTAGAAGCAATGAAGCCGGTTTGGGAAGAGTTTGAAAAAGAAATCGGCAAAGATATGATTGACGCAGCGTACAAATCCAATATGTAAATGGACCGGCGGTTTCCTGTAACAAAGGAAACCGCCGCAATAATTTGTCCGTAAGAGGTGGTAAAATATGTTTATGCGGTTGATTAATCGGGTCGAAGAGGCAATGATCTGCATCTTGCTGATATTGACTACTCTCCTCGTCTTTCTAGACGTCGTCATGCGGTTTGGCTTTAACTCTGGATTTATGTGGACTCAGGAGCTCACACTGCATATGTCAGCGTGGATGGTGCTTTTCGGTGCCTCATATGGACTGAAAGTCGGGTCGCACATTGGTATGGACGCCTTCGTTAAACTCTTTCCTGCGATAGGTCAAAGAATACTTTCCGGGATTGCAGCCATTCTCGCTCTAGTGTATTGCGGGCTCATATTCTATGGCAGCTGGATTTATCTTTCGAAAATGAAGATGATTGGGATCGAACTCGAAGATATTCCTGTCCCAGCGTGGCAGGCACATGGACTGTTAGTAGTTGGATATATGTTCCTGATTGTTCGTTTACTTATTATCCTTTGGTCGCTAATTACTGGAAAGGCAACTGGCTTTAAGCATGCCGATGAGGCTAAAGAAAGCCTGGAACTGGCCGAAGGTATAACGAATGAGGAGGGAAGGTAATGACTACTGCAGCTCTGTTTGTACTGCTTTTTGGATGTATGTTGCTGGGCATGCCTATCGCTCTCGCTCTGGGTCTTTCAAGTATCGGTACCATCTTGATGTTTTCAGGTGATTCACTTGCATCGATTGCATTGAAATTATTTGAATCACTCTCTGAACATTATACCCTGCTTGCTATTCCTTTTTTCATTCTTTCATCGAGTTTTCTATCAACAGGTGGGGTCGCCAAAAGAATCATCAGGTTTGCCCTCAGTATGGTTGGGCATATCCATGGTGGTATCGCTATGGCCTCAGTCATCGCCTGTATGATTTTTGCAGCTGTATCAGGTTCATCGCCAGCCACTGTTGCAGCAATTGGATCTATAGTCATAGTCGGGATGGTAAAGGCCGGGTACCCGGAATCTCTCGCAGCAGGTGTTATAGGAAACGCCGGGACACTTGGGATTCTTATTCCTCCATCTATTGTTATGCTTGTCTATGCTGCAGCCACTGAAGTATCGGCGGCCCGGATGTTCATGGCAGGTTTTATGCCAGGAATCCTGATGGGATTAATGCTGATGATAGTTATTTACATTGTGGCCCGTGTCAAAAAAATACCCTGCCAGCCATGGGCCGGAATGAAAGAAGTTTTTACTTCTGGAATCAGTGCCACCGGCGGACTCATGCTGATTTTTATCGTATTGGGTTCCATCTATGGTGGCGTTGCCAGCCCGACAGAGGCAGCGGCCGTTTCTGCTGTATATGCATTTGGCGTTGCGGTTTGGGGATATCGGGACATGGGACCCCTGAAACGTGAACCGTGGCGCCATGAAGGTGAAGGTGCTGTGTCGGTGGTTGGGCGTAACCTTAAACACATCATCTTAACCCTGCCCAAGATTATTACCGACAAAGAGATAAACAAGGTCGTGCTTGATGCATCCAAGGTGAGCATCATGCTTCTTTTTATTATCGCCAACGCCATGCTTTTTGCCCATGTGTTGACGACTGAACGTATTCCTCATCATATTGCCGAGATGATAGTACAGTGGGGATTATCACCATGGATGTTTCTTGTTGTTGTGAATATTCTTCTTCTGATAGCAGGCAATTTCATGGAGCCATCGGCGATCATTCTTATAATGGCACCGATCTTGTTTCCCATTGCCCTAAAACTTGGTATTGACCCGATTCACCTTGGTATTATTATGGTTGTCAATATGGAGATAGGGATGTTGACCCCACCGGTAGGTCTTAACCTGTTCGTTATTTCCGGTGTAACAGGCCACAGTATCGGTTGGGCTATAAAAGCCTGTGTGCCTTGGCTTCTTGTTCTGCTTACCTTTCTTGTTGTCATTACATATATACCCCAGGTATCGCTCTTCCTGCCCGAATTTCTAGATAAACTGCAGGGATATTAAGTAGTCTGCGATTAACAGGTCAAAGGCCATATATCGAATCTCTTGAAAATTCGATATATGGCCTTTTCTATTTCTATTATTGACGAAATGATTATAATTTTGCCCTGTAGATCATTCCAAGAAATACAGCAACCCTTTAGCGTGTTGCTTAGATAGCTCCTCTTTGAATATTTTATGATGATGGGCAAAAAGAAGGATGCTTCTCTAGGTGGTCGAGCTGAGGTGATATTTTATCAGGAAAACCAAACCAGATAACGCAGCTGAATACGTATATAAAAAGATTAGTAATTTTCGTGGAAACGTGGGTAGGGGTGCGAAGAACGTGAGTTGCGTAAGCAGAATCGCACGATCTCTTTTATTACACCGAATCACTGAAAGGGGATCAATAATGGCCGAAATTGAAGTTTATCTTGCATCTCCACGAGGGTTTTGTGCCGGAGTAGAAAGAGCAATCGAAACTGTAAAGCTTAGTCTCCAACGGTATGGCAAACCTGTCTATGTGCTGCATGAGATAGTGCACAATAAACATGTGATTGTGGAGCTTGCCGAGTCCGGTGCTATATTCGTTGAGGACATGAAAGATATTCCACCTGGAGAGGTCTGTATTTTCAGTGCCCATGGAGTTTCCAATGAAGTTGAGGCAAGAGCCAGAGAGCTAGGCCTCCATACAGTTGACGCTACCTGCCCCTTGGTGACAAGTGTTCACAGAATGGTAGAGACATATCATTCATTGGACTATGATGTGATTATAATTGGACATCATGGTCATCCTGAGGTCGAAGGGACCGCAGGGAGGGTAAACGGCAGGGTGCACATTGTCGCCGATGAAGCTGAAGCACTGACAATAGTCGTAAGTGATACTGAAAAGGTTGCATATGTCACTCAAACAACTCTCTGCAAAAATGATCTGACGGGAATCATTGATATTTTGTCCGGGCGTTTTCCTGCACTTAAAGGTCCTAAGTCGAATATCTGTTTCGCCACGCAAAATCGGCAGGATGCCGTTAAACAGCTGGCGGAAAGAACCGACCTCCTGTTTGTGGTAGGCTCAAAAAACAGCTCAAATTCAAACAGGTTAAAAGAGGTTGGACTACAGTGTGGGGTGGAAGCACATCTCATCGATGACTACAGAGATCTTGATTCCAGCTGGCTTGAAGGCAAGACTAAAATAGGTATCACCGCAGGAGCTTCTGCCCCGGAGCGTTTGGTTGAAGGGGTCGTCCTTTGGATGAAGGAGCACGGTGCCACGAAATTCATTGAGCTGGACGGAATTGAGGAGAATGTCCACTTTAAGCCGGCAGTTTTGTCTGCAAAATAATGAGAGGGGTATAATTATTTTGCAGACAAAGGTTCTGTGCCTGAAAGTTTTTTCTAAACACAGAACCCTAGGTTTGCTTTTTTAATTTAACCGGCAAGGGCCTCTGTCAGTCTCTCCATGGCCTCATTGACTTTTTCAAGACTGTTGAAAGCCGAAATACGAATGTAGCCGTTTCCGCATTTACCGAAACCTGCACCAGGTGTGCACACGACTCCTGCCTTATTGAGAAGCATATCGAAGAATTGCCAAGAGTCCATTCGGCCGTCAATCCAGATGTATGGGGAATTCCTTCCGCCAACATAGTCAAAACCCAGTTTATCCATGGTCTTGCAGACCACTTTACTGTTATTCATGTAATAGTCGATCAGCGCCTTAGTCTGCATCTTGCCTTCTGCGCTGTAAACAGCTTCCGCTGCACGTTGAACGGGGTAGGAGACTCCGTTGAATTTTGTGCAGTGACGCCTGTTCCATAATCCATGCAGAGAGTGTTTAGCCCCTGTCTTGTCATAGGCCGTACACTGTTTCGGAACGATAGTGTAGGCGCAACGTGTTCCGGTGAAACCGGCACTTTTGGAAAAGCTGCGGAACTCTATGGCAACCTCTTTAGCACCCTCGATTTCATAAATTGATTTAGGCAGAGATTCGTCGCGAATGAAAGCCTCATAGGCAGCATCGAACAGAATAAGTGCTTTATGATCCCGGGCATAATCGACCCATTTCTTTAACTCGCTTTTTGAGATCGTCGACCCAGTTGGGTTGTTTGGGAAACAGAGATAGATGAGATCTACTTCCTCGCTGGGAAGCGATGGAACAAAGCTGTTTTCCCTGGTGCTTTCGAGGTAGACAAGTCCTTGATATCTTCCATCATCAAAAGCCCCAGTTCGTCCCGCCATTACATTGGTATCGAGGTACACCGGATAAACCGGATCAGGTATGGCTATTTTTATTTGTTTACTAAAAAGCTCCTGAATGTTGCCTGTGTCACATTTTGCCCCATCGCTGACAAACACCTCATCGGCAGAAATATCAGCGCCACGGCTTTGGAAATCGTTCGTTGCGATGGCCTCGCGGAGGAACTCGTACCCTTGTTCAGGCCCATATCCTTTAAAGGTGTTATCGTCAGCCATTTCATCAACGGCGGTATGAAAGGCCTTTACTGAAGCTGGGGTTAAACCCTTGGTAACATCACCAATGCCAAGTTTGATAACGTCTTTTTCGGGATTGTTTTTTTGAAAAGCTGCAACTCGTTTTGCAATGTCGGAAAAGAGGTATGAAGCCTGTAATTTTAAATAATGCTCATTGATTGTAATCATTTATACGTTTCTCAGTTGTTTTATGAATAAAAGGCGTTACGTTGTTTACACCCTACTCAAAAGATTGAAAATCGGGACCCGTTTCAGGACACTCAGGAAGGGGCGCTGCTGTCTTCCTTCCTGAGTATCTTGAGCTCCTTCACGAAACGATTTATCTGTTAAAAAGAAGATACAATCATTTCTGCATTACAAAAATTATCTGTAAGGTTGAGAGGATAAATATAATTGAATGGCAGGGACTGTCAACCGGCAACTGTCTTTGTCTGTCTAATTTGGTAAAAGGGATATGCATATGAAAGGTGAACAAGCTGAAACAATCTATAGAAAAGATTACTCCGTTTTTGATTACAACGTTGAAAGACTTACGTTGCAGTTTCAACTGTACGACGAAAAGACTGTCGTTACAGCCAGGGGAAACTACCGGAAAAACCAAAAATCTGAGAACAGAAAAAATCTTCCTTTAGTACTCTATGGAGAGGAGTTGGAGCTTGTCACTGTTAAGGTAAATGGAGCTGAACTCAAAGCAATAGAGTATCAGGTTAACGAAAAAACTTTGACAATTGAGTCACTGCCTGAAGAATTTATCCTTGAAATTGTAACTGTCATCCACCCGGAACAAAATACATCCCTCGAGGGTTTATATCGTTCAAATGGCAATTATTGTACACAGTGCGAGGCCGAGGGGTTTAGAAAGATCACCTATTACCCCGATCGACCAGATGTGCTCAGCAGGTTCACTACTCGACTTGAAGGCGATAAATCAGACTGTCCGGTTTTGTTGTCCAACGGCAATTTAATAGGGCAGGGAGTATTGCCGGAAAATCGTCATTTCGCCGTCTGGGAGGATCCTTTCCCTAAACCGAGCTACCTCTTCGCCCTGGTTGCAGGAAAACTTCTCAGTCTCGAAGACGAGTTTATCACCCGGAGCGGTCGAATAATTGATCTGAAAATTTTTGTTGAAGAAAGAAACATAGACAAATGCGACCACGCCATGGTGTCACTAAAGAAAGCCATGCGGTGGGACGAGGAGGTCTTTGGTCTTGAATACGACCTTGATACCTTTATGATTGTCGCAGTTGATGATTTCAATATGGGGGCAATGGAAAATAAGGGATTGAATATTTTTAATTCAAAATATGTCCTTTCAACTCCGGAGACTGCAACTGATCAGGACTATCTTGGGATTGAGGGTGTGATTGGCCATGAGTATTTCCATAACTGGACCGGAAACCGCGTAACATGTCGTGACTGGTTTCAACTCAGCCTGAAAGAGGGGTTAACGGTTTTTCGGGATCAGGAGTTTTCTTCGGATATGAATTCCAGGAGTGTCCAGCGAATAGATGATGTGCGCATTTTAAAAAATTTCCAATTTAAAGAGGACGCTGGACCCATGGCCCACCCGGTCCGACCCGATTCTTACCAGGAAATTAATAATTTCTACACTGCAACTGTCTACAATAAGGGGGCGGAAGTTATTCGTATGATGCACACCTTATTGGGGCCTGAGCTGTTTCGAAAGGGTATTGACCTCTATTTTTTACGACATGACGGGCAGGCAGTTACTTGTGACGATTTTGTTGCAGCGATGAGTGATGCCTCAGGAATAGACCTGAAACAATTTAAAAACTGGTATGGGCAGGCGGGTACTCCGGTTCTGAAAGTTAAGGGTGAGTGGGTTGCAGAACATGAAGAGTACCGAATTCTTATCGGACAAAGTTGTCCCGACACTCCAGGGCAAACAGTCAAGAAGCCCTTCCATATACCTGTTTCCATAGGCATTCTTGGAGCAGATGGTAAAAATTTGTTGGATACGCCACATGGCACCGCTGTTTTAGAGTTACGGGAGAAAGATCAGCTCTTTACTTTCCAAAACATAAAGGAAAAACCAGTAGTCTCTTTTCTAAGAGATTTTTCTGCCCCGGTCAGAGTCGAAAGATTTCAGTCCCGAGATGAATTGTCTCTGCTTATTCGTGCTGATTCAAATAATTACAACCGTTGGGATGCTGCAACTCGTCTGGCTGGAGAGGTGATACTTGAGATTGCTGAAAAACTGCAAAACAACAAGACTGCTTCAGTTGAAGAGCTCTATTTGAACGCCGTATCCAGCAGTCTTAGTGAAACGGTTGATGATCCAGCTCTACTGGCCCTCTCACTGCAGTTACCGTCAGAAACGACGTTGGCACAGGACATGGACATCATAGACCCCGATGCCTTATACAACGCCAGACAACTGGTAAAAAGAGAAGTGGCGGCAGCTAACAAAGAAAAATTCATCGCAACGTACCATGATAACTTGGAAACAGGGGACTATAGTATCACTCCTGAGGCCATGGCCAGAAGGAGCTTAAAGAATATTGCACTGAATTACCTCATGGCCCTTGATCCGCTTCCTGACGAGATCCAGAAGCTGTGTTACGCTCAGTATCAACAGTCAACTAATATGACTGATACAATTGCAGCTTTAACCAATTTGGCTAATCAGGACAACTCGATGAGGCAGGATGCTCTTGAAGATTTTTATAAAAAATGGGTCAACGATCCTCTGGTACTCGATAAATGGTTTAGCATTCAAGCTTTGTCAAACGTTGCAAACAACTTGAGAAATGTTGCGCATCTTATTGAAAATGAGTCTTTTTCTATGTCTAACCCAAATAAGGTCAGAGCGCTTATTGGTGCTTTTTGTGCTGGTAATCATGTTCGGTTTCACGATAAAAGTGGGGCAGGGTATCGTTTCCTCGCTGACAGAATTGAAGAACTGAATGCACTTAATCCTCAGATTGCCGCTCGGCTGGTGACGCCCTTAATTCACTGGCGACGTTATGATAATGATCGTCAAAACCATATGCAGAGAGAACTGGATAGAATTCTAGCTATAAAAAATCTTTCAAAGGATGTTTACGAGATTGTATCAAAAAGCAGATGAGAGATGGTGCGCAGGGGTGAACTTTTTTTATGGAGGAGTCATATTGAAAAAATAGGGTACTTCATACGAACAATTTGTCGAACTTCAGTTTCTTACAAAGTGATTTTGTTGGTACTGGTTGTAGGAAAATCACTTTGTGACTGAAACAGGTCATTGTCGTTTGTGACAAAACAGACATCGATACTTTGGAGGGTGACCCTCAGGGAGTGGAGCTTCTTTGTCCTCATCATGACAGTCAAGACAGAATTTTTCAGCCTCTTTTTTTCCCTTTATATCGTAGAACCGACTATGTATGTCATCATGAGGAAGAGGGGTGGTGGTTTCTTCAGGAGCATTAAGAAGAAAAAGAAGGATTCCAGCGCAGATAATGACAAACAGAATGTTCCCGATAAGCATTTTTGTATTTTTTTTAGATTTCATTGGCATCCGGGCAATCTAATTTTATGGAAATATGAAAAATTTACCGAGCCATTTCGGCAGCGCTAAAATTTATAAATTTTTTCTTCAGGCAAAAGGTAACTATTTCAGATAGAAAAGTTGATAAGAATCTGTTTATTCCAAGAACCGAGACCATTTTACTGTGTCGGGTATGATTAACTATCATTTTGTGAAATTCCCTCGGCTTGTAATCCGGATTCCCTATACAGTTACCCACCGCTTCACCAGAAACAATTGCCGGGTATATACCTTCACCGGTAAGACCTGAAGCCAGGCCTGCAGCATCTCCTATCAAAAACATATTGTTGAAGCGGTACCCGCGATAGTCAAAATTAATATATTCTGCCTTTCCGTTGTGATGAGCCAGCGGAAAACCGAACTTTGATCCCCATAGGAGCAGGTTGTTTTGAAGTTTTTTGGCTTTCATTACCCTGGCATCAACATAGGCTCCAACGGAGACTGATTCTTTGTGAGGAAAAATCCAGGAATAGCCACTGGAGAATAATGCGCTGTCAAGGTGCCATTCCATGTCCGGATAATTACCGGGAAGCTGGTAATTTATACCAATTCCGACGTTGCGTATGGGGACTCCGAGATGTCTTCTGACGATAGAAGAGGAACCATCAGCACCTACGAGGCAGCGAAATTTAACCTGTTCCAGTATCTGGGTTGATTTATCTAAATAATAGATTTCATTGTCGTTGATTGATGTAACCTGACAGCCAAGACGAATCTCTGCCCCTGCCTCAACCGCCTTGCGGCTCATCTGTTCTCCGAGTTGTCTTCGGCTAACGGTGGCTATCATCGGTACATCTGCAGATAGCTTGATTCGTTGATACCTGGTAAAGATATTTTGGGTGTTGAATTGTCTCTCAAAGACCGTTGCTGGTACTTTCCTGACCAGTCCATTCCAGGTTACTCCCCCAGCACAGACTTTTTTACCAACCAGCAGTTTACGTTCCAGGACAAGGGTGTGGAGCCCGAGTGAAGCAGTGACTTCAGCACAAGCTAACCCCCCGGGACCGGCCCCGACAATAATAACATCGAAATACATGTTAAGAAAATTATACCAAGTAAATAAGAAAAAAGAGATTTTACAGGAAGATATGCAAATTGCCGAATTGAAGAAGATATAACAAAAGAACCTGCCCGGTGCAAAGAAAGCACCGGGCAGGTTCAGTAGTAGCGATCAAATTTAATCAAAAAACTTCGATTTATCCCTCGGTGAGCGCAGCTTTGAGGTATTCTTTGTTCAGTCTGGCTATATTTCGAATAGAAATACCCTTTGGACAAACGGCTTCACACGCTTTGACATTTGTACAATTACCAAAACCTTCGTCATCCATTTGTTGAACCATTGCCAAGGCCCGCTGTTTTCGTTCAACCTGCCCTTGAGGCAGCAGACACAACTGAGAGATTTTAGCACTGGCAAATAACATTGCCGCGCCATTCGGACAATTGGCAACGCAGGCCCCACAGCCAATGCATGCAGCCGCATCCATTGCAAGTTCTGACTGCTGGGATGGAATAGGAATACTGTTTCCATCAGGTGTACCTCCTGTATTAACCGAGACATATCCGCCTGACTGAATGATACGATCAAGTGCTGACCGATCAATTAGCAAATCCTTCTTGATAGGAAATGCTTTTGATCGAAAAGGTTCTATGACTATGGTATCGCCGCTTTCAAAATGCCGCATGTGCAGCTGACAAAGGGTCACTTCTTTTTCGGGCCCATGAGCTACGCCATCAATGATCGCACCACACATTCCGCAAATACCCTCGCGACAATCATGGTCAAAGGCTACCGGATCCTTTCCTTCTTTGGTGAGTTTTTCATTCAGTACGTCAAGCATCTCAAGAAACGACATGTCAGTGCTGATGGAGTCGAGAGTATACGTATCCAGATTGCCGAGTGCATCACCATTCGGCTGTCGCCAGATCTTCAATGTCAGATTAATGCTGCTCATGATGTCTATACCTTAAAAGTTCAGTTTAAAGTCTCCTAAACGATGAGGAGTCTTACTTATAACTTCTTTGACTGGGAGTCACAAATTCGAAAGTAAGTGGTTCTTTATGCAGCGCCGGCGGTTCATCTTCACCGAGATGTTCCCAGACGGAAACGTGCGAGTAATTGGCATCATCACGTTTTGCTTCATTTTCTTCCGTTTGGCTCTCTTCCCTCAGGTGACAGCCGCAGGATTCTTCTCTGGCGAGGGCATCACGGATCATGATATCGGCAAATTCAAGAAAATCGGCGACACGACCAGCTCTTTCCAATGATTGATTGATTTCTTTTGTAGTTCCTGGGAGATAAACATAATCCCAAAACTTCTGTTTAATCCCAGGTAGTTCCTCAAGAGCTTTTTCGAGATCCTTTTTGTTCCTTGCCATTCCACAGTTATCCCACATAAGTTTGCCAAGTTCTTTGTGGATCTCATCAACTGTGAATTTGCCGGCTGGTCCTCCACTACTGTTTTTCAGTAGTTTGGAAATCCGATCTTCTATTTCACGTTTCGACTCAATAAAAGGCGTGTCGTGCTCACTGACCTTTTCCAGTTTATTGGTCCCGAGATAATGAGCAACAGATGTGGCGATAACAAAATATCCATCGGCAAGCCCCTGCATAAGGGCACTGGCACCGAGTCTGTTTGCTCCGTGATCGGAGAAATTACATTCACCGATGGCAAACAGGCCGGGAATAGTTGTCATCAGATCATAGTCAACCCACAACCCACCCATTGTATAGTGTACAGCTGGGTAGATCATCATTGGTTCAACCATAGGATTACTATCGGTAATCTTTTCGTACATCTGGAAAAGGTTACCGTATTTCTTGAATATAGTGTCCTTCCCATCTCGTTTAATGGCATCCGTAAAGTCAAGATAGACAGCAAGTCCGGTTCCCCCGACACCTTTTCCGATATCGCACTGTTCCTTGGCATTTCTGGAGGCGACATCCCGAGGAACAAGATTACCAAAACTCGGATATTTGTTTTCAAGGTAGTAATCCCGTTCACTCTCAGGTATCTCGGCAGGGTGACGTGTGTCACCTTTCTTTTTCGGCACCCAAACCCGGCCGTCATTACGAAGGCTTTCGCTCATCAACGTGAGTTTTGATTGATAATCCCCGTGAACTGGAATACAGGTTGGATGAATTTGAACAAATGAGGGGTTTGCAAAACCGGCACCCCGTTTGTGTGCGCGCCAGGCAGCGGTGACATTGGAGGCCATGGCATTGGTGGAAAGAAAGTAGACATTCCCGTAACCACCAGTTGCTAAAATGACGACGTCAGCAGAATAACTTTCTATTTCGCCGGTCATGATGTTTCTGGCAGTAATTCCTCTGGCTCTGCCGTCGACGACAACTACATCCATCATTTCACGACGAGTAAACATCTCCACTTTTCCAGCATGAATCTGTCTCGAAAGGGCACCGTATGCACCGAGGAGCAACTGCTGTCCGGTTTGGCCACGGGCGTAAAATGTTCGTGAGACCTGCGCTCCACCGAAGGACCTGTTGGCCAGTGTTCCCCCGTATTCTCTGGCAAAAGGAACTCCCTGGGCGACACATTGATCAATGATTTCGTTGCTTACCTCAGCCAGCCTGTGGACATTTGCCTCTCTTGCCCTAAAGTCGCCACCTTTTATAGTATCGTAGAATAAACGATGGATCGAATCGCCATCATTTTGATAGTTCTTGGCTGCGTTGATACCTCCCTGGGCGGCAATGGAGTGGGCACGCCTTGGGCTGTCTTGAATACAAAATGTTTTCACTTGATATCCCTGTTCAGCCAGGGTAGCTGAGGCAGATGCTCCGGCAAGTCCTGTGCCGACAACTATTGCACTGAATTTCCTTCTGTTGGCAGGATTTACAAGTTTGTTGGAAAAACGGTGATTATTCCATTTTTCTTCAAGAGGGCCGGAAGGTACGCGTGAATTAAGTTCCATATTATCAAAACCTTGGCTAGTTTCTTTTGGTGAATTTCCCTATAATCATTTAGCTATATGTTTCTTTTTCTTGTCCCGGCCTAAAATTAATAAGACGCTCCGAGTCCGGTCATGAAATAGAAAGCCACACCGCCAAAAATTAAAAAGAAAAACAGTGGAATAGCAATAGTAAGTATGGCGATAGACGGGTTATAACGAGGATGGTTTATGCCAAATGTCTGCAACATGCTCCAGAAACCGTGACTGAGATGAACGGTCAGGGCAACAAAGGCCAGAATATAAAATAAAGCATAAAAGAAATTACTCAGCAGTTCTTTGACGGTAACTGATATAAGGACGTCTTTGGGGGAAAATGTGAATCCAAATATATGGACAAAGAGAAACAACAGGATAAATAAACCAGTGTAGGGCATTGTTTCAGAAGCAAACGAGTTTTTAACGACACGTGTTGTCACTGCATATCTGGATTTACTCACTTGACGGTTTTCAAAAAATAAAAACATGCCGACAATGATATGGGCCAAAAAAATAAGCAGCAGTGAAGAGCTGAAAACAAGTACAATCAGGGGATGACTGTGAAGTTCGTCAGCATAACTTTGAAAAACTTCACTACTCATAAAGATGGTAGCGTTGCCGGCCGCATGGCTAATGAGAAATAAAAATAACAGCAACCCTGTCGTTGCCATTAAAAGTTTCTTGCCAATAGAAGAAGTTAAGAATCTGACAAACCACATAAGGACACCTTGGGTGAAAATTTATGAGTTGATGAAATTTTTCGATAGCACTGATAATATAAAAAAAAATTAAAAAAGAAAGAGAAAACTTGGTTTTTCATTGACGCACCTGAAGCGATCTTAAATTTGAAGCTTCTTCTTTAATAGATTATTCCAACTAACTCCTTATAATTCCCCTCAATCCTGTAAACATGACGTATTCATCAGTAATTTTTGATCTTGACGGCACTCTTCTTGATACTCTTGCTGATATTGCAAGTACCTGTAATGATGTGCTGGCATACCACAACTATCCACCCCACCCAACAATAGCCTATAAAACATTTGTTGGGGATGGATTGCAGTCACTGATAAGGAAAATTACACCTGTTGATACCGAAGAAAGTGTTATTCACCAATGTTGTTCTATCTTTATAGAGCAATACTCACGAAACTGGCTGAGAAACACTTGCCCATATGAGGGCATTGGTGATATGGTATCCGCGCTAAAGAAACACGGTATCAAACTTGCGGTTCTCTCCAATAAACCGCATGAATTTACAGAAAAATTTGTTGAACAGTTTTTCCCGCGTGGACTGTTTACCCTCGTGTATGGGCAGCGTGATGGGTTTCCTAAAAAACCGGATCCGACCGTGGCACTGGAGATCACACGTCTTCTTGGGGTCCGTCCTCAGGATAGTCTTTTTGTTGGTGACTCGGCTGTTGATATCCTCACAGGCAGAGCTGCCGGTATGGCAACTGCAGGTGTCGCCTGGGGGTTTCGAACTGTTCAGGAACTCACTGAAAATAAAGCGAATATTATAGTTCACCATCCTCTGGAGTTACAAAACCATGTCTTATCTACCACCTGAACTGGTCCCCTACATAAAATATCTTACCCCACCGGTAGTGGGCGCTTTTATTGGGTATTTGACCAATCGAGTAGCCATACGAATGCTTTTCCGACCATTAAAGGCATGGAGAATAGGGCGGCTGCGAGTGCCAATGACACCAGGTGTCATTCCGTCTAAAAGACTCGAGTTGGCTGTGAATATGGGGGAGGTTGTTGGTGATCATTTATTGACGAGTCAGGAAATTGGCAAAGGGCTCCAGCAGGAGGTGTTCCAGAATCATCTGTATAATCTTATCCAGGAACGGGTAGAAGGTGTATTGCAAAAAGATTTAGGCACTCTCGAATCTACGATCCCTCTAAAGTTTAAGGTATATTTTGACATTGGCACGAAGACAATACGCTACCAGCTCAAAGAGCAGATTCACACATTTGTGTATTCAGAGGATTTTGCTGAAACAGTTGATGCTGCCATTGACAAGAGACTGGAGCTCTTTCTTGACCAGGAAGTCGATACGATTATCACCGGCGTGAATCGTGAAAAATTCTATCTCTTTATAGAAAACAACATTTCTAGAATGTTTGCTGGTGAGGCGATGGAACAGTGGGTAGAAGATTTTGTTCATCTCAAAGTATATGGCACACTGCAGCAGGACAAGTCTCTTTCTGAGATCCTTCCCGCTTCCTTGCAGGAGCTGTTTATAACAATGATAGAAAAACAGGTGCCTGCTTTTTTAAGTAAGATCGCCTTAATTGTCAGTGAGCCCGATGTTCGTGACAAGATAGTAAAGGGAGCTTGTGGAGGAGTTGATAATTTCATCAACTCCCTTGGCTCCATGGCTGACATGGTTCGTGGCTTTTTACCGATGGAGACCGTTGAAGAGAAAATCAGGGAGTATCTCATTGATAAAAATGAGGATATTGTCGCCTGGCTCAAGTCAGAGGAGGTGCAAACCCGGGTTACAGTTATTTTGAGAGAAAAGAGCCAGGAATTTTCCAAAAAGTCTATTGTCAGTCTTGTTAAAGCAGAAAATGAAGATGCTGTTGAGGATTTTTGTTCCCAATGCACCAAGCAGATCTTGCTTTTAATGCGGGGTAAAGAGGTAAGTGCAACCTTGGTGTCCATGGTGAAATCGAACATAGAAAGCCATATCGATTCCGGGGCAACGGATATGCGGGAGGTGTTGACCACTTTACTCGGTGAGACGTCAATGCATAAGGGAAAGGATTGGGTTAAACAAGAAATACGTGAACTTCTTCAGTCTCAACAGACCATCAAAACTGTAGATTATTTGGTCGACTCCATTGTTGAATCGCTTCTACAGAAAAAGATAGGGAAGCTGGCCAATCTTGTTCCTGCGGGAGTGAGAGAAGGGTGGTCAAGGTCTTTACAAAAGATGGCGTCCACGATGTTGGAAAATGAGGTTCCGGGATTGGTACAATCACTGAATATTCGAAAAATTGTGACGGAAAAGGTTAATTCACTTGATATATTGAAGCTTGAAAGGCTTTTATTGTCGATCATGGAGGAACAATTCAAATATATTAATCTCTTTGGCGCGCTGCTCGGTTTTCTGATAGGCTGTTTGAATATTGTGTTTCTTTATGGAATGTAGTTTCTGAGGCGTCGGATTATGTTGTCACTATCGTGTAAATAATTGTTTTTGCATCATTTGTTTCCTGTTGCAAGCTGGCCGCAAGCTGCAGAGATATCGGTTCCGCGGCTGTTTCTTATAAACACCGTGTAATGTGCCTCGATGAGGATTTTTTGAAAAGCCAGGATACGATTTCTCGTTGGGCTCTCGAAAGGAAACGCAGGAGATTCATTGTAGGGAAGCAGGTTTATTTTACAGGGAATCCCCCGAAGTTTCTTTGCTAATCCGAAAGCATCCCGATCTGAATCATTAATCCCTTTCAAAAGAGTATATTCAAACATTATCCTTTTTCTTTTTGGCATAGGAAACTCACGGCAGGCATCCAGTAATTCATCTAATGCATAACGGTCATTGACTGGCATCAGTCTGCTGCGTACTTCATCATTAATCGCATGGAGAGAGATAGCTAGATTCACTGGAGATTTCTCGCCGAACTCTTTGATTTTAGGTACTATTCCACAGGTGGAGACCGTGATTTTTCTTCCCGAAATATCCAGTCCTTTTTGCTCCATTATGATAGATAGTGAGGCGAGAACATTTTCAAGGTTATTGAGTGGTTCTCCCATTCCCATGTAAACGACATTGGTAATCTTGCCGGGACCAACGAGTGTTTCCGAAGGTTGGTCAAGAAGATAATCCCGAACCCCACAAATTTGATTGACAATTTCTGCAGCAGTCAGATTTCTTATAAACCCCATGGTTCCAGTGAGACAAAAGGTGCACCCCATGGCACAGCCTACCTGGGAAGAAATACAGAGCGTATTTCTGTCTGGTTCTGGAATAAGGACTGATTCAATGATATGCCCATCCGAGAGCCTGAAGCCAAACTTGACACATCCGTCGCTGGCCTTTTCAATAATTGAATCTGAAAATTTAGAAATATATGCGTTATCTTCCAGGAGTTTGCGAAAAACCTTTGCCAGATCAGTCATTTGCGAAAACTCTGTGATTCCGGGCCTGTATAGCCACCCCATTATTTGCTTACCACGAAATGCAGGCTGGCCGAACCTCTCGGCGTAACCAATCAAGCCATCCTGAGTGAGGTTTTTCAAATCAGTTTTTTGCAAGGAGGTCATAGTGCCCGCCTGTTCTCAGGGGTGAGGGGAGTACTACCGTTCATTGCCTTTTCAATAAACGAGAGAAAAGTCCCCGTATCTCTTGGCAACCGACCCGCGAGTGGAAGATAGCTCGAGGCGTGATTTGCATGAAACTGGCATTTGATATTCTTGAGATGAGAAATAAGGACATGAAGTTCTTTCAGTATTTCTGTAGGACGGGGTAGGTTGAACCTGCCGGCAGTAACTTGCCTGCCAAGGGTTGTGTTTTGTAATGGTATCAGGGTGAGTGCGGCGATTTGATTTGGTGACATTTGATTTAATACATTTGCAGTATCAACAGCATGTTGAAATGAAAATGTGGTTCCCCCAAGGCCAAGAAGAATAGTTACCGAAAGAAAGATTTCGGCCTCTCTTATTTTTTTTCCGGCAGCGATCATCGTTGCGGCAGTTTCACCTTTCCGGACATCCTGTAAAATCTTATCATATCCGCTTTCTAAACCGAGATAGACACGATCTAGTCCCATGGATTTCAATTCCAAGAGTTGATCAATGGTTTTATTTCGTATGGCTCGTGCATTGCCATACATGGAAATCCTTGTTACCCATGGAAGATGCTGCCGTATCCGCTGAAAAAGTTGCACAAGCCTTCTTTGAGATAGAATAAGCACATCACCGTCAGCCAGGAAAAGACGTTTTTGATTTCGACAATACTTGGCGGCAAACTGCAGGTCTGCTTCTATCGTCTCTTTCGCCTTAAGTTGGAAGACAGTGTCTTTATAGGCACCGCAAAAGGTACACTTATTGTAGGAACATCCGACCGTCACCTGGAGGATGATTGAGTTGGCCTCGCTGGGAGGTCGGATAACATTACCTACATAATTCATGAGAAACCGTATTCTTAAGCTGGGTTGTTTGCTTCGAAATCTTTCATAAACTCAACCAGCTTGACGACACCTTCGAGAGGGAACGCATTATAGATTGAGGCGCGACAACCGCCAATTGATCGATGTCCTTTCAGACCATTCAGTCCGATTGCAGCCGCTTCGGCAATAAATTTTGTCTCGAGCTCAGGGGAGGGCAAGTTGAAAGCAATGTTCATCAAAGAACGGGACTCTTTCTCTGCGTGACCACGATAATAGGAACCGCTATCGATTACAGTGTAAAGAAGACGAGCTTTTTCTCTGTTAATTTTTTCAATTGCCTCAACCCCACCTATCTTTTTGAGCCATTTTAACACTTCACCAACAACATAAATAGAAAAGCAGGGTGGTGTGTTAAACATAGATTCTTTGTCGGCATGGGTTTTGTACGACAACATGGTCGGAGTATTTGCCGGAGTTCTGTCGAGGAGATCGTCTCGGATGATGACAATAGTCACCCCGGCAGGTCCCAGGTTTTTCTGGGCACCGGCAAATATCACACCAAATTTTGAGACATCCACAGAACGGGACAGGATATCAGAACTCATATCACTGATCAACATTTTTTCTGTTTTCGGTACCGTTGGAAACTCGGTGCCGTAAATAGTATTGTTAGATACGTAATAAAGGTACTCAGAATCACCTGCGACAGTGTATTCCTCCTGTGTCGGAACCCGATTAAAACTGGTACCTTCGCTGGAGTAGGCGACATCAATATCTCCAAATAACTGTGCTTCTTTGATAGCCTTTTTCGCCCAGGTACCGGTATTGAGATACGTAGCCTTTTTTCCCTGGCCTAACAGATTCATGGGAATCATGAAAAATTGGCTTGAGGCTCCGCCCTGTAAGAATAAAACCTTATAGTTAGCGGGGATCTGCATCAACTCACGAAGAGTGGCCTCTGCTTCATTGGCAACAGCTAGAAATTCCTTCGAACGGTGGCTGATCTCGATAAGACCGATACCGGTTTCCTGAAAATTCACGACATCCTTTCCGGCTGTTTGCAATACTTCATAGGGAAGTGTCGCAGGTCCCGGACTAAAATTGAATACACGATCAGCCATTGCTAAATTCTCCCGTGGTTATTTTTTATTTGGATAGATACGAAGGCTAAAGATTTTAGCCAGTCACTTCAGACCCACAAAAGTACGTATCAGACAGAGCATTGCCTGACGGCCTCATATAAGACTATTCCAGCAGTCATGGCAAGGTTCAAACTTCGAATATGTGGATTGCGCATCGGTAGAGTATAGCACCTGTCTTGATACAATTGAAGAATGTCTTTAGGCAATCCTTTGGTCTCTTTGCCGAAAATCAAAAAGCACCCCGGTTTATACCTGGCCTCCGTGTACACTTTAGTAACTTTTGTGGTAAAGAAAAAGAGTTCCAGTTCATTTTGAGCTTGCAGAAACGAATCAAAGGATTCCCAATATTTAATATCAACATGTTTCCAGTAGTCAAGTCCTGCACGTTTAAGATGCTTGTCGTCGGTTGAAAAACCGAGAGGGTGCACCAGGTGCAATACGGTATTGGTTGCTCCGCAAAGCCTGGCAATGGATCCAGTGTTTGGAGGGATTTCAGGTTCTACCAGAACTATATTGAATGGAAGAGGTTTATTCATGTCAGGGAGCCATAGCACAATAATTTACGGTTAAAAGAATATGGTATATACCCATTGGACTTAGTGAAGACAACGAAAATAACTCAGCGACCTGAGGAGGCCTCTGTAAAACATTGTTTTTTTTGAACGAGCGGATACATTCAGAACAATAATTTTTCAGGCGTAAATGCATTTATATTCTATAAACAAGTGAATGCTCAGGTGCATAACAATTGAATGAGTTCAACAATAATTTTGTACGCGATGGTCGCCTAATGGTGATTTTGTTGTTTGTTTTCGGGATCCTGTTGTTTGATCTCATCAATAGGCAATCTTCCATATTTGCAACTGGTGGTCATGACCAAATTTCTTGTACAGCGCTGCGTTACGCTGACCAGAATACATTGGTTGTTGAAAGATGTGTGGAAACGGGCAGGGGAGTGACAGGAAATGAGGCCATCCCGGCAAGATATTCTCCCTTCTTTTTTAAAGAGATCCCAATAAACAGTGTCAACAAAGATATGCTTATGACTGTTGATGGTATTGGCCCGGCCCTGGCCGATAAAATAATAGATTACCGACAGCGGTTCGGACTGTTTTCAACGAGCACCGATCTCCAGAATATTCAGGGGATAGGTCCCCTTCGTGCAGCCAGGTTGTCAACTGCACTGCGTTTTGATGAGGCCCCCTGATGTCTGAAATAATTGACCAACCCTGCCTGGTTTTAATTGGGCCTACCGCTATCGGTAAAACTGATTTGTCTTTAACCCTGGCACGTCAGTATGGTTGCGAGATCGTCAGTGTCGACTCCATGCAGGTATACAGATATATGGATATCGGGACAGCAAAGGCGTCTAGGAGTGAAAGGGCGGAGATTGCGCACCACTTGATCGATATTGTTGAGCCGGATGAAAATTACGATGTTGCCATGTTTGCCAGGGATGGCCTGAAGGCCATTCGCGACATACACTCACGTGGCAAAATACCTCTGCTCACAGGCGGGACCGGGCTTTACCTGCGGGCTCTGTTTGAGGGGATCTTTCCGGGAGTTCCTGTAGACGAAGAAACCCGACGGTTATTGGGTACCAGATTACGCGCCGAAGGGTCCTCGAAATTACATGAGGAACTGGTTTCATGTGACAGAATTTCCGCACAAAGAATACATAAAAACGATACGCATCGACTATTGCGGGCTCTGGAAGTATTTTATGTTTCCGGAATACCTTGGTCCGAACATATACTTGCACACGAGAACCGGTCCAAGGGTGTCGATTTCACAAATACACTACAAATAGGATTAACTACTGATCGAGATAAACTCTATCAGAGGATCAATAAAAGATGCGAAGCGATGCTGGCTTGTGGGCTGGAAGAAGAGGTACGAAAACTGCTGGCGATGGGGTATGACAAAAAACTCAAACCATTTGGAGCTATTGGATATCGCCATATGATCAAATATATCGATGGAAACTGGACGAAGGATGAGGCCGTTCGCCTCCTTGCCAGAGATACCCGCAGGTACGCAAAAAGACAATATACCTGGTTTTCCAAACTTTCAGCAATTCAATGGCTTGAAGTTGATGACAAACAAAAAGTCCTCCAGGCTGCTGAGGATTGGTTTTTACGACAGAGTCTGAAATAATTAATGAACTCCGGGACCGGAGCACTACCGTCGAAAAAATGCTAAGAATACCACCTATCTTTATCGAGTACCTGGAAACAAGAGGGGTCTCAGGACCCGAAGCTGTAGAAAAATTTCTCTATCCGATTCTTGCGGATCTCCCAAAACCAGAGATGATGAAAAACCTGCAGGCGGCTGCCGAACTGGTTGTTCGATATATGCTTGCCGGAAAACAAATTATTATCTGGGGGGACTATGATGTTGATGGAACATCAGGAACTGCTCTGCTTGTTAATTTTTTTCACGAATTGGGGACATCGGCAACATGGCACGTTCCAGATAGATTGAAGGAGGGCTATGGTTTAAACGCTCAATGGTTTTTAGACCAAAGAAGTGGTTTATCTAAAGATTTTTTATTGATTACAGTCGATTGTGGAATTTCTGACGGAAGACAAATTGAAATAATAAAAAAAATTGGCGGTCAGGTTATTGTCACCGATCACCATAGTCTTCCGAAACACTCGAAGGCAGAGTGTCTGGTTCTCAATCCGTCACAACCATCATGCGGATTCCATGGTGAACATCTAGCTGGAGTTGGTGTTGCTTTTTATCTTGCGGCCGGAATCCGTGCCCAATTGTCCTCTCATGAACAATTAGGCAGGATAGCAACCCATCTGAATCTCAAGAAGTATCTTGGCTTTGTTGCTCTTGGTACAATAGCAGATATTGTCGAACTGACACCAACTAACAGGATTCTAACAAGAGCTGGTCTCGAGACCCTAGTAGAGTCTCATTTTGTTGGTCTTTCTGAATTACTTATTTCGTGTGACATAACAGACACGTATATCACTTCTGAGGATATAGGGTACCTTATAGGGCCCAAAATAAACGCTGCCGGCCGGTTAGGGGAGAGTACGGTAGTTGTAGAATTGCTTATAGAACAAGACAGAAAAAGAGCGCGGAGATTGGCTCAAAAGTTAACTGAGCTCAATAAAGAAAGGAAAAGAATAAGCGACGACAATCTAGAATACGCTTTAACTAATGTGGATAACGCTCTGTTAGAAAAAGATAAATGTCTAGTCGTGAAAGGGGACTTTCATCAAGGTGTCGCCGGGATCGTTGCGTCGAGGCTCGTTGATTCTTATCGGGTTCCAGCCATCGTCTTTGCAAAAATTATAGAGCCAGACGGACAGATTTTTTATACCGGTTCCGCAAGGTCGATAGAGGGAGTTAATATTATCGCATTGTTGCAAGAGTGTGCAGGCAGGATTGAGAGGTTTGGGGGCCATGAAATGGCTGCCGGGTTAACCGTCTGCAATAGTAATATAAAAACATTTGAGACTCATTTTACGTCCCTAGCAAGAGAGGCAATGCACAAGAGAAAGGTGATTCAAAAGAAAAGGTTTGATATCAGTTGCCCTGTGGAAGTAATTATGAGTAAGGAGCACCTGGATTGGTTGAGGCTTCTTGAGCCTTTTGGCCCTGGAAATCCGCAACCGGTTTTTCAGGACCCGATGGTAAGAATCATTGACTCCCGGACTGTTGGAAGGGATTCAGCACACTTACAGGCAACTATACGCGGGAAATATTCAAATTTGAAAGGAATTGGTTTTAGTCTTGGAAAACACCTGAGTGATATACAGAAAAAACCGGAAAGAAAGTTGACCTATGCACCAACCATGAACAGGTTTCGTGGAACTGTCAACTGGCAGGTAAGGATTATAGATATTTAGCAGAGAGCAATTGAATAGACTAATCTTTGATCGCAACAACAAAGCTGTTTTAAATCGAATCCGTCCCAGGTTCGTGGCAGTACAATGAAAGTTCCGCAGAATTGAATAAACCTTATCACTTTGTCTTTTGAACCTGAATTCGCTCTCTAGAAGACAATAGATTTGCGATTAACTTTCAGATCCGTCCCGCTCCTTTTTTCACGTTGTCCAATTCCATGATGAGTTACTAGAACATTGCTAAACACTTGAAGTAGTTTCCAGGTTTTATTCCAAAGCCATGGTTCGAAAAATCAAGACCGTGGTGGCCGGCTGTTTTGCGTTGTTTTCGCTTATCTGTTCGTATGTGACTGTAACTAATAACAATTATATTTATAAACATAATATACATTATGCGACATTATCGATATGGGATGAAATATAGTGAAATATTCGTATCTCATTGTAGAAAGTGTTTTATCTTTGGTTTGTTTATTAGCTTAAAAATGCTATAGATAGGCCTTCTCGAAACCAATTATCCAATTCTCAGGTATTATTTGTGTAACAGTCTGTTTACACTTTATTATTCACCAAAATTTCGTGCTTAATGCTAATCGGAGAATCTTATGTCCCGTGATATTTACCAGGAGCCACTTGTCAGTCGATATACCAGCCTCGAAATACAAAAGCTTTTTTCAGAAAAAACTAAATTCACAACCTGGCGTAAATGCTGGCTTGCGCTTGCTGAAGCGCAGTTTGAACTTGGTTTAACTGATATCGTCACCGAGGAAATGCTAAGGGAAATGAAGTCGAACGTCTCAAATATTGATTTTGACATTGCCGCAGCAAAAGAAAAAGAAATACGCCATGATGTTATGGCTCATGTGCATGAATTCGGGCTTAAGTGCCCTAAAGCTGCTGGTATTATTCATCTCGGTGCGACTTCTCAGTTTGTTGTTTGTAATACTGATCTCATTCTTCAAAGAGCTGCCATGCAGTTCATACGGTCATCCCTGCTTCAGGTAATAAAAAATATCTCCTCGTTTTGTCAGCAACACAAAGGACTCCCTACCCTTGGATTTACTCATTATCAGCCGGCACAGCCTACGACTGTGGGTAAAAGAAATACTTTGTACCTCCAGGATCTTGTCATGGATTTGGAGTATGTTGACATGTACCTTACGCAGATCAAGGCCCGTGGAGCCAAAGGCACCGTTGGGACGCAGGCTACGTTTCTTGAACTCTTTAAAGGAGATCATCAAAAAGTCAGGCAACTGGATTTGTTAGTGGCACAAAAACTTGGTTTTACGGATACATTTGCGGTTACTGGCCAGACATATACTCGTAAACTTGATATGAAACTGGCTGAAACTCTGGCAGGAATCGGAGCTACATCGCATAAATTTGCGGTAGATATGCGGTTGCTTTCCAATCTTAAGGTACAGGAAGAGCCTTTTGAGAAAAAACAGACAGGGTCTTCTGCCATGGCCTACAAAAGGAATCCTATGCGGTCTGAGAGACTTACGGGGCTTGCCCGTAAACTGATGACACTGCCGCAAAATTTTGCATCAACCTATAGTAACCAGTGGTTTGAGAGGACACTGGATGATTCTGCGATTAGAAGAATGGACATTCCCCAGTGTTTTTTACTCGCAGATGCTATTTTGAAGTTATTTATCAATATCACGTCGGATATGGTTGTATTTCCGGCACAAATAAAAAAACATCTCATATCAGAACTTCCCTTTATGGCCACTGAGAAAATCCTTATGGAAGCCGTCGAGAAAGGTGAAAGTCGTCAGGCAATGCATGAGGTTATAAAGGAACATTCTCTGGCTGCTGGTAAGGTTGTCAAAGAACAGGGAAAAGAAAATGACCTGCTTATCCGACTGGCCAATGACAGACGCATCCCCTTCTCTCTGCAAGATCTTCAGGATATGATTGGTGACTACAGCCAATTTACCGGACGCGCCGAAGCGCAGACTGTCGAATATTTACAGGAAGTAATCTTGCCTCTGCTGGAAAAAAACTCCGGCTACATGACCAAGATTGATGCATCTCTCTCGGTTTAGTCGGCTTGATGATGAACTTAAGTGAACTATACTTACGGATATCGCCAGGAAAATTTCATTTTTTGAAATTTATACTTGAAGGGTATGATAACCTTGCCATATTGTCGAGTCAGCAGAGTGCTGACGGTATAGTGGTTATACGATACCCTTCTGAAATGGCTTTCGATCTTTTCAGTTTATTAAGTAGTATAGCTGATTATATATCAAAACCGTGTCAATCTCCTTCGGAAGGATAACATCAGTTGATCATGAAACAGAAAGCTTTTTTTATAAAGACCTTTGGCTGTCAGATGAATGAGAGAGATTCGGAAATAATGGCGCAATCTCTCTCTGGATACGGCTATGTTGAGGGTATGGATATCTACGATGCAGACCTGGTGATCATCAACACCTGTTCTATTCGTGCAAAAGCGGAGCAAAAGGTAATGAGTTTGCTCGGCTACCTCCGAAAAACAAAGCAGAAAAGACCGGGCATGAAGATATGTGTAGCCGGTTGCGTTGCCCAGCAGGAAGGGGTACGTATAGTAGAGAGGATGCCGCATGTCGACCTTGTTATCGGGACGCAGAATATCTATGATATTGGAGCGCTCCTGGAAAATACGGTGGTAAATGGAAGCCAGGTGATCACAGATCTAAAAAACGACTACGACATCCCTAGGTTCTTACCTGAACCTCTTTTTTCAGTCCCCTCCCCTACCACCCATCCTGTTCCATTTAGAAAGTTTGTTACCATTATGCAGGGATGCAATAATTATTGCACGTACTGTGTCGTACCGTATACCAGAGGTAGAGAGGCGTCTCGAAAAGTTGTCGATATAATTGACGAAGTGAAAGCCTTGGTCCGGTCAGGAGTCAGAGAAATTACTTTGCTTGGCCAAAATGTTAATTCATACGGTAAAACCAATCAGGTAGACCCGGTAAATAGTGCATTTAATTTTTCTAATCTCTTAAAAGAAGTCTCTGAAGTCGAAGGTCTTGCAAGGTTAAGGTTCACCACCTCAAATCCAAAGGACCTTACCGATGAATTAATGCGATGTTTTCTGGACATTGAAGTTCTTTGTCCGCAGTTTCATCTACCTGTGCAGTCTGGTTCAGACGAGATACTCAAAAAAATGAATCGTAAATACTCGATTGCACAATATTTGGGAAAAGTTAACAAGTTACATCAATATTGCCCCGCAATAGCCCTTACAACTGATGTTATTGTCGGTTTCCCTGGGGAGACAGAAGGAGATTTTGAGGGGACAATGGATCTGCTTGAGCAGGTGAGGTTTCACGGATCATTCTCCTTTAAATATTCTGACAGACCCGGCACCAAGGCCAGTCAATTTTCGGAAAAAGTCGAAGAGGACACCAAGTCTGCCAGATTAGCGCGGTTTCAAAAAAGACAGGATGAAATAAGCCTTGAGCGAAATAAAGAGTATGTCGGAAAAGTGAAGAAGGTTATGATTGAGGAAATTGGGCCAGATAGCTCAAAAGGGCGAACTGAGACAAATCACATCGTACACTTCAAGGAGCCCCTTTTCCTTGGACCTGGGGATATCGTTAATGCAAGAATTCTTTCTGCCGGTCAACATTCATTACAGGGAATAGTTGATAAATGACATTAACATGTCTTGTTAACTTTCCGAAAGTGTGTGGTTAATGGAACATGAAAAAATTATTCTTTCGTCTCTTCAGCATTATCGGCGACCGATGCGGTTGATTCGCCAGTTTCCTCAGTATTATTCTTAAAATTATCAAACCCGGGGAGGGGAAGGTTTTGTTTAACCTGCTCTGTATTTGCCCCGCTGGAGAGGGAAACTCTTCTGACGACACGATTAGAGACACGCTTTCCTTTGGCTGATGCATTTTTTATGAGATACTCATCAAATGCGATATCCAGGTTATTTGTTCTAGCTCTGGATGATGGCATCAGGTTGATTCTTGCATGGGTATTTTCACCAAATGCCAGAAGGAGGATCTTCGATCTTTTGTGCTCGGCAAAGAGTCTATACTCTTTTTCGAGAATGAAGCTCGGTGTTTTGAATCGTTTGACATAGGCGAAATTTTCAGCACCGTCACGGTAGATAATATTGAACACCATATCCTTCTTGACGACGCCAAGCCATTCAAGATCGTGACCGACATAGAGTTTTTCTGTGACAGGAATAATCTTGTAGAGTCCGTTACTGAAAATCAGAAACAATCTGTCGTATTCCGAGCAGAGCACAGATAGGTCGTCTTTTGGATCTTCTTCCTTTATCTGGTGGCCCATAAATCCTGATTCTCGGTTGTAGACCACGTTGAGATTAGAAAGAGCTGCTTTTCTGAAACTCACTTCTGAAAAACTGGTAATTTCGGTCTGTCTTGGGTAGGAGCTACCGTATTTCGCCAGCAAGCCATCAAGAAAAGAAAGAGAAAACGCTATCATATCCTTTAAAGATTTACGAATATCCGTCATGTTTTTTCGTATATCTTTTATTTCTTTCTGTTGCTTATTGATATCATAGCGGGAAATTCGCTTTATACGGATCTCAAGGAGCCTTTCGATGTCCTCCTTGGTGACCGGTCGGATAAGTTGATCTGAATATGCCACCAGAGAAGTGTCTACACTTTGTACAACCGCCTTGTAGCTTGTCTCTTCCTCAATGTTTTTATAAAGTCTTTCTTCGATAAATATCTGTTCGAGCAGTTTCGCATGGAGTTTATCCTCAAATCTGGCCAGTTCAATTTCCAACTCTCTCTGCAGGTCTGCTTTCAGCTTCTGGGTATTGTAAATGAGAACATCGCTTACCGTTGATGTTTCGGGTGTCGTTCCATTTATAAGAGTTAGATTCGGGGTGATGGAAACTTCACAGTCTGTGAATGCATACAGCGCCTTAATAGTATCTTTTGCATATACCCCTCTGGCGAGTTTGATTTCTATCTCTACATTTTCGGCAGTATAATCGTTAATCGAGACAATTTTAATTTTGCCGGCTTTTGCCGCTTTTTCAATTGAATCAGTAAGTGACTGTGTCGTTGTGGTAAACGGAATTTCTTTTATGATAATGGTCTTTTCATTGAGTTCCTCCATCCTGGCTCTGCACCTGATCTTGCCGTTACCATTGTCGTAATGAGTAACATCAACGAGCCCCCTTTGGGGAAAATCAGGATAGAGATCGAATTCCTCGCCAGCAAGGATCTTTTTTTGAGCCTCTAAAAGTTCGCAAAAATTATGGGGAAGAATCTTGGTGGCCATGCCGACAGCAATACCTTCGGCACCCATGAGAAGCAATAGAGGTATTTTCGCCGGCAGTGTAACCGGTTCCAGCATCCTGCCGTCATAGGATTCAACAAATTCAGTAAGATCTTTATTGAAAAGAATTTCTTTTGCAAGAGGTGACAAGCGGCACTCGATATAGCGAGCGGCGGAGGCTCTGTCTCCAGTAAAAATATTACCAAAATTCCCCTGCCTTTCGATGAGGAATCCTTTATTGGCAAGATTAACGAGAGCGGCAAATATCGATTGATCTCCATGGGGATGCAACTTCATCGTCTCCCCAACGAGATTGGCGACTTTGTGGAACCGGCCGTCTTCCATATTATACAGCGTCTGTAAGATACGCCGCTGTACCGGCTTTAAGCCATCCTCAATGGAAGGGATAGCTCTTTCGCGTATTACATACGAAGTGTATTCAAGAAAATTACTGTCGAACAGCCGATGCAGTTTACCGGGATGTGTTTCCATATTAGTAAAAAGGAGAATTGATGTCGAATTTCCGGGAATATTGAAAATATTACTGTTTTGAACGTCTAAACCTCGACCACCAGGTTTTCCATTATATATTGACGTCTTGCCGGTGTATTTTTACCCATATAAAATGAAAGAACTTTGTTGACTTCACTCAACGAGTCAAGGGTTACACTTTTAATGCGAATATCAGGACCGATAAACTGTTTAAACTCTTTTGGAGAAATCTCTCCAAGTCCCTTGAATCGTGTGGTTTCCACGGTGAGCCCCTTGCTTCCCTTCCCCTGGAGTTTTTTGGTGGCCGCCTTTTTTTCCTGTTCTGAATAGCAGTAGATTGTTTCCTTTTTGTTCCTGACCCTGAAGATAGGCGTTTCAAGAATATAAATATGTCCGAGTTTAACCAAGGGCTCAAAATAGTGAAGAAAAAAAGTAAGAAGCAGGTTCCTGATATGCAGGCCATCGACGTCTGCATCTGTTGCCAGGATAATTTTATCGAACCTGACATCGGAAATCGAATCTTCTATATTAAGAGCCCTCATCAAAGCATACATCTCCTCGTTTTTGTAGAGGGTCGTCATCTTTTGTCCAAAGACATTCAAGGGCTTTCCTTTTAAAGAAAAAACAGCCTGAGTAAGCGGATCCCTCGATGACACGATGGATCCTGCCGCCGACTGTCCCTCGGTAATAAAAACCATGTTCTCTTTGCCCTCGGCTGAGGGCTTGGCTTTTGTGGGGTGGTATTTGCAATCTTTCAGCTGGTCAATTTTAAAGGCAACCTTTTTGGCATTCGCGCGGGCTTCAGTGCGCACACTCTGTAATTCTTTCCTGACCTTCTCATTTCTGAGGATTTTGTCGATGAGCAGCTGCGCTGACTCTGTGTCTTTATACAGGGCACTGGAGACTGCGTCCTTCACCTTGTTAACAATCCAGGATCGAACCTCGGTGTTTCCCAGTTTATTTTTTGTTTGTGACTCGAAAACAGGATCTTTTATTTTTACTGCCAGAGTGCCGACGATACCATCCCGAACGTCTGTGTTAACGAATTTTTTTCCTGAAAACTCATTGATTCCCTTGAGGATTCCTTCACGAAAGGCCGAAAGATGGGTCCCTCCTTCATTGGTGTATGTTCCATTGACGAAGGTGTAATAGCAGTCACTGAAAGAATCAGTGTGGGAAAATGCGAATTCTAGCGTGGTATCACGATAATAAATAGGGGGATACAGCTCTGCACCATCGAGTTCTTTGTCGAGCAAATCCAGTAATCCCCTGGAGGAATAAAAAACCTTCCTGTCGAGATAGATTTTTAATCCAGCATTGAGGTAGGCGTATCGCCATAATCGGTTTTCTACATAGGAAAGGTCAAAACTGAAGTCGGGAAACATCTCACCAGACGGTGAAAAATCAATCTGGGTTCCATTTTTTTCTTCAGTCTCACCTTCGTTCTGCTCTATAAGCTTTCCACTATTAAAGCGGGCGGAAGAATATTTTCCGTCACGAAAGGAGGTGACCGTAAAGACATCAGAAAGTGCGTTGACAGCCTTTGTGCCAACCCCATTAAGCCCGACAGAAAACTGAAAGACGTCAGTGTTATATTTAGCACCTGTATTAATGGTAGACACACAATCAACAATCTTGCCAAGCGGTATTCCCCGACCAAAATCTCTCACCTGTACGGAACCATCCTCAGCGATAGAGATATTGATCCTCTTACCGGCCCCCATTATAAACTCGTCAACGGCGTTATCTACCACCTCTTTGAGAAGAATATAGATACCATCGTTCTGATTGGACCCATCTCCCAACCGACCGATATACATCCCCGGACGTTTACGAATATGCTCCAGAGAACTCAGGGTTTTTATTTTGCTTTCGTCGTAAGTATGTGTAGATGCATTCATTTCTGGACGGCCTATCGCTGTAAAAAGTTAAATGATAACACGGCATACTATTGTATTTCTGGGAAATACGCAACAGAGATAAATCTTCTGCTCGGACAATAAGGCCTGTTTTCTTGCTCATTGCCGATCCATTTATCAGTGTGGTGTATTATATGGTAAAATATAAGGAAATGGCTAATGGAATTTCAAATAAATGCAGGTAATGACTACAACTACATCATACGAATGCGCTCGCAGTCTGGGCAGACCCAGGTTGGACCATTGCTGATCCCCCACTTGTTCTCCTCAAAACAGTCCTTACAGATCATAAAACCACAGGGGCAACTCCAGCAAAAATCCTGTTTTGTTTTGCAGCAGTGACAAACGTACTCACCCATTTTTCTTTTCCGGTATCCACCTTTCTTCTTGTTTGCTGTCATTGTTGCACTTCTCCATAGACCCAACTGGAATATTCTTCACTGCTATGTGGTATGCTCTGAACAAGTATCTCCGGCAGATCATACGGGTGTTCGCGATGCAGAAAAGCTTTAACCGGCTCAGTACATTGTATGGTGGTCTTGAGAATCAGGGAGAATTCAGTTGCGGATACTATTTTCCCCTCCCAGCGATAGAGGCTGGTGGTCGGTCCCGATATTTGTGCGCAGGCAACCAGCGTGTGCTCAAGAAGCTTCCGGGCAATGCGCTCAGCATCTTCTTTGTGTTCAAAAGTAGAGGATATAAGGACAATTTCTTTCATGGCTACTGATGACCCTGTCGGTTATTAAACGATTTTATCTTAAAACTCCACAGTGATGGCTTGACGGCGACTTCTGAAAGAAAAAAAATTCATTGGATCAAATGTGGACTCTTTTATTTTGTATCCTATTATAATACTCTGTCTGGCAATACCACACTTATTTTCATCCTAAAACGGCGCTTTTTCTCTAACTTGTGGTTGTTCTCACAATTTAATCCTCGGAGGTAAACATAGACTCCGTTAGCTTGTATATACCTGCGGTTGAATGTATCGAACGCCTCGATTTAGGACAAAATTCAACGGTTCAGGAAAAAACTGGCATATCAATCGAAAACTTTTCATTTAAAAGGTGGGTGCACTATGTTTTTAGTGATTGATGTTGGAAACTCTCATACAGTTGCAGGGATGTATGAAAACGATAAAATCGTTGCTCAGTGGCGCCTGAACTCCAACGCCAAGAGTACCGCTGACGAATTGGCGATTCGCTACCAAACCCTTTTTGCAATGGCAGGAATACAAAAAGAAGAAATAAAAGGAATTGTTATAGCGAGTGTCGTCCCAACTTTGCAGGCAGCCTGGATTGTCTGTTGTAAAAAACATTTCTCAGATTATCTCGAGGATGACATTTTTGTTGTGAGTGTTGATAAAATAAAGGATTTGATTAGTGTAAAGCTCGACAACCCAGGAGAGGTAGGCGCTGATCGACTAGTTAACGGTATTGCCGCCTGGAACCTCAACAAATGTAAACAGATTGTCATAGATTTCGGTACGGCCATTACCTTCGACTGTCTCACGGAAAAATGTGAGTATTTAGGCGGGGCAATTCTTCCGGGAATAGCAATCTCGCTTGAGGCTCTTGCCAATAAAACAGCCAATCTCCCTCATATCGATGTCTCGGAGCCGCCCCCGTCAGTAATAGGGAAATCTACTGTACAGGCAATGAAAAGCGGCATTCTCAATGGATACGGGGGGATGATAGATGGCTTGGTACACGGCATCAAAGAGGAAATGGTTACAGCGCCTGAGCAGCGATTTAAGGTTGTCGCGACCGGCGGCATGGCCAATTTAATTGCGCCCTATGCCACTACTATCGATGTGATAGAACCCATGTTGACCTTGCATGGATTACAACTAATATACAACAGCATTGTACATCAATGAAGCCGCTCCTCTTCCCTCCTTCACTGAAAAAAGGCGATACAATCGGTATTATTGCCCCTGCTGGACAAATGCGGAAAAATGGTGCCCGCTTTTCGAAAGGGGTCGATATTCTGCATGAAATGGGCTTCGAGGTGAAATTTCCAAAAGAGCTCTGGCCGGGACATGATTACCTGGCTGACAGTGACGAGAATCGTGGGCGTGAATTCAATCGAATGTTTTGTGACGATAAAATCAATGGTCTTATCTCTTTAAGAGGAGGATATGGTTGCCTCAGGATGCTTGATAAAATCGATATTGCCGCCGTTATCAGTAACCCGAAGGTCCTGGTGGGCTTTTCAGATATAACTATCCTTCAGAATTATCTGTATCAGCGGACCGGTATGGTGTCGCTGCACGGGCCAGTTGTCACATCACTTGGGGACGCAACACCCGATGCCCTTGCAAGTTTCTTTTCCTGTTTGACAAACACGAGACGACCTGACATCAGCTCAACACAGATTGTTGTACTGCGTGACGGGCCGGAGGCTGCAGCGCCCTTAATTGGAGGTAATCTCGCCAGCCTGGTCACTCTCTTGGGCACTCGATACGATTTTTCATGGGACAGTAAAGTTGTTTTCCTAGAAGATATAAATGAACCTGTCTATAAAATAGATCGAATGTTGACTCAATTGAAATGTGCAGGCAAACTCGATAGCATTGCCGGTTTGATCCTCGGCGATTTTTCAACTTCTACCAACAGTGACAAACGTACAAAAAACCGATATCGGGAATCGGTTTGGAACAGGGTGATGGAACTGTGTGCAGAACAGTCAATGCCAATCTGGGCAAACTTTCCCTCAGGACATTGCACCAGCAGCCTCACCTTTCCTCTTGGGGCTGTCACAGTAATGAAGAGTGGGAAAAAACAGTTGGTTTTTAAACAAACTGAAGATTCTGCCCGGATATGATGTTTGACTTGAGCGGTTAATAATGCTATAAAAATAGGCTGATCACTGGAATGAATATGTAACCTGTTCATTCGTTTATATAAAAAACGAAAAATTCAAACTTTTTGTCATATGAAAAAACAAATTAAATCATTTTTTGTGTTTGGTTGCGCCTGCCTGTTGGCATCCTCCGCAGCGTTTGCTGCCGATTATGTGTCAATAACAACCGATAATGCCAATGTCAGAACTGGGCCGGGAACGAATTATCCTGCATCAATGGAACTTTTCCAGGGATACCCGCTTAAGGTCGAAAAACAAGAGGGCGAGTGGTATAAAATTACCGACTTTGAAAACGATTCCGGCTGGGTTCACGATAGTATTGTTAAAAAATCAAATACTGTAATAGTGAACTCTAAAAAGAGTGTAAATATGCGCTCCGGCCCATCGACCAAGGACTCTATCGTCGCCGATGTCGAGCGAGGCGTAGTGTTGACCCGTATAACAGAACAGGGGAAATGGACCCAGGTGAGTCATTCTAGCGGAACAACAGGTTGGATTTACAGCCCACTGCTTTGGCCGTAAATTTCACATTGGATTATTTCCTTTCAAAATTTTTTCAATAACAATATCAAGTGCAAGAGGAAGGCGAACTGTTTTCTTGGCTTTATTGGCAAAAAGGAGAAAGCCTTTCTCGAGTGCATGATATAAAACATCCCGTGTGATCTCCACATCTTTCCTGCAGTATTTTTGTATGAGATCCATCCGCCCTTCTTTATACCACTTTAATGCCTGAAGTCCGTCCGCTGTCTTGGTTGTTCCAAGGGTGTGCTCTGCGAGACGGTTAAGGCTTAATCTGTACCCCAGGTGATTATGTATTTCCTCCAGCAGGTCAAGTGTTGGGAGTTTCGCCAGGTTTTCGTCAGTATAGGCGGACAACACTCTGTTATCAAACCGTTTATTGTTAAACCCGATAATGAGGTCCAAGCTGACCAGGTGCTCAACCAGCCTGTCTACCTCATGCTCGAGATATGTCACGAAAGCCTTCAGTTCTGAATCGTATAGCACTGCAACAGAAACGCCCATCTTGTGGGTTTTTCCCCACCCACCCACTTCCTCTGCGGAACGGATTGTTTCCAGATCAAACACACCAAATTTTGCAGGTAAAGCATCAAGCCCTTTGCGCCTCGCAGCACCATTGAGAAAATTATCAAAGTTCATTGGCGATGGCTTACTGATATGTAATGATTTATTATCGTACTGTATTTCTGACTTTTCCCTGAAGATTTCGGCCAGGAGGAAAAGGCAGGCTTTCTTATCTATCGGTCGATTTCCCGAGCCGCATCTAGGTGAGTGGACACACGAAGGACATCCTGTATTACAACCACACGTGGCGATCGTCTGTTCAGTGTTTTTTAGCAGGCTATCCATTTTTCTAAACGCCTCTTTTGCAAGACCAACACCACCAGGATAGCCATCATATATAAAAATAGAAGCCATTTCAGTCTGATCATGCAAAGGACAGGAAATTCCTCCGATATCGTTTCGATCACAGAGAACAAGCAGCGGGAAAAGTGCGATCATAGCATGCTCCATAGCATGTATAGCACCCATAAAATGGTATTTCCCTTGTTCAAGTGCAGTTACTGTAGCTGCAGGAATATCCAGCCACAACCCCTCAGTTTCCATAATCTGGTCCGGTAAATCCAGAGTCGTCGTGGAGATCAGTTTGTGGGTAACGCTGTGCCGTTTCTGGTAACCAGTCACTCTTTCCGTAACCTTCACCTTGCCAAAAGACACCTGTACGCCAAAGCTATTCTTTCGTTCAAAAACGTCTAGTATTTCAGTTCGTTTCTCCGTCAGCGGTCTGGTAAAGAATTTTGGTGTTTCTTTATGAACAATAACCTCACCAGTAAAAAGATCAAAGCTGTCGATAAGCCACGTTGTGGCACGATGGATGTACACAGCACCGGGATGACATTCTTTCATGCCACGGACGGTATCAATCTCCCCTACTACTTCGCCGTTCTCCATGTCGATTATCGACATTTGTTTTCCACCTCCACGAAGACTAATAAGATGCTGCGGGTATTTTCTTGCAGAAATCCATCGCCCTCCTGTTGCCGTTTCCAACAGAGTCCCTTTGCTGGATAATAGTTTAACTCTATCTTCTATCGCCCTGAAACTTAGTGTTATTTCATCCACGCTAAGGGGAGATTCAGCAGCGCAGCAGAGGAGGTGCTGGTCCATGATAGCATTGTTTTCAGGATTCAATACCGCTGACTCTGGAGATCTTGCAAAAAAATCCTCCGGCCTTCTCATAAAATATTGGTCCAGCGCATCTTCCTGAGCGATCATGATAATCGCAGACTTGCGAAGCCCTCTACCTACCCGTCCTCCCCGCTGCCAGGTGGCCATAATTGAACCTGGATATCCAACCAAAATACAGAGATCCAGATCGCCGATGTCAATGCCAAGTTCCAACGCTGAGGTTGATATCACACCAAGCAATTCTCCAGAAAAAAGCTGACGCTCAATTTCTCTTCTTTCTTCGGGGAGGAATCCTGCACGGTAGGCGCTGAGTTTCTTTCTGAGCTGGCCCAGACGAGGCGCTGTCCAGAGATTGATCAGTTCGGTCATTTTCCTGGATTGCGTATATACGATCGTCCTCAGACCTCGCTTTATCGATGCCTCCAGTAGTTGGCTCGCCGTATATGCAGCACTATCCCATGGATTGATAAGAACCATACTTTTTTCTGCCTGCGGAGCACCTGATTCACTGATGACCTCCACCGGTTTATTGAGAAGCAATTCACCCAATTCCTCAGGATTGCCAATGGTTGCTGACAGGAGTATAAAGGTCGGGTTTGCGCCATACATGGCAGCGATCCTTTGCAGTCGGCGAAGCACCCAGGCCATATGGCTACCGAGTACTCCACGATAGCTATGGACTTCATCAATGACGACGTATCGCAGCCGGCTGAAAAATTCTGTCCAGTTTTTGTGATAGGGTAATAACGAAAGGTGTACCATCTCAGGATTGGTGAACAGTACGCAGGGAAGCTGTTCGCGAATTTTTCGTCGGCGATAACTGCTGGTGTCTCCATCAAAAAGGGCAGAAAACAGGTGATGTTTTCTTTGTATTGCCTTGGGGAGTTTGTGATAGAGCGCTTCCAGCACATTATGCTGGTCCTGAGCCAATGCTTTTAAGGGAAAAAGATAGAGAGAGTGCCCGGGAACATCACTGAACAGGTCATTGAGCACCGGCAAATTGTAAATCATGCTTTTGCCAGAAGCGGTTGGAGTTGCCACAAGGACATCGTTACCCTCAAGAATTGAGCAGATGGCATAATACTGATGACTGTATAAACTGGTTATACCAGACTGACATAGAGTTGCTTGAAGGGCTGAATCCAGAGGTGGCAATGCAGAAGCAAATTTGGCATCTATTGCGGTGAAGTCACGGTGGCAGACAACTTGAGGACCGAATTTTGCGGAATTTTTAAGAGAGGATAAATATTCACTTACATCTGAAATCATACAGCACACTGGGTTGGCGTACCGGATGCGGTACGGTTATTAATGTTGCTTAAATAGCGGAGAATGTATATTTTGCTGGTCACATCATAATTTTAGCATCAGGTGGGTTCTTTTACCAACGACCTCAATTCCACCCGAAATAACCATTAACGAGCCGTTTATTAAGCATCCAATACGAATAGTCATGCCTTCCATTGCTACATTGGGACCCGTTGGGTCAGACAGCCATCAGGCGTCCCTTCAATATTCCCCAGACGCAGAGTTGTTCCTTTTTAACCGGATTGCCGATATTTTCACCGCATTCAGAGAAGGCAAAGTGCAGTATGCACTCATCCCAGTGTATAACACGCGTGAGGGCGAGGTTAAAGAATATTTCCGACTGATGGCCAAGATGGAGAAAGGCTATTGGGTTGATAACGTGGTGTTGCCGATTCACCTCTCCCTTGGAACACTTCCGGGGCCTGAAAATGGTAAAACCACCATCCACACCATCGTTGGGAGAACTTCAGTATTCAGACAATGCGAAGAATTTATTGAAGGAAATTACCCTGATGTTACCCATATGGCCGTGCATGATATTGATGGGGCAATGGCCAAAATATATCAGGAAAACAAACTGGGATATGCCGTAATTGAATCAGAGGACTTAGTCAAGAAACACGGGTTTAAACTTTTAGCTCGTGAGGTTGTATCACACAATCGCACAAGATTTTCTATTATCGGTAAAGAACCGGCTCAGGTCTCAGGATACGATGCAACTGCTATAATTACTCGTCCGTTGCGAGACCGTGTTGGAATGCTTGCCGACATATTAGGTGAATTTACCCGCCGAGGTATCAATATCCTCGATTTACAGTCAGAAAACGATATTCAGTCCCAGAAACTACGCATATATGTTGAAGTTGAAGGACATATTGACTCTCATCTTCTGCAGGATGCACTCAAAACTATTGAATCATCAGTTATTCAGGAAGAGGACGCCCTTAAGGTTCTGGGCTCTTTTCCCCGGGTCGACATGAGGGTAAAAAAGATCAAATCGTTTGGTTTTATCGGCAGTGGTGATATGAGCACATGGTTCGCTGATCGATTAGCCAACGAAGGGTATAGAACCTTTATTACCGGCCGTGAAACTGCCCTTACCTCCGAGGCCATGATCCAAGAAGTGGATGTCGTGCTTGTGTGTGTGCCTATTTCCGTGACCTCATCGGTCATCCGGACCTATGGCCATCTTCTAAAAGATGGCCAGGCTTTGATTATTTTGGCCGGAGAATCTGAAAATACAATCACAACGGCCCTGGAAGCTACGAGCCAAGGGGTCGAGGTAATGTTCGTCCATAATCTCTGGGGGCCGCAGGCATTAACCATGAAAGATAAAAACGCTACTATTGTCCGCACGCCCAGAAGTGGAAGTTTCTGCAGCGAATTTGAAGCCTTTCTCTATAAACATGGTGCAGAGATAAATCATGATAGTGCAAAGCAGCATGATCTACTCATGGGTGTCAGCCAAAAACTCCCAACGACCGTATCAGTAGCATTGGCGATGACCCTGCGAGAGCATCAGATTGACTGTGATGACATAAGCAGTCATTCCACCCTCACCTCGCTTTATGGTATTCTGGCTATGGCCAGAATACATAATCAAAATCCACGGACCTATGCGGAAATTATGGCGACAGCAGGTGATGGCAGAAAAATTGTGCGGAGTTTTGCCGAGAACATATTAAAATTGATTGAGCTTGCAGAACAAGGCAGCATTTCCGAACTCTCAAGTGTTATGGAAATAAATAAAAAGAACATGCCGGAAAGTTTTCTTCAGCTGCGCATGAAACAGGCTAAGGCCGTAGACGAGGTGATGAGCAGACCAAGTATGAAAATTGCCTAAGTGTTGTCACCGCTGTGTTTTGTAACATTCTTGTTCTCTTGATTATAGTGTCTTCAATATCATCTGTAACTGGGTACAATACGAATCCGAAAAGAGATGGTTTTAATTTTTAAAGGAGTAGTTCTATGATTCAAAATCTAAGTTTTCTTGACGAGGAGAAAATCTGCCCTCATTGTAATCAACCCATGTCCTGCTGCGAAGCCCCGCCAATCCATGTCGGTGACGGGCTTGGCTGGGGTTCTGATATTCTGTTTATATGTCTCAACGATGGTTGTTCTCTCTTTTTAAATGGTTGGGATAAGATCGAAAAACAATTCGGACACCACGCATCTTATCGATATATGGAACTGCCCGGAAGTCCGGAGGGAAATTACATGATGGTCGGAAACTCCGATGCTTTCAAAGCGTGCATAATTGACAAAGAAGAACTGAGAAATCAGAATGAGCGGTTTCGTCAGGAAAAAGCTGCCACAGAAAAACTCAAGACCTGTGTTGCAGAGAATAATATTACACCCGTCCTGACTCTCTTGCTTGATGAGGGAGCTACAAAAAAAGTGCGTGTCAGTGCTGTCAGATATCTTGTTGAACTCAACGATCTATCTTGTGTTGATCCACTGCGAAACCATACGTTCAGGGATCCGGCTATTGAGCACGCTGTAAATCAGGCTATTACCGAGCTCCTTATCAAAAATTTCAAAAAGGAATGTCCACATTGCCTTGAAGTTGTAAAGGCACAGGCAAAAAAATGCATGCATTGTAAAGAAAACCTGGCGTGATTTTCCTCTTGCAAAACCCAACCTGACCGAGTATACAACACTGGTTTTACAGTATTACCGACTTTGTGGTGGGCGTAGCTCAATTGGTTAGAGCACCTGGTTGTGGCCCAGGAGGCTGGGGGTTCAAGTCCCCTCGCTCACCCCACAAATATCATGACGGGTATTGGATTCTTTCAATACCCGTTTTTTTATGGTGAAACCATTAGATTCTCTTCTTTCCTTAGCACGGATTTTTCATCAAAAAGGTTTTTCGCTGACCGAGGCGCAGGCAGGGAAACTATACTATTCTACCGCAGACTGCATACAACAAAGGTTTAACGAAATAATCTCTTGGCCCGAAAAGTGCCATTCTACGCATGGTTCAAAAAACATCCTGCTTTTTAAATTAAAAAATCGAGTATCCACAGTTTCTTGAGAACCTGTCCCAAAATGTCATGAGATATGTGGGTTGAGCGCCCCCCTGCTCCCTCATGGTAACAGCTCTTTTTTTATACAACGAGTAGCTTTTTCCCTAAAGATCCTTTAAAGTGCACTTTTTTTGGTCACGATTGCAGAATACTCTTTTCATACATTTCATATACCTATGACTTCTTATAGTAAAATCGATCAACCTGAAGTAATTGCATTGCTTTTTCCACCTCAAAAAAGTTCAGCCACGCCTTGTCCTGCCGATGCGGAAGATGTCAGTTTTGATATCAGTTCTACGGTGGCCTTGAAGTGCAGGTACTATTCTTCAAGTCGGGAAGGAGCTGTGCTCTTTCTTTATCCTGCAACAGAAAGCTCTTTTCAATCCTTTGACTTGCTAGCTGAAAATTACGTGAATCGCGGTGTCAATGTTTTCATCGCATCGTATCGTGGCTGCGGAATGAACCAGGGGATGCCCTCCGTCGAAGCTGCTTTCGAGGACTCTGAGAAACTCTTTCGACTTGCTGTTGACTGGCTACGCTTAAAAGGTTGCACTGGCCCCTGTTTTGTCATGGGACAGTCCCTAGGATCCATCTATGCAATTGACACGGTCTTTAAAAATGGTGATTCGGTGAAAGGGCTGATCATTGAGAGTGGTATATGCGGTACAGCTGACTACCTAAAGGCTAGCGGTGCGAGTCCGGAGCAAGCTGAAATTCTTGAGGCAGATGGTTTTAACACAATTGAGAAAATCGAGAAGATAAAAGTTCCTACATTGATCTTTCATGGAGCAAAAGATCCTCTGGTTGCTGTCACAGAGGCTGAAAAACTTCAAGCCTCAAGTGGAGCCAGAACCAAGCAGTTTTTTGTAATGCCAGGCGCCGAACGACTGACTGTTAGTGAAAAAGGTGGTGATTTGTACCTCCAGACCATTAAGCAGTTCATGGATACAGTGAGCGGTGTGAACACCTGGCGACAGAAGAGGAAATCCTACAGAACCAATCAAAAGGATCCAAAAGTATGAAACGGGAAAACTATCTGTCCTGGGATGAATATTTTATGGCTGTTGCCCTGCTTTCAGCTCAGAGAAGCAAAGATCCAAACACACAGGTAGGGGCTTGCATAGCGAACGAACAAAACAAAATAGTCGGCGTCGGCTACAATGGTTTTCCGCTCGGGTGCTCAGATGATGAACTCCCCTGGCAACGGCAGGGGGCGTACCTCGACACCAAATATCCCTATGTTTGCCATGCCGAACTCAATGCCGTCTTAAACTCAATTTCCACCGATCTCAGAAAATGCAGGATCTATGTTGGGCTCTTTCCCTGCAACGAATGTACCAAAGTTATTATCCAAGCCGGTATTGGTGAAATCATTTACTTGTCAGACAAGTACAAAGACACCGATCAAGTGCAGGCGTCAAAAATAATGCTGGATATAGCACCGCATATCACGTACAGGCAATTGGTAACTCAGCTCGATAGCCTTATCGTGAGCTTTGTTCCACCTGAATTATAGTTAACCTGTCTACTTCACTCTTTTAAGTGTCGAGATTTTTTTCTTTGATTTGGCTGTTTCAGGCTTAATTGAATCGGCTTTGTCCCTGAACTCTACAGCCTTGACGAAACGCTCTTCCCCGCCCATTGTAAAAATCTCCTTTCCCGTCATCTGATCTGACCTCAGTGTCCACGTCAATTTCTGTAAAGGTATTGACAGCATACTGAGATGTATGTGCCACCACTCATCCCTCCGACTCGTATCTCTTTCAATGTCATCGACATGTGCGTATATCAGCATTTGTGGTTCTTTTGATACAATGAGAACAATATCACCAATATCAGTTGTATCTTTAAAAGGAAGTAACTGCTTCAATTCCTCGACAAATTTCTGCATTAATTTACCCTTCTTTTCATGGGAGCTTTCTTTTTACTTGTTATTGAATCGATGATAACCATTTCAGGAGTAATGTAACTACGAGTACAACTTTTATCATACATACTCACTCCGTCGAGCAATGGATTGATTACGTCGCTTAGAACTGTGCGTACTTTAAAGGTTTTTTCCCGATCCCCAATTGCTATTGCCATTCCAACAAGCTCAGACCACTGCTGCAAAACTTTAATGAAGGAAACATTATTCATATAGGTTAGTGAATTGTTCTTTTCGGTAAAGCCAGGGTCGATACTCTTTATTTTCACATTATCGAGGAGTGAAAAGTTTTCAGCTCTTTTCGCAATGATTCTTTTTAACAAATTTGAACTGTTGCCGAAAAAGATGAGATCATTCCAAAAACCATAAAGAGGCTGCAGACCATCTTGAGGAGAAAGAGTCCAATATGAATAGCGGATCGAGCCATACGATTTTACACTTATCTGTATACCGTATTCATCAATAATTTTTTCAAGGATTGCTTTCAGTTCCGGAACGTTTTTAACTTTTAAGAAGAACATTCCAAGCGGGAATGGAAAGAACTCATCTTGAGGAGCTGGTTCAACCACCATGCTTAGCTCCTCACCCAGGGTAGCAAAAATTTGTTCGGTATCTTTTCCGGTAACAGTTTGTACTGTCTTCAAAAAATTCTCCATCCGGGGTTCATGGTCTCTGCTTTTAATTATATAGCGAAGAAGATCTTTTACCTTAACTGTATTAGACCAATAGAATACCATTGGGTTTTCAGTGGTCAGGGAGAGCATTCTGGAATGCGCAGCTGCTGTACCCATGTGGTTTTTGACTATGTTGTTTACTTTTTGGCTATCGTATTGAACCATCACCTTATCAACTACGCTCGCTTTGTTGTTCCATGATCCATAACCAAAATTTACGAAACCAGCAGTTGTAGCCAGTTCTTTCAACAACAAATCCTTTCCGATAAAGGTCAAATCAGCAACTGATTCAGTAATGAATTTTCTTAAGGTATGAACGGGCAGGTAAAAAAAACGATCAGACATCGAGTAATGTGATTTGACTTTAGCATAATCCTTATTCTGTAATAAGGCGGGAAACTCAGCATCAAAGGTATCGATACAACGTCTCAACTGAACCTCATTCAAGCTCATCAATAGATAGCCTTCAATGTTCACTACAGAAACGGTTTCACCGAACATCCTTATTCGCTTTATATGATGATTCCCATATTGAGCGACCGTTAACGGATGAGTTTGGTTATATCTTTCGAAGCTATCGGTCAAAAATTCGATCTCATCTGCGCCGTGAACAGGTTGAGCCACAACGACGGTGTTCTTTTTGATATAGTCACCAAGGTTGATATCTGTATGACTGTCGACAGGCGATAGTATCGCGACAGCAAATTTTTCTCCAAGAATCTCACGGATCAGTCTATTGTCGTTAATTGATGAGACGAAACCCAAGCTTTCTTCCAAGGCAAGGAGCATGGTGCCCGGCAGTTCTATCTTCTTTCCTGTATCCAGAAAATCGATATTTTTAATTTTTTGTCCCAGCAGTGACCCTGTAAACTCTCTTAGTGCTTGTGATCCATGGTGCTGCTCAAGATACATCAATGCGTTCTCAGGAATAAAACTGGCCATATCTCTTGAACCATCAGTTTGAATTCCATCAACCACTGGATAAATAACAACCAAAAGTATGGAGAGAAATGCGGCAGCAAAGTTACTTTTCATATTGCTATCAATATTGATGCGCTATTCGGCAGAACTGGACTGCCTCGGCCACATGTGGTTGGTGAACAGAGGGAGATTTATCCATATCGGCAATCGTTCGAGCCATCTTAAGAATTCGATGATACGCTCTTGCCGAAAGGCCCAAACGAGTGACACTTTTCTCAAGAAGACGAGAGGATTGTTGGTCGAGCTGGCAATATTTCTCAACCATTTTACTGCTCATTTGACTATTGCAATGCACGCCAGGTTCCAGGGCAAACCTTCTTCCCTGGATGACCCGGGTTTGATCAACCCTCTCTTTAATGATTTTTGAGCATTCCCCGTTGGCCGAGTTGCTCATTTCCTTATAGTCGAGGGCAGGAACTTCAAGATGCAGATCGATTCTATCCAGGAGCGGTCCGGATATTTTACCTGTGTATCGTTTTATCTCCGTTTCTGAACAGCTACATCGATTATGACGGTCCCCCAAAAAACCACAGGGACAGGGATTCATTGCTGTGATGAGGCTAAACCTGGCGGGAAAGCTCAAGGTCATATTTGCTCTTGCAATAGTGACTTCGCCATCCTCAATTGGTTGTCTCAATACTTCCAAAACATGTTTTTTAAACTCCGGTAACTCATCCAAAAAAAGAACACCGTTATGGGCCAAGGAAACCTCACCGGGCACCGGAATACTGCCTCCACCGATAAGACCGGCATCGGAGATCGTGTGATGAGGTGAGCGAAAAGGCCTGGTTGCCAGCAGAGTCCTTTTTTCGGATACTTTTCCCGCGACACTGTATATCTTTGTCGTTTCGAGTATTTCATCAAGGGTCATTTCCGGAAGAATGGTTGGAAATCGCCGCGCAAGCATAGTTTTCCCGGAGCCGGGAGGGCCGGTTAGCAGGACATTGTGGCCACCTGATGCTGCGATTTCCAATGCCCTTTTGACGTGTTGTTGCCCCTTGATATCAGAGAAATCGACTCCGCTCAGTGCGGAATTTCGTATTTCCTGCAATTCACTCACCTTCATTGGAGTTGCCACGTCCATGCCGGCCAGAAACTCAACAGCCTGCTGTAGAGAGGAGACGGGGATTACATCGATACCATCGGGTACTATCCGGGCTTCATCACAGTTTTCCCTTGGAATAATTATACCGGTGAGGGACTGGGATTTAGCAGCCAGAATCATCGGTAAGAGTCCGTTGATCTTATGCACCCCACCATCCAGAGAAAGTTCACCAACAATGCAGTATCGCCCTGTTCTTTTTAGTTGAAAAGTTTCCGTGGCCTGAAGAACACCGACAGCTATAGGAAGATCAAAACCTGCTCCTTCTTTTCGTATATCTGCCGGGGCGAGGTTAACTGTGATTTTTTTGGCTGGAAACTGGTAACCGCAATTTTTAATGGCAGCCTTCACCCGGTCCTTGCTCTCTCTGACCGTACTGTCGGGAAGTCCAACGGTAGAAAACACTGGCAGACCGTTTGTGATATCGACTTCAACCTGAATCAACCAGCCATCAATACCTACAACTGAGCAACTTGTTATTTTAGCAAGCATATATAATTGAGTAGTTCAATGGTCGGAGATTAACGGGAATTCGTTGTTTCTCTTGTAAAGTTCCTGCATTTCCGCGGAGTAGCCACCATTTTTTTCATAATAAATATAAAAAGGTGGCAGAATTTCAGTTCCAACTCCTCCGTTTTTTAAACACTGAATAAGTACCAGGCGGGCTGTAGCAGTTTTATGAGGATAACTATAAATAAATTGGAGTTTTTTAACCTCGAGCCGATTTCTCTGTGCAATTATAATTAATTCGGCAATAGTCTCAGCCGGATAAACACATGTGACTGTTCCACCGTTTTTTACAGCAAACGAAGAGGCCCTGAGAAAATCCTCCAAGGATGCACATATCTGATGTCGTGCCAATCGGGCTTCCTGATTCTTGCTTATCCTTCCAGAGGTTTCGCTATAAAAAGGTGGGTTACAGACCACTCTATCGTATGACTCCGGCTCAATCATGGTCTTGATTTCTTTCACATCACCCTGAAGTATCCGACTCTTGTTTTCCATTTTGTTGATGTGAAAATTTTTCCTGGCAAGTTCAGCGAGTCCATCCTGGACTTCGATACCGACTATCTCACGAATCCTGTCACGCCATCGGTACATCAGGATCAAACTGATGATACCGATTCCTGTGCCGAGATCAAGGATACGGTCATTTTGACGGACAGCAACGAAATGAGCAACAAGTACAGAATCAATAGAGTAACGGTACCCGTTCTGACGCTGGAAACAAATCAGGTCACCGTCAAAAAGGCTATCACGGCTTATAGTGTCGTCAACATCGGTATAACGTAAATTGCTCAAGACCTCACATCCATGTCACTTTGTGCTGAACGACACATAATATAAATTAGATTTTTCGCCGACTCTCATATTGTTTATAAAACAAGCGAGGAAATAAACATATTATGAACTTCACTTGTTTTCCGTATGTTATGTTTAACAATTTTACTATCTCTCTTGGAGATAGCAAACCACAAAAGCTCTCAGTCTTTATCATAGCATAAAAAAAGGGGGAAAGCCTTTCGGCTTTCCCCCTTTCATTTGAAGCAGTCTATATTTCTACTGATTAGTCGTTATAACGATGTTTTTTTTGTTTCTTCTTGCGATCCTCTTTATCGTCATCACGGTCTTTTTTACGATCATCGTTATCACGATCCTTTTTACGGTCGTCGTCGTGACGGCCGCCTTTACGGTCATCGTCGTCACCATCTTCTGAGTCGACCGCCTGGTCAAGTCCGCAACCGTTAGATGAAATGACGGTTATGTTCTTAAGGCGTGACCCGACACTTTTGATCTCGGCTTCCCACTTTCCTTCCCTTACTCTGATTCCTCCAGCAAGAGTTTCATCAGTGTCAGCATTGATTATGGATATTGTGGTTCCGACAGTTGCACGACCTTTGATGTGTAGTTTTTGATCACCGCGGTTGTATTCCATCTCCTTGATAGCGAGCAGCGATCCATCCGGACAGGTGAGACAGACATCGTCACTCGTACCGTTACAGTTTTCATCAACATCATTGCCACAGATCTCGGCTATTGCTGGATTAACTGCCGGGTCATTATCATTACAATCAGTACCACCACAGGTTGCATCTTCGTATCCGTCGCCATCTGCGTCTGGACAGGTAATATCACAACCTTCGTCAACAGAGCCATCGCAATCGTTGTCGACATTGTCCCCACAGACTTCTTCTACACCAGGATTAATGGCAGAATCAGTGTCATTGCAATCGACAGGTCCGCAGTCTCCGTTATCAACTGCATAGGTGTCACCATCATTATCGATACAGGTTACAGGGCAATCAACAGCGTTCGGATCCTGGATATCGACGAGACCGTTACAGTTATTATCTATTGCGTCCGAACAGACTTCGATTGCATTAGGGTTGATTGAGCCATCTGTATCGTCACAGTCACCTGTCACGGGTGTAAAGCCATCACCATCGTTATCGATGTTTGCAGTGTCAACGCTATCGACACCGTCACAGTCTTCGTCAATACCGTTATTCGGTACATCAAATGCACCAGGATTAATTGACGCATCGGAATCATTGCAATCACCACCTGCCTGTGTATAACTGTCGCCATCGTTATCAACGGAAGTTGGGTCGACTGTATCTGCACCTGAACAATCTTCATCTATGCCATTATTAGCTATGTCAGTTGCATCAGGATTGATAGCTGCATTACTGTCGTCACAGTCAACTGCTCCACAGTCACCACCTTCTACTGAAAAAGTGTCTCCATCGCCGTCAGTACAGACCAGACATCCAACAGCTGAAGGATCCTGAACATCAATCAGCCCATTACAGTTATTATCTAGGTTGTCAGTACAATTTTCAGCTGCATCCGGATTAATAGCCGCATCATTGTCATTACAATCAACCGGTCCGCACTCTCCACCTTCAGTGGCAAAGCTATCGCCATCATTATCTGTGCATGTCGGTCCTGTTGGAGGACAGAAAAAACTTGTCAGTGTGGAGCCACCAGCACCTGCTGCATTTCTTGCGGGAGTGGAAGCGCCTCGATCCGCCACATGACATAATGAGCAGTCACCATTGTATACTACCACAGGTGCACAGGCATTGTTCACCGTATCACCAAAACTACCAAATGAAAAACTGTTCGTTGCTGTCAGCAGCAATGCTCCAGCAGTTCCCAAGAGACAACTTAAAAATTTTTTATTCATGTAAAAATATCCTCTCTTTATTGTTTGTTTCCTTCATTCGTATGCGTGTAACCGGTGCAATGGTCATTATGGATCCAGCCGATCCTCAGTTACATGGCTCAGCCCAGCCTCAGAAAATATTACGACTCACAACAGTAATTATCTCAATTGGCAAGGCTTAGTTTCGGGTTTTTGAACCCTACCTCCTTTTCGTTAAATTTATAATATGACCCTTTGTACCTGCACGTGAATGTCACTCGCCGGCATGGCGGTTCGTTCATGATTCTGCGATATGTAAAAACTGATCTGGATCATAACAGCAAAGAGGATGCCAATGTGACAGCATACTCTGTAAGTATATGCTGTCTTTATGTTTTTGTCTTAGCAGAGGAGAACAAGAGGGATGCGTGCCTGGCGGATCTGAATGGTTTTAACTACAATTAAAAATGCATATTAGCCGCAAGACAGGTTTAATCTTTAATGATACCGGATTATTAACTAAACTGTATGGATTACACTACATACCGTATGAATTTATACTTGTGGGGTCAGGCAAAGAAGATATTTGGGAGAGGGAGTGGGTCGATCAGAAGGTAGCGATTACGATTTGAAATCGTGAGGGGAAATATTATGTTTTTTCATAAGATTATAAAGATCGGCACGATATTTTCCGGATAATTCTGCTGCTTTTGTGACATTTCCTCCTGTAATCTTTAACAGATTTTGGAGGTAGTTTTCTTCAAACCTGGCCCGGGCCTCCTGAAGCGTGAGCAGTTCTTTTCGGCCATCATTTGTCTGAAGAAACAGCTCCTCACTCAGTATTTTGCTGCTGGCCATGGCGATGGCGTACTCAATGGTATTTTCCAATTCTCTGACATTACCCGGCCAGTCATGCATCATCATTTTGTGCATTGCCGCCGGTGTAACTGACTGCACCTTTTTATCCATCAGCTTACTGAATTTTTTTATAAAATGGTTTACAAGAAGAGGAATATCTTCTTTTCTGTCTTTTAATAGTGGGAGTTCGACGGGAATGACATGGATCCTGTAAAACAAATCCTCGCGAAAATTGCCCTTTCGCACTTCCTCCTTTAAATCTTTATTGGTCGCAACAATAACTCGAACATCTACGGAGACTGACTTTTCACTTCCCAACGGCATAAATGTCCTTTCCTGGAGGACCCTCAGTAGTTTTGCCTGGATGGAAAGATACATATCCCCTATTTCATCAAGAAAAATTGTTCCCTGGTCTGCCCTGCTGAAAAGTCCTTTGCTGGTTTTAACCGCACCGGTAAAGGCTCCTTTTTCATAACCAAAAAGCTCACTCTCGAGCAACGATTCAGGGATAGCTGCGCAGTTTATCGCCAGAAATGGGAACTCCTTTCTTTGGCTGGAGTGATGGATCGCTTTGGCGACCAGCTCCTTGCCGGTGCCACTGGCTCCATAAATAGCTACATTGGAGTCTGTTCTTGAAATTCTTGCAATCTGATCAAGCACAAGCTGCATAGGTTCGCTTCTGGCAATAATATTTGTGTGATGTGATTTTTCATCGAGAAGCTCTTTTAACCTGGTAATTTCTCCGGTTAATTGTCTTTTTTCCATCCCGCGATCAATCTGCAGTATAAGTTCCCGGGAGTCAAAAGGTTTGGTTAAATAATTGAGTGCACCACGTTCCATAGCCTCAACTGCACTCTCAATGCTGCCATGTGCAGTCAAAATAATGACCTGCATATCCGGTTGAACCCCGTGCAGTTGCTCCATTAATTCGATCCCATCCTGCCTGACCAGCTGTAAATCAATAACCGCTACATCGAAGAGTTCCTGAACAATCAGTTCTTTCGCGTGCTTTTCATGATCCACAGCTTTCACATCGTAGCCGGATGCCTCCAGCTTCATATGGATAAGATCCAAAAGATTTTTGTCGTCATCAACGATCAGTACTTTTGTTTTTTTCATAGCTGCATATCAGTTATCAGCGAGAAAGTTGTTTTTTCTGCTGGTCAATTTCAATATCAATCTGGTGCATCTTATCAATGGTATCAAAAACACTCAGCCAAATTTGTGCTTCCTCAGAAAACTCGCTCTCTGGAAACTGATCAGTTAAAAGAAAGAAGTAAATTTGGGATTTTTTATAATCCTTGTCCGGATTATTATGATGAGCAAATAACAATCCGAGACGATAGAGTGCGGCATCCGTTGATTTAACATTCTCGGTATTTTCGAGAATCTCCAAGTTCTTCCTGATAGCTTCCTCAAAATTCTGATCTTTAATAATTTTACGGGAACCAGATTTTGGTGACTTTTGAGCCATTTTGAGCTCAAGCCGTTTCCTCTTGAGAAAATCCTGTTCCAGATCCATAGCTGCCTTTTCTTTCGCAGCTATGGTCTCAAACAGGTTGATATATACTCTTGCTTCAGACGTCAGTGGAGAATCAGGAAAATTCTCACTGAGTTTCTCAAAATAATATTGTGACAATCGAAGATCCCTGTCTGCATAGTCATGGTGAGCGTACACCTCGCCCAAGGCATAGAGAGCTACATCCGCAGGAGTGTCAGTATCGTTTTCCAAGACGATCTGTCTGGCTTCCTGAATTACTGTTTCAAAAAAACCATCGGCCAGTTTTTCTCTGTATTCCTCCAACTGTTGATGAGCTTTAATTTCAGCGATTTTTTTCTGAACAGGAGTACACGCAACTATGATTACCAAAGTTAATATACAGCTAAAGGCAATGTAATATGAAGTGTACTCCCCTTTCCAACTTGACTTGTTGCCCACACCTTACCTCCATGAGCGAGAATTACCTGTTTAACTGTCGCCAGTCCTATTCCTGTTCCTTTAATGCTTGTACCTTTTGTCGAGATGACCTGTTGAAATTTCATAAATATTCTTTCCAAATCCTCCTTGGGTATACCGGGACCATTATCGTGTACAGCAACTTCGACGACCTTCTTCTTGACATGTGCTTCCAGGCGTATTGTGCCGTTTTTTTCAGTGAATTTTATAGCATTCCCGATGATATTGCGCAAAACTTGCTGAATCCTTTCCGTGTCAACTTTAACCAGCTGCAAGGTTCCTATCTTGTTGTCTATCAATATGTTTTTTGCTTCGACTAAAGGAGTTAACGTTTCCAGAGATTTCTTTACTAAATCGGAAAGCTCGGACGGTTTAAACTGATATTTCAGCATGCCCGCTTCCATTTTCGAAAGATCCAACAATGAATTTACCAAAGCTATCATGCGGTTACTTTCCTTTATCACTATAGATAAAATGTGGTGCTGTTTTTTGGTCAACTCACCGCCCAGGCCCTCAACAAGCATTTCAGTTCCCACCTTTATGGATGTCAACGGGGTCCTCAACTCGTGTGACATATGAGAAAAAAAATCTGATTTTATACTGTCCACTTCCTGAAGTTTATGACACATGACGTTGAAAGCTCCTGCCAGTTCGGCAATCTCAGGGGGGGATGTTATTTCCAGATCTCCTTCGAAATTTCCTTGAGCGATCTTTATGGTTTTCGCACTCATCTTATCCAGGGGTTTTTTTATGCTTCTGGTGATATATAAGGCGACAATCAAAGCAATTGTTAAAGCAATAATCGATATAACCGTGGAAAAACTCCTTGCTTTATCTCCACTTTCCTTTAAAGCAATAATCTTGTTGAGGGCATTTTTTTCGCCTGTAAGCCTGATTCCTTTAAGCTGCTCTATAATGCCGTCTGCAATTTTTTTCTTCTCTTCTACAAACCATTCAGGCGAATAGGCTTCCGCAGTTTCTATCAATTCTCGTTCTCTGCTTGACAAACGCATTAGCTCCTGGTGCTGCAGGCTGATTTTATGTAAAAAACCTTTTATCTCATCGGAGTTTGATTTGGCGATAACCTCATTAAGCAGTTGATTGAATTCCTTACCCGCTGCTACGGAACTCTGGTAAAGAGCCGCATCTTTGAGCACGATAAATTTGCGATCGTTACGGGATTCTGATAATAAAGCGTCAGAGAGTTGATTGGAGTATTCAAGAATCAATGTGTCATTTAAAACAATCGATCGGATTACCTTGTTAAACTGATCAAGATGATAGATAAAAAAGAGACTGACACCGGCAAGTATGCAGAACAACATCAAATAGCTGATGACAAGCCTGGCAAATATAGATAATCGCATATCTTCCAATTCAGGGCTAAAATATTAGAATAACAATGGTATAATCCATGAGGGTATGCACCTACTATATGCACTGCTTGGCAAGCTCAAAGAGAAAAATATCAACCAGGCACATCTTTTTTTCTGAATTCATGATTCCTAAATAGTAGGTGATAAAAAAACTGGAAAGTATTAAGTTTGCCGGGATGTTAGATTCCTGTCCACACCACTTGCTCACTGGTATGGTTCAAATAAAAGGAGATACGTATGTTTGATATATTTATTGATACACATTTTGCTGGTGCCCATCACTTGAGGGATTATCCTGGAGACTGTGAAAAACCACATGGCCACAACTGGAAGGTTAAAGTAACAGTTCGTGCAACGGAACTGGATCAATACGGAATGGGTATTGATTTCAAGGTTTTAAAAAAAACAGTCAAGGAAGTAATTGACAAACTGGATCATCACGACCTGAACACCCTCCCCTATTTTCAGGATAAAAACCCTTCGTCCGAGCATATTTCAAGGTTTATCTTCGATGAGGTCAGTAGCCGATTGTCACATGATCACTATGCACTCCACGCCGTGACAGTACTTGAAACCGACACACAGGGGCTTACATATTATGGGGATCAGAGAAATGGAGGTGTATCCATTTCATGATTGCATTATCAAGCGTGAAACTCTGTATTGTTGGACTGGGCTATGTAGGACTGCCGCTCGCAGTTGAGTTTGGAAAAAAGTATCAAACAATCGGCTTTGATCTCAACATCAATCGTGTAAATGAGCTCTGTGACGGGACTGACTCAACCCTTGAAGTTTCCGATGCTGAACTCCGGGAAGTACAACTTCTGAAATTTACTGCAGATGTAACCACAATCAAAGAATGTAATGTCTACATTGTTGCGGTTCCGACTCCAATTGACGCGGCCAAGAGGCCTGACTTTCGACCGCTTGAGGGTGCATCCCGAACGGTAGCAAAACTTTTGAAGCCAGGAGATGTTGTCATTTTTGAATCGACAGTATATCCAGGCGCGACTGAAGAGATATGTGTACCTTTACTGGAACAAGGTTCCGGTCTGCAATATAATCAGGATTTTTTCTGTGGATATAGCCCGGAAAGAATTAATCCCGGCGACAGACAGCACCGCTTGCCATCCATTGTGAAAATAACGTCCGGTTCGACTCCTGAAACCGCCCTTTTTGTCGATAACCTTTATAAATCGATCATTACTGCCGGTACTTTTCCAGCGAGTTCCATCAAAGTTGCTGAGGCTGCCAAGGTAATAGAAAATACCCAGCGTGACGTCAACATAGCGCTTATTAATGAACTGGCTTTGATCTTTGAGAAGCTTGATATCAATACCAGAGAAGTACTGGCCGCTGCGGGAACTAAATGGAATTTTCTTCCATTTTATCCAGGCCTTGTTGGAGGACACTGCATTGGTGTCGACCCCTACTATCTTACCCATAAAGCCCAGGAGGTTGGCTACCACCCCAATATGATCCTTGCAGGCAGGCGGTTAAATGACAGTATGGGCAGCTATATTGCCTCAGCTGTTATTAAAAAGATGGTAAAGAAAGGAATTGATACCGCGAATTCTCGGATTTTAGTCATGGGCCTTAGCTTTAAAGAAAATTGCCCCGATCTTCGTAATACCAAAGTGACCGACATCCTTTCCGAGTTCGCCGAATACGGCATCCGTGTCGACGTGTATGACCCATGGGTGAATGCCGATGAAGCTTTCCAAGAATATGGTCTCAGGTTGATAGAAAATATTCAGGAAGATACTTACAGTGGTATCGTGATAGCTGTTGCCCACCAGCAGTTTGCTGAAATGTCAATCAGCGAGTTACGAAAACTCTGTAAGGACAAATCTGTTATTTATGATGTAAAGAGCCTGTTTCCTGGCGAGCAGGTTGACGGTTGTCTCTAATTCGAGCTGAAACGTTAAGGTCATATTTCATGTTAAAATCAGTACCCGTTGAAAAGTCAGTTGGCATGGTGCTGCCCCATGACATCACGGAAATTGTCAAAGATGTTAAAAAGGGTGTAGCCTTTAAGAAAGGCCATATTATTCGATTGCAAGACGTCGAATACCTAAAAAAACTCGGAAAAGATAACATTTACGTTATCGCGCTCACAGCATCTGAAGTTCATGAAAATGAAGCGGCTTCCCTCCTCGCCCACTCTCTTGCCGGACAGGGCGTAGTATTTCTCGACAAACCCGAAGAAGGAAAAATCGCATTAAAAGCTGGCCTCAGCGGACTTTTGCGAATCAACAAAGAATCACTTTATCAGTTTAATATGCTTGGGGAAGTGATGTGTGCAACGCTTCATGACAACACTCCTGTTGAAAAAGGTGAGACCGTAGCAGCCACCCGCCTCATTCCACTGGTTGCCAAGCGGAAACTCATCACGCAGGCCGAAAAAATTGCCCGCGCATCTGCTCCGATTGTTGAAGTATTACCTTTGATGAAAATGAAGATCGGATTGGTAATAACCGGAAACGAAGTATTTTACGGCCGTATTGAAGATCGATTTGAGGAAGTACTCCGATCGAAAGCTCATGAACTTGGTTCTGAAATAATGTTGGTTAAACGTGCCCCGGATAATAAGAGTGACATTGCCCGTGAAATTTGTGCGTGCATTGATCAGGGTGCGGAACTTATCGTGACAAGTGGAGGAATGTCGGTTGACCCAGACGATGTGACCCGTGAGGGGATACTTGAGGCAGGTGCAACTGATGTTGTATACGGAACACCGGTCTTACCAGGAGCGATGTTTCTCAGTGGTACAATTGGCAGTGTTCCTGTTCTTGGTCTTCCCGCCTGCGGCATGTACCATAAGATCACTGTCTTCGACCTTGTTTTACCACGAATAATGACCGGCCAAAAAATCGGACGTAAGGAATTTGCCGAGCTGGGACACGGCGGGCTGTGCAGAAATTGTAAAATATGTCAATATCCGATCTGTAACTTTGGTAAATGATCTCTTAAGGTTGTACGCCTTTTTTTAAGGTGACGATGGTGGCACCCCATCCCCCGGAGTGCAGTTCAGCCTGCCGATAGCTTACGATGAGTGGATTACGGTCCAGCAGGGCATGTACAGAACGTCGTATGTTACCGATTCCTTTGCCATGAATTATCCTTACCTCAATTATTCCTTTTTTAACACACTCATCAAGGTAATCCGGTATAAGAGTTTTGAGATCTTTTGGGGAAAAGTGGTGTAGATCCAAGATACCATCTATTTCAATGACCACCGGGATATCTTCATCGGTATACTGATCGTCCATTGCCTGTTACCTCATTATTTGCAAAGCCACTGCCGCAGCTTTTTCAGATGCTCCTTTTTCACCGAGCCGTCCCCTGACTTCCTCGAGCGATTGTTTCATTTTATCTTTTCTCGAGTGAATTGTTGTAATAGCCGACAGTTCTGCTGCAATTTTTTCTGCTGTCACTTCATGTTGCAGAAGTTCAGGTACAGCCTCATATCCGGCGATGAGGTTAACCAAAGAAAAGAAATCTACCTTAACCAGTCGTTTTGCAAGGTAGTAAGTAAGTGGTGCAAGTTTGTAAACCACGATCATTGGTGTTTGGAGTATGGCGAGTTCAAGAGTAACTGTGCCTGAGGCGGTGACAACTGCATGGCAGGCTGCCATCATGTTGTATCGATCTTCATCAATGATCCGAATATCAAGGTATTGTTGGTACCTTCGAACTCCAGCTGTTTCAAGTTCTCCATTAGCAATGGTTGAGGCCCTGGGAACAAAAAAAACAATTTTTTCGGGTGATTTTTTTTGCAGAAGATCAGCGGCCGCGAGGAAAATGGGAAGAAGTGAGGATACTTCCCGCTTCCTGCTTCCCGGAAAAAGACCGATACATCGAGTGTCCAGGGAAATTTTATGATACTCACAAAACTGTACTCTTGAAATGGTTGTCCCGACTGTATCAAGCAGGGGATGTCCGACATACTGGGCTTTTACCCCCCTTTTGCGAAAAAATTCTTCTTCAAAAGGAAGAATAACGCCAAGCTTGTCAACTCGGGCCTTTATGGTATTGACCCGCCCGGAACGCCAGGCCCAGAGCTGGGGGCTGATATAATAAAAGACAGGAATTCCGAGTTTCTTAGCTCTTTTAGCAAGCAGCAGGTTGAAATCAGGTAAATCAATCAAAATAAGTAGATCCGGCGGATCGTCTTTTAATCGGTGCCGTAAGGCACGCTGAGCGAGCCAGATATCTTTTAAATGGGAAAAAACTTCGATGACACCAACGACTGAAACCTTTGCTGCATCATAGAGTATCTCTACCCCAAGAGCTGCCAGTTCCTCTCCTCCCATTCCGCAGAATTTTAGATTGGGATGTTTCGCACGTAAAGATTTAACGAGATTTGCGCCATGAAGATCACCGGAAGCCTCTCCGGTGACAATCATAATTTTCGGGCTCATGACTTTTGAGGATAAAGAAACTTTTGAAAAAGGTCGAGCTTCTGATGTTCTTTAATCTGATCCATAACCTGCAATGCAACGGCCAGGGCTCGCCGTCCTTCAACTCCTGACACAGCAGGTTTTGATCTATCCCGGACATGTTGTACAAACGAGGTAATCTCACTCAGCAAGGCGTCTCCATCAGCAAACGTGCGTAACTCAACTTCCTGCTTTGGCATAACGCCGTCACGAAGTTCCTCGGATAGCTGTATTGTCATAACCTTTTTGTTGCCGAAATCGACATTAATATAGGAACCCGGTTGAAAAATCCTCATTTTCCTAACATTAGTCCTGGAGATCCTGCTGACCGTTACATTTGCGGTTGCTCCGTTTTCAAAAATCAATCGCGCATTTGCAATGTCGGTATTAGCGGTAGCCACCGGTGCCCCGACTGTATGAATGGTCTTAATTGGCGATTGAATGATATTTAATATAATATCAATATCATGAATCATCAGGTCGAGAACAACGTCAACATCCACACCTCTGTTTTTAAAAGTTGCTATCCGGTTGCTTTCGATAAAAACAGGTGTTGTAAGAAACGGCTCCATTGCTTGTACAGCGGGGTTAAATCGTTCCAAATGGCCGATTTGCAGAACGAGTTTTTTGGCCTCCGATAAAGCAATGAGCTCATCAGCTTCCTCGATGGTTACGGTCATCGGTTTTTCCAATAAAACGTCAATTCCGGCCTCCAGGCATTCACCAGCGACCTTGTGATGGTGGGAAGTCGGAACGACGATAGAAACAGCATCAACAGCAGGCAGGAGGTCTTTGTAATTGTCGAAACTCTGGCAACCACATTCCTCTGCAACCCTTTTCCCTTGTGCAATATCAGTGTCGGCGACACCAACAAGAGTGACACCCTCCAGGCCGGCATATTTCTGAGCATGAAAACGCCCGAGATAACCGACACCTATAACTCCAACCTTAATATTTTTCATTTTTAGATTCTCTACACATGAGTGTCTCACTTCGTGTAATACGTGAAACACATTAAGTCTATTTTAGAAGAACTCCCCTCTATAAGCGTGACCAAGAAATTAATGACTAACCAAGTCATTAAATACCGAGGTAGGCCTTCTGAATATCTGTATTTGCCAACAATTCCTGCGCAGGACCGGACAAAGTAATTCTACCGGTCTCCATGACATACCCCCTGTCGGCAATATGCAGTGCCTGGTTGGCATTTTGTTCAACCAGGAAAATGGTAGTGTTGCTCTCTTTATTTATCTGTTTGATTATTTCAAATATCTGTTTGATCACCAGTGGGGCCAGTCCCATAGAGGGTTCATCAAGAAGCAGGAGTTTCGGCCGGGCCATAAGCGCCCTTGACATAGCAAGCATCTGCTGTTCTCCGCCACTGAGATTACCACCGTCCTGATGTCTTCTTTCTGCAAGAATGGGAAAGAGTGAGTAGACATATTCCATATCTTTTTTAATGCCCTCTTTATCCTTTCTGAGAAAGGCTCCCATATCAAGATTTTCTTTTACACTCAGTTGTGGAAAGATATGCCGTCCTTCGGGCACCTGACATATCCCTAACTTTACGATTACATCCGGTGTCATTTTCTGGATTGGCCGGTCCTGAAACAGGACCTCTCCGGACCTGCATGCCACAACACCGCAGATTGTCATGAGGGTTGTGCTCTTGCCGGCACCATTGGCACCGATCAGGGTTATAATCTCCCCTTCGTTGATTTCAAGAGACACATCTTTGATAGCCAGTTTGTTGCCATACCCCGATTGAACATTTTGTAACTTAAGCATCGACTTCCTCACCCAGGTATGCCTTAATAACGGCAGGATTTTCACGAATTTCGGCCGGGGTCCCCTGTGCGATTTTTTTCCCGTAATCCATCACAAAAATACGATCTGAAAGACTCATGACCAACTGCATGTCATGTTCTATCAAGAGTATGGCCTGTCCGTCATCTGAAATCTGTTTAATCAATTGATCAAGTTCTATAGTCTCCTGAGGATTCATGCCGGCTGCCGGTTCATCAAGCAGGAGAAGTAAGGGGTCGGTGGCAAGAGCGCGGGCTATTTCCAGGCGCCTCTGTGCACCATAGGGAAGATTTTCGGCAAAATCATTGGCAAATTCAGCCAACCCCACCTTTTTCAAGATAGAGTAGCTGGTGTCAATGATACCTTTTTCCTCTTTCCGAGTGGCAGCTGTTCTGAAGACAGCACCGAAAATAAAGGCCTTTGTCCTGCAGTGGCGGCCAATCATCACATTCTCTAGTACCGTCATTTTGGGAAAAAGCCGAATATTCTGAAAAGTTCTGGCAAGACCCTTTTCAGTCACCTGATTGGGCTTCAAACCTTTAAGCGATACTTGTTTTGGACTGTTCGGCGGTGTAAGAAAAACATCTCCGGCAGTTGGCATATATATTCCGGTAATACAGTTAAAAAATGTTGTCTTCCCGGCACCGTTAGGTCCAATGAGAGCAACAATCTCACCACTGTTCACATCAAGATCAAGGGAGTTAAGGGCTCGAATGCCTCCAAAATCCATTGTCAGACCAGTTACATTAAGAATGGGTAGCTTCATCATGTGCAATAATTCAATTAATTTTTCTTCTCAATCTTATATATTCGACGGATATTTGAAAACAGTCCCTGGGGTCTGAAAATCATCATACAGACGAGAATCCCGCCGAAAGCAAGCATCCGATATTCCGACAGCGCCCGTAAATATTCAGGCAGAAGGATAAGAATGAGTGCGCCGAAAATCACACCTATTATGGATCCCATCCCGCCAAGCACTACGATGGAAAGAATGATAGCTGATTCGAGAAATGTAAAACTTGCAGGGTTAATGAAAGTGGTCTTCGCAGCAAACACGACACCGACAATCCCAGCCCAGAATGCGCCAAGGGAAAAAGCGACAAGTTTTGTTCTACGCTTGTCTATCCCCATGGCCTGACAGGCAATTTCGTCCTCCCTGAGGGCGATCCACGCCCTGCCTAGCCTGGAGTCCTGTAATCTATTGACCACAAAAATAGTAACGATCACGAAGACAATCATCAGATAATAGGTGTAGAGTATGGATTGCTCAAGGCTGAAATCCATTCCAAAAAAACCGGGACGCGCTATATTTGATATGCCACTCGGACCTCTGGAGAATTCCCCCCAGTTTTCTAATACAAGGCGGATTATTTCCCCAAACCCCAGGGTAACTATTGCCAGGTAGTCTCCCCTTAACCTAAGTACAGGAAAGCCGAGTAAAATACCAAACATCGCTGCCATCAATCCTCCGATGGGCAGGACAGTCCAAAAGCCAAGACCAAAATGAAGATTCAATAGAGCGTAGGAATATGCACCAACTGCATAAAATGCGACAAAACCTAAATCAAGCAATCCAGCAAGTCCTACAACGATGTTCAACCCAAGCCCTAAGACCACGTACATGAGGGCGGTGGTCATCACATTGGTCTGGTAGGTTGAAAAAAAGTGTGGGAAGAGTATGGCAATCGTAGCAATGACCGAGAGCAGAATATTGCGTTGAACAGGGTTTTTCAGTATTCGATGTATTATGGAGCCGGCGTGTTTTTTGTCTGTATTGGTACTGGTTTTTGTTTCTTTTCTCTGTTGATAAAACTTCACCAGGAAATAAACAAAAAATGTGCCTATCGCCATATACAACGCATTATGCCAGCGCCAGACTATTATTCGTTCTATAGGATCAACTTTAATAACGATGATGGGAAACGTTAAAAAAACGAACCAGAGAGATGTGAACAAACCTTTTTTCAGTTCTTTGAATGAAACCATAGCTAAAAATTTTATACTTTCTGATTGGTTGCCTTTCCAAGAAGGCCGGATGGTTTGAATATGAGAATCATAACAAGTAATGAAAAGGCGAAAACATCCTCGTAATCGCTTGAAACATATCCTGTTGCAAAACTCTCGGTTAAGCCGAGTACAAGACTGCCGAGAACGGCCCCTGGAATTGATCCGATTCCACCGAGAACCGCTGCCGTAAATGCCTTAATACCGGCAAGAAATCCGATATAAAAATTGATCTGTCCGATATGAGATGCAATAAGAAGGCCGCCAATTGCAGCAAGGGATGAGCCGACAATAAAGGTAGCGGAAATAACATTATTGACATTGATGCCGACCAAAGTAGCCATTGTCCTGTCTTGAGCAGTGGCCCGCATTGCCTTTCCAATTCTGGTAAATTTAATCCCAACAGTAAGAAGAACCATTACCACAACCGTGGTTACAAGAATAACCAGGTCAGTGCTCCCAACAATATGAGCGACAGGTTCCATGAATTCAAAATCGGGAATGAGAGTGGGAAAAGGTAAGAAGTCAGAAGTTTGGGCAAGTAAAACGTAGTTCTGCAAAAAAATCGACATACCAATCGCACTGATAAGTGGAGACAATCTCGGGGCGTGACGAAGAGGTTTGTAAGCAATTTTTTCGACTGTGAAGCCATAGGAGGCGGACCACACAACCGCAGCTACCCCTGCAATTATTACAATTGATACCAGGGGAAACCCATAAATTGAAAGCACCGTGGCGACGATAAAAGCAGTGAATGCTCCTATCATATATATTTCACCATGGGCAAAGTTAATAAGTCCGATAATTCCATAAACCATTGTATAGCCCAAAGCAATAAGCGCGTAAATGGAACCTCGGGTCAAGCCACTAAATAAGAGTTCAATAAAATAGTCCATAACTGCATAAAAAAATATCTGAAGTGAACAAAACACCCAACGCTCACTTCAGATATTAAGAGGGTTAAAAAAAAATGGTGTTATTTAACTACAACATAGGTGCCGTTTTCGACTACATACATTGAAAAGCCAACACCGATTGCGTCACCATTCTCATCAAAATTGATTTCTCCAACCGGTGTCGCAACTTTTTCGGTCGTCAGCACTTTTTTGAGATCCTCAAGTTTTGTTGAATCAGCCTTTTCTATTGCGTTCAACATAACAATTGTCGCGGCATATGCACCTTCAAAAAAAGCACCAGGATCACTGCCAAAGGCGGCCTTATGAGCTTCTTTCGCCTCTGCAGCCATAGGGTTATTTGAATTATCCTGAGGACCTGCTGCATACACACCTTCCGCTGCCTTGCCTGCGACTTTGATAAAGGTATCGTCTTTTACGCCGTCATCGGAAACAAATTTGGTCTTCAGCCGTTTTTTCTTCATGATGGTAACGATTTTTGAGGCCTCTGGATGATAGCCACCAAAAACTACGACATCGGCACCGGATTGCTTTATTTTCTGAACAATAGCAGAATAATCCATGGCACCTGGGGTAATGCCTTCAAAAAGGACGACTTCACCGTTACCTGTAGTTTCAACATGTTTCTTAGCACCTTCAGCTAGAGGTTTGCCATAGTCACCCTTATCATGAATAATGGCAATTTTGGTCAATCCGAGCTTATTAATGGCAAAATCGACCATAGCCGGAGACTGAGCGGCATTAGGGGCGATAGTTCTGAAAAAATTGGGATAGTTGCCACTCAGAGTTAACTCATCGCTGGTGGCGGATGGTGACATGACTAAAACACCGGAGTCTTTATAGATAGGCATTGCAGCTATCGTGGCCCCAGAGCAAATATGTCCTAAAACGACATCAACTCCATCTGAAACAAGTTTGGTTGCGGTGTTGGTTGAAATTTCAGGTTTGCAGACATCATCTTCCACCAGCATTTCAACCATTTTCCCATTGATCCCGCCATTTGCGTTCACTTTGTCAATAACAATTTTAGCTGCATTTACTGAAGGTAACCCATAGGAAGCCAGGTCACCACTGTGAGGTCCAGCTACACCAAATTTGATTGTATCATCTGCGACACCCAGTGCCGGAGCTGACAGAGCCAACAGTACACATGCGGCAGTTGAAAGCAGTTTACCACTTAGATTACACTTCATCTCTTCCTCCCTAAAAGTTGATATTGTGCACCTTACAGAATATATGCCTGTTCTTGACACGGCATTATTCGGTACGCAAGGTACTTATCCTGTCACTCTTCTCATTTACCGAAGGTGGTGAATCGCTCTCTTTTGCTTTTTTAAAAATCCCTTTGAAAAGAGCGAGCATATACCACGAAGTCATGATATTAGTCTTTTACACACAATTTTGCAAAATCTAAAGTAAAATACAGTTCTTCTCTGTAATCAATTTTATTCTATAAAGCCATGTCAAAAGCTTTAAATCTTTTCTTTTCTCTCGGTCGTCCTTTCAGCCCTTTTTACAGTATGTTGATGGCGACACGGCAAAAACTCTACCGTCAAGGCATTTTAAGGCAACAATCGCTTGCGGTACCGGTTATCTCTATTGGCAATCTTGTGTTAGGTGGGACTGGTAAAACGCCGACTGTACAACATGTCGCAAGGCTGCTGTCAACACATGGATATCGACCGGCAGTTGTCAGTCGAGGGTACCGAGGTAAAGCAAACGACTCCATTAACATTGTCTCTGATAGGCAAAACGTTTTTCTTTCCCCGGAACTTGCCGGCGATGAACCTCACATGCTCGCCATTTCTTTACCGGGTGTCCCTGTGCTTACAGGGACACGCCGATTTTTTCCCTGCCGCCACGCAATAGATAATTTCAATACCAATGTACTTATTCTAGATGATGGGTTTCAACACCTTTCCGTCAAAAGAGATATAGATATAGTACTTTTTGATGCTACAGCCCTTGCAGGCAATAGCCGGGTCTTTCCGGGAGGACACTTGAGGGAACCGGCTTCTGCCTTAAACCGCTGCCATGCTTTTCTTTTAACCGGCAGAAACGACAATAACAGGGAGAGGACCGAGAAATTCTCCAGCCTTCTGCAACAACGCTATCCCGATAGACCCGTATTTACCTCCACCTTAGCTGCACATAGACTTCTCGGTCCTGATGACATAGAGTTAGCAGAGAGTCCATCGGAGGTATATTTTGGCTTTTGTGGAATTGCAAATCCATCAAGATTTGAGAATTCCCTTGAGAGCTTAGGCATAAAGCTAGCCGGATACCAGCCTTTAAATGACCATACTCCTTATAGCCAGAGCCTGGTGTCCGATCTTTGCAAAAAAGCTGCCCACTGCGGAGCAGGGCGTTTGGTGACGACAGAAAAAGATTCGGTCAAGCTTCGGAAATTCTCCGTCGAACTCCCTCTTGACGTTCTGCACGTGGAACACAGAATCGAACAAGCTTTTGACTTGTTCCTGCTTGGAGCGCTCAAAAATTTGCTGAAATGACATTGTTTATGAAAGTAAGCCCCACGTAACATTGTGTGATAAAAATGTTTATCTCCACACAAAGTGTCTTTTTTAACACATCCATGTCTGCAATCACCAAAGATGCACAAACGACCTATCCTATTGATAATAAAGATATAATTATTGTTATTGCCAAAAACAAAACTTCGGTACAAATTTTGCAACAATAGGTACAAAATATTACTAAACAAGGAATTGTGATGTCTTTACCTATTGACCCATATCAATATACTTTACGAAACTCAGTGAGTTGTTGCGGCGTCGGACTGCATTCGGGCAGAACCGTTAACCTCTCTTTGAAACCGGCACCAATCAACAGCGGGATTCGTTTTTTCCGTGCCGATATACCTACCGGCAATCATATTCAAGCGTACATGGACAGGGTTGTCGATACGCAGTTGGCAACTACCATTGGTAACGAACACTTTCGAATCTCAACTACAGAGCATCTCCTGGCGGCTCTCCAGGGATTCGGTATTGATAATGCTGATGTAGAATTGGACTCGTCCGAAATACCTATCATGGATGGGAGCGCCGGACCATTTTTTAATTTATTGAAAACCACCGGCAAAACGAGGCAGAACGGTCTGCGAAAAGTACTTCGTATCACAAAACCGATCTCGTATTCCGATGGAGACAAACTCCTCTCTATTTCTCCTTACAATGGATTTAAAGTAACGGGAGAAATATGTTTTGACGATATTTTGATTAAAAAGCAGAAATATACCTTCAACCTTGTCGCTGATCGATTTGGGGATGAGATAGCCCGAGCGAGAACTTTCGGTTATGTTGAACAGGTGGAAGAACTGTGGGCCAACGGTCTTGCTTTGGGTAGTTCGCTGGAAAATGTTATAGCAATCCATTGGAATCGTAAATCAGTATTGAACGAAGACGGTTTACGATATGATGATGAGTTTATCCGGCATAAGGTTCTTGATCTTGTTGGTGATCTGGCGCTTTTAGGGTGTCCGATTCTTGGTCATGTCAAAGCTTACAAGGCGGGGCACACTCAACATTTAGGTCTTATGCAGGCTATAGCCGCCTCACCGGAATGTTGGGAAATTGTGAAAATGAAAAAGAATGGTGCGCACGCTGTTCTCCATAATGTGGCCACAAAATCCAAAGCTGCAAGCGACGTCCTGATGCCGCTCTTTAACTGTAAAGCTCTGCACTCTGCAACAGCCGCTTAATATTCTTTCGGGGTCGGAGCGTGCAGCAACCAAACTGAAAGAATAATTCGTTGCGGATGATTGGAAAACTGGATTATTCCCCGATAATCTTCACCAAGACTCTTTTGTTTCGTTTTCCATCAAATTCTCCATAAAAAATTTGCTCCCACGTACCAAAATGGAGTTCCCCGTTGGTGACGGCCACGATCACTTCTCTTCCCATAAGCTGCCTTTTGAGGTGAGCATCCGCATTGTCTTCATAACCATTGTGAGCATACTGGTTTATCGGTTCATGGGGTGCGAGTTTCTCGAGCCATATCTCGTAATCTTGATGGAGTCCTGATTCATCGTCATTGATAAAAACAGAAGCTGTAATGTGCATGGCATTGCAAAGAAGCAACCCTTCCCGTATACCACTTTCAGCGAGGCATCTTTCAACGTCAGGTGTAATATTGATAAATGCTCGCCTGGTTGCAGTTTTAAAATACAGTTCTTTAAAATATGATTTCATAGGAATACCTACTGGGTAAAATTGTTGGAATGGGACCAGCATGAACGTCAAATCCAGCTGGTTCACCTGCCTTCAAAACCTTTTTCAGAACAACAAAATATCAACTATGTACTCGATATCAAATAACATATACAGAAATATCGATTATAGCAACCGTTCAACACAGACAGAGCAAAATATTGACGACAAGCTCAAATGTTGTATATTCCAGTGGAAGTAGTACCCTTAATCCCATCATGGATGGAGTTTGGACTTTTTATATAAATGATCAAAATCATGATCGGTTCAGGGAACAACATTGTTGTTTTTTCTGTGTACCCGAACAAAGCCAGCATAACCGAAATCGGCTTTAAAAAAGTACAGAGAGAAAAACACAGGAGAGAAAACGAATGACATTACTTGAAGGCTTGTTATGGTTAACCCTCAATGTATATCATGAAGCAAGATCGGAGCCGGAAATTGGTCAGGTGGCGGTGGCACTCGTCACTTTAAATCGTGCCAATGAAAAGCATTTACCGATAAAAGAAATAGTTCAGGAGCCATACCAGTTCAGCTGGACTTTCCAAAAAGAATCATATCTCCCAGATGATCCCAAGGCATTTCTCAACTGCATGCGTTCAGTGTATATTGCCCTGAAGACCGATGACTTCACTCAGGGAGCGACCCACTACCACCTGGACAGCATTAATCCGTACTGGTCAAGGGATTATACCTACCTTGAACAATACGGATCACATAAATTCTATAAATAGACATAGATGGAGTAATCAATATGGCAATGGATTCATTTAAGACCCCACTGCCCTATTGGTTTTTCAGCTACACACTCTGTGCATTTTTTAATGCCCTGCACATGTCAGAGAGCTTTTCATCCGACATTTTTATTGAAATGGGATAGACAAGAGTCCGCTCAAGAAGAGCTGATGATTTGGGTAATATAAGAGGATCATACATGATTCTTTTTTTTCCACCTGGTTCAATGAATGGATACCCGGACTTTATCAGTGTCTTTCCATCAATAAGATGCTCCCACTTTGGGTAGAAGTGCCAACTATTCTCTGCAAAATTTATCGCTCCCTGACCTTCTTTTCTCAAAGATTCGTTCACTCGCTGACAATGCTCACGATCCTGCAGGGTGAACGCTAAAAAGGTAGCCGAGTCCCCTTTTTCATCAATGAGTTCCCGAAACATAACTCCGGAAATGTTAGCCGCTGCTTGCTTCAACAAGGATTTGTTTTTTTGCTGTGCAGCAACGATACTGTCGAGCTTGTTGAGCTGGGCCAAACCTATTGCGCCCTGCAATTCCATCATACGATAATTGAAACCTATAAATCTTCTACCCTCTCCGCCCCTTGCACCGGGATTGACTACATGATCGTGTCCGTGGTCATGGTATTCCGACATCGCCCTCCACAGCTCTCCGTCATTGGTAATGACCATTCCACCTTCACCGGTTGTAATGGTTTTAACAGCGTCAAATGAAAAGGTACCGCAGGTACCGAAAGTGCCGAGGTGCCGTCCCTTGATCCTGCCGCCCGCAGCTTGAGCCGTATCTTCTATAACCGGAATATTCTGCTGTGCCGCAATCCGTACAATCTCTTCAATTTTTGCCGGCGATCCAAGCATATGAACGGGAATAATACATTTCGTTTTGGGAGTGATCTTTTTTTTCAGATCTTCAGGATCCATATTAAGGGTCGTGTCCACCTCTGTAAAAACAGGCAGAGCACCGACTTCCAAAATTGCTTCCCAGGTCGCGACAAAGGTAAACCCCTGGGTAATTACTTCATCTCCAGGTCCCACTCCTAAGGCGGTAAGGGCTACTTTTAGAGCAGCAGTTCCGGATGTAACGGCCTGGGCATGGTTGGCTCCACAGTATTTGGCAAATTTTTCCTCGAATTCTTTCACCTTAAAAACGCCTTTGCGTTGCTCATTGAACTCATAGCGAAAAAGAACCCCGGTGTCGAGGACATCCATAATCTCTTTCTTTTCCTCTTCTCCGAATATTTCAAACCCAGGCATTGTAGACTCCTTTAAATCATCGTTTTGAAGATGATAACATTGTTATTACTTTTAATTTTTGGCAGGAGAACCCTCTGGTTGAGAAGAGCAGCACCACGCGTTTCTCAACTCAACACATCACGTAATAGCTTGGCGTTATCGATCAACCGCACTCTATTGTTGAATTTAGCAGCGACTGCCAACACGCTGTGCGGGGTCACTGCTGATTCATTTTCTAAGGTAGATTCGTTGACAACAACTGCATATTCAAGTTTTGCTCCCGAGGCCGTGATAATATTTTTGGTCTGATCGACAATGATTGCAGCAGTCATCTCACCGTGGCTTTCAGCTACAAGATTTTTTGCGGCAAGGATTGATCGATACAAGCAAGTAGCCTTTTGACGCCAATCACCTTCAAGGTATTTATTTCTTGAACTCATAGCCAAACCGTCGGATTCCCGGACAATAGGGGCTCCAACAATCTCGACCTGCTGATTGAGATCACGAATCAGTCTTCGAATAACAGCCAATTGCTGAAAATCCTTTTCCCCAAAAACAGCGATATCCGGTGATGTCAGGTTAAATAGTTTTGTTACTACTGTGGCCACTCCATCAAAATGACCAGGCCTGTCAGTACCGCACATCCCTTTTGAAAGCACACTAACGATGACAGCAGTCTGAAAGCCCGAGCCATACATCTGTTCCGGATCTGGTGAAAATATTGCGTTGACCCCTTCGCTGTCCGCAAGTTTGCAATCAACCTGGAACTGTCTTGGGTATGCATCAAAATCTTCATTAGGTCCAAACTGCATCGGATTTACAAAAATACTGACAATCACACGATCAGCATATTTCCTCGCTATTCGCATAAGCGATAAATGGCCGTCGTGCAGACATCCCATCGTTGGGACAAGTGCAACCTTTAACCCTCTCTTCTTCCAATCATTACTCAGCTTATGAATTTCTGGTAATGACGATACAATTTTCATTGTCGAGCCTTTAAGCGGGCAATCTTCGTATTTATCTCTTCCTGTACCTGCGATAAAGAAGGGTCATCACTAATAGAAAGCAGAAAGTTATTATAGATGGCAATTGCCTTTTCGGTATCACCCTGCGCTTCCTGAATTCTTCCCATACCGGCATAGGCCAGAAACTGGTATCCTTTGTGACTTTTCAAGAGATCATACTGACCGGAAGCTTCCGGATAACGTTTATCCGCTTCCATTGACTGTGCCAGACTGAAAAGAATCAGGGGATACAAAGGATTAGAACTGTTAACGTCAGTCAAAATCTCTTCATATTTTTTCGATGCGTCACTAAACGATCCATTGGTCATATCATTATGAGCGAGTTCGACCCTGGCCCAGAGTGCTGATGAGGTACTGCCGTAATTTTCGATGACTGCACGCAGTGCTTCTGTCTGACTGGCGGTCTCTTCTCGTAAAGCCGTCGAGAGAGCGGAAGAAGCTTCTTCGGTAATCCGATCCCTGTAGGAGCCATACAACGACCAGGCCACCACAGCGATGACAATGATTGCAAGACCAATCTGAATCATCCGTTGATTGACTCGAATAAAATCAATAACCTTAGGTGGAAGATTGAAATGTTCCAGCAGACCTTCTACCTTGTCCATATTTGTTTCTGCAGTCAGTCTTTTATTAAACGCACTCTCACTGGCCATGCGGTTTACCTCCTCGTAATATTTATGGTATGGTGTCAACTCGTGACAAATTCGTAAAAAGCAGTAAACCGGTCAATATAATATATAGCGCTATGTCTGTCTATGCGTAAACATCCCGCCACCTCTTCTCGTGAATTAAAATTTAAATCAATGAATATGCTTGATGCAGAAAGAATCCTCACAGTTACCCAACTGACTCGCTCCATAAAAAATATCCTTGAGAGCCAATATCGTTTTGTCCGGATAAGTGGTGAAATTTCCAATTTAAAAACGCCCTATTCCGGACACTCTTATTTTACTCTGAAAGATGGTTCCGCCCAGATACGAGGTGTCCTGTTCAAACAACAAAAACGATTTGTCGACCTTGCACTTCAGGATGGCCAGGATGTCATCTGCTTCGGCAGAGTCACAGTTTACGAACCCCGAGGAGAATACCAGATCATTGCCGACTCTCTCGAGCTTTTCGGAACAGGCCAGCTTCAAAAAGAATTTGAAAAATTAAAATTAAAACTTGCTGAAAAAGGTTATTTTTCAACGGAAACAAAAAAAGCCCTCCCCCCCTATCCATCTAAAATAATCGTTATCTCTTCACCGACAGGGGCCGCAATTCAGGATTTCTTAAAAATTGCCAGCATGAGAAAATCAGCAGTTCAGATACAGATCCTTCCTGTACGAGTACAGGGAAAGGATGCTGCCGGAGAAATTAGCCAAGCTATCCGGACGGCGAATACCTTGACTGATATAGATATTATCGTTTTATGCAGGGGGGGAGGATCGCTTGAAGATCTCTGGGCATTCAACGAAGAGACAGTCGCTGAAGCCATTCATCAATCTGCGGTACCTGTTGTGACAGGAATTGGACATGAGGTCGACTTTACCATTGCTGATTTTTGCGCCGATTATAGATGTCCTACACCTACCGGAGCAGCAGAAAAACTGATCCCCGACACGAACATCCTGCGCCAACATCTGGATACGCTTCTGAAGGGCCTGGTAAACCGGATGCATCGGAAACTGTTATTCCTTGAGCAGCGAATGCGGCACAGTGTACGCATGCTGGCAAACATGAAAAATCTTTTCAAAGATTCGGAATTCCGGCTACAGCTCAGTACTTCATATCTGGTCCAGGCAACAACGAAAAATCTCAGAAAAAGAGAGAACAGACTGCATTCCTGTATACAAAGACTGCAATCACAGGCCCCTTCCACCTATATCGAATTACAGGAAAAACAACTTCATTTTATGACCATGCAACTGCACAATCACATGCGGCACATACTGGATCGCAAAAAAATGGTTCTTGCCAAACAAGCCACCTTGTTGAATAGCGTCAGTCCCCTTGCTACACTTGGCAGAGGGTATTCAATTGTCAGGAAACACAACAGCCGGGACGAGTCGTTTCAGGTTATTACCAGATCAACAGATACCAGCATTGGAGATGAAATAAACATCCTCCTTCACGAGGGCCAGCTGGACTGTGTCGTCAAAGAAATAAAATAAGCTGTTAGTGGTGAAGAGGGTTGGACGGGCAAGATACCTGGCTGCCAGTGCCTCAACAATCAGCAACAGATAATTTATATGCGGTGAATGCGAGCTGATTTGCTTGCATAAAAACAAGCAAATCAGCTCACCAATATTCATATATCCCAACAAGAGACGTAAAAGAGAGTTCCACTCTTTTAAAGTAGCTCCAAACCTGAGAAAAAGTAACTTATCTCAAATGCTGCCGTTTCCGGAGCATCGGAACCATGCGTTGCGTTTTCACCAAGGGAAGCACCGAACAGCCGTCTGAGGGTTCCCTCAGCGGCATCAGCCGGGTTAGTCGCCCCCATCAGATCCCTCCACTTTTGAATTGCATGCTCCGCTTCCAGTACCATAACTATGCAGGGTCCGCTGGACATGAAATCAGTAAGTTCGCCAAAAAAAGGCCTTTCCTTATGGACATAGTAGAAACCTTCCGCTTCCACTTTGCTTAAATAGAGTTTTTTTAATCCAACTATCTTGAATCCTTCCTCATAAATACGGCTGATTATTTTACCACTGTTACCGTCGGTAAAAGCATTGGGTTTGATAATAGCAAACGTTCGTTCCATACTCATTTTCTCCCCGAATAAATTTTCATAACCATGTTGTATGTATTACAAGAAGTTCAAGCGCTAAAGAACCTCATTTTCCATAAATATTATTCCATTTGATCAGGCCCTGCCTCAGTCCAAAATTTGTTACAGGACGTTGCTTTTTTAGATAAAAAGTAACCGTACCCCAACGACACAAGCCAAAAAAACAAGAGAACCGACTATAACCAGACGATTTGTCTTTTTGATATCTGCTGGACCTGGGGTACTCTCATTATCACCAATATACGGCTTTTCTATAACTGTATCAAAATAGGTCGAGGGCCCTCCCAGTCGTACTCCCAATGCCCCTGCTGTCGCAGCTTCTGTATGACCTGCGTTGGGACTTGAGTGTTTCAACCGGTCGCGGAGGAACACCGTGGCTGCCTTTCTGTAATCCAATTTCAAAATAAATGCAGCTATTATCAGACAAAACCCGCTCATCCTGGCTGGAATATAATTAACTGCGTCATCAAGCCTTGCTGCGACTCTGCCAAATTTAAGGTATCGCTCACTTTTATAGGCAATCATCGAATCCATGGTATTGACGGCTTTATACAGAAAAGCTCCAAAAACTGCGCAACCGATCGCCGATGTATCGAAGGTTATGGCAAAAAAGCTTGCAAGAACAGCGTAAAAAATAGGGGCAGTGATGCCGTCGACCATATTCTCGGCGACAGTCTCGATGGTAGCCCTGCAAATACCATCCTCGTTTAATGTGCCGGTATCTCTGCCAACAATTTGCGATACTGCCAGTCGGCTCTTCGCCAAGGAGCTCCCATCTATTAATTGTACGTATACTTCTGAGCTGTGGCGTAACAGATCTCTGGCCGCAATAGTCGTGTATAACAGGAATACTCCGATTATGCCTTCAAACGTCGTTGACACTGATCCGGCGGCCAGTAAAACAAGGCTGACTATGCCTCCGGTGCCTCCAACGACTGCAATGACCGTAACCAAACCAGCAAGATATGGATTACAGAACAACGCCCGTGTAATCTTTTCGCTCCACGAGCACAGCCAACCGATCCCCCTGACAGGATGGGGGAACCATCGTGGGTCTCCAAAGAGTGCATCCAATACAATTGAAGCGAGAAGTTGAAGGTAAAATGTCATGCCGGGCAGCGGGGTCAGTTAGTAGTAGCTAAATTTTGAGAAGACTATAGAGAGTATCCATATCAACACTTTCCCGTACACATGCCGCCAATCGATCAAAAGCAATTTCCAGGTCATAGGGGGCGAGAATTTCTTCAATCCGCTGTAAACCAGCGCTCTGGCGCAAGCCGTCAATAAACCATCGCCTGAACTCATCACTGTCAAATATCCCATGAAGATAGCACCCCCAAATCTTACCGGATTTCTCCATCCTGCCGCAACGAGACCCGTCATCAAAGCAAAGAAGAGGCGCTTGCGTCATTGAAGAGACACCATGATGAATCTCGTAACCGGCGATTTTCTTGCCTGAAAGTTGATGCACTCCAGATTTTCTGGTGAGATTTTTGTCAAGCTCGATCACAGTCTCCATATCAAGATATCCCAGACCGGATAGCTGCCCATCTGTGGACTCAATTTCATGGGGATCCCTGATGGTTTTCCCAAGCATTTGATAGCCACCGCAAATTCCGATTATTTCGCAGCCACCTTCAAGACACCTGTCAATCTTTTCGATGAAGCCCTGGTTCTGTAGAAAACGAAGGTCATGAATGACGTTCTTTGAACCGGGTAAAATAATAGCCTGTGGTGAGCCTATCTCGGATGGATGGTCAACAATCCGGAGTGTAACATCCGGTTCCTCCAAAAAAGGTTCGACATCGGTAAAATTGGAGATATGGGGAAGGTTAATAACGACAACTTCAACTCCTTGACCGGAATGGGTCGTATTAAAGCTGCCTTTTTTAAAAGAGACAGAATCCTCTTCCGGCAAACCAAGATTTTTAAGATGAGGGACTACGCCGATGACGTTTCTGCCGGTGTGCATTCTCACATAGTTGTGAGCTGAATCGAGAAGAGATGCCTGACCACGAAATTTATTAACAAGAAAACCGGCGACAAGCTGCCTTTCCCACTCGGCCAGAACTTCCATTATTCCAACAAAGGACGCATACACCCCTCCCCTGTCTATATCTCCCACAAGAATAACCGGGGCTTCAGCGTAATGAGCCATTTTCATATTGACAATGTCATCGGCTTTTAAGTTAACTTCTCCGGGTGAACCTGCTCCCTCAAGGACAACGACATCAAAATCGGCGGTCAGTGCATCGTAACTGCTGCATACAGATTTCCAGACTTTAGGCTTATATCCGTTATAATCGAGAACCGACATATTACCGACCGGCTTGCCACAAACGATTATCTGACTCCCGGTATCGGAGTTTGGTTTAAGCAGGATAGGATTCATCCTGCAATCCGGGTCGAGACGTGCTGCCTGCGCCTGCACAACCTGCGCTCTGCCCATTTCATCCCCCTGAAGCGTGACAAAAGAGTTCAGAGACATGTTCTGAGCCTTGAAAGGGGCGACTCGTACCCCATCCTGGTACAATATCCGGCACAGGGCGGCAGTGATGACTGATTTTCCAGCATCAGAGCATGTTCCTTGAAACATTATGGAACGTGCCTTTTTAGGACTGTGGCCTCGGCAGGTATTTTTACCGAAATATTCGCGCAGGACCTCAATAAGCTGGGCGTTTTCACGTTTTGTTCTAACCGCCACCCTGAAATAGGATTGGGAACACTTCAGCCCTTTATAATTATTGCAGAGGCGGATCATTATTCCACGGTTGAGACAATAACCGGCAAGATTTGCAGCGTCCTTTGTGGCAAGAATTTTTACAAACAGGTAGTTTGCCTCGGAACTATAAACCTTGATTTGGGGTATTTCCTGCAGTTCACCAATCATATCCTGGCGTAGTTCGCGACAGACCTGCCTGGTTTTTTCTTGATAGGTGGTATCGTTGAGGGCCTCGGCCCCAACTGCCTGAGCGAGACTGTTGACTGTCCAGGGAGGAAGATTTTCACGGACCTGACGCGCGAGGAGTGATGAGGCAATGCCATAGCCGATTCGTAACCCTGGAACGCCATAGAACTTGGTCATGGAGTTGAGGGTTAAGACGTTTGGGGTTTCTGCAGCAAGAGTTACACTGTCTTCTAAAAAATCAAGAAAGGCCTCGTCAATGAGAAAATACGTCCCAGGGAAATTCTTGATCAACTCAAGGAGTTCAGCTCTGTCAACAGTTTTTCCGGTGGGATTGTTGGGTGTTGCAATGATCACCAGATCGTTTGGCTGAATCATTTCTCCGAGCTTTAAGAGATCAAGGGTAAAATCATCGTCTTCCGTCAAAATGAAATTCTCAACACTCATTCCGGCAAGTCCCGCGGCCCTGGCATAATCAATATATGAAGGCACAGGAATAACAGCCCGCCTGCAGGGAAGTACACGCAAAAAGGCATAGAGCAGCTCTGTTGTGCCATTGCCGACAATTATACATTCCTTTGATATTCCGGTATGTGTTGCAATGGCCTCAATAAAACTGGTGTTTTCAGGATCTGGATAATGAATCAGCTTCTCAAGCTGGCTACTAATCAGTGGGCGAAACCACTCCGGAGGACCAAGCGGGTTAATGTTCGCGCTGAAATCAAGAATTTCTTTCCCTTTTGCAGAGCTGTCCCGAAGTATTTTATGAATATTACCACCGTGTTCAAATATGTTCATAGCTTCTCGATTTTTGCTGTCAAAAAAAAGAAAAGGATGCGGCAAAGGTGATAGCCGTAACCGCCTCAGTGAGTTCGCAGACTGCCCCCAGAGTATCGCCTGTTGCTCCTCCCAGCCTAGTCTTGCACCACCTGCCGAAGGCGAGAATCACAATGAAAATCATAAGGAGTGTTATAATAAGGTTTGACAGTGCAAAAATCAGCAGAAAGAGCACAAGCAACAGGAAAGCCGACAGCGCCGTAATTTTACTGCTGTCTGAATAAAAGAGATGGCCTAGTCCACCTTCAGGTTTTGCATACGGCAACCATGCCATCAAAAAGAGTATTGAGCATCTTCCGGCAAAAGGCATGAAGAATATCGCCATGCAGAGTTTACTGGCATCCATAGAACTTAATGCACTGTATTTCCCCAGCATGACGCAAACCACGACAACGACTCCCATAGCCCCTGCCCTGCTGTCTTTCATAATACGCAGGCTATCTTCCCGGGGACGGGAGCTCATCAGTCCGTCTGCACTGTCGGAGAGTCCATCGAGATGGAGAAATCCTGAGATAAAAGCGAGATAAATAAGGGCAAAAACTGCAACCACCTGCGAAGGAAAAAAGTACAGTGCAACAGAGGAAAAACAATAACCGACAGCGCCGATCAGTGCCCCGATAACAGGGAAAAAAGGCAGACATTTATTGAAGTGGCGAGAGTCGTCATCTGCACGCCAGGACACTGGAATAACAGTGAGAAACCGTAGCGCTGTACAGAATCGTGCAATGAAAAGAGAGAACCTTTCTTCAGTAATGGTCATGACTAATATTATCGACTATTTATCGGCCTGAGCAACAGACGCCTCCTCAAAAGTGGCCACCTTGGTCAGGATGGCAACAGCGCCCTCAACAAGATTCATCGCAACCGCCGCTCCGGTGCCCTCCCCTAACCGAAAGCTCAAATCAAGCAGTGGTTTCCTGCAGCCGAGTGCCTCTTGCATTGCCTGATGTCCCGGTTCGACTGACCTGTGAGAGAACACAAGATAATCTTTTATGAACGGCTCGATTTTATAGGCAATGAGTGCCGCTGCTGTAGATATAAAACCATCTATGACCACAGGTTTTCTGTTTGCAGCCGCACCGAGTATCAAACCGGCTATGCCGCCAATCTCAAAACCACCTACCTTCGCGAGAATATCGAGACCATCACGCCTGTCTGGCTTATTTATTTCCAGAGCCCTTCTAATTACCCCAATTTTGTGTTGAACCTGTTCATCATCAAGCCCGGTACCCCGGCCAGTCAGTTCGGCGACATCCTTGCCCGTACAGACTGCAGCTATAGCGGTAGAAGGGGTTGTGTTTCCAATTCCCATGTCACCTGTACCGAATATATCAAATTGTGCTGACAGGTCGTTTACGATATCTATGCCTGATTCTACTGCCCGCTTAGCCATTGCCTTACTCATGGCTGGCCCGACGGCAATATTATCGGTACCGAGACCAACTTTTTTATTGATAATCTTGTTCTGTCTAACCAAATCATTAAAATCAGCAGCAACTCCCATATCCACGACAAAAATCTCGGCTCCTGCCTGACTGGCCAGTGCATTTATACCGGCACCACCTGCCACAAAATTGTAGACCATCTGTAGTGTTACTTCGCTTGGATATTTTGATATGTTTTCGGCTACAACACCATGGTCTCCAGCCATCGTTATAATCGCCTTCCGATGAACGGCAGGCTTTACTGTCTTCGTGATCCCAGCGATATCAATGGACAGATCCATTAAATCGCCCAGAGCCCAGTGGGGTATGGCAAGGTTGTCGAGGCGATTTTTCGCTGCATCTCTGCTGGCTGAATCCTGTGGATAAATTTTTTCTATTGTTCTTTCCAAAAGGCTCATGGTCTTATTCCCTGTTAGTATTATTCCCGTTCAATCTTTTTTGAGAAAAAGAGGTATTCCGCAGCTTATTAGAATAACCTGACTCGCATTTTTTCCAATCATCTGATTACATGTTCCGACGAGATCACGGTATTTGCGCGCCAAGGCATTCTCCGGTACGATACCGAGCCCGACCTCGTTTGTGACACAAAGAACTGTTCCTGCAAAATCCTTGGTTGACTGCAGCCATTCATCGCACAGCATACAGATACGCTTGTCGTCGATTGGATGGCCGTGACCAGACGCATCAAAGAGTATATTGTTCACCCAAAGCGTGATACAGTCGATAAGTACAACATCATATCTTTCCCAGTGATCTTTAAAAATGGCGGTCAGGTCGGTCTCTTGCTCGATTGTACTCCAGCCTCTTCCTTTTCGCTCTTGCTGATGTCGCTCGACCCTCTCTGACATCTCCGGATCAACTTTAGGACAGGTTGCAACAAAAAGGCGGTATGCTGACATCGACTCTGCGAGTTCCAGGGCATATGAGCTTTTTCCGCTTCTTGCCCCTCCGGTTATAAGAATAATTTTTGCCATTTGGTTACCCCTTGATATTAAAGCCGGTAAGCACCCCGCCCTGGCTATAGAGTCGAAGAGAACAGAAACAGCCGGGCTTGACATCGAACACCAGATAATCTTTGGAATTCAGCCCAAGCAAAAGGCACAGAAGATGCCTGATAATCCCACCATGGGTGATCACCAGAATTTTATCCTCGACCATCTGTTCCAGCTGGCTTTTGACGAGTGCAACCCTCTTGCTAAAAGCATCAAGCGATTCCCCTTCAGGAAAGGAAAAGGTAGTGGGATTATTCATCCAGGTAGCGACGAGACCCTTGTCCCCCTGTTCAATTTCAGCGAAATTTTTACCTTCCCATCGACCGAAATCAATCTCTTTTAATAATTCATCAAATCGGCAGGCACATTGGAGATTCAGCTGTTCAAGAGTTTGTCGACACCGGAGCATCGGGCTGCATAATATTTTTTGTATTTCTTTTTCCTGCAGCACTTCACCGGTTTTCCGGACCTGCTCTCTCCCCTGTCCGGTTATTGGTACATCCGATGAGCCAATGTATCGCCTTAGCATCCCTGTATCGCCATGACGTAGTAAAAAAACCTCTTTTTCGATCATCTTTTCAACATCATTTGGATGCTCTGGGCAGTGATTTATCTTGCCTTCATTCTCATGGGTTAGCCAGATTGAATACTCTAAAAATCGCTACTATTCAAAGAAATTTTAGGTATGAATGGTGCCTGACCCTTAAAATCGATGTTTGGAAGAAGGTAATTATTCGAAAAGATATCGATTCGAATGGGTTGAAACACCGTGACTTTTCCACTGCCGGACTTCGGGTTAATTAGCAAAAGACGGACAGTGGAATGATCGACAAGAGGCTTTTTCAATAAAAAAAAGACGGGATGGTTACGCGGATTGTTTTTTATCCAGCAGCGTCCAACTGACTGCAGCTTTTAATAAATTTAGCCACAGGCATGTAATCGATATCGGAGTTTACGCTTATCTCAGGTGATTAAATTTTGAGAGTTACGAAAAGTAAGGGGAATTTACCCCTTCATGATACAAACTATTCTACAAGCTCTGTAAGCAGATCACGTGCAAAATCAAGGCTTGGATCAAGAGTAAGCGCGAGAGTTAGAAATTCAACTGCCGACTCTTTTTTACCAATTTTGTTGTAGTTTACCCCAAGGTTTGCGTAATCAATACCGGATGCGGGATTCAGATCGACGGCTCTTTGAAAATGGATAATTGCCTTTTCATATTGTTGTGTCTTAAAAAAGCAGACACCAAGAGTATTATGCAGATCCGGTCTTTCCTCGTCTTCCTGTAGGCCTTTGTAGAGGATTTCTATGGCTTCATCATGCTGTCCAAGGTCTTTCAGGCAACTTCCCATATAAGAATAAATATACGGCAGATCTTCCTCTTCCGGTTCCATAGTCAGCGCTCTATTAAAGTGTTTGAGTGCGGATTCAGGAAAACCCATATCGAAAAAATTGCGACCTCTATAGAATTCTAGATAATATGCGTCCGGCAGGAGGTTTTCCATCTGAAGAAACTTCTTCTCCAGAAGTTCGGTGTCATTGACACGTTCAATAAGCAGTTTTGCCGAAAAAAGTCCAACATCATTGATCATCGATCTTTCACGGAAATGCGCTCCGGGAACGATCGTATATAAGGCAGGTATGTCAAGCCCATCATGGGTCACATCAATCATCAGAACATCCATGTCAATGTTCTTCAGTGACGCTATACAATTATCAACTTCGACCTTTATGTTGTCATGGGAGAGATTCGCCATCTCCTGAATAGATACAGTTTCCGTGGCATCGGTGACATACGCCACTTCCTCCATGGAGAGAGGCTTTGGCAACCCGGATGCAATGTAATTAGAATCCGTATTAAAATCTCCGGCCAGCTGCGCTACTTCAGTAACCGCCCTGATCAGTGCTTTTTCCGGATCAGGAGTTGTTCCGGCAGTATAGACGATCTCGCTCTTCCCTGGGAAGGTTGATCGATCAATAGCCAGGGCCCCTACAGTACAAATACCGGTATCAAGGCTGAAATCATTGAGGTACAGCTCGATATGGTTCTTTTGAAATTTCCCGATGAGTTCCCTTGCCACAGCATCCTGTATAGATTCAGGATCGATTTTCGGGGTCGCAGTTTTTCTGTTATTGATAACAGAACAGACATGTCTTTCAACAATTTCGCAAATACCCTGCAGCGCAGCCTCTTCTATGGTATTGCCTGCTGATGGACCATTAAATTCATTGATTGCAAAAAACCAGGAAAATGGAATAAGCACATCCTGTCCTCTGGTGACGTTCGTCCCCCATGCCCACTGCATGGGAATATCTTCCAGCAACTGTTCCAGCAGCTGAACGGAAGAACGTGTATCGTGAACCGATGCCAACAGATATTCCAATGCGAGCACGGGATATCCTGCCCTGATCATGGTTTTGTAATCACCGGAGAGAAAGTTACCTTGTTTGTTTTTAAAGGAAAAAAAAGAGAATCGTTCAGCAAGCTCCATACAGGCAGAAGCCTCAGCCTGTAGGGGAGAAGCTCCTTTTCCCATCTGTTTTTTGGTACCGGTCAATGCATGAGCATCTTCGCCACAAACACTGAAAAAAACGGGGATGTCCAGGCGGCCATTATCAATTCTTCTTACTTCGTTTAAAATTTCCAGATCAAGAGATTCTACTTTCGCATAAAATTTCTTTAACGTCTCTTCTGGAGTTATCGCTTTATCTTGGTCAACGGTAAAAGTCTTAAAACAGTCGTTGAATCGTATAGATTTTTTTTTCATTTATAATATTTACCTATTATTAGAGCCATCTCGGCATCAAATTTCTGGTACGAGCGCGAGAACCACGATATTTCTGGAGGAATCACTGTAAATGATGCTGGATAGTTTCCATCCAGAAAGGAGACATTCGGTTCTAAATCGAGGCGTTCGATAAATTTTACCGCAGGCATATGGTCGATATTCCGAGGATTAAAATTTGAGAACAACCAAGAGCTTTGGCAAACCGGCCGTTTCAGGATGGAAACGAGGTATAATTTCGTACTCCTCCAGCACTAAAAAGGATCCCCTTTTACGCATTTCCGCTCCCACTGTCCATAATAACCTTGTTTTCACCATTATCAAGAAAAGAGCTTCCCGTACAGCAAACCTCTTTAATATGAAAGTTTGTCATCACCATTCATATATTTTCAGCTATAAAACTCACCGGATTACTCACAGCAATGCTCTCAAATCTGCTGGTCCTGAAACTCTGACCGGATCTGCTGTAACGTTTCTGAATATCTCTTTGTTCCTTTAATGGTCACCAGGCGGGTTAGATCAACATTAAGCTCAATAGCCAGGGTGAGTTTTTCTTCAGGGAGTACTTCTACCGCTCTGCTCGACCACTCGATAACAGTCAGCCCCGTGAGATAAAAATACTCATCGAAACCAAGATCCTCGACCTCGGAATCATCCTGCAGTCGATAGAAATCCATATGGTACATTGGCATTCGTCCCTCGTATTCATGTAAAATAGCAAACGAAGGACTCGTGACATAACAACTTTCAGCAACTTCCAGGCCGCGGGCGATAGCCTGAGAAAGTGCTGTTTTCCCGGCTCCAAGATCTCCGTCAAGACAAATCACGTCACCGGCACCTGCAAAACTACCGAGGATTCTCCCAAGTTTTTCGGTATCATCAAGAGTATACAAATGTATTTGAATAGTATCCACTGAAAGCTCCCGTCATAGTCAGCAGACCGACAATGTAGGACATTAATTTCAGAAAAGCTTTAAAAATTTCTTTCCCATTAAACAACAAGCCCCGTTCGAAATATATCAATTTCGAACGGGGCAAGATGTTAGTGTTTATGTGCGAATGAGTATTAATTCATTCTATTGACTTTATCCGCTTGCAATCCTTTATCGGTTTTTGCAATGGAAAATTCAACTGATTCCCCCTCTTCAAGGCTCCGAAAGCCATCTCCCTGAATTGCACTGTAGTGAACGAAAACATCCGATTCACCATCCGGCCTTTCCAGAAAACCATACCCTTTACTTGCATTAAACCACTTCACCTTACCTTTTACACGTTCAGACATACTACTCCCTCCCCAGGAAATAACGGATAGTACCACAACTGTCCAATACTAAATGGCCCTATCCATGTTAACAATGATGTTCCCTAACATTAGAGGAACATATAAGATATCCTATCAAAAACAGAATGCGAAAGTCAAGAAAGAACGATACATGTACACAAAAACAAGGGGTTGGTTTTGGTTATTTTTAGTTACTTTTTTCTCTATTTGTTATCCGGCATGGCCTAACCAATTGAAATGGATCACAATAGAGCAGCGCGTTTTTCGGAGTGAAAAACATTTTTAATACCTCAGTCCTCAAAAAGGCAGATACCGGTCTGGGGTGAGATAAAAATCATATTAGCCCACAGGATACGTTGCGCGCCAAGATAGTTACGGGAGCCAAATCGTCTGCACAAAAAGAGTAGTGGTTTTTATAGCTGACGGTAAAATCAGGATAGCGAAAACAACATGGCAAAGGACATTACGGAAAACCGCTCCCTGCAAAACTCATTTAGTCTGAACAGCAGGACAGTTTACGACTGCTTAACATATTCGCAATGCAGACAATATTCTGGTAATATGACCATTATTTGTGTAGTGTGTCAAATCCTGCTACTCGTTGCTGGGCCCTGTAAAATCATACTATATACTTTTTCGAAGTAACTCAATCGCACTATCTCCCTTTTCATAGACCGGAGCAAAACAATGGGACAAACAATAGCCGAAAAAATCTTTGCCGCACATCTGCGTGCCACACCTTCTCCTGACAACATGATCCTCGACCTTGATGTTGTTATGTGTCACGAAATAACCACCCCCATTGCAATCATGGATCTTATAGAAAAGGGCATGGACCAGGTTTTCGACACCACAAAAATCAAGGCAGTGATTGATCACGTCACTCCGGCAAAAGACTCCAAAACAGCCACCCAGGGAAAAATCATGCGCGACTGGGCAAAACGGCACAAAATCAAAGATTTTTTTGATATCGGGGCCAATGGGGTCTGCCATGCTCTGTTTCCAGAAAAGGGATTTGTCAGACCAGGGTATACTGTAATAATGGGTGATTCACATACCTGCACACATGGGGCTTTTGGAGCTTTTGCTGCAGGTGTTGGAACTACTGACCTCGAAGTGGGTATCTATAAGGGAGTGTGTTCATTTCGTTCCCCGGAAAGTATGAAAATCAATGTCACGGGCAAACTGCAATCTCGAGTGACTGCGAAGGACGTCATCCTTTCTATTATTAAAAAAATCACTGTTAATGGAGCTACCGATAAGGTTATTGAATTTACCGGCCCGGTGGTTGATGAATTTTCCATGTCGGCGCGGATGACCTTGTGCAATATGGCGGTTGAAGCAGGTGCTACCTGCGGCATTTGCCTACCCGACAGGGTTACGGCTGAATACCTCTGGCCGTTTATCAAAAATGATTATCCGACCATTGATGCTGCGGTAGAAGATTTTCAACAATGGCACTCTGATGAGGGAGCCGTATACACTGAAATCATAGACCTTGATATCAGTGCTCTTGTTCCTCAGGTTACTTTCGATTATAAACCCGATAAGGTTAAAGATCTCTCCGAAATGTCCGGAACTCCAGTTGATCAGATCTATATTGGTTCATGCACAAATGGAAGAATTGAAGATCTCCGTGATGCTGCGGCTATCCTGAGAGGCAGAGAATTGGCAAGCGGAGTCAGAGGAATTGTCACCCCTGCAACTCCCCATATCTACAACATGGCCCTCGAAGAAGGTATCATCAAAATTTTCATGGATGCCGGTTTTTGTGTGCTTAACCCAACATGCGGCGCCTGCCTTGGAATGAGTTCGGGAGTCCTGGCCGAAGGTGAAGTTTGTGCTTCGACCACCAACCGCAACTTCAACGGACGCATGGGAAAAGGCGGTATGGTCCACCTGATGAGCCCTTTTTCCGCAGCTGCGGCGGCAGTAACTGGAGTTCTTACTGATCCCAGAGAGATTAAAGAATTATAAAGAGAGGTTCTTAAAAATGAAGGCATTTAGCGGTCCAGCAATCTATCTGGATAGAAACGATATCAACACAGACGAAATAATTCCAGCTAAATATCTGACTGAAATTTCAAAGACTGCGTTAAAGCCACACCTTCTGGAAGATCTGCTCCTTGACGGCAAACCCTTTGACCATCAGTCTGAGGAAATGAAGAACGCGAAGGTAGTGGTTACCCGCGCTAATTTTGGTTGCGGCTCGTCAAGGGAACATGCAGTCTGGGCTTTTGAAGTAAACGATATACACGTTGTTATCGCAGAAAGCTTTGCCAGAATTTTCCGGCAGAATATGTTTAATTGCGGTATCCTTGCGGTAGAACTCGACAAAGCCAACCTCGACATTCTTTTTAATATGCAGGGGAAAATAACCATTGAGGTGGATCTTGAAAACGGGCAATTAACAGCAGTGTCAAACACGCCTGAACAGGAGGCGGTAATCTGTTCAATTCGTCTCAATCCTTTTGATAAGGAATTGGTGTCAGCCGGTGGTTGGCTTACCTACGCCGATCGCAATTTTTAGCAAATCAAAAAGCTCCTGAAGGAATAAACACCCCTCGAAGCAGTTACAGACTCCGAGGGGCATCAATAATGAATCGACACTTGTCATGGGGGGGCTTCACATGAAATTCTGAAAGAAATTTCATCCTCCAAGACCTGTCCCACTACATAATAACCTTCCATCTTGTCTTACATTTTCAGCTATTACTCAATGCCGATCGGCACTGAATTCTACTCGGCGGTTCTGGGCCCAGGCTGTTTCGTCATGGCCTAAGCTTATTGGCCTCTCCTCCCCGTAACTGATAACATCAAGACGCTCTGGAGCCACCCCGAGTTCTGCGAGGTAGTTTTTCGTTGACATTGCACGTCGTTCACCAAGCGCCAGATTGTATTCACCCGAGCCACGCTCATCACTGTGTCCTTCGATAATAACTTCCAACTCAGGATTTTCCGACAACCATTTGGCATTTTTCTTTAGAAGCTGCTGCGAAGCTGGTGACAATGAGAAAGAATCATAGTCAAACAAAATTTTCTCCAGGCTTTTACTATCAACTTCAATTGGAGGAGTGACTGCCGGCTCAACGACTGTTTGAGTGACTGCCGGAGTAGGCGTAACTTCAACATCGGTAATGCTTTTTTGGGCGCATCCACCGGATGCCAGCAACGCTGACATCAGCAGGCCTACAATGAGATAGGAACGAAACATTTTACTCTCCTTTTTTGAATAATTACTCATCATTTATCCCCCCGGTTTCCCGCTTATCGAATTTTCCAGGAGGGGTTACTAACATGTTATGCCAATCGAGCACACCAAGCGCGATCAAACAGGTAAAACAGGGCAACACAATTCCAACCAAACTAATGCGCCCCAGAAAAATGTGGCCCGCTAACGGACCGTGCCATTTTACATCTATCCTGCTGGCAGAAAATCAATAGGATAGAGAATCGTGACCTTCTGCACACCATCTTTAGGACCGAAATTGAACCTCTTTACACGGCTAACAATTTTGGCGACCAGTTGCGACGATTCAAGATCCGTTGATTCCATCGCGCACAGGGACACCTCCCCACCGGGTTCGATCGTCAGCTTCAACAGCAGTTTTCCTCGCAGCGTTGGATCTTTGCGCAATTCCTTGTTATAGATTCGGTAAAGCGTCGCCTTATAACGATCGAAGACGATCTGGATTTCTTCATCAGTCCGACCCGACCCAAAGCCATCACTTAATGGGCGCCCAGCCTCCTCCATCAGACCCGCAACGGCGCTTTCAACCTTGGCAGTACCGACACCACCGATCGCACCGGCATTACCATATCCGCTGCCCCCGCCCGTACCGCCGTTTCCAAGATTTCTGCTGACTCCGTAATTGCCGATTCCCTGACTCGTGCTTCCGGTCGCCTGCAATGCAACCAATGAACGCTGAGCTCTGTTTTGCCCAGGTATCATCTTATCTGGCTTTTTCAAACGTGCTTCGGTACCGAGTTTGGCGACAGGAACTTCATCCATGAGATCAGAAAAGCTGTTTTTAAATGCCAAGACACCTAAATTTGCAGGTTTTTTCTTCGCTACTTTTACTCCATCGCCTGCCGGTTTTGCTTTCGGTGGTTTCTCCTTCGGGGTCTTTTTGGGTTTATTTGATGGTTCTGGTTTTTCTGCTTTTTCTGGTTTCTCCTTCTTCTCCTTCGGCTTTTCCTTTACCGGCAACGGAACAGGGATGACCGGCTCCTGTTTGACCAGCATTGCCAAGCGTTCAGGGATTTTAACCACCTCAACAGTACGATCCGGTATCGGTAATGTCACAAGTGGGATAGTAATACCGAAGAGCAAACACCAAAGCATCGACACGAGGAGAGCTCGACGAAACCGCCTCTCGCTCTCAGCATCTTTGGACCATGGCATCAGCATTGGTCGATACGGGAGATGTGACAGCTCCCGTTGTACAATGAACTCTTCCTGGCGTTCCTCTTCCCGTTTATAGGCTTCTTGAACTTCATCAAACAGGAAATCGAGTGTGATTGAATGTTGATCGATTTTCTCTTGGAGGAATCGACGTCGATCTTGAATGTCACCGGTCTGTTTTTGAAAGGCGGTGATATTTGCCCGCAGGCGCTCAGTGTGTCCAGCGGTATCCACACCTTTCGACACCCCATCCCAGAAGAGAGCACCGGCACCCAGGGCTTCCAGTCTTTCAAGTGCATTACAGGCATCGGATACAATATCGAAATGCTGCTGGTCTATCTTGAAGGCCTCAAGCTCTGCATCGACAGCCCGCAGTTCGCCTTCCAGTTTCACGACAGCTTCCTCAACCTGCAGGATCTGCGCGTTCAGAGGCTCTAAATCCTGTGATATTAATGAGGTATCCACAAATTTCCTTTTCAGGTTTGCGAGGCTTTCTGGATAACTGCGAGAGAAATTCTTCCGTATCCAGAAGCCGTACAGGTTGACATTATTTTCTTAAGCACCCGGAACGGAATCGTTTTATCAGCGAGGATGGTAATTTCCTTACTTTGAACGATACCTTTGGTGCTTATCCCGATTATATTCCGCTCAAGCTGGCTCAACCGCTCTGTAATTAACGGAACTGCATCATCTTTGGATGAAAGCAGTTCGAGCGTATCGATCACTGTTTCGCCTTGTACCAGCACCGAATCGGGACTGACCATGATCACTACGGTTTCCCTCGGTTTGGTCTCAACCACAGAATCCGGCAGTACTAGTTGCTTTGGTGTGGTCAGGACTTCGCTTGAGGAGGAGTTAGCGAGCAGAAAAAACACCAGGATGGTAAAAACATCCATCAATGACGTGAGGTTCAACCCCGATACTTTTTTCCTGTTACGCTCCATGCGCTTGATGCGTCTATTATTCTTCATGGCGCGTCTCCTATCGATATCAATGGAAAGAGCACAAGTTTTTGTGTCTCCACAATCTCTTCACTCTCCTCCCCTGGCAGTTCAGTTTGACGCACCCTGTCCATAATCTGAATGAGTGAGTCGTACTCGATATCGGGTTCCATTAATACTGTCGCGTTTTCTTTCTCCGGATAGTCCTTTTTCAGTCGTATGAGTATGTCGGACAATTTATCCAGGTCGTATTGGCCATCTTCCTTTTTAGGTACAGCTGCAACCACATTTGATCCGTTGGCAAGTTCCAAACCAGCCTTGCGAACCACTATCTCGATCGTGAAATTTGGTTTATCGATTGCCGATCCGCCGGCGGCTGTTGGTACACTCAACTCCAGGATTGTAATTCGCGAAAACACTGCGCTTATGAGCAGAAACGGTACCAGTATCACCATCAGGTTCATGAACGTGGTGATATCAAGTTCGGGACTTTCTCCCATACCTTTTCGTCGTATGTTATGATTTCGTCTTCTCATAATCAGCCTGTCGGATGCTGGCGTTTGCTAAAATTGGAAATGCTGTTCAAGGCCTTGACCGAAGCCATTTCCAGGCTGTCTACGATTTGCCCCGTAGTAGAGGTCAACTTGGCATGAATCAATATCAACGGAATAGCAGCCATGAGTCCAAATGCAGTTGTGTTCATGGCAACCGATATACTTGCAGAAAGCAGGTCGGCTTTCTCAGCTGGATTGGCATTGGCAACTGCGGTAAAGGCCTCAATGAGGCCCATGATCGTACCCAGCAGTCCTAAAAGTGTTGCAATATTTGAAAGCAACCCGACGTATGGAGTCCGTTTTTCCAACTGCGGAATGATCTCCATCATCCCTTCTTCCATTGCAATCTCGATATCTTCGCGACGTCTGACCGCACCTTGCCGCGCCAGCCCCAAAGACAACATTTGGGAGATGGTGGAGTTATCACTATCGACCATTTCCCGAGCTTGATCAAATTCACCTTCAACCAGCACCGGCTGTAGCCTGATCCACATTTTCCGATTCGCATTACGGGTACGACTGAGCTGTATCCATCGTTCAAAAGCTATGGCCATCCCGACTGATAAAACAATTAATATCGGGTACATAAAGAGACCGCCTTTTTGAAAAAAACCAACAATTGAATAGATGACTTCCATTACTACTACCTCCTGGATTTGTTCGCGGTGCTGACCTCGTAGAAGTCAAGCTGTCTTGTAAAAACGTCCCGATCGACTGGAACGGCATCTTTGTTCAACATCATGTTCAGACTGGTTTCCACTCCGATTTCTGAGCTTTTCCAGGGAACGATATAGAGTGATTTCGGAGCTTCGTCGTTGCCGACAATGGACATTCCCGAAAGCTCTTTTGTTTGTTCCTTTCCCTGCACCTGGTTTTGCGACCCAGGTGTCCCGGCAACCGCCAGGGCAACCGGGATAAGAACTGTTGAAAAACATAGAATGAGTTCTCGTTTCATGGCTATCTTTCCTCCTTAAGGTGCTTCTGGCTCTTTACATCTGTACAACACGACTATTTCCGACTACGAAGCTGCAGCTCGGAGAGCCACAATCTGACCTGCTCATCCCCTGGATTATCCGTGATATACTGCTCATAATGTTTCATGGCGCACTCCTGATCGTTCAAATAAAGATCACAGAGGATCGCGAGGTTCTTTCGAGCCGGGAGATAATCCGGATATTTTTTAATCGCCACTTCATACAGGTTTCTTGCTTCAGTAAAACGACCTGCCGTTCGTAACAGCAGACCATATTCGTTACTTGCCACAGGGTGTCCTGGAAAAAGATTAAGGGCAGTTTTCAGGTGCTCTTCAGCAAGGTCCCTCTTTCCTACTTTCCGGTAAGCTATTGCAATATTGATATAAGGTGCCGTAACCCTTGGTGACTGTTCAACTACCTTTTGTAGCAATGCGATCGCTTCGTTGAAGTCATTGATATTTAATAAAGTTACGGCCCGATTAAAGTCACGACGTGCATTGCCACCCAGATTTGATTTTTCCCGGAGAACAAAACCTTTTGTTCCTGTTTCAATTGGCACATTCTGTTCTTTTTGCATCTCGGTCATATTGTCTGGTGTTACTTTGCCGGCGATTGTGCAACCGCCAACCAGCATCAGTGCAATCCCTAATGGTATACAACAGGTGCTTACCCGCTCTTTAGTGCGTACCCACAGAAGTAACATCATATTTTCCATCACCAGTATCTCACAATTCGTATTCTTTCTATTCCACTGGAACATTCCGTAGACTTTCCCCTTCATCATGGTCGGATAACACAGGCGTGGATTGCGATTTGGCGTCCTCTATTTTTACTATGGCGACTGGGGACGCTAACGAAGTCACCTTTTGATCCTGACCTGGTTCGGCTGCCGGCTTCAATCCCTCGGCTGAAGTTGGAGGCGATTCTCGTAAAATTTCAAAATTATAGATCTCTAGGGAAGCAATGACCCCGCTCTCCTCTTCCGTTTTTGCATATCGAGCTGGAAGAAATCCCGCCAACCGTTCCAGACTATTGTCGATCCAATTGTTGTAGACGCCTCGATACATCAACTCGAGATTGCTTTCATGCACCGCGATGGCTTTTTCTTCAAAAGGATAGGCCTGTTCTTCAATTGCCAATTCATATTCCTCCAGTTCCAGGGGGTCCAGCCCTTCAGGACGTTCGGATTCCATTAATGACTTGCTGAAATGTGCATATATCTCAGCAAGATAAAAGGTGGCAGCTGCGGTCACTTCCCCTACTTCGTATTCAACAAGCGCACCAAACTCCTTTAACGCCGCCTTCATCAACTTCTGCTTTTTACGTAGATTTTTTTTGAAAGGTTTGACCAGCTGAATCGCCACGAATTTTTCATAGCTCGGCTCGGTCAGAGTCAGGGCAGCATTGGCAGCCAGAAACCGAGTTCGGTCAGTTCGTTCGACCCCCGCAGCCGCATCGATAGCGACAATTTGTCTGAGTTCCGTACGATACTCTTTTGTTTTTTGTTGTTTTTCGAGAATTGTGGCAATTTTGTTTCGTGTTTCCAGATTAATCTCGACTGGTTGGGGGAAAAACCCCACATAGCGCCGATACACTTTCAGTGCCCGTGCATTGTCACTGGCTTCTTCATACAACTCTGCCGCAATCAATAATGCTTCCCGACGAACCTGGTCATCGTCAGATTCCCTTTCTATTTGCTCGTATTCCTCAGCTGCCTGAGAAAGCTTCCCGTCTTCTTGATAGACAAAGGCGATCTTCTTCGTGACCTCAGGTTGCAGCGTGTGGCCAGGGAAATTAGAACGGAAGCCGTTCAGCACAGTCGCTGCACGACCCCATGCTTTCAGCTGCATCAGCGCAGCAGCAGCATCATATTCGGCAGCTGGTCTGATTCCGGAATTCGGTGCCATGATTGCGATTCGCAGAAAATGATCAGCAGCCTTACCATAATCCTCAAGTCTACTTGCCTGTTCCCCCTGTTTGTAGATCGACGCTGCGAGATTATCGATAAGTTCCGTCCGGGATTTGTCGTCTTCTGAAAGCAATGCTAATGTTTCTACATACGCTGTTTCGGCTTCACTGAACAATTGAAGTTCATAGGAAGAATGAGCGACTACCAGCCAGGCCGAACACCTGACATTTACCTCTGCCGCAGTAAACTCTCCTATAAGTTTCCTCGCAGCAGCTAATGCTCTTTCATGCTCACCCATTGCATATAGATCGTCTGCTGCAGCACCAAGCACAACAGCCGCCTTCTCATGTTCCGGGAAGGTCTCGATAAAGGTCAATGAACAGCGGACAACATCCTGCTTGACCGGGAGCTTATAAGCCTCATCACTCCGTTCGAGCTGTTGCCTGTAAGCGTAAACCGCCGCATAACCTGCTTTAGAGGATTGCGTATGCGGCTCATAGCTATACGCCGTCTTCTCATATTCCCTGGCGGCCTCGGGGAAGAACTTGTTTTCCAGGAGCAGATCAGCCAACTGGTAGTTGATAACAGGCGTTTCTTCCTCTTTCGGAAAAGAAACGAGGAATTCTCCATACCAATGACGTGCCTCGGTAAAATTAACTGTTTTATCCTTTACCCATTTAGGATTCTGGTAGAGGGCGTGGTAATGATTCGCCAGATCCGTCAGGTTGGTTTTTAGAAAAGCAATAATCTCCGGTCTGTTATTAGGTTCGAAATAGTCCCAGTAATCGGCTTTCAGGCCATAGTTTGTAGCAAATATTTTTTTCGATTCGACAACCAGACTGGGAAAGCCACCGGCTGTATTAATGTCAATGACCCGCATTTGAAATATTGGTGCTTTTCTATGATATGGATTTCGGCTCACGAATGCGCTGTAGGTGGCAACAGCATCACTGTAGCGACGCTTGGTGAGATAATATTCACCGAGATTGTTATAGACACTGTCCTCGTAACCGCGTTTGCCACAGGTGGTAAAATAGTCGACAACTGAATCGGCACCACCGAGATAAGAAAAACTCAAGCTGATAACGCGAAAGGTGTCTTCTATGCGCTTACGCTCGGACTCATCGTCAGCCTGCTCGAAGTCGTATCCTACAGCAACCTTGTAATCAAGCAGGGCAATAAACTTATGGAGTGCTTCTTCATAAAGCTCCTGTTTATAAAACGTCCAGCCCAACTTATAGAGCGCCAGTTGATAGAAAAAGGAACTGACACCGATATCAACAATACTTGTGTAGGCATCCTCAGCATCAAGATATTTTCGACGGGTAAAGAAATACTCGGCCCGACGGAACTGTACTTCGTCAAGGTAACGTGATTGTGGAAACTCACGAACCAGACGCTCCATAACCACCATAGCCTCAGTGTTGCGACCAAGCTCCTCATAGGCGCGTGACATCTGATACAGAACCTGATCGTTGCGTTGATAGAGTGGATAGTCATTGAGCAATTTTTCATACAGAGCTATCGCCTCAAGAGGTTCTTCCTTTTCAAGATCATCAATTACCGTATCCCCTTTTATATCGGAACCGGGCATCGTAGTAGCAGGCAGGCCAAGAGTTGCCTGCTTCTCAAATTCGGTATCGTCAGCTTCATTTTCCGCCACAATTTTTGACTGCTGCGGCTCCGACATCGCTGTATCTGGTCGCGATGCTGGTTTCGGCGCAGTCAATTGCACTGAATTGTCTGATTCCGCTTTGATGTCACCGATGAAACCGTATTCTTTCTCGATCTTCAAGTCAGCCAGCCGACGAATAGCTTCGGAAGCCATTGGTGACCCTTGTGTTTCAGCCAGAAACCGCTGATAGCTCGCCATCGCTTTTTCAAGTCCACCTTCTATTTTTTGTTCTCTGATCTCTATATGTTTATTGTGCAACTGGCCTATCTTTCCGCGTTTGTCAAACGAGGAGCAGGCGGCAAGAATAACCAGCAATGCAACAGAAAAAGTCAGAAGTATTAACCTGATCATTGCTCCACCTTCTTCTGCTCTTCGGTCCTGGCTGCACGGTCATAACTGTCCGCCATGGCGAAAAGTGCTTTGACCTGGAATTTTTCAAGACGTTCGCGGCTATCAGTCAGTTCATTGATCGCCATAACTTCAAGCATATGCCCTTGACGAGCCATCAGGGTCTTCACCTTTTCAAGGCCTGCTCTGATACGAATGCGTTGCCGACGGATCGAATCGCCATATCCCTGGTAGCTCTGCGTAGCTGCTTGCCGAACCCTTACAAAAGAGTCATACTGACGCTGAAGTTGCTTGATGACCTCATTCAAGTCATAGAGGTTCTTGTATGCTTCGGTTAGGCGTCGGTCATAATCCGTATAGATATTCCAGTCCAGCGCTCCTCTTAATCTTCGAATTCTGGATTTGAGATTTCTTGAATTTTCGCTACTGTTGGAACGAAGTGACAGTTCTATTCTATCAATGTGTTCCCTGTTCATTCGCTCCTGTGCTGTTGCCAGATAATCCGGCCGTGGCACAACTAGCATGGCCTTCAGACGCTGTTCGATACGATCTCTCTGCTGAAGGCGCAATCGCATCTGAGAATCCAGAAGCCGAAAACTATTGTCGATATTTGGTAGAAGCGGCTGATAATATGCTCGACGCTTCTCAATAATTTCCTCGAAGGCATCCAGATCAGCGGTCCAGCCTTCAAGTTTTTGGCGTAACTGCTCCAGATCAAGATAACTTTTTAAGGATTCCTGGAAATCATGGGAAGCCATCAACTCTAGTAAATAGTACGTTTCCGGAGCTTCAGGCAGCTCACGGAGCTTAACGACCCAGTTGCTGTCCTGTTTGAGTTCTTCCATTACCAGGGCTCGTAGAAAAGTACCTTCACGGATGCTCTTTATCGAAGTAGTCAGCTTTTCAATTTCTGACCTAAACGCTGACAACGCGCTGCTGTACATCAACGCCGCCTTGCTATACACGCCTAGTTTCCCATAGGCATATGGAACCGCCAGCATTGCTTCCTGCACGGCAAGATCGGTGACCTCGCGTTCAATCAGGATGCTCCATGGAACCAGGGCGCGTTCGAAGCGTTCTGCCGAAGCATCAGCCCACCCAGAGCCCAGCAGGGCCCTGTTGGAGAATGGTCCATCCAGACGAACCCGGTCCAGGACTTTCTTGGCTTCAGTAAAATGTTCTTCTCCCAATAATTTATCACCGAGAACAAGGTTTGATTTATCCTTGATTGCAGCCGTAACAGAATTGTCGCTGTTAATACGGCCACTGAGCTCGAGTTGCCTGAGGCCCTCACGGTCCTGCCCAACCATAAGCAATGCCATCCCGAGATTATAAGCGGCAAAACCTTCCAGGCTCGCCACATTATCAAGGCCCTTCAATAGAGTTATCGCCTCTTCGAAACGACCGTTCACCATAAGGATCTGAGAGCGCAGAAATGCGAGTTCATCGCGTATAGTTTCCGAAACAGTTCCGTTGATCCGTTCCAGGGCATGGAGAGCGTTGATCGGCTGATCTTTCTGGAAATAGATACGTGCCAGTCGAAAAATCGCCTCGTTTCGCACCTCATCATCTACATTGCCATTAATGAGTGCCGTTATGGCTCGTCCGGCTCGCTGGTGCATTCTATAGGCCAGTTCGAAATCCCCTACGGCAAATTCCGCCAGACCAATGTGAGGAAATAGAGAATCCAGTTCAGGCTGATCAAGTTCATGATGCTGTACAAGCTCGCTATCGAGCCGGGCAATTGCATCAAACCATTCTTCCTGGAAAGCATAATAGAGCACCTCACCAAAATAGAGGTCCTCCAAATCTTCCGGCACTGTCGTGCTTGCAGCCATCGCAGATGACACCGTCGTCACAAGGCATATCAGGTAAATTACCAACCGATACATAACCTACCTGTCTTTAAAGGTTATGCCCTGTTGAGCCAGGGTTATTTCAACGAAACTGGGACCGACATCTTTTACAATCGTGAATATTTCGGATCGCTCAAGAGTACTGCCCTCATCCGACTTGCCACTGAGATTTACCTGTACTGCGTGCTGGCCGGTCTTGATATTACCAGTATAGACTCGCTGAATACCGCCCATCTGAAGTGCTTCAAGCTCTTTAAACGTATAGAGATGGTGTGCAACCGGCTGTCCGTCGAACAATATTTCGACCGCATCCAGTCTGAACTGTTCACCTTCAGCAAGAGCAATGAACATCGAAATCTGGGTGTGGGATGGGTACAGTAGTTTCTCTTCCAATTGGTTCAGCCCTGCGGCAATGGAAAGAACATCGCTCTTGATCTCCTGAACCTGTTCATCAAGGCCCTTGATCTGTTCCCTGGTGACATCCTGTCCATAAACGGCACTGCTCCAGATGCATATCACAATCCCTACAACAACCACTATCATTGCTTTGATCATATTGATAACCTTTCGCTCGATATTTGAACTCTTCAATTTTATCCAGCCAGAAAATAGCATAAGCCCTTGTAATGTTTTTCCTTACAGCTTCCCGATCAGATTGATAAAAAAACCCTGGTGCTGATAGTCCATCTGGGTCAGATCATCGGAAAAGTCGCTAAAGTTATAACCAACCCCTACTTTGATGTGGTTGCCAAGATGGCGATACAAAGCCAGCAAAGCCCCTTTCCGATTATCCTGCGCATCTGGCAGATCAAGCATTCGCACTTCCATTAGTGCATCCCAGCGGTGAAGGAAATGCCAGTCGGCTCGAGCCACATACAGATGAGCCCGACTGTCGAAGAACTCAGGATCCTCACGATCCAGGGCAACCTGGCTCTGACGATAAGCATACTTACCTCCCAGGGTCCAGCGTGGCGTGAGATCGTACATCACATCCACCGCTCCAATATGACTGCGCTGGACAAAATCAGAATCGTTTGTCGATTCGTTATCGGTCACCGGAAGATTATAGAAATAAGTGTACTTCAACAGGACATTCAGACGATCGAAATGAACCGGACGATAGGCATAGCCAAGAACGGCTTCGGTATAATCGCTATCAAAAGAATCACCCAGGGAACTCACACTCATCGCATAGTTGAATTTGCCGGTAACCCTCCAGTCAGGAGTGAGCTGATATCTGAAACTATTTTTAAACAGCCAGTTGGTGCGTTTAGTATCGCTGGAATCCAATTGTTCGGTCTTGTCCACCCGATATTCCATGCCGCTGGCAAGTGACAGCAGCTCAAACCCATATCCAGCATTGACCCCCACCGCAGTCCGTTCGGTGTCGGCCGATGTATCAGGATCTTTGAGTGTGCCTAAATCGATATTCGCGCTGAAATTGAGTCGGTCGGTCGGTGTCAGATCCACCCCGGTGGAATGCGTCAGGCCAGTTGGAACATCTCCGTGGCTATACTTCTCCTCAAGATATATGCTGGCACTGTCTGAATAACGACTACGAAAACCAGAAGTCATATTGCCTTTTCTCGACTGAAGGCCGTTGTCAGACCTTTCATTCTCCAAAGTATAGTTGACGTAGGTCGTGGTCCGATCGCTGTAGAGAAATTCAGTACCGAGGCTGGCACCCGTCCCGAGATCCCCTTCGGAAAGTTCACCAAGGACATTAAATCGGTCTGTAAGGCGCCAGCTGCCTCCGGCCCCGATCCGGCCGTTATCTTCACGGTCACCGGTCGTTTCGATAGTCTCCTGCAGAAAACCATAAGCTGTCCAGCGCGTGAGTGAATCGAATGTGACCCGTACTACACCATCAGTCCGCTCCCCCTCCTCTTGGGTTGAGGGCACAATCTCCGAGTTGTCCTCCCGACTGTCTCTGCGCGCACCTGAGCTCAGCGTCCAGTTATCACTCAACTGGTAATCGATATTCACCTCGCCGGACTCTGTCTCAAGGCCCTCCGACTGCACCTGCCTGTCGAACTTTAATCGTGTAAGCCAACGGTCGGTAAAAGGCAACTCCACAGATCCACCGTACTGGGTAAGATCCTCCGTTGTCGCTTGACCTGGTGCTGAATACCCCCCCCCGAGATCCTGCAGGTAAAACGTCAATCGACCTCGCCAGTTTTCGACGAAATCGACCAAACCGATACTCCCATCAACACGAAAGGCCGTGGCTTCCGGTGAACTGTCATCAATGGTGTCAATGGCACTGAAGTTGTACCCTCCATCACCTGAGGTTGTTGTCAGCACCCCCGGTCCCTCGGTTCGTCCGGCCTCGAGCTTGAGCCATGACGTGGAGGACTTTCTGAGGGTCAGATCGACTCCCCCCAGATTACTCTCTATGTCAGCCTCTTTAGCCCAATTACCGGTCACCCCCAATTTAATATGGTCATTAAACCAATAGTGCACCCTGCCGCCGGTCACCATCGTGTCAGGATCATCAAATCCAGGGGTATATTCGTAACGAACGACGAGAAAGACGGGGTTCCCACTGAGCGAACCTGAACTTACCAACAGGTTGTCGTCCGCTGTTGTGGGCAGGACTTCAGACAGGAGGATGCGGCCCTGAATGTAGTCGATGTCGTAATCGAGATCAGCTGCAAGATCCTTTACTCCCATAACTATACCGGAATCTTTGTCTCGCACCTCAATGCGTAAATTGTCTGATCCCTCAAGAATATCCTGTTGACGCAGAAAAAAGAGCGATCCACCTGTGCCACGAAACTCATCACGACCTGCAACAGTGCCGGGATCAGCACCGAACCCGTCGAGGAGCAACCGAGGCTCACCAAAGCCTGTCGTTTCAAGTGACTGGTAATGCAGGTTGGCGCCATACAGCTCACGATCAACGTGTGCGAGATCGTTATCTAAATATCCAATTTTAAAATTTCCCCAGAGCCCATAGGTTTCGTTCTTTTCCATTTTGACATAAAACTTGCCTTTGGTAGGCGCATCTTCTACGACAGTGCTGTCGTCGCCGAATGTCGGATAATGCCGATCCGGATCCATTCTCCGGAATTGGGCATCGGTTGATTTATCCATAAAATTGGAAAATAATTCATCTATTGTACCTTCCCTGGTATCGGCACTTGCGGTGAGCGACCAGCCGTTATCAAGTTTGCCTTTGGTATAAAAAGCCAGCCGTCCCTGAAGACTCATATCTTCGCTGTAGCGTGGATTATCAGGCGAGAGAATTTTGGCCGGCCCATTGGTCTTATTTCCCGACAGGGTTGAGTCGGCAATCCCCACTGTAAACCAGTCGTTTCTGTCAAAGTTCAGGTCACGCAGGAACAATTCACCATTGCCGGATTGGTCGAGAACTGCTACCTCAACAGTATGCAAGCCCTCCGGCAGAATTTCCTCGGCAACGAATTTCCCCTTACCATCCACAGGTACGGGAAAACCGGCCAACCAGACGCTGTGACCTTCTGGAATCGCTTTTCCATACGCCTGCACTGTCCCTCCTCCATGAAGCTGGATAGTCTGGCTGGCGATGCGACTCGCACCATAACCAGCCAAGAGTTCCCTGTTTGGATTGGCCAGAACAACGACTGGATCAACCTGGTCGATCAGCCACAAAGGCTGTGGCATCGTTTCATCAAAACGTTCGTATTCATCATAAACGCGCACCAGGAATTTCAAGGCACGACCAGGCGCGGAATAGGAATCAAAATCAGCAAGCCAATGTGCATCCCCGGAGCTATTCATTGCAGTGATCGCCAGTGGGGTATCACGAACCGATTGCTCTTCATCGAAGATTCGGACTTCAGCCCGCTTGATAAACGTGCGGTAGTTTGTGTAGAGGCGAAAATCGACACGGTTTTCTGCGAACTCCGTCTCTTCAACATCACGGTATCGGACAGAGCGCGGCCAGGCAGTGATATTCAGGCGTGGTTGCAGCTTGAGGTTGTCATGCTTGAACTGGACCTGTGCGTTGACGAGTGCCACATCGGTACAACGCTGGATATCAGGGATGCTTTTGCCGGGGTCGTCGACCGGTTTGCCGTCAACCGTAATGCGCATGAGATTCAGGGCGAAAGGATTTTCCGTCTCAACCTCCCGAACCAGACGAGTTATCTCGACACCTTCATAATCATCCAGGGCGATCAGTTCATCGTAAACAACCTGTACCTCAACCCGCGAAGTATCCGTTTCTATAAATCCGGCGTTAACGACATCTTCAGTCTGAACATAACCGTGTCCCTCAAACTCCACCTGTTCTTCCGAAAGGCCAATCTCCTCGCTTACAGTATCCATAGCCCGGCGGGCTCGTGCAGTCGACCAACCAATGTCGTCTCCATAAACCGATGCAGTGCGGCGATTCAGCCTTTTGTTACTGGTGTAGCCGATAAAACGCAGGCGAACGTTCCTTTGTTCTGAAACCTCTGACATCGCACGAATCAAGCTTTCAATAGCCAAGGCAGTTACCACTGGTTTGCCGTTTTCAAAAAGGATCGGATCGATCTTTCCCGAGGGGGAATCGTACACCCAGGTGACTGTTTCGGCCCCGCCCGCATCGGGGCATATTTGCGGTTCATCTGGCAGATCCTGAAGAGGATCATCATGCCAAAACTCAACCTCGACACGGCGATTCAGTGCCTGTCCCTTCGCCGTTGCATTGGATGCTATCGGTTGCGACGCCCCCCTGCCCTCGCTATCAAAGGTGGCATTTGGCAACATGAGAGAATCCCGAATGGCAAGCGTTACTCGCCGGGCAACAGCTTTTGACAAAGCGAGATGGGTACCATAGATCCGTTCCTGCCGGCCTGCTAGAGGAGTATTATCTGTATAGGCGATAAGCTTGATGAGAACATTCTGTTTTCCACGCAGGTTATTCCAGGCCTGCCCAACCTGCTGCAGGAAAGTTTGGGAGACGCTGATCTTACCTTCATCGTAATGCAGAGGAGCAATTAAATTTTTTACCAGGGCACGGTGCGAATGGCCTTCCTTGTAACGTAATTTACAGACGGTTTCAGTTCGACAGACCTTGGTACGGTTGACCTGTCTTGGGACAACCACTTCTTTATCAACTATTTTCTCACCGATTTCGTCATACCAGACTTCGACTTCCACACGCCTATTGAGAGCACGCCCTGCCTCGGAATCGTTACTTGCAACCGGCCTGCTGTCACCTACACCTTCATAGGAGATCGCTTCAGCTGGGAGGCCTAAAGCACGCTGGCAGTACTCAGCAGTTGTTCCTGCGCGTTCTCTGGACAGTCCATCATTGTCGTTATAAATATTTTGCAAAACATCGCTGAGTGGCTTGGAATCAGTATGACCGACAAAGTGAAGTCTGACATTGGTTCGATCCAGCATGCTGCCGAGAACCTCGCGAAGACGAGTTAGATACTTTTCAGGAATCTCCGTTTCCCCTTCATGGAAAGGAATAGGCGGAACCAAGTCCACAAGCTTAACAGTTTGAATTTCCTGTTCGACAACCTGATAAATTTCCACCTGATCGCCTTGATCCTCATCGAAATTTGAAGGATCTAAAATCCATGGCCTGAAGGATTGATCGGTTGGCAAATGCATCTCTGTCGACTGACCGTACATTGTCGATTCACGGACTGCGGATTTGGATCCATTAATATATGAGGTAATCCCGGCAGCTGAGCAAATCTCTACTCCTGCCGCAAACCCCATACTTAATAAAATGATGGCGATACCCCGCTTTCTCATTTAGTTTCTTTTGCAGATTAAAGTTTTACATCGTTTCATGGATCAATTTCGCCTATGGGGTAACGATCTATCGCTTTAGGGGACTTCCTCGCCGCCAGAATACTTCGGTTTCTATGGTCAGGCGGTAGGCATTCTCTTCCTGCCCCCACTGCTCAGCAATTTCCGATTTCAGGGTTTTGAGCCGGCGCTGCACCACCCCCTCGCTTTCAATATCTGCCAGATACGAAATGCGCAGTATGGCCGGCGCTCCTTTTAAGACGTTTAACAATTCATCAATCTTCGACTGCCACTGCAGCCTAAGAGAGGTGCTGTCTGGCTCGAATACTCCATCTGCAATATCGATTGCCACAACACGGTGAATGGTTGCCCCGAAATTAAAGCGCATCATATGCCCACTGGTTGCTCTCTGGACCCTCGGGTTCTCGGTAACCATCCGGTAACCAGTCGGCAGACTACGATCATCGAGTTTTATAATAAAATTGCTGCCTCGATCTTCGTCGGGTACAACAGCACAGGTGATGTGGTAGCGCCCGTACTCATCGGTTGTAGCGATCAGGCCGCGGGCTGAGACCAGTCGAACCCCAGACAGACCTGTTTCGCCCTCGTCTTGTTGTCCATTGAGGTTGCGGTCGTCAAAGACCTTGCCGATCACATCGGTACAGTCGAAGTCCGGGTCTGGGATGACCCGCACAGTCGCTGTTGCTTCTCCCGATACAGCAGCGTTCAGGGTTGTATTGAATACCAGTGCATGATTCGCGTATTCACCTTCGGAGACACCTGACCCGACGACCAGCAGCAACTTGATAATACGTACCTCATTGGTATTGAGTTCTATCTCGTTCCAGACAAGCTCCCGACCGTTGATCGTCGGCTCAGCTCTTTTGCCATCCAATTGAGCGCTGCCGGATACATATTTAAAGCCAGCTGGAAAACGGTCGACGATGCTGATATTATCCAGCGGAAAACCGAAAACGTTGGTCACGGTGATCGTGTAGGGAACAAGCGCGCCTTTTGTCACGTTGGTCAACGACGATGTTTTAGTGATTGCTACAGCCCCTGCCAACTCAGGATCTACGGGGATAGGATTGTTGAAGATCTGACTCTGGCCGGGTACTGTGCCGTCACCCAGAGTGAGGTGTAGATAATAAGTGGTGCCGGAGGAACCGGCATCCACCGACAAGGGGGGCACATCGGCAGAACCAATCGCTTCACAGTAGTCGGTGGTGGCAGCTACCGCATCAGCAGCACTGCCTGGACATGCCGGTACTGAAAAAGGTCCAGTTGCGCCATCACTGGCCGGTGGTATGATTACGGAAGGTGTATTCAGATAGCCGCTTAACGGTGGAGTAATCCGGATCAGATAGGACCCGCCGGTCGGGCAGGCAGCGTCGCTGAAATTCAGATCGAACTTATAAAAACCACTCTGGTTTGTAACCTGGTTCTGTTGTACCGTGTCATCGAAACACGCTGACGGCAACTCAGCACCAGTGCTTGCGCTCAGCATTGTTAACCTGGCCCCGGCAACTGGTTCCCTTGCCACCGAGTTATAGATGATTCCATTCGGCCAGAGCGGCAGGTTGAGATTCTGCAGGTTACTTCCCTCCTTCACGCTGATATCTGTAATCCGCTGCAGACCGTCGGTAAAAGGTGAATCGGTATAACCGAGTGAAGGAGTGGTGGTCCCTGCACCAGGGGCCTGAAATTGTATTGAATACAGACCGCTTATGTTGGCACTCGGCACAATACCGGTGAATCGATAGAAACCATTTACATCAGTTGATGCAGTAGCGAGGAGCAGATTATCAAGATAGAGCTCAACCAGCCATCCCAGTTGACTACTCTCACTACCGGCATCATACATCTTATCCAGATTTGCATCGTGCCAGACCCGGCCGTTAAGAGAAGCGCTGCCGGGGGTGCCGCCCACATCAATTGAGACTGTAGCCGAAGTTGTCTGTTGCGGATCTTTCCAGCTGACAACCCCGGTGTTGGCTATGGTTGTCCCGTACGCAAGCGTCATGTTGATCTGTACGCGAAAGCGGATAACGATGTTTGACCCAGCTTGCAGATCGCCATAACTGGCTCCATAGTCGGCCGTGAGTACATCCCCCGCAAAGGTTACTCCGGTAGAAATGCCGTTCATTGTTCCGGAGCCTGCAATATAGGTCACCAGATCCCCAAGCGGCGGACTGAGATCGTCGGTTACTACCACTCGGGTTGCAGGTAAACTGCCGATATTGGCAACCTGTATCACATATGCCAGTTCGGTGCCTGGCTCGGCAGCAGTGCCATTGACCACAGAGACTGCTTTCGTCACTGTGAGGAGTTGAACGTCACCGACAACGACAATTGTTGGTTGATAACCGTTGGAAGAAAGACCGTCGGCGTCTGTTAATCCCGGCACCAGTTCAGCGCTTGTGATCATGCCCTGGTTGCTGATGAGCGTTCCGGTGGCAACTCCCCCGTTGACCTGTACCTCGAAGCTGATCTCGGCACTTTCGCCGGCTGAAATTATCCCAGCTCCCGGATTGTCGGATGAGTTCAGCTGTAGGCCGCCGATTACCGGTGATACCCCAGCGTCCGGTCCCGGTGAAACTGCGTTTAGGAGCAGGGAATTCGCAACATAGGTGGTATTGTTTGGCACACTGTCGGTAAGTGTCACCGCAGTGGCAGGAATTGCTCCTGAATTGCTGATAACGATAGTGTAACGCAGCACATCACCAGGATCGACGATGCCGGTTGAACCTGAGTCAGTGGAAATTTCTACGGTTTTCTGTGAGTAGAGCAGAGGCATGTTGCCGACCACGTTCCGGGTAGGATCATCTGCAGCCGGAGTGGTCGGATCATCGGACGGCTGTTCTGGAAAAGCAGCACCGCCGGCACCGTTGCCTGTCACAAAACCCTGGTTTGTGATGACTAAACCATCCATGGCGTCCTCATCCACTAACACGTTAAAGGTCAGGGTAGCAGTGTTAGTGCCCCCCGGAGCATTATCGGCAGGCATGTAACCAGATGTGTTATCTTCCGTTGCATTGACCGGGATACCGCTCTGCAAGGGATTGAAGCCGGCAACCAGGTCTGGCACAGCGATCCCATTGAGAGTTGTGCTGTTGGCTACATAGGCAGTGTTGGCCGGGGTGTAATCCTGAAACATGACATCGACAGCATCCTCATTGCCGATATTTTTGATGGTTATGGTGTAGAGGAGTGTCTCACCTGCCAGCAGAACCGCCGGGTCACCACTTAATATGGTCGAAGTTTTCAGCACCTCGAAAGCAGGTGCCGAGTTGATCAATGTTATAGTGGGATCCTCGGCGCCTGATGCCGCGGGATCAGCATCGTCGCTCTTGCGGATCACCTGTCCATCCGCGATCAGGTCAGCCTGGTTCAGCACCTGTGCACCACTGGTAATAACAGCAGCAAGCTGTACGGTGAACTCGACACTCAAGGTTTCGCCGGAAGCAACACTCATGTCACGAATATCCAAGATACCAGCGCCTTTACTGCCACCTGTCGGATCAGTTCCGGTCACATCGGCACCTGCTGGCACCGAAATCAGGGTCAGGGTACCCGGAACAAAGAACGTTGGGCCAGACAGCTGAAGGATCTCAAGTTCATCGACAATCGCCAGATTATCAAGAGTGCCCGTGCTTGTGTTAATGATCTCCAGCCGGTATCTCAGGATATCACCCGGGGCTGCCGTTGCACCGTTCCCCCCGGTCGTGTCATTAAACACAGATTTCAGGAACTCAAGACTGCTGACGACCATGATTGTCGGGTCATCGGCTGTAGTGGTTGCCGGATCATCGGACGGTTGTTCCAGGAAAGCACCGCTGCCGATACCCATACCGTTCACAAACCCCTGGTTCGAGATGATCGTCCCGCTGGCTGCATCCACATCAACCTGAACATCAAAGGTGACTGTCGCCACATTGTCGGGGGTAGTCGTGCTGTCAGCACGCATCACCCCGGCGGTCAAATCCTCAGGTGCATTGAGAGACATACCGCCTTCCAGGGGCGATGTCCCTGATGCCGGATCAGCAACACCATTTCCATTCAGAATAGTACTTTCAGCGACGTAGCTGGTGTTGGCGGGGACCAGGTCACGAAGAATTACATTCGTCGCGTTTTCTGTGCCGGTATTCTTGATGGTCAGGGTATACCGCAGCACATCGCCGGTAAAGAGGATGGTCGATGCATCGGTCAGGTCCTGGGTGCTTTTCTCAAAAAGCCAGCTTGGGGAAGACGAGATAATGGTCTGCGTGGGGTCTTCGGTACCTGACAGATTAGGATCGTCGCTCTTGACCAATTTCAGGCCGGGCAATAACAATTGCGCCTGGTTCAACACGAATGTGCCGTTTATAATAACTGGGGCAAGTTGCGCTGTGAATTCGATGATCAGAGAGTCTCCGCCATCAAGAGTCAGATCGCTGATAGCGACCAGACCGCTGCCTGCGGTACCTCCGTTCGGATCGCTGGCATCAGTACCGGAGGCACTTGAAACTACAACGAGAGACCCTGGGACGAAAAGAGGAGTAGTGTTTAACCCATCGAGATCGTCAGTCACTGTAAAACTGGCTGGTGCCGTGCTGATATTGGTGGCCAGCAAACGGTATCTCAGGGTGTCTCCAGGACTGGCGCTGACGCCGGGATCCGTACCAGTGGTCTCATTAATGACCGTCTTCTGGAAAACCACATCCGGCGCAACGCCCGTGGTTGTTGCATAAACCGGCCCGACGCAATAATCATTAGGAGCGGTAATAGTCGGGCACCCTTCCCCAGTGCGTTCGTAGGAATTAACGTGATCAAGTGAGGTCCAGTTGCTCCAGACACCATTTTCTATAAGACCGGCAGGATCCAAGATTATCTGGACAACGGTCCGATACGTCACAACCAGCATTTCACCGGCGTGGATATCCAGGCTCTCATCCCCATTTTCCCTGCCCCAGACCAATGGCCCCACCGGAGCACCTGCAGGTAAAGGGTTGAAGCCCGCAACCGAAATTGAATTAATTGTCGCTGTGGGGGTGAATCCGGTATCCAAAACCAGTCCGGCTGGTAAGGTATCTGCCAGGTTTACATCAAAGGCGGTGGAATGAGAGCTGCCACTATTGACGGCAGTCAATCGGTATTCCAGAATATCACCGGCAAACGGTGGGTCGGCCGGCCCTTTGCCGGGGGTCACGTTAGCAAGGGTTTTGGTCAAGGTCAGATCGGGTTCGGAAACGGTGACTGCTGCCGACGCGGCATTAAGAGTCTCCGGCCCACCCGTTTCGCCGTTGAAGTAAGTGACGACGACTCCGTTTTGCAATAAATCGCCTGCATCTGTATTCAGGTCATTATTGACTCGGGCGTAGTAATAAATATGAATGACAGGATCGAGGTCATTTTTACTGGTATCGTCCTCAGTCTCAGTGACTACTGTACCGATATCCCATACAGCACTACCGCTGGTACCGTCTGTTGGATAACCATTGAAGGCTGCCTCGCCCGGCACCTGGCCGTTGATCGAAACAATTCCTTCATAACCATAACTGATATCGAACAGGGAATTGTTTGCAAGAATGTAACTCAAGCCGGCAGCATTGAGACTGTCATTGACACTAACACCTGTGCTTATGCCTTCCGGCAGGTCGATATCAACTCTAAAAAGTTTGTGGGCACCGATGGTGGGGATTGTGATCGGCTCCAGATCGACTTTGTTCAATGCCACCGCGCTGATAGTCAACTGGCTGTCGGCAGTGGTTTCGTAATCGTTTATTGTGTGACCACTATTGGGCAGGGTGCCATTGCGCATACCTTTGATATTGCCGTTCTCTGCAATAGTGGCTGTGCTGTTGAGGGCAGTGGTTCGCCCAGGTAAAGACGTCCAGTCTCCCTGAAGACTGTTTCTTAATATCTGCAGGGGCTGAACATGGGTCGCAACTCTTACGTCGAAAGTGAAACTGACACGTGCACCGACATCGATTCCGTTAGGTACACTCCAACTGAAAATCGGTTTATTGTTTCCAAGGGTTGCCGTATCAACGTTGTCAGGGGGGGCGGTGCCACTTACATTGCCTATATAACTCAGATCAGTTCCGTCCAAATCATCCAGGACCCGAAGGTTATAAGCGGTAGCCGTACCGTTATTGGTTGCAGTCACCGTCACCGTCAGGGTGTCTTCACCATCGGCTTCCGCGACATTGAATGTCTTGCTTAGTTCAATGAGGGGTTCATTCACTTCCACATCGACCTGCCCGAAAGGGTTGGAAACCAAGGTACCGCTTTCGTCAATGTATTCGGCCGTCGCAATTGTGGCCGGGTTGCCATTCGAGATAAGATCCCCGCTGTTTGTCACTGCACTGTTTTCAACCAGCGCGATGAAGCTGACTGCAAAATCGTATCGATTGCCGACAATCCCCTTTGTCAGCCGCTGATTGCCAAAATTCCATTCAACCAGAGAGTCCGTGCACGTCGGTGTAATGATTCCTCCAGGTTCGAATCCAGCTGCGCTATAAGGTGCTGCGTCCAGATTGACAGACGCGGCCTCGGAGCAGATAATCCCAGTCGGAAGTTCGTCGCGAATAGTGAAGTTGCGTAACAAGGCAACCGGCAGCAGGATGTTGAACTGGTACTGGATCTCCTCACCGACCGACACCCCTTGGGTACCTGGAACTGTTAGAAGAGATGTATTCGAGAGATTGACAATAGTTTTAGGCCGTGTCTCAACGGGTATAATCCGCACACTCGCTGAGGCAGGATCGGAGGTGTAGAAACGTGCACCACCAAGGTCACTATTGGAACGCTGAGGATTACTCTGGTTGCCGAAATCACCTGTGAGGCTGTCATAGCTTGCTCCCACGGTGTTGGTGAAGCTCTGCTGGGGTGCAGCATCGTTATCGTAGTCTACTCGATAATAAAGCTGGACAGACTGACCAGGATCAATGCGCCGCAACGCAGTACTGTGTGTATAGGAGAAGGTGAGTTCGGCTGGAATGCTATTCTTGACAGTGTTGTCGCTGATTGCCCCCTCACCATTGCTGTCTGTCCCGCCGATTAAGCCGTCACCGTCATTATCTAAGCCATCACTACCAAAAGGGAATACATAGGCGAGGTCACTTCCGTCAAGCTGGTCGGTGACGATAACATCATAGGCAGGAGCCCTTTGCACTCCATCGCTGTTTGCCTCGTTGGTCAACGTAATACGATAGACGTAGGAATTATATGCATCGCCGTCATCGGCAAGCTGGACGAAGTTGCTACAAGAGGTCCCAGCACCGTAGAGTGTTTCGTTACACACCTCCTTGACGACGGTGACATTTGGTTCGGTGAGGGTGAGGTCTACGCGGCGTATTGCCTCGTTCGGATAACCTACCGTTGCCGGGCCAAGGGTATATTCTTCAATCAGACCGGTATTATCGTTCTTAAAGGTGGCATCAAATGTTGAAGTCAAAACATTGTGACTGTTCCCGGCATGGACATTTGGGGATAGTCGCTGGTCAACAGGTTTATTGAGCAATCTTGTTTTCGCATCGACAATAAACCATTCATCCGCCACTTCAATCCTTTCACTGTCCGGGACATTGAAGAGCCAGTCGAACCAACCCTCATCCAAAGCCGACAGGCCGACAGGATTCAACGTTACATTCCTGATCAGACTCGTGGACTGGCTATAGGGATCCGTACTGGAAATATAGACCTGTCCATTTGGGACCTCATCCACAACATCGATGTTCTGAACTGCAATATAGGCGAACCCCGGCGTTTTAAAACCGAACCAACCCCCGGTCTCAATATGGAAAAAGCATTCCTCTCCTAACTGTACCTCTTCGTAACCATTGCTATCGAAGCTTGGCGGATTGTTTTCATTACAGGTGCCAACCTGGCTTTTTTTCAGGTTGAAGCCGATGACACGTGCCCAGGTTGCATCCATGGAATAGTTATTTGCCCGATCAAGCTCTCCATCGGACCGAAGTATTGGTGCCGGAAACCAGAGTGGAGTGCCATCACTCAAGGTAATCTCCCCGACTAGATCAGCGCGAAGACTAAGGTCATCAATGGTTATCCTCGCCGGGTCACTTGTTTTTCTGACATCAAAATTCAACGTGACCGTCTGGCCCGGTGAAATAACGGCAGGTGAATCGCACTGATAAACTGTCGCGGTTGCCGGGACAGGTGCAGGCAGTACCCAAATATTCCAGGGACCCGGTTGGTTAGGTACACCGGACATTGAAATCGGACTGCACCCGGATGGCGCATTTACAACCTCCATAGTGGCCCCAAAGCTGACAAAGGCATGGTAGTCTGCAGCGTCATGCCCGCCGTTGTTAGTCAACCAAATCGGCAGCGTCAGGAGTTGGGCTGGATCGTTGGTCAGGATAAAAACACTGCCACCAACGGCGATATCAAGGTCCTCCGGGAAAGCATTGATAGTCGAGCCAGCTGGATTGCCTGTGCCGTTCCCGGTCAGGACCAGGGTCTGGTGCCCCTGTGTCGAACAAAAAAGATCGAAATCGACAGTCAGCGTATTACTCAAAGGTGTCTGGTAGCTCGGGTCGGTTCCGGTTACCGTGTGCTGCTCTGGATTGACATCAAGATTAGCGTTCCGGTCATAATAATCAGACTCGATCAGGACAATCCGAAACCTGACAACCGCTACATCACCTTGGCGTAACATGTTGATCTGATCAGGATAAATTGGGTGGGTTGAACCATTGCTGGTCAGATCAAATTCAGGGGCGATGTTTGCGAGAGGATCCGATGTGTTTTCATTCGTCCAGATGAGAGTGTTAACAATGCCCGGATAAGAAGCTCCGTAGGCAGGTGTTACTGTGAGCGCCGGGCTAAACGTTGGATCCATCACATACTCAGGCGGCAGCAGATCTTTCAGATGGATATTTTTCACACTGCCGCCGCTGTTATTGCGCAGGGTTATAGTCATTGTCCCTTTGCTGCCAACCGGCTGTGAAGTATTCGTCCCGGTCAGTCTGCGCTGAACAGTAAGAGGTGAATGGTTGTCATTGTATAAGGAGTAAAAAGTGGCAGCAGCGGTTGGTTCTACGCCTGTGGAAGTCCTCATTATACCTCCGGCTGGGGACTGTTCTTGACAACCCCACTGAACGTCGCTGACTGTATTGGTTTTACTGGTGATACAGGAACCGTTACCTGTGATCTTCCCGACCAGGTAGATATAGGCAGCTCCACCTGAGTCAACATCAATTTCATCGCCGTAATATGATGAGTTCATATCGCCGAATGGGTTGGTCACGATAAAATTATTGATGCTGTTGCTGGCGGATACACATCCTGATGCGGTACCGACGCCATTGTTATTGGCAATGGTATTGGCCGAAGATTCCGTTGGACATATATCACTGATAACCAGGCTGCCCGACTGCATCAGGTCATCAAGACGCAAATCCTGCAGATCCGCCTGACCGTTATTTCCTATCCGAATCCGCCAAACGATATCATCGTTATTGTTGCCATAAACAGTACTGCTCCGTGTACTCTGTCGTTGACCGGCATCGTAATTCCATCCTGTTTTTGATACCGCCGGGATTGGCTGCCGCAATGGTAGTGTGTCTGTGTCCCTTTTCGGCGAGTCATCGCAGCCTGAATCCGTTTCAAAATTCAAAGTTGCCTGAATAGTTCGATTTGCCACAAGCAGACCTTCAGGGTCAGTCGTTCGTCTGACGGCAAAGGTGAGAGTGATAAAATTGAATTGAAAACTACTTTCCAGAGACTCCAGGGATGCGAGGGCAGGAATTTCTGCAGAAGTAAAAGTTAGCGTGGAACCACCACCGCTTATGATTGGGGCTGATCCTGTTTGTGTAGGACCATTGTTGACTCGATAGGTAATCGCATTTGGGGCAGATGGCTCATATCGTAACCCGGAACTACCGAGATTTTCCACAACCGTCATATCGGTCATGACCGCCCCCGGGATATCCGTGCCAAAGGGAACATCAGTATATCTATAAGGATTAGCAACTACAATTGTCACATAGCCATATCCACACAGCTCGCAGTAACTGTTACCAAGATCGTGCCTGATGAAGGAAATACCGCTTTTGGTATCACAAGGTGCAGCCTGGGCAACATCATGCAGGATTGACACGCCTATGACCATCACACCTACTGCGATCTGGATCAGCCAGTTTGTTGAAACGTTTTTCTGGAGTGGCATATTCAGTTTCGAGTTCCCTCGGAGAGTGATTGTGTTGTCAACGTTCTCTGGGTTGAGCGTTATGATTTCACTACCAATTTCTCCTGTGACCCTAAAACAGGAAGAGCGCCCAATCTTCGACCGAAGATGAGCGCTCTTCAGATATTCCGTTGCTGGAATCCTCGATACGTCTTCCACCTCTTCGACGACCCGGCTATCCTCAAATCACAGGAACCGTGGTTTTGCGTCACCAAATCACTTTGGTTTCGCCTGTTCGGACATCAATAATTCCAAACACCACTCTAGGGGTATAAACACCTAGAGATACGTAATTTCCTAAATATTATAAATTATCAGTAAGGTACAAAAGAGTCATACGGTTAAGCCAACTCTTGTGATTGCGGAGTAAACACATTGTTGATGTTCGTCTACTCAGTCTCATTCATCATCACGCATGGAGATAAAGCAGTAACTGTGCCAAAAACAACAATCTCAAATCATTGATGGCGACATCAATGATTTGAGCACAATGTATCGGTATGTATTTATGGGCTTTTTATAACAGGTACCAACAGCACCCTTTCCTCTTCGAAACGGAAAGCGCTAAAGGGAGATGAGCTTATAGGGGGGAAAAGAACGAAAAACCGGTAACAACGTTGTCAGCAGACCTTCTTGTGACAATATTTAGTTTAAAATGTAACGATGAAGAATTACAAATTATTTTTATTGCTTTTATCAGATAGTTAAATCATTAACATAACCATAAATTGACACCACCGTTTAGAATAGATATTTCATCAGGCTATTCCAGGAAAACCTCTAACGTACTGAATATTATATACATAAAGCAATATTGTCTTCGGCGATATCGAAATTGCAAACAATGTTTGCGGTAATAGTCACTTAATGCGTTTTGGTTTTTTGCTTTAAATCCAGCCCTTTCCCTACTATCTAATCTTCCCGTGCCCAGTGGAGATACGGAAACAGAAAAAACCTTAGGTATGGTTATCAATACAGCTTTCCTCCTTGATTGTCCTCGGCAGGCATGGAGGAAAGGCTGTCGTTAAACATCGCAAACACTGGAGGGAGAGATATTGTTCGTAGAGCATACCGGTCATATAACATTTAGTGTCAATGGAAGTTACCAGAACCACAGAGTGGGATGAGACTCAGGCCCTTACCTGAGCACAACCACTGACTTGACGATCATAGAGTGGATACGTTAGTTGAGAACGTTAGATATTGGCGGGAGGCACTGAAACCCTGGCATTTTTAATAGATTGTAATAACAGAGTTTACGGCCGACGCAGCGAGTGATTCGAAAAAGAGAGTGGAGAGAAAATTCGGGAAAGTTCAATTCTTTCATATAGAGGGAGTTATCGATGCTTTTATTCGACTATCAAAAGGAGTGGATAATTTTCGATTGTGCATATGCTCCCAACTTTCTAATAACTTAATATGCATTATCTGCTCATCACAACCCGGAAGCCTGAAGTTGTTCGACCACTTTCCGCTGATCGTCGGTAAGGTCTTTAGGAACTTTTACACCAACACGAACATAGAGATCACCGCGTTCACCGAGAGGTCCGACTGGTAGCCCATACCCTCTGATTCTCAAACGCGAATCATGAACAGTGCCGGGAGCAACCTTGACCATGAACGTCTTCCCCTCAAGAGTTTCCACTTCCATCTGGGTGCCGAAGCATGCTTCGCTGAATGAAATCAGTTTCTGAATGACAAGATCATCGCCATTTCGCGAAAATGTATCATTGGCTGCGATTTGAACTTTGAGATACAGATCTCCCGGAGGGCCGCCATTCTTTGAAACTCCACCTTTCCCCTGTAACCGCAGTCTCTTCCCTTCTTCAATTCCCTTGGGTATCTTAACGGACACGTTATGGGAGCTTCCATTTTTTCGGAGAGTTATGGTCCTTTCAGCTCCGTTTAATACCTCCTCAAGGGAGACATTAATCTGATAGGTCATATCTTGGCCTTTAGTGGGGGCTGACTGGCATCCACCACCACACCCTCCACCGTTTCCTTGATTGAAAAACGAACTGAAATGGCTGTTGCCACCCATATTGGACCGAAAATTTGCCGAAGAGCCTGTACCGCCGACCCCGAATTGCCTTAAAATGTCATTCAGATCAAAACCTCTAAAGATATCTTCCTGAGAATAGCGCCGATGGAAATCGGTAGACCCATAGAGATCATACTGCTTTTTTTTCTCTGGATCTGAAAGTACGGCATAAGCCTCACTGATCTCCTTGAACTTTGCCTCGGCCTCTTTATCACCCTTATTTTTATCCGGATGATATTTAAGTGCGAGTTTGCGGTATGCCTTTTTAATTTCAGTGGCCGATACTTCTTTTTTAATCCCGAGAGTCTTGTAATAATTCATGGCAACTATCTAATCAGATGAACATAAGTAAAAGAAAAACTGTTAACAATGTGCCTCAACAATAGGAATTGTTACATATACAGTCAACCGGTAACTCTCGAATCAAGTCATTGAATTCGACACAAAAAAAGAGCAAGTTCCCGGTGGGACATTACTCTTTTTTACTATTTTAACAAGGGATAGTGAACCCAGTCCAATTTTTATAAAAGATTAGGAGCAGTTGATTTTCACATACAATCAGGACAGTTTGCAAACTACCCATTGATCTAGCATATTTTTCTTAACATTGACCGCAAAATTATAAAATACCCCCCCCCTAAAACATCAAAAAACAAGGGCGTATTTGAATTTACATCTTCAGATAGTTATACTTGTCACCAATGGCAAGTGGTCTGAAGCAATTCGGCTCAGCTCTGTGGAATGTGCTCGCACTGTTGTAAGTCTGTCCATTGGCCGAACCCAGATTCGATCCAGTTTAAGAACTGGTCTATGAGATGGAAAAGTAGCAGGAGATCGAGGTGTTGTAAATCTTTGTCCTATTGCACGTAAAGGGCGTCCCAACGAAAACCATTCATTAAAATCTCCAAGAAGAATACTTATATCACTGCCCGCCTCATCAACAATTTTCAAAAGTTTTTGTATTTGAATGTGCCGCTCACGGATGCCAAGGCCGAGGTGCGTCGCCCATAAAACAACTGCTTGCCCGTTAATGCTCAGTGTAGCCTGAAGCACACCACGGGGTTCCCTTCCTTTCACGCTGATATCGATACGTTTGACGGCAGAAACCGGAAAATTGGACAAGAGTGCATTGCCATAACGCGAGCCAGCTGAAGTGAGCGTAAACCCTTCAACTGGAGTCATTTCTGATACCGCAGCTAAATAAGCCAGTACATCATCCGATGTTTCCGGGGATGAAGTCACCTCTTGAAGGGCCACAATATCGGCATTTATTTCACTGAGAACAGCTGCAATTCGCCTGGGATCTTCGATACCGTCCCGACCGACACACTGGTGGATATTATACGTGGCAATTCGTAAACGCATCAGGAACCGTTCTGCTGTTTCTTTTGCAGATATTGATGTCTTACCCACTTGCGACAACCAACCAGTGCTGCTCCCAAGACAGCAACCACAATAAACAAAACAGTAAAAGTTGAGATGTCCGGCTGACGAAGAGATTCAAATAACCGGTCAGAGATAAAGGCTATTGCAGTTACCCCGGGAATGATACCTATCAGAGTACCTATAAAGAAATCCCGCAAAGAAATTGCTGATATACCTGCGACGAGATTAATAAGAGAGAACGGTGCGACTGGAACGATACGAAAAGTAATGACCGCCATGAAACCTGAATTTGAAAGCCGCCTATTCACCCGGTTAATGAGACTGCCGGAGAAGCGGCTGACAATATTTTTACCTAACATACGCCCCAGCAGAAACATCAGCACCGCACTGAGTGTTGTGCTGAGCAGCGCATACCACCCTCCCCACCATGGACCGTAGACGATTATTGTTGCCATGATCAAAAGAGTGACAGGAAAAGAAACCAAGCTTAAAACGATATAACTGAGTGGAACCAAAAGAGGACTAAGCGGATGGACTTTGAGCCACTCTGCCGATTCTGTAACTGTTTTTATGTCGAGATACGTCGCAAAAGGAGTCCAGCGCCATATTGCAGCAAGTATTAAAACCAGAGCGATCATGACGATAATTTTAAGAAAATGACGGTAAGCAGGACGTTGACTCTCCGGACGGATCAGGTAATCCAGAAACTCTTCAGGTTCGATCGGTTTTTCCGGGTCGAGAAGATCTGACTCGGGCACCCACTGATCTATTTTTTCCTCTATTTCTCCATTAAGCGGTATCAGGGTGCGATCCCCTTTGCATAACGACTCAATAGCTGCGATTATAGAATTATGCTCGACTACAGCTTGAGTCACCTCGCCCTCAGAGACACCAAGGTGCTCAGCCAGTAACCGATTACGAAAAGATTCTATAGCTTGAGCGACGTCACTCCCCTTTTCACCGACAATAGCAAGATCACACTCTGAATCAAGGCCAAGTGATCTGTTGCTGAGATTTGACGAGCCAACCCTTACGAAACAGCCATCAATCACCATTACCTTCGCATGCACCATAAGCGTGACATCTGGATCCACTGCCAATTGCGGGTAAAAGACACGCAGTCGATCATGAACATCGGCCTCTCGGAGAGTGCGCAATATCCTGCCACGCAGTACATCCATAGTGTGCTGTTCCAGCCAACCGCCTGTCCTCAAAGGCAGAACCATAACTATCTCAGGTCCCTTTTCCTCCATCAGGCGACTTTTAATTGCCTCGCCTATTCGATAGGAACTTAGATACTGGTTCTCAATATAAATAGACTCGCGTGCCTTCGCTATGCTGTCCAGATAGAGCTTTTCGACCTCGCGTACTTCATCGTCTTCTCTGTACTTCGGCAAGGTACGACTTATCGCAACGGATACTTGTTTAAATTCTGGAGTAACACTCGTTGGCCATGGGGCACCCACTCTATTTTTATCCACCTCCAGCGGCCACTCTCCACATGCTCGATGCCAACGTTGTCGAACCAGCTTCCCTAGAGTTACTGCAGCTTCTCCATCGACCACCATCTGCACATCGTGAAAAGGTGAATACTGTTTGCCGTCTGGGTCAACACGCCGATCGTCATCCGGTCGGTGCTCTCTAGTGTCCCAGCGCCACTTGCTTACATCAAAGCCGCCGGAGAATGCCACTGCATCATCGATAACGACTATTTTCTGGTGCTGAGATGCGCCGATTGGATGTTCACCGTCGAGACAGAAATGGATGTGCTTATGTGTACGCCACTTTAATTTATATCGTGGAAAGAACTCCCGTTCCATGGCATAAATCATGGCAAAATCCCAGCTTAAAAGATAGACATTGAGCCCCTCTTTTTCTCGTACCAGGTAATCGAGAAACTTTCCAAGCGTCTGCGGATAGCCGCCTCTTTCGTCACTGCGCACCAGGCGCAATCCACTGTGTAAATCCCAGCCTACAATTATGATGGATTGTGTGGCCTGTTGCATTGCTTCATGCAGAGCCAGGAAGTAGGTCTCACCATCAATCAGGAAGGAAGCACGTCCCGCAGTTTTCGCCTGCCAACAATTGTTTGGTGGTCTGATTACCTTTTCCACTCTCAGCCTCACAATTTTTTGGGAGTTGAAAAATCAGGTGGGTGTTGTCTACCTGTAAATGTCGACATGACTGGCCAAAGGGCAAAATCTCTTTTTTTCTTGTACCCCACCCCGACGGCTCCCTTAACCAGATAGAGAACATAGGCCCAATCGGGTTCAAATGAACTTGTGGTGGAGGACCAGTAGGATTGCTGAATAGCAGAGAAAGGATGCTCTTCCGGAAGAGCAGGAGAATGAGTGGATGCATCGACAAGACTCTCCAGTTCATTGATGGTCGGCATCCGCCAGGGCAAATTTGACTGTTTGGCATAGGAATCAACAGCGACAAGTGCTTCTGTCCATGAAGCAGCTTGGCTGCCAAGGCAGGCCTTTGTGTTCCAGGTAAGACCGGTCAACACATCCAGTACACCGACTTCCGATGGCAGAAAACGAGGTTGTGGCCAGGGAACCCCCATTACAAGTGCCCCATCCTGTCTGCTCCCGTCACATGACATTAGAGCACCTCTCTCATCGTAACAATGTTTTGCGCCGGTACGGGGCAGCCTGTCTGCCGGTCCGCAGACAGGCCATACCCAGTAGTAACCGTCCTTATTGCCGTAAAACATCCTGCCACCTTCCAGATGGACATACCAGGCATACCGCGTAGCAATAGCTGCGGTGGTAGAGGTCCAGAACCAGCCAAGAAATACATTCTGAAAGGGATGGCCCCTGGTAAGAGCAGGTTTTTTGGAGCTGTGATCAATAAGGCTCCGTAATTCCCGTCGATTCGGCATTCGCCAGTCGCTTCTGCCGAAATGCTCCTCTGTATTCATCTGCTCAACAAAATCCAATGCTTCCTGCCAACTCAGTGGAAACTCGGACGGGCAACTGTTTTTTGTCCATGTGAGACCAGATGCCCTGTCCAGCACCAAATGATCACTGGTCATTTTAAAACGGTCAGCGGGCCATTCAATGCCGGTCAGAAACTCAGCATCCTGGCCCGACCCCGGACAATCAACAAGATCCCCTTTCTCGTTGTAACAGCGAGTCAAGCCGGTTGAAAGGATATGGCTGGAGTTCATTATTGTTCATTCCTCCCCTCACTGTCTCTGCTAAAAAATCGCGTGGTTGCAGAATTTACAGCAGTGCTCATAGCTTCTCCCGCGAGGTCAAGACCACTCTTGATGTCTCCCCAGGCCTCGGCACCCGATTGGCTGAGGGTATTGATTTTTCTTTCAATCTCGTCGCGCTTGACTTTCAATTTCTGTATCTGGTCGTGCAGTTCAGTCCGGGACTCTCTGTCTATTCTTTCAGTTTTTACCATCAATGTATCAATGTCCGCATTCCAATCGTCTATTTTTTTATGAAGATGGTCAATATACTCTTCTTTGCTTTTCATGGTTCCCTCCTCTCACGGTCTTTACGGCCATTCAGTATCTCCGACACTGTTTCTTCCGTAAAATGGTAACGTCATACCACAAGCCAGGTACAACAATTACCAACAGTCAATAATCATAAAGCGCACTGTCAAAATACCAGAGCACCAACGGTGGAAGTTGAACTTACTATGTCCTGCCAAGAATCAATTCCCTGCACCTCAAACCAATCAACAGTTTCATTGAAACCGTATTCTAGAGATACTGATAATATCTTTGAAACGTTCTGGCTTCATGATGATATTGAGTTACAAGGTGGCTGCCCTGGTCTCGATTTCTTACTTTTATTTATTTTTGAGAGTGAAGCCACTTGGTGATCGTAATGTTTTTTTATTATTATATCGGAATAAGAGGAATGAGCAAACCACCTACCAGCCACAGGAGTGCCGTGGTGGTAAAACCTCGCATAATCCAATCAGTCAAAGATGGAGAGTCGCTATCATCGTGTGCATCGGATTCAGATTTTTCGCGACGCCATAACCAGGCCATACCTGCCGAAACAACTATGAAAAGAATATTAAGAACAAAACCATAATTGAATGCGAAATGATCCCGATCCGCGGGCGATTGTCCACTTGCCGCCTGGGGGAGTAAATCCAGGGCTGCCAACCCGTAATGCATAACGAGCGAGACGGCGACAAGTCCACTGAGCAAAAGTACCAGGATATAGAGGGCCATTTTCCAGCCATAATAAACTGCATTTATTCTGAGCACCGGCAAGACGACGAGATCTGAAAAAATAAACGCCATCACTCCGGCAAAACTAACGCCATGTCCATACAGCACCGCAGCAAGAGGAATATTACCCATCGACCCGATAAAGGTAAAGAACGCGACCACCGGGCCTACCAGTGTTTGAGCCAAAACAGACAAGAAACCCGGGTTGCCCGCCTGTTCACCACCGGATCCAATAAACATCATCCTGAAAAAGCTCTCAGGAATAAAGGCCGATATGATCCCGGCAACCGTAAAACCAATGAGCACATCTTTCCAGACCATGTTCCATTCCATAATATAGGTCTGGCCAATTTCCTGCCATCCTCGCAAACTGGTGACTTTTGTCCGCCAACCAGATGATTCCTGCGATTCATCGTCTTGATTTTCATCCAGGTGCCGACGTGCTTTTTTTATAAGTTTTTTGGGGTTAAAAATTGTGACGAACAACCATGCAAATAAAATAAGGAGGAGACCTCCTACGTATTCACCCACAACAAATTGCCAACTGAGAAAAATCGCGATGACAATTCCCAGCTCAATAACAAGGTTCGTCGATGACAGCATGAATGCCATCGCAGGTACAAAACCGGCACCCTTCTGGAAAAGGGCACGGGTAGTTGACAGGGCAGCGAAACTGCAGGAGCTTGAAATAAATCCAAAAAAGGTCCCAAGAGCGATACTTTTAGGTCCAGCCTTACCCATCATTTTCTGCATCCTGCTACGGGTTACCAGGACCTGAATCAGACTGCTAATCAGATAGCCAAGGGCAAAAGCCCACAAAGCCATCCAAAAAAAACCGACACTTGTCAGTGCGGCCTCATGCCATTGCTCAAGAATATGATTCATATCAGCACTCCTTTGTCAGCTTGATCAGTACAAACAGACTCCTGTCAACTCATGAGTCGGGACAAAGCACCGGCGGTTCCAAATTATGAGTGCCTTACTCCAGGTTAATTTATTTTAACCCTGGCAGCTTCAATGGTATCGTCTACGATTTGCCTTAGATCTTCAATTTTATCTTTCAAATTACCCCGGTCGACGGCTCCACTTTCATCAAAGACGGCGAGCTTTTCTATAACTGCATTTTCTTTCGCGACGATATCCTCGATAACCTGATAATGTTTGATTTGATCATCCGGGTCGGCGACCTCGGCAATAATTCTGAATTTAAGAATTTCTTCGTTCCAGTTTTTAATTTTTGCCTCTATTTCACTGACAAAATTATTCTCATCAATCATGGTATCCTCCTTGTTGTTTCTACTGTACTTTCGTATCGTCTGTCTTTGTTTAGCTGCTTACTCTCATATTATCGTGCAATATCATTAATTGTAGCCATACCAAACGGATAAATACATACACTGAAGACACTATATCAATCGGGTCATCGCAGTATTGTCGAGGAAAACCTCCTCAAAGGTTATGTTTTCTTAGGTATTAAAAATAATAACGACAATATGTAAGAGGATCTATGGAGGGTACCCGGGTGTACCCTTTTGTCTTCAGAAGACAATAGAGTAGTGAAAATAGAAAACAATGACATCCCGGTTATGGGGTGTCCCCTTCCTCTTCTGCTGTCAGACAAGAAATTGATACTAATCACATGTACTGAAGGTAAAGTAAAATTCACAATTCAGATTAACGTTCGGTCTGACCGCAATGAATGAGCTTTTTGTTGACGAATTCCAGAATACCTAAATGGGATAACTCACGACCGTAGCCGGAATTCTTTATACCGCCAAAAGGTAATTCAGCAGAAGAATTGGTTGGTTGGTTAATGAACATCATTCCTGTGTCGACCAGTTCTGCCACTCGCCGTCCACGCCTGATGTCTTTGGTGTATACTGAACCACCTAATCCGTAAGAGGAATCGTTAGCCAGCGCAATTGCTTCCGCTTCATCCTTGACGACATATACAGTCGCAACCGGCCCGAACAATTCCTGGTCATAGGTCGGCATGCCTGGTTTAATGCCGGTGAGAATAGTTGGGTTAAAGTACGCACCTTTACCTTCAGGCCGATTGCCACCGAGGACGACCGTGGCACCGCTTTTGATTGCCGACTGGACCTGATCGTTTAGTCTCACTGCGGCCTCCTCGGTCGACAGCGGCCCCACGTCAGTCTTATCATTCATCGGGTCACCCATTGTCAGGCTCTCCATTTTTCTTTTCAAGCCTGAGATAAAGTCCTCCGCCAGTGATTCGACAACAATGAATCTCTTTGCGGCAACGCAAGACTGGCCCGTGTTAACCATCCTTCCTTTAACCGCCATCGCCACAACTTGGTCCAGATCGGCATCCTCCAAAACAATAAACGGATCATTGCCCCCCAATTCCAACACCGAACGCTTGAGGTTTCTGCCGGCCAGTTGGGCCACCGAGGCACCGGCGCGTTCGCTGCCGGTGAGTGAAACCCCTTGAACACGTGGGTCTTTGAGAATCTCTTCGACAAATTCCTTGGGAATAAACAGGTTGGTAAAGACCCCCTCAGGCAGGCTGCACTCGTCAAAGAGGTCCTGAATTTTCCGGGCGCATTGCGGCACATTACCAGCGTGTCGCAGCAACACTGTATTACCTGCCATAATGTTTGGCGTGGCAAAACGAACAACCTGATAAAATGGAAAATTCCACGGCATGATCCCTATCAGCACACCGATAGGTGCGTACTGAATATAGGCATCGACACCCTCGACATCCATTGGTTGATCCGCGAGAAACTTTTCTGCGCCATGTGCATAAAATTCCGTTATCTCCGCACAGAAAATTATTTCTTTGCGGCTTTCCGAAATTCGCTTTCCCATCTCTATGGTGATAAGCTCAGCGAATTCATCTGTGCGGTTTCGAAGCTCCCTGGCAAAGGTTAGCAGAATTTGTTTTCGCTCATTGAAGCCCGTCTGGCGCCAATGAGTGAACGCCTGATGTGCCTTTTTAATAGCACCAATGGTTTCTTTTTGAGTCATTGGCTTAAAAGTCTTCAGGTGATCACCGGTTGCCGGATTGATACTTGTAATAGTCATCATAGAGACGGACCCCAAGTCTAGGACCACCCGCTTAGTTAATGTATAGTGTTCATAGTTTCTCAATCTAACCAGTGAGGTATTATGAAACGGAAGAGACGGAATCACAGTGCAGAATTCAAAGCCAGAGTCGCCCTGGAGGCGGTCCAAGGAATCAAGACTGCCAGTGAAATTGCAAAGGAGTATGAGATTCATCCTGTAATGGTAAGCAATTGGAAGAAAGAGCTGCTTGAAGGTCTGCCGGAACTGTTTAATAGCAAAAAGGCAAATACCGAAAAGGCGTTAGAGAAAGAGCAGGAGAAATTCCAGCGCAAAGTAGGCCAACTGACAATGGAGGTGGATTTCCTCGAAAAAAAGTGCAAACAGTTGGGGATTCCCGTGAAAGGACGAAATTCCTAGAGCCGAATTCTCAACTGAGTATGCGCCGCCAGTGTGCGTTGTTACATATACACCGATCCATGGTCTATAACACTCCAGTCGGTGAAAGCGACGGAAATCTAAAGATAATGAGGGTCCTCGATGAGATGTATTTTGAAGATCCCACGGCGGGTTCGCGCAGAATGAAGAGCTACATTATGCGCCGAATGGGTCTGAGAGTGAACCGAAAAAAGATACAGCGCTTAAAGAGGATTATGGGCCTTGAGACAGTTTACCCACAAAAGAGAACGACAATCCCAGGAGGACCAAGTGGAATCGTCCCCTATCTGCTGAAAGGGCTGGCGATAGAACGACCCAATCAGGTATGGTCCGCGGATATCACTTATATCCCGATGAGAAAAGGATTCATGTATTTGTTTGCCATTATTGATTGGTACTCCAGGAAGATCCTTGCCTGGAAACTCTCGAATACACTTGATGGGTCCTTCTGCAGAACGTGCTTTTCTCAGGCAGTCTCACAACATGGTTTGCCCGAAATAGTGAACACTGACCAAGGGTGTCAGTTTACTTCTGAGAAATGGCAAAAACCCATTTTGGATGCGAAAGTCAAGATCAGTATGGATGGGCGAGGCCGTTGGCTGGACAATGTAATGATAGAGCGATTCTGGCGTACTCTGAAATATGAAGATATCTACCTGAAAGCCTACGAAACCGGCTGGGAACTTGAGGAAGGGATCGCCGATTTTGTTCAACGATACAATCAATCGAGACCGCATCAATCGCTCGGCTATGCAACCCCAGATGAAGTGTACGA
>JBARUU010000052.1:0-51483 GCA_049645925.1 Desulforhopalus sp.
GAACACTGTACAGAATTTTAATGTGTCAGTATTGATCAAAACTCCAAAACAGAAATTGTCAGATCGGATCTCGATTTCTAGAACTCATAAAACATGACGAGGCAGACAAACAACGAATTCGGATGAAAATTTCTCGAAATCTGCCCTCATCTGCGATGCCATCAAATATGCTTTCTGATCAGGTCAAATGAGATGGTCGAGGTGGTGACGGTACTGCGACCGAAGGTATAAGGGAAAACGAGCCAAAGAAGCTGCAGACCGACAATGATGGTGGGATTTCATAATACTCCAAGACCGTCTAGGATTTCTGGGTCGCTAGAGGGCGTTGCATTGACAAAACAGATAGTAGCCAGTTTGTACACGACACTTGTTGATCTAATTTTCCGATAGGCAACAATACTGCAGAAACCTCGAAAAGCCAACGCTCGGCAGGTAAATGTTTAAAACCCCAGCCAAGTAAACGAGCCAGGACAAAACCAAGGCCGAACAGGAAAAGCAGATCAGTCATTTCAACTCCCTTTTCTCTTCAATATCTTTGAGTATGACGCAATGGTAGAGCGATGGAGGAACGCACAGCGATATCAGTTTCAACCAGCGGACGAATGAAACCGCAGGTAAACCTGCTCTGTGTGCCACGAGGCTGTGAGTTATTGACAAGGTCTTCTGCAAAAGCTATTCGCCCCGGCTCGAACATTGAGCAGAGAGCTGACAGGAAAGCCGGAGATGGATCTCACCCCAGGCAGTGAAATCTCTGTACATCACTTCGCTGCCTGGGGTGAAGGATGCTTTTGTCAGCGAGAAAGTCCCGGGCCAGAAGTTTTCCGGTCCAGGGTGTCAATCTGTATTCAGGAAACCTGACCCAGCTGATTTTCCTGACATTGGACTCGTTTTGATAAAGAAACTCTTTGAGTGACTCCAGGCAGCCTGGTGGTAAATCCCCTCGTGCTGTGCGTTTGGTAATATTTTATAATAACTGGACGTTTGAACGGTGGCCGCCAGGTCGACGTTTTTATGATCTCCTTCCATCGCCACTTGCAGTTCGTATTCCATGCCGACACTGGTGTCATCACCATTAAACGGTGTCAGACCACGCATGACCATTGAGTTCTGGAACCGGCTCACGTCAGCTTCCACATTTGGGACTCCCTCAGGGAGATATCTATCCGGTTTCATGCAGGGAGTTGTGTCGTGGGGACATTGGGGCGGTGCTAAAAAAACATGAGAATATGGTTAACAAGGTTCTGCCGTCACGGTTCAGAAAAATCGACTCGTTAGACTGTTGTAAAAATAAACCTGACAGAGTAACTTCTTGTATTGGAAACCGGGTGTTTCCAGCCGGGAGACTCTTCTCCCGGGGTTTCTTCACTCCTTAACCAAAGTTTTGGCTTGTTGCTGCTGGAGTAGTACAATAGGTCAATGATCTGTTATGAATGTCGTTTTTCTTGTGAGTAAGCATTAGCGTTTCAGCATTCTTTTGTAAAACCCGATTATTCTGAACAAACTATCTGAATTGCTTCACAAGGCAAGTGGCACCTTTTATCTTCGCAGGACACTCTGATTGTGTTGAGATGAGGGATTAAGGTGAAATTTCATTGGGGGAGATACTTTTAATCATGTCATCAGAAAAGAGTAAACCGGATTTTTTTATAATTGGGGCACAAAAGTCAGGAACCTCCTGGTTATGGGATATGTTGAAGCAACACCCAGGAACGTCACTACCTACCCCGAAAGAGATCCACTATTTTGGATCGGCGGAACTTTACGCACAGGGTGATGATTGGTATTTTAGCCATTTCGCGGGGCTTAATCCTGACAAGGTCATCGGGGAGGCGTCGACAACCTACTTTTACGATCGGGTACCCTACTGGCATAATGAATCGAGGCAAATTGAATTCGATGAGACATTGCCAATACTTCCAAAATTAATTGATCAGAAATTTCCAGATGCAAAGTATATTGTGACTCTTCGCGACCCCGTTCGTCGTGCAATCTCAGCGTATTCTCACCTTATGAGAAGGGCACCTTGGATGAAAAGTGGTGCGTTATCACCATCACTTGGTCTCAAGAAAACAGCCATGGAACTGCCCAAAATGCGTATTCTCGAATACGGTTTATATGCAAAATATCTCAAGGTGTGGATGAAACAAATTCCAGCAGAGCGATTTCGAATTATTTTATTTGAAGATCAGATCAAGAAGAATTGGGATAAAACGCTCTTTGATACATATGATTACCTGGGTTTAGACCCAACATTTCAACCACGACTTTCTGCAAGGCCTGTTCACCGGAGTTGGGGCTGGACAAGGATCCTCTTTAATTATTATGGATGCAAAATTTTTAAGAACATTGGTAATTCCAAGATAGCAAAGCTGTTGGACCGTTTTGATATTTTATCAAATCTCGCGTTTAACGCGGAAGACATCGAATTTTTCAGATCGGTCTATTTGGCTGAAAAAGATGAACTTTCCGCAATAACTGGATTTGATCTATCGTGTTGGGATTACGGAGAAAATATTTTAAGTGACTAGCGTTGTGATGCAGGTCACAAAATCGTCAATCGAGTGAAGTGCTGTGATTAACGGTTGGGATACGGCTTCCGGTATCCATCTGACGACGGGAGGAGGTCATCGGGGCTCCCTGTTGTTGCAGGGTCGACTCATATGCATCGCTATCGGATAAAATTGTTGGCAACAGGCCAGACACCAGATGAGTAACATTTCTGAAACTATATGCAGTAAAAGAGGTTTTTTCTTTTGTTTTCAGCTGCATGTTATTTTTACTCTCTTCCATTTTCCATCAAAGTTCAAGATTTTTCCGGTGGATTAACACCTCATTTTTTTACATATTCACCTCGGCATAACTCTGTCTATTGCCTTGAAGTATTCGTTTTCTCTGGTCCAACTCGATAACCTGGCATACTGCATGATTATCTCGATCTCCCGGCTGTACTGTAGGCCTGTTGAGGGTTTCTCCAGGCAGGGGTGATATGGATAAACCAGGGAAGAGGGGAAAAATCTCTGATTATGTTGTAATATCATGTGTGACAAAGGACACTTTTTTGTTATGAAAATAAATCTATCCACAGGTACTTCAATGCACATACGGGTTATTTCTCTTGAAAACTGAAGTGCTGCTAGAAAGGTCACAGGGGTGATCAAAAAAATTGCAGACAAACTAAACGTTGATGTTTCTCCGGAGCATATAACTGTGAGAACACTTGAGGAGGCTACCAAATATCGTCATATTGGTGGGCCGACAATTCAGGTCAATGGTTTAGACATTGAACCGGATGCACGCAACATAGTCAATTTTGGTCTGGCGTGACGAAGGTATGGGGTGTCGTCGATACCTGATGAAAAAATGATTGAGGCAGCAATAATTGAAGCGGTTCGTAAATGATCCTGGCTTGGTAAATTTATCCCTATATTGTACCGCAACTGATGATGCGACTTGAATGTAGCAATATTACATATAGTTACCCGGATACTGACAGCAAGGTCCTTGATAAGGTGAATTGTACCCTCAGTCGTCCGGGGTTTCATTCTATCTTTGGTCCATCCGGGGTAGGAAAGAGTTCGTTTGCGCGACTCCTGGCAGATGAAGATCGGTATGATTATCAGGGCAAGATAGAGTTAACCAATATACATACAGTTCTCTATTCATATAACATGGAAAGACTGCCCGGGTGGTCAAGTGCCGGGGCACATCTCAATAAGGTGGTCGCGGAAGAGAAGGAAGAATTAAAGCAGGAACTCATTAAAATTTTCAATCTCTCCTCCCTGCTTGCTTCCCGTTTCCACCAGCTTTCAATGGGCCAGCAGAATAGAGTGAACCTTATCAGGTACCTGCTTCAGGAATATGATCTTCTTATCCTGGATGAAAGCCTGGCAAATGTAGATGAAAAGCTGAGACAATCCATCATTCTTGCGATCAAGCGGATTTTTCCTGAGAAAATGTTCCTCTATATTTCTCATAACCTGATGGAGGTCGCGACCCTTTGCGATGAAATCCTGGTCTTTGGCGGAGGTTCCAGGGGAAAAAGCTATAGTACGATTCAGGGCCAGAATTGTTGCAGCCCGGAGTCCATTGACAGAAAGAGAGTCGACAGGACTATGCTGGAGATAATGAATGCTTTTTAGACGAATCTATCAGTTTTTTATTGTCTACCTGGCTGGTGTTACCGGGCTCTTGCTTGTTAAATTCGTATTGGGACTGTCCGATTATGTTATCCCCGGAATCTCGCTTATATTTGAGACCGCCGGAGAAACCGCAAAAGAGTATTTTTTTGATGTACTGGACACCCTCCTGATCACAGTAATAGGTCAACTTCTTTCAATAATTCTTGCTTGTACCGTAGGAATAGCCGGAAGAAAGTCCAGCTGGATCGGGTCATTTATAAAAATGACTGCATACAATATCCAGGCGTATCCTATCGTTGCCCTGGCGCCGATTATATTTATCCTCCTGGGTGACGGCTTCGTTCCCCGACTGCTCATAGCTTCTATGATCTGTTATTTTCCACTCTTGCTCTCTGTTCTGGGGGTAATGTCATCTCCAATAAAAGACATAGAGCATTTCTATGTGATTACAGGAAAGATGCGATGGCAGCTTGAAGTGAAGATACGTGCTTTTGAAAACTTGAGCAAGCTCGCGACTGTTATCTCGGGGAGTGCGACACTGGCAATGGCAGGGGCAATTGTAGCAGAATTTATCGCAGCCGACGCGGGTATCGGCTATTCTATCCGAATAGCGCTCTACCAGAGTGATCTCGCGAAAATTTTTGTTGCTCTGTTTATGATTGGCATCGTTATTTCTTTCTACCAGGGGCTGCTTGAAAGTGGTAGTGAGCGAGTTCAAAAAGCCTGGGCTATCTCCTCCGAGAGCTAAGATCATTTCTACAAAGTGAACAAATGCGAAAAAATCAACTGACCTTCAGGACACTCCTTCTCTCTATAATTGTATGTGCAACCGGCACCCAGGCAGACGCCGGGGAATTGACGTACCGACTGAAATGGTTGTTCAACGCCTCTGTTGCCGGCGATATATATGCCGAGGAAGAAGGCTACTTCGGTAAAGCAGGGCTCCAGGTTAAGATTAAGGAAGGCGGGCCGGGAAAAGATGCAATCAAAGAGCTGGAACTGGGGCACGCTGATTTTGGGGTAGCTTCCGCCGACCAGGTAATCAGAGCTGTTGAGAAAGGTGCAGAGGTGGTTGTGCTCTTCCAGATTTTTCAAATTAACCCCATGCAATGGATTTACAGGGAAACACTGCCTGAAATAACAGATCTTTCACAGTTAAAAGGCAAAAGCATCGGTATTACCTTTGGCGGCAATGATGAGAGCATCATGAACACCCTTTTTGCCAAAGGCGGCATCAAAAAAGATGATGTGGAAATTCACAGTGCCCGTTTTGATTTTACCCCCTTTCTTACAGGAAAGGTCCAGGTCTGGCCTGTTTATCGCAACTCCCAGGGGGTTATTCTGCAAGATCGCCTCCAGGCCGAGGGTGAAAATGTCCGGTTCTTCAATCCGGCTGATTTTGGTGTGAATTTCGTTGCCAATTCCGTTATCACTTCAAAAAAAATGATCGAAAACCAGCCCGATGTCGTTCTAAAATTTCAAAATGCTCTCCTTGCCGCATGGAGAGATGCCCTGGACCCGGTGAATCAGGAAAGTACGATTGCAGCAATTGCAGCCCGGGATAAAGGCAACAATGAAGCGATAATAAAACTCCAGTTACTTGCTACCAGGGAGCTGGTGGCAGCACAAAATATTGGAGCTATCGACATAGACGCCTGGATACAGACAGAAGAAATAATGCTGAAAGAGCAACAGATAAAAAAACCGGTGAACATACAGGACCGGCTTGAAAGATAAGCCTTATATCTCTGATCGTTTACCAGTAACTGTCAGACTTATAAACAGAAGACAAAGAACGGGAATAGATGCCGATGATCGGATGTGCTCTGGTAGAGAGAAGAGCCGCCGGACGCAGATCCCCGTCGGATTCAAGGGCCTACCAGAAGCGTGACGTTTCAGAAGGTATTGAAACGCCACGCTCATACGTTGCTGATAGCTCCCATTATTTTTCAGAACATTTATCAATCCGTGACGGGAATCATATCCTGATCATCTGATGTATCTTCAGAATAGGCTTCACAAATTCTCACAGATGTACAGATGTTATGGTAGATCAGGCAAGGTCGAAGCGGTCAAGATTCATTACCTTATTCCAGGCTGCCACGAAATCATGGACAAACTTATCCTTTGAGTCTGCACTTCCGTAAACTTCAGCCAGGGCGCGGAGTTCGGAATTTGAGCCGAAGATCAGATCGACACGGGTGCCGGTCCACTTCGGTTCACCAGTTACGCGATCGCTGCCTTCAAACAGGTCTTCGTCATCAGAGTTCGCCTTCCACGTCGTCCCCATGTCGAGCAAATTCACAAAGAAGTCGTTGGTGAGGGTCTCGGGCCGCTTAGTGAAGACACCGTGCTGAGACTGTCTGAAATTGGCATTCAGAACGCGCATGCCGCCAACGAGAACCGTCATCTCCGGCGGGGTCAGCGTCAGCAATTGCGCCCGATCGATCAGCATCTCCTCAGCCGGTACAGTGTATTTGGTCTTGAGGTAGTTGCGGAAACCATCTGCTTCCGGCTCCATCGCGGCGAAGCCCTCTATATCGGTTTGTTCCTGCGAGGAGTCCATGCGGCCCGGTGTGAAAGGAACTGTTACATCATGACCAGCATTCCTGGCCGCTTGTTCAACACCCGCACAACCCGCCAACACAATCAGGTCGGCCATGGAGACCGTTTTGTCGAACCCGCTCTTTATACTTTCCAGTGTCTTCAACACTTTTGTCAATTGATCCGGCTGGTTGACTTGCCAATCCTTCTGGGGCGCCAGACGAATGCGACCACCGTTTGCACCGCCGCGCATATCGGAACCACGGAAGTTCGAAGCCGATGCCCAGGCAGTTGAAACCAGCTCGGAGACGGTCAGGTTAGAATCAAGGATCTTGCCTTTGATTGTGGCGATATCACTGTCATCTATCAGTTCATGATCGACTGCAGGGATCGGATCCTGCCAAATAAGGTCTTCGTCGGGAACTTCAGGGCCGAGATACCGTGCGCGGGGTCCCATGTCCCGGTGTGTCAGCTTGAACCAGGCGCGGGCGAAGGCGTCTGCTAACTCTTCCGGGTTTTTATGAAATCGACGTGCAATCGGTTCGTAGATCGGGTCCATCCGCATCGACATGTCCGCGGTGGTCATGATGATCGGGACCCGCTTCGACGAATCGTCGGCAGCCGGTGCCTGGTTGCTGTCGGTCGCCTCCTTCGGCGTCCACTGCCATGCGCCGGCGGGACTCTTGGTTACTTCCCATTCGTTGCCAAACAGCATATCCAGATAGCTCATGTCCCACTGGGTCGGGGTCGGGGTCCATGCACCTTCCAGGCCACTGCCAATCTGATCTGCACCTTTACCGCTGCCATGGCTGCATTTCCAGCCGAGGCCCTGCTCTTCGATGCCGGCGGCTTCAGGTTCAGGTCCGACCAATGCCGCATCGCCGGCGCCGTGGCATTTACCAAAGGTATGTCCGCCAACAGTGAGCGCGAGTGTTTCCTCGTCGTTCATTGCCATGCGCGCAAACGTCTCCCGAACGTCCCGCCCGGAGGCGATTGGATCCGGCTCACCGTTCGGACCTTCCGGATTCACGTAAATCAGACCCATCTGTACAGCCGCGAGAGGATTCTCAAGTTCCCGGTCCCCGGAATAACGTTTGTCGCCAAGCCAGGTTTCCTCTGCCCCCCAATAGATATCTTTCTCCGGCTCCCAGATGTCCTCACGTCCGCCGCCGAAACCGAAGGTCTTGAACCCCATCGATTCCAGAGCGACATTGCCGGTCAGAATCATCAGGTCGGCCCATGAGATTTTCCGGCCATATTTCTGCTTGATCGGCCAAAGCAGCCTGCGTGCCTTATCAAGGTTTACATTGTCGGGCCAACTGTTGATGGGGGCAAAGCGCTGGTTGCCGGTTCCTCCACCACCGCGGCCATCAGCAGTGCGATAGGTGCCTGCACTGTGCCATGCCATGCGAATGAACATGGGCCCGTAATGACCGTAATCGGCTGGCCACCACTCCTGCGAATCGGTCATCAGATGGTGCAGGTCTTTCTTTAAAGCGTCGAAATCGAGGCTTTTGAATTCTTCAGCGTAGTTAAATTTCTCGCCCATCGGATTAGACCTGGAAGAATGTTGGCGCAAGATATCAAGATTCAAACGGTTCGGCCACCAGTCCCGATTCGACCTGCCGCCCACTGCGTGTTTATTGGTTCTTCCGGTGACAGGGCATTTCATTTCATCACTCATAAATCTCCTCCCGTTGTTGTTTGAAATTATTCACAATGTTGCTGAGAATACAATTCATTGGTGTCCACAATGTGTTCGCGATTAGCTTTCCTATTGAATACTGGTCTTAAAATTGTATACATTGCCAATGTATTCGGCCCCTTAACTGTGATTACCTGCAATGTTTGTCAGTATGCGCACCAAACTGAATTCTTCTGTCATTTGAAAAAGTATTCTTTATCTTTTTTTCTCAACACACTCTCGGCAGATACCTCGCACTTCAACGTGAGTTGCTTCGATCTCACCATAAGAGTTCACCGAATCAGGTAGTCTGATGTTATCAAGATCATTGCTGTAGAAGTCACGGGTGAATCCACATTGATCACAAATAAAATGATGATGACTCTTCAGATTCGCGTCGAAACGGGTGCGCTCACGACTCGAACCAAGCATGACTACCAGCCCAAGATCTTTCAGCAGCCAGAGTGTCCGGTAAACGGTGTCGAGTGAGACTGTCGGTATACGGTCCCTGACACGCTGGAAAACCTGCTCGGCATCTGGATGATCCCCGGTTTGGGCAACTTCACGGAAAATTTCCATGCGCTGTTGTGTCAACTTGATTCCCTCGTCACGGCACACCGTCTCGAAGAGTTTCAAGCGTCGTGTAAGTTCGTTCTTCTTGACTGTCATAATCTCCCGCTTAATAAGAATCGATTCTTATTTGCATGGTATTCATCATCAAGAAAATAGTCAACATCAACATTAGTATTTGCTTAAATAGTATGGTGTCATTCAACATGCCGATATCATAAATTATTAAACGAAAAAAGAGTTGAAACTAAACGAAAAAAAACATAAATAATAGATATTATTATATTAAATAATAATTAAAAATATAACCGGACGTTAATCAGCTCTGCGCAGATAACAGAGAATGAGGAGCATCCTGGCAGTGAGCAAAATTAATGAATATTTTCAAGAGAATCTCTTATAGGGATCAATTACTCGTTGGGACTATACTTCTACTGATACAATTCCGTATCTTCCAGTCTTCGGAGGTAGGTTTTGGAATGGGCGGCAAGTTCAGGGAAAAATACTTCGAAGTCATTTTCAAATTTTTCATAATCCTTTTGCAGGTCCTCTATAGCCCTATCCATAAGAGACAGGAACGAAGCTCTTCTTGCCATGCCTTGCAGCGCTCTGTTGACCCCTTCCAGCTTTCCATAGTTAACAAGCCAATTGTTGGCTATCATATGAGGAAGTACCTGTTTCGCTTTTGGGGGGAGTAAATTATCGAAGCGTTGGATGGTGGTATAGGAGTGACAGGCGAAATCTTCCAGTGAGATGATACTGAATTTTTGCCAGTTCTTAGCAAGAAAATGATCATAAAAAATATCGACAATGACCGATGAATAATGTCTGTGTCTTTGCCAAAGTCTTTGCTTGCTCACTGCTACCTGTTGATGTTGGTCCGTGTAGGAGTCAATTTCTCTGTGTAATAAAATTCCCAGATAAACTTCTCTCCTGTATGGTTCTCCGCCTTTTCCTTTTATAAAGTCGGTGATGAAGTTGCCGAGCATTACCTGGTCAGAATCGCCGGAAAGGTATAAATGTGCCAAAAAATTCATGTACACATAATATGGCTGAGGAGAAAAATTAAAAAGCAAAAAAGGGGAGCCTTTTACTTTTTTGTAACAGTTGAGGTGTTGTTGGTAGAGAATTTTATCAGTTATTCTGGCGTTTTTTGGGATAATTGGTCTGCCCCGGATTATGCTGCTAAATAATTGACGGGTGCCTGAAATCCACATCCATGGGGTTCCTCCCTGTGCTGATTGACGTTAAAAAAACTGTACAGGGAGTGTGTTCTGTTTCTGTGAAAAAGCTGTTGCAAAGAGGTTTTATGCTGGGAGATTGAGGGGTTAACCCTTGGCTGGGGGAAGGTATTTTTTAAGCAGCAGGAATCCCACGACGCCGGATAGCAGTGAGCCGATTATAATTCCCAGTCTCTCATCAAAAACCAGACTGGTGACTGTCTGGTCGAAAGCCAGGGCCCCGATAAAAAGGCTCATGGTAAATCCGATGCCGCATAATGTGGACATGCCGTACAGTGACCCCCAGCTCATACCGGTGGGCATGGTGGAGAGTTTGAATCGTATGCCGAGCCAGATAAAGGAGAAAATGCCAATTTGTTTTCCGCAAAAAAGCCCCAGGACGATACCTACAGGAACACCGTGGATGAAGAAATCAAACGATGCGTTGAAAATATTGATACCGCTGTTACAAAAAGCAAAAATCGGCAGAACAAAAAAAGTGACAGCAGTATGGAGGTCGTGTTCAATCTCCATGAGAGGAGAACGTTTCGGGTTTCTACGCGACGTCATTGGAATGAACATGGCGAGGATAACACCGGCCAACGTGGCATGTACACCGGATTTAAGCATGGCAACCCACATAATTGAGCCGACAAAGACATACATACTGAAGTTTTCCTGCCCTTTTCTGTTCATTGTAAGCAGGACGCATATGCACACCCCGGCTACAACGAGGGATGCCAGGGAAATGGCGTCGGTATAGAACAGGGCAATGATGATTATTGCACCTATATCGTCAAAGATAGCCAGGGAGGTCAATAATACTTTCAGGCTGATAGGTACTCGAGATCCGAGCAGGGACAGGATGCCGAGGGCAAAGGCGATGTCTGTTGCCGCAGGAATTGCCCAGCCCCGAATGGCAACAGGATCGTTATAATTGACGGCAACATAGATGAGTGCCGGTAACACCATGCCGCCAAGAGCTCCCAGGGCTGGGAGGATGATCTTTCTTCGGTCCGACAGCTCCCCGATGAGCAGTTCTCTCTTTAATTCGAGTCCGATCACAAAGAAGAAGGCGGCCATTAACCCGTCATTCACCCAGAGCAGCAGAGGCTTGGCGATTTCAATGGGGCCGACACGGACATGGACAGGAGTGGTTATGATCAGGTCATAAAATGTGCTGAGAGGACTGTTCGCCATGACCATTGCCAGGGCTGCAGTTACCATGAGTAACAGTCCTCCGGCGGATTCGGAATGGATCAATTTCCGAAGTGGAAGAGGTATACTTTTTTTCATGGTATTGTCACCAGGTAGTTTTTTCAAAAAAATCATTATCGATGCAAGGAACAGGTCTGTTACCGCAATGAATGGTTGTGACAATCTATTCAAGAGCTTTCCGAGTGTCAACACAACTGCAGGTTTATCTGATATTTTCCGGTAACAGCGGCCACCCGGATGAGGAATGTTCTTGCCTTGTCCCTCCAGTTGCCCTACTTTCTTCTGAGGTGTCGGTGGTCAGATTTATCTTACATGGAAAGCGGGAAAAGTCTTTTTAAAATGGCGTACGGATAACGTTATGGATATGTACTCATGAATCTGGCCGTGCTCTGTCTGTTATGGATAGGCTGGTGTACCATGCATTCTCTTTTAATTGATACATCGGTCATTAATTTCATTAAAGGAAGTGTGCCGGGTCTGACTCGTTTCTATCGCCTGTTTTATAATGGGCTGTCGCTGGCGACCCTCATTCCACTTGCCCAAGTTACAAGGGCTGCAGAAGGACAGGTTATAGTACATTGGGAAGGGTATGCTGTTGCCGGCCGGATCATACTTTTTGCCATGGCCCTTTTCTTATTTAAAGGAGGGGCAAAGAGATACGATCTGCGGTATTTTTTAGGGATAAAACAGTTGAGGACAGGAGAAGAACATCTCCTGTTGAGTGAAGATGATGGGTTTGACGAAACCGGGGTTTTCGGTATCACCAGGCACCCATGGTATCTGGGGTCATTATTTCTCATCTGGTCTATGCTGGCCGAGTATTCCCTGGCCGTCTTTCTCGCTGCCTGTATCCTGAGTGTGTATCTGGTCATTGGAACAATGCTGGAGGAGAGGAAAATTGTCAGTCGGTATGGGAAAGAGTACCGAGCTTATCGGCACCGGGTCTCAATGCTGTTTCCCTGGAAATGGTTGAAGCGCCTGGTGTCGTAGAATTCTTTTGAAGTCTGTGTTTGTCTCTTGTTTTTTTCAAAAATTCCGTAAAGGTATTTATGCCCCTCAAGTGGGCACTGAACAGAGTCCTGGCCTATTTCCCGTTTGTCGGGATTATTTCAATGATTCAATTGGGCCGACCGGCTCACTGTTTTCAATATCCTGTCACATCCAATCATGCCGTATCACCAGAACTAAATAAAGAGTTGGAGATTATGAATTATATTCTTACCCTGGTTTCTTCTGAAATCGAAAAACCTCTTTTGCATGATCATCTTAAGGAGGTTGAGAAATGCCTCTCTGTCGAGGTTCAGGGGCTTCACTGGCTGTCTCCCGGCAAGGCGGCAGATCTACAACTGTCGGATCGGCCGGATAAATCCGCACGTATGGCGCTGGAATTGCTGTTGTCTGAGGATCGGATCGATTTCTTTATAATTACCGATGACCACGTGAGACGAAAAAAGCTTCTGGTCGCCGATATGGATAACACCATGGTTGTTGGTGAAACCCTTGATGAGCTCGCAGCCCAGTGTGGCTTAAAAGAGAAAATTGCGGCTATTACCGACCTTGCCATGCGCGGTGATCTTGATTTTCAGGCAGCTCTGCGCTCACGGGTGGCGATGTTGCAAAATCTCCCGGAGCTGGCGCTGCAAAAAACACTGGCAGAGATACGGCCTATGCCCGGTGCGGAACTGCTTATTAAAACAATGCGAAATCATGGTGCCATGTGTGTGTTGGCTTCCGGAGGGTTTACCTGCTTTACCGAACCGATTGGCAAAATGCTTTTTTTTCAGTTTAGCCATGGTAATAGGCTTGAAATCCGCGACGGCCTGCTGACAGGAAAAGTAAAAGAGCCTGTTCTTGACCACCAGTCAAAACTCTTTTTTCTTCAACACTATCAAGCGACAGGTAACCTGGATATTACCGACACCCTTGCCATAGGTGACGGGGCCAACGACCTGGCCATGATCAATGGTGCAGGGCTTGGAGTCGGCTTCCATCCAAAACCTTTCCTCAAGGAGCGGGTGGAAAATAATGTCCTCTATGGGGACCTGACCGCACTCCTATACGCTCAGGGGTATGAAAAGTTTTGACCTGCCGGTAAGCTGGGATTCTTCTCCTCCTCTGATGCTGGTGGCTACGCGGAACTTCAAGGTGATTTCCCTTTGAGACTATGGAGGCTCTTTGTAAAAGGCTGCACAGGGCGCTGAATATTTTTTAAAGATTCGATCCATTGCTGGCTACCTGCTACGCATAAAATTGCGGCGGCTTTAAGGGATTTTTCGCTCCCGGACAACAATGTACTACAATGTAAGACGCCGTAACCTTTGCAACTTCTCTCTGGTTGTCTTTTGTATCAACTTTGATATAAATTCTCATAAGAATTATGTTGGTGCGCAATTTGATAATCACGTGTAAATCTATGCACTTTCTGGACTAATGATTTATATTGTAATAGTGTCTTGGAAATTATTTTCGATAATTTACAGGATGAAAAATTGAAACCCCCTTTTGTTTTGGCTTCATATTTGCGATAGGTTTTTGCGACCGGCCAAAAACAGGGTTTACATTGACTGCAATATGGCGAGTGTGAAACACCCGTGATGTCTGTAGAGTAGAAGAGGAGATGGTAACGTGATTCGCAATTTTAATGATGATATTTCAACGCCGGATAAATTTGTCGTAACACTCGAACTGGTTCCAGGACGTGAATCGAGTGGCAGGACAATAGATACCATTACCGGCATTTCCAAGGATGCCTGTACCGACGGGAGAATCACCGCAGTTTCGATCACGGATAATCCGGGTGGGAATCCGGCCCTCAGTCCTGATGCGCTTGGTCATGAGATCCTTAATGACGGTATGGATGTTATCGTCCATTTTACCTGCCGGGATACCAATCGGGTAGGTATGGAAAGCAGGGCTCTGCAGCTTGCCCATATGGGTATGAAAAATATCCTGGCGCTGACAGGTGACTATTCCGGTAAGGGGTTTGGCGGAGCTGGTTCGCCGGTCTTTGATTTTGATTCGGTGATCCTTACTTCGATGCTGAACGATCTCAACAGAAGACTTATACGATCCGGACATTCCAGTATTTTTGTTACCGGCTGCGCGGTTTCACCATTTAAATATACCGAAGCCGAGGCATGGGTTCAGTACAAAAAACTTGAAAGAAAAATAGATGCAGGAGCTTCCTTTGCCATAACCCAGCTTGGCTACGATATAGACAAATATGAGGAGCTGTTGCTGTATAACAAAGATAAAAAAATCGAGATACCCGCTCTTGCCTCTCTGTATCTGCTGGATAAAAGATCAGCCAGGCCGATGCATGCAGGCAGAGTTCCCGGAGTCCATGTCACAGAAAGGCTTTTCAATAAGGTTATGCGCGAGTGGGAGGCGCCCGGTGAGGGCATGAAACACGCCATTGAGCGGACGGCTCGTTTGGGTGTGGTGCTGAAAGGGATCGGCTATAAGGGGATCCACCTCGGTGGAATCCATGACAGCTTTGAGACCGTCGGCAAGATTCTCGACCGGATGGCGGCCATTGAACACAATTGGCTTGATTATATCGAAGAGTTTCGTGAAAACGAACCGAATCGCTTTTATCTTTATAAAGAGCCGGTATCACCCGCCGCATCTATCCCGGGAAAAGACAATATTAAAGTGAAGCTGACGGATAACTTCCACTATCTCTTTCTGCGGGCTGCCCATGATCTCTTCTTTGATAAACGCGCGTCCCTTGCCCCTGTGTATAAAAAGATTTCCAACTCTCTGGATAAGAGTAAAACCTCGTGGCTGCTGAAAGCGTTTTTAGAAGATCCGTTTAAAAAGATGATGCTTTCCTGCAAGAGCTGCGGAGATTGCGGAATCCAGCATGTGGGTTTTCTCTGTCCCGAGTCGGGTTGCCCCAAACATACGCGAAATGGAGCCTGTGGTGGAAGTAATGATGGTTTTTGTGAGGTAAATACCGATAAACTCTGTGTGTGGGTGCGGGCTTACAAGCGGATGAAAAAACATGGGGAGACAGAAAAACTCACCAGCGAATTTGTCCCACCGCGGCTTTGGGAACTGAAAGATACCTCTTCGTGGATTAACTTTCATCTGGACCGGGATCATCAGAAACCGCCAAAACCGCCAGCCCGAGCACTATAACCCGAATTTCTCATGAACATTGTGTCGATTCTCATACATCAACCGACTGCCAAGCTTTTTGGAAGGATTTTCCACATACTTGAAATCTACACAATGTTCACCAGAGGCCAGCCGATCTTACGGTGTCTGCAGTGTTACCCAAGCAAGCTGCATAGTCAACTATGGCAGTTTGCATGGCGTCTCGCATACACCGCAACCTCGACTGGTAAGAAAACCGGGCTAACGCTTACCAGTCCTGGTATGAGCCCGCTCGGAAATTATCTCTAACAGGTAATTTCTAGGGGCGGGTTCTTTATTGTAAACCTTGAAGTTGCCGGGTGATCAATTGCAGATCCTCGGGTCGGTCAACCCCAAAACCCTGGTAGTCTGTCATGACAACATAGATACCAATTCCTGCTTCAAGAAGACGTAACTGCTCAAGTTTTTCGATTTCTTCCAGGCGACTGGGGGGAAGAGAAGTAAAGGTCTTGAGTGTGGAAAGGCGGTAGGCGTATAGGCCGATATGTAGAAGATAATCCGCATCGGTTTGATCTACATCGCGAATGTGGGGGATCTTTGACCTGGAAAAATAGAGGGCAAAACCTTTTTCAGAACGTACGACCTTGACTCGATCGGTATTTTCCGCCTGCCTGGCATCGATCAGCCGGGCCAGAGTGGTAACCTGAATGTTTGGATCAGCAAAAGGCTCGACAAGAATCTTAGGCATATCGCGGTCAAGGGCCGGCTCATCTCCCTGGATATTAACGACCACAGCCTCGTCCTCCAGCCCCAGTATCTCAGCTGCTTCCATGATTCTGTCCGATCCGCTGACATGCTCCGGGTCAGTCATGACCACTGGAACATTAAGGTTCTTTGCCGCATCGTATATGCGTACGTCGTCTGTCGCCAGGCAGACTTTTTTTAACAAAGAACAACTGGCAGCACGTTCATACACCCAATAGAACATGGGCTTACCAAGGATGTCCGCCAGAGGCTTTCCGGGGAATCGGTGGGACTGATATCTGGCTGGAATAATCGCATAACAAGGTGGTAATAGGCTCATACTATCTTTTTTCCAAATCTTTTAATGTATCGATAATCTGCCGGCACACCTGCTGTGTGCCTCCCTTACGCGGCTCGAAAAAGTCACGAACCTGTTTGATCACTTCATCCCTCGATTGATCGGCGTCAAGAGCCGAGAGTAACGCGTTCACCAGTTGTTTTTCGTCAACTACCTCCTGCACCAGTCCGGATGCGACTATTTCCCGACCGACCCAGGCAAAATTCTTCCAATAGGGACCGATGATCGGCTTGAGCCCGAATACTAATGGTTCAAGAAAATTCTGGCCACCCAAATTTACAAGGGAGCCACCGACAAAAGCGGCGTCGGCAAGTGCATATGCTCCGGCAAGTTCGCCAAAAATGTCCCAGACAATAACAGTTCCGGGAGACAGGCGAGTATGGGTAGCCGAGCGTTTTACCGCAGCAATATTCTTTTTTTTCAGAAGCTCTAACCAAGAGTTCGCCCGCTCAATATGTTTAGGAAAGATGCCGATAGTTATGTTCGGCCGCGTGACGAGAACGTTTGCCACTGTACTGAGGATTTTGTCCTCTTCTTCCCTGCGGATGGAGCCAAGCAGCACAAACGGGCTCTTTTCCGGCAAAAGGTCGGCAATGGGGCTGTGCCCCGGCAAGGCTACCTGAGGCTCTATTCGATCAAACTTGATGTTGTTGATCAGGCTGACTTTTTTTTCTCCGACGATCCTGGAAAATCGGTCGCCGTCCACCGGGGAAATAGCCAGTACTTTTTCAGGACCAAACTTCTTGAAAAATTTTCTGAAATATCTATACGAGCCGAAACTTTTTTCTGACATCCTCCCATTTATCAGAATGACCGGAACGTCTTTTTTTGTGGCGGTAATCAGAAACCCCGGCCAGAGCTCGGTCTCTACGATGATTGCCAGTTTCGGTTTGAACCGGTTAAATGCTTTGTTCATCAGAGCCGGTGTGTCAAATGGAAAGTAGGCGACTGTGATTTCCATACTGCTTTTCTGTGTGAGACTTTTTTGGCCTTTTTCGAGGCTGTCGATCCCTTGCTTGGTTCCGGAGGTTACAAGAACCCGCAATTTCTTATTACCTGGCCGGAGGGTTTCAAGGTCTTTCAGCACCATATTTGTCAGCAGTGACTCGCCGCCGGATGCAGACTGAATCCAGAGATCAAACGGGCCCTCTGCGATATCCTTCAGGGTGCGCTGGTTCCAGCCGAGCGCGACCCGGGGTGCGCACTTCAGAAAAGGCAGGGAGAGATGCCAGACAAATGTATACAGGATGAGAAATAGGTTAATCAACGGGAGGTTGCCGAAAGATATAAAGGGTTAAGGGTTCGATATCAATTGAAGAACCCGTTGAGACGAGCGAAAAAAGTGACTCAGAGATGATTGAGTACGAAAAAAGAGGAGAATCATTTCTAAGTTACTGAACAATCTGCCGATCCTATCGCGTTTAGATGTTCATTTCAATCATATTTTCCCGGCCAGCTCCATACGCCGTTGGAATTTTTAACATTCAAAATTAACAAGCTGTACGGCTCTGCAATTCTTTGTGTCTAGCCGATTTCGACGAAATACTCATGACAAATAAGGGATAGCTTCCTTCAGTCACGTATATCCGGTTCAAAAAACGACCAGATTACTTGTGGAAATGCTTTTTTAAATCGCAGTTCGCAACGGTTTATGGCCTGGATCATCGCGGTCTGGCCTGGAAACTCCCGCATCATGGCCTTAACTGCCACCATAACATCACTGCCGAGTTGCAGGGAAATCAGATGGTACACGTCTTGAACCCCTTCCTGCTTGTTAATAAAAGCGCTCATAGCTTTGTGGGTGGCCGGATCCACTCCCTGCCCTATCAACAACCTTTTCACCTCAATTCCAATCATGACAGCGATAATTATCAGCAACAGACCGATGACAATGCTGCCCAATGCATCAAAAAACGGGTTTCCGGTCAGCATGGCCAGTCCGACTGCTCCAAGTGCAAAGGTTAAGCCCAGCAACGCTGCCAGGTCTTCCCCGAAAACAACAAGCAGCTTACTCTGTCGGCTTTCATGGAACCAAGCGAAAAGAGTCTGATCACCTCGAACTTTGTTGACTTCTCTCAGACAACCCCAGAGGGATATGCTCTCGGCAATAATGGAAAATATCAGTACAGCGATGGCAAGCCACGGAGCTGTCAGCGGTTCCGGGTGCTGAAGTTTATGGATGCCTTCGTACACCGAGAACATTCCGCCCATGCTGAACAGAATCACTGCGACAATAAATGACCAGAAATAAATAGTCTTTCCGTAGCCAAGCGGGTGGTCATAACTCGGTGGGCGCTTTGCTCTTTTCAACCCTATTATCAGCAGCAGTTGATTGCCGTTGTCAGCCAGGGAGTGGACAGCTTCTGCCAGCATCGCTCCTGAGCCGGTGTGCAAAGCGGCTGCAAGTTTTGCTACAAAGATGGCAAAATTTGCCCCAAGGGCAAAAAAAATCGAAGTAAGTGAGTTGCTTTGGCGGCCATGATCTACATTCCTCCTGAAGGTACTTAAACCACGCGAGGTTTTACTGAACCGAGTACCCAAGGGTAAATGATAGACTCCAGAGGAGTATCTTCAAAAAAACCGCTGGTACCAGTGGCGGTCTGGTTGACATAACCATACTTAGCCTCTGTCTGCACTACCGATGAGCGCTTTTTTAATCGCCTGGCCAAGCTGATCTATTGAGTAAGGTTTTTGAATGAATCCACTGGCTCCCATCGCAAGAGCTGCCTTTACATCATCACTCTCTGAAAATCCACTGGCAATAATCGCCTTCTGCCCCGGTTGTATTTCGATCATATGTTGATAGGTCTTACGACCGTTCATGCCGGGGTCCATCAGCATGTCGATCAGCACAAGATCGACTGGACTATTCTTCAGGTAAATCAGTCCATTTTCTCCTGAATCAACACAGATGGCATTGTAGCCGAGAATTTTGAGCATGCTGTCGGCAAGGTGCCGCTGTTGCGGTTCATCATCCACGACGAGAATTGTTTCACCATTCCCCTGTAGATCCATGTCGTATCTTCTACTGTTCGGCGCTGGTATTGGTTCGTCGGTAGTTGGAAAATAAAGATGAAAGGTAGTGGTAGTATCATCTCTGGTAACTATGACCGCACCTTGATGGTCCTGCATGGTATTCCAGACAACTGAGAGACCAAGACCGGTGCCGCTTTGTTTACCCATCACTTTTTTGGTGTAGAACGGTTCAAAAATATGCTCGAGATCCTTCTCCTCTATTCCAGTGCCGGTGTCTGCAATACTCAGGACAACATATTCCTTGGGCTCGAGGCCATGGTCATCCGCCCATTTAGGGTCGGGGATACGACTTCGGGTGGTAAGGGTAACGGTTCCTGCTGTTTCTATTGCTTCCGCACCGTTTGTTACCAGATTCATGACACTTTTTTTCACGTGAACAGGAGAACACGAAACGGCCGGTAGGGAGGGAGCCAGGTACTGTGTGAACTGAACATGTCGATGACTCGATCCTAGTGTTCGAAATTCAGGAGAATTCAGATATTCACCAATCAAAGTATTCAGGTTGCGCGGTTCTTTTGTACTGGCAATGCCACGGGCAACAGTGAGGAGGTCGGCAACCACCGCAATAGCCCGTTCGCCGGCTTCCCTGGTTGCTTCAAGAGGTTGTCGCAGCGCACTGTCTTGCGGTAGATCGAGAAGAAGAAGTTCGGGGTAGCCGACAACGGCCGACAGGATATTATTCAGGTCGTGGGCGACACCGCCTGCAAGCAGACCTATAGCCTCCATTTTTTGTGCACGCTGGAGCTGCAGCTCCATTGCCTGTTTTTCAATTTCCACCTGTTTCCGGCTGGTGATATCATCAAATAGTGCGACAATCTCACCTGATGGCAGTTTGTACACCCTGTTTTCATACCAGCCCTCAACCCGATCGTCTTTGTAATAGGAATCAGGGTGGTATTCAGGTATTCCGGTCTGCCAGACTTTTCGAAACAGATGCAGAAGACCAAAATCCTGAACCCCGGGAAACAATTCGGTGACGCTGCGCCCTATCACCTCATCCCGGTTAACATGGGCAAATTTCTCACTGGCTTCATTGAGATCCTTGAGAGTGAAGTTCCGACCAGCGTCAACTGTCTCATAAACGACAACCCCACTGGTGGAATGGTCAAAAAGCTGACGATAGAAAAAATCACTTTTCCGGCCTTCTTCCTGTGCCAGTTTGAGTTCAGCCAGGTCGATGTCGACGCAGTACATTGTCTTTTCACCTTGATAACTGGTCAACATCACATGAGAAGAGTAGACAGGCACATCGTCCCCATCTTTGTTGTGCATCGTTGTCTCAGAGGCGGGAATGGCAATTCCCTTTTCATACCAGTTCTGCATTGACAGGATGATATGATCTTTCATTGATTCGGAGGCTATCAGCTCTTCTAACTTTTGTCCCATGGCCTCTTCACGGCTGTACCCGTACAGTATTTCACTGGCATGGTTCCAGTAAACAACCCTTCGTTCACTGTCATATCCCTGGACTGCGATTTTGGGCAGATCGTTGACCAGATCGCGAAACCGCTTTTCGCTTGCAGAGAGCTCTGTGGTACGCTGTTCCACCATTTTTTCAAGATTTTCAACCAGATCTTTGAGTCTTGCGGCCATCGTATTGAAAATCGCCCCAAGCCGACCCAGTTCGTCCTGGTTGTTTTCCGTAATACGAAAATTGAGATTGCCCTTGCTGAATTCTCCTGCTGCAGCCGTTAGCGCGAGAACCTTTTTTGTGATACTTCTGTGCATCAACCCGGCGATATACAGCACGGCAAACGTGGCGAAAAAAGTGATTGCCAGCATAATGATACCTGCCAGCTCATGGACATGGTCGATTTTCTTTTCTGCACGCAGGACCTCTCGCTGGGTACGTTGTATCAGTTTTTGCGAGAGAGGGGACACTGTCTCTTCCTGAAGACTGAAATCCAGAAGTTTCCGGTTTATTGCCAGGTCAACATCAAGGAGATTTCCAGCGATCTTCTGAAATGAATCAATGAGATCGATGATAGATAGTTGCGTTTGGCTCGCAAGTGAAGTGTTAGATGCGACGGATGTTCGCAGATCATTCAATCCGTTCAGGGAAGATTGCATTTGAAAGCGCTGCCGACCGACCAGGTAGTCCTTATAATAAGAACAGGCATCCGAGAATATTGATGACAGATACGGAAACGGTGCAACGTTTTCTTCCAGAATAAAGACTATCTTTTGTAGCTGGGCCTCCAGCCCTCTCTCGGGAGCAGCTCGTTTGGCAATGAGCTCTACAGCTGCAATAGAGGTTTCCGCAAAGCGTTTCGCCGATGAAAGGTAGAGGTTGACGTCCGCCTGGTCTATTTCTGCGACACTTTTGGTGTCTGATTGAAACAGGAGTGTTTTTAGTTTACTGCTCAGTTGAATAACCCTGGCAATCTCACGTACGGATGGTTGTGCGTAATCTTCGTGAGCATCCCGCAGACCGGAATGCTGGTAATGAAGAAAGAAATTTCCATGCAGGCGTCGCGCTTTTTCCAGTCCTCTGTCCATTTCAAGAACAAGCATTTCTATCTCGGTACTTTCCCTTATTTTCTGCTCGGCTCTGCTGATTTGCAATAGAGAAAGGTAACCGGTTGCAGCGATGAGTATCATGAAAGCCAGCATCAGGGCGAAAGCAAGGATGAATTTGCCGGTAATCCCCAACCTGCTCCATTTTTGTCTGCCAGCTTTCATGGCCGCCGCCTTTTTGTCCGCAAGGGAGAGTTATTGTTCACAGGTTAGTGCAGTGTTTACATAGTATCAATATAATATAAATGTGTATTGTATTTATCGGCCAAACGGAAGTCTTTTTACGCCACCACCAAATATCATTATTTTCAAAATAGGGACGCATTGAGCATATTTCAGTGGTACTATAGTTTTGCCCTGATTGAAGAGCGTGGAGTGTTTTGTGCTGGTCCATCAAAGGACCGCTTGACCCTGTCTGGCGGGTTACCTGTTTATGATGTCGATGAAACGAGACATCATGATACTTAATACTTTAAAGAGTGTGGGAACTTTCTGCAAAACCTGCCTGGAGAAAGAAAAGATGCTACCCCGAAAGACGGTTGGATTGGTACTTGGTTGTGGTGCTTCCCGCGGCTGGGCTCATATTGGTATCATTGAAGCACTTGAGGAAGCGAATATCCCCATTGATTTTATTGCCGGTTGCAGCGTCGGAGGCTATGTTGGGGCTTTATACGCTAGTGGCAGTCTCGGCAGCCTCAAGAAATTCCTCCTTCGAATGGATGGGAAGAAAATATTCTCCTATTTTGATGTTGTTTTCCCTCGGTCTGGTCTTCTGAACGGCTCAAGGCGAGTCCATGAACTCTTTTCAATGCACACGGAGGTGCAGACATTTGCAGAACTCGACATCCCGCTGGTAATGGTCGCGACAGATCTGCTGCGTGGTGAAAAGGTTGTCATCAAATCCGGTAACATCATTGAGGCTCTCAGAGCGACCATGTCATATCCTGGACTTTTTGCACCGGTCAGGGTTAAGGACCGCTGGCTGGTGGATGGCGGGCTGGTCGATCCCGTTCCGGTAGGTGTGGCACGGGCCATGGGTGCCGGAATCGTCATTGCTGTCGATCTCAACAACCGGATTGTTTCGCGAGCCGGGCAGTCGTCTGTATTATCTGTTCGGAAAAAACATGATATACAACTCCATGAGGTGGCTGAGACCGAATCTGATACCCGCAATGAACTAATAAAGAAGATGGGCGATTTTTATGAGAACGCTGAAAACAGATTGCGGCACAAGACCAGCGAGCTTCTGGGTCGTGATTCAACCACTCCGGACATCATCGAGACTGTCATGACGTCGATTGGTATCATGCAGGAGCGTATAACTCGCATCAACCTCGCTGTGGATCGGCCGGATATCCTGATCCAGCCACGCCTGGGAGAGCTGAAGATGATGAATTTTGACCAGGTGACCCACGCCATTAAGGAAGGCTATATCGGAGTCCAGGAGAAACTGGAAGATATCCGTAACCTGTTGCAGAACAGTTGAGGGAGGTGGCGGTATCAGTCGCCATGCGGTATGCGAGGCTGATGTTTTGCGACTTCGACTAATGTTTCAAGGCGCACTACTCTTTTATCCATATCAACAACATGTGCTTGCAGGCGATCAATATCCTGGTTAAGTCTTTTCACCTCGTCGGTGAGCTTCAACATATCTATCAGCAGATCTTTCCAGCCTGACATTAATGGCCTCCAACATTCAACTCTCTGAAGGTATGGTCCAGGCGTTGTCTGATTTTCTGGGTATCGGCAATGGCCTCTTTCACTCTCGTTGAGACAAGATCCAGCAGTTCTGATTCTTCCATGCCTGCCGATGCATCAATGTCATAGGCATCAATAGCACACCGAACCATCTCTGCTGCGGATGTGTTTTGCTTTTTTGCTAAAAGTTCGAGCTTTTTGACCTGCTTCGGAGAAATCAAAAACTGCTTTCTGACGAGTTTTTCAGCTGTTTGCATATCTCGGGCCTCCTGTTAACCGGTTATAAGACAACTATACGCATACACAACACCATGCACAAGTTTTAAATGGAGTTTTCTTCAATGTCAACCGCTTCACTTTTTATCATTATTTGTATTGCAGGAGATGCTCTTTGGTGAGCCAAACTCTTGTCGTATGGCTATTTGCTGGCATTTATGATAGAATCAAAGACTCGTCTGCTAAATGGTCTTCGATCGTAAATCTCTTGCACTGAATGCACTGCTCCCGGGTAGTTTAATTGTTAGGTAGGTGCTCGGTGACCATTTTCAAAGCCAAAATATTCGTCACCTCAGCCTGTACTATTCCTTAGGGTTACACAACACTACATCTCTGGAGGTCTTATGGAATTGGGTGCATTTTCAGTAAGTTTAGCTGTCAAAGATCTGGATGTTTCAAAATCTTTTTATGAAAAATTAGGATTCCACGTTTTCGGTGGGGAAGAGGCTCAGAATTGGCTTATAATGAAAAATGGAGACCATACCATTGGGCTATTTCAGGGAATGTTTGAAAATAACATTCTGACCTTCAATCCTGGTTGGGATAGAAACGGCAATACAATCGATTCGTTTACAGACGTTCGCGACCTTCAGCGAGAGCTGAAAATGCAAGGCATAAAATTTCAATATGAAGCTGATGAAAGCACGACCGGACCGGCGAGCTTCGTTGTCATTGATCCTGACGGGAACCCAATTCTGGTCGATCAACATGTATAAACGTTCATTTCCTGCTGACAACTCGCTTTTTAAGGAATTACAATGAACTTAGATATACATCCCGGAAAAGTTCTCAAACAGTTATTGATACTTTATTGTATCCTTTTGTGTGGGAATATTACAGGTATTGTGTCGACGTTTTATTTCGGGCATGATTTTATTTATGGCCTGGTTCCATTGTTTAATTTTGATACTGAAAGAAGTATTCCAACGTTTTACTCTACATTGGCGCTGGTCTTCAGCAGTGTATTGTTACTGTTCATAGCACTGACCTCTAAACAGCATGGAAAAACCTCTCTTTACTGGCTCATTTTGTCGGTGATATTTTTGTTTTTATCAATAGACGAGATGGCGGGGATTCATGAAAAAATTGACTGGTCCCTGAGTAGAGTCTTTAACACAACCGGCTTATTGTATTATGTATGGGTTGTTCCCTATGGAATAGCAGTAATGGTATTTGGAATAGCATATATACGATTTCTGATGATCCTTCCGGCAAGGACAAGAAATTTGTTTATTGTGTCGGGTACGGTTTTTGTTGCAGGAGCGATCGGAATTGAAGCGCTGAGCGGTATGTATTATGAACGGTACGGGCATAAGAATCTTATCTATTCCTTGTTATATACATGCGAAGAATCATTTGAAATGATCGGTGTCATAATATTTAATTATTCGCTTTTGGCGTATGTTGCGGACCAGGATAAGTATCTCACAATTAATTTTATTGGCCGGGATCGGTCGAACAGCCACGTATCCAGGGGGCGCGACTCGTAGTCAACATAGATTGGTCCTTGCGGTGCTGCCTCTTTTGTTGTTTCGCTGCTGTTGTATGTACAGGTCTATTTTATGTCGCGGGAGAGGTAGCGGTCAGTTGTGCGGTCCTGTAAAAAAATGTGGGAAAATTGATCAATTCTAGCGGTTTCAAACCACTGGTGACCCTGGTCCTGGCAGGCTGCGCAACCATTGATCGGGATATGAACAGCCAGAATCGGTTTGTGTCCGTTGGCTGCCGATTCAATCCTCAAGGCACCACCGCAGTCGTCGCAAATACGAATACTTTCTTTTTGATTCTCCTGGATGCTGTCGGTGTCATAATAAATACTTCGAGTACGCTTGCCTGCGTTGGCCTTGTTGCGTGCCTTCTCGGTCAGGGACTCCCGCTGCTCCCACAGCTCCAGAACCTTTTCTCCAACCTGATGGATATAGTCGGTGGTTTCCATACTTTGCCTGTAGGTATTAACATCGTAGTCCGGCTCACTGAGATGGTCGTAGTCTAAACCAGCCATTGCCAGGATGATGCCGGTGTTGACATAAGGCAGTGCACCTTCGATGGAATATCCACCCTCAAGCACTGCGATATCTGCTTTCAGGAGGGAGGTCAGCTTCGCATATCCCCGGGCAGAAAAATTCATATTGGTGATCGGGTCGGAGTAATGATTGTCCTGACCGGCTGAATTGATGATCAACTGGGGTTTGAAGTCGTCCAGGATTGGCAGAACCATCTTTTTGATAGCATAGAGAAATCCTTCATCCGAGGTGTTGGGCGGCAGGGGGATATTGATGGTGGTGCCCACGGCATTGGGACCGCCCATTTCATTGAGAAAGCCGGAGCCGGGATAAAGGGTGCGTCCGTCCTGATGAATGGAAATAAAGAGGGTATGAGGATCATGCCAGTAGATGTCCTGGGTGCCGTCACCGTGATGACAGTCGGTGTCGATGATCGCGACCCGCTCTACTCCGTAGGCCCGGCGAAGGTACTCGATCATGATGGCTTCGATGTTGACGTTACAGAAACCCCGTGCGCCATGGACGATTCGGCAGGCATGGTGACCGGGGGGCCGTACCAGGGCGAAACCCCGCTCGACGGTACCGTCCATCACTGCCATACCGATTGTCTTGGCACCCCCTGCACTGATGAAATGGGACTCAGTCATCACCGCCCATGGGTCGGGAACACAGAAGTGCACTCTCTGCACATCGTTGATAGTTACCAGGTCAGGCTTAAACTCGACAATACCATCAATATCAAGTAACCCTTCTTCAAATACCTGATCCTGAGTATAGAGTAGACGCTCTTCCCGTTCCGGATGGGTGGGTGAGATAGCCCAGTCAAAGGCTGGGAAGAAGACCAGACCGGTTTTGTTCTTGGCGCGTAGCATAGTGCTGGTTCCTGATTGCTGAATTTTTTTATGTAATCATCTATCTTGTCATGCTATATCAGGTTTACAATTGAATGGGGTAATCCTTCGGTTTCCCCCCAAAAAAACGGTCACTCTTCTCGTATCAGTCCGGGTTTAAGCTGCATTCGGACCCGGATATTCTTGCCAATGGTTTGAAAGCCCCGGATCATGTTGAACTGACTTTCCTCAAGGACTTCAGCTTCAAACTCTTCAGGATTGGCACCTCTGGTAATAGCTTTTTTCCGTAGCAGGTTCCGAGTCAAATCCCTGGCATTTTCCAGACTGAAACTGGAAGATATCTTTTGTGTGAAGCCTTCGCCGGGTGCGGTTGCTCTCCCCTGGGCGGTATCGACAAACAGGGTCACTTCGCTGGTGGTACGGGCCAGGGCGCAGCCGATGGCATTGGCAACCTGGTGATTGGGGACGACCTGTACCTTACCGGTGAACATGGTTTGGAGCTGACCAGCAAACTGTTGGGCCGGTCCGCCGAGAATCAACAGATGGTCGGGCTGTATGCTTCTGCCTTCCCACAGTTCATGTACGGTATACACCGGTTTACCGTTTATAGTATTGATCATCTCCGCGGCGCTATCCAAAATGATGCGGCAGGCGGTTTCAAATATCAGGTGTGCCGCTTGATCAACAGTCAGACCAAGGGCATGCGCCACAGGTTTAATACCGGTTCTTGAACGTGCCGCGTCGCCGCTACCGCCCTTGCCTAGCACGTAAAAGGCATCTGTAGGGGTCGGCTCCGGCCCACCATAGGCCATCGCTTTGCCGGCTCGGTCGGGACCTATGGTCAGCTTGCCATTACTCACCCGGACCGTGCTGTCTCCGCCGATACCGATCGACTCGGTCTTGAGGGCTCGAATGAGAGTTTTAAAGTGAGCAATTTCAATACCCAGAGGTGCGAGCAGGGGAGCCCTGTCAATAAGCACCGCCATATCTGTGGTCGTTCCGCCAATATCGAGTACTAAACAGGTACCCTGGGGTGGGGCCGAGGAAATGGCCCCCATGACACTGGCTGATGGTCCGGATAGAATGGTCTGGGCTGGGTGATCTACAGATGACTCAATATTCATGTTGCCGCCGTCGGGCCTGAGAATGCGAATGGGCATCGTCAAACCTTTCTTGGCCAGCGATTCCCGGACTGCCTTAAAAAAATCTCTGTGAACAGGATAGACCGCACAATTCAGGTAGGTGGTGGCGATACGCCGGGGAAAATTAAGGTTGCCGGAAAAACGATGCCCCATCAAAACCTGCTCAACATAGGGTTGCAGCAGTGCAGCCATCTGTTCTTCCTGCACCGGGTTGCGTACTGAAAATTTAGATACGACTCCGGCGAATCGGATCCCCTGGCTTTTAAGCTCCTTGCCAATGGAGTGCAGCTGCTCTTCGTCTAAAGGCTGGATTTCACGACCTCGATGATCCTGAGCGCCATCCACTGTGTAATAGTGTGCATTGGTGCGGAAGTGGCGGGGATCAATTCCCGGACCTCCGGCAACTATCATGCCGACATTCTGGAGCTTCTGCTGGGCGATGAGGTTAGTAGCCAGGGTGGTGCTGAGGACTGCCCGTTGAATTGATTTTGGATCGATACCCTCGATAACAGCATCAAGACCGGTGAGCAGGGTCTGGAACAGGTTGTCCGAATCGGTGGCAATTTTGATTGTACGGACAAGTCGCCTGCCATCCAGAAGAATGACGTCAGTATGAGTGCCGCCTACATCAAGTCCAATGATCATTCAGTTTATCCGAGGTAAAAGTCTGGGTAATCGGAATCCCAAAATGAAGGGGGCTACGGTAATCATTCCGTTACCAGATGCGGTCCTGACGTGTACGTTTAATTGATGAAGAGTTGTGCTTAGTCATCTCAAATTATGAGTTTTTACGAGACGTGTCACAATAAACATGATTACAAAACAGCCTGTGAGCGGTCAAGTACTATTTTGGGGAATAGAGGATCTGATTAATCTTGCTCATTGGCTTTGTATGATGTTGCAGTCCCGGTTAGTGAAGCAAAAATATCCTGCGCGACAATGGAACCCTTACCCTCTTCCGCTTTTCGTCTCAGGTAATTTCCATCCGGTTGCATTTCCCAGGCATTAGTGTTGTCGGATTCGTAAATGGTCAGAATATGTTCCAGCTCCTCTTTGATGGTGGCGTCAAGCACCGGCATAATGGATTCCATTCTCTTGTTGAGATTGCGTTGCATCCAGTCGGCTGACCCTATGAAGAAAAGCGGATTACCACTATTTTCAAAACGATAAATTCGACTGTGCTCGAGAAAACGGCCAAGAATACTGAAAACACGAATAGTGTCGGAGAGTCCCTTTACACCAGCTCGAAGCGAGCAGAGACCACGAATATTAAGGGTGATGGGAACACCTGCCTGACTGGCCAGATAGAGTTCACGGATGAGTTGTCTGTCCTGCAGTTGGTTCAATTTTGCCCGTATCCCCGATGGCTTACCCTCCTTTTTGTTGATGGCTTCCTGTTGTATGAGAGCAGTAAACCGCTCACGCATATTGTGAGGTGCTACCAGAAGAAGATTGTAATCAAGTGGCGGTGTGGCACCCGTCAGTTCATTAAACAGTCTACTGACGTTTTCGCCCAGCTCATCATTGCAGCTGAGAATACCCAGGTCTTCGTAAAGTTTGGCAGTACCGGTATGATAGTTACCCGTTCCTACGTGGAGATAGCGTTTGATGCCCTCACTTTCTTCGCGAACGACCATTGCCAGCTTAACGTGGGTTTTCAGCCTTTCCATGCCATAGACAACGTGAGCACCGGCCCGTTCGAGCATTTTTCCCCAGGCAATATTGGGCGCTTCGTCAAAGCGAGCAGTTATCTCGACCAGGACAGCAACCTGTTTTCCCCGTGCGACGGCATCCATTAAAGCCTGTATAATAGGCGACCCCGCAGACGTACGATATATTGTCAGTTTGATTGCCAGAACGTTCGGGTCCGAAGCTGCATGTTGCAGGAGCCGAAGAACGGAACTGTCAAAACTGTGGTAGGGGAGATGAATGAGAATATCTTTTTTCTTTATTTCCCTGAAAAACCCCTCATAGTCATTCTCCCGGATTTTATGCAGCCGTGGATGGTGCGTCGGAATATGCGGAGGATCGCGCAATTCATCCTTGCCGTCAACCTTCAGATCCAACAGATCAGCACAACCAAGAAAACTCTCCAGAGGAATGATCACGTCTGCCGAGATATCCAACTGTTCCATTAACCAGCTGCGAAGCTCCGGAGGCATATTTCGGCTGATTTCCAGACGGACAATACCGGCAAATTTTCTCAAGGTCAGCTCTTGAGTGACCATACCGATAAGGCTGCCCGGCTCGTGTATGGCCAGTTCATCTTCCCGGCGCGTTCGTTCCCACGGGTTATCTTTTGCAGCCCGGGTTACCCGAAAAAATGAGGTTTGAAAAGAGGCAGCAAGTGGAAAAAGAGAAGCAAGGTTTTGCGCAATAACCTGTTCGAGCGGAACAAAACCACGGTTACCGGGCAACGGTATCCATCGGGGTCGGTTTGCCGGAACCTTTATTCGTACGAATCGGGTGCGCCCGCTAGGTTCCGTCATGACAATGGCTATATTGAAACCCAGGTTGCTGATAAAGGGAAAAGGGTGGCCTATATCGACCGCCAGCGGGGTGAGAATAGGAAAGACGAAATCATTAAAATATTTTCGTAAAAAAACAATATCGTCTTCACTCAGTGACTCGTAGTTTCGAATCGGTATTCCCGCTTGCTGCAGAGCCGGTCTGATATCTTTTTCAATCAAATCATCGAGGATACCTGTCTGTCTTTGCATCTCAGGCCAACAGAGTGCCAGTTCCTGCTGCGGGGTATGGCCATCTGAGCTGATGTGACTGGCGTCTTTTTCAATTTTACTCTTGAGTCCGCCCAATCGTTTCATGACGAATTCGTCAAAGATCATACCCATAATGCCGACAAATTTGACACGCTCTAAAAGCGGCAGTTCTGGGTCCCGAGTAAGTTCCAAAACACGCCTTGCAAAGGCGAGCCAGCTCAATTCTCTGTTTATATACGCGTCGAAAGAATCAATATTAATGGGTTTATCAGTTTTCACACATATCGCCCCTGCTAAAAAAAACCGTGATTGGGCATCAGAGAAATATTGCCGACAAAGATTATTGAGAACTATTACTGTAATTATAACTTTGATGGAATCGAAATCAAGAAGGGACCTGGCGGTGGGGTTTTCAGGAACGTATCCTCCTGAGGAGGATACGTTCCTTCACGAGAGAAAAAAAGATGGGAATCTCAGGACTGGGGCATTGACCCGGTCTTCTGCATCTGCATGGATATAGTTTAACGTGATCCGGTAGTTGGGGTTTACGTACCAGTTAACGATGCGGGCTTAAAAATCAGTCAATCAGCGCCAACAGATCCGGACCAAGATAGGTTCGCTCATTCTCGCCAAGGATCCCAAGTGAGAGACAGATCAATGTCCAGAAATGGACGACGCCATAGCTGCCACCGTAGTGATGGCCAATGTCCTCCATCTGCGAGTGGCAATTATGGCAGGGTGTAAGGACATAGGCGGCTCCGGTTGCGGCGATCTGATCAAATTTGCGTTTGCCGTAGGTGCGCCTGTGATCGGTCATGCCCGCCTGGAGAAAGCCTCCGCCCCCACCGCAGCAGTAATTGGCGCTGCGATTTGGCTGCATGTCGATGAAATTTTCTTCGCCGACCAGACTTTTCACAACAAAACGCATGTCCTCGGCAATGGATTCCCCATAGGCTTTTCTGACTATCATGCAGGGGTCCTGGACGGTAAACTTTATGTTTTTTGTGTTCCAGGTTGAGTTGACCGGCAGTTTCCCTTCGCGGATCCATTGGGCATAGTAGGTAATCAGGCTTTCAAGCTTGAAATCAGCCTCCAGGCCGAACCGGTTCAAGGCGTTCCACATGGTATAATAACTGTGACCGCACTCGGTGTTCAGCCAGACCTTGCAGCCGAGCTCATTGACGGCATCAACCCTTTTTTTGATAACTTCATACCAGGCTTCTTCATCTCCGGAAAACATGCAGAAATTTTCAGCCGCCCACCCTTTGGAAGAGTAGGTCCAGTCGGCACCGACGAGGTCGAAGATCTTCCAGAGCGGGACCATCTCGTCCGGCTCGTTCATTGGTTCACGGGAATTCTGATTGACAAAAAAATGTGCGCCTTTCTTATCCATTGGGGCCTGCAGATTTTTAAAGGCCGGTTGGGTCTCCCGAACCTCCTCCAGTACGTCCTGGACAACAAAGACGAAATCATCGGGGGGCAGTCCCATCGCACTGGTGGAATCGGTCGATCGGATTAACTGACAGGAGCGGACAATTCCCGATGGTTTTTTCTCCTGTGGCCAGTTACCGCGGGCAAGAAATACCAGTTGAGAAATATCAATACTCATCGGACAGACATGCTGGCATCGCTTGCACTGGGTGCAGCACCAGACCCAGGGAGTCGATGACAGCTCTTCGTCCATCCCGAGCATGGCCATGCGGATAAATTTTCTCGGATCCATATTCTCAATGCCCGAGGCGGGACAACCGGAAGAGCAGAGGCCGCAGGTTAGACAGGCTTCAAAACTAGCGCCCTCCGGCAGCAGCTCAATGGCTTTTTCTTTAAAATTGATGGTGGGAATTATTGTATCCGACATGGCTTATCCTTCTTTTATCTCTCACTTCTGTTGAGCGTAATGGTGTCTAGAAATTTCTCAGCGGCCTGCACTGCTTTATAGGCGGTGGCGATAGCAATGCCAGCACCGCTTCGGCCACGTATCCAATCCTGATGCCCGAGAATGATGCCTGCGGCAAAAAGGCGATCATTATAGGGCTCTCCATTCCTGGTAAGCGGCCGAAATGAGCCATCGACCTCGATTCCTGCCTTGTGTATGGCATGGCCGAGGGGATCGGTGTATCCGTCGCGATACCAGTCTTTTCTGGATGTGGGCTGAGTGACAGGTAAATCGAGTAACGACTCGGTGATGCCGGTGATATGTGCTTCCAGTCCCCCGCTTAAAAAACGTCCGGTAGCAAGAATGACTGTCCTGGAATGGATAATGATCGGACCGTAATTATCGCCGAGGCTCAGATGTGCGCCGTCATCATCAAAAGTAAGAGAAGCGACCTTTTGCTGAGGGATGAGGGTTATGCCTTTTTGTGGGAACACCTGTTCAAACATTTCCCTCAACCGAATTCCCGGAACTGATGGAGGCATGGTCGGGATCTCAAAAATCGTGAGTCCGGTGAGTTGTTCAAGGTCATTTCGCACCATATCCGGCCCGTGCATTCCAAGAACGGCAGGAAGTCCGATAACCTTGGCCGAGCCTGCCGCCTGTTTAAGCAGCCCAGCCAGTTCCTGGCGGGTTGCGGCGACCTCAAGCGCCCGGGCCATTACCTCGGGATAGATTTCGCCTCTATCCATTCCGGGAAAAGCAATTCGTTCGGCGGAAACGTTTGGCCATGTTTCCTTGAGATTGGCGACCACCTGGCGCGCACTGAATCCTTTCAGCCCTTTGAAGTCGATAATTACACAGGGGACTTTCTCCGCCAAGGCCTCTGGGCCGGCGGCCATGGTGGCCGGAACGCAGAGGGTTTTCTTCAGGGTACCGGCGGGGGTCAAAGCTGTAATATTGCTCTTTTGAGGCGCGGTATAGGCGATACCGCATTCGCCTAAAAAAGCAGTGAACTGCTCAAATCCATTTTTGATATCTTCAGCGGAAGTGCGGCAAAGCGGATGATCCGGATGGGCTTTTTTGAGGCGCTCAATGCCCTCCCAGGGATTATCTACGGCACCGGGTTCCTGTTCGATTGCACCGAGTAAATCAAGATAGCCGGTGGTATAGGCAACAGCCCCGGTGTTGCCCACCTGAGCTGTGACGATATTCCGTTTCAGGGCAAAGATGGATGCTGCAAATCCGGCGATACCCGAACCGACAATTGCCAGTTCGGTCTCAAAATGTCGGGTGTCCTCTTTCATGAACTTCTCCGCATGCATTGTATGATTTTTACGATGCCATCAGTCTTTTTCAAGGTTATCAAGACCCAGCAACCCGCAGTGGAGCGCTTCGGCCAATTCCATTTGGGCCGCCTGCTGACCCCAGATGACCGTGCGCATACCTTTGAACCGTTCGTTAAAAAAATCCCGCATATGAATAAGACCTGTTTTGTCCCGGTAGTAGCCACGGTCATAGAGATATGAAGCGATACGGATACCACAAAAGGATCCCTGACATGGGCCTTTGCCTGCACGGGATCTGAGGGCAATGGCCTCCAGGGTCATTTCATCTTCGGCACCTGGGGCACATTTGACGATTTCATCAATGGCTGATTGAGGGACCATCTCGCATTCGCAGAGAATCATGTCATCGGAGTTGTTGGCCTTATACCAGAGCCGGGGTGCAGCTCCGGGTTCGGTCCAGCGACAGGCATCGCCACTTGGCAGGGGGACAGTGTCGGTCTGACAACCTGCGTTATTACCAAGTCGCCGGGCAACAAGGTCGGAGGTCTTCTCTGCCATCAGGCGGAAAGTAGTGAGTTTCCCACCGGTTATGGTGCAGAAATTAGTGAGCCCCTGGGAGCTATGGTCGATGAGCGCAAACCCACGGGTTGCAGAACGGCCGTCTTCCCCTTCAGCGGACTGGAGCAGTGGACGTACCCGGGAAAATGCCCTTATGTACCTTGCCGTTGCCAGTGCGGGAATCATCGCCGCACCTTCAATAACATTCCGGTCAATCTCCTCCACTGTCGGACGGACGTTCTCCAGATCATCGGTGTGGATGGATGTGGTTCCCAGTACCGATACCGTTCCGCCGGGAACGAGGATGTCGCCGTCGGCCGGTGGTCGCAGCCTGTTAATGACATGACCGGTCATTCGGTCGTGGCTGACCAGCAGCGTTCCTTTTGAATAGAGCAGGTTAACATCGGTACATCCGGCCAGCCTGGCGATATTCATGGCCCATGCCCCGCCGGCGTTGACGTATTGTTTCGCTTGAATTTCAAAAGATGTCCCGGTGCGGTTGTCTCGGCAGATTGCTGCCTGTATGGCACCGTCAACGATTTCAAAACTGATGATTTCCGTATGCGGTCGGTAGATGCTGTTATTTAACATCCGTGCATGCGCCACGTTTTCGAGGGCTAATCGAAAGGGATCAACGGTTGCATCGGGTACCAAATATGCCTTGAACAGCTTCTCTGCAAGGAGCGGCTCCATCCTTCGGGCCTCGGCGGGTGAAATCTCTTTGCAACTGATTCCGGCCGCAGCGCAAAAATCAGGGAATTTCGCGGCAAACTCGGGGTCGTCACCTTCCAAGGCAACAAAGAGGCCGCCGGTTTCTTCGACACACTGAGGTGCCAGTCGTTTGAGGAGATCGTTTTCAACCCTGCATTCAATTGCCGAGTGAAGATCATTGGAGACATAACGGCCGCCGGAGTGCAGGAGACCATGATTGCCACCCGAGGCACCGGCACAGAGGTCACGTTTGTCGATCAGGAGAGTGTGCAGGCCCCGCAGGGCAAGATCACGCATGATGCCTGCACCGGTGACGCCGCCACCGATGATCAACACGTCGGTTTTTATTGTCATTTCGATTGCTCCTGAAGGTTGGTCGATGATGGGTGGAGCCATGATTCGAGTTGCTTACCACGAGAAAAATTCGCCGGTTTTGGAAAGACTCTCTCCGTACATTTCTGGAGCCCATTACCGGAATTATTATCCTAATGTTGTAAACCTGAACGAATAATAGTTCAAGTGAAATCGAAAAAAGGTTCAACTGAAACTAAAAAAAATAAAACATGAAACCAGCAGGGCACATAGTAGATGATTTCAGATAAGGAACATTCCGATCAATACATTGAGAATGGTGGTGGAAAAAAGTCGAGAATAAGGGTGCAGCCACTGGTAACAGGGTATCCATGGAGCAATAAAGGATACCCCGAGTAATGGTGATGTTATCTGGTCAGCGTTCTGCGCACGGCATCCTGCCATCCGTTGTATTTCCGGATGCGGATATCTTCGTCCAGAGACGGTGTGAAACGTTTATCGCGTTTCCAGGCGCTGCTGAACTGTTCCGGTGGTGGAAAGAGTCCCATGTGAAGCCCGGCCAGATAAGCGGCGCCAAGAGCGGTTGTTTCCAGAACAATCGGCCTGTCGACCGGGGCGTTCAGGATATCGGCAAGAAACTGCATGGTATAGTTCGATGCAACCATGCCGCCATCAACTCGGAGAACAGTTTCTCCCATATTCTGCCAGTCGCCGCGCATGGCATCGAGTAAGTCGCGGGTCTGGTAGCAGACTGATTCCAGCGCAGCTTTAGAGAGTTCGGCCGGGCCCGTAGCCCTGGTAATTCCGAAGATGGCTCCTCGGGCCTCACTGTCCCAATGAGGAGCGCCCAGGCCGGTAAAGGCCGGAACCAGATACACGTCCTGATTAATATCAGCCTGACGGGCAAGTTTTCCGGTTTCAGAGGCAGATTCAATCAGCCTCATGGCATCACGCATCCATTGTACCGCGGCACCGGCAACAAATATTGAGCCTTCAAGGGCATAGGTATTTTTACCGTTCAAACGATAGCCGATTGTAGTCAGCAGTCTGTTGTTCGAACGAACAGCCTGATCGCCGGTATTTAAAACGACGAAGCAGCCGGTACCGTAGGTGGATTTGATCATACCAGGCAGAAAGCAAGCCTGGCCGACGAGAGCCGCCTGCTGATCGCCGGCGATTCCGCCGATGGGGATAGCGGCGCCGAAAAGTGCGGGATAAGTCAGACCGTAGTCAGCCGAGCAGTCTTTTACCTCAGGTAGCAGTGATTCGGGGATATCCAGCAGTTCCAGGATCTCTCTGTCCCAGCAGTTCTCATGAATATTATAAAGCATGGTCCGCGATGCGTTGGTGGCATCCGTGCTGTGTTCTTTGCCGCCAGTCAGGCGCCAGAGCAGAAAGGAGTCTACGGTGCCGAAGCAGAGGTTGCCTGTTGTGGCCCTCTCTCTTGCCCCCGCAACATTATCCAGCAGCCATTTGATTTTTGTTCCGGAAAAGTAAGAATCGAGCAGGAGACCGGTCTTGGCGGTGATCATTGGATTATGGCCAGCATCTTGAAGCCGGTTGCAGTATTCGGACGTTCGCCTGTCCTGCCAGACAATGGCCTTGTGAATTGGTTCGCCGCTCTCCCTATCCCAAATGACAGTGGTTTCCCGCTGGTTGGTAATACCGATTGCTGCAATGTCTGATGCTGATAGTTGTGATTTTTCCAGTGCCTTCCTGCAGGTTGCAATCGTCGAACTCCAGATCTCCTCGGAATCATGCTCTACCCAGCCGGATTGAGGAAAAAACTGCTCAAATTCCTGCTGCGCAGCTGCAACTATTTCAAGCTGAGCATTAAAAATAATCGCTCTGCTGGAGGTGGTCCCTTGGTCGATTGCGAGGATATGCGATGGCATTGCGAGTCTCCTTTTCTAAAGGCTCTGGACAATTGTTAATGGTACAGGATTACATTTGATACATTTGTAACAACATATGCATATGGATGGCGAGGTAAAAAACAGCCTCAAAAACACCTTTTACGGATGCGTTACCAAGCTGTTAAATAAGGATTTCGGATGAAGTCTTAATACTACACCATCAAAGTAAAAACAGGTTGCGACTTGAGCCGTCAACCTGTTTTTAGTGACATAGACAATAATGCCTCCCCCGGGTGGGTTATCGACCAGAAGAGTTTACACTGTGCGGCTTATTTTTTTGCAGCTGCAGCCCAGCTTTTCACGAGCTCATCATAGTCAACGGTCATGCCCTGTGGTTTTTCATTGGCAACTTTTGCCTTGGGGGAACCGGGCAGGTTCAGCCAATAGGAAGAATCCTGTTCCTTATTGAGCTTGGGGCCACAATCGCCCTGGATTCCGGCACGCTCAAGACGCTGGAGAACTTTGTCCTGTTGCATGGCAAGAGAGTCCATTGCTTCCTGGGGAGTTTTGTCGCCGGTTACCGCATCGGCTACGTTCTGCCACCAGAGTTGCGCGAGTTTTGGATAGTCAGGCACGTTGGTTCCGGTCGGGGTCCATTGGACTCTGGCAGGGCTGCGATAGAATTCCACCAGGCCACCGAGCTTCGGTGCACGTTCGGTGAAAGAGTCATCCCAGATATCGCTTTCACGGATCGGGGTAAGACCAACATGGGTTTTCTTCAGACTGACGGTTTTGGAAATAACGAACTGGGCATACAGCCAGGCTGCCTTGCGGCGATCAATCGGCGTCGATTTCATCAGTGTCCATGAACCTGCATCCTGATAGCCGAGTTTCATCCCTTCTTCCCAGTAGGGACCGTGTGGGGATGGCGCCATACGCCATTTGGGGTTGTCGTTCTCATCAACAACCGGAGTGCCAGGCTTGGCCATATCGGCGGTGAAGGCAGTGTACCAGAAAATCTGCTGGGCGATGGCTCCCTGGGCTGGAACTGGTCCGGCTTCAGAAAAAGTCATTCCCGCAGCTTCGGGGGGGGCATATTTTTTCAGCCAGTCGATATACTTGGTAAGGGCGTATACAGCAGCAGGAGCGTTGGTTGCACCACCACGGGTAACCGAAGATCCAACCGGTTGACAACCATCGACCCGGATCCCCCATTCATCTACAGGCAAGCCGTTTGGAATACCTTTGTCGCCGGCACCGGCCATTGAAAGCCATGCATCGGTGAAACGCCAGCCAAGTGATGGATCTTTCTTGCCGTAATCCATGTGGCCGTATACCCGCTTGCCATCGATTTCCTTGACTTTATCGGTAAAAAATTCAGCGATATCTTCATAGGCGGACCAGTTGACCGGTACACCGAGTTCATATCCGTAGATTTCCTTGAATTTTTCTTTCAAATCCGGACGCTTGAACCAGTCATATCGGAACCAGTAGAGGTTGGCGAACTGCTGGTCTGGGATCTGGTAGAGTTTGCCGTCGGGACCGGTGGTAAAAGATTTACCAATGAAATCGTCGACATCAAGCATTGGATCTGTGACATCCTTTCCTTCGCCACTCATCCAGTCAGTGAGAGGAACGGCCTGCTGATAACGGAAATGGGTACCGATAAGATCAGAGTCGTTAATGTAGGCATCGTAGATATTCTTGTTGGACTGCATCTGGGTCTGCAGTTTTTCAATAACATCACCCTCACCAATGAGGTCGTGGGTGACGTTAATGCCGGTGATTTCGGTAAAGGCCTTGGCGAGAGTCTTGGATTCATACTCGTGGGTGGTAATTGTTTCAGATACCACCTTGATGTCCATTCCTTTGAACGGTTCAGCAGCTTTAATAAACCATTCCATCTCCTTCATCTGGTCTGCCTGGGAAAGTGTTGAGGGCTGAAACTCATTGTCCACCCACTTCTTTGCCTCATCCATACCAGCCTGTACGCTAGCAGCTCCCGCCAAAAGGGCGGCAATGGCTGTCGCTGTTACGAGCTTTTTAATCATCGATTTTCTCCTCTATTGTTTTGTGATTTTCCTGCCACCTCGATGCGTTCGTGGCAGAACGAAACAACGATAAAACAACTAACCAACATTTTTCATCAGTTCAGGCGACGTCAGGTTTAAAATTTTTGGCAGTTAACCATAGTGGCCTAGGTGTACTGCCAAAACATTGCTGAAGATGTCGCCGCCTGGGCTGATCTTTGGTGAACATTGTGTACATTTTAGAATCACCGTCAATTTGATGAACGAACTGTATTGAAAGAGCCATAGCTAAATTGACACAATGTTCATGAGAAATGCGGGCTCTTTACACCCATCTGAATACGCAGAGCGCGTAAATAAATGCGATTACAAGGGCCCACCATAGAGCAAGGCCCGGAAACAGCGCCAGCCAGATAATGTGAATATAGGCGGATCCCAGAAGAGAGACGAAAAGACGGTCTCCCCTGGTGGTTTCAAAACGCAGGATCCCACGCCGCGGGGCGCCGCCGGGACTTTTCATCTCCCAGACGGTCATAGCTACAAGTAGACAGAAAATTATAATAAAAAAAGCTGCAGTAGGCTTGGTCCACGCCATCCAGTTAAGATTCATGGCTGTTCTCCTTTAGCCCCGCTAAAAAGCGCGGGACTCTTTTCGGTACCCCCTTGAGGGGTGTAAGCTCATTTCTACGTCACTAGCCCCGCTGAAAAGCGCGGGATAAGTTCAGTCACGAAATTATTTTCTTGGGAAAGATAAGAAAATAATTTCTACATCACTAAACACGTCCAAGGGCAAATCCCTTGGCAATGTGGTTACGGACAAACCAGATAACCAGTGCACCCGGTACGATGGTCAAAACACCGGCTGCTGCAAGTACCCCCCAGTCGAGCCCCGAAGCAGAGACGGTTCGGGTCATGATGGCTGAAATCGGCTTGGCATTTACCGCTGTAAGGGTTCTGGCCAGAAGGAGCTCGACCCAGGAGAACATAAAACAGAAAAAGGCGGTGACGCCGATTCCCGAGGCAATATTGGGAATGAAGATCTTTACAAAGAACCGGGGCCAGGAATAGCCATCAACAAAGGCGGTCTCATCAATCTCTTTTGGGATACCGGACATGAAGCCCTCAAGTATCCAGACGGCCAGCGGCAGGTTAAAGAGACAATGGGCAATGGCCACGGCAATATGGGTATCAAAAAGACCGATCGACGAATAGAGTTGAAAAAACGGCAGGGCGAATACCGCCGGTGGTGCCATTCTGTTGGTCAACAGCCAGAAAAACAGGTGCTTGTCACCGACAAAGGAATACCGGGAAAAAGCATAGGCCGCAGGGAGCGCGAAGGTAACCGAGATGACCACGTTAATGGAGACGTAGATCATGGAGTTAATATAACCCGAATACCAGGAGGCGTCGGTGAAGATCACCCTGTAGTTGTCAAAAGTCAGGTTGTGCGGCCAGAGGCTGAAGATCGACAAGATCTCATTATTGGTCTTCAGACTCATGTTGACCAGCCAGTAGATCGGCAACAACAGGAAAAAAATATAGATTGCAGGAATGAGCCATTTCAAGCGCATATCAGGCACCTCCATTTGAGCTTTCTTCGCCTATATTGCTCATTACCGTGTAGAAGACATAGCTGAGCAGGAGAATAACGAGAAAATAGACAAGGGACATAGCGGCTGCAGGGCCGAGATCGAACTGACCGATGGCCATCTTCACCAGGTCGATGGACATGAATGTCGTCGAGTTGCCGGGGCCGCCGCCGGTAATAACGAAGGGCTCGGTGTAGATCATGAAGCTGTCCATAAACCGAAGCAGGATTGCAATGAGCAGTACCCGCTGCATCTTTGGCAGCTGAATATACCTGAATACTGAAATCCTGGAGGCACCATCGATTTTTGCCGCTTGGTAATACGCGTCGGGGATGGAGCAGAGCCCCGCGTAGGCGAGAAGAACAACAAGACTTGTCCAGTGCCAGACGTCCATGACGATGATGGTGATCCAGGCGGCGAGCGGGTCCTGGGTATAGTTATAATCGATGCCAAACGATGCCAGGGTATGGCCGAGCAGACCGATGTCGACCCTGCCGAAGATCTGCCAGATAGTGCCGACCACGTTCCAGGGGATGAGCAGGGGAAGTGCCATGGAAATGAGACAGACAGGCACGCCCCATCCTTTTTTCGGCATGGCCAGGGCGATCATGATACCCAGGGGGACTTCAATGGCCAGGATGATGCCGGAAAATAACAGCTGTCGAAAAAACGCATCATGAAAGCGTTCCGAATGAATCAGATCTCTAAACCAGTCCATACCAACCCAGAAAAACTGGTTACTGCCGAAGGTGTCCTGAAACGAGTAGTTAACCACGGTCATCAGTGGGATGACGGCACTGAAAGCTACTACAAGAAAAACCGGCAGAACCATGAACCATGCTTTTTGATTTGTCTGTTTGGCTATCATGGTTTTTCTCCTGCAATAAGATGATCGTTGACATAGATATTGGTATGAGCGGTATCGAACACCAGGGATGCCTGGTCTCCGGTCATACCGGAAATCTCTGGCATGACCACATGGAATTCATGGTCGTTGAGGGCAACCCGGGCGATTTTGTGTCGGCCGATATCATCGACCTTGACGATGTGTACCGGTAAGCCTTTTTCCTGCGGCTGAGCGAGGCTGAGATATTCAGGACGAATGCCGACCTCGATTTTGGCGGAAGAAGACTGCTCTTTATACTGGCAGTCGAGAGTGATCTCATGTCCTTTAATGAGCGCTTTGTTGCCATGCAGCTCGCAGGGGACGATATTCATTCCGGGAGAGCCGATAAAATAGCCGACGAAAGTATGTTCCGGTCTCTCAAACAGGGCCTCGGGGGTGCCGACCTGGACGATTTCGCCCTCGTACATAACAATCACCTCGTCGGCGAAGGTCAAGGCCTCGGTCTGGTCATGGGTGACATAGATCATGGTGAAACCAAACTGCTTGTGCAGATACTTAAGCTGAGAACGCAGTTCCCATTTTAGTTGTGGATCAATGACAGTAAGTGGTTCGTCAAATAAAATGGCATTGACGCTCTGCCGGATCAGGCCCCGGCCAAGAGAGATCTTCTGTTTGGCATCGGCCGTCAGGTGCTGGGCCTTGGTATAGAGATCCTTTTCCAGTCCAAGCATTTGGGCAAGTTCGATAACTCTCGGCTCGATTTCTGTTTTGGTGCGCCCTCTGTTTTTTAAGGGAAACGCCAGATTCTGAAACACCGTCATGGTGTCATATATTACCGGAAACTGGAAGATCTGGGCAATGTTGCGCCGCTCGGTAGGCAGCCCCGTTACATCGTCGTCATTGAAAAGAACCTGCCCCTTCGTTGGGATCAGCAGGCCGGAAATAATATTTAACAGGGTTGTCTTCCCACAGCCGGATGGGCCAAGGAGAGCATACGCTCCCCCGTCACGCCATGTCAGATTAAGCTTTTTGAGGGCGTAATCATCCGGGTTGTCCGATGCTCCTGTATATGAGTGAGCAATATCTTTTAAGGTTATGTTGGCCATTGAAATCTCCTTCTATCCCCTGAATTTGGGGGAAAAGCCGGGGCTCTTTTTTAGTACCCCCTTGAGGGGTGCAAGTGCCTTACAGATTGCTTTCCTGAAAAAACCCAGAAAAATACACTGCAAAGTACTAAACGTCGGCAACGTTTTCCGGCGTCACGACCAAAGAGTCGTTTCTGTCGAATACATAGAATTGACTGGGGTCCATGAATATTTCGATTGTTTCGTGAACATCGAAGTTATGAATGCCGGATGCCAGAAGTACCCAGCGAATCCCGGCTACATCAACATGGACATAGCTCTCCGAACCGGTTATCTCCGTTACCACTACTTTGGCTTTGACGGCAATTGCCATCTCTGATGTTTGGTGCAGGTAGAGATGGTGCGGCCTGAAGGCGATAGTATAGTCGTCGTCCGGTAGTAGCGGCAGTTTTCCAAGAACCGGAATTTCCACATGGCTCTTGAACAGCATCCTGTTATTGAGCTTGGTCACCGGCAGGATGTTCAATGGTGGATCGGAAAGAGTCTGGGCGGTGACAAGGTTTTGTGGCCGGGAAAATACTTCAATGGTGGGGCCGAACTGGCTGACTCTGCCTTGGTGAAGGGATGCCGTGTTGCCCCCGAGAAGCAGTGCTTCGGAAGGTTCAGTGGTAGCGTAAACGAAAATTGAGCCGGTTTCCGAAAAGATACGGGGCAGTTCCTCACGGAGTTCTTCGCGCAGCTTATAGTCGAGGTTAGCCAGCGGTTCATCAAGAAGCACCAGGTCAGCTTCCTTAACCAGGGCCCTGGCCAGTGCGGTACGTTGTTGTTGGCCGCCGGAGAGTTCCTGGGGGGATCGTGTGAGCATATTGTCGAGTTTTAAAAGCTCAGCAACCTTTGCAACCCTCTTTTTTATTTCCGGTGCGGAAACCCCGGCGATACGCAGAGGGGAGGCGATATTTTCAAATACCGTCAGGTTCGGGTAGTTGATAAACTGCTGATAAACCATTGCCGCATTACGTTTTTGAACCGGAACACCGGTGACATCCTGACCAGCAAAATGAACGGACCCGGACGTTGGCTGATCCAGCCCCGCCATAAGACGCATCAGTGATGTCTTGCCTGAAAGCGTAGGACCGAGAAGGATATTCAGGGTACCCGGCTCGAAGGTGAGTGACACGTCGGAGATATGGAATTCCCTGCCGACTTTCTTGCTAACGTTCTGTAACTCAAGCTGCATTACTTCTCCTCATCGGTGATCGGTAAGGAAGGGTTTTTTACCGATACTTTCTTTTTGATATACATATCCAGGGCTTCCGTTTCCGCAGCGGACAGGAAAAGTCCCAGTTTCGTGCGCCGCCAGAGCACATCCTCCGCACACAGAGCCCATTCACGAGCGATAAGGTAGTCGACTTCAAAACCATAGAGGTCATGACCGAACAATGGGCCCATATCACCTTTATCCCTTATTGTACTGGTCATCTCATGGGAGCAGCTGCCGTAGGCCCTGAACAGACGTATGGCCAGTTCTCTCTTTAAAACCGGGCACCGGTTCATGAGGTTCTCTACCTCTATGTCAAAGTTGCCTGGATCGAAATCACCACCTGGGAGATGGCACTGTTCGGTCCACTCTCTCCCCATTTGGGGCAGAAAAGGAGAGATTTTTTCAAGAACTGATTCGGCAAGTTTGCGATAAGTGGTGATTTTGCCACCGAAGATGGAAAGAAGAGGGGCCTCGTTTTTTCCGGTATCGAGCTTTAAAACATAGTCGCGGGTTGCAGCTTTTGCCTCGCCCTTACCATCGTCAAAAAGAGGACGAATACCGGAGAAACTGCTGATAACATCTGCACCGCCAATCTCTTGACAAAAATATTCTGATGCAGCTTTGCACAGATATTCGGTCTCTTCAGGGCTGATCTCCACCATGTCTGGGTCGCCGGTGAAATCCTGGTCGGTGGTGCCGATCAGGGTGAATTCGTTTTCGTATGGGATTGCAAAAATGATTCGACCGTCAGCATTCTGGAAAATATAAGCGCGCTGGTGGTCAAAGAGCTTTTGGACAATAATATGGCTGCCCTTTACCATGCGAATACGCTCTTCCGTTTTACTGTGGGAAATATGGTCCATCAAATTGTCAAGCCAGGGACCGGAGGCGTTGACCACAACTTTTGCCTCGACCTTGAATTCCTCGTTACTTGCTTTGTCGAGAACCTTAAGGTGCCAGGTGCCTCCTTTTCGAGTTGCGGACTGCAGGGGGGCCCGGGTCCTGATTATGGCACCTTTCTCAGCAGCATCCATGGCGTTAAGCAACACCAGACGACTGTCAATGACCCAGCAGTCGGAGTATTCAAAACCCTTATTGAAATTTTTTTTGAGTACTGCTCCTGCCTCATCCGTAAGGAGGTTGACGCTGGTGGTGCCGGGCAGGATTTTCCTGCCGCCGATGTGATCATAGAGAAAGAGGCCGAGTCGGATGAGCCAGGCAGGGCGCAACCCTCTATGGTGTGGGAGGATGAAGCGCAGGGGCCAGATTATGTGCGGTGCAGCATTGAGAAGTACTTCACGTTCGCGAAGGGCTTCACGAACAAGACGAAATTGGTAATACTCCAGATATCTGAGTCCGCCGTGAATGAGTTTCGTTGATCGTGACGACGTGCCGTTGGCAAGATCGTCCTTCTCACAGAGAAAGACGGAAAGTCCCCTTCCGGCGGCGTCGCGGGCGATGCCACAACCGTTGATGCCACCACCAATAATCGCTAAATCGACAACAGGAGTCTCCATAACCGGTACTCAATGGCAGGTTGATGCTTCTCTTGGGTTGGTTTCAGGTTTGGCAATAAGTGCTTTCGAACGCAAGCATAATTGATAATTAACCGAAATAAAATATTGAGGCAAGTGAAAAGGTTGCCCGGGTATACATTTTCGTAATACTCATTACAAGCGTTGACAGCGGTCAACCCTCAAGGCTTGGCGATGATGACCTCGACGCCGTTTTCGGAGCATATATCCTGCAGTTTTTCAGGCAAGTTTGCGTCGATCACTATGGTGTTTATCTGGGATATATGGCCGATCCGGATTGGAGCGCTTCGTTCGAGTTTCATTATATCGGTGACCAGGATGACATGACGGGCATTATTGATAATAGCCTGTGCGACGCGGACCTCACGATAATCGTAGTCAAGGAGAGAACCGTCTTCGTCGATGGCAGAAACACCGATAACCGCATAATCGACCTTAAACTGATTGATAAAATCAACAGCCGCAACACCAATAATACCGCCATCGGAACGACGGACCTGACCGCCGGCAATGATCAGTTCAACACCAAGGAAATTTTTCATGATCTCAACGGCATTGATATTATTTGTGATGACCAGCAGACCACGGTGATTGCACAGGGAGTGGGCAACCTGTTCAGTCGTTGTACCGATGTTGATGAGGAGAGAACTGTTGTCAGGAATCAGTCCGGCAGCAAGCTGACCGATAGCTTTTTTGGAAGCGGGGGCGAGGAGATGCCTGGCCTCATAACTGACATTTTCGATTCCTGAACCAACAATGGCGCCGCCATGTATTCGTTGCAACAACTGTTTGTCGCAGAGCTCGTTCAGGTCTTTCCGGATGGTCTGGGCGGAGACTTTAAAGGTACTGGACAGCTTTTCGACGTCCACTCTGCCGTTTTCCCTTGCCAGTACAAGAATCCTGTTTTGCCGCTCGGATAGAATGTCCATGACACTGTTCCCGCATTGTTCTGGTTAATCGGAAGGTGCTCGTCAGCTGTTCATTATTCATTGAAGGTTCGAGAAAGTCAATTTGTATTTCATATGAAAGAAAAAAGCACCTATAAAGGAAAAAAGTGAATGTGAAGGCAAAAAGAAGAGACGACAGCCGTACTTGTAAAATCACTGTTTATCTGTATACTGCCGACGGATCGTAATGCTGCCGGGTGTTTGTTGTGATGATAGTGTGTGTGCGGTGATTGTGGTGAGCGTAAGCTGGTATGGAGAATAATGAATCGTTTACAGGCAAATCTTTTACTGACCCTGGCGGCAGTTATCTGGGGCAGCAGTTTTGTGATACAGCAGATAGGTACGGGAGAGTTGGGCACCATCAGTTTTACCGGCTGCCGTTTCCTGGTTGGCGCTCTGGTAGTGTTGCCTTTTGCCTGCAGGCAGTTTCTGCGGGTAGACCGAACGGAGCGGAAGTTTGAATCTTCTGACTGGCTGGGGATGATCGTAACCGGTTGTGTCCTTTTTACTGCAGCTGCCCTGCAACAGCACGGAATTCTTCGTACAACTGTAACCAATTCCGGTTTTCTGACTGCGCTCTATGTTCCCCTTGTCCCGGTACTTGGCCTGATTATTCTGAGAAGAAAGGTTCATTTTTCAATCTGGCCCGCTTCCATCTGCTGTTTTTTTGGTACCTATATTTTAAGCGGCGCACAGGAAGTACAGCTCGCAGCAGGCGATTTGTGGGTTATTTCAAGCACGGTATTCTGGGCTACCCATGTCATGCTGGTCGGGATTCTGGCTTCAAGAACCCGGGCACCGCTGGTTGTGGCTTTTATACAGTTTCTGGTGAGTGGTATCGTCGGCCTGTTCCTTGGTTTTTTGGTTGAATCGCCAAGCCTTGAGCAAATAATCGGCGCCGGCTGGGGCATCTGTTATATCGGGATTTTTTCCGTGGGAATGGCTTTTACTCTTCAGGTGGTCGGACAGCGGTTCACTCCTGCTGCTGATGCGGCAATAATTCTCAGCTCTGAAACCGTATTTGCGGCTCTGGGTGGGATGATTATTTTAGGAGAGCGACTATCCCTTCTGCAGCTCTCCGGAGGAGTGTTGATCCTCGCCAGCATCCTGGCTGTTGAACTGTTACCGCTGACACGGTTCGGAAAACCCCGCGCTCTCACTTAAAAGATTAAGCAACCTTCTGAAAACGTAAAGAAAGCTGTGGCTATGTTCACTCTCCGTTTGAGAATTGTAGACCACTAACCCGGATATTTCACTTGCGGAAAAGGTCTGCGAACTCCTGGTATCCTTTTTCAGTGAGCTCATCCGCCGGAATAAATCGCAGTGATGCGGAATTGATACAGTATCTCAGGCCGGTTGGTTGCGGACCGTCTTTGAAAATATGGCCAAGATGCGAGTCTGCATTCCTGGAGCGAACCTCCGTCCTGGTCATGAGCCAGCTCATATCTTTTCGTTCAATGATATTTTCTGTGACCAGCGGACGCGAAAAACTCGGCCAGCCGGTTCCTGATGTGAATTTGTCGAGGGAGCTGAAAAGTGGTTCGCCGGAGACAATATCAACGTAGATACCAGGTTTCTTGTTGTCCCAGTACTCATTGTTAAAAGGGGGTTCCGTGCCGTCCTCCTGGGTCACTTTATATTGGAGTGGGGTGAGTAGGTTGCGAAGATTTTTCGTATCACTCTTAATGGTTGATGATATTTCTTTTCCCTGCCAGTACTTATTTAAAAAGGCATCGCGACCGGAACCGCCACGATAAATGCTGTAACGGATAGGATTCTTTTTGTAATAATCCTGATGATACTCTTCAGCTGGCCAAAACTCAGGTGCGGCGATGATCGGAGTCACAATTGGTTTTGTGAAGATGGTGCTCTGTTCCAGTTTGCGTTTCGAAGTCTCGGCCGATTCTTTCTGTTGCTTATTGTAATAAAAGATGCCGGAGCTGTATTCATGGCCCCGGTCAACAAACTGGCCTCCACTGTCGGTTGGATCTATTTGTCGCCAAAATGTATCGAGGAGTTTTTCGAAAGAAATTTTTGCCGGGTCGTAGATAATCTGCACCACTTCGATATGGCCGCCCGCACCGTAATTCCTGTACGTTGGCATTTCTGTTGTGCCACCGGCATAGCCTGAAGTGACTGAAATGACCCCGTTGAGAACTTCAAAGGGCTTTTCCATGCACCAGAAGCATCCTCCGGCAAACAGAGCAGTCTCGGTAATCTGCACCATATCTTTTGACGGCGGCTGTTTATCCTGGCTACTGTTGCCTGCAATCACACCTGCTGTAAGCAGGGCGATAACCATAGCAATAATTACATAATGATATTTTTTCATTGCCTTTCCTCCAGAGTGGTTGTTACAGGAGGTTGATCCCGATAAAAAGAAAAGAGGTCGGGATAACTGCCTTCCCTTCCCATGACAATAGGACATCAATGTAAAACCGGTTTAAAGGAGTTGTAAAGATTGTGTAAAGAAACCCCGGTCATCCGATTGGCAGAGTGAGCCAGATGGAGGTGCGTCCCTTGGAACTTTCGGCCCCCACTCTACCGCCATGGGCTTCGATAAGCTCTTTGGTGATGGACAGGCCAATTCCGGCTCCGCCTGCATCCCGCGACCTGGATCTTTCAGCACGAAAAAACCGTTCGAAAATGAAGGGAAGGTCAGCCCTGTCTATTCCAGGGCCGCTATTGGTGAAGCGGATTTCCACCTCCCGTGTACCATCGGACATGGTAATTTCAACAAAACCGTTGTGCGGAGTGTATTTGTGACTGTTTTCTAGCAGATTACGAAAAGCCTGCAGGAGTTTATCCCGATCGGCAGCCACCGCAAGGCCATCCTCGAAATGGGTTGTTACGGTTATATTTTTTTCCTGGAACCCGGTACTGTAGAGGCCAAGAATTTGTTTCAGCACAATGGCCGGATTGAGCTTTTCCCGCTGCAGGTAAGCCCTGGCTGCATCGGCGCGGGCAAGTTGCTGTAGGCTGTCCACCAGGTGCACCAGTCGCAGATTCTCTTCCTGCAGCATCTTCAAGGTTTGCGGAGATGGTTCGATAACCTTGTCATTGAGTGCTTCCAGATAACCCCGAAGATTGGTGAGCGGCGTCCGCAGTTCGTGGGCTACGTCTGCTACCATGTTTTTTCTCAGTTGCTCAATGCGTTCGAGCGAATCCGCCATACGGTTAAAGGCGAGACCCAGCTGCCCCACTTCATCCCGGGTTACAACATCGACGCGGGCATGAAAATCGCCTGCGGCAATATCTCTGGTGATATTGTTCATTTGTGACAAGGGTTGGAGGACACGTCTGGTAAGGAGAAAGCTCAGCAGAAAGGCGAGTCCCAGTGCGGCAAGACTCGCCCAGATAAGGTAGTAGTGGATTGAGGTGAGAAACATCTGGTGAATATCGGTTGGGGACACTTCATATTTTTTCATCAGGGCCATAAAATATTTAGCAGCGAGTTGATCGATTGCCAGCCAGATAACCAGTATGATAACAGCGATTACCGGCACCACGGTGATCAGCAGCAGTTTCCAGAGCAGCCGGTTTCGTATAAGGTTCATTGCTCCTCGCATTCAGAAAATTTATAGCCGAATCCACGCACTGTGAGGATAAATTTCGGTTGTGCTGGATTTTTTTCTATTTTCTGCCTGAGATTGCCGATATGCACGTCGATAACCCGGTCAACCACGGTTTCTCCATAGTGATAAAATTGGTTAAGGAGTTCCGGGCGGGAAAAAACTCGACCGGGAGCACGCATCAGGGCGCAGAGGAGTTTGTATTCAGAGCCGGTCAGGTTTACCGGGGTGTCATCCAGTCGCACCCTGTGTTTTTCCGGCTCAACGATCAGCCCATTGCACCTCAGCAGCTCATGGTGATCCGGTTCTGCCGGTCGCACTCTTCTCAGTATAGCTTTCACTCTTGCCACCAGCTCTCTGGGACTGAACGGTTTCACCACATAATCATCGGCGCCGAGCGAGAGGCCTGTTACCCGGTCGATTTCTTCTTCCCTGGCAGTCAGCATGAGGATGGGGATGTCGGAGAAGGTCCTTAACTGTCTGCATACTTCCCAACCATCGAGGTGCGGCAGCATGACATCCAGTATGACAAAACCAGGATGGTGTTTTTTTGCTAACCGCAGCGCAGTTTCACCGTCAGCGGCTTTGATAGTCTGAAAACCATCGCGTTCAAGGTATGTCTGCACCAGAGCTGCTGTGTTGGGATCGTCTTCAACAATCAGCACCGGACCGTTACAGTTATGCTGCATCATCGGTATTCCTTCTTTTTGACTGTTCGGGGAATGCGAAAAATGACTGTCAAAAATAGAGCTATCCCGGATTTCTCACGAACAAAGATTGCCGTAGCTGAGAGTTGCAGGACAAGAAGCTATAGTACTCTATCGCAATTTCCCTACAACAAAGCAGATAAGCGAACGCAGTGAGACTTCGGATGCGGTAAAATCTGTTCGCCCGAAGGGTGGCTTCTGGGGTACAAAGCCTTAAACACTCTGTCCAGAAATCAGATTTCTGCTATGTAATAGATAACAGCTCGTTTAAGATCGTGCCAAAAAGTCATGAGAAATTCAGGCTATGACTGAGTATATAATATCAATGAGGGAGGATATTTCAAGGAGTGGTGAATGGCAGGAAACATGGACCCCAACCCGGATAAGATGAAAACCGGGGTGGTGATCATTAATTTTGATTCGTTCGAAAAAACATACAATGTTAGATGGCGTCGCAGATAAGCACCCTGTTTTAAAGGGTGCTTATCTG